>NZ_JARUKW010000013.1 GCF_029688845.1 Natronococcus sp. A-GB1 | reverse complement strand
TCATACTCTCTAAGCCCGCACAGCAACGGCTGTGTGGGCTTTCCGTACTTTCACAGTGCAACTGTTATCGCCATCGTTTCCGTGGGTAATACGAGCAGTGTGCTCGAGTGCTCTCATGAGACCGGTCCGTACCGCTATGTTTAAACGACCGCAGTGACAACAGAGAACCGCGCCAAGGTGGCAGAGTCCGGCCGAACGCAGCGGCCTGCAGAGCCGCCCACCGCCGGTTCAAATCCGGCCCTTGGCTTGCTTCTACCTGGTGAGCGACTCGACCAGCTGACGGACGGGTCGTCACTCACAGATCAGCTCTCGAGCGTGGTGATTACCACAACGTACAACCCACAGAGCGATCACTCGGTCTCGAACAGACGGCTGTTTCAGACCCAGGTCATCACACCACCGGTAGTCGAACCGCTCCGGCAGGAAGGCGCCGAGTGTATTTTGAGCGTGTGATTGCGGTGACGTCACGTTGCTATCCAACTCGTATGGATTTCATTACCTGTCGCTTGTGGGTTCATTTGTGACAGGAAAGCGGGCCGGGCACGATTATGAACTACGCCGAGAGATTCCAGCTGCGCTCGCTGCGCTCGCTCACGGGCTGCGACTCGTCTACTTCAAATCGTGTCGGTTCCGATGCTCGCCGCTCGCGAATTTGCTCGCGGCGAGAATACGGGCCGGGCGCGATTTGAACACGCGACCGTCTGGTTAAAAGCCAGACGCTCTGCCAAACTGAGCTACCGGCCCTCTGTTCTGTACTATCGGCGAGTACCGGTTAAACGTTTCTTTCTCTGTTTGTGACAGCGTGGGCCCTTAGTCGAAGTACTCCTCGAGCGCGGCCGTAACGAGCTCCCCGGGAGCGACGTCTTCGATCGATGCGCGGCGTCGAAGGTCCCGGTAGCTATCGGGAGAGAGGGCAACCTCGATCCGGCCGAGTTCGACATCGTACTCTCTGAGCGCGTGCTCGACCGGTGTTCCGTCGTTGATGGCGCTAGCGACGCTGCGAACCTCTCGGACGGTGAGGTCGCCGTCGAGTGTGGCCCAGGCGAGAAGCAGTCGAGCCTCGCCCCCGACGCGAGCGATATGCTTGGCCGCCGTCGGCGCGATGCGGCCGAGTGCGACCTGTTTGCGGACGGATCGTGGTAGGTCGTGAACGCGAGCCCACTTGCGGATGAACGAAACCGTCGCGTTCCCCCCGGTCCGCTCGGCCGCGGCCTTGTACGATCCCTCGCCGCGAACGAGCGCAGCACAGGCGGCAGCACCGCGAAGCATGTACAGGTGGTCATCGTTCGTGTCGCCGCTTGCGAACTGCCGAACGGTCTCGGCGGCGTCGGCAAGGCGGTCGGGATCGTCGGGATCGAACTGGACGGCTTCCTGAGCGTGTGGCCCGGCGACCGACTCGTCACCCCGGATGACGGGTGTACCAACCGGAGACTCCCGGTCGGTGGGGACGGGCTCGATAGAGCCGTCGGTCTGATTCCGACGGTGATCGTCAGTCATATGGAAGTAGACGGGCTGTGAAAGCAAAAAGAACGAGGTTTTGGCGACACCCGATGCTCATTCGTCTCGCTTTTCGGCGAGGTGCTCCCAGATCTCTGTGCAACCGGCTCCCTCTTCGATTCCGTCGAGATGTGAGTCGTCCGAATCATCGTCGTCGTCGGTTGGTTCCGGTTTGCAGTCCGGGGCGTGTGCCATGGACAGCTGTTAGGGGTCCGAACGAATAAGTGGCGCTTCAGCCGCAAAGGATACCCGTGCTCACTTGTCTCGGATAATGGTGCCGCTATCTCGGACCGTCCGACGGTTGGCCGCGTGGCGGACCGACGCCGGCAACGATACGCCAGTACCGATCGAACGGTGCACTCGATCCGAATCCTGCGTTCGAACGCCCGATACTTTCGATCGGCGTTGATTCGGACCCCGATCCCACCAGAGGCGACAGGAAAAACGGTTTCTCGGGTCGTCGTGTGAGAGGGAGAGTAGGCGAATTTGGCCGATAAGTATGGAATCGCTGAGGAACTGGCCGACCCGGGCCGGAACGAGGACCTCGAGCCGGAGAAAACTCGATTTCAGAACCTGCTCGTACGCTCCTCGATCCGGGCGATCGGTCCGACTTCGAGTTCGACTACCGCCTGCCCTCGCAGGGAGTCGGCTTTTTCTTTCGGCCGGCGGAGACGCTGTCGGAACGATGACAGTCGAAACCATTCAGAAGCTGTTCGAACACGGTCTCGAGGACATCTATCACGCCGAGCACGAACTGCTCGACGCGCTCGAGGACCTCGAGGAGAACACCGAACGCGAGGAGATCTCCTCGGCGTTCGCCGAACACCGCGAAGAGACAGAGGGGCAGATCGACCGTCTCGAGGAAGTGTTCGAGATTTTCGGCGAGGCACCCGAGAAGGAGGAGTGTGAGGGCATCAAGGGACTAATCCAGGAGTACGAGGAGTTTACCGCCGAGGATCCCTCCCAGGAGGTACTCGACTACCATAGCATGGCCGCCGCGGAGAAGACAGAACACTACGAGATCGCGGCCTACGGGAACCTCATCCCGCTCGCGGATCAGCTCGGGATGGACGAGGCGGCCGACCTCCTCGAGGAGAACCTTCGAGAGGAGCAGGAGGCCCTCGACGAGCTGACGGAACTGACCGAGTCCTTCGAGATGGATACGATTTCTGCAGAGTAACACCATGACGGACGAGACCGAAAACGAAACCGACGACGAGACGCAGTACGGCGGTACCGAGGACGAACAGCCCGAAACGTCGATCGACGACGAGGAAGACGAGGAGTAACCGCTTCTTTCTCATGGCGCTGGTGTACGGGCCCGTTCCTACTCGAACTGAAATGCACTTCCGTCGTATCGATCAATGGAGTGTATGCCGACGCCAACGTACGATTTCGACGGAACGACGGTTCTCGTTACTGGTGGAAGCTCCGGTATCGGACGCGCGATCGCGCGCCGGTTCGGGGATGCGGGTGCGACAGTGCTGAACGCCGACCTGCGGGAGGCGCCGAAAGACGTCGACGCAGAGACGCCAACCCATCTGGCGATCCGCGAGGCGGGTGGGGAGGCCGAGTACGTCGAGACGGACGTTTCGCAGCCGGCTGATCTGACGACTGCAGTCGAAGCAGCTCGCGAGTTCGGGGGTGTCGACGTGATGGTCAACAACGCCGCCGTGATCGAGAACCGCTCCCTCGACGAGTGGACCCCCGAGGCATTCGATCGGCTGTTCGACGTCAATGTTCGGGGGACGTTCTTCGGGACGCAGGCGGCTGCCACCGACATGCGTGATCGCGAGGCGGACGGCTGTATAATCAACACGGCGTCGATCAGCGGGCGGTTCGCACAGCCAAACCTTGCCCCGTACGAAGCGACGAAAGCGGCCATTCGGATGCTCACGCGTAGTACGGCACTCGAACTCGCCGCCGACGGAATCCGGGCGAACGCGATCGTTCCCGGAAAAATCGCCACGGAGTTTCTCGAGGGACTGACTGAGGACCAACGTCGCGCGGTCGCGCAAGAAGACACCGTCAAGCCGGTTCCGCTCGCCAGGGCCGGAACGCCGGCGGATATCGCCGGCGCCGCGCTCTTTCTGGCGTGTGACGACGCCGGCTACGTTACGGGCGAACTGCTCCACGTCGACGGCGGCTATCAGGTCGTCTGATCGGTTGAGATTCGATCGGTCGTTCGCCAGACCCGTGCTGCCACATAACACATATAATCCTGCTTGAGGTAGACACCTGCGGAGGAACACAGCATGGCAGACGCCAAGACAGCTCGAGCGGAGTGGGGGACGCGATTCGGCTTCCTGATGGCAATGATTGGTGCCATGGTCGGCGCTGGGAACATCTGGCGGTTTCCGTACGTAATGGGCGAGAACGGGGGCGGAGCGTTCGTTCTCGCCTTTCTCGTCCTGTTGTTCCTGCTAGCGGTACCCGGACTGATGGCCGAGGTCGCACTCGGTCGCTACACGAATAAAGGTGTCATCGGCGCCTTCCGAGACGTCCTCGGGCGAGGCGGGCTGGTCGGACTCGGCGTGATCGTTCTGCTCGTCAACATCGCGCTGATGTCGTACTACTCGCCGCTGATCGGGTGGACGCTGTACTACGCGGTGCACTCGCTGTTGTTTACGTTTACCGCAACCGGGTTCGAGGCCGAGGCGTTCATGGACGCGTTCTTCGCGAATTCGGCCCTGATGATCGGACTCCACACCGTCGTGATGGGCACGGTCGCGGCGGTGCTTTTGCTCGGCATCCGACAGGGCGTCGAACGGCTCGTCGTCTACGCCGTACCGGCACTGGTGATCGCGCTCGCAATCATGACGATCCGGGGCCTCACACTTCCGGGTGCGAGCGAGGGGATCGCCTTTACCTTCGGCGTCCAGTGGGGATATCTGTTCGAGGGGTCGACGTGGATCGCCGCGCTCGGTCAGGCGCTGTTCTCGACGGGACTGGGCTGGGGAATCGCTCTGACGGTCGGGAGCTACCTTCGGGAGTACGACGACGTCCCACTCGGCGGTGGCGTCTTCACCGCAATAGGCGAATCGAGCATCGGGATCCTCGCGGCGCTGGCGATCTTCCCCGTCGTCTTCGCGGTCGGCGTCGAACCCGACGCCGGCGCGGGGCTCGCCTTCGTCTCGCTCGTCCAGGTATTTCCGGAGATTCCGCTCGGCGGGCTCGTCGCGGTCCTGTTTTTCCTCGGGTTCTTCCTGGCGACCTTCACGTCGGGGGTCGTCATCACCGAGGTCAGCGTTACGACGCTCACCGAGGAGACGAAGTACAGCCGGAAGCAGACGGTACTCGGGGTCTGCGGACTGATCTGGTTGCTCGGAATCCCGAGTGCGTACTCCGTCGATATCCTCGACTACCTCGACTTCGTCTTCGGCAACTGGGGGCTCCCGCTCGCGACCCTGGCTATCATTGGGGTCATCGGCTGGGTCCTCGGCCCGGAGCGACTCCGCCTGCTGGCGGTCAACCGCAATGCGGGGATCTACGTCGGCAAGTGGTGGGATCCGGTCATCAAGTACGTCATCCCGGCGGTGATGATCTTCATCATGGCCTACTTCGCCTGGGAGGACTTCGGCTCGCCGGAGATGATCGGCGGGATGCTCGTCATCGTGCTGTTCCCGATCATCGGCTACGGGGTCATGTCTGTCCTCGAGGGTCGCGGCGGCGGTCCCGACGCTGCGGACGTGACCGGAGGTGACGACTGATGGTGCTGACCGCCGAAGTGATCGGGATGCTCGTCTTCACGCTGGCCGCCTTCTGGGGTCTGGCGACCTGGTCGCTCGTGCGAACGATGCGCCAGGAGGGACGCAAGGTCGAGATCCTCGAACAGCAGGATCGGATGGACACCTACTCCCCAGAGGCGCTGGCGGAGCTACGGGAGTGGATCCAGGCCAATCCCGACGATCCGCTCGTCGACGACGCTCGCCGCCGGCACAACGAGTGCATCGAGGCCCTCGAGGAGACCGACAGGCGGTTCTACGACTGGTCGAATGAGGAGATCGACCGCCTCGAGCGAGTCTGAGCGGGAGGGCTTTTGGTACTCGAGGAGGTAGACCGAGTGTGACGACGTCGGCCCCGGCCTCCGACGAGGAGTACTCGATTCGGCCCGCGGAGCGGGCGGATCTGCTCGCGGTCGTTCGCATCGAGCGCGAGTCGTTTCCTCAACCGTGGCCCTACGACGCGTTCGAGCGCTTTCTCGACGAACCCGGCTTCCTGGTCGCTGTCGATGCCCTCGGCGCGGTAGCGGGGTACGTCGTCGCCGACGTGAACCGCCAGTACGGCCGCAACCGCGGCCACGTCAAGGATATTGCCGTCCGCCCCGAACGCCGAGGAAGCGGCGTCGGCTCCGCGTTGCTGTCGCGTATCGTCGCTGTTCTCCTTTCCCACGGCGCTGACTCGATCAAACTCGAGGTTCGGGAGTCGAACGACGCGGCCAAGCGGCTCTACCGGAAGTTTGGCTTCGAACCGCTCCGGCGGGTGCCGGGGTACTACGACGACGAGGACGCGATTGTCATGGTACGAAAGCTCGCGTGACCGGTATACGGGAGCGGGGAGGTTTTAGGATCCACGGCCGTACCGATGGGTATGGGATACCGCTGTCCGGTCTGTGAGACCGAAGAGGTCGACGCGGTCCACCTCGCGAACCACCTCGCCGTCACCGCCTCGCTGGGACGGCCGGATCACGAGGCCTGGCTCGAGGACCACGCCCCCGAGTGGGGCGACTGCAGTCCCGAGGAACTCGGCGAAATCGTCAGCGAGCACGCCGAGACCGTCGAGACGCCCGAGTTTGACGACCACGACCACGCCGATCACGGCCGGCCGGGGGGGCTCGAGGGGGACCTTGCCCGCCAGAGTCGTCAGCCGGGTCGTGGGTCGATGACGGCCGAGGCGGAGCAGGTACTCCGGGAGGCCCGGGAGCTGACCGAGCAGATGGCAGACGGAACCGACGGCACCGCCGACGGCGGGGCGGAGCCCGGGACCGAGAACGGAAACGAAAACGCGTAACTGCCGGACCTGCGAGGATCTCCGTATGGAGACGACGGGAACGTTCACGTTCGAGTCGCCCGCGGAAGCGCGCGAACGCTACGAGTCGGCCGGCCCGGCAGCACAGACGGTCGTCCGCGAGGTCGCGAAGGCGATGGCGTTCGACCGCGAAGAGTACGACGAGCGCGTCGACGGCGACGTCGTCGAAACCGCCCGCGACGCGCTGTTCGCGAGCTTACTCGAGGTGCGGGTCGGCTCCCGCGAGGAGTACGAGGAGTGGCGCGAGCGCTACGACGGCGAGGTGACCGAGGTCGGCCACGAGCGCGTCGACCGCGTCGTCTGGCACGCCGGGCCAGCCGACGAGGCCGTCGCGGCGACGTTCCAGGACGAGCAGGAAGCCGCCGTCGCGACGCTTCGCCGCCAGGCGTTCGGACGGCTCTACCGCGACCTCCTCGAGGACTGACGACGTCCGCGAGCGCGGAGACGGTATCTATTCCCCCCTCGAGCACGCAGCCGTCTTTCATGACCGACATCGACGACTGGGAGCACCTGGAGGAAGTGACCGAGTACGACACTCCCTGGTACGAGGGCGGCTACGACCGGCTCCGCCAGCCCGACGGCACCGAGAAGCAGTACTACTGGGCCGACCTCCCGCCCGCGGTCGTCGTGGTCGCCCGGGTCGACGCCGACGTCCTCGAGGACGACGGGAACGGGCAGGACCACCTGCTGTTCGTCGAGCAGTACCGTCCGACGATCCGCGAGACACACCTTGAGCTTCCCGCGGGGATCGTCGAGGACGGCGAGTCCTATACGACCGCGGCCGCCCGCGAACTCGAAGAGGAGACCGGCTTTCGGCCCTCGAGCACCGCACTCCTCCAGGAGTACGCCGTCGCGACAGGCGTGCTCCGTCACGACCGAGCGGTCGTCTACGCCGAAGGACTCGAGCCCGGCGAGCGCGAACTCGACAACAACGAGTTCCTCGAGGTGACGACGGTGCCGATCGGCGAGGCTCTCGAGCACGCCCGCGAACAGCCGGCCAACGACTCGACGCTGACCGCGCTGTTGCTCGCGAAGGAAGACGGGCTGCTCTGACTGCGGATCGGTGCCGGAACCCGTGGCGCTTATTCGAGCGGCGTTCCAACCCCGGAGCAATGGACGGCGAAATTTCGACGGCGGAGGTACGTGAGTTACTCGAGGACGAGACGGACGTCCGGATCGTCGACATCCGCGACGAGCACAGCTTCGCGCACAGTCGGATCCCGGGCAGCGAGAATCTCCCGTTTCAACAGCTCTCAGCACGGATCGAGGAACTCGAGGGAGCGGACCACATCGTCACCGTCTGTCCACACGGGAAGGCGAGCGTCCAGGCGGCTCAGCTCATCAGCTCCTACGAAGGAACCGCCGACGCCCGCGTCGAGAGCATGGCCGGCGGACTCGAGAAGTACGGGATGAAGTACGGGCTCACCCGCGGCGACTTCGACGACACTGCGGACGCCGAGTCCCCGGAGTCGCCGTTCTGAGTTCGGTTCGGCGTCTCGGTCGCGAGAGAGTCAAGCCGCCGGCTCGTGACGTTCGCGTCGAAAAAGATCGATACCGTCTCTGAGAGACGCGGTACGCGAGTCGTGGGGTTCGGAAGTCGTTTCAGAGCATCGCGGGCTGGATCAGGCGACGTTGAAGCCGCGGTCCCGAAGGAAGTCCTCGATGCGACCGGTGTGGTTGCCTTGGAGTTCGATCTGGCCGTCCTCGACGGTCCCCCCGCAGGCGAACTTCGATTTGAGATCCGACGAGAGACTGTCCAGGTCGACGTCCTTCGGATCGAATCCTTCGACGATCGTTACCTCTTTTCCGTATCTGCGCTCGTCAATGCGGATGTTGAGTTGCTGTTGTCCCTTGGCTACGTCCTCACAGACGCAAAGCTCTTCGGGCAGCCCGCACGTCGAGCAGACTTCCGACATTACGATCGAAAGTACGGAATGGGCATATTAAACACTATCGGGACCCGCGCCTCGTCGGGCGGTCTTTTTAAAATCGGTCGAGGAGCGGGAGTCGCTCTCGAGCCAGATCGTCGACGGTCGCGATCGCCTCGTCGGCCGCCTCCCGATCGACGCCACCGCCGTAGGTCGCCCGCTCGTAACAGCGCGCGACCCGCTCTGCACGCGGGTCCAGCGACTCCGCCGCGGACAGCGCCGAAAGATACTGTCGGCTCGACTCGCCGCGGCGCCGCGGACGGTACTCGCGGGCTAGGAGTCGCTCGAGCCGGCGGTAGGCTCGCCGGGCGTCCTCGTCGGGATCGCCGCGTCGACCGTGCCAGTAGAGGCGGAACTCCCGACGGGCCCGTCGGCTCGCGCCGGTTCGTCGAACCCCTGCAGCCAGCCCGATCAGCGCGAGGAGCCCGATCGCAAGCTGTTCGCGGGTGATCGTCACGACCTCCTGCGGATCGAACCCGTCGCCGCTTCCGCCGTTCGCGCTCGTGCCGTCGTCCGCGTCGCCGGGCTCCGTGTCGTCGGGTTCCGTGTCGTCGGGACCGTCGTCATCGGCCTGGCCGTCGTCGGACTCGTTCGGCTCCTCGTCGTCGGACTCGTTCGGCTCCTCGCCGTCGCTCTCTTCCTCCTCGTCCTCGTCGTCGGAGATCGGAACGTCCTCGCTCTCCTCGATGTCGACGTCGTCGTGGCCGTCCTCGCGAGCCTCCTCGAGGCGGTCGTTGTGCTCGTCCTCGCGGGCGTCACCCGGCGTCGGCTCGAAGGCGACCCAGCCGTGGTCGGGGAAGTAGACCTCGACCCAGGCGTGGGCGTCCAGTCCCCGCACGACGTACTCGCCGTCGTCGATCTCCTGGCCGCTGGTGTAGCCCGTCGCGTACCGGGCGGGAATCTCCTCGGCCCGCAGCATCTGAACCATCGACGTCGCGAAGTAGACGCAGTACCCCTCGTCCATCTCGAAGAGGAACTCTTCGGCGACGTTGCCCGCGGGCTGGTCGACGTCGAGGGAGTACCCCTTCGACGAGCGGAGGTACTGCTCGACCGCGACGGCGGCGTCGTAGTTCGTCTCCGCCTCCGCGGTCACCTCGGCGGTGTACTCCTCGAACTCACTCGAGGTGTCCTCCGGGAGCTGGAGGTAGTCGTTGTCGTCGATCACGTCGTCGGGGTAGTCGGTCCCCGCCGCCCGGAGCTCGTCGGGGTCGGGATCGACGATGGCGCTCTCGACGGCGTACTCGTCGCCTTCGACGAGCGTGTCGGCCGGCTGGGGCTGGCCGTGGGCCGAGACCTCGGCGTGTCTCACGGGTGGCCCCTCGAGCTCGATCTGCTGGGCCGCGCCGGGGAGCACGCCCAGTTCGGTCTGTGCGGTCACGCGCTGGCTGACCGTCTCGTGATCGCCCGGCGGCCCGTCGATCGAGCCGTCGTACTCATCGAGGGAGCCCGAGCGGACCCACTCGTCACCCGCGAAGCGATCGTAGACGCCGGTTCGCCAGTACGACTGCTCCTGGGAGTCGACCGTGAACCGGACCTCCGGGGAGAGGTCGACCTGGCCGCTGATTCCGGAGCGCTCGTCGGCGGTGTCGATCGTCCCCTCGAGTGTGCCGTCCCCGCCGCCGGAGAACGTCGCTCCCTCGTCCTCGCCGGGAAGGATCGTGACCGACAGCGAGAGAACGATCATCGCCGCGAACACCACCGCGAGCAGGTCGGCCTGGGCGACCGAGCCGCCGCGGCGCTCGAGCTCGCCGAAGCCGACGGCGCCGATCCCGGAGGCGGTACCGATCAGGGTGATCGTCGTCCCGGCGTCGCCGGTCAGCACGAGGAACAACAGTGCGAGGCCTCCGGGGACGACGGCGAGTGCGTAGCGACCGCGCACGGCGAGATACCACGAGAGGAAGGCGGGGCCGGGTGCGAACCCGAGCGTCCAGAGTCCCGCCTCGACCATCCGGAGCAGGGGCAGTCCAGTCGCGAGCGCGGCGGTGTCGTCGAGGATCGTTCCGGTTGCGGCGAGCGCAGCGTCGACGCCGACCCCCGTGGCCTCGAGGTAGTAAGCGAAACCGACGACGACGACGACGATCGCCGCCGCCGTCGCCGTTCGAGGACGGATCGCCCGCGCGAGGACCGTCGCCGCGACGAGCATCGTCCCGACCAGCACGAGCAGCGATCCGGTGCCGCCGACGACCTGGGTCACCTCGCGCAACACCCAGACGTACGAGCCGATCAGCGCCGCCACGCAGGCGAGTGCGAGCAGCCGGAACGGGCCGGCGCCGACCGATTGCTCGAGGTCGACGTCGACGGTTCGTCCGCGCGAATCGGTGCTCACGCGGCCACCCCCGGGGAGCCGTCCGTCTCCGCGTCCGCGTTCGACGATCCGTTTCCGTCGCTCCGGCTGTCAACAGCCGTTCGACCGTCGGCACCGCGGAGCCGATCGAACGGGATCTCGTGACCCTCGACGACGACCGTCGTTCCGTTCGCGTCCGCCTGGACCAGGACGTCGGCCTCGGCCCGGCTCTGCTCGTCGAGCTCCTCGGCCTCGAGGACGGCGAGCGATCGGAGCAGCGACCGGTGGTGCCGGCGGCCGGTGCTCGGTGGGTGTCCCTCGGCTCCGACGGTCAGGCCGACCCGTACCTCACACTCGAGCAGGTAGGTCGCGACGCTGGCGACGGCCGCGGCCAGCTCGTCATCTCGGCCGGGGGTACACTCGGCGGCGACCGCGGCCGCGCCGACGGTCTCGTCGGCGGCGAACTCCTTGACGACGAGTTCGTCGTCCGGTCGCTTGGCCGCGGACTTCCAGTGGACCTCCCGGAGCGGATCGCCGCGCTGGTACTCCCGGAGGTGGTCGAACTCCTCGCGGTTGGCCTCCCGCGCGACGCCGGCGAGTATCTCGAGGTCTCGACTCGTTCCGTTCTGGAGGTCGTAGACTCGTGGATAGGCCAGCACCGTCGTCGTCTCTTCGTACTCGAACCGTCGCTCGAAGAGTCCGAACACGTCCCGCACCGCGATCGACAGCGGTCCGATTCGGTGTTCGCCACGCTCCTCGAGCGTGAGATCGTACTCGAGTTCGGTCTCGCCCTCGAGGGTCGTCTCGACGCTCGGGTCCGCTGCGGCGACCCCGTCGCTGATCTCGTCGCGGACGGTCGCGGCGACGCTCGAATCGGTTTCGATCCCGACGGTCACGGTTCGGTTCTCGCCGAGGAACCCCTCCGGAACTGGGGCTCGCCTGACCCGAGGTCTGTCCGCCCTGACTGTCGTGAGGACGCCGGCGACGACGACCACCACCAGCGGGATGACGACGGCGTCGAGCGAGCGCGGCCCGTACTGCCAGCTCATCACGGCTCCGAACGCGACGACCGCGACGACTCCCCAGCCGCGACTCGTGAGTCTCATTCGACGGTCGTGTACTCGAGGGCGTCGGCGACGACCGACTCGCCGTCCCGGTCTCGACTCTCGGTCCTGATCCGGTGGCTCAACACGACCGGCGCCTCCATCTGGACGTCGTCCGGGACGACGTACTCGCGGCCCGCAAGGGCGGCGCGAGCCTGCGCGGCCCGCAGCAACGAGATCGTCGCCCGCGGACTGACGCCGATTCGGGCGTGTTCGCGGGTGTAGCCCGCCAGCCGCGTCGCGTACGCTCGAACCGGCTCCTCGACGCGGATCTCGGCGACGGTCTCGCGGGCGCGAACGAGCGTCTCGAGGTCGGTCACCGGCTCGAGGGAGTCGATCGGGTGGTGGCCGACCGCCCGCCCGAGCAGCTCGGTTTCCTCCTCGGCGTCGGGATACCCCAGGCTGAGCTTCTTCATGAAGCGGTCGATCTCGGCGAACGGCAGCTCGTAGGTCTGGTTGGGCTCGACGGCGTTCTGGGTCGCGATGACGGTAAAGGGATCCGGCAGCGAGCGGGTCTCGCCGTCGACGGTGACCTGTTCCTCGGCCATCGCCTCGAGCAGCGCCGACTGGGTCTTCGGCGGCGCGCGGTTGATCTCGTCGCCCAGGACGACGTTGGCGAAGATCGGTCCCGCGTTGAACTCGAACTCCCGGCTCTTCTGGTTGAAGACGTTGACGCCGGTGACGTCCGCGGGCAGAAGATCGGGCGTAAACTGGATCCGTCGGAACGTACAGTCGACCGAGCGGGCGATCGAGCGGGCGAGCATCGTCTTGCCGACGCCCGGGACGTCGTCGAGCAGGACGTGTCCGCGCCCGAGAACCGCCGTGATCACGTGTTCGATCGCGTCGTCGTGTCCGACGATGACGCGGGAGACGTTCGACTCGACGTCCGTACAGAGGTCCTCGATCGTCGAGACGGGGAGGGGTTCCGGTTCGGAGGGAGCGCGGTCGGCCGCGGACTGGGGGGTCGGCTCGCTCATGGCTCGAGACGGTCTCCGTCGGGAACCCGCAAACTACTCATCGGTGTGTTATGGGTGAGTTAGAACCATATGTTTTTTGTTGACGGGGTTGCGGTCGGGACCTACGTTCGAGCGCCGACCCCAGTCGAACGTCGTCACTACGAGGATGTAGCGGTCAGAAAACGATACCTCCGTCGTGACACCTCAGAGCCGTTCGACGTCGTTCGCCCGCGGGCCCTTGTCGGCTTCTACGATCTCGAATTCGACTTCCTGGCCCTCTTCGAGGTCGGGGCCACCGACGTCTTCCATGTGGAAGAACACGTCCTCGTCTGCGTCCTCAGTTTCGATGAAGCCGTAACCGCCCGTGTCGTTGAAGAATGCGACCGTACCTTTCGCCATTGCAAGTTCATAGAACCGCGACAGAGATATAAATGTTCGGGAGGGAGTACCGCACTCGGGATCCTCGACGATCACCAGGACTTACACCCGGGACAGACGAGCGTACCCTCATCGCGCCAGACGCGCTCGACGGTCGTCTCGCAGCGCTGGCAGGTGTAGGATCCCCAGGCGTATGTCGACGGCACCGTTCCGTGCTCGCTCGAGTCACCGTCGCTCGCCCGATCGGTTCGGTCTCCGTTGGACTCCTCGCGTCCCTGACCGCGTTCGTCGTCGGCCCGATCCGTCGACCCGGTGAACGAGGAGAGCGTCGCGTCGTCGGTCATCGCTCTCGCGTACGATCGGCGATGGGTTAAGTTCGGCCGTTCGGTGCCGGGATCGGCACCCCCAAGTACCATCCCTGACAACACGCAGCTATGGACTCCGCCGTAGTGATGAACGTGATCGTGGACAACGTTCGGGAGATGAACGAGTACTTCACCGAGGTCGCGATGGGCGACGGGCTCGCCCCGCTGCTCGTTCTCGTCGGGACGTTGCTGATCGTCTTCTCGCTTGGCGTCTTCGGCGCCCTGACGCTGGGCGCCGTCGGCGACCTCTTTACGTCGAGCTAGAACCGCCCGACTGTTTCGGACTACGCGACGCGCTCGAGCGCCTCGCTCGCCCGCTCGATTGAGTCCTCGAGCTCCGGCCCCAGCGGTGAGCCGACGACGATCCCGTCGACGTGCTCGAGGGCGGCCGCGAAGCGGTCTGCGACCGTCTCGGTCGTGCCGGCGATACAGAAGCGGTCGATCATCCGCGGCGTCACGTGCTCGAACGCCTCCCCCAGCTCGCCGTTCTCGACCGCGTCGCTGATCTCGCTCGCTGCCTCGCGGTCGATGTCGTGACGGTCGAGAACGGGATCGGCCGCGCCGCCGACGATGAAGGCGACGGGCGGTCGAGCCGCCTCGCGGGCTGCGTCCTCGTCGGCGGCGACGCTGGTGCTGGCGAACGCGAGCGATTCGAAGCTCCCGTACTCCTCGGGACGGTCATCGAGGCCCTTTTCGAGCTGTCCGGAAGCCCACTCGAGGTCGTCCGGGTGGGCCGCGTTGATCAACACGCCGTCGGCGTGTTTCGCGCTCATCCGGAGCATGTGGGGGCCCTGCGCGCCGACGTAGACCGGCAGCTCGCGGGGCTCGAGGTTGAGCGAGGCGTCGCGGGCGGTGAACGTCCCCTCGTGGGTGATCGTCTCGCCGGCCCAGAGGTCACGGGCCACGTCGAACGACTCGAGCACCCGCCGCAGCGGCCGTTCGTGGTCGTAGCCCAGATTCGAGAGCGCGGAGCGATCGCCCGCGCCGACCCCGAAGACCCCGCGGCCGTCGCTGACCTCGTCGATCGTCGCGGCCCGGCTCGCGAGCTTGACGGGGTGGGTGTCGTAGGGGTTGACGATTCCCGGGCCCAGTTCGATCGTCTCGGTCGCCTCGGCCATCTTCGTGAGCGCGACGAACGGGTCGCGGTTGAAGTAGTGGCTGCTCGCGAACGCGACGTCGAACCCCTCGCGCTCCGCGACGCCGGCGAGTTCGCCCATCCGCTCGGGCGCGTGTTCTGGCGTGAGTTCGATGCCTCGAGTCGTCTCCTCCGTCGATGTCTCGTGATCAGTCATTGTTCGAATTCCCACGTCCGCAGGGCCTGGCGAACCAGGTCGTCCTCGACGTCTCTGAACAGCTCGTCGCTTCCCTCGAGGTCGCCGAACGCCCAGTCGCGGACGACGACCGCGGGGGTGCCGTCGGCGCCCTCCCCGGTGACGAGGTTCGCGGCGCTCGCGAGTTCGTCGACCACCGACTGGACGGTGACGCCGAGTTCGCGGCCGTCCCGGTCTGGTTCGCCGCGCCAGTCCCGGCTCGCCGATATTCCGGCCCAGCCGAGCGCGACACCGCGCTGGCCGTGGCGGAACGGCCGCCCGCAGGTGTCGGTGACGATCACGGCGACGTCCTCGTGGCCGCGGGCCACGAGGCCCGAACGGATGCGCTCGGCGCTTTCCGTCGGCTTCCGGGGGAGCAAGAGGAGGTCGTGGTCGGGAACGTTCGAGCGGTCGATCCCCGCGTTGACACAGATGTGGCCGAAGCGGGTTTCGGTGAGCATGAACGGACACTCGATCAGCAGCTCCGTGCTTTCCTCGAGGACGGCCTGGGCGAACCGGGGATCCTTCTCCTCGCCCGCGATCGCGCCGATTCGTTCGGCGAGCTCCTTCGCCCGGCCGCTGACGGGGTACTCCTCGAGATCCGCCGTCCGCCCCTCGGCCTTCGAGACGACCGTGCTCGCGACCGTGAGCACGTCGCCGGGCCCGAGGGCGGCCCGGTCCGCGACGAGGTCGGCGATGTCGTCGCCGGGCCGGATCTCGGGCAGATCCGCCACTGCGTGCAGTTCCATACCGGAGCGTGGGGCAGCGCCGCCAAAAGCGCACCGTCACCGGAGCGTTTGTCCGGTCCGAAAGCGACTCCAGGGCTCCCGACTTCGAGTCGGGTATGACCGCGACTACCGACGCAGACGACGACCGCGACCGTTCTCACGTCGTCACCGCTTTCCTCCGCAGCGACGGCGACGTGCTCCTGTTGCACCGCAGCGACGCCGTCGGCACCTACGCAGGGCAGTGGGGCGGGATCTCCGGATTTGCCGAAGGGGAGCCGGACGACCAGGTCAGCACGGAGATCCACGAGGAAACCGGCCTCGAGGACGACGCCGTCTCGCTCGTCCGCTCGGGCCGGTCCGTCGAGTTTACCGATGCGGACCTCGAGCGCGAGTGGGTCGTCCACCCCTATCTCTTCGACTGCGAGGACCGTGAGGTCGAACTGAGCGAGGAGCACGACACCGCTGAGTGGGTTCCCCCGACCGAGGTTGTCGACCCCGATTCGGGCCGCGAGACGGTGCCGGAGCTGTGGTCCGCCTACGAGCGGGTCGCGCCGACGGTTCGTTCGATCGCGGCCGACGGCGAGCACGGCGCCGCTTACCTGTCGATCCGCGCACTCGAGGTTCTTCGGGATCGCGCCGGACTGTTGGTTGCCGAGCGTGACACTGACGAGGACGCGGGCAACCCCGACGAGGAGTGGGACGAGCTCGCCGAACTCGCTCGTCGGCTGCTCGAGGCCCGGCCCTCGATGGCGGTCCTGCGAAACCGTGTGAACCGGGTGATGGCCGACGCGGACGCGACTGGCGGGGACGAAGCAGTCGGCGCACCCGCCGCCCTCGAGGCCGCCCTCACAGGGATCGACCGCGCGCTCGAGGCCGACGCGGAGGCGGCGGCGACCGCGGCCGACATGCTCGAGGGGAGCGCCATGACGCTGTCGCGGTCGGGCACCGTCCTCGAGGCGCTCCGTGCGGGCGAGCCGTCGCGGGTGTTCATCGCCGAGTCCCGACCCACACGGGAAGGCGTCGGCGTCGCCGAGGCGTTGGCCGACGAGGTTCCTGTCACGTTGCACACCGACGCGGCCGCGGCGCACCTGCTCGCGACCGAGGACGTCGACCGGCTGCTCGTCGGCGCGGACACGATCCGGGCCGACGGCGCGGTCGTGAACAAGACCGGAACTCGGGCGCTGGCGGTCGCCGCTGCACGGGAGGGCGTTCCGGTGACCGTCGTCGCCGCCACTGACAAGCTCTCGACCCGCGAGGAGCTGAACCTCGAGTCCGGCGACCGCTCGGCCGTGTACGACGGCGAGGCCGGTATCGACGTGGCGAACCCGACGTTCGACGTCACGCCCGCCGACTGCGTGAGCGAGGTCGCTACCGAGCGCGGGTTACTCGAGCCGGAGGCGCTCGAGGACGTCGTCGAGGAACTGCGCGAGCTCGAGAACTGGCGGTCGTAGACGAAGCGGTGGACGTTCGAGAGCCGGACTCCGTTCGAGCCGCCGGTGTTCGGCCCGCTCGAGCGGTCCGTTGCGTGGGGTTTTTGCGTGCGACCGGCGTAGATCGGTCGTGGCGGCCGTGACGAAGAGTTACCCCCTCTGAGCCCCTTGTGACGAGGGATTTTCCCCGAGCCGCCATCGCTACTTCCCTCAGCCGTAGCTGCCGTATTCGCTTTCACGACCGGGTGGAGACGTCCTCGAGAGTTCCGGCGCGTCGTAGCTTTATGTTGTTGCTCGTGGTCCGGAGGCGCATGACGGGAGACGATGCGGTAGCGATCGTTACGGGCGCAGCGAGCGGCATCGGAAAGGGAATCGCCGAGGTACTCGCGAACGAGGGAGCGACGGTCGTCGTCGCCGATATCGACGAGGACGCCGCTCGAGAAACGGCCGGCGAGCTATCGGGCGAGGCGATGGCAGTACCGGTCGACGTGACCGATCCCGACGAGACGAATGCGCTCGCGGAGGCCGTCGTCGACGAGCACGGTCGGATCGATATCCTGTGTGCAAACGCCGGGATCTATCCCTCCGCACCGCTGGACGAGCTGTCGACAGACGACTGGGACGACGTCCTCGACGTCAACGTCAAGAGCGTGCTCCTGTCGGTGCAGGCGTGTCTTCCGCATATGAAAGCGCAGGAGTACGGTCGGATCGTTCTCACCTCCTCGATCACGGGACCGATGGTCGGCTATCCCGGCTGGACCCACTACGGCGCGAGCAAGGCCGCGATGCTGGGATTCATGCGAACGGCGGCGATGGAAGTCGCCGACGCGGACATCACGATCAACGCGGTGTTGCCGGGGAATATCCAGACTGGCGGACTCGACGACCTGGGCGAGGAGTACCTCGACCGGATGCGCGCTTCGATTCCGAAGGGGACGCTCGGCACCCCGGAGGATATCGGACACGCGGTCGCCTACCTCGCCTCCGAGGAGGCGGGGTACGTCACCGGCGCGTCGCTCGTCGTCGACGGCGGACAGACGCTTCCGGAGTCTCCGCTCGCGCTCGAAGAGCTGGAATGAGGGTCCGGGAGGGGAGCTCGTTCCAAAGTCGTTTCTCCCGTGTGGGAGCGGGACACAAAGTTGAACCCCGAGTCGTTCGTACCGGTCGGCCATGCACCCCGAACTCGAGCGACTGGGCGTTCACGAATCGGTCGAACTGGTGTTTCCGCCGTCGGAGCTCGCCGACTCCCTCTCGGAGCTTCCCGTCGACGTCGCCGTTATCGGCGACGACGAGATCGACTCCTGTGACGCCGTCGTCACCCTCGAGCACCGCGACGCCTTCCTCGAGTGCGAGTGGATTCACTCGATCCAGGCCGGCGTCGACCGCTTCCCGTTCGAGGAGTTCGAGGAGCGGGGCGTCCTCCTGACCAACAGCACGGGGATCCACGACCGCTGGGTCGGCGAGACCGTCGCGAGCTACCTGCTCGCGTTCGCCCGACGTCTCCACCGACACGTCGCGAACCAGCAGGAGCGACGCTGGGAGCAACCCGAGTGGGACGACGGCTTCACGCTGCCGGGGACGACCGCCTGCGTCGTCGGTACGGGAACGCTCGGCAGCGGTGTCGCCGAGGTATTGGGGTCGCTGGGCGTTCGGATCACGGGTGTTCGCCGCTCGGGCGACCCCGTCGAGGGGTTCGAGGCGGTCTACGCGAGCGAGGACCTGCTCGAGGCCGTCGCCGACGCCGACTTCGTGATCGTGACGCTGCCGCTGACCGAGGAGACCCACCACATGTTCGACGACGACGTCTTCGCCGCGATGGCCGACGACGCCTACTTCGTCAACGTCGGCCGCGGCCCGGTCGTCGACGAACCGACGTTGATCGAGGTCCTCGAGACCGAGTCGATCGCGGGCGCGGCGCTGGACGTCTTCGAGACCGAACCGCTGCCAGAGGAGTCGCCGCTGTGGGGGATGGAGGACGTGATCGTCTCACCTCACTGTGCGGCCTTCTCGGAGGACTACTACCGGGCCGTCGGCGACCTCGTCCGGGAGAACGTCGACCGGGCGAAACGTGGCGAGTCGTTCCACAACCGGGTCGCCTGACCGTGTCGGGCATCGGGATTCGACGCGCGAAACCGGGCGACGCCGACACGATCGCGGACGTTCACGCCGCGGCGATCCGCGAGCGCGGCGCGGGCTACGACGAGCGGGAGCTGCGGGCCTGGCTCGCGAACGTCCACCCCGAGCGATATCCGATCGGCGAGCGCGAGGCCGGGATCGACGTCCTCGTCGCAGAACGGGACGGCCGGGTCGTCGGGTTCGGCTGGCTCGATCGCGATCCCGCCGAGCGCGACGAGTCGACCGCCGAGATCGTGGCCGTCTACGTTCGTCCGGACGCCGTCGGCGAGGGGATCGGAACGGCGATTCTCGAGCGACTCGAGGGGATCGCCCGCGAGAGGGGACTTGCGAAACTCGTTCTCGTCGCCTCGAAGAACGCCATCGACTTCTACCGTACTCGGGGGTATGACCCCGACGAGACGGTCGCACTCGAGATGACCGCGGACGTCTCGCTCGCGGGCCTCCGGATGCGAAAGCGGCTCTCGTAGCGCGGATCGCAGGCGTTCGACGGGGCACGACGCGGAGTTTGTTCGATCGTCACTCCCCGGGTGACGGGCTCTCGCGCACCTCGAGCACCTCGAGTTCGATCTCCACCGGAACGCCCGCGAGCTCGTGGTTGAAGTCGACGGTGGCGGTGTCGTCGTCGACAGCCGTGATCCAGCCGGTCTTTCCGTCGTCGGTGTGGACCTGCGTCTCGGTCTCGAGCGAGCCCTCGGCCGGTGAGTCGTCGATCTCCTCGAGCGGGAACTCGACGACCCACTCCTCCTCGTGCTCGCCGAACGCCTCGTCGGGCTCGAGGCGGACCGTCGTCTCGACGGGCAGCTCCTCGGGGTCGGCCTCGAGTTCCTGCAGCGTCCGCTCGACGCCCGGAACGACCGCCCCCTCGCCGACGCGGATCTCGAGGGGGGCGTAGTCGCGGTCGTCGTGGTAGATTCCCGCCTCCCTCGCGAGTTCCGGGTCGGTGGTGTCGAACGGCTTTCCCGCCTCTCCGTCGTCGACGATGCGTCCCGTGTAGCGACAGATCGCAACCTGCCCGAGTTCGACCATCGTCCGTACCGACCACGGTCACGTTCAAGAAGCCGTCGCCGGCCGTCGTCTGCCGGGGGTCGATGCGAGTGTCCTCGAGGAGGTGTCCCGACCGCGTTCACTCCCTGAGACGCTGGAGGGCAGCCCGCCCCGCGACCGCGACGGTCGCGAGCAGCCCCGTTCCGGCGGCGATCGCGGGACCGTTCTCCCGAACGGTCGAGCCAGCGCCGTTCCCGCTCGAGTCGCTCGCGCTCTCGTTCGTCGCCGCCTCGCCGTCGTCGGCTTCACCGTCGCCGTCGCTCTCGGCGTCCTGATCGTCGTCTTCCTCACCGTCTTCATCGCTCCCCAGCATCTCGTCGGGTCCGACCTCGAGGTCCGAGAGCGCCTCGCGAAGCGTGACGATCTCGAGGTCCCGCGCTTTCGCCTCCTGAATGGCAAAGCGGACGCGCTCTTCGGTCGTCTCGTCGAACTGGCTGTGGCCGACGACGATCCCGAGGTACTCGCCAGCGGCGACCTGGTCGTAGAACGCCTCGATCTCGGACTCGGTCGAGGACCGGCCGTCGATGCTCGTTCGTCCGAGATCGTACGGGTCGATGTCGGCGATTCCGTTCAGCCCGTTCCCCTCGCGGTTCGCAAAGCCCGCGTAGTGTTCTTCGACCAGCTCCTCGACCAGTCCCTCGCTGCGGCCGAAGGGGGAGACGAAGTAGTCGACGTCGACGCCCATCTCCTCGAGTTCCGCCTTCGAGCCGACGACCTCCTCGTGGATCCGCTCGTCGGTGAAGCGAACGAACGTCTCCTCGGCCGCGAACGACTCGCCGATCGGCTCCTCGAGCTCGAGGTAGAACCCGTCGTCGTCCTCGCCGCCGCCAGCGATCACGTTCTCGACCGTTCCGTCGCTGTCGCCGACGACGATCGGCTCGCCGTCGCGGTCGGCCAGAAAGCTCGCGTTCAACGAGAGCCGCTGATCGTCCGGCTCTGCGGGCGCAGTCAGGTAGAGGTTTCCGACGACACCGTGGCTCGCAGTGTGTGACATGATCTCCCACCCTTCCGCCTCCATCTCGCGGAGGTGTTCCGGAAGCAGCCCCCAGCCGGTGTCGACGTACTCCGTGACGGCCGCACAGCAGGCCGGCACGCCCTCCTCCTGGTGAACCGGGAACGTCTGGTCCCAGTCCTCGCGCCAGCTATCGTCGTAGATGAACACGAGCCGTCCGTTCGACTCCTCGTCGCTGCCGTCGCTGGCCGCAGTCGTTCCGGCGCCGACCAGCGCGAGCAGGCTCGCCGCACCGAGTCCGAAGAGTCCGCGTCGGGTGGTCCGCACCTCGAAGGCCGGGACACCGGCCCCTCGATCGTCGTCCATATCCGGGAGGTGGTCGCTCGAGCTATTATTATCGGACGGTTAAGCGGCGGGACAGCCCCAAACGCGGTACAGCCCCGTCACTAGTCAGCACACGCCTTGGGGACGGGTCCGGCGGCCGGGCGCGCGGCTCGAGCACTGCGAGAGTCGCGCAACTCGGGGGGAGGGCAGGCTGCTGTACCGCTCTCGACCGCGAGCGAAAGCGAACGAGAGCTCGGAAAACCCAGCGTTTCGGCGCTGCGGATCGACCGTCTGTCGGAGGACGACGCGGTCGCGAGCACGCGACCGCGATAGATCGCAGCGCAACCGATCGTTAGAAGAACTTGAACAAGTCGTCCCGGCCCTGCTCGTGGAGGTGGTCGCGAACGGCCTCGTTCAGGGGGTCGATCCGCCCCTTCTTGGCGGTGATCGGCGCGATCGTCTCCTGCCACTGCTTCCAGGGCGGGAGCAGTCCCAGACGGTCACAGAGCTCGTTCAGTCGCTCGTCGCGGTCGTCGACCTTGTCCATCTTGTTGACCGCGACGACCGTCGGAATATCAAGCTCGCGCAGGAAGTGGAACATCTCGACGTCGTAGGGGATCTCGTCGGGGCCGGAGTGGCGGTCGATGATGTCGATGACGCTCTTGCCGTCGACGACGAGGACGGCCACGAGAACGTTGTCGGCGTACTCCTCGAGGTAGCGGACGATATCGGTCTTGATCTGCTCGCGGCGATCCTCGTCGACGCCGCTCATGAAGCCGAAGCCGGGAAGGTCGGTGACGACGAAGTCCTCGGCGGTCCAGTCGAAGTGGTTGGGTTCGCGGGTGACGCCGGGTTTACCGCCGGTGTCGAACGTGTGACCGGTGATCTCGCGCATGAGCGTCGACTTGCCCACGTTCGAGCGGCCGACGAGGGCCACCTCGGCCTCGCGGTCGGGACGGGTGTCGAACATACCCGATCGTCGTCTCGCCGAGGTTTATACGTGGCGCGACGGCTCCGCGAACAGCGCTCCCGGCGCCTCCACCGCGATATCGAGGCGGCGACAGAGATCCCACAGCGTCGCGCCGTTGCTCGTTATCACCGGAACGCCGAGTTCGGCCTCGAGCGTGTCGACAGCGTCGAGCGAGCGGTAGTTCGTACACGAGAGGAACGCGGCGTCGATCGACGCCGCGAGGTCGGCGTCGACCACCTCCAGTACCTGCTTGCGGGCGTTCGTCGGTTCGAGCGCACCGATTTCTGTATTCGCTTCGATCCCCCGACCCTCGATCGCGACGACCTCGAAGCCCGTCGCCTCGAGGAACTCGCGTTCCTTCGCGTCGAGGTCGGCGGTGTATGGCGTGACGACGGCGATCCGCTCGGCGCCGAGGGCCTCGAGGGCTCGGCACACCGACCGAGCCGTCGCGACGGCCGGAACGCCCGCCGCCTCGCTAATGTCGGCCTCGAGTTCGGCGTCGAACCCGGGACCGTGGAGCAGGCTACCGGTCGTACAGGCGTAGGCGACGGCGTCGACGTCGGCGTGTCCGAGCAGCTCGCCCCCTCGAACCGCGTCGTGGCTCATCGCGTCGAGCGCGTCGACGGTGACGTCCTCGAGGGCCATCCGCGCCGCGTGGACGGTCGTCCCCCCGGGGGCGAACTCGCGGAACTCGGGTTCGGCCGTCGTGTTCGAGGAGGGGACGATCAGCCCGAGTCGGACGGATCGTTCTGGGTCGTCGTCGTCGTCGATCACGGCTCCTCACCGTCCGTAATCGCGCCGTCCGCTCGATCCTCCTCGAGCGCAGCCGGATCGCGCTCGTCGGGATCGCCGTGGCCGCCACCACCGGGCGTTCGGACGGTGATCGTTGTCCCAGCCTCGACGTCGACGGTCGTCTTGGCGGCGACGGGATCGCCGTCGATCAGATTCTCGCCGACGACGCCGTCCTCGCCGCCCGCAACGCCGCGTGGCGCGTGGCGACGCCGCTCGGTCAGCAACGACACCGTCGCGTCGGTCTCGACGGTGAGCGTCCGCTCGAGGCCGAGACCACCGCGGAACCGGCCGCGACCGCCGCTGTCGGGTCGCAGGGCGTAGCGGTCGACCCGGAACGGGTACTCCGTCTCGATCGATTCGACGGGCGTGTTGAGCGTGTTCGTCATCCCGACCTGGACGCCGTCCATGCCGTCGCTGTCGGCTCGAGCGCCGAAACCGCCGCCGATGGTCTCGTAGTAGGTGAAGGAGCCGTCGCGGGCGCCGACGGTCAGGTTGTTCATCGTCCCCTGGCTCTGGGCGGGGACGCGCTCGGGTGCGGCCTTCGCGAGCGCGGCGAAGACGACGTCCGTCGCCCGCTGACTGGTCTCGACGTTGCCGCCGACGACCGCGGCGGGCGGGGTCGGATTCAACAGCGACCCCTCCGGCGCGTCGACGGTGACGGGCTCGTAGCAGCCGTCGTTCGGCGGAATTTCGGGGTCCGTAACGCAACGGACGACGAAGTAGACCGCGCTCTTCGCCACGGCCAGCGGCGCATTGAGGTTCCCTTTCAACTGACCCGCGGTCCCCGCGAAGTCGACCTCGACCGACGCCCCCTCGATCGTCACCGACGCCCGGATCTCGACGTCCTCGTCGGTGATGCCGTCGCCCTCGAGGACGTCCGTCGCCTCGTAGCTACCGTCCGGGAGTTCACGAAGCTTGGCGCGCATCCGATCGCCGGAGTAGTCGATCACGGCGTCGAACCCCGAGAGGACGGTCTCCCGGCCGTGTTCGTCGAACAGCGCCTCGAGGCGCTCGGCGGCCCGTTCGTTCGCCGCCAGCTGCGCCCGGAGGTCGGCCCGCCGTTCGCGGGGGTTGCGAACGTTCGCGAGCACCAGTGCGCGGACGTCCTCGCGAATCTCGCCGCCCTCGACGAGTCTCGTGGGTGGGAGCCTGAGCCCCTCCTGGTAGATCTCGCGGGCGCCCGCCGGCATGCTGCCGGGGGTCATCCCGCCGACGTCGGCGTGGTGGGCCCGCGAGACCGCGTAGCCGACGACGTCGTCCGAGACAGTGATCGGCGACACCATCGTCACGTCCGGCAAGTGGGTACCGCCCGCGAACGGGTCGTTGAGGACGAACACGTCGCCGGGTTCGGGATCGTACTCGCGGACGGCGTCGACGGCTTCGGGCATCGCGCCCAGGTGGACGGGAATGTGCTCGGCCTGGGCGATCATCCGGCCCTCGGCGTCGAACAACGCCGTCGAGCAATCGCGACGTTCCTTGATGTTCGGCGAGTACGCGCCTCGGATGAGGGTCTGACCCATCTCCTCGGCGACGCCTTCGAGCTGGTTGCGCAGTACCTCCAGGGTGATCGGATCGATTTGTGTGTCGCTCATCGGGAATCATCCCCCGTCATGACGACGGTTCCGTCCTCGAGCATGTCACCCGCCCAGCCGGGCGGGACGACGGTCGTGCTCTCGGCCTGCTCGAGCACCGCAGGGCCGTACACCGTCGTTCGCGGCTGAAGCTGGTCGCGCCCGTACACCGTCGTCGTCTGGGCTCCCTCGGTGTCAGGGAAGTACACCTCGCGCGTACCGAGACGGGCATCGCCCCCTCCCTCGTGACGGACGATCGGCGAGGCGCCCTCGACGGTGGCCGACGCTCTGAGTGTGACGATCTCGACCGCCTCGTCCATTCGGTAGCCGTAGGCGCGCTCGTGGGCAGCGTGGAACCGCTCGGTGACGGCCTCGAGGTCGACGGAGTCGTCGACGGGCACCGTGAGTTCGAAGCTCTGTCCGGCGTACCGGCAGTCGGCGGCGCGTTCGATCCGCGCGGCGTCGGGGTCGGAGGCGTCCGCGAGCACGCGCTCGACGAGCTCGTCGTAGACGGCATCGACCCGATCGGGATCCGCGTCCGCGCGAGCGAGCTGGACGGTCCGGGCAGCGTCGTAGCTCTCGTCGGCCGCGAGCAGCCCGAACGCCGAGAGCACTCCGCCGGGTCGGGGGACGACGACGCGGTCGACGCCCAGCGAGTCGGCCAGCGCCGCGGCGTGCATCGGGCCTGCGCCGCCGAAGGCGACCAGCGCGAACTCGCGGGGATCGTGGCCCCGTTCGACGGTTACTGACCGAATAGTGCGGGTCATCGTCGCGTTCGCGACCCGGTAGATTCCCCGTGCGGCCTCGAGCGCGTCCTCGAGGCCGGCCTCCTCGGCTAGATCGGCGAGCGCGTCGCGGGCCGCCTCGACGTCGAGGGTCATCTCGCCGCCGAGTGCGGTGTCGGGGCCGATGTAGCCCAGCACGACGTTGGCGTCGGTGACGGTCGGTTCGGTGCCGCCCTTCCCGTAGCAGACGGGGCCGGGTTCGGCGCCCGCGGATCGGGGGCCGACGCGGAGTGCGCCGCCGTCGTCGACCCAGGCGATCGAGCCGCCACCGGCACCGACGGTGTTGACGTCGACCATCGGCGTTCGGATCGGGAGGCCGTCGATCTCGGCGTCCGTCGTTCGTTCGGCCTCGCCCTCGCGGACGAGGCTCACGTCGCTCGAGGTGCCGCCCATGTCGAACGTGACGAGCCCCTCGACGTCGGCGTCGTCGACGGTCGCGGCGGCGCCGACGACGCCCGCCGCCGGCCCCGATAGCGTCGTCGTCACGGCGTGTTCCCGAACGGTCTCGGGGTCGGCGATGCCGCCGTTGGCCTGCATGATCTGTGGGGCCGGTAGCCCGAGCTCCTCGGACTCGTCGACCAGTCGGCCGACGTAGCGGTCGATCGCTGGACGGACGTAGGCGTCGACCGCGGTGGTCGAGGTCCGCTCGAACTCGCGGAACTCCGCGAGCACCTCGTGGGAGGCTGAGACCGGCACCTCGAGCTCCTCGCGCAGGATCTCGGCGACTCGTCGCTCGTTGTCGGCGTCGGCGTAGGCGTGGAGCAGACAGATCGCGACGCTCTCGACGTCCCGTTCGCGCAGGGTCGCCGCGAGGTCGCGGACCTCCTCGGGGTCAACCGGGCGTTCAACGCCCGCCGCCGTCGTGCGCTCGTCGATCTCGAACCGCCGTCGCCGGGGAACGAGCGGTTCCGGCTTCTCGGTCTCGAGGTCGTACAGATCGGGCCGATCCTGTCGGCCGATCTCGAGGACGTCCCGGAACCCCTCGGTCGTCACGAGCGCCGTCTTCGCGCCGCCGCGCTCGAGTAAGGCGTTGACCGAGACGGTCATCGCGTGGGCGAAGGCGTCGATCTCGCCGGGGTCGATGTCGGCGTCGTCGCAAGCCTTCGCGATCCCCTCGAGGACGCCGACGTGCTGTCTGTCCGTCGTCGTCGGCACCTTGGCCGTGACGAGGCGGTCGTCGACCGAGAGGGCGACGTCGGTGAAGGTGCCGCCGACGTCGACGCCGATCCGGGTGGCGTCGGCGTCTGCTGATCGTGTGTCCGTGCGTTCGTCGGATGTAGTTGTATCGTGCATGGATGGAAGTAAGAAGGCCTCAGAAGACGGCGAAGCCGACCAGCACCTCGAGCCAGCCCTCGACGATCAGGACGTCGTAGAGCGTCTGGACGCCGATGCCGACGACGACGAGCGTGACGAGCCCACCGAGGACGTTCTGAAGCGTGCTGTTCGTGTACTCGCCGAGCAGTTCGGTGTTGTTCATCGCGTAGATGAGGAATAGGGCGATGATCGGCAGCAGGAGGCCGTTGGCGACCTGCGCGAAGACGATCACCTGCACCGGATCGAAGCCGACCGCCGAGAAGACGACCCCGACGGAGAGGATCGTCACCCAGATCGCCCGGAACCGGGTCGATTTCAGATCGCGCTCCCAGCCGAGCGCGCCGGCCGTCGCGTAGGCCCCCGCAAGGGGCGCGCTCATCGCGCTCGTGAAGCCGGCCGCGAAGAGGCCGATCGCGAAAAAGGTCAGCGCGTAGCCGCCGAAGACGGGCTCGAGCTGGTCGGCCATCTCGCCGACGTCGGCGATCGTGGTCCCCTCGGGGAACACTGCGGCTGCGGTCACGACGATCGCCGTCGTGATCAGCCCGCCGACGACGATCATCCCGATCGTGTCGGTTCGACACTCCGCGAGGTCGTCGGGGCCGTCCCAGCGTTCCTGGACGGTGCTCGCGTGCAGGAACAGGTTGTAGCCCACGACGGTGGTGCCGACGAGCCCCGCGATCAGGTACGCCGATCCCTCCGGAATCGTCGGGACGAGGCCGCCGGCGAGCGCGCCGAGGTCGGGACGGACCATAATCGCGTTGAGCAGGAACGCCCCACCCATAACGGCGACGAGGCCGATAAACACGCGCTCGATCAGCTTGTAGTTGCCCGACCAGAGCAGGGCGCCCGCGACGATCCCGATCAACGGCCCCCAGACGTTCTCGCTGACGCCGGTGATCGTCGCGAGGCCGGCCGCGCCGCCGACGATATTGCCGGTCTGGAACGCCGCCGTGCCGATCCCAATCGCGCTGACGACGAGCAGGACCGACGCCCATTTCGCCAACGGATTCGAGAACTCGTCTCTGAGCGCCTCGCCCAGCCCCTCGCGGGAGATCAGTCCCAGCCGCGCGCTCATCTCCTGGAGGACCATCGTCGCCAGAATCGAGAAGGCGATCGTCCAGACGAGCACGTAGGCGTACTCCGCGCCGATGACGCTCGCGGTCGTGACGGTTCCCGGACCGACGAACGCCGCCGCGACGAGCGCGCCCGGTCCGATCGCTTTCAACCTGTCTACAATACCCATGGTGAGTGTACACAGTATCCGCTCTTCGAGAGCAGCATAAGGGTTGTTGAGCGCGGATCATACGGCCCCGCCGACGTGACCGCTCGAGCAGCCTGTCGTATGATCGAGTATGATCTCGTATGAAGAGCCGGCTACTCGCCGCTCGAGCGCTCGGCGACGATCGTCTTCGAGACGCCGCGCTCGATCTCGAGTTCGATCGGCATCGAGGCGGTGCTGCGCTCGATAAAGCGGGTCATGAACCACTGGATCGCCTCCGACGGGAAGACGACGTGGTAGACCCCGCTGGCCTCGTCACGGACCTCGAGAAAGCCACAGAAGGAGAGCCACTCGAGGAGTTCGCCGATACCCTCGAACCGCGCTTCGTACTCCCTTGCGTGGTAGTCCGAGACCCGGTCGGCCGCCTCGACGAACGCCGGATCGGGATCGCCACCCGCATAGAGGTGCTCGAGGAAGGCGTGCAGGAAGTCGACGTCGAGCAGGACGTGCTCGCCGGAAGAGAGCATCTGGTAGTACTGTTCTAAGTTGTCGCTCGGTCGCCCGCTCGCGGCCTCGAAGTTCGCGGCGTAAAACGACAGCGCGCGTCGGACGACCTCGCTCTGTCCTCTTCCAGTCTCGCCGGCGAGCGTCTCGAGGGCCGCCTTCGTCTCGTCGTCGAGCGAGACGGTGACGCGGTGTGCCATAGCGTCCGGGAGGAACGCGAGACGGGTATAGTTCACGAACGACCGGGTGTTCGTCCCCGGTCTCCGAATGCGCGACCCGGCAATCGCCGTAGCGGCGAAACCGACCGACAGCATACCGAAAGCGTCCGGAATTATGACCCCTGGGGTCGACGTACCAGCTGTGCGGCTCGTACAGCTGACGGTTCCGACAGGAAAGCGACAGACGATCCTCGAGACGCTCGACGATCGAGGGATCGATTACGTCGTCACCGACGAAGAGAGCGACCGGGACTACACGGCGGTCGTCTACTTTCCGCTGCCGGCGCCGGCCGTCGAGCCGGTGCTCGACGAGCTTCAGGAGGCGGGGGTCGGGGAGGACGCGTACACGGTCGTCGTCGATGCGGAGACGGTCGTCTCTCGACGGTTCGAGGCGCTTCGCGAGGAGTACGAGGAGGGCGACGTCGAATCGGATCGGATCTCGAGACAGGAGCTCCAGACCGAAGCGGAGTCGCTGACGCCGACGTTCGGCGTCTACTCGACGATGACGATCATCAGTGCGATCGTCGCAACCGCCGGACTGCTGCTGGACTCGCCGGCGGTCGTCGTCGGCTCGATGGTGATCGCGCCGCTGATCGGTCCGGCGCTCGGTGCCAGCGTCGGCTCGGTGATCGACGACGAGGACCTGTTCGTCGAGAGCGTGACCTACCAGTTCATCGGTATCGTCTTCGCGATCGGTGCGGCGGCCGTCTTCGCTTGGTCGGTCCACGTTACGAACATCGTTCCGCCCGGACTCGAGCTTGCGGAGGTCGACGAGATCTCCGAACGCCTCGCGCCCGACCTGCTCTCGCTGGCGGTCGCGCTCGGCGCCGGCGTCGCGGGGATCGTCAGCATCGCGACGGGAATCTCCGTCGCGCTCGTCGGCGTGATGATCGCGGCGGCGCTGATCCCGCCCGCCGCGGCCGCGGGGATCGCGATCGCCTGGGGCCAGCCCGCGGCCGCGATCGGTTCGACCGCGCTCGTGTTCGTCAACGTGCTCTCGGTGAACCTCGCCGGCCTGTTGACGCTGTGGTATCTGGGGTATCGACCGGAGAGCCTGTTCGAACTCGGTCCGACCGAAAAGCGGGTCCGAAAGCGCGTCGTCGGACTCGTCGTGATCGTGCTCGTCTTCTCGGTGTTTCTCGGGGCGATCACCTACTCGTCGTACCAGGCTGGCAACTTCGAGGAGAACGCCCGCGAGGAGGTAATACTCGCACTCGACGAGGAGGAGTTCGAACAGTACCAGTTCCTCGAGATCGAGGTGCTCATGGACCAGGACTATCCGATCCAGAGCCCCGAACGGGTGATCGTCACGATCGGCGGACCGCCCGGGGAGACCGCCCCCGGACTGGGTTCGGAGCTCAATCAGCGGGTCGAGCAACACGCCAACGGTGACGTCGACATCGAGATCAGGTACGTCAACATCGTCGAGGAGTGAGCGTCACCCGTCCCGTTTTCGGGCGCCGTTCTCGACCGAGCTTTCTGACCCTCAGCGGCTCCGGAGCCGCTCGAGCGGCGATCCTCGATCGGTACCGGACGATCGGTCGGCGTCGGTCCCGCCGTCCGCCGCGGTGCTGTCGTCCTCCGTCTCGTCGTCACCGCCCCGACCGAGCCGACGCCGGACCCAGGCTCGCGGCCCGCCGATTCGGTTGACGAGGTACGTCGGGAAGTAGAGCACGAGCAGCCCGAAAAAGAGGAAGCTCACGCCCCAGGCGTACCGCCCCGCGAAGAGATAGTTCGCCGCAAGGAAGAACAGCGGCCCGGCCAGCGAGAAGCCGGCCGCGGTCTGTAACATCCAGAGGATTCCCGGTCCCTTCATCTCGTTACTCCTCGAACGGCAGTTCCGGTTCGTAGCCGATCGCCTCGACGGCCGCATCGAGAACGGTCTCGACGTTCTCGCCGGTCTCGACGCTCATCTCGTAGTCAGCGGCGACGTCGGCCGTCCAGTGTTCGGCGCGGTCGACCTTGTTCGCGACCGTGAACACGGGAACGTTCTCGAACTGCGCGGCGATGGTGTCCCGAAGCTCGAGCTGGGACTCGAGGGGGTAGCCACACTCGCCGCTGGGGTCGAGGACGACGAGCATGCAGTCGGCCAAGTGCTCGATCGCGCTCACGGCCTGTGACTCGATCTCGTTTCGATCTTGCGGCGGGCGGTCGAGCAGCCCCGGCGTGTCGACGATCTGGTAGCGGATGTGGTCTCGCTCGAAGTGACCCAGCCCGATCCCCTTCGTCGTGAACGGGTACGAAGCGGTCTCGCCGCGGGCGTTCGTGACGTCGTTGACGAACGACGACTTCCCGACGTTGGGGTAGCCCGCGACGACGATCGTCGGCTCGTCGGGGTTGATCTCGGGCAGGTCCCGCAGATCGTTGCGCGACTCGTTGATGTACAGCAGCTCGTCGTCGATCTGCTCGACGATGTCCGCGAGCCGGGCGAACGCCTGTTTTCGGTGTTTGCGCGCGGTGTCGATGTCGGTCTTGCGCAGCTTCGGCTGGTACTCCTGGTGGATCTCGCGGGCCTTGCGGCTGGCCCACATCGTCTCCGAGAGGCTCTGACGCAGGCGGTCCACGTCGACGATCGCGTCCGCGATCTCGTAGTAGAACGGGTCGACGTCGTCCTCGTAGGCGAAGTCCGGCCAGGCCGTGACGACGTTTTCCAGATTGTCGGAGATGATGTTCGCCGCGGTCTGGAGCATCGACTGCTGGGCCTCGAGGCCGCCCTTGGCCTTGCCGGCCCGCGCCGCCCGCGAGAACGCCTTGTCGATCAGCTCTTCCGACGTGGGCGTGGTCGGAAGGTCTTCGAAAATCATGCCTCCAGCTAGAACCCGCGGTCGTAAAAGGTCGTTCGTTATCCCGCGGCCATCGTGCGGGCACTGTCCGACGGCCCGACGAGCCGTACCTCCGCAGTATCCACGCCGAGGGCTTATGTCCGCTCGCGTCCGACGGATCGGTATGACAGACTGGCGCTCCGTCGTCATCGGCTTTCTCGTCATCACTATTCTGGGGATCGTCGGGCTCACGCTGCCGGGCGTCGGCCAGCTCGCCGCTGGACTGATCGGCGGTTTCGTCGCCGGCTACCTCGCCGGCGGCGGGCTCGGACGCGGCTTCTGGCACGGGCTGCTCGCCGGCGCCCTCGGCGGGCTCGTCGCCGGCGTGCTCGTCGCGCTCGTCGTCGGGGTCGCCGGCTGGGCCGGCGGCCCGATCGGCGGCGCCATCAGCGGCCTCGCCGGCCTCGGGATCTTCCTCGTCGCGCTGGCGCTGTCCTTTGTCATGGCCCTCGAGAGCGCGATCGCCGGGGCCATCGGCGGGTTCTTCAACTCCGGATCCTCGAGCGACCCGGGGGCTTCAGGGCGTCGGGTGTAGATCGGCCGCTCGAGCGACGAGTTGCGACGAACGTCGCGGGAACGGACGCCGTGCGGAAACTGATCGTCTGGGTTCAGGAGGCGATCGGGGCGGGAAAACCGGTTCCAGACCCCGTGGAAATGCGAAAATGCGGTGCTGAGATCTGTTGAAAACGAGGGATGGGGGATCTCGACTGGAAGCTGCCTGGGCGCGTCGCTCCCGTGGACTCGCGTCAACTGGAAGCCATCTCGCGGCAGCTCTCGACGCAGTTCGGAAGGATCTCGGCGCAGGCCTGACAGTGGTCGTGGTCGTGGCCCTCACACTCCTCGGCGCACTCCTCACAGAGGTCCGCACAGAGCTCGCCCAGTTCCGCGTGGTAACTCGAGTTGCGGGCCATGAACCGCGCGTGCAGCGAGGCGATGTCGGCCACGTCCCGACAGAGCCGGACGCAGCGGGCCATCTCCTCGCCCTCGTCGAGGCAGGCGTCGGCACACCACTCACAGACCTGCGCGGCCTCGAGACAGTTGTCGATACACTCCTGCATGTGGTCGTCGGCGTGTTCGATCTGTTCGACTGCCATGCAGGCCCCCTCACACCGATCGGGACAATCAATCTGGGCCGGGCGGCTGCAAGCGTCGGCCTCGTCGGGCGTTCGTCTAGCGCCGCGCCTCGAGTTCGGCCTCGAGCTCCTCGAGGTCCATGTCCTTCATCGACAGGAGGACGAGCAGATGGTAGACGATGTCGGCGGCCTCGTAGGCGATCTCCTCGCGATCGTCGTCTTTGGCCGCGAGCACGAGCTCGGTGCTCTCCTCGCCGAGTTTCTCGAGCACCGCGTTCTCCCCCTTCTCGTGGGTGAACAGCGACGCGGTGTATGAGTCCTCGGGCAGCGTTTCCTTGCGATCCTCGATGACGGCGAACAGGGCTTCGAGCGTGTCGTCCATTCAGAACTCACCGGAGACGTCACGGATCGATTCGAGGTGCTCGAACTTCTCCCTGTCGTCTCGGCCGTCCTCGAAGACGTCCTCGGTGACCTCGATCGGTGCGTTCGTCCGGGCGGCGAGCGCGAGCGAGTCGCTCGGGCGCGCGTCGATCACCGTCTCGCCGCGGGGGGTCTGGAGGTGGAGGTCGGCGATGTAGGTGCCGCCCCGGTCGTTCATCCCGGGCTCGATCTCGCTGACGACGACGCGCTCGATCCGGCTGCCGAGTTCCTCCATGACGTCGAGCAACAGGTCGTGGGTCAGCGGCCGCCCGATGTCCTCGGCCTCGAGACCGCGATCGATGCTTACGGCCTCGTTGAACCCGATGAAGATCGGGACGACGTCGTCTTCGCTCTCGAGTTCGAGAACGACCACCGGAACCGGACCCTGGGGCGTTCCCGCGACGCGGACGGCGTCGATCGCTGCGTTCATGTTCGATTCGACGGGGGGCAGCGGAAAAACGTGTTCGGTCGCACATGCTTGCACGACCGAGCGCGGTCGAACGATCGCGGCGGTCGACTCGGCCCTACGCGAGCTCCTCGAGCGCCGGCCCAATCGACTCCTCGTTCTCGAAGAACGCCAGCCCGTGGAGGCGACTGTCGGGGGTCAGCTCGGGGTGGAAGGCGGTCGCGACGACGGAACCGTCACGCACCGCGACCGGTCGCTCCCCCCAGCGCGCGAGTACGTCGGTGTCGCCGACGTCGTCGATGGCGGGCGCACGGATGAACACCGCGGGAAACGGCTCCTCGAGGCCGTCGATCTCGAGGGGTGCCTCGAAGCTGTCCTTCTGTCGCCCGAAGGCGTTGCGCTCGACCGAGGCGTCGATCAGTTCGAGTTCGTCGACGCGGTCGTCGTTCGCGTCGCTCGAGGCGACGATCAGGCCCGCACAGGTCGCAAGCAAGGGCTTCCCGGCGGCGACGTGGTCTCGAATCTCGGCGGCGATCCCCTCGCCGTGGACGAGCCGCGAGATCGTCGTCGACTCGCCACCGGGTATCGCGAGCAGGTCGCAGTCGGGGACGATCCCGGAGTCACGGATCTCGCGGATGGTAACCTCCCGTCCGTGGGCTCGCGCGGCGCGTTCGATCGCGTCGGCGTGTTCGTCGACGTTGCCCTGAACGGCGACGACGCCGGCTGTCAGTGACATGGCTGTCGGGTACGGAGCGGACGGCCAAAAACGACGCGTCACGGTGGCGTCTCGAGCGCTTTGGTGCCACGGCTACCGAGACGCTCGTCGAGAACGGCGGGCGAGGATCAGGAGACGAAGATCAGCAACTGGACGAGCACGCCCAGCATGATCCCCGTGGCGATAACCGTCTTCGGGTCGATACGGATCGCGTTCGAGTCCTCTGCGTCGAAGTACCGGACGAGTCCGGCACTGGACATCAGCCCGCCGGAGTTCTGTCCTCTGTCCATACGTACACTATCGGGTCGGGCTGAACTAAAGCTTTCGACGATCGAACGGGTTCGAGCGAGCGGCGTTATAGTAACAATTGAAACGGTTTGCACACCGATCGCACAGTAGTCGTGCGATCGGGTGCGCACTGACTTTCAGTGGCTACTATAGCGTTCGCGAGTTTCCCGTCGAACGGACGCTTGCGGCCGCCATAGACGGCCTCGAGGCCGACCCGGTCCGAATCGGCGCCGTGGTGACTGCAGCATCGACGCCGATCGGACCTCCGTCGGCTGTCGGCGGGAGACGCTGCTCGAGGGCTCGACCACCGATTGGATCGCGCGACGGCGGCGCGGATCGACCCGCGGCGTCCGCGACATCGGCGCAAACCCCCGAGTGGGAAACCCTTATGCGCGGCGCGTGGCAAGTACCCCTGATCACATGTCCGTCACGCTCAAGGACTTCTACGCAGACTGGTGTGGCCCCTGCAAGACCCAGGATCCGATCCTCGAGGAGCTCGAGGACGACTGGGAGGGGCGCTTCGATGTCGAGAAGGTCAACGTCGACGAACAGCAGGACGTCGCCAACGAGTACCAGGTTCGCTCGCTGCCGACCCTGATCATCGAGAACGACGACGGCGTCGTCGAGCGCTTCGTTGGCGTCACCCAGCGCGAGGACCTCGAGGACGCCCTCGAGGACGCCGGCGCGTAGTCCGTCGATCAGCCGACGTTTCTTGCGTCGTTTTTCCGCCGATAGTGGGGCGTGGAGCTTTGCTTCTCTCTCGGTTCGGGTGACAGGAAGCCGTCGTCTGATTGCCGAGGGTACTTTAATGCCTGAAATAACAGGCCGTAGCTCGATGGGGACAGCGTTCACAGTTACGTCCATGTCGGATGGCGCCGGTGGACTACCAGCTACGCTGGAGATCTTACTTGTCGAGGACAACCCTGGGGACGTACGGCTGACGAAGGAGTCGTTGCGAGCGACGCCGATCGACCACGCGTTCCACGTCGTCGACGACGGGAGCGACGCGCTTGACTTTCTCCACCGCCGTGGAGAGTTCGCCGACGCACCTCGTCCCGATCTCGTCTTGCTCGATTTCAAGCTCCCGCGGCTGAACGGCGACGAGGTCGCGACCGAGATCGAGGGAACGCCCGAAATCGAGGAGATACCCCTGGTCGTGCTCACCGGCCACCCCGCACAGGACCGGGTGCTCGGTCTCGACGAACTTCCCATCGACGATGCGATGACGAAACCCGTCGACGCCGACGGCTTTCTCGAGACGCTGCGCTCGCTGGAAACGTCGTGGTCGCGAACCGAACTCGAGACCGAATCCGCGACAGCGTCAGAATCCGAGTCAGAGCTCGCCCGCTAGTCGAACTTCACGCCGACGTCGTGGAGGTCGTCGTTGTACCGTGCGATGTTGATTACGAGCGGCGTGACGCTTTCCACTTCGGCCGCGTTAGCCAGCGGGCCGACGTCGAGCCCTCGAAGTCCCTCGATCTCCTCGGCCAGCGCGATCACTCGCTCTTTTGCGTCCGAATCGTCGCCGACGACGAGCGTGTCGAGATCCAACTCGAGCTCGAGGTCCGTGAGCGCGCCGGCCGCGAGGTTGTGGAAGGCCCCGACCACGGGAACGCCGTCGGGCGCGCGCTTCGCGACGAGCTCGGTGACGCTGCCGGCACTCGGTGGGTGGTAGTGGAGCCCGTCGTCGTCGCCCTGCATCCCGACCGCTGGTGTCACCAGCACGGTGTCCTCATCGAGGACGTCCGCGACGGCCTCGACCGTATCCCCGACGTAGTACGGGGGGACCGAGAGCACGACGACGTCGGCTCGGTCCGCGGCCATCTCGTTGATAAAGCCCTTCACGCTCGACTCGGCGCTGATCGCCTCGAGGGCGTCTTCGTATTCCGCGACCGCGTCGCGGGCCTTCTCGGGATCACGGGAGCCGATGAGGATCTCGTGGTCGGTATCTCGCGCGAACCGAAGCGCGAGCCCCTCGCCGATGTCGCCGGTGCCGCCCAGTAGTGCGATTCGCATACGTCTCTCTCGGGACGGCAGCCGAATAAAACGGTGGGGGTCGGCCGATCTCGCCGGGTTCTCTGGCGCCAGCTCGAGATCAGTAGTCGCCCTGATTGCTGTAGATGCGTTCGTGGCTGTGAGTGTGAATCTCGACGATGTTGCCCCAGGGGTCCTTGCAGTAGGTCATTCGGTAGGGCTGATCGGGGAACAGCTCCCAGACGTCGGTGTGGTGTTCACCGCCACTGTCGTCGATCTCGGCCGCGAGCGTCTCGATCTCCGGGTCGATGACACAGACGTGGAAGTAGCCCGCCTCGGACGGCTCCGGATTGGGACCCGACTCGGTGTCGTCGAACTCGAAGAACTCGATCGCGACCTGGTTGCCCGTCGCGACGTGGGCGATCGAGACGGTGTCGAACTCACCCAGTACATCCGCACAGAGCCTCCCGATGTGGTCCTCGCCGTGGTCGACCTCGACGGGACCCATGATCGTCTCGAAGCCGAGCACGTCCTCGTACCACTCGAGCGCCGCCTCGATATCCGGAACGGTGACGCCGACGTGTGCCACTCCACGGGGGTAGCGAGCCATACTCAGTGGTGGCGTCGCTCGCGCCAAGTGCGCTCGCCCGGCAGCTGACACCTCGGTATCAGGGCGCGTCGTGATCTTCGGGGTTCATCGCCTCGCCGACGTTGCCGTCGTAGGCGTCTCGCTCCTCGATCTCCCGCATCCGCTGATCGAGCCGGTCCTCGAGGGCCTGCCGGCGCTCCTCGTCGATGTCGCCGTCGGTGCTCATTGCCTCGAGGTCCTGCTTTGCGGTCTGGAGCACGGAGAGGGCCTCCTCCTGCTCGAGGTCCTCGACGCGGCCCAGATTCCGTTCGACGTCGTCCAGGGTCGTGTCCGTCATACGCCCTCGGTTCGCTCGGAAGCGTATTGAAAGGCGGCCCGGCAGGCGAACGCTAGGAGTGCTGTCGTCGCCGTGGATCGGTGTAAAAAGAGGCAGATCCGCTAACTACGCACACGTACCTTTTTTCGTCGGGTTCGCTCGCAGGGCTCGCTCACCACTCTTGTGCTCACGGGCGCGAAGCGCCCTCTGTTCACGGACGCACAGCGTCCGTTCACACGGTATGCGAGACCGTTGGTCTCGCACTATTCGCATGGTCAGTGGGACCATCGGTCCCACTCCACTCCAAAAATCTACGCTAAAAACCCGCTCGCTCCCGCTGGTCGCTCGCGGGTGCTGCGCTTGTGGCACTACCGCAGTGGTACCGCCTCCGCCTGTACTGAACGCAAATCGCATAGTGACCGACCGAACTGCACTGCCAACCACTGATAGGGGCCGCAGCCGTGGGCGTCGGTATGCGCACCTCCGACATCATCGCCCACCGCGGCTACGCCGGTGTCGCCCCCGAGAACACGATCGCTGCGGCCGTTGCTGCTGCCGAGCGCGACGCGACCGCGATGATCGAGATCGACGTCCAGCCCGCCGCCTGCGGTACCCCGGTCGTCTTTCACGACGAGCGCCTCGAGGGGACCCGGGACGGACGCCCCGTCACCGACGCCTCGGGGCTCGTCTGGGAGACGCCCCTCGAGACGCTCGAGTCGCAGTCGGTACTGGGAACCGACGAGCCGATCCCGACGCTGTCGGCGCTGCTTGAGGCCGTCCCGGAGACGGTCGGGATCAACGTCGAGCTAAAGAACCCGGGGACGACCGACCTGCGTGTCGGCGAGTCTCTTCCCGAGGACGACCGGGAGCGACGGCGGGAGCTGTGGCAGCCGTTCGTCGAGTGCGTCCTCGAGGACTGCGAGGACTTCGGCGGCGAACTCCTCTTCTCCTCGTTCTGTGAGGGTGCGCTCGCTGCCCTTCGAAACGCTGCCGACTACGCGGCCGCGCCGCTCGTCTGGGGCGACCTCGAGGCGGGCGTCGAGATCGCGCGCCGGTACGACTGCGAGGCGATCCATCCGCCGCGGAACGCGGTCGCGGGGACCGCGCTCGCGAGCGAACCCTACTACGGACTCCCGACGAGCGAGCCCGCACTCGACGTCGTCGAGCTCGCCCACGGTGAGGGCCGTGCGGTCAACGTCTGGACCGTCGATAGCTGGCTTCAGTTTGACGAGCTCGCCGCGGCGGGCGTCGACGGGATCGTCGCGGACTACCCCGGGCTCGAGGCGGGAACGGGAGCGAGGATGGATACAGGACTCGCCCGGTAGCTCATCCTTTTCGAGCGGGTAGGTCCTCGTTCGCCGGCCCCTCGAGGACCTCGCCGTCGGGATCGAACCGCGAGCCGTGGCAGGGACAGTCCCAGCTCTCCTCGGCGTCGTTCCACTCGACGAGACAGTACATGTGGGTACAGACCGCCGAGACGGCGTGGAGCTCGCCGTCCTCGTCTCTGGCGCAGGCGATCGGCTTCCCGCCCTTCCGGACGATCTTGGCCTCGCCGGGCTCGAGCGCGGTGAGATCCGGCGTGACGAGCGTCTGGAACCAGTCGGTGACGAACTCGCTCGTCGTGTCGGCGTTCTCGGTGAGGGTCTTGCCCAGCGAGGCTTTCGGCGTCAGCCGGAGGGGATCGAACAGGTCGAGTTCGGGTACCGGTTCGCTGTCGATGTCGGCCGCCAGCAGTCGCCCCGCGGCGGTGCCGTTGGTCATCCCCCAGCCGCGAAAGCCGGTCGCGACCGAGACGTTCTCCGTTCCGGCGCCCGCGCGGCCGATGAAGGGCACCTTGTCGACCGGTTTGTAATCCTGGGTTGACCACCGGTAGGCGACCTCGTCGACGGGAAATCGCTCGCGGGCCCACGACTCGAGCCGACGGTAGCGGTCGGCGGTCGAACCGCCCTGGCCCGTCTTGTGGTTCTCGCCGCCGACCAGCAACAGCTCCTCCCCGTCGTCGCGGTAGGTGCGAACGGAGCGGTAGGGGTCGCCGCTGCGGTAGTACATTCCTTCTGGGGGGTCGCCGTCGAGGCGGATCCCGAGGACGTAGGATCGTTTCGGGTGCATCCGGGCGAAGTACCCCGCCCGGTCGCGGATCGGGAACCCCGTCGCGAGTACGACGTGTTTCGCCCGAACGGTTCCCCGCCCGGTTCGGACGAAACAGGGCGTCCCGTCCTCGAGGTTCGTCACGCGAGTCTCCTCGTGGAGGTGCGCGCCGTCGTCGGCCCGGAGCTCGTCGGCGATCGCGAGCAGGTACTTCCGGGGGTGGAACCAGGCCTGGTCGTCGAACCGGACCGCGGCCTGGGCGCGCTCGAACGGCGGGACGGAGGTGACGTAGCTCGCCTCGAGCCCGGCCGCGCGGGCGGCGTCGGCCTCGCGTTCGATCTCGTCGGGCTCGTTGCTGTAGAGGTAGGACGGCTGGCGCTCGAACCCGCAGTCGACCCCCAGCTCCTCGATCCGACGCTCGACCCGGTCGATCGCCTCCTCCTGGACGGCGGCGTACCGGCTCGCCTGCGCCGGACCGAACTCCCGGCGAAGGTGGTCGTAGATCGTCCCGTGCTGGCTGGTCAGCTTCGCGGTCGTCTTCCCCGTGATCCCCGTCGCGACGCGATCCCGCTCGAGGACGGCAACGGTCAGGTCCCGCTCGCGCAGCTCGATCGCCGTCGAGAGGCCGGCGATCCCGGCGCCGACGACGGCGACGTCGACGCTACGATCGCCCTCGAGCGGGTCGGGATCCGGATCGTCCTCGCGGGTGCTCGCGAGCCAGACTGAGGTCGCCTCGCCGGGAAGGTCGCCGCTTGCGAAGTCGGACATCGGAATCTGCGGGTAGTACGGCGAAGGCGGGGAAAAAACAGATGGGGGGAGCTGCAGGCCGCGCGGTTCCGGCCGCTCCAGCTTCGACCGACCGACGCTCCCCGATCGCGTCGATCTACTCGAGCAGATCTGGCAGCTCGTTGACCGACTCGAGGACGGCCGCGGCGTCCTCACGCTCGTAGGCCCGGCGGCCGTCCTCGCCGGTGAGCCCACCCGTCAGCACGCCGACGCCGCGGTACGTTCGATCGGGATCGGCCTCGCTCGCGTTGGTCGCCGTCCGCACGTCGTCCAGGGTGTCGCCGACAAAGACGATCGCGTCGGCCTCGAACCGCTCCGCGAGGGTCGTCAGCGCCCGTGGGTTGGGTTTCCCCTCCTCCCAGTCGTCCATCGTAAAGCGGTGTTCGAGCGGGATCGCCTCCTCGAGGCCGACCCGCTCGAGGGCGATCTCCGCTTCCGCGGCAGGACGCCCGGTCAGGACGCCGACGTCGTAGTTCTCGAGGAGCCGGTCCCGGTTCTCGGGCTCGAGGACGACGGGCTCGTCGTGGATGAACCCTCGCGTCTCGAGGTCAGGCTCGCCGCCCTCGAGACCCCGGTAGAGCTCGCTGCCGAGGTAGAGCTGCTGGAAGACGTCCCGGAGCCCCTCGCGATCCCACTGATCCGTTACGCGCTGGGTTGCCCGTGCGCCGATCGCCTCGCGGACGGCACTCTCGGCGGCTTCGAGCCCCCCGCCGCGCTCTGCGATCCCATCGGTAAACTCGTCGATCGACGCGCGGTATCCCTCCCCGGTCGCCAGGACGTAGAGGGCGGCCGCGTAGGTCAGCTCCCAGTCGTTATTGAACCCGCCGGCGTTTTTGAACGACTGGATGTCCTCCTTGCGGATCGTGCGGTCGTGGACGTGCTCGATCGCCTCGACGATCGCTCTGCGGTAGGAGTCGGCGACGTCGACGAGCACGCCGTCGATGTCCAGGACGACTGCGTCTGCGTTCATACGGGGACGAACGCGCCCCTGGGAATAAAGCCGGACGGTTCAGATCGCGAGCGCGTCGACGGCCACAAACGCGAGGACGAACAGCCCGACGGCGTAGAGGACGTGGGCCCAGAGCCACGAGAGCACGTTGACGACGTAGAGCAGGGCAACGACCGGGAGGCCAAGCAACACGGCCGGTGATCGTCGCCACTCCCGTCGGGAGCGAGTCCACAGCGTCCGCGCGTCGGTCGTGCTCGGGAAGGCGGCCATCCCGACCGAAAGCCCGATCCAGCCGAGGACGCCGGCGACGACCGCGTACTCGAGAGAGGCGGTCAGAACTCCCCCGGCCCCGGAGACGACGAGGACGGCGCCGACGAACGCGGCGACCGCGACGACCGTGTTCAGCAGGAACGGGGCAACACTGATCACGACCGACTGGCGGTACCGATCCGGCGTGGTATGGCGAACGTACCCCGGCGGGTTCCCGAATCGGAAGTAGACGGCCTCGATCACCCTGACGCCGACGAGCCGACAGGCGCTCGCGTGGGCGAACTCGTGGACGACGACGCCCGGAAGGACGAACAGGGAGATCGCGATCCGAAGGAGGAATCCCAGCCCTCGCAGGACGACCGCGAGCGAAACGAGCAGTCCGAGGACGGCGAGGATGGTGGTGGCAGGTGGCAGCGATTCGACGGCCATCGTTCCCGCTACTCTCGCGAACTCGTGTAACTCCTTCGCGTTCTAACGGGGCGCGCCGTCACTGCGGGCAACGTACAACGTCCCCTCACGAACCGTCCGCCGTTCGACCGGTATCGCGGGCTGGTCGCCGCCCAACGTTGTAAACAGGAAGTCGGCGCCGACGCGCTCGGCGACCTCGAGCGTCGGCCGATGGAGCTCCGGGGGCAGGTTCCGGGCGTAGATCACGTCGGCGCCTTCGTAGACCGCGAGATCGGGATCGACGACGTCGTCGGTGATGAACTCGACGGCACCGGGGACCGCTCGCCGGGTAATATCAGTTGCCGTCACGGAGACGTCCGCTTCGACGAGGGTCGCTGCCAGATCGGTTCGGCGCCCGATCCCGATCTCGACGGCCCGGTCGTAGGTGGCGAGGTATTCCTCGAGCGTCGCTCGATTCTCGCGGTAACTGGTCACGGCGGGACGTTTATGCTACCCGCGATCATAGCAGTTGCCATGCTCGTCGATATCGTGCCGGTCGGCAGCGTCTCCGCGGAGGTCAAGCGGGCCGCCTCCTCCGCGTTGCGATCGGTCTACGACTGCGACGTCACGGTCAACGACTCGCAGTCGGTTCCGACCGGCGCGTACGACTCCGGCCGGAACCAGTACTGCGCGGAGACGTTCATCCAGCTCGCCGAGCGGGTCGGTCGCGGCGAGAAGAACATCGCTATTACGCCCCACGACCTGTTCTACCGGCGTCGCAACTACGTCTTCGGGCTTGCCTACCTCGACGGCAGCGGCAGCGTCGTCTCCACGTACCGCCTGCAGACCTCGAGCGACGGCGGCTTCTCGAACAAGAGCGCGAGCGAGATCTTCGAGAACCGCGTCCGCAAGGAGATCGTCCACGAGATCGGCCACACCTACGGGCTCGAGCACTGCGACAACAACCGGTGCGTGATGAACTTCTCGCCGACCGTCCGCGAGGTCGACATCAAGGAGGAGAACCTCTGCGGAAGCTGCCAGCGACACGTGCACTGACGACTCCGTTCGCGTCCTCAGAAAGCGTTCTCGTTTTCGAGCAGCCCGTCTCAGTAGTCTTCGATCCATCAGTCCGAAACGGCCGTCCAGTCTGACGACCTCGGCCCGGTTCTGGAAAAACGCTGAACGGCCGTTCAGGGAGCCGTACGTGTTCGTGGTTGCGATTCTCCGGGAACACGTTTATTTCCGTTCCGTGTAGATGTATCCGTATGGTAAAACAGCAACTCGAACTCGCGCTCAGTCGTGCACGGTACGCAGCCATCGGCGCCGCCGTCGGCGCCGGCCTCGGCGGCCTGTTCAACAAAAACGCCGCGAGCTCCGGTGCGGCGGTCGGCGCCCTCGTCGGCGCGACGGTCGGCGAGAGCCGCCTCTCCGCCCAGTCGCGTCTCGACGAACTACGAGCGCGCAAGGACGAACAGTTCGGCGATGTACTCTCGAAGTCGAACAACGAGTAACTCCTCGAGTCGACTTACGGCGAGTAGTAGTACTCGCCTTCCCGCTTTTGCTCGCGATCGAGCTGTGACTCCGGCTTGTTGATCCGCGGACGCGAGGTCCGTTCGTCCCGCCGGAACGTGATCTCGAGGTTCGAGAGGAACTCGTTCATCCCCTCCCGCATCGGCTGGGGCTCGCTGGCGTGGCCCTCGACTGCGGGCTCGCCCTCGAAGACCATCAAGCGGTCGGCCAGCAGGTCGATCGTGTAGATGTCGTGATCGATGACCATCACGGTGGCGTCCTGCTGTTCGGCGTAGCGCCGGATGGCGCTGGTGGCCTGGACCCGCTGTTCGACGTCGAGGTGGGCCGAGGGTTCGTCGAGCAGGTAGAGATCCGCCGACTCCGACAGGCAGGCCGCGATGGCGACCCGCTGGCGCTCACCGCCGGAGAGATCCGAGAGGTTCTGTTCCATGATCCGCTCTAACTGCAGCGGCTGAGCGATCTCGGTGTTCCAGTACGAGGAGCCGAACTGGTCCGTAATGGAGGAGAGGAAGGCGTCGACCCGCATGTGCTGGTCGATGGTGACGTACTGCGGCTTGTACGAAATATCCAGATCGAGGTCGGCGTCGCCCGCGGTCGGCTCGAGGTTGCCCGTCAACAGCTTCGCGAACGTCGACTTCCCGATCCCGTTGGGACCGACGATCCCGAGCACCTCGTTGCGGTGGATCTCTCCGCCCTCGATCTCGAGGCTGAACTCGCCGTCGCCGTAGCTCTTGGTGAGGTCGGGGTAGTCGACCAGCACGTCGCCGTGAGACGCGATCCGGGGGGCGTGTTCCTCGAACTCGATGCGGTCCTGTCGGATCCGCATGTTCTCGTTGTCGAGATACCCCGAGAGGTACTCGTTGATCCCGTTTCTGACCGATTTCGGCGAAGTGATGACACCGTAGGCGCCGGGCTCACCGTAGGCGACGTGGAGGGTGTCGGCGAGCAGGTCCAGGATCGCGAGGTCGTGCTCGACGACCAGCATCGATCGGTTCTCCTCCTCGGCGAGTTCGCGGATCAGCCGCGCCGCGGTAACGCGCTGGCCGATGTCGAGATAGGGCGTCACCTCGTCGAGGAAGTAAAAGTCCGTATCCCGCGCCAGCGTCGCTGCCAGCGCGACCCGCTGGAGCTCCCCGCCCGAGAGGTCCTCGATCGCCTGGTCCATGACGGGACCGATCTCGAGGCGTTCGACTAGCGAGTCGAGTGCCCCACGTTCGTCGGTTCGCTCGAGCAGCTCGCGGGTGTTGCCGTCGAAGCTCTCCGGGATCTGATCGACGTACTGGGGTTTGCGGGCGACGGTAACCTCGCCGTCGCGGACGTCGGCGATGTAGTCCTGCAGTTCGGTCCCGCGGTAGGCCTCGAGGACGTCGTCCCAGCCGACGGCCTCGTCGCGGCCGAGGTTGGGCTGGAGTTCGCCCTCGAGGATGCGAACGGCGGTGGTCTTCCCGATCCCGTTCGGCCCCAGAATCCCCGTGACCTTCCCCTCCTGAGGCGCCGGGAGGCCGTACAGCGAGAAGGCGTTCTCGCCGTAGCGGTGAACGGGGTCGTCCTGGAGCTCCTGGGGCAGGTTGATGATCTCGATGGCGTCGAACGGACACTTCTCGACGCAGATGCCACAGGTCTCGCCCAGACAGATCTCCTCGGAGATGTGTATCTGGTCGGGCTGGCCCTGATCGGCCTCCTCGCCCCGGAGCGTGATACACTCCTTTCCCGTGCGGTTGGGCGGACAGTAGTTTTTGCACTCGTAGCTACACCGGTCGGGCTGGCACCGATCTAAGTCTACGACGGCGATGCTGTCGTCGGCCATCTTAACCCATTGCCTCCGTCGTGAGGAGGATTCCGAGGACGACGAACCAGAACGAGAACGTCATGAACGTGATGAACAGGTAGTGTTTCACGCCGAACTCGTCGTCGCCGTAGATATCCGTGAAGTCGTAGAGGACGAACTGGACGAGGATCGCCCCCAGAACGAGCAACAGTCCCCGCGTGTCGGTTGCGGCAGCGCTGGCCGCCTCGACGGACGACACGTCACCCGCCATCGCCAGCGAGGCGAACGCCGCACCGACGCCGAGCAGCGCTGACAGCGCCGTCACGCTGATCGAGCGGATATGCTCGCGTCGGTCGCTAATCGATTCGGTCGACATGGCTCGAGTTCTGTCGTCGGTGGTGAAAAGGGGTTCGCATTGTGGAGCGGCCGAACGCTCGCGAGCCTCGTTACTCGACCTCGAACTGCGCCGTTCCGACCTCCTCCGTCTCGGTCCTAGTGAACGAAACCTCGTAGGGTCCGCCGTCGTCGTCCGTCGCGTAGCTGCCGACCTCGATAACGATCTCATCATCGTGACCGTCCTGCGGGGCGACTTCGTAGACGATCGCCCCATCGCTTTCGTGGACGTCGCCGTTGCCCTCGGCGACCTCGAGGTTCTGCTCCTCGAACGTCTCGGTGTAGTCGACGCCGTCGCCGTGCGGATCATTCAGGTCGATTTCGATCTCCTTGTGGGGTCGTCGGTTCCCCGCGAGTGTGAAACCGACCTGCTGGCGTTCCTCTCCCGGACTCACGGACCCAGAGACGTCGTCGACGAAGATCGAGTCGAAACCGGCTCCCGGCTCCGTTTCACCTGGCGATCCCGGATCGGATCCTTTGGAACAGTCACGCTCGATCGCAAACGATCGCTCTAGCTCTTCGATCGAGATCCCGGTCCCGCTAGCGGAGTCGACCGCGACCTCGAGGTCCGTCTCTCCGACACCCTCTCCGGGCTCGCAGGTCACCGCGTAGGTCGTCTCCTCGCCCGGCGAAAGCGTGTCGTCGAAGCCGCTCGCCTCCTCGAGTCCGGGCCCTCGAATCGTCACGTCGGCGTCGATCGACAGCTCCTCGTCGGCGTTGTTCGTCATCACGAGCACCGTTTCGGCATCGTTCTGATCGTTGACAACGGTGTCGACCGACTCGATGCCGAGGTACGCCTCCTCGTCGTCGGCAGTCCCGACCGAAACGCCACGGTCCGCGGAAATCGAAACGAATCCGAAGGTCGGGCCCGCGAGCAAGACAACGCCGAAAACGACACAAAGTATCGCCAGGGATTTTGTCGTTCGCATACTATGGTGGTCGTTCCACCTCTCCCAGCCGCATCCGTCGATTCTGAACGACGTGGACGATCGACGACGCCGCGAACAGCCCGACTACGAGTGTCGTCCAGCCGAGTGCCGGAATCGTCCCGGTCGGAACGAACTCGAGCCACAGCCCAGCCATTACGATCGACGCGAGTACGGAGAGACCGAGGTAGTAGACTCCCCACGGGACGCTGTCGCTGGGAACGATATCGAGGTAGACGTCGAGTTCGGCCGCCTCCTCGGTGAGTTCGATCGTTCGGTCGTCGAAAACGATCATTCCGGCCCGCTCGAGGGTTGGCAGGTGGCTCTGCTGGAGGGAGGTGTAGACGCGCTTTCGTTCCGCGGCAGTCAGCTCCGAAACCTCCTTCTCGAGTTCCCAGGCGGCGACGTGTTCGGCGAGGTCGCCGAGCTCGACCGGTCCGTCCTCGCGCTTGCAGTAGTGGATCGCGTACCGCCGCCGCTGGTTCGAAAGCAGCCCGAAGATCTCGCCTCGATTTGGCGTCGGCTCGTCGAGATCCGTCTGCGTCTCATCGGCGGTCGTGTTCGTCGCCATCAGAACGTCAGTGCAGTGCACAGTACCGACCACCGATAGATAAGCCTACTGGCCAACGCGTTCGTTTCACCGTTCGTTCCGGAGTTGAAACGGTACGACGGCCGTTAGGATCCGGTTCTGGGAGGGCTTGAACAAATAGTAACTTCCTAAATTGACTTTCAGGATGACAAATACAAAGTGCGTGGGCCGTATAGTTCAAGACAGGAACCGTCCGCGACCTCGCTCGAGATCACGGTCGCCGGCGGCAATAGGAGACACTCATAATGAAAATCAACCGACGAAACACGCTCATCGGACTCGGAACGATCGTCGCCGGCGGCGGCGCAGCACTCGGCACCGGCGCGTTCAGTACAGTTGAGGCGGATCGATCAGTGGACGTCAGTACCGAAGGTGATGGCGATGCGCTTCTGGAGTTAGAGATCGATAGCGAAACACTGAGCGGAGATGATGACCTCATCGAATTCGATCTCGATAACCTCAATGAGGACGCAACGACGACGTTCGACGACGCGCTCGTAATTGGATATGACGGAGAAGAGACAAACGTCGAATACTCGATCGATATTGAGGATGAAGACACCGGAGATGGCCTTCTCAACAATGGAGAACATGCAATGTACTTCGAGGGAGACGAAGATCCAGAACTAACAGATAGCACAGATGTGACTCTGGACGTTGTTTTCGATCTTCGAAATAACGACGAAGAAGATATTCCTGAAGATGTCTCCATTTCTGCGACCGATGAGACCGGTGAGTAACGAATACGAACGTCGCTGATCAACGAGGAATTTGATCTTTGGCCAGGATATCGAGAACCGACGCTAACACCCGTCGCAGCCACAATACGAGTGTTACTGCTAGTAGACGCAGATATTTCTCCGTTCCGGAACTGTGTAGGTAGATTATGATAAGTAGTACAGATGAGGGATAGAGATGCGGTCGGTCGTTACCCACATAATAGCCGGACTCGTCGTTCTCGCCGTCGCCCTGCTCGTCGTCGGGCAGGTGCTCGGCCAGCCGATCCTGCTGGGCTACGTTGCGACGGGGAGCATGGAGCCGACAATGGACGCCGGCGACGGGTTCGTCGCCATACCGGACGCCGTCGCCGGCTCGCCCAGCGAGGGCGACGTCGTCGTCTTCGACGCCGAAGAGCTCCACGGGGGCGAACTGACGACCCACCGAATCGTCGAGGAGACGCCTGAGGGGTACGTGACGGCCGGTGACGCCAACCCCTTTACCGATCAGGGCGGCGACGAGCCACCGGTGAGCGACGAGCAGATCGTCGCCGTCGCCTGGCAGCCGGGCGGCGAGGTCGTGACGATCCCCTACCTCGGAACGGCCATAATGGGCGTCCAGGGCGCCCTCGAGTCGGCGTACGGGACGGTCGCGTCGGTTATCGGCGTCTCGCCGGCCGACAGCCACGGTATGGGTTCGGCGCTGGTCGGGCTCGGCGTTGCGCTGTTCGGCGTGGGAATCCTCCTCGATCGAGTGGGTGTTACGCGACGCGAGACGGTGCGGTCGACCTCCCGGGAGAACGTCTACGCGTTCTGGGGGACCGTCGCGCTCGTGGTGTTCGTGATCGTCGCGCTGGCCACCGTAGCGATGGTGGCTCCCGCCGGCACCTACGAGTACGAGGTCGCCGTCACGGAGTCGCCGACCGACGATCCCCAGATACTGGCTCCGGGCGAGACGGGCGAGCTGACTCGAGAGGTCGAAAACGCCGGCTACGCCCCGGTGGTCGTCGTCCACGAAACCGGCGGGGGACTCGAGGCCGAGCCCGGATCGCAGACGCTCGGTCCCCGCTCGGAGAGCGCGACGACGCTGTCGGTATCGGCCCCCCAGGAGACCGGCGAGTACACCAGCCACGTCGGAGAGTACCGCTATCTGACCGTTCTTCCCCCTTCGCTGCTCGTCTGGTTGCACGGAATCCATCCCCTCGCCGCGATCGCCGCCGTCGATCTCGTGCTCGTTGGCATCGTCGTCGGGACTGTCATACTCATGTTTGGACGGGGCGACTTCCGGATCCGAAGCCCCGGTGATCACGTCCCGCTCTCGACGCGGCTTCGGCGTCGACTGCGTCGGTGGCGGTAGGCGTTCGGGGCCGCTACCGTTATCACGATCGGGATTCTTGCCGTATGTATGAACAGTTCTCCCGAACGACCTGTTCGCTCGAGGGACACTCGGGGTCGAACATGGGATGGAAACCGGGGGAGGCCGCTGGGCGGAGGGGAGCGTGATCGATAACCCGCGTCTGGATCTGGTGATCGCGGATCGCGGTCGATCCCTCGCGATCGCTCTCGCGCTCGTGGGGGTGCTCGCACTCGTCGGCGCCGGCTGGGTTGCAGCGACGCCGGGAACGTCGACGACGACCGAGGAGGTCGATCAGGAAACCGTCGCAACCGAGGTAACGACGAGTGCGACGATCGTCGAGGACGGTCCCTGGGAGGCCGGTACGGAACTCGAGGGGAATCCGGTCTACACGCTGCCCGAGGCACCGGAGCTGACCCTCAGTGCGGCGACGTCGGTTCCGAGTGACGACGCCGAGGTCGTCCACGAGGTCCACGTCCGCCACGAGGCCGAACACGAGGACGCGGTCTTCTGGGAGGAGACGGTACGAGAGGAACGGACTGCCGCAACTATCGAGGACGGCGTCGCGCGGTCGGAGACGACGATCGACGTCGACTCGCTCGCGGCCGAACGAGCTGACGTCGAAGCGGAGTTCGATGACGTCGGAACCGTCCGAACGGTGCTCGAAATCGTCGCCGTCTACGATACGGGAACCCATGCCGACGAGCAGACGCTGTCGAGCACGCTCGAGCTGACCGAGGACGCCTACTGGCTCGAGGAAACGGAGCTGGCAGAGTCGACCGATCACAGCGAGACGACGCAGGTCGAGGTCGGGGAGTCACCGAACGCGGCGGCCGTCGTCGGACTGGCGGCGCTCGGACTACTTGCGCTCGGTGGGGCCGGAGTTGTTCATACGCGACGGCCAGTTGACACCGATTCGGCTCGCCGGTCCGTCCACGAACGCCGCTACGCGGAGTGGATCTCGGCGGGATCGATCCCGATGTGGGTCGGCGACTACCACGTCGAGCTCGATACCCTCGAGGACGTCGTCGATGTCGCTATCGATACGAACGCACGCGTCGTCCACGACCGACAGCGCGGACTGTTCGCGGTCGTCAACGATAACGTCGTCTACTACCATTCCGAACGCGGCAAATGGGAGCGAACCGCCTGGCCGGAGCTCGAACTCGGCAATACGGCCGCGGAGACGAGCGACGGATCCGCGATTCCCGCCGAGGAGTCGGTCGGCGAACTTCCGGATCCCGACGACGACGACGCCTGGGAACGAATCTGAGTCGGCCACTGACCGAGCCGTGGCCGGTATCCCCGCTCCCGACGACCGTTTTTGAGGAGTCCCCGGGTCAGGCTGACTGATCGGTCAAATAGTCGGGATTTTGCGGCATAGAACCCATGGAACCATTTTACTCGCACCTTGTGGCCAATATATTATGTCGAACTCCGTCCCTGTAAGGCTCAACTTTTATACTACTGGGAGCTTTCGAAACGTAATATGACCGCGACTGACGGCGAGGACCTCGAGGATCTGCCACCGAGCGCGAAGCTCGTTTTCAAGGTTCTCGAGTACGACGGTCCGCTCACGCAGAAACAGATCGTCGAGGAGTCGATGCTCTCGGCTCGGACCGTCCGTTACGCCCTCGAGCGCCTCGAGGATATCGGCATCGTCGACGAGGACATCTACTTTGCGGACGCCAGACAGAGCCTCTACCGCCTCGAGGAACCCGTTGCGGCCGACGGCAGCGGCGTCGAGGAATCCCCGAAGAAGGACGCCTGCTGCGCGGAGTAGACCAGAAGCGGCAGGATTATTTTTCAGTGGTGATCGCCTCCGTGTATGGACAAGGAGCGATTGCCGCGGTGGGGGTGGCTGCTGGCCGGACTGTTCGTCATGTCGATCCTGGCACAGATACTCAACCAGCTCGTGTTGTTTCCGGCGGGACTGCCAGAGGCGTACCAGTCGATCACGGTCATCACGCTCATGTCGCCGGTGTTGATCTACGTCGGCGTCTGGTACGACGAGAGTCGCCAGCACTACTGGGACCGATCACAGGAGCGGATCGCCGGCGACCTGGCGTTCGTCGTCGCCGGCGCGGCGCTGGGTTCGGCGATCGTCCTGGTCGCAATCGTCGATCTCGGTCTGCCCCAGATCGTCCAGGACATCGTCGCGATGGCTGTCGGCTTCATGCTCTCCTGGGGACTGTTCTGGTGGCGAAACCCGGACGTCTACCTCGAGTAGGGATCAGGGATCGACCGACGCGAATCCCTCGCGGCTCGCGACTCCCGGCGTGTGCGGCGTCGTCCGCTTGTGTGCCGTTTCGGCGAACAGCGAGACGATCTCGCGGGCGAGGCCGGGGTCGATCTCGAGGGCGTCAACCGCCTCCTCGAGGGATTCGCCCTCGTCGACGAGACGGTAGAGCAGGGGATCGATGACGTCGTACGGTGCGCCGAGCTCGCCGGCGTCGGTCTGGGTGGCCCAGAAGCCGGCGGTCGGCGTCTTGCTGATGATGCGTCTCGGAACTCCGAGTCGCTTGGCGAGCGCCCAGACTTCGGTCTTGTAGAGGTCGCCGATCGGATACGTATCCGCGGCACCGTCGCCGTACTTCGTGAAGTAGCCCAGCAGGAGCTCCGAGCGGTTCGCCGTTCCGACGACGAGCCGCGAGCCGCGGTTCGCGGCGTAGTACGCACAGCACATCCGCAGTCGCGCGATCACGTTTCCGACCGCGCGGTTGCGCTCGTTTGGTCGCTCGGCAGACGCCGACTCGAACTCGGCCCCGATCGTCTCCTCGAAGGCTCCCAGCAGCGGCTGGAGCTGGATCTCGCGGAACTCCATGCCGAGTCCGTCGGCGATCGTTCGGGCCTCGTTGACCTGTGTCCGGTCGCTCTTGTGACAGGGTAACCCGAGCCCAAGCACTCGGTCGCTTCCCAGCGCCTCGACGGCCAGCGCGGCAGTCACTGTCGAGTCGATCCCGCCGCTCATCGCGACGACGATACCGTCCGCACCGGCGTCGGCGACGGTCTGGCGAATGTCGTCGGTGATCCGGTCCCGAACGGCCTCGAGGGCGTCCCGATCAGTAATAAAGGGTCCAACACCGTTCTCGAGCTCAGAGTAGATGAACGTTTTTCTTTTAGCACCCATAGTTGAATCACGTAGTGTTGATCTACAGATAACCAGACATTTGTCTCCGTTAAGTGTTTTACGGTTATACAGCTAGTACTCTCCCGTATGGGTGGTCATGACACGACCGAATAGCGCTGGATCTGTCCATATGTCTCAATATCTCTGAGGCAATCGAAAAGACTCAATTTCCATCTACGAACAGCGGTCCGTATCATCAAAGCCAAGAGTTCGAAGGATAGGTACCCGTCTCGGCCGCTCGCTTACTGACTCACGGATGGTACCTGTTCGTCCTTTCGCAGCGCGTTTCGCTACGCTCTCGTTTGCTCGCGGAACGACTACGAGGGAACGACCGTGATCGGGTCCTTGCGGTCGATCGCCTGCTCGAGGTCGTCGGCGATCGCGCTCCCTCGCGAGACCTGGATCTCGCCACCGCGACTCACCGTCGCGGTGAAGAGATAGTCGCCGCCGGCCTGGACCTCGACGGTCTCGCCGTGGCTGCCGTCGACGGGGATGACGATGTGTCTCGAGGTGATCTCCGGCGTGACCATTTCGCCGGGCTGGGAGCCCGCGGCGTTTCCGCCGGCTCCGCCACCGCTACCGCCGCTTCCGGCTCCGTAGTTCGGGTTCTCGTCGTGGGTCCGGACGTCGATATCGATCCCGAGGCGGTTCTCGATGTCGGTGATGCGACCGCCGCCCTTGCCGATCACGCTCGAGATATCGTCCTCTTCGACGTAAGTGACTGCCTTGTCCTGGCTCTTGAGGTCGACGTCGACGTACCCTCGCGCGACCGAGCGGATCTCGCGTTCGATCTCCTGTTTGGCGATGCGGTCGACGCCCGACTCGCTGCCGGGGCCGCCCTCGTCGTCGTTGAGCGGGACGGTGACGACCTGTCGGTTGAACGTGTAGATCTCGTAGTCGGGTTCGCCTGTCTCGAAGTCGGTGACCTGGATGACGGGTCGAGCGAGGTCCTCCTCTGTGAGCCCCGCGGGGACCTTGACCTCCGTTCTGACGTCGTAGACGGTGTTGACCTCACCGGCCTCGATGTAGACGACGGTGTCGACGACCTGGGGGATCATGCCGAGTTCGACTCGGCCGACCAGCCGCTGGAGCGCGTCGATCGGTCGGGTCGCGTGGACGACCCCGATCATCCCGACGCCAGCCAGGCGCATGTCCGCGAAGACCTCGAAGTCGTCGGTCTTGCGGACCTCGTCGTAGATGGTGTAGTCGGGCCGGACCATCAGCAGGGCGTCGGCGGTCTTCTCCATTTCGCCGGCCAGTTCGGTGTACTGAGTGATCTCGGGGCCGACCTGCAGGTCTCGCGGTTTCTCCATCGTCTTGACCGCGTAGTCGTTGTTCGAAATGAAGCGGGCGACCGCCTGGGCGAACGTCGACTTCCCAGCGCCCGGCGCCCCCGAGATGAGGACGCCTCGCTGGCGCTCGAGCAGTCGCTCTTTGAGCTCGTCGGCGTTCTCGTAGTCATCGATGTCGGTCTGGGCGATCGGGCGGACGGCGGTGATCTCGATGCCGTCCGAGAACGGGGGGCGACCGATGGCGATCCGGTAGTCCCGGAACTGGACGATCTTCATCCCCGGCTCCGAGAGCTCGATGAAGCCGTCGTGGGACTCCTTTGCGCCGTCGACGATCTCGCGGGCGTATTCGTCGATCGTCTCTTCGTCGAGCGGTTCGTCGGCGATCTCCTCGTACCGCATCTCGCCGAGTTCGCCCCGCTTGGCCTTCGGAACGGCGCCGGCCCGCAGGTGGACGCTCATCGTCCCGTCGTCGAAGAACTCCTCGACGGTCAGGGTCCCGACCTCCCGGACCTCCGGCGAGACGTGCTCGACCTCGAGACCCTTCGCCTGGGCGACCTCGGCCTGGACGATGTCGCTCGTAAGGAACGTCGCCCCCAGCTCCTCCGCGAGGTCGCGGATCAGGGCGTCGATCTCGCCCTCCGAGGCGTGACCGCGCTCGATGGCGTTCGGCCGGTCGCCGACGTACTCGAGCGAAATCGCGCCCTCGTCGGCGAGGTCGGCGAGCCGCTGGAGCTCGGAGAGCCCGTCCCAGCCGCTGTCGAGCCCGTCGTTGGCCTGCGCCTCGAGTTCCGCGACGACGGCTTCCGGCACCGAAATCGTCGCTCCCTCGAACTGCCCGTCTTCGATCGTCGCCGAGACGCGGCCGTCGATGACCACGCTCGTATCCGGCACGACATTCATACCGGATACTGGGTTCCGAACGCCAATAAGGGTGTTCAAGCATATGAAGGGGTGGTGTCAGACGATTCCACGACTACGGTGTCGACTGCTCGCCGAACCAGCGACCGGCTACGGTGTAGTCAACTGTCCAGCCGAGGAACGACAGTTCATATCGGTTACTGATCTGATTCGAGAGCTCGTCGAGGTTTCGAGCTACGAGGACGAGACTGCCATCGGCAACGTCCTCGAGCCGTAGCTCCGGCACGAAACCGCCGCGAAGGTCCGCTGGAACGATGCTGGATACGTGGCCGGCAGAAATAGTTCGCACAGCCGGCTGCAGCTACGTAGCACCGTGGTCCACACAACTGAGGTCGGCCCTGACGAGGACACGATACTGCGTGCTCAACGCCGTCGAGCGAATCTGCTGGCTCAGTATACCGACTTCGAAGTAGTTGGCAACCACCTCGAGAGCCGCCTTGTGGTCTTCACAATTCGGGTACCGTAGAGCTCGGCGATGATACACGCGAAGACGGATTCGATTCGGGGTCCTGCGACGCTGTCGTGAAACCTACTGGCTGGCGTCATCGTAGCCCGGGACCCGACGGTATCCGAGGGATCCTAGACAGCGTCGTCCTCCGCTCGAACGGGGCCGGCAGAGCGGCGATCCGCCTCTCGGCCGTTGGTCCAGAGCAGATCGAACAGCTGGGATTGTGTTCGGTACAAAGTGTCGCTTGTGGTAGATATTGCGGCGTAGCCGTCGGCGTCGCTGACGGGGAACGCGACTAACACGTGCGTCGTATCGTAGAGATAGATCCGTCCTTCGATGGTCTCGGCGCGTCGAATGTCCATGAACTCCACAGCGCGTTCGTAGACGGCGGGTGAGATCGTACCGTCCTCGGAAACGATCGCCTGAATCGTCGTTCCGTCGTCGGCCTTCCGTACCAGTTCCTCGGCGTGGTGGTTGAGGATCCGCTCGAAGCTGATCGGCGTCGTGATCATTCGGATCTCTGAGGTCGTCGAACGCGTCAGTTCGGACAGCTTTTCCAGGATGCGGTGACGGTCGGAATAGGTCCAACAGACGTCCGGCTGGTCCGGAGAGCACGTTTCGGTATCGACTGTCTCGGCGAGCTGTTCGCCGAGGCGCTGGATCTCCGCCAGTTGCTCGTCGTACTGGCGCTGTTTGTACTGTTTGAACCGGTCGATCGCGGTGTCAGGTTCGATGGGGCCGAACTTCTTCGGTCGGCCGGGCTGGACGTCGATGAACCCCTTCTGTGAGAGTTCGTCGAGCGCATCGTAGACACGTGGCTGTGGAACGTCGGCACCGTCGGATACTTCCTGCGCGGTCGATACACCCTGCCGAAGGAGACACGCGTACGACTGCGCCTCGTACTCGCACAATCCAATCTCCTTGAGATACATTATCACCCGTCGCTCCATACCCCGTACGGCAACGACGATCGAGTTAAGACTTCGTCAAGTATTCACACACCTGTACGAAAAATATACTTCCAAAAACCTATAATTAAAACATCGACGCGAGGAGTCCGAGAAAGAGAGTTCGAGCGGAGTTGTCGTGTCGTTCGTGTGACGACGATTCGCCATCTCGGCGCCCATCTTGCGTCCGAGAGCGAGACACGCGTATCCGGTGTCCTGGCTCGAGTCCTGTCTGGTGGCCGTGACACAGCTGGAGACGCACACGACTCGGTTTCGAAGCAGCGGCTCCGATCCACAGGACCTCTAGGTTACTACTAGGGAGTTGTTACCAAGCACCAATACAACACCCGATAGAAAGACGCGTATCGGTCCGATCCACCACGAGCACCGCGATCGGGCCGGCACAACCCATGAGCAAACAACGAGAATCCGTAACCCCCGATCACCCGCTCGATCCGCTCACTGCCGACGAAATCGAAACCGTAGCTGCTACTGTCGGGGCGGAGACCGACCTCGAGGGCGAGATACAGTTCCACAACATCGTCCTCAACGAACCGCCGAAGGAGTTGGTCAAGGCGTTCGAACCCGGTGACGCGTTCGACCGAGAGGCATCGGTCGTCGCTAGAGTCGACGCGGAGACCTACGAGGGGACCGTCTCGCTGTCCGATGAGACGCTCCTTGAGTGGGAGCATCTGCCCGACGCCCAGCCCGCAGTGATGCCCGAAGAGATCGAGGAAGCCCGCGAAGTCGTCAAGAACGACCCAGAGTGGCAGGAGGCGGCGGCGAAACGCGGCGTGGAGAACTTCGATCTCGTCATGGTCGACCCCTGGTCAGCCAGTGGCTTCGAACCGGAAGAACACAAGGGGAAACGGCTCTGCAGAGCGATCTCGTGGATTCGGACGAGCGAGAACGACAACGGTCGGGCACGGCCGATAGAGGGACTGTTCGCATTCGTCGACCTAGACGGGATGGAAATCGTCGATATCGAGGACAACGGCGTCCCGGATCCGGAGAATCCGCTGCCGCCGGAGGACGCCGACTACCGAGCCGACAGGGTCGAAACACGCGACGACTTCGAGCACTTAGATGTCGTCCAGCCCGACGGCCCCAGCTGGGAAGTCGACGGCCACAACGTTGAGTGGCTCGACTGGGAGTTCCGCGTCGGCTGGACCGCCCGCGAGGGACTCGTCTTCCACGATATCACGTTCGACGACGGCGACGAGTCCCGGTCGGTCCTCCATCGCGCGTCGGCCTGTGAGATGGCCGTCCCCTACGGCGATCCGGACCCCAATCACTCCTGGAAAAACGCCTTCGACATCGGCGAGTACCACGTCGGCCGGATGGCCAACAGGCTCACCGAGGGCTGTGACTGTCTGGGCGTCATGAAGTACTTCGACGTCGAGATGAACACCATCGAGGGCGGGTCCGAGACCTTAGAGAGTGCGATCTGTATGCACGAGGAGGACGACGGCGTCCTCTGGAAACACACCGAAGAGCGCAAACCCCACACCGAGGTCCGACGACGACGTCGGCTCGTTGTCTCCTTTATTGCGACGGTGTACAACTACGACTATGGCTTCTACTGGTACTTCTACCCCGACGGGAGTATCGAGGCTGAAGTCCGACTGACCGGCATCGACTCGAACGGCGTTGTGCCGGCCGAAGAGACCGCTGAGGACACGTACGGCCAGTACGCCATCGTCGCACCACAGGTGAAAGCCCCCATCCACCAGCACTTCTTTAATTTCCGGCTGGACTTCGACATCGACGACGGCCCAATGCGGGCTTACGAAGTCCACAACGAGCCGACGGGCAGCGAACGGAACCGAAAGAACGGATTCCGAGCCAAGGAGACGTTACTCGAGCGTGAGAACGAGGCCCGTCAGGACATCGATCCCCTTCGTGGTCGATACTGGCGGATCGCAAACAGTGAGACAGAAAACTCATACGGACGCAACTGTGGCTACAAGCTCGAGCCCCACACGAACGTCTCGGCGCCGATGAAGCCGACCTCGAGTTACAAAGAGCGGTCGGGATTCATCCAGAACAACTTCTGGGTGACGCCACACGATGACGGCGAACGGTTCGCCGCCGGCGATTACCCGAACCTGAACGACGACACGACAGGCCTGCCCGAGTGGACGGAACAGGACCGATCGCTCGTCGACGAGGACCTCGTCGTCTGGTACACACAGGGAGTCAACCACGTGCCTCGAGCCGAGGACTGGCCCGTGCTACCGGTCGAGATCGCGAGTTTCGAGCTAAAACCCGAAGGGTTCCTCGACGGCAACCCCTCGATCGATCTACCGCCTGAGCCGTGTCACACGGAGTACGATATCACTAGCCCCAGTGACGACGACTGATACGGGGTGCTGTACGTCAATTCCGGAGCAACCACGGACTCTCCTGTGGTCGTTTCGGTAATTCGACACAGCGGGCCGTACGACCGTACCGGTTCCAACAACGATTACGACTACTGTACAATCGCCTACCCAAAGGAAATACAGACAGTCGCCGTCGGTACCGGTGGAACTACGCCCGTTCTGCGGTTACACCGGCATACAGTTACAACAGTTCGCATGAAAGGACGATCCATGTCGGTTACCGATCTGACTCGAGAGTTCGTCGAAATTCCGAGCCACGAGGACGAAACCGCCGCGGGCGACCTGCTCGAGGAGTGGCTCCGCCGCGAGACCGCGGCCGAGGTAACTCGAGACGAGGTCGGCAACGTCCTCGCCAGGAAGGGTGTGGGCGAGGAGACGCTCGCGCTCGTGGGCCACCACGACGTCGTCGCGCCCGCCGAGTCGCAGGTCGTTGCGGGCGGCGACGAGTACGTCGTCGAGGAACGGGACGGTCGACTGTACGGTCGGGGAACGGCGGACATGAAGGGAGCGGTCGCCGCGGCGGCGATCGCGTTCCGCGATGCGGACCCTGCCGGCGAACTCGTCTTCGCGAGCTTCGTCGGCGAGGAAGTCGGAGGGATTGGCGCGCGCCACGCCATCGAGAACGGGTTCGCGCCCGACTACGCGATCGTCGGCGAGGGATCGACCGGGTACTCGGTGCCCGGCGTCACCGACGTCGCCGTCGCCCACAAGGGACGCCGCGGGAGCACGATCACCGCTCGAGGCGAGCGGGCCCACGCGAGCGAACAGGAAGCGGGAGAGAACGCCATCTACCGAGCGAGCGACGCCGTCGACGGCGTTCGGAATCTCGAGGCGCCGACGGTCGAGGTGGCCGGCGAGCGGCTCGCCGGCAGCATCGTCGTCACCGAGATCGAGGGCGGGACGGCGATGAACGTGGTTCCCGACCGCTGCGAGCTAACGGTCGACGAACGGACCGTTCCCGGGGAGCGGGCGGCTCTCGAGCGGGTCGAAGAACTCGAGGGCGTCGAGTGGACGATTGATCAGGACCTGCCGCCGATGGAGTGTGGGGACGAGGCGTTCGCCGAGGCGGTCCTCGAGGCAGCCGACGGCGCCCAGTCCGGCTCGCCGCAACTCGTGACGAAGCCACACGCGACCGACGCCGGCTGGCTCGCTCGAGCCGGAACGGAGTGTGTGATCTGTGGTCCCTCGGAACCCGGCGAGGCCCACACGGATACGGAGAGCGTCTCGATCGCGGTGCTCGAACGCTGCGTCGATCTCTACCGTCGTTCGGCCGAGACATGGCCGCAGTAACAGCTCACTCCTGGTTCGGCGAGTTGTCGGTCCCATCGGTCGGCGAGGAACCGTCGGCGGAACCGGTCGAAGGATCGGATTCCTCGTCACTGGCCGGTTCCGCGGCGTCGCGGCCGTCCGAGTCTCCGTCGTCCGTACTCGTGTTGCGTTCAGTGACGTTCTCGCTGCCACACTCCGGACACGTCTGTTCGGTGTAGAACGTGTTTCCGCACTCCTCGCAGCGGTACCCCGCCTCGTCGGCGGCCGCCTCCTTCGCCTCGTGCGTGAACTCGCCGACCTTCCGGCCGAGCTTCTCGAACAGTCCCATTGGTCACGAATTGGCGATCGAACCGGATAACTCTTCACCGTCGAGGGGAGTGACACCGGGTGTGGTTCCTCTGCTAGCGGCGACGGGTACACGAACGTTCCTTCGAACGGGCGGTCGGTACCACACCCGAACGCTCAACCGATCTCACGGCAGTTCTCCGCTCGAGAGGGGCCGTATCCACCGCGAGTACAACGTCAGGCACCTGGGACGCCAGCCGCTTCGAACCCGGTGAGCCCGACGAACGCGAGCACGTACAGCACGACGAGCACCGACAGCCAGGCGACGATGGTGATCGTGAGCGCTGCGATCCAGCCGCCCGGATACCGGGAGTTGATCACGGCGAGGTACGCGAGGAACACCAGTATCGGGCCCAACAGCGGGATCCACCCGAAGAAGAACCCGACGACCGCCCAGACGATCGCCCCGATGAGGGCGGTGATGAACGCGTAGGTGTAGTCCTCGACGTCCACGACGAACTTCGCCCCGAGAAAGATCCCGAGGGCGCCGATGAGCAAACTGACGATGAACACGACGAGTGATGCGACGACCATTGCATCACGTTACTCACCAGTCTCGACAAACAGTCCGTGGCTTGCAGTTCCCACAGGTGTATCATTCTCGAACGTTTTTCCGGGAACTGAACTCGAACCGCCACGGCGAGTCGGTTCCGGAACCACGACGTTGATGGCACTCCCGTAAGTATTGCCAGCCAATGGCAACCGATCAGGTCCAGAACGAGCACCAGAACGACGCCTACGATCAGTTCGAAGAGCGAATTACGCGGATCTCGAACGTCGGCAACGCAGCCGGGATCCTCCGGTGGGATCAGGAGGTCGTCATGCCCGAGGAGGCGACGCCCGCCCGCGCACAGCAGCTCTCGGCGCTGTCCTCGATCAGCCACGAGCTGCTCACGGCGGACGAGACCGGCGACCTGCTCGAGACCCTCGAGTCCGCAGAACTCGGGGACGAACAGCAGGCGGCGGTCCGGGAAGTACGACGTCAGTACGACCGAGAGACGAGCGTCCCGCAGGAGCTCGTCGAGGAGATTTCCGAGACGACCGCCAACGCCCACCCGACCTGGAAACAGGCCAAGGAGGAAGACGACTTCGAGCAGTTCGCGCCGACCCTCGAGAAGCTCGTCGAACTCAAGCGGGAGTACGCTGAGCACATCGACCCCGACGCCGACCCCTACGCCGTGCTCTTCGCCGACTACGAGCCCTACCTGGACCTCGAGACCGCAGAACGGGTACTCGAGCGCCTGCGCGAGGAGCTCGTGCCGCTGATCGACGCGATCCAGGATACCGATGCCGACCTCGCGACCGACACCTTCGCCGGCGAGTTCGACGACGACGATCAGGAGGCGCTGGCTCGCGACGTCCTCGACGCGTTGGGGTACGACTGGGGTCGTGGTCGACTCGACACCGCACCGCACCCGTTTTCGTCGGGCACGCAGTTCGACGCCCGCGTTACCACCCGCTTCGAGGAGGACGACCTGCTGGGTTCGCTGACCTCGACGATCCACGAGTTCGGCCACGCCAACTACACGCTCGGACTTCCCGACGAGGCCTACGGCACCCCCCTTGGGGACTCCCGCGACCTGACGGTCCACGAGTCCCAGTCCCGCCTCTGGGAGAACCACGTCGGCCGCTCGCAGCCGTTCTGGGAGCAGTTCCTGCCAACCGTCGCCGACCGGTTTGCGGAACTCGAGGACGCAACTCCCGAAGAGGCCTACGAGGCCGCCAATCAGGTGTACGACGACAACCTCATCCGAGTCGAGGCCGACGAACTCACCTACCACCTCCATATCGTGATCCGCTTCGAGATCGAACGCGACCTGATCTCGGGCGATCTCGCTGTCGAGGACGTCCCCGAAGTCTGGAACGACAAGTACGAGGAGTACCTCGGCGTCCGGCCCGAAACCGACGCGGAGGGCTGTCTGCAGGACATCCACTGGTCCCACGGCTCCTTCGGCTACTTCCCAACGTACTCGCTCGGCTCCGTGCTCGCGGCCCAGCTGTACGCCGCCGCCGAGGACGACCTCGGCGATCTGGACGACGATATTCGAGCGGGAGAGTTCGACGAGCTCAACGGCTGGCTGCGCGAGCAGATCCACCAGCACGGCTGCCGGTACACCACACCTGACCTGATCGAAGAGGCGACCGGTGAGGAGTTCTCGGCCGACTACTTCCTCGAGTACGTGAAATCGAAGTACGGCGAGCTGTACGACCTCGAGGAGTACTGAGACCGGTTGTGGGGATTGATTCTTCCTTTTCGAGTAAGCGACGAGTGTTCTGTACAGAGTAGATGGGTACACAGCAATCGATTCCGCCGGTAGTGTCCATCCGGCAGGAATGGGACACTCCGAACCGCCCGTGAGGGGACGTCGCCTGCGGAGTCCGGAACCGTTCTCGGAGCCGTGGGTTCTGATTGGCCGCGAATCTGGACACTGTGGGTATTGTTCCTGCAAGCTCTGACGCAGAACCAGAACCCCACCCACCACTACACGGGAGGGCTGTCCGACCTCCCGGAGGACCAACGCGAACGTGTCGGGAGTTTCGACACCGTTAATCCACGCCGTTCGAATCGTTCGAGCAGCATGATCACTGAGGCGGCGCTTACCGTTGACCTCGCCATTATCCTCTTGAGTGCGACGCTCGCCGGCTTCGTCGCCAAACAGACGGGCCAGCCGACGATCATCGCCTACATCCTCGTCGGCATCGTGATCGGGCCGGCGGCCCTCGGGCTCGTCGAGGTCGGCGAACTCACCGAATTGCTCTCCGAACTCGGACTGGCGTTCCTGCTCTTCCTGCTCGGGATCAAGATGCGAATCGACGAGATCCAGCACGTCCTCTCGCCGATCGTCAAGATTTCGATCCCTCAGATGATCGCGATCTTTCTCGCGGGCGCAGGGGTCGCGTTCGCGCTCGGGTTCGGACCCGTCGAGTCGTTCCTGATCGGGCTCGCAGTAATTTACAGCTCGACGGCGGTCGTCATCAAGATGTTAAACGACAACGACGAGGCGACGTCGCTCCACGGCAAGGTCGACGTCGGTGTGTTGCTCGTTCAGGACATCGTCGTCGTCATCATCCTGGCCGTGCTCGCGGCCGGACAGCCGGACGACCTCGCCGAGGTCGCGACGACGCTCGGCGTCGTGCTCGTCCTCGTCGCGCTCGTAACGATCGCGGCGCTTGCCGCCTCGCGGACCGTTCTGCCACGTCTCTTCCGCCGGATCGCCGACAACAAGGAGGTGTTTTTCCTAGTCGCCCTCTCGTGGGCGTTCCTCTTCGTCTTCGTCTCGGACAACATCAACCTCTTTCTTGCACCCCTCGGCATCGAGGCGTACCTCTCGATCGAGATGGGCGCGTTCATGGCTGGGGTCGCCATCGCACAGCTGTCCTCTAGCAAGGAACTCCAGGACAGAATCAACCCACTGACCGACCTGTTCGTGATGGTGTTTTTCGTCTCGGTCGCGCTCGACCTCGAGGCCGCACAACTGCTCGCCTACTGGCAGGAAGCGATCGTCGCCGCACTGGTGCTGATCCCGATCAAGTTCCTCGTCTTCATGTATCTGCTCGACTGGCAGGGCTTCGACACCGAGACGACGTTCCTCGGCAGCATCCACATGATCCAGGTCAGCGAATTCGGCATCATCGTCATAGCCGTCGCCCAGACGGCCGGCTTCGTCGACGCGGAGGTGCTCGGCTTCGTAACGCTGCTCGCGATCTTCACGATGGCCGTCTCGGTGTACTTCATCGAGTTCAGACATCCGCTGTTCGATCGCTTCGAGCCGACGCTCTCGCGGGTGACGAGCGAGGGAACGTTCGAAACCAGCACGCGGGAGTACCGTGACCACGCGGTCGTCGTCGGCTACGACGACATGACCCGAAACGCCCTGCCGATCCTCGCGGACCGCTACGAGGATATCGTCGTCATCGACCGACGCGTCGACCACATCGACACGCTCGAAGCGGACGGATACGACGCAGTGTACGGCGACGCCCGCAAAGCAACGATTCGAAAGGACGCGGCGCTGAAACGGGCGGACTTGGTCCTCTCATCGTCGGCTGATCCAGCGGTGAACAAGGCGTTGCTCAGGGAGGTCGGCGACGAGACGGCCGTCTTCCTCGAGGCGGATCGGGTTCAGGACGCGCGCGATCTCTACGACAGCGGTGCTCACTGTGTGCTCATGACGGCCTACCTGTCCGGTAACAAGCTCGCGGAGTACCTCCGGGCGTATCTCGACGAAACGGAGGCACTCGAGGCATCGATCGACGACGACGTCGAACTGTTACGGAGCGAAAAATCGATTCCGGATATCCACTTGCTCGGAGGTGAGCCCGATGAGTGAGCTGCTCACTGCGGTCTCGATCATCTTCATCGTTATGGGGCCGTTCCTCGTGGTCGCAAACCGGTTCGATCTGCCGACCGTTCCGTTCTTCATCCTCGCGGGGATCGTCGCCGGGATCGGAATGGACCGGTTCGGGATCGACGAGGCGCTCACGCTCGAACTCGCCCAGTACGGGATCGCGCTGCTCGTGTTCACGTTCGGCGTCGGGATCGAGCTCTCGTCGGTCAGGTCGGTGTTGGTCGACAGCGAGACCGCCGCCCTCGGACAGATCCTCGTCGTTGGTGGGCTTGGCATCGGGGCCGGCGTCGCGTTCGGGGTGCCGCTCTCCGAGGCGCTCTACCTGGGTATCGCCGCGGCACTCTCGTCGACGATCGTCGGAACTGCCCTGTTGCAAGCCGAGATCGGCATGGACCTCGTCCACGGACGGGTCGCCGAATCGATCCAGTTCCTGCAGGACCTGCTCGCCGTCCTGTTGCTGCTCGTCCTGAGTGCCGGCGTGCTTGCTGCCGATCCGATCGCGGAGATGTTGGGGTACGGACTCGCGTTACTCATCGCCGCCGTCCTCGTCAATCGGTTCCTGTTCGACGCGATCGGACGGCTCGCGGGAGAGTCGTCCGAGCTCATGATCCTCGGAACCGTTTCGCTGCTCGCACTGTTTATCGGTGCGGCGGAGTTCGCGGACGTCTCCATCGTCGTCGGTGCCTTCGCCGCCGGCCTCGCGATCCGTCACGACCCCATCGAGCATCTCGGCCTGGTCAACGGCCTCCAGTCGATCAGGGACTTCTTCGTCGCGATCTTCTTCGTGACGATCGGGGCACTGGTCGTCTGGCCGTTCGTCGAGGTCGGCTGGGCCGCCTCCGTCGATAAGGTCCTCATCGCCGGTGTGCTCGTGTTCCTGACGGCAGTCGTGAAACCGGCGGTCACGACGGCGATCCTGCTCTACCAGGGTTACGAGGCCCGGTCTGCGACGCTGACCGGCCTCAACACCGACCAGGTCAGCGAATTTGCGCTTATAATCGCGATCGAAGCGCTGTTACTCGGCGCGCTGACCCAGTCGGTGTTCGACGCGATCATCCTCGCTGCAGCCGTGACGATGATCTCGTCGAGTCTTACCAACTACTACAGCGACGGGATCTACCAGGTGCTATCCGACCGCGGGGTCCTCAAAAGCGGACACGACAAGATCGATTCGTGGAGCGAGGTGCCCGACGACATCTCCGATCACGTCGTCATCCTCGGTTACGGTCGACACGGACGGAAGCTGGTCGACGCCTGCGAGGAACGCGACCGGCCGTACGTCGTCGTCGAGAACGATCCGGCTCGCCGGGACGAGGTGCGAGCCGAGTGTGACGCCGTCGTCATCGGCGACGCATGGGAACCGTACACCTGGGAGAAGGCTAATGTCGGGGACGCGCGCGTCGTGATCTCGACGGTCGAGGCTGAATCCCTCTCCCGGCGAATCCTGCGACTCGACCTCGAGCCCGACGTCGTGTTGCGCGCTCGTGACCAGGAGACGGCGCTTTCCCTGCTCGAAGAAGGAGCACTGTACGTCAACGTCCCGGCGTTGCTCGCCGGTCGGCAGTTGGTCGAGCAGATTCAGGCAGTGCTCGATGGGGATCTGACGGCCACAGAACTTCGTGAACAGCAGCTAACCGAATTGGAATCCTACACGCATACGTCTCTCGGCGGATCCGCAGACGACACGCCGTCGGTTCGGCCCTAGTACGCCAAGCTGAACCTCGTCCGATATTTGTGCCCAGTATTCCGCTCTCAACTCTACCAGACAGACCCGACTCATCGCTCGCCCGGCCGTCGCCTCGACCCGAGCGTTTAGTACGCTCTCCGGTGTATTTCGAACCGAAACATGGCAACCGCCGACGAAACCCACGACACCGCTGACGCACCCGATGCCTACCACGCCCTCCTCGAGCGCTCCGAGAAGCTCACGAACGTCCAGATGGCCTCGATGGCGCTGGGCTGGGATCAGCGGGTGATGATGCCGGAAGGCGGAACCCCCGCGCGAGCCGGCCAGCTTTCGACGTTGTCGGGACTGGGTCACGAGCTACTGGTCGACGACGAGGTCGGCGAGTGGCTCGAGGAGCTCGACTCTGTCGACCTGAACGAGGAACAGGCTGCCGTCGTCCGCGAACTGCGCCGGGAGTACGACCGCTCCGCCGAGGTTCCCGCAGCGCTGGTCGAACGGCTCGCGGCCCACCAGGCCGAGACCCAGCAGGTCTGGCAGGAGGCGAAAGCCGACGACGACTTCGAGCGCTTCGCGCCCGCACTCGAGGAGCTGATCGACCTCCACCGCGAGCGGGCGGCGGCGATCGAGCCCGACGCGAACCCGTATCGAGTGCTGTACGAAGACAGTCTTCCGTATCTTCCGCTCGAGACCGTCGAGGGAATCTTCGACGAGCTTCGCGAGGGGCTCGTTCCGCTGATCGAGACCATCGAGGCCGAGGGCCGGGAGCTACCGTCGCCGTTCCGGGATCCGGAGTACACCTACGACGAGGACGATCAGATGGCCCTCTCGCAGGAGGTCGTCGACCTGCTCGGCTATCCCGAGGAACACGGTCGTCTCGACACCGCGCCGCACCCGTTCATGTCGGGCAACCAGTTCGATGCCCGGATCACTACCCGGTTCCGGGCCCACGACCCGCTCGACGCCCTGATGGCGACGATCCACGAGTTCGGCCACGCGAGCTACCAGCTCGGACTCCCGAAAGAGGAGTACGGCAACCCGCTGGGCGCCTCGCTCTCTTCGGGCGTCCACGAGTCCCAGTCGCGATTCTGGGAGAACCACGTCGGCCGGACGCGAGCGTTCTGTGAGTTCTTCCTTCCGACGATGAAAGCGCAGTTCCCCCACCTCGAGGACGTCACCGTCGACGAGGCCTACGCCGCCGTCAATCGGATCTACCCGGAGAACCTGATTCGGGTCGAGGCCGACGAGCTCACCTACCACCTCCACATCATCCTCCGCTGTGAGATCGATCGGGCGTTCGTCGAGGGCGACCTCGACGTCGCCGAGATTCCCGAGGTCTGGAACGAGAAGATGAACGACTACCTTGGGGTCGTCCCCGAGACCGACACCGACGGCTGCCTGCAGGACACCCACTGGTCGTACGGCTTCGCGGCGTTCCAGGGCTACACCGTCGGCAGCGTGTTGGCCGCCCAGCTCGACGCCGCGATCCGCGAGGACCTCGACGTCGACGGCCTGGTCCGCGAGGGCGAGTTCGAGCCGCTCTGGGAGTGGATGACCGAGCACGTCCACCGCCACGGCCAGCGCTACCCCACCGGGGAGCTGATCGAGGTCGCGACTGGGGAACCGCTCACGGCCGACTACTTCCTCGAGTACGTCGAGTCAAAGTACGGCGAGCTGTACGAGCTCGAGGGGTACTGACACAAACATAGCGGAAGCCCACGACTTCAGTCGTGGGAGGACGTCACGAACCCGAACCGGACACTTTCGAACCCTTCGGAAACGCTTAGGGGGTAACGGCCGTCCCACCCGGTACGATGACCGACCAACTCGAGCAGCAGACGGCGATCGTCACCGGGGCGAGCGCGGGGATCGGCGCGGCGACCTGCCGGGAGCTCGCGGACGCGGGGGCGAACGTCGTCCTCGCGGCCAGAAGCGAGGGCGACCTCGAGGAACTGGCCGACGACCTCGAGACCGAACACGGCGTCGAGACGCTCGTCGCCCCGACGAACGTCCGCGAGGAAGCGGACGTCGACGATTTGATCGAGGAGACCGTCGATCGCTTCGGCGGGTTCGACATCCTGGTGAACAACGCCGGGCTTTCCCGGGGAAGCGAGATCGCCGAGATGAGCACCGAGGAGTACGAGACGATGCAGGAGACCAACGTCGACGGCGTCTTCTACGCGACCCGTGCGGCGATTCCCCACGTCCGCGAGCGGGAGGGCCACCTGATCTTCCTCGGAAGTTTCGCCGGGCAGTATCCCCGTTCTTTTAACCCGATCTACGCCGCCTCGAAGTGGTGGGTCCGGGGGTTCGCCAAGAGCGTCGCGGCCCAGGTCGGCGACGACGGCGTCGGCGTCAGCATCGTCAACCCCGCGGAGGTCCGCTCGGAGTTCGAGACCACCAGCGGTGAGACGTTCGCCGAGGCCTTCGACGAGAGCGAGGCCAGCGAGCCCGAGGAGGTCGCCGAGGCAATCCGCTTCGTCGCGAGCCAGGACCACTCGAGCGTGAGCGAACTCGACATCAATCGGCGAGACAAGTTCGCGGATCGCTTCTAATAAAAGGGGCTGGGAGTGCCGGCTCCAGTCTTACCCTCGAACGGACCTACTCTCAGGTATGCGCATCTCGATTCCCGGCTTCGACGGCGTCTACTTCGACACCGACGCAGAGTCGTCGGCGCTGACCCTCGCCTTTACCGCGGCGGGTCGCCGCGCGCCGAAACCGCAGGGGTACGCCGTGCAGCTGCTGCCGTACCTCTGGTCGTTCGACGTCGACCTCCGCGAAGTACCCAACGATCATCCTGTCCAGTACCTCCATCCCGAGGGCGCCCAGAGCCTCGGCGAGCTCCCCGCCGAACGGGGAATCCAGCAGGCGGGCGCCGAACTCGAGACGGTTTTGCGATTCGTCTGGGCGGTCAACGACGAGGTCGAGTCCGCGACCGGGAAGATGGTCGGCCGCCAGCGCGACCACGACGGCGTCACCATCGAGATCACCGACGGCAGCGTCGGCGTCGACGGGGAGGAACTCGAGACCGACGAGTTCGACATCGACGAGGAATCCTCGGAGACGACGATCGACATCGAGGACGATCCGACCGAACAGCCGGGTGACTCGGCGGACCCGGACCACGAGTTCGGCGACAACTCCGAGCGGGATCTCGGCGAGTACTGATTTTGTCGCTTCGCCGGGGCCGCAGCTTTTGATCCTGCCGTTCCTACGGGAGGTATGCGAATCGTTACGACGCTTCCATCGGCGACCGAGCTCGTCGCCGCACTGGATCTCGACCCCGTCGGCGTCTCCCACGAGTGTGACTATCCGCAGCGCGTCGCGTCGCTGCCGTCGATCACGCGTTCCCGCGTCGATGCCGATGCCTCGAGCGAGGAGATCGACCGCCAGGTCCTCGAGATCGGCGAGACCGACGACGGCGTCTACGAGGTCGACGTCGACCTGCTCGAGGCGCTCGAGCCGGACCTGATCATCACGCAGGGAATGTGCGACGTCTGTGCGGTCGACGAGGCGGTGATCGCCGACGCGGTAGATCGCATCGAGGCCGATCCCGACGTCCTGACGGTCGACCCCCACACCGTCGAGGACGTGCTGGACGACCTCGAGCGGATCGGCCGTGCGACAGGTCGCGAGGAGCGCTCTCGAGCGGTTCGAGCGGAGCTCGAGGACCGAACCGATTCCGTTCGGGAGCAAACGGCCGATATCGCGAGCGAGGAGCAACCCCGGGTCGCCATCTTCGACTGGACCGACCCTGTCATGATCGCGGGCCACTGGACGGCCGAACTCGTCGACTGGGCGGGCGGCGAGTACGGGCTGGCCGACGTCGGCCAGCGCTCGACGCCACGCGAGTGGGAGGAAATCCTCGAGTACGATCCCGAACTCGTGGTCGTCGCGCCCTGTGGGTTCGACCTCGAGCAGACCGCGGCGAATCGGGCGGATCTCACCGCCCGCGAGGGGTGGGACGAGCTCGCGGCAGTCCGCGAGGATCGAGTGTGGGCGATGGACGGCCACCACTACCTCAACCGCCCCGGACCACGCCTCGTCGACACCCTCGAGGCGCTCGCGCCGATCGTCCAACCGGAGCGATTCGACGGCCCGCCCGAGTCGGTCGCCGTTCCGTTCGACGACCTCGAGGGCCTCGAGACGGACACGAACGATTCGTCAATCGAGCCGCAAGCAGATCCGACCCCGTAGCCGTGCTGGTACTCCCTGAAAGCGTTCGCGACGAGATCGTCGACCGAGCTCGTGACGGGACGCCGCTCGAGATCTGTGGCGTCCTCGGGGGCGAGTACGAGTCGAACGGTCGAAGCGAGGTCCGGTCCCAGTACGCCGCCGAGAACATCGCCGACCACCCCCGAACCCGGTACCGGATCGACCCCGAGGAACAGCTCGAGATCTTCGATCGCCTCGAGGATCGGGGCGAGGAGATCGTCGGCTTCTATCACTCCCACCCGCAGGGCCCACCCCACCCCAGCGAGACCGACACGGCCGACGCGACCTGGCCCGATCGGTCGTACGTCATCGTCTCGCTCGACCCATTCGAGATCGGGTCCTGGCGCTGGCGCGAGGACGACGGGTTCGAGCGCGAGGACGTCGTATCCGAGTGATCGGCGTCGTTCACCGACACCGAACGGTTTCTGACCCCGGATCCAGTTCCAGACGACCTCCGATCGGTAGTGGTGCGATCGGGGTCGTATGGCCCCAGTCGAGACCCAGCAGGACGGGCGCCTCGGGGTTGTACCGCCGAACCTGCTCGACGATTTCTTCGTAGAGTCGGTCACGGTAGCGCTCCCGCTGCTCCTGTGGCGGTTCCTCCAGAAAGCTCCGGGTCGGGGGACGACCGATCACGACGCCGTCGAACCGCTCGAGCAACCCGCGCTCGCCGAGACACATGAGAGTCCCGCCGACAGTGTCGGGGCCGGGAATCGATTCGGCGGTTTCGAGACACAGGATCGCCCCATCGAGAGCACTCGGTGCAGGCATGAACCGATCGGTTGCCAGGAACCACTCGACGATCGCGCGACACCCGCCCCACGTTCGGCCCTCGGCGGCGTCGGTCCCACTAGCCCACCGTCGCCCCGGGTTCGGCTCGTATGCCGGCGGCGAATCCATCGCCGAGGGATCGGTCCACCACGTTGAGGGCTCGTCGGACCACTCCGGGGCGGGCTCGAGCCGGCCGAGGTCCTCCTCGAAGAACGCGCGCCGGCAGTACCGCTCGGTGTAGGCGGGCAGCTCGCCCGGGACGCCGAGCTCGTTCATCAGCTGTGCGCCGTTGTACGAGACGACGCCCGCGTTCCACAGAAACAACTGGAGGGCGGTGTTGTCGCTCATCCCGTAGAACCGGGTCGGGTTAGCCCGGAGGACGTCCGGGTCGAGATGTTTCAGGATCCGTAGCTGGTCGCTGCCGCCGATGGTCGCAACGATTCCACCGATATCGGGGTCGCGGAAGGCAGCGTGGACGTCCGCGGCTCTGGCGCGGGGGTTGGCGACCAGAAACTCGTTTCCTTGCCGGGCCGTCGGGTAGATGACTGGCTCGAGATCGAATCGGTTGCGAAGCCGTTCGAGGCCCAGTTCGAAGACGTGGAGAGCTTCCCGCGCCCCGCCGCTCGAGGGAGCGAGGACGGCGACGAGATCGCCCCGTTCCAGCGGTGGCGGCGTGACGAATTCGGACATACGCCACCGTCACGTCGACCAGATATACTTCTGTCGCGACTCGTTGCCGTCAGCCGCGAGGAGTTATCCTCCGTTGCCGTCGGTCTCGAGGTCGGCGGCCTCTTGTTGTTTCTTCTCGGCGTCCTCGCGGAACTCCGTGATCCGGTCCTGGAGCTCGCGGCCGACCTGGTACGTGAAGTCGTCGGGCATCAGCCCGCGCTGGATCTCGATCGTCACCATCGTATCGCAGTCGTCGACGATCTCGGGCGCCCACTTTCCCGCCGCGAGTTTGGACTCGTCGGTGACGACGGCGTCGCCGTCCTCGACGTCGATGAAGGCGGTGACGGTGTTCCAGATCCTCGGATCGCTGGTCGTCGCCTCGTCGAACAACCCCTCGAGTCGGCTCTCTTTGACCGGCTCGTCCCGCAGTTCAATGACGAGGTCCTCGAGCGCGTCGGCGATCGCCTCGTTCTCGGCGGCCTGTTCGCGGAGCTCCTCGGGGTCCGGTTCGTCGCGTCCGGATCGGCTCATCGGTTCCCCTCCGTCGCGATCGGTCCGTCGGTCATGGGCGTGCCTACCGGCCTCGAGACCGTAAACGTACGCTTCCGGGTTGGGCGATAGGTCCTGTTAGTCCCGTTCTCGTAGGACGTCCGGCACCCACTTCCGGTTCGGGTCGTCGGTCCGGTTCATCCAGTCAACCAGTCGCTCCCGCATCGCCTCGCGAACGTCGGCGTAGCCGGGGTGGTCGATCAGGTTCTGCAGCTCGGCGGGATCGCCCTCGAGATCGTACAGTTCGTCGATATCGGGGCCGTTGTAGACGTACTTGTACCGCCTCGTTCTGACCATCCGCTGGGTGTAGAGCCCGAACTCGTCGCCGTGGTACTGCGCGAAGACGGAGTCGGGGCGCTCCTCGGGATCCTCGCCCTCGAGCAGGGGAACGAGGCTCTGCGAGTGGAACGACTCCGGAATCTCGAGACCACTCATCTCGAGGAAGGTCGCGGCCAGATCGTGGAGGTGGACGGGGTCCTCACAAACCGTGCCGGGATCGACGACGCCCGGCCAGCGCACCTGCAATGGGATCCGGTAGGTGTCGTCGTACATCAGCGGCCCCTTGTTGAACTGGCGGTGGCCGCCGACGAAGTCGCCGTGATCCGAGGCGTGGACCACCGCGGTCTCCGCCTCGAGTCCGTGATCCTCGAGGACGTCGAGGATCCGCTCGAGCTGGTCGTCGATCATGGTCACGAACCCGCGGTACTTCGCGACCGCCTCGGCCCAGGTCTCCCAGTCAAAGTCGGCGACGCCGCGGTAGTGCAGGAAGTTCTCGTGAACTCGGGGTTTCCCGTCGAACGTCTCGGCGTAGCTGTCGGGGCGGTCGATCTCTGCTGGGTCGTACATCGAGGCGTACGGCTCGGGGACGACGTAGGGGTGGTGGGGGCTGTAGAAGTCCGCCCGGTGGAAGAACGGCTCCTCGCGGTCGTCCTCGGCGTGGGCCTCGATCGCGTCGATCGTCCGCTCGGCGAGGAAGTAGGCTCGGGTGTTCTCGACGTCGACGGGCGTCGTCGCGGCGACGAAGGTTCCTGACTCCTCGCCGCCGCGGGTATAGATCTCGTCCTCGAGCTCGGTCTCCTCGAGGGGGGTCCCGCGCTCCTCGCGGTACTCGCGGAACGCCTCGTCGATGTCGTCGTGATGTACGTCGCTGCCGCCCAGATACGAGAAACCGAAGTCCTCGGGCGTCTGGTCGTCGCCGACGTGCCACTTGCCCGTGTAGGTGAGCTCGTACCCCGACTCGGCGAGCAGCTCGGAGAACGTCGGCAGCTCCGCCGGCAGGTTCGCCCGAATCGCGTCGGCCTCGTGGCTGTTGTTCAGCATCCCGTGACCGTGGGGGAACAGCCCCGTCAGGAGAGAGGCCCGAGCGCTCGTACAGATGCTGATCGGAGTAACGGCCCGCTCGAAACGCATCCCCTCGTCCGAGAGCCGATCCATCGTGGGTGTCTCGACGGACGGGCCGTCGGGCGCGGAGTAGTCGTAGCGCTCCTGATCGGTGAGGACGAACAACACGTTCGGACGACCGTCGGCGTCTGGCATCGGGCGTCGTACGGCGAGCGCGCAGTTAACGGTGGTCCTCGAGTCCCGGGAAACTGCTCCCGTAATTCACGGGATTGAACCAGATAATTCAAGATCCCGTACTCGAAACTCCGGATGTGCCAATCGCGTACTGCGAGGAGTGTGAGTGGAGCCGTCGCGTCGACGACGACGACGACGGCGAACTCAACGAGGTGATGATCCGCCACTACGTCGAGACCGGTCACTCAGTCGAGCAACGCGAGCTCCGGGAGTCGGATCGGGAACTCGAGTCCTAGCAAGGGTTGAGCAGACGGGTTCTTCGTTCAGTCGGAGTCGTGTTTCGGAATCGGTCGATTCGTCACGCAACGCGTGCAGACGTACCTTTTTCTCGTCGGGTTCGCTCGCGTTGCTCGCTCACCACTCTCTGCTCACGGGCGCGAAGCGCCCTCTGTTCACGGACGCGCAGCGTCCGTTCACACGGTATGCGAGACCGTTGGTCTCGCACTATTCGCATGGTCAGTGGGACCAGCGGTCCCACTCGACTCCAAAAACCTACGCTAAAAAACCGCTCGCTCCCGATGGTCGCTCGCGGGTGCTGTGCTTGAGCCGCACCGCAACGGTATCGGCTTCGTCTGTACAGAACACGTGTTTCACGCGACTTTCTCGAGCGGAACTCTGCTATGTCCGTCTATCAGCCAGCTTCGCGTAGGCGTCCCACGAGGGATCGACCCGCGGGTGCTCGAGCCGTTCGCCGTCGGCGAGGACGCTCCCTTCGTCGCCGTCGGAACTCGCCTCGACCCGCCCGATGTCGGCCACGACGGTGCCGCGCTCCTCGAGTGCCTCGCGAACCGCGTCGACGCCCGCGGGGTCGACGGCGATGACGAGCGAGCCGCAGCTGGTCGCCGCCCAGGGGTCGATCTCGAGGTGCGCACAGACTTCGGCGACCCCGGGACGTATCGGGACGGCGGCGTGGTCGATTTCGAACCGCGCGCCCGCACCCGTGGCCATCTCGTTTAGCGCGCCCGCCAGCCCGCCCTCGGTGACGTCGTGCATCGCTCGGACGGGTCCCGCCGCGGCCGCGGTGAGGGCGTCCCGGACGCAGTGGACCTCCTCGAGCCGTTCCTGGGCGTCGGCGATCACGGCGTCGGGTAGCTCGAGCTCCTCGGGAAAGAGCGTGCTCAGGAGCCCGACGGACTCGACGGCGGGACCGGTCGTCAGCAGCAGCCGATCGCCCTCGCGGGCGCCGTCGGGACGGACGATGGCAGCGTGGTCGCCGACGCCCATCGCGGTCGCGGCACCGATCCAGGGGTGGGAGGGATCGGAGTAGCGAGCGGTGTGGCCGGTCACGACGGCGACGCCGAGGTCGGCACACTCCTCGTGGATCGTCTCCCAGACGGTTCCGAACGCCTCGTCGCTCATCGTCTCCGGCAGCGTAAAACAGATCGAGAGGTGTGAGGGCGGGATTCCACTGACGGCGACGTCCGCGAGGATCAGATCGAGCGCGAATCGGGCGGCGCGCTCGAGGCCGAGTGCGGGGAGGATCGAGACGGGGTCGGTGGCGGTCACCAGCGCCCGCTCGCCGACGTCGATAACGCCGAAGTCGACGCCGTGACTCGGCCCCAGGACGACGTCGTCGCGCTCGGCGCCGAGGTTGGGTGCGATCCGCGATTCGAAGAACTGCCGATCGATCTTGCCGAGGTCGCTCACGGCCGGTGAATGCGGGGACTGACTCTTAGCGGTAGCGGTAGTGGTCCGTCGAGTAAACGCCTCGTCCAGCTGTTCGGAGTGCGGTCCGACGAGCCCCCGATAGTGAGCTACTCCGCCCTACTCGTTTCCTTCGGCGACTCCTTGAGGACGGAGGCTTGGCGCCCTCTCTTTCAGCTAACTCCGCAGCAGTCCGCCGTCGATCGGCACCTCGGTGCCGTTGACGAAACTCGCTCGCGGACTCGAGAGGAAGGCCACGACCTCACCCAACTCTCGCGGGTCGCCGATGCGATCCATCGGGATGTCGTCGGCGAGATCGACCAGTCCCGACTCGTAGTCGTCGTACTCGCTGCGCTCGACGCGGGCGTCGACGAGCTCTTCGATTCGGGGCGTCTCGATCGTTCCCGGCAGAACGGCGTTGGCCCGGACTTCGGGGGCAAACTCCCGCGAGACCGTCTTCACCAGGCCGATCACGCCTCGCCGGACGGAGTTTGACAGCAACAGACCGTCGGCGACCTCCCTGACCGTTCGGGAGGTAATGCAGGTGATCGCTCCGTGTTCGGAGTCGCGCAAGTGTGGATGCGCCTCCTCGATCGTCCAGACGACGCTCATCACCAGCAGGTCGTAGGCCTGGTACCACTGCTGTTCGCTGGTCTCGAGGAAGGTCGTGCTCGGCGGGCCGCCCGCTGAGGTGACGAGATGGTCGAGCCCGCCGAAGGTCTCGACCGTCTTGCTCACCAGTCGCGAGACGTGGTCGGGATCGGTGAGGTCGGTCTCGACGGCCAGCACCTCGCCCGCGGCCGTCTCCTCGAGTTCCTCGCGGGCGTCCTCGAGTCGCTCGGCGTCCCGGCCACAGATCGTTACGTTCGCTCCCTCCTCGGCCAACGTCTGTGCGCTCGCGAACCCGAGTCCGCTCGAGGAGGCCGTCACCAGCGCCGTCGTGTCGTCGAGATCCAGTTCCATACCGCGACCGACGTCGTCCGGATACAAAGCCCTCGGGACTCCGGCACTGCGATCACTCCTGATGGCGCACCCGGACGACGCCCTCGGAGGTGACGCTGACGGTCAGCGTCGCGGACACCTGTCGGCCCGTGATCGCGGATCCGGCGGCGTCGCTGACGACCTTCATCAGGTCCGGAGCGGTGTGGTCGACCTTGACGCCGGCCTCGTCGCAGGCCTCGTAGACGAGTTGTGGCACGTCGTAGAGATCGGTCCCCTCGGGAACCCGAACTCGGACTGGGGCCTGAAGCGCCTCGGCGAAGGCGACGGTCTCACTGGCCTTCGAGACGTTCTCTCGGGCGCTGGCCTCGATCGAGGAGACGTTAGCACGCGAGGTTCCCAGCGCGTCGGCGATGTCGGCCTGGGAGACGTCCCGTTCGCGTAACGCGAGCACCTGCGCCTGGCGGTAGGTCAACACGCTGTTCTCGGGATCGAAACCGATCTCCTCGAGGACCGTCGCGACGTCATCGATCACGACGATCCCCTCCGCTGGCAGTCGGGTGGGCTCGCGTCGGCATACGAGCTACTAGCCGGTGGCGGGATGAAAGCTTCCACGGTCGCAGACCGGTCCGCGAGCCGTGCCGTGGTCCGAATGAAATTGAAACTGTCCACTCGAGGGGACTACGAGCCCCAGAAGTTCTCGCGGCTACCGAGTCGCTCGCGCTTCGGTGCGGTGTGTCTCTCGTTGGACTCGGTCTCGTCGTCGTCGGTAACACGGTCATCGTCGTCGACTCCCTCGCCGTCGTTGCCGTCGTTGTCGTCGTCCTCGTCCTCGTCGTCCTCCTCGCCGTCCATCGGCAGAAGTTCGAGTTTCTCCGCGCGTGCGTGGTTGCTGTGGACTCGGGTGATTTCGACTCGTGCTCGGGCCTCCGGCAGGACGCCGTCGACCATCACGATGAAGCCGTCCTCGGTGCGACCGACGCCGGCGCCGCTTTCGTGCATGTCGACGACGTCGACCACGACCTCCTCGCTGGGTTTGACGGGCTGGGTCTTCAGATCCTGGATCGGCTGGTTGTAGTGGTTACACCACTCCTTGCCACCCCGATCGCCGTAGTGTTGACAGCCCATCCCCGAGATCCGCTCGGAGAAGCTCGGGCAGTCATCAGCGAGTGGACAGTCTGCCATGCGGTATACTACCGGTGGCGCCGTTAAACCGTTTCCGTCTCGAGATCCGGGCTGGGACCGTCTCCCACGGGATTCGTCCGCCGAGCGTGTGGTGGGTGCGCGACGAGAGCGGAATTCGTGGGACGAACGCCGATTGACCTCCTCCACGGCCTTTAGGCCGTGGAATCCCACCATGGGATTTCCGCGTCGCTGCTGTTACGCGTTCAAGGTTTCAAGACGCATACGCTCACACGTCATCCACTCCCTCCCCGCAGAGCCTAACCACTGGATGCTAGAGTTCGTGTCAGCGTGAGTGTCTTGTGGCACGGTCAAACACGCCCCGTCGCCAGTCATGTCATCGCCACCACCTTCTCGTCGGATAAAAACTCCGAATCTGTTCGGACATGGCTCTCACAACTGGCGTAGTATCTACTGATGATGTTGAGTGCGGCGTTTAAATCCGCCTGATACTCGCCAATCCAACACTCCGCGTTCGAGCACTTGAACACCGCCTGTCGCAAGCGATACCCATACTCGCCGCACGCGTGACACTCCTTCGACGTGTACGCGGGGTCCACGGTTTCCACTGGGATACCGTGTTCCTTCGCTTTGTACGATATCTGCGCGTGGAGTTTCGCAAACGCCCACCCGTGCAATCGACGGTTCATGAATTGACCGTAATCCATGTTCTCACGGATGTGCGTCAAGTCTTCAGTGACAAGTACGGGGTTGTTAACCTGCTGGGCGTATTCGACGATATTACTCGACACGGTGTGGAGGATATCGTCGATTCGCGCCCAGAGTTCGTCGCCGTACTCTTCCGCAAGGCGTTCGCTATCGCGCTCTTGGAGTCGTTTGACGGCTCTGAAGTAGGTTTCGCGGAGTCGTCGGACTTCTCTGCCTTCACTGCTCCAGAGTGTTGGGTTGGCCGGGGAGCCGCACTCAGTACGGTGACACACCGTAGCTAACGAAGCTTCCCCGATATCTACTCCAATCGGCGTCTGCTCTTCAACAGACACCGAACTGGACTGCTCGACTATCCTCGTCGCACTCATGTGAAAATACCACTCGCCATCCTGTCCGATGAGTTGACACTCCCCCATCTCCGCGTCCCCACGATACAAGGCTTCGAGCCACTCCCGCTGATTCGACTTAGGTTGCGCGGGGAGCCACAAGTGGTAATCCTCGTGGTGAGGGATTTTCACGTACCATTCGATGGCGTTCTGTGGCTTGTGGTCGAGCGTTGGCCCTTCGTTTGTGAATCGCACGGGGTGGTCTCCTTCTTGGAGTTCTTCTGCCCCGTACGTGTCGTCGTCGAGGAGGTTGGGAACGTATTGTTTCAGTGCGTTCTTCGCGTATCCAGAGAGGTCGTAGTTGACGACGACGTTGTTGGCTTTGGATTGCGTGTCGCAGCCTTGGGTGAATGCGTCGTGGAGGGCGAGTTGGTATTCGCCGTGAGTCTCACGGAGTTTCCGCTCTTTGTGCGTGTTGGGATTGACGAGTTTGAGCGTGAGGGTCTCCGTGAGAGGGTTCATGTGTTAGTCTTCGTTGGGCTGGCTGGTGCGGACGATTTTGACGTCTGCGCCACGCCAGTCTTTGGGTACGAGGACGTGGGCTCCATTGCCGGTGGGTTTGACCTCACCTGTGATTACTTCGTGGCCGTTGATTTCGAAGCGGTCCTCCATACCAGCGTTTATACTTTGTATCAACTTAAACACTGTGATTGGGAAATCAGGACTGCTGTCATACGGCGGTTGGTTTACTATGCCTACCGCTTGACCCGCGCCTGAAGACGCGGGTATGCGCTATCGTTCTGTATCAACTGGTCGTTCGTGACACGGTGTTTCGAAAACGTTTACGGGAGGGGCGTCCGATCGATAAATGATGAAGATCCTCGTTACGGTAAAAGAGGTCTCGACCGTCGAAGACGAGTTCGAGATCGAAGGCACGACGATCGCCGACCAGTACCTCGGCGCCGACCTCAACGAGTGGGACGACTACGCCGTCGAGGAGGCCGTCCAGCTCCAGGAAGCGGGCATCGCCGACGAGGTCGTCACCGTGACGATCGGCCCCGAGGACTGCGAGCAGACGATCCGCCAAGCACTCGCGAAGGGTGCCGACCGCGCGATCCGCGTCTGGGACGACGCCCTCGAGGACGTCGACCTGCTCGACGTCGGCGCCAAGACCGAGATCCTGCGGGCGGTCGTCGAGGCCGAGGATCCGGACCTCGTGCTGACGGGCGTCCAGTCCGGCGACGACAACTGGGGCGCCACCGGCGTCTCCCTGGCCGAGGAGCTCGGAATCGAGTGGGGCGCCGTCGTCAACCACCTCGAGCACGATCTCGCCGAGGGCACTGCGTCGGTCCGGCGCGAGCTCGAGGGTGGCGTCGAAGAACTCACCGAGATCGAACTCCCCGCGGCGCTGACGATCCAGACGGGGATCAACGAACCCCGGTACGCCAGCCTGCGGGGTATCCGACAGGCCCAGCGCAAGGAACTCGACGTCCACACGCTCGGCGACCTCGGCGTCGACGAGGGCGCGGTCGAGGGCGCCGTGACGGTCACGGACATGTACGAACCGGAAAGCGAAACCGACGCGACGGTCTGGGAAGGAAGCCCCGAGGAGACCGCCGCGGAGCTCGGTGAGCTCCTTCGCGAGAAGGGGGTGGCACCATGAGTGATGTTCTCGCAGTAACCGACCACCGCAGGGGCGAACTGCGCGACGTCAGCTACGAGACGATCACCGCCGGCCGCGAGCTGGCGGACGAAACCGGCGGCGACCTCCACGTCGCCGTCATCAGCGGTCCCGTCGGCGAGTTCGCCGAGAAGCTCAACCGGGAGGGCGTCGACGTCGTCCACACCGTCGAGTACGGCGAGGAGTTCAACCACGACGTCTACACGCAGGTACTCGTTCAGCTCTACGACGAACTCGCACCCCAGTACGTCGTCGCGCCCAACAGCGTCAACGGCCTCGACTACGCACCCGCCGTCGCGAACACCCTGGACCTGCCGATCGTCACCGACACGGTCGGCCTCGAGACCGACGGCGAGACGCTGACCGCGACCCGCGAGATGTACGGCGGCAAGGTCGAGACGGCCAACGAACTGACGGGCAACGCCGTCGTCACCATCCGCGGGGCCGAGTGGGCCGGCGCGGACGGCACCGGCGACGCCGAGATCCGGGAGTTCCACGCCGAGATCGACGAGGAGACGATCCGCTCGACGGTCACCGGCTTCGAGGAGGTCGGCGGCGGCGACGTCGACATCAGCGACGCCGACGTGCTCGTCTCCGTGGGCCGCGGCATCGAAGAGGAGGAGAACCTCGAGCTCATCGAGGAGCTGGCCGACGCCCTCGACGCGACGATTTCCTCCTCACGCCCGATCGTCGACAACGGCTGGCTGCCCAAGAACCGCCAGGTCGGCCAGTCCGGGAAGGTCGTCACGCCCGACGTCTACATCGCGATCGGGATCTCGGGTGCCGTCCAACACGTTGCGGGTATGAAGGGCTCGGAGACGATCGTCGCGATCAACACCGACCCCAACGCGCCGATTATGGACATCGCCGACTACGCGATCCACGACGACCTCTTCGACGTCGTCCCCGCGCTGACCGAAGAGTTCCAGTAGCCGATCGATCCGCCAGCGGTTCCGGCGGGCGCGTTTCGCGACGGGAACTCGAGCGAGCGTCGTCGACAACCGTTACCTACTTTTTCGCCCTCTCCTAAGCGCGGGTAATGGAACTTCTGGAGCGCCGACGGGCGCTGATCGAGGAGCGTCTCGTCGCGGTCGTCGACGGGGTCGAACCCGAGACGCTCAACGAGGAAGTTCGCCACGTCGCGCTCTCGGGCGGTAAACGCGTGCGGCCGATGGTGACGCTGCTGGCTTGCGAAACCGTCGGCGGCGAGCCGGAAGATGCCGTCGACTTCGGCGTCGGGATCGAACTCGTCCACAACGCCTCGCTGGTGATCGACGACATCATCGACCGCTCGGACCTGCGTCGAGGGACCGCGAGCGCCTGGGCCGAGTTCGGCTACGGGCCGGCGATCATCACCAGCGACGGCCTGCTCGGGGAGGCGTTCGCCCTCTTTTCGGCGGATCCCAAGGCTACCCAGGTCGTCGCCGAGGCGATGGTCGAACTCGGCGTCGGCGAGGCGACTGAACTCTCCTCGCAGCCAACCAACGAGGAGGAGTATATGACCCTCGCGAGACGGAAGACCGGTGCCCTGTTTCGGGCGGCGGCCGAACTCGGGGCGATCGCCGCCGGCTCCGATCCCTTCACCGTTGAAGCCCTCGGCGAGTACGCTGAACGCGTCGGCGTCGCCTTCCAGATCCGCGACGACGTTCTCGACGCCGTCGCCGATCCCGAGGAACTCGGGAAGCCGACCGGCCACGACGCCGAACTCGAGCGTCCCTCGGTCGTCCAGGTGACCGATCTGAGTCCGGCGGAGGCCAATGCCCGCGCCCGCGAGGAGGCCGATAGGGCGATCGACGCCTTAGAGCGGGTCGACACCGTCGACCGCGAGGCCCGGGACTACCTGCGCGAGCTGGCGGATTTCGTTGTCGAGCGCGACCAGTAGTTCCGCGTCGGCCGGATCACTCAGGCGCTGTCGGGTCGGTGTGGCTCCTCGCTCTCGTCCTCCGAGAAGTGCGATTCGGCGACTGCGAACGCGAGCGTGCTTACGATCCCCAGTAGCGTTCCCGCGGTCAGTGCCGTTGCGAGGAAGGTGAGTCCGACGGCGTCGAGGAAGTACGCGCTCACCGCGTAGAGCACGATCGCGATAGAAATGACGTAGAAGGGAGCGTTGAGGTAGCGCCACTCGAGGCGGCCCGCGATGTACTCGTCGGTGATCTGGCCGAGGCTCGTGGTGACCCCTGCGGCGGCGAACCACTGGACCGAACCGTACAACAGTGCGGAAAGCATGACGGGGACGCCGACCTCGCCGGCCGCCTCGGCCTGGACCCGCTCGAGTTCGTTCGCCCCGCTGACGCCGCCCAGAACGAGCAGCGCGGTCGCGACGACGTAGGCGAGGATCGTCGTTCGGCCGGCGTACAGCGACCGCCTCGCACTCTCGACGGCGTCGTCGAGACGCTCCCCGAGGCCGAGCCCCCGCGAGATGAGGTAGAGCCCGAGCAGCGTCGAGGTCACCCCCAGGACGACCCCGGGCATCTCGAGGACGGTTCCGATCAGTGCCAGCGGATAGATCAACAGGAGGATCCCGAGCGGGATGAGGACGGTTCCCCGGGTCTCGGGATCGTTCAGCACCTGCTTGAACGTGTAGTACATCGACTCGAGGTTCTGGGCCTGTCTGACGACGACGCGGCGCACGCCGTCGATCGGCACTCGAGAGCGGATGACGGGGATAACGGACTCGTCCTGTGCGCCGTCGGTGACGACCAGCGCGGTGACGTCCTCGGCCGTCGAGAGGCTCGCGAGGACGGTGTCGACCTCGTCGCCGACCTCGCGGTTGGCGTCGACGTCGCCGTCCTCGTTGCCCGTGACGATCGCGACCTCGACGCTCTCGTTTCGGGAGGTGAGGTCGTCGTAGATGTGGACGCCCTGAAAAGCGACGTTGACGTCGGAGTCCTCGGGATCGGCGGTCGCCAGTGCAACAGCCGCCTTCTCGACGGCGTCGCGACCGATTACCGGTGTCGTAAAGTCGGTCTTGCGGCCGAGGTCGTCGTCGAGGTCGACACACAGGACCAACAGCATCGCTTCGTGGTTGGACACCGCGGTATTTCCGTCTTCTGGGAGCGACGGAATCCGCCGCGCGCTCGCCCTGTTCGGCCCGTGTGAACCACGGACAGGATCGAACGCCGACGTTCCGCACAGTTTTTGAGGCTCGACCGGCTACGTACCTCCGAATGATATCGAAGGGCTGTGAGCAGTGCGCGAAAGGCGGCAAGATGGTGCTGTTCGTCTACGGTTACTGCGACCAGCGCGACTGCTTTTACTGCCCGCTCGGCGAGAACCGCAAGAACGTCACCGACGTCTACGCGAACGAACGGCAGGTCGAACGCGACGAGGACGTCCTCGAGGAGGCCCACCGGATGGACGCCCTGGGTACCTCGATCACCGGCGGCGAACCCCAGGAGGCCTTAGAGCGGACCTGTCACTACCTCGAGCTTCTCAAGGACGAGTTCGGCGAGGACCACCACACCCACCTCTACACGGGGATCACGGGCGGCCGCGAGAACATGCGCAAGCTCTCGGAGGCCGGCCTCGACGAGATCCGCTTCCACCCACCGTACGAGCTGTGGGGCGACATGCACGGCACCGAGTGGGAGGAGATCCTCTACGTCGCCCGCGAAGAGGGGCTCACCCCTGCCTTCGAGATTCCCGGCATCCGCGCCGAGGAGGAGTTTCTCGAGTTTCTCGACGAGGGCGCCGCCGACTTCTGTAACGTCAACGAGTTCGAGATGTCCGACGGGAACTACCGCCGGATGCAGGAAGAAGGGTACGAGCTCAAGGAGGGCCACATGAGCGCCGTCGACGGCTCCCGCGAGCAGATCCTCGAGGTGATGGGCGACCACGAACGGGTCTACTTCTGTACCTCCGTGTTCAAGGATGCGGCCCAGCACCGCCGCCGACTGAAGCGGGCCGCCCGCAACGTCCGACGGGAGTTCGACGACGTCACCGACGACGGCACGCTCGTCTACGGAAAAACGTACACCGATCCCCAGCGATTCGCCGAACTGGGCGTCCCCGAGGAGTTCTACACCGTCAAAACCGAGCACGTCGAGGTCGCCTGGTGGCTCCTGGAGGAGATGATCGAGGAGGGCGACCTCGAGGACGGAGAGATCGTCGAGCAGTACCCGACGTACGACGGGCAGGTCGTTGAGCGGACGCCGTTGGCATAGAGCGCTGCAAGTGAGCGAAGCGAACGAGCGGCTTTTTGATGCAGGTTTTTCGAGGAGGGTGAGCGGGGCGAACTCGACGAGAAAAAGGGACCACGCGGCAGGTCGTCGAGCGGACGCCGTTAACATAATTTCTGTATCACGAACGAACGCCACTGACGAAAGCCGCAGTCCCGCAGTTTACGGCCGGGAGCGCGACTCGAGCGACAGTGAGAGTCGCGCTCCCCGGGGAAGGGCAGGCAGTCGACCGATGTGCGGCGAGCGACCGTAGAAAACGGCCGCTTCCACCGAATGCTCCAGGGATCGGCCGTCCACCCGGGAACCGTTCGGGCTCGAGCTCGTCCGATTCCAAAGGGGCCGACGAGAACTCGGATGCGTTTTCCATCCCGAGTCGTGCGTCGAACCCGCGAACGCTCTCCGGTTGCCGAAACCGCTTTTTCCAGTGCCGGACCGCTGGTCCCGCAAGCCGTGCGAACGGCAGGGGATCGCGAGCGAAGCTAACTCTGCCGACGGCGCTCTCGAGCCGAAAAGGGACCGTCAGCCGAGTTCCGTCGGATCGACTTCCGGCAGGGTGATGAGGTTCTCGCGGCCGATCCGGAGCTTCTCGATTTCCTCGTCGTCGGCCATCTGTGAGAGCAGTTGGGAGACCTTGGCGTTTGACCAGCCGGTCTCCGAGACGATCGAGCCTTGTTTCATTCGACCGCCGTTTCGCCTGAGCAGCCGGAGAACCCGCTCTTCGTCGCTCAACAGCTCGGGGTCGACCGCCTCACCCGTCCCATCCGCCCCCGACTCCTCGGCGTACGCGAACGTCTGGCCCGACGATTCTCGAGCGTCGACTGGCGGTGTCGAGTCAGCGTCTCGAGAATCGTCGGTATCGACCGCACCCAGTTCGGCGTCCCGCTCCGAAGCGCTGCTCGGGTCGTCACGTCCGGTCGGTGGCGACCCTCCGCCGGTTCGTTCTCCTGCGTTCGACGGGAGGAGCCCGGAGACCCACAGCGCCGGCGACCACTCCGAATCCGAGGACCATCGCGCCAGAGCGTAGCTTCCCGTTCCGATCAAGATCGCGAGAACGAACACCCCACCGAAGAGTAGTTCGGCGCTGGCGGGGTAGAAATCGGCGCCTCCGGACGAGCCGTCGTCGGCCCCGCGGAGGAACGTCGCCTCGAGTTCGTCCTCGTCGAACTGGTGGGGACCGTCGACGATGAGCGCGCTATCCTGTGGACTCACCGAGAGGTTGTAGTCGTGAAAGCCGTGGTCCGAGGGCGCCTGAATCACGAGACGTTGCTCCTCGGCGAGCGCCGAGAGCCATGGCCCGTCGTCGCTCTGGAACGCATCCCCGACGTGGATCTGCGTTCCGTCGACTGCCGCAAACTCGGTCCAGGTAAACGAGTACGAGAGGACGCCGACCGTTGATCCCGACTCGTTCGATCCGTCGTCCGCGGAACGTAGCTGTGGGTCGTCCCAGCCGGCGTCTTCGATCGTCATCTCCCGGTCGGTCGCGTCCGCGGCAGTCTCGACGTGGGGTTCGAACAGGCTTCGATCGTAGACGCCCTCGTCTTCGTCGGTCGAAGCCGTCTCGGCATACTCGAGGAACGCCTCGACCTCGCCCTCGTCGCTCAGGAGAAACCGGCTCTCGATCGTCCAGACCGCGTCCCCGCTCTCCGTGACGTTGATGCGGATTTCCTGGGCCGGGTTCGCGCTCTCGAGCATCGAACCGTCGTCGACCGCGGGCTGTGTTGTCTGCACCGAGGGCGTGCTCGCTGGATCCGACGCCGTCGCTGTCGATCCGGTGGCAGCCGCTCCGAGGACCGAACCGGCAAGTACCACCACCAGTACGACCGACGCGACGATCGAAACCCGCATACATACCACCAATACCCTCAGAGTAAAAAACACTTTCCATGGGTGAATAAAAAATCACAGCGGTGTTTGAAGCGTTTCCGGTCCTCTCGAACGGTCCCGAAACGACGGCCGGCCGATCGTATTTTATATCATGAGTTCTTATGATGTATTGATGAAGGGTGTGATGGCCGTCGTTCTCGCAGGACTACTCGTCCTCTCGGTGCCCGCAATGGCCGTTTCCGCGGTCGATGGGGAACCGAACGAGACGGACGAGATCGTCTTCGAGGCGGACGAGGCCGACCAGGGAGCGACGTTCGTCGAGGCGAACGGGACGTCGAACCGACTCGATCCCGGCGAGGAGCAGCGAAGCGAACGGGTCGAGCACGGCAGCGGTCTCGGCGCGTCGCTCATGGCCGCGGACGACGAGCTCAGAGTCGCCTCCGAACAGGAAACGCTCGTCCGAAGCGGGTTCGACAACGCCTCCGACGAGGAGCGCGAAGAGCGGGTCCGGGCGGGGTACGATCGGCTACAGGAGCGGATCGACGAACTCGAGGATCGCGAGCGAACGGTGGTGCGAGCGCACGCGGCGGACGAGCAGTCGACGATCGAACTACTCCAGACGTTCTCGCGGAACTACCACGAGTCGGAGACGATCGAGCGTGCGCTCGACGACCTCGTCGGATATGCAAACGAGATTCCGGGGTACTCGCTTTCGACTCGAGACGATGTGAGAAAGCTGGAGATGCATCGTAGCGATACCCGATCGCAACTCGAGACGACGGCGAGTCGGTCCGGCAGTGGGGGACAACCGCTGGCCGTCCGGACCGCCGAGACCGGCTACACCCTCTCGTTGCTGGACGGCAACTACGTCCGGGAGACGACGCGGTTCGACAGTCGGAACACGACGCAGTCGAACCAGTTCGACGACATCACCGACGCACACGGAACGGCCCAGGAGCTGTATCCGTGGGTGTTCGGTGCCGACCACGAGAGCCACTCTTCCGACGCCGTCGAAAGCAGGACGGGACAGCTGTACCGGGTTCAGGCAATCCACGACCAGGGACAGCTAACCACGTACCTCGACGGCGGGACGGGCACAGCCTATCGGGAAGTTCAGACCCTCGACTATCGGCAGCTGCCGACGATCAACAACAGCCAGTGGAACGACGACGGGCTGGCCCTCTCGATCAACGAAACTGCGGCGAACGGACCGGTCGAAGTCGTCGTGACGGACGCCGAAACCGACGAGCCGGAGCCAGCCACGGTTTCGGTCGACGGCGAAGAAATCGGCGAGACGGGCCCGGACGGCTCGCTGTGGCTTCTTCCGCCCGACGGCGAGTACGACCTGCGAGCGGAGACCGGCGACGGCAGTATCGAGGGAACCGTCTCGAGTAGCGACGCACCGAGCGACGGCGAGTAGCGGCCGCGACCGACTCTTTATGTAGGAAGGCGAGGCCAGAGAGTGCCGTGATACTGGGATCGACGTTCCGAGCCCACCGATCCGACGACCGCGGGGTCAGCCCCGTGATCGGCGTAGTGCTCCTGATCGGCGTTACCGTGGCACTGGCGGCAGTCGTCGCGGTCGGTGCCGGCGGGCTGAGTCCGACATCCCCTAAGAACCCGGTCGCGTTCGACCTTGCGGCCGACGGGAGCGAGGGGACGATCACGGTCGAACACGTCGCCGGCGATTCGATCGACGTCGAGGAGCTCGCGCTTACGGTCGCAGTAAACGGTGAGCAGCTCTCGGAGCAGCCGCCGGTTCCCTTCACCGGTGCCGCGGGCTTCGACCAGGCACCGAGCGGTCCGTTCAACTCGGCGAGCGGTTCGACCTGGAGCGCCGGTGAACGCTCGACGCTCTCCGTCGCGGGAACCAACACGCCGACGATCAGCTCCGGTGACACGGTTTCCGTGACCATCGCCGTCGACGGCCAACAGGTCGCCGCGCTCGAGACGACCGCCGACTGACTACTCCGGGGCGCGGGCGACGGTCGTGATGGCGACCTCGGGCTCGTACTCCGGCCCCATGAAGGCGTGTCTGACGTCCTCGAAGCCGGCCGCCTTGAACATCCGATCGGCCTCGTACTCGTCGTAAAACAGCATCATTGCGTCGGCGAGACGCTGTGCGATCGGGTTTTCGGGGTAGTTCGGTCCGACGACCAGCACCTGGCCGCCGGGTTTGAGCACGCGGCGGAACTCACGAAGCGCCAGTATCGGGTTCGGCCAGTACTCGATCGAGCCCGACGACCAGACGACGTCGAAGGTGTCGGTCGCGAACGGGAGCCGCTCGGCGTCGCCCCGGTGGAAGTGAACCGGCGGCGCTCGCTTGCCGAACTTCGCGTAGGCCTGCTCGAGCTGGTGTTCGCTCTGGTCGATCGCGTACACCTCCTCGACGTGCTCGAGGAGCCCCTCCGTGGCGAAACCGGTACCACAGCCGACGTCGAGCACCGTGGCTTCGGGCTCGAACTCGAGCAACTCGAGGGCCTCGCTTCGCATCCGTTCGTTCCAGATAAACGGGTTGATGCGGTCGTACACCTTCGAGAGGTACTTATAGAACAGCCGAGCTCGGGCCTTGTTCTCGAGGACTCCCATTGGAGAGGAGGTTTTGATCCGACGGCAATATGTCTGCTGTTCCCGGTCGATTCGGCGCCGGACAATCACTGACTACCACCGATCTGCGTCGCGATCGAACGCGATACTTTCGCAACTACCATATACGCGTTGCCGCAAACGTTCGTTTGCTTAGAATATGCCGAGGCCACAGGTTCTCGAACGAATCAAGTCGGCGGAAGAGGAGGCCGACGAGATCGTCGCACAGGCAGAAGACGACCGCGACGAGCGGATAGCCGAGGCCCGGAAACGTGCCGAGGAGATTCGCACGGAAGCGGAACAGGAAGCGCGGGATCTCAAGGAGCGCCGCCTCGAGGAGGCGCGCGCCGAGATCGACGAGGAGTGCGAGCGCGTCCTTCGTGAGGGCGAACAGGAGCGCGAGGCGCTCGCCGAGCGTGCCCAGAGCCGGGTCGACGAAGTGACCGACTACGTCGTCGAACTGTTCCAGGAGGACGTTCATGTTCAGACCTGAGCGGATGAGCAAGGTCTCGGTGGCCGGTTCGAAGGGCGTCATGCCCACGGTCATCGAGACGATTCACAACCTGAATCTGGTTCATCTCTCGGACTACGACGGCTCGTGGGAGGGGTTTGACAACGGGACGCCGATCGAAGGGGCCGACGACGCCTCCGAGAAGCTGGTTACCGTTCGCGCCCTGGAAAGCACCCTCGACCTATCGGCCGACGAGACGACCGTGGGTTCGGTCGACGACGGCTGGGAACAGCGACTCGAGGAGACGCGGACGCGGGTCAACGAACTCGACGACGATCGCAGCGAGATCCGCGAAGAGCTCCGGCAGGTCGAGGAACGACTCGACCGCGTCGAGCCCTTTGCGGAACTCGAAGTGGATCTTGATCTGCTCTCGGGCTACGAGACGGTCGACGTCGTCGTCGGCGAAGGGCCTACCGACGAGATCGAAGCCGCCCTCGAGATGGCCGACGAGATTCGGGCGTTCGAGACGTTTGCTGGCGGTGACGTCGTCGCCATCGTCGCTGCACCCGCCGAGGGCGTCGATGCTGACGACGGCCTGATCGACGACGCGCTCGTCGGCGTCGAGTTTACGCGCCACGAGATTCCTGAGACCGACCGGACGCCGGGAGCGTACGTCGCCGAACTCGAGGAGGAAAAACAGGCACTGCAGTCTCGTACCGACGAGATCGATGCGGAGCTCGAACGGATCAAGGCCAACGAAGGGGGGTTCCTGCTCGCGCTCGAGGCGGAGCTGACCGTCGAGGTCCAGCGTGCGGAAGCGCCCCTGCAGTTTGCGACGAGCGACCGGGCGTTTATCGCCGAGGGATGGATCCCCACCGAGCAGTACGAGGAACTCGTTGCCGCGCTGCGCGATACGGTCGGCGAAAGCGTCGAAATCGAGGAACTCGAGCGGGCCGAGTACGACGAGCACGAACACGGTCCCGTCGAGCACACCGACGATACGGAGACGGAAGCCGACGCCGACGCGGAATCCGACGAAGCGTCCTCGCCCAAACAGAAGGCGGCGACCGACGGCGGACAGCCTACACGCGCCGATGGCGGCGGACACGGCAGTCGTGCCGTAACGATGGACAGCGAGCCGCCGGTCAGGCTCGACAACATCACGCCGGCAAAGCCGTTCGAGCTGATCGTGAAGATGGTCAGCCAGCCCAAGTACAGCGAGCTGGATCCGACGTTTTTCATCTTCCTGACCTACCCGTTCGCCTTCGGGTTCATGATCGGTGACATCGGCTACGGGATCCTCTACATGCTGATGGGCTGGGGAGCCTGGAAGATCTTCGACTCCGACGCCGGCAAGGCCCTCGGGACCATCGCCATCTGGGCCGGTGTGTTCACGATACTCTTCGGCTACCTGTACGACGACTTCTTCGGCGTCTACATGAGCGACGTGGGAATACACCTGCCCCTCGCCGGCGTGCTCACCAAGGGCCTCCAACATCCCGAGAGCTGGGCGATGCTGTGGATCGTCATGAGCGTCGTCTTCGGGATTGTCCACCTCAACGTCGGTCTGGTGCTGGGCTTCATCAACGAGCTCAACCACAGCCTGAAGGCGGCCGTCATGGAGAAGTTCTCCTGGATCCTCGCGATGAACGGCCTGTTCCTCTGGCTGTTCAGCACCCACGGAGAGGGACAGAAACCCGACTTCCTCGTCGGAACCGAGAGTGTCCTCTACGAGACGGACCAGTTCGCACTCGGGTTCGAGGGACTCCCGGAGGTCGTCGGCCTCGCGGGGCTCGCGATGTTGGTCGTCGGCGTCGTCATGGTCGGCAGCGCCGAGGGCGTCGCCGGCCTCCTCGAGACGCCGGCCTGGGCGTTCGGTCACGTCCTCTCGTATCTCCGGATGGTCGCCGTCCTGCTCGCGAAGGGTGGGATGGCGTTCGTCGTGAACCTCCTGGTCTTCGGCGCTGCCGCCGACGAGACCGGTTACATGGAGTTCGCGTACTTCGGCGCGCCGGCGGCTCCCGAGACCGGTGAAGTCGTCTTCGAAGGGCTCGTCTGGATCGGGTTCGACGGCGGCCCCATCGTGATGGCGCTGGCACTGATCGGCGCCGTGCTGGTGTTCGTCCTCGGCCACATCGTGGTCCTGCTGCTGGGGATCACCGCAGCCGGGATCCAGATGCTCCGCCTGGAGTACGTGGAGTTCTTCCAGAAGTTCTACGACGGCGGCGGCGAGGAGTACGAGCCGTTCGGTCACGAGGGACAGTCCGCTCCACAGGCGGACTGATCGCGCCGCTGTCGGTCGTTATCACCGTTTTCTCTCTCGAGCCGGGACGATTCGTATCGATACGTTTCGGAGTCGAACGATCACCGGTGAATTCTAGCTTGGGAATAGCTACCATCTCTGCCTGAGTCGGTGGTATAGCGCGGGCTCCGTCGATTCGTTTCGAGAGTTTTATAGGGAGTGCAGAGACAGATACGCTTGTTCGGAGCAATCGATCCAGAGGAAATCTATAAGCCATGATGGAAGAACTTGTACTCGCGACCGAGACCGTGCTACAGAATGGAACCACCGAAGAAGCGCCGTTCCTGACCGATTCGGGTGCAGCCGCCCTCGCCGTCGGTCTGTCGGCGCTCGCAGCCGGATACGCCGAGCGTGGTATCGGAGCCGCTGCAGTCGGCGCAATCGCGGAAGACGACGACCTCTTCGTCCCGGGCCTGATCATGACAGTCCTGCCGGAGACGCTCGTCATCTTCGCGCTCGTCGTCGTCTTCGTTATCTAAGCACACCCCCCTTCTCCCACCAATGAGTTTGGACACAGTCGTCGAGGATATCAGAGAAGAGGCCCACGCGCGTGCGGAGGAAATCCGCGAAGAGGGCGAATCTCGCGCCGAGAAGATCATCTCGGAAGCCGAGGATGATGCCGACGAAATCCTCGAAGAGGCCGAAGGAGATGTCGAGCGCGAGATCGAGCAACTGCGTGAACAGCGCCTCTCCAGTGCCAAACTGGAGGCGAAACAGAAACGTCTGGAGGCCAGACGCGACGTCCTCAGCGACGTCCGTGAGCACGTCGAAGCCGAACTCGCCGACCTCGAAGGCGAGACCCGTACGGAGCTTACACGAGCGCTCGTCGAGACATCCAGCGTCGAGTTCGAGAACGCAGACACCGTCCGCGTCTACGGCCGTGCTGACGACGAGGAGCTGATCGAGTCGATTCTCGAGGAGTACGACGGTTACGAGTACGCCGGCGAATACGACTGTCTCGGCGGCGTCGTCGTCGAAAGCGATCAGTCCCGCGTTCGGGTCAACAACACCTTCGACTCGGTGCTCGAGGACGTCTGGGAGGACAACCTTCAGGAGATCAGCAACCGACTCTTCGAGCAATGAGCTTAGGCGCCTCGAACACGGAGTACGTCAGCGCTCGCGTCCGCGCACGAAAAGCAGCGCTGTTTACAGACGAGGATTATCGCAAACTCGTCCGTATGGGGCCAAGCGGGATCGCACGCTTTATGGAAGAGTCGGAGTACGAACGCGAAATCAACGAACTCGGTGCGCGATTTTCGGGTGTCGACCTGATCGAACACGCCCTCAACCGCAACCTCGCGAAACACTTCGGAGACCTGCTCGAGTGGTCCGAGGGTCGGCTGTACGATCTCATCGCTCGGTATCTCCGAAAGTTCGACGTCTGGAACATCAAGACGATCATCCGTGGAATCTACACGGGCACACCTGCCGAAGAGTTCCAGACGGACCTGATTCGTGCCGGCGAGCTCGACGATGCGACGCTCGACCGCCTGCTCGAGGTCGAGTCGATCGAAGACGTCGTCGAACTGCTCGACGGGACGACCTACGCCGAGCCGCTCGAGGACGCCCGCGAGGAGTTCGAAGAGACGAACACGCTCGTCCCCCTCGAGAACGCCCTCGATCGGGAGTTCTACGTGCATCTGCTCGACGACCTCGGCCGTCCACAGGAAGGACCGGAGGCCAAATACGTCGAGTTCCTCCAGGCCGAAATCGACTTCCGAAACGCCCGAAACGCCCTGCGACTCGCCCGCAGTGGCGCGGATTTGGATCCAGCCAGCTACTACATCGAGGGCGGTGTGCTGTTCGACGAGTCCGAGCTCAACCAGCTCGTCGCCAACCCCGACGAACTCGTCGATCACATCGCCGACAGCAAACGCTACGGCAACCGGCTCTCGGAGGCGCTGTCACGATTGCGCGATGCTGATAGCCTTATCCAGTTCGAGCACGCAATAGATGCTGCACTGCTCGAGTACGCCGACATGCTCTCGAGTATCCACCCGACCTCCGTGTCGGCCGTCCTGTCGTACATCCTCGCGAAGGAACGCGAGGTCGAGAACATCCGTGCGATCGCACGCGGTCGCGAGGTTGGACTTTCAGAAAGCGAGATCGAGGAGGAACTGGTGATCCAATGAGCCAGGAAATCGCAGTCGTCGGCAGTCCGGAGTTCACCACCGGGTTCCGACTCGCGGGCGTTCGCCGCTTCGAGAACGTCCCCGAGGACGAGAAGGAAGAATCGCTCGACGACGCCGCGACGGCCGCCCTCGAGGATGAGGGGATCGGGATCGTCGTCATGCACGACGACGACCTCGAGTACCTCTCGCGGGGCGTTCGCCAGGACGTCGAAACGAGCGTCGAACCGGTCGTCGTCACCATCGGGAGCGGAACCGGCGGCGGCGGACTGCGCGACCAGATCAAGCGCGCGATCGGCATCGACCTGATGGAAGAGGACGATCAAGAGTAAACTATGAGCCAGGCAGAAGACATCGAATCCGTCGACGAAGACGGTGTAATCGAAAGCGTGAGCGGTCCCGTCGTGACCGCCACGGACCTCGACGCCCGGATGAACGACGTCGTCTACGTCGGCGACGAAGGACTGATGGGCGAGGTCATCGAGATCGAAGGGAACCTGACCACGATTCAGGTCTACGAGGAAACCTCCGGCGTCGGCCCGGGCGAACCCGTCCAGAACACGGGCGAACCGCTCAGCGTCGACCTCGGACCCGGGATGCTGAACGCTATCTACGACGGCGTCCAGCGCCCCCTCGACGAACTCGAGGAGAAGATGGGATCGGCGTTCCTCGACCGCGGGGTCGACGCGCCCGGAATCGACTTCGAGCGCGAGTGGGAGTTTACCCCATCCGTCGCCGAGGGCGAGATCGTCGAACCCGGCGACGTCATCGGGAAGGTTCCCGAGACGGCGAGTATCACCCACAAGGTGATGGTACCGCCGAACTACGAGGGCGGCGAGATCTCCTCGATCGAGACCGGCGAGTTCACCGTCGACGAAGTGATCGCCGAGCTCGACTCCGGCGAGGAGATCACCATGCACCAGGAGTGGCCCGTCCGCCGGGCCCGCCCCTCCGACGAGAAGGAGACGCCGACGGAACCGCTGGTCTCCGGCCAGCGGATCCTCGACGGCCTGTTCCCGATCGCGAAGGGCGGGACCGCGGCGATTCCCGGTCCCTTCGGCTCCGGGAAGACCGTCACCCAGCACCAGCTCGCGAAATGGGCCGACGCCGACATCGTCGTCTACGTCGGCTGTGGCGAGCGCGGCAACGAGATGACGGAAGTCATTGAGGACTTCCCCGAACTCGAGGACCCGAAGACGGGCAAGCCGCTGATGTCCCGGACATGTCTCATCGCGAACACCTCCAACATGCCGGTGGCGGCCCGCGAGTCCTGTATCTACACGGGGATCACCATCGCGGAGTACTTCCGCGATATGGGGTATGACGTCGCGTTGATGGCCGACTCCACCTCCCGGTGGGCCGAGGCCATGCGCGAGATCTCGAGCCGGCTCGAGGAGATGCCCGGCGAGGAGGGCTACCCCGCCTACCTCGCCGCGCGGCTCTCGGAGTTCTACGAGCGCGCCGGCAAGTTCCAGCTGATCAACGGCGAGGAGGGATCGATCTCGGTCATCGGCGCCGTCTCCCCGCCCGGCGGGGACTTCTCGGAGCCGGTTACCCAGAACACGCTGCGTATCGTCAAGACGTTCTGGGCGCTCGACGCCGACCTCGCCGAGCGACGCCACTTCCCGTCGATCAACTGGAACGAGTCGTACTCGCTGTACCGCCAGCAGCTCGACCCGTGGTTCCGGGAGAACGTCGCCGAGGACTGGCCCGAACGGCGCCAGTGGGGCGTCGACGTCCTCGACGAGGAGGGCGAACTCCAGGAGATCGTTCAGCTCGTCGGCAAGGACGCGCTGCCGGAGGACCAGCAGCTGACCCTCGAGGTCGCTCGCTACCTGCGCGAGGCCTGGCTCCAGCAGAACGCGTTCCACGACGTCGACACCTACTGCGAACCGGAGAAGACCTACCGCATGCTCGGCGCGATCAAGACGTTCAACGACGAGGCGTTCGACGCCCTCGAGGCCGGCGTCCCCGTCGAAGAGATCCAGGACGTCGACGCCGCACCCCAGCTCAACCGGATGGGCGTCGCCGACGACTGGAACGAGTTCATCGACGAGCTCGAATCGGACCTCAAACAGCAGATCAGAGCACTGTACTAACATGAAAGAGTACCAGACAATCACGGAAATCAGCGGTCCGCTGGTGTTCGCCGAGGTCGACGAACCCGTCGGATACGACGAGATGGTCGAGATCGAGACGCCGCAGGGCGAGACCCTGCGCGGACAGGTCCTGGAGTCGAGCGAGGGACTCGTCTCGATCCAGGTGTTCGAGGGAACGGGCGGTATCGATCGCAACGCCTCGGTCCGGTTCCTGGGCGAGACGATGAAGATGCCCGTCACCGAGGATCTGCTCGGCCGGGTGCTCGACGGCTCCGGGAACCCGATCGACGGCGGCCCGGAGATCGTCCCCGACGATCGCGTCGACATCGTCGGCGAAGCGATCAACCCCTACTCCCGGGAGTACCCCGAGGAGTTCATCCAGACCGGCGTCTCCGCCATCGACGGCATGAACACGCTGGTCCGGGGTCAGAAGCTGCCGATTTTCTCCGGATCGGGGCTGCCCCACAACGAACTCGCACTGCAGATCGCCCGCCAGGCGTCGGTGCCCGAAGAGGAGGAGGGTGACGACGAGGAAGGGTCGGAGTTCGCCGTCATCTTCGGCGCGATGGGGATCACCCAGGAGGAGGCAAACGAGTTCATGCAGGACTTCGAGCGCACGGGCGCACTTGAGCGCTCGGTCGTCTTCATGAACCTCGCGGACGACCCGGCGGTCGAACGCCAGGTCACGCCGCGACTCGTACTCACCACGGCCGAGTACCTCGCCTTCGAGAAGGGATACCACGTGCTGGTTATCCTGACCGACATCACCAACTACTGCGAGGCACTGCGCGAGATCGGTGCGGCCCGCGAGGAGGTTCCGGGCCGGCGTGGCTACCCCGGGTACATGTACACCGACCTGGCCCAGCTCTACGAGCGCGCGGGCCGGATCGAGGGCAATGAAGGCTCGGTGACGCAGATTCCGATCCTGACGATGCCCGGCGACGACGACACCCACCCGATCCCCGACCTCACCGGTTACATCACCGAGGGACAGATCGTGATGGACCGGGACCTGAACAGTCAGGGGATTGAACCGCCGGTGAACGTCCTCCCGAGCCTCTCGCGGCTGATGGACGACGGGATCGGCGAGGGGCTGACCCGCGAGGACCACGGCGACGTCTCCGACCAGATGTACGCCGCCTACGCGGAAGGTGAGGACCTGCGAGACCTCGTGAACATCGTCGGTCGCGAGGCGCTGTCAGAGCGGGACAACAAGTTCCTCGACTTCGCTGATCGCTTCGAGACGGAGTTCGTTCAGCAGGGGTACGACACCAACCGCTCGATCGAGGAGACGCTCGATCTCGGCTGGGACCTGCTGTCGATGCTGCCCAAGGAGGCCCTCAACCGGATCGACGAGGACCTCATCGAGAAGTACTACCGTGAAGAAGAAGCCGAGACTGCCGAAGTCGAAGCCTAACTCGGCAAGGCACTGCGAACGCGGTTGTAGCAACGGTTTCGATTTTTCGACGGATGTCAGATGCAGTGATGGCACGGACCGTTCAGGGACGAGTGTCTTGATCGTGTGAAGCAAAACGATCATAACGATCGTTGTTTGAGGTTAACTATGCAGAAGCCACTGCTCGTCACAGAGTTTCTCGACCGGGCACGAACGCATTACGGTGAGACGGAAGCCGTCGTCGGGACGGACGGCAAGCGGTTCACCTACGACGAACTCGGCGAGCGCGCCGATCGGTTCGCCGCGGCCCTTCAGGAGCGGGGCATCGAGAAGGGCGACCGTGTGGCGGTGCTCGACCCCAATACCCACTACCATCTCACGGCGGCCTACGGCTCGATGCAGGCCGGCGCGGTCCACACGCCGTTGAACTACCGGCTCACGCCCGACGACTTCGCGTACATCCTCGAGGACGCCGGTGTCGATGCCGTCTACGCCGACTACGAGTACGCCGATCGGATCGAAGAGATTCGCGAGGAGGTGCCGACGGAGACGTTCATCACGAACGACGTCGACGCCGTCGAAGGGGGTGAGGCCGCCGAAGGCGGGCGATCCTCGTCGGACTCGTCCGACGGGGAGTGGGAGGACTTCGAGCAAGTCCTCGGGGACGCCACGCCGGAGTACGACCGCCCGGAGATGCACGAAGACGAGATAATCACGATAAACTACACCTCGGGGACGACGGGCGATCCGAAGGGAGTCTGTCGAACCCACCGCGGCGAGACGATCCACGCCTACCTGGTCGCGGTCCACCAGAACCTCACCGACGACGACGTCTACCTCTGGACGCTGCCGATGTTCCACGTCAACGGATGGGGACACATCTACGCCGTCACGGGGATGGGCGCGAAACACGTCTGTACCCGCGGAGTCGACGCCGAGTGGATCCTCGAGACGATCCGCGAGGAGGACGTCTCCTACCTCTGTGGGGCGCCGACGGTGTTGAACATGCTGATCGACTACTACGGGGACAACGAGGTCAAGACGACGGGCGCGAACGACGTCCGGATCGCGACCGCGGGGTCGGCGCCGCCGGAGGCGACGCTGCGGACCGTCGAGGACGAGTTCGGCTGGTACCTGAAACACGTCTACGGCGCCACCGAAACCGGGCCGCTGATCACGACCTCGGACGCCCGGCGCCACTTCGACGACGACAGCGACAGCCGGTTCGCGATCAAGAAACGCCAGGGACTTGGCTTCTTGGGCACCGAGGTCCGAGTCGTCGACGAGGACGGCGAGGACGTTCCCCGGGACGGCGAGACGCTCGGCGAGGTCGTCGTCCAGGGCAACCAGGTCATGGAGAAGTACTGGAACAAACCCGAGGCGACCGAGGAGGCCTTCTCCGACCGCGTGGAGGGCTACTACCACACCGGCGACCTCGCGACGATCGACGAGAACGGGATGATCGCGATCCAGGACCGCAAGAAGGACATCATCATCTCCGGCGGGGAGAACATCTCGAGCATCGAGCTCGAGGATACCCTCTTCGACCACCCGGAGGTCTCCGACGCTGCCGTCATCCCGTCGCCAAGCGAACAGTGGGGTGAGACGCCGAAGGCGTTCGTCGTCCCGGAGAGCGGCGATCCGGACGAGCCGGGCGTCAGCGAGGACGACCTCGTCGCGTTCACTCGAGAACACCTCGCGAACTACAAGACCGTCCAGCGGATCGAGTTCGTCGAAGAACTGCCGACGACCGCGACCGGGAAGGTCCAGAAGTACGAACTCCGCGAGCAGGAGTGGGACGACGAGGAGGGGATGGTCGGCCAAGGATAGCGGCTCCGACCGCTACCGACGGTTTCGGGTTGTGCGGGCGACCGTTTTCCCGGCTGACCCCGGGTTCCGTCCGATTCTCCTGCCACAACTGGTAGTTCGAGAGCACGACCTGCGACTCCGCAACCGTTACCCGGCTGGTTGTCGGCATCGAACGTATGGCCCTCATTCGGGCGTCTACGTTCAACGTCCGGTACGACGATCCGGCGGACGAGTACCCGTGGGACGAGCGGCGCTCGCGAGTTCTCGAGACGCTCGACCGGATCGACCCGGATCTGTTGGGCAGTCAGGAGGCACTCGCCCACCAGTACGACGACCTGCAGGCCGGCCTCGAGGCGTACGACTGGCACGGCGTCGGCCGACGGGACGGCGAGCGCGAGGGGGAGTTCGTTCCGATCGCGTGGCGACCGTCGCGGTTCGAGCGCCTCGAGACGGGTGCGTTCTGGCTCTCGGAAACGCCGGCCGAACCGAGCGTCGGATGGGACGCGTCCCTGCCCCGGGTCGCCACGTGGGCTCGCCTGCGGGACCAGGAGAGTGACCGGACCGTTTGGTTCTGTAGCGTCCACTTCGACCACCGCGGCGAGCGGGCACGCCTCGAGTCCGCACGACTGCTGCGTCGACGGGCGACGAACCGCCTCGAGCAGGGAGACGTGCCGGTCGTGACCGGGGACGCGAACTGTACGGTCGGATCGGCCCCCCACCGGACGCTGACGACGGGCCCGCTCGCGGATGCCCGTCGAGTCGCGAGCGAGCGGTTGGGTCCCGCCGGAACGTTCCGCGGTTTCGACGGCGGCATCGGTGACCGGATCGACTACGTGTTCGTTCCGTCGACCGTTGACGTAAGGCAGTATCGAACGCTCCCCCCGAACGAGACGACGCCCCGGTCGGATCACCTGCCGGTGGTTGCCGATCTCGAACTCGAGGAATGACGTGCCCGGTCACGTCGTGAGTGCGGCCGCGAGAAACCGATCGCTCGAGCCGGCAAAACTGTAAACAGTTATCCGACTGGGAGCGCAAATCCTCCACAAGATGGCCAAGGACGTCAAACCGACCCGCAAGAACCTGATGGAGATCGAAGACCGGATCGAACTCTCCGAGCGCGGGCACGGGACCCTGGAAAAGAAGCGGGACGGGCTAATCATGGAGTTCATGGACATCCTGGACAAGGCCCAGGACGTCCGCGGCGACCTCGCCGACGACTACGAGGACGCCCAGAAGAAGATCAACATGGCCCGGGCGATGGAGGGCGACGTCGCGGTTCGGGGCGCCGCAGCGGCCCTGCAGGAACACCCCGAGATCACCACCGAGTCGAAGAACATCATGGGCGTCGTCGTCCCACAGATCGAGTCCTCGCGCGTCTCCAAGAGCCTCGATCAGCGCGGCTACGGGATCATGGGGACCTCCGCGCGCATCGACGAGGCCGCCGAGGCCTACGAGGACCTACTGGAGAGCATCATCCTCGCCGCGGAAGTCGAGACGGCGATGAAGAAGATGCTCCGCGAGATCGAGACGACCAAACGTCGGGTCAACGCGCTCGAGTTCACGATCCTGCCCGAGCTCTACGAGGGCCAGGAGTACATCGAGCAGAAACTCGAGGAGAAGGAGCGCGAGGAGACCTTCCGCCTGAAGAAGATCAAGGACAAGAAAGAGCAGGAAGAGAAAGAGGAGCGCGAGGCCAAAGACGACGTCGAGGAGACCGAGGAGGCCGCGACCGGCGACACCGCCGGCACCGAGTCCGAGGAGATGGGCCAGTCGACTGCCGGCGGCGTCCCCGGCGGCGACTAGCTCCGATGACCTGTTCGGCGTGTGGTTCCGACGCGACGATCGTTCTCTCCCTTTCTGCCGAGTATCGCGACCACGCGCCGGCGAACGCCGCGGTAGTCAGCGTCTGTACGCGCTGTCTCACGGTCGATCCGGTCGAAAGCGAGGCCGACTCGACCGCCGAATCCGACGACAAACCTGACTTCGCTCGGATCAGCGACGCACTCCCGCCCCGTCCCGAGCAGGCGATCCCGCTGGTTCTCGCGATCGACCTGTCGTCCTCGCTTGCGACCAACCGCGCCGCGATCGAGTCGCTCTTCGAGGACGTTGAGCGGGCCGGCACGGACCCACTGCTGGCGATCGATCGACTCGTCGCGGATCCGACCCTCGAGCCGGCGGTCGATCTCGAGCGTCGACGCCACCAGCTCGAACAGCTGTTGTACTAGAAGGACTCTCGAGGCTACTTCGCCGTCGGCGTTACGTTGTTGCTGACCGCCTGCTTGACCTGTAGCGCCGCGCTCGCGGCCAGTCCGCGGGCGACCTCGTCGCGTTCGTCAGCCGAGATGAGTTCCTCGGTTGGCTCCTCGAGGTCGGGCTGGAAGCCGGCGCTGACGGGATGGCCGATCGGCGGCTGGACGGCGACGGTCACCTGAAAGCCGGCCTGGCCGCTGGCGACGTCGGCGTCGACGATGTACTCGTTTGGCAGGAACTCGCGGGTTCGGGCGGCGATCCGCGACACGTCGCGGCTGAGCGTCCGCCGCTGGGTGCTCGAGAGCTCCGGAACGTCCGCCGCGGCACGCTGACCAGCACCGGTCTCGCCCGGCAGCCCCGCATACGGCGTATTTCCGTTCATGAGAAGTTGTATCCTGTGTATAGGGGCCACAGGTGAAAAGCGTTCGCCTTCGGGCAGCTCAGCAGATCGGCTCGCTCTCGCCGTACACAGCCAACGCCAGCGCCGTCGTGTACGTCCCGGCATCGGCTCGGCTGCTCTCGACGACGACGCTCGGGTCGTCGAACGGCCAGTCGCGCAGCTCCTGGCCCGCCTCGAGCCCCTCACGGACGCGGCGTTCGACGTCGTCGCGGTCCATCTCGCCGGCGGTCTCGTAGAACAGCCCCGGCCCGCCGTCGACGGACTGGTTCCACGCGAGTGCAGCGCTCGCCCGGCCCGGCCCGGCGGTAGTCGCTCGAGCCTCGACGACGGTCAGACGGTCGCCCGCAGGTCCGAGGTCGGGTGCGGTTCCGACGGCTTCGACGTCGGTGTCGGCCGGGATCACCGACGACACTGCGACGAGGTTATAGTTCTCGACACCGGCGTCGGCTAGCGCGGCGTCGTAGGAGGCCATCTTCGTGGGTCCCGAACCGGTACCCCAGACGACTCGGATCATGCTCATGGCCGGGATAGGGCTCCCGCGGCGTAAGGCGTTGCGATCCTCGGTTGCGCCGTGGCCGCGAGCGGCGTCCGAAGAGATGAGGACGTCGCGAGCCGGGAAAGGGCAGGCGGTTCATGACACTCACCGCGAGCAGTCGTCGGCTGCGAGCGGGCCGACGATTGATTCGGAGCGAGAGAAGCGAGCGGAGAGGAAAGAGGAGTGCTTTTAACCGAATCTGAGCGGGATCTTTGATCCCGCGAGGTCGTCGGCGTGCTCAAAAATAGAAGATTTTTGGCATCACGAAACGGCTTCGCCGTTTCGAACGACTTCGCGCCGACTGCAAGCGATTCCGGGGGAATCGCCCCGTGCAAAAGAGTGCTTCGCACTCTTTTGAAGATTTTGCCGAGGTGCGCCGAAGGCGCACCCGTAGAGCAAAACTTCGCGCTTACTGGTAGAAGTAGCCCGCAGACGAGATCACGTCGCTCGAGTCGTCCTCCTCGATCTTCTCTAAGGCGTCGAGGAAGTCCTGCTGGCGGACCTCCTCGCGGTCGTTCCGGATGGCGAACATACCGGCCTCGGTCGCGAGGCTCTCGATCTCGGCGCCGGAGTAGCCGTCGGTCTCCTCGGCCAGCGCGGCGAAGTCGACTTCGTCGTCGACGTTCATGTCACGGGTGTGGATCGCGAGGATCTGCTCGCGACCCTCCTGGCTGGGTTCGGGGACCTCGATGAGCCGATCGAACCGGCCCGGGCGGAGGATCGCGCGGTCGAGCATGTCGAAGCGGTTGGTCGCGGCGATGATACGGATCTCGCCGCGAGCCTCGAAGCCGTCCATCTCGCTGAGGAGTTGCATCATCGTCCGCTGAACCTCGGCGTCGCCCGACGTCTTCGACTCGGTTCGGGTGGTGGCGACGGCGTCGATCTCGTCGATGAAGATAATTGCCGGCTCGCGTTCGCGGGCCATCTCGAACAGGTCACGAACGAGCCGGGAGCCCTCGCCGATGAACTTGCGAACCAGTTCCGAGCCGGCCATCTTGATGAACGTGGCGTCGGTCTCGTTGGCGACGGCCTTCGCGAGCATCGTCTTCCCGGTTCCCGGCGGACCATGCAGGAGCACGCCGCTTGGGGGGTCGATGCCGACCTCCTCGAACAGCTCGGGGTTCGTCAGGGGCTGTTCGACGGCCTCGCGGACCTCCTTGACCTGCTCGTCGATCCCGCCGATGTCAGTGTAGTCGACCTCGGGACGCTCGGTGATCTCCATCGCCTGGGCGCGGGCGTCGGTCTCGGCCTCGAGGATCGTCTGGATCCCGAAGGAGTCGTTGACGGCGACGCGGTCACCGGCCTCGACGCGCTCGAGCAGCCGCGGGGAAACGTCCGTGAGGACCTCCTGGTTGTTGCCGTGCTGTTTGACGATGACTTCCTCGTCGATCACGTCCTCGACGGTCGCGATATACAGCGAGGAGCTCTTCAGCGTCTCGTTCTCGCGTTCGACTCGGTTGGCCTTCTCCTGGAGGCGCTGTCTGCGGCCCTCGGCCTCGTCGAGTTGCTCCGTGAGCTGCTCGTTGATGTCGACGAGATCCTCGAAGTGGTCGCGAAGCGCATCGAGCCGCTCGTCGTCGGGGAGATCGGGGTCGATCTCGCGGTGTGGTCGGTCGGGGATAGACGGGCTTCGAGACATCTGTTATAGGTCGATTAGTTTTCGACGATAAATGTGCCTTTGGGTCGCGGTGGGATTGCGTGGCGGATTCCGTCGCCCGAGGGCGGACACGACGGTATCCGCGCTCGAATCAACACTCCGTTACTCGAGGTCGAGTTCGGAGACGGGGTACTCGAACAGCCGCTCGTCGGTTTCGGCGCAGGTGATCGCGATGACGTCGTGGGAGCGACAGCAGGACTCGACGGTTTCCTCGCCCATGACGACCTCGCCCCCGGCCGTCGGGCAGGTCTCGAGGAACAGCCGCAGACTGTTGAGCAGTTCGCCCCTCGCCCGCGGGTCGTAGTCCGTCCAGTCACTGTCCCACGACTCGAGAACGCGAGCGGCGGTGACGTCGGCAACGAGGGCGGCCCGCGAGGGCCACTTGCCGAGCAGGCGGCCGTCCCGCCGGAGCGTGCGCGCGTCGCCGCCGTGACCGGTGATCTCGAACGCGCCATCCTCGGCGTCGAATCCGAGGGCTCTCGCGGCGTCGGTCCCCTCGAGCGCGTCGGCGTCGATCCGATCGATCTCGTCGCTCCAGGCGCTCTCGAACGACTCGGTCAGACAGAGGTCGTCGATCTCCTCGCAGGGTTCGACGATCCCCTCCTCGAGGAAGTAGGTCTCGGGTTCAGGGGGTTGCGGACGGTCGGATGCGTCCCCGGTATCGGTGGCCGTGGAAACGGCGTCCGGTTCGTCGACGTCGCTGTCGGTCTCGGAGTCGACGGCTCCCGGCTCTGTGCCCGTCTCGTCGGCTCGTGACTCCCCCGCGACGAGCCCGCCGCGGATCTCGGGCTCCGGCGTCTTGCCGAACAGCCGGAGCACCGGCTCCGGCAGGTACCGCTTGGTCAGTTCGGGCGTCCCAGGAACGAGATATCCCCGGAGATAGATCGCGGCGGTCGACGCTCCGACGACGGCGGCAGCCGCGATTCTCGACCTGCGTGCGACGGCCGCACCGATTGCGCCGGCGATGGCGAGGTTGAGTACCGTACACGGCGTACACCGGTTCTCGCCGGTGTACTCCGGTTGCCGGAGGCGATCGACGATGGTCTCTCGCATTCTCCAGTAGCATCTCCCGGTAATCGTATCGCTCTTTCGGTGGTTCGATCCGCGAGGCCGTGATCGACGGCCATCGGTCGGCTCCCCTCGGCCGACGGCGGCGGGGTAACTGTTATGTGATCTGTCGAAGTCATTTCATTATGGCTCGCTTCCAACGCCGTCTCGCACTCCCTCTTGGGGTCGGAATCCTCCTCTCCTCGACCGGCTTTCTCGCGCTCGCCGAGCCGTCGGGTTGGCCGTCGATCGTCGGCGCGGTCCTGTTCTGTCTCGCTGGCCTCGCGTTCGTGCTCTCGAGCGCGACCGACCGACTCCGGATCGGCGGGCGAGCGATCGGGTGGCAGCAGGCAAACGGTATCGGCACGATACTGCTCGCAGTCGGCTGGCTGCTTACCACAGTCCCGATCATCGACTCGTCGCCGCTGTTCGGAATCGTCGTGGGAGTCGGCGCGCTGTCGCTCGCGTTCTTTGGCGTCCAGGCGCTAACCGACGGTCCGCACGTCGACCTCGAGCGCGAGCCCTCCCGCGGGCGACTCGTCGCCGTGCTGGTGCTGGTGCTCGTCTCCGTCGGGTTCGGGGTCGGGTTCGCGGTCGCGATCTGAGCCGTCGGGATCGGCGTCTCGAGGACGAACGATATAACGGGACGGGCCGTCTGGGTCGAAACGTGAACCGGGAACGTCGGCGGCCGCTGATCGTCGCCTCGCACGGCGTCGCCGGGATCGCGCTGGTCGGCTACGGGCTCCTCGCGGGCGAGGTACTCGCCGTCGGCTTCGGGGCGGTACTGGTCGCGATCGGGCTCGCGTACCGCCGGCTCGATCTTCGAACCGAACGGTAGCGTCGAAAGCGGCCTACGCCAGCAGGTCCTCGAGCTGCTCGAGCCGTCGGCCGTAGGTCTCGAGCGCGCGGTCGACGGGCTCGGAGGAACTCATGTCGACACCGGCGATCCGCAGCAACTCGAGGGGGTACTCCCGGGAGCCCCGCCGGAGGAAGTCGAGGTAGTCGTCGGCGGCCTCGTCGCCGTTCTCGTCGATGCCGTCGACGATCGCCAGCGCGGCGGAGATCCCCGTCGAGTACTGGTAGACGTAGAACGCCCGGTAGAAGTGAGGGATGCGCATCCACTCGCGGGCGATGCGGTCGTCGGTCTCGGCGGGCTCGTAGTACCGCTCCTTGAGCCCCCCGTAGATCTCGTCGAGGCGGTCGGCGGTGAGCGGCTCGCCCTGCTCCTCGAGACGGTGGGCCTCGTGTTCGAACTCGGCGAACAGGGTCTGTCGGTACAGCGTCGAGCGCACTCGCTCTAAGAACTCGTTGAGCACGTGCTTGCGGAAGTGGGGGTCCTCGACGGTCTCGAGCAAGTGATTGGTCAGCAGCGCCTCGTTGACCGTACTCGCGACTTCGGCCACGAAGATCTCGTAATCGGAGTAGACGTAGGGCTGTTCCTCCTTGGCGAGTTCGGAATGCATCGAATGTCCTAGCTCGTGGGCCAGGGTGTACATCGAGGCGATGTCGTCCTGGTAGTTCATCAGGATGAAGGGCTGGGTGTCGTACGTGCCGCCCGAGTAGGCGCCCGACTGCTTGCCCTCGTTCTCGTAGACGTCGACCCACCGGGATTCGAGACCCTCCGCGACGCGGGACTGGTACGCCTCGCCCAGCGGCTCGAGGGCGTCGACGACGTACTCGGTCGCCTGGTCGTACTCGACGTCGGGCCCCTCGTCGGCGGTGAGGGGCATGTACAGGTCCCACATCTGCAGCTCGTCGACCTCGAGGGCTTCACGCTTGAGCTCGGCATGATGGTGGAGCTTCTCGAGGTTGTCGTTGACACTGTCGACGAGCGTGTCGTAGACCTCGACGGGAACGTTCGGGCCGTCGAGAGCGGCCTCCCGGGCGGTGTCGTAGTTGCGAGCCTGGGCCATCTTGACGTCGGCTTTGACGCTGTTCTTGTAGGAGGCGGCGACGGTGTTGCGGACGTCGCTCCACTCCTCGAAGTAGGCTTCGTAGACCTCGCGTCGAAAGTCGCGATCGGGGCGCTTGAGCAGGTTCGTGAAGTTGCTCTGGGTGATCTCGACGGGCTCGCCCGAGGGATCTTCGACCGTCGGGAACGACATGTCCGCGTTCGAGAGCATGTTGTAGACCTCTCCCGTCCCTCCCGTCACCTCGCTCAGATCCGCCAGCAGCGCCTCGACTTCCGCCGAGCGCGTGTGTGGCTTCATCCGCAACACGTCGTCGACGTAGTGGTCGTAGGTCTCGAGTTCCGGCTGCTCGTCGACCATCGCGTCGAACTCTTCGCGGGTCAGTGTCTGGAGCTCGGGCTCGATGAACGACGCCGCCGACTGGGCGTCGGCCGCCAGCGACTGCGCCCGGGCGGTCATCGCCTGATACTCCTGGTCGGTCGTATCCTCGTCGCGTCGCATTCGGGCGTACGAGAAGACGGTCGCGACCTCCCGCATAATCTCGTTTCGAAGCTCGAGGACGGCGTACAGCGTTTCGGCGTCGTCGGTCGCCTCCCCCTCGTAGTCCGCGAGTTCGTCGACGCGCTCGGCGACCGCCTCGTAGGCGGCCTCCCAGTCGTCGTCGGTCGCGTAGATGCTCTCGAGATCCCACGTGTACTCGTCGTCGATCTCGGAGCGCTCTGGAACGGAACTCATGAACGAACGTTCGGAATGAAGCTGGTAAAGGGTATCGAAGCCCCGCATCGATCACCCGACGGCTTTTGATCGTCGCCGCGAAACGGCGAGGTATGGACGACATCGGCGGATCGACAACTCGCGAGCGCGACCCGACCCTTGAGCGAGCGCTCGGCCGCGCGTGGGCCGACGACCGAACCTGGAACCTGCTGAGTCGACTGACCGCCCTGCCGGACCGAATGGGCGGGTCTTCGGGCGAACGACGAGCCGCGGCGTTCGTCCGCGACAGCCTCGAGGAGGCGGGGGTCGCCGACGTTCGGACCGACGAGTTTTCGATGCGACACTGGCAGCGAGGGACGACCGAGTTCGCGGTCACCGACGTCGGCGACGACGGGACGGACACACCAACCGAGCGCAGCTTCGAGGCGATCGCCCTACCGTACTGTCCGCCGGGCGACCTCGAGGGGCCGCTGGTCGACGTCGGCTACGGCACCCCAGAGGAGATCGACGAGGCCGATCTGCGGGGCGCGATCGCGGTCGCGAGCACGACGACCCCCCCGGATCGACGGTTCGTCCACCGGATGGAGAAGTTCGGCCACGCGGCCGCCGCGGGCGCCGAGGCGTTCGTCTTCGCCAACCACGTCCCCGGCCAGCTGCCGCCGACGGGCGCGCTGAAGTTCGACGCCGAGGCCGCGATCCCCGGCGTCGGCGTCAGCGCCGAAACCCACGACTGGCTCGTCGAGTACGCAACGCGGGACGCTCGAGCCCGACTGCGCGTCGACGCCTCGACGACGGACGGCACGAGCCGGAACGTCCACGGGACCCTGGGCCCCGACACCGACGAGGAGGTTCTCGTCCTGGCTCACTACGACGCCCACGATACCGCCGAGGGGGCGCTCGACAACGGCTGCGGGATCGCGACCGTCGTGGGTGCGGCGTCGATCCTCGCCGACCTCGAGGACGATCTCGAGTGTCGGGTCCGAATCGCCGGCGTCGGCTGCGAGGAGATCGGGCTGCTGGGCGCCGAGGCTCTGGCCGAGGGCCTCGAGCTCGAATCGGTCCGGGCGGTCGTCAACGTCGACGGTGCCGGCCGATTCCGAAACCTGCAGGCGCTCTCCCACGCCTCGGAACCGCTGGCGGAGCTCGCCGAGGACGTAACCGACTCGGTCGGCCAGCCGATCGTTCACGACCGGGATCCCCACCCGTTCAGCGATCACTGGCCGTTCCTGCGTGCGGGCGTTCCCTCGCTGCAGCTCCACAGCGAGCCAGCCGACGGCGGCGAGCGGGGACGGGGCTGGGGTCACACCGCGGCCGACACCAGGGACAAGGTCGAACCGCGCAACCTGCGCGAACACGCGATGCTGGTCGCGCTGTTGGTTCGGGAGCTGACCGGTGCCGAAGTTCCGCGGGTGTCAGCCGACGAACTTCGGGAGCGCTTCGAGGCCCAGAACTACGTCCCCGGGATGCGGGCGGCCGAGGTCTGGCCGTCGGCCTGGGAGTAGCGGGGTCGGATTCGGGTGCGAGCATATGCAGGCTGTAGGGGTTTGTCCGCAGTTGGCAAATATCGAAGGAGAACATGACATTCGATCCACCAGTTACGTGTCCCGTCTGCGAGGAAGTCCTGGAGTTAGACCGTGGTCTCGAGGATCATCTCGTGGAAAAACACACCCAGCGGGAGGTCGTACGCTACGTCGTCTCACAGCAGGATCGAACCGAGACCGAAGCACTCGTCAGGTGACGGCTCTCGAGCGGATTCGTTCTCACCCTCGCATCTCCGCGTCGACGGCGGTCCGGACGACTCGTGCGACGCCCAGCATGGCGAGAAAGCAGCCAGCGAACGTTAACGTCCCAAACAGGAACAGTCCGATCGCGATCGGGCCGCCCTCCGACTGGGCGAACAGCGTCGAGATGACGAACCGATAACTCAGGAAGACGAGGACGACGCCCGCGGCGACGTAGATCGATGCACGCCAGTAGGCGCCGTACTCCTCGGGAGAGAGCTCCATGTGCCGTCGATCGAACGCAGGGGGCAAAAACGCTCTCCTGCGTGGGGTCGAACGGGAGTTATCGTAGGCCGTCCCGGAGCTGTCCCGCCACTCGCGACCCGGTCCGTCGATCGATCTGTCGACGGTCGAACACCGCTCGAGCGCTCGCCGCGGCGTCCCCGTCGACTTCGAACGCGAGATCGGGATAGTCGACGTCGGCGAGCACGAGCGGTTCGGGCGGAGCGGGCGCGATCCCCTCGTGACCGGGCAGCGACTCGGGCTCGATGGCGCGCTCTAGGTCTGCGAACGATCGCTCGCCTGTTCCGACCGATTCGGCGAGCGAGACGAGCCGCCGAACGAGCTCGCGGGCGAAGCCGCTGGCAGAAACGGTGACGACGAGATAGTCGCCGTCCCGCGTCGCCTCGAGCGTCGGCGACCGCTCGGTGTTGCGTTCGTCGGGCGTGAGGTTGTGGAAGTCGTGCGTTCCCGACAGCTCGCCACAGGCGGTTCGAAAGCGGTCGTCGTCGACGGCCGCTCGGCCGTCTCGAGCGGGGCTGTTCTCCTCGCGGCGGTTCGCGGGCGGTGCGTACAGGTGATACGTGTACTCGCGTCGGGTCGCGTGGTGGGTCGCGTGGAACCCCTCAGGTGCGGCGGCGGCCGCCCACGCACGAACGTCGGCCGGGAGTTCGCCGTTGAACGCGCGCGGCGCCAGCCAGTCGGGCACCTCGAGGGCGATCGTCTGGGCGAGCGCGGAGACGCCGGCGTCGGTTCGTCCCGCTGCGGCGTAGTCGGTCGGTTTCCTCGCGTCGGGCTCGAGAACACCCAGCGCGCGCAGGGCGTCGAAGAGCGCGTCCTCGACCGTCGACACGTCGGGCTGGCGCTGGAAGCCGTAGTAGCCACTGCCGTCGTAGGCGATCCGGAACGCGCGCAGAGACATCGATTGAACGCAGCGGGCCGGGCGTGTTAGGGCCGTCGTTCGGTCTCGAGGGGTCGACGAGTCGCCCGCTCCGGGATGTTAAAAAGCGCTGGCTCGTGTAGGCGGAGCCGGACTACGGTCCGTCCTGCTCGGGTTCGCTCTCGATCTGTGGGTGGATCGCGTCCCAGTCGCTGGGTCGGACCGGACCCTCGAGCAGCGGGTCGTCGGTCTCGATCATCCACCCGATGAGTTCGTCCCGGAGGCTGTCCCTGACGTCCTCGTGGTCGGAATCCTCGGCGAGGTTCTCCTGTTCGTGGGGGTCGGTCTCGAGGTCGTACAGCTCGACGTAGGGGCGTTGCTCGCAGTAGTACTCCTCGCGGACCTCGCTGCCGGCCGCGCTCTCGTAGATGTCGCGCGTGAGGTAGACACCGGGCAGGTGCCAGAAGTTGCGGACGTACTTGTAGCGGTCCGTGCGGACGGCCCGTACCGGGTTGTACCGATCGTGCCAGGTCATCCCCGCGAACAGCCGCTCCCGGGGTTGGTATTCGTCCTCGCCCTCGTCGACAAGCCGGTTCCGAAAACTCCGCCCGGCGACGTTCGCCGGGACCTCGACGTCGGCGAACTCGAGCAGCGTCGAGAAGACGTCGACGTTGCTGACGAGGTCGTCGACGACGCTCGGCTCGAATCCGTCGGGGTAACGCATCGCCAGCGCAGCGCCGATACCGGCGTCGTAACAACAGCCCTTCGCCCGAGGGAACGCCAGTCCGTGCTCGGTCGTGAAAACGACGAGGGTATCCTCGGCGAGCCCCGCCTCCTCGAGGGCGTCGAGCACCGTTCCGACGCCGTCGTCGAGCGCCCCGAGCATCCCCTGTACTTCGGCGATGTCGCTGCGAATCCCCGGTTGGTCGGGGAGAAACGGGAGCGGCTCGACGCGCTCCGGATCGGGGGTCTCGTAGCGGTCGGCCTCGAAGCCGAACCGATCCTCCTCCTCGACCCGGTGGAGTTCGAAGAAGCCGACGGAGGCGAAGAAGGGGTCGTCGTGTTCGCCCGCCGAAAGCACCGAGGCGACCTCCTCACCGACGTCGCGGGCGCGGGCGGTTTCGTGGACCGACGGGGGCGTGTTCACCCGCAGGGACTCCTCGACGTGTTCGTGATCGTAGCCGAGCCGGTCGGGGTACTCGGTGATATGCTGAAGGCCGAATCGGTGGGTCTCGTAGCCGGCCTCGCCGAGCAACCGCGGAAGGAGCCGCTCGTCGGGGCCGATCTCCCAGTCGCCGTGAGCGAGCCCCAACATCCCGTTCTGGTGGGGGTGGCGTCCGGTCATCAGACTCGAGCGGCTCGGCGAACACTGCGGGGCTGTCACGAAGTGGCGGTCGAAGCGGACCCCCTCCTCGGCGAGTCCGTCGATCCGCGGCGTGTCGACGGCCGCTCCGTAGCAGCCGAGATAGCGCCCCAGATCGTGGCAGTGCATCAGAACGATGTTTGGCGGGGCCATTGCACCGGCGTACGCAACCGGGTCGAGTAAGCGTTGGGCCGGCTACAGCCTGATCGGTCGCCGACGGAGACGGTCACTCGACCCGATCCGAATCCCTGAATCCCCTGCATTAGCCGGGTCTGGCTCCTTGCCGACGAGAGGCGGAGGAGATATAGTCATGAGCGAACCCAACGAGCGTGACGGAGAGTCACACACTAACGTTCGGAACGTCGTTCTCGTCGTTCTCGACACCGCTCGAGCGAAAAGCGTCAGCCCGGAGACGGCGCCGACGCTGACGACGCTCGCCGAAGAGGGGACGAGCTTCGAGAACGCGTTCGCGACCGCGCCGTGGACGCTGCCCTCACACGCTTCGATATTCACCGGCTGCTACCCGTCCGAACACGGTGCCCACGGCGGACATACGTTCCTCGACGACGATCTTCGAACGCTGGCGGAGGCCTTCTCTGAGGGCGGGTACGAGACGGTCGGCGTCTCGAACAACACCTGGATCACCGAGGAGTTCGGCTTCGACCGCGGGTTCGACGACCTCCGGAAGGGTTGGCAGTACATCCAGTCCGACACCGACATGGGCGCCGTCGTCAGGGGCGAGGACGCCCGCGAGAAGCTGCAAGCGACCCGCGACCGGCTGTTCGAGGGCAACCCCCTCGTCAACGCGGCGAACGTCCTCTACAGCGAGGTGTTCCAGCCGACCGGCGATGACGGCGCTTCGCGGTCGGTCGACTGGATCGGCGACTGGCTCGAGGGGCGGGGCGACGACCCCTTCTTCCTGTTCTGTAACCTCATCGAGCCCCACGTCGAGTACGACCCGCCGCGGTCGTACGCCGAGCGCTTTCTCCCCGAAGGAGCGAGCTACGAGGAGGCGACCGCGATCCGACAGGACCCGCGCGCCTTCGACTGCGAGGACTACGATCTCACCGAGCGGGAGTTCCGGCTCCTCCGGGGGCTCTACCGGGCCGAACTGGCCTACGTCGACGATCACCTCGCTCGGCTTCGCGAATCCCTGGAGGCAGCCGGCGAGTGGGAGGACACCCTGTTCGTCGTCTGTGGCGACCACGGCGAACACATCGGCGAGCACGGCTTCTTCGGCCACCAGTACAACCTCTACGACACCCTGATCAACGTCCCCCTCGTCTGTCACGGCGGTCCCTTCACCGGCGGCGGTCGGCGACGGGAGCTGGTCCAGCTGCTCGACCTCCCTGCGACGCTGCTCGAGACCGTCGGGATCGACGACCCGGAACTGCTCGAGCAGGGCCACGGTCGGTCGTTCCACCCCGACAGCGACGGCGAGCGACGGGACGCGATCTTCGCCGAGTATGCCGCCCCCCAGCCCTCGATCGACCGCCTTGAGGCCCGCTTCGACGAGATCCCCGACCGCGTGCGCGCGTTCGATCGCCGGCTCCGGGCGATCCGCACCCACGACGAGAAGTACGTCTGCGGCGACGACGGCTTCGAACGCTACCACGACCTCGAGGGCGATCCCGACGAGCGGACCGACCTCGCGGCCGACCGCCCCGAGCGGGTTCGGGAGCTTCGGAAACGACTCGAGGAGCACTTCGACTCGCTCGAGGCGTCCGAAGCGGGCGGGGAGGTCGAAATGCAGGCCGGAACCAAGGAGCGACTGGCGGATCTGGGGTATCTGTAACCAGTAATTGGTGGGACGGGTTCGTTTTTAGCTGGCTCGTGAATCTAATTCGCCCGATTCGTTACGTAGAACGTGCTTATTTATCAATTAGTTCCGTTCGTCCCCGCCTTGTCGAATCCCGTCTTGTCGGATGATCTCTATAACTGTAGTTATACTTGGTCGTGTCCCATAGTGGAAAGACTGAAGCGCCATCATAGCCCCTAAATAAGAAGCACCGGCGATGAAGAGGAATATGATAAGTCCTATGATGAGGATGCCTATGATGTCTACCATAGGCTGTTCTCATTGACTGACATTAAAGTACTTTCTGGGCTTCGATTTCCAATACGGTAACTGCACCACCTGTATTCAGCGCGCTGTTCTTGACAGTCATCGGTGACGTACACTCGAGCCAGCACGGGAATACCAGCGGAGTGAACGTTCTACTCCCCCCCCCTAACACATTGGATCCCCTGCCCTCTCCAGCCGCCTCGCTCAACTCGATTGAACACCACCAGCCATCGTTATTGTTGTGGGCCGTCGTACGGGTAGACGTGTCCGATACCCGCGCGGAGACGGGCAGTTGCCGGCTCTGTGGCGCCGACGTCGACGGCGACGAGCGGTTCTGCTCGAGGGGCTGTCGGGAGATCCACGAGAGCCTCGGCGAGCCACCCGAGGGCGCAGCCGACGAGCGGACGGCGGACGACGCGACGATCTCGAGCGACACACCCGACGACGCGGCCCGCGCGTTCTTCCGGATCGACGGGATGTACTCCGCGCTCTGTGAGGCCTACCTCGAGTCGATCGCCGAGAAACGGGAGGGCGTTCTCGAGGCGAGCGCGAGCTACGTCAGCGAAACGGTGCGGGTCGACTACGATCCCGCGCTGACTTCGGCCGACGAGCTTCGGGTAACTCTGACCACGACCGGGTATACGGCCTACCGCCGGGAGGGGATCGCCAGCGGGAGCGCCGAGGACAGCAGGAGCGACGGGGACGACTCGAGCGAGACCACCCATCGGTCCCGGGAGATGGCGGGCCTTCGCAAGCGACGCACCGACGACGTCCTCGAGATGCGCTACGTCGTCGGGATCGTCTTCGGCTCCTTCCTGCTGGTGCCGTACGTCACGATCCTCTACCCGGTCTATCTCGCGGACGTCGTCGACTGGCGGTTTCTCGCACCGTACGAGGGGGCGTTCGCAACCCTCGACGGGCTGATACTGCTGCCGCTGTTTCTGTCCGTCACCGGCGCCGTCCTCTACCTGAGCGGGATGCCCCTCCTCCGGGGCGCCTACGTCAGCCTGAAGCTCCGCCGGCCGAACACCCAGCTGCTGGCCGCCGTCACCGTCGTCGCCGCCTTCGCCTACGGCACCGTCGCCCTCGCGCTCGGTCGCAACGACGTCTACTACGACCTGACGATCCTGGTCGCCGCGACGGTGATGGCGGCGCTGTTCTACGAGGCGACCGTCAAACGGCGGGCGCTGGCCCGGCTCACCGACCTCACCGTCTCTGACGTCGGCGAGGCGCGCCTGCTCGAGGCCGACGGGACGACACGGACAGTGCCGACCGAGCGGCTGGCCGCGGGCGATCGGCTGCTCGTCCGCGAGGGCGAGCGGATCCCGGTCGACGGCCGGCTCGCGGAGGGGAGCTGCACGGTCGACGAGGCGGTCGTCACCGGGGAGTCGCTTCCGGTGGCAAAGCGGGCGGGCGACGACGCCGTCGGCGGCTCGCTCGTCGTTTCCGGTGCGGCGATCGTCGACGCGGCCGACAGAACCGAGAGCAGTCTCGAGCGCCTCACTGAGACGGTCTGGGATCTCCAGAGCGCGACCCACGGCGTCGGCCGGCGCGCCGATCGACTCGCCGCGCGTGCGACTCCGCTGGTCGTCCTCGCCGTGGGGGGCGTCGGCGCAGCCGCGCTCGCGCTGGGCTGGGACGCGACGACGGCGGTGACCGCTATCCTGGCGGCCGCGATCGTCACGAGCCCCTGGGCGCTCGGCCTCGCGGCCCCGGTTTCGGTCGCGACGAGCATTCGAGAGGCCCTGGATCGGGGGATCGTCGTCTTCGACGAGACGGTGTTCGAACGGCTCCGGGCGGTCGACGTCGTCGTCTTCGACAAGACGGGAACCTTGACGACCGGCGAGATGCGGGTGCTCGAGGCCGACGCACCGGAGGAACTGCTCCGGGCCGCAGGCGCGCTCGAGGAACGGGCGGCCCATCCGGCTGCGACCGCGATCCGGGAGGCGTTCGCCGGCGGGACCGGCTTCGAGGCCGGCGAGGACGGGGCCGACAGGGGCGAAACGACCGTCGGCGACGGTGCCGGCGCTCCGCCGACGGTTCGGGAGTTCGACTCCCACGAGACCGGCGTCGAGGGCGTCGTCGACGGACGACGGGTGCTGGTCGGCCACCCGGATCTGTTCCGCGAACGGGGCTGGACGCTCGAGGGCGACCTCACCCAGCGAGCCGCTGAGGCCCGCAGGCGCGGACGGCTTCCGGTCCTCGTCGGCGCCGACGGCCGCGCGTGCGGGCTCGTCGTCGTCGGCGACGAGCCCCGCGCCGAGTGGGTCGAGAGCCTGACCCGACTTCAGGATGCGGGCATCGAGATCGTCGTCCTCACCGGCGACGACACGGCCGCCAGCGCGTTCCTCGAGCGTCGGGCCGGCCTCGAGGTCTTCGCCGATGTCCCGCCGGCCGGCAAGACCGCGGCGATCGAGCGGCTGGCGGCGGATCGGCAGGTGGCGATGGTCGGCGACGGGACCAACGACGCGCCCGCGCTGGCCGCGGCTGACCTGGGGATCTCGCTCGGCGGCGGGACCGCGCTCGCGGCCGACGCTGCCGACCTCGCGATCCTCGGAGACAACCTGGCCGGCGTCGAGCGGGCGATCGCGCTCGCTCGAGCCGCGGGGGACCGCGCCACCCAGAACCTCTGGCTGGCACTTTCGTACAACGCGATCGCGATCGCGGTCGCACTGGCCGGCCTGTTGAGCCCGCTGATGACGGCGGGCGCGTTTGCGGTGAGCGCATCGCTCGTCGCCGCGAACGCCTCGCGACCGCTGCTCGACCGGTAGCGCTCGAGTGCGCGGAGTAACGGAGGGTTCCCCTCGAGATCGCGAAGCGGCAACCGGGCGGGGCAAGGCCAACCTACAGGACGAAACGCCCGCATCTCGCGGACGAATGGCCGACGACACCCTCGGGCGCCGACGGAGCTACGGGATCGTCGTCGCCGCGACACTCGCCTACACCTGCCTGATGTTCGTCTGGTTCTCGCTACCGGCGTACCTCTCGACGATCATCGCGGAGCTCGAGCTGTCGGGGACGCAGGCCGGCGTCGTCGCGGGTGCGGTACCGCTGACCTACATCCCGCTGGCGCTGTTCTCGGGACTGGCGGTCGATCGGATCGGTCCCGGACGGAGCCTCGCGGCCGGCGCGGCGATCTTCGGCGTCGCGCAGTCGGGTCGGAGCGTCGCCGAAGGGTTTCCGTCGTTGCTGGCGCTGACCCTGCTGCTCGGAGTCGGCGCGACCGCGATCACGTTTGGCCTGCCGAAGCTCGTCTCGACGCTGTTTCCGCCGAGCCGAACGGGGCTTCCGTCCTCGATCTACCTCGTCGGCGCGTCGGCGGGGACCGCGCTCGCCTTCGGGGTCGGACGGCCGATCCTCGGCCCGTGGCTCGGCGGCTGGCGCCCGCTCTTTCTCTGGAGCGGGCTCGTCGCGATCGGCTACGGGCTCGGCTGGTACCTCCTCGCCCGGCAACTGAGGCTCGACGACCGCGCCGCGGCAAAGGACGCAAACGAGAACGACCACGGCGACCGATCGCCCCTCGAGTCGATCCGACGGGACCTCCGGCTGATCCTCACTCACCGGGAGCTCCAGCTCGTGGTCGTCGTCGGCACGATGTACTTGCTGGCGAGTCACGGGATACAGGGCTGGCTCCCGACGGTGCTCGAGGCCCGGGGCGTCTCGCCCGGGCTCGCGGGCCAGACGACGAGCCTCTTCGTCGCGGCCTACGCCGTGGGAATCTTTACGGTCCCGGCACTGGCCGACCGCTACGAGGCCCGTCCGTCGGCGCTGATCTGCTGCGGCATCGTGTTCTGTGTTGGGATGGTCGGTATCGTGCTCGCCGATCGGATGTGGGTCGCGCTCCTGGCGAGTATCGTCGTCGCCGGACTCGGCGTCGGCGGGCTCTCGCCGCTCGTTCGAGCGATCCCGCCCGCGCTCGAGGGGATCGGCGCGCGGCTGACGGGCACCGCCGTCGGCTTCATCTTCGCCGTCGGCGAGATCGGCGGCTTCCTCGGTCCGGTGCTGATCGGGACGAGCCACGATCTGACGGGCTCGTACGCCCCCGGACTGGGACTGATCGCAGCGGCGGGGATCGTGGTCGCGGCCGCGGGCGCGGCGCTGCGTCGCCTCGCCGATTGAGGTCCGAGAGACCTATGCAGCATATCGTCTGAAGAGGCTCCGGTTCCTAACGCCAGTATGGCCAGTATCCGTATCGGTTCGGCGTTCGGCATTCCGATCAAGCTCGGCGTCTCGTTTCTCCTCGTCGTTCCGCTGTTAGCCTACCTCATCGGCGTCCAGATGGAACTCACTGTCCAGTTGCTCAACGACACCTTCGGCGCGGGGATCGATCCGGTCCCGCTGACCGACGGCGTGACGCCGTGGCTGCTCGGGCTGGCGGCCGCGCTGGGGCTGTTCGTCAGCGTCTTCTTCCACGAGCTGGGACACGCGCTGGCCGCCCGCCGCTACGACCTCGAGACCCAGTCGATCACGTTGTGGTTTCTGGGCGGGCTCGCGCAGTTCGCCGAGATGCCCGAGGACTGGCACAAGGAGTTCGTCATCGCGATCGCAGGTCCGATCGTCAGCGTCGCTGTCGGAGTCGTCTGTTACGTCGGGTTCGTCCTGCTGCCCGCCGAGTTCCCGGCGATGCTGTTCGTGCTCGGCTACCTGGCGATACTCAACGTCGTGCTGGCGATCTTCAACATGCTCCCGGGGTTCCCGATGGACGGCGGACGGGTGCTTCGAGCGCTGCTTTCGCGGAACCGATCGCGGCTGGAGGCGACGCAGATCGCCGCCGGCGTCGGAAAGGGGTTTGCACTCCTGCTCGGATTCTTCGGCATTCTTACGCTCAGCATCTTCGCGATCGCGATCGCCTTCTTCATCTACATCGCCGCCTCGAGCGAGACCCAGCAGATCTTCGTCGAGACCGCCTTCGAGGGGCTGTCCGTCGCCGACCTGATGACGCCCGCGGCGCGGCTCGATACGGTCACGCCGGAGTTCCCGCTCGATCGGCTCCTCGAGCGGATGATGCGCGAGCGCCACACCGGCTACCCCGTCCTCGAGGACGGCGAACTCGTCGGCATCGTCACCCTCGAGGACCTCCAGGAGCGGGCTGACGACGCCGACGACGTCGTCACGGACGTGATGTCGACCGACCTCGTCACTGCCGCGCCTACCGACGAGGCGACGTCAGCCCTGCGGACGATCCAGCGGGAGGATATCGGACGCATCCTCGTCGTCGACGACGACGGCTCGCTCGCGGGGCTGCTCTCGCGGACGGACCTGATGAAGGCCCTGGAGATCGCCCAGCGGAGCCGCTCGATCCCGGCCGAGCCGCGGTCGCTCGAGCAGTGAGCGCCCGCCGCGGCCGCAGCCGCGACTCCGTTGACGACGGTTCGACTGTCGGGCGTCGGTCTCTGAGGCGCGTGCTCGTGGAACGAGCGACGTGGCGTGCGGTGAACGCCACTGACAGGCGTAATCCGGGGATCGGCACTCACCAGAATCGCGGTCACTGTGGCATCGCGGCCCACGAGCGGATCCTGGCGGCGACCGCGTCGTCCGCCCGCGAGTCGTTTGCGGACACGAGGTTTCTACTGCCGACCATAGAATTTACTACAGCGAAAGTATGGAGGAATTATGGCGATCGAGGCCGCATTCGACGTGTCGGGGGAGTGGTTTCCGCTGACATGCGTGTTCGAGGAGCTTCCGGACGCGATAGCCGAACTCGATCGGACCGTCCCGACGAACGGAGAAACGATACCGTACTTCTGGTTGCGCGGTCCGAACGTCGCGTCGTTCGACCCGGACGCGGTCTCACACCCGGATATCGGGGCGATCAGTGTCGTCGAAACTGTCGGCGAGGAGCGGCTGGTTCGCGTCGAGTGGGCTCCCGACCGGGAGAACCTCCTGACGGTGTTGCTCGAGTCGGCGGTCGTCCTCGTCTCCGCGGTCGGCACGAGGCGGCGCTGGTCCTTCGAGATCCGAGGTGACGACCGCGAGTCGCTCGCCGCCTTCCAGTCGGCCTGCCGCGAGGCGTCGATCCCGATCGACCTCACGCGACTCCAGTCGCTTTCGTCGCGGACGGACGAGAGCGACGCCCTCACGTCCGCTCAACGCGAGGCGTTGCTCCTGGCCTACGAGCGGGGCTACTTCGACTCGCCGCGACAGATCACCCAGGCGGAGCTCGCCGCGGAACTCGACATTACGCGCCAGTCGGTTTCCTCGCGGTTGCAGCGCGGACTCCGGCGACTCGTCGGAACCACGATGTTCGATTGAATCGACACGGTCCGTATAAAAAGGATGCTGCACACGCAGCAGTACGCTCAACCGTTCGAAACGCCGCCGTACGGTAATGGCAGACGGATTCGAGTTCATTTTATCCGTATACTTTCGGGGAAAACTGAGACGACTGTCGCGGCGAACGAGGGTGGCAGTCGCTCGCGAGACGTCGGGGAACGGGGACGAACGGTCGGTCGTCCGAGGAGGACAATGATTCCCTCGCGGGAGGTGTTGCTGGTCGAGGACAATCCCGGCGACGTCCGACTCGTCCAGGAGGCGTTCGAAGCGACCGACGGCGATCACGAACTCCACGCGGTACCGACCGGCGAGGATGCCATGCGGTTCCTCGAGCGACGAGCCCGGGACGCCAACGGAACGCTTCCCGACCTCGTCCTGCTGGATCTGAACCTGCCCGGGACAGACGGCGAGACCGTCCTCGAGCGAATCAGGAAGTCGCGGGACCTCCGACGGCTCCCCGTTATCGTGTTGACGAGTTCGGAGGCCAGCGAGGACGTCGAGGCGTGTTACCGACGGGCCGCCAACGCCTACCTGACGAAACCGATCGCACCCGACGACCTCGTCTCGATGATCAGGAGTGTCGAGACGTTCTGGTTCGATCGCGTCCGACTTCCGCCGCAGTAGGCCGACCCGTTTCGGCGGTATCCCTTTGCCCGTTCGCACGTTCAGGCGGAACGTGTTCCACGGCGAGGAGTTCTGGCTCGTTCGCTTCCTCTTCCAGCGCGGGCTGGCGCTCCTCTATCTGCTCGCCTTCCTCGTCGCCGCCGTCCAGTTTCGCCCGCTGGCCGGCGAGGACGGCCTGTTCCCCCTCGAGTGGTACGCCGAGGGTGCCTCGTTCAAGGAACAACCGAGCCTCTTCTATCTCGTCCCCAGCGACCGCGCGATCGGTGTCGCCGCCTGGACCGGGGTCGGTCTCTCCGCGCTGGCGCTGTTCGCGGTTCCCTACCAGCTTCCCGACGGCTACGCGACGCCCGCCTCGATGGCGCTGTGGGCGACGCTGTGGCTGCTGTACCTCTCCTTCGTCAACGCTGGCCAGCTCTTCTACGGCTACGGCTGGGAGTCGATGCTGCTCGAGACCGGCTTCCTGGCGATCTTCCTCGGCGCCGGCTCGGCCTCCCCGCCCGCGGTCGTTTTCCTCCTGCTGCAGTGGGTGCTCTTCCGAAATATGTTCGGCGCGGGACTCATCAAGATCCGTGGCGACGACTGCTGGCGCGACCTCTCCTGTCTGGACTACCACTACGAAACCCAGCCCATCCCCAACCCCGTGAGCTGGTACGCCCACCATCGCTCGAAGCTCTTTCACCGACTCGAGACGTTCGGGAATCACGTCCTCGAGCTTGCGGTGCCGTTTCTCTACTTCGCGCCCCAGCCCGCCGCGGCGCTGGCCGGCGCGGCGACGATCGGCTTCCAGGGCTGGCTGATGGTCACCGGGAACTTCGCCTGGCTGAACGCGCTGACGATCGTGCTGGCGATCGCCACCTTCAGCGACGGGATCCTCGAGGCCCTGCTCCCGGTGACGGCGCCGGCGACCACGGCGACGCCGATCTACCTCGAGGCCGCGGCGATCCTCGTCGCCGTGGTCGTCCTCGTGTTGAGCATCTACCCCGTTCGGAACATGCTCTCCGAACGGCAGGCGATGAACACCGCCTTCGATCCGCTGCACCTGGTCAACACCTACGGGGCGTTCGGTTCGGTCACGCGGGATCGCTACGAGCTCGTGATTCAGGGGACCGGCGACGGGCGGGTCACCGACGATACCGAGTGGGAAACGTACCGGTTCCGGGGGAAGCCGACGGATCCCGAGCGACGGCCGCCACAGATCGCCCCCTACCACCTGCGACTGGACTGGCAGCTCTGGTTCGCGGCCATGTCACCGACCCCGCGTCGCAGCCCGTGGGTGCTGCGATTCCTCCGGCGACTGCTCGAGGAGGACGAGCCCACGCGCTCGCTGTTGGCCGAGGACCCCTTCGAAGGCGCCGAGGAGTCTCCCGAACATGTCCGCGTGCTTCGCTATCGTTACCGGTTTACGACCCCCGAGGAACGCGCCGAGACGGGCGCGTGGTGGCACCGGGAACGGGTCGGTACCTACGTCGATCCGGTTTCGGTCGAGGAACTGCGCGTTCGGCGATTCGGCCTGTAGGGTGAACTCCGCGCCGAAGAAACGGAGGGGCGAACGTCGTCGAAACCGCTCGGGACACTGATCACCTCGGTTAGTCAGATGTTTACGCGAAAGGCCGCGTGTGAGAACCTCACAATCGGCACCGGTGAAACGGGTAACCGTCGACTAACGTCAGGAAACAACCACATAACAATACCTGTGACTTCCATCGTTAGTAACATGAGCGAGGAGATCACCGTCGGACTGACGGACGGACGGGAGATCACGGTCGACGAACTGACGGTACTGGACCGCGACAACGGTTCGTGGATCCGGTGTGTGCGATCCGAGCCGAGTCGGCGGATGGAGTTCGACGAGACCACGACGTACTACCACCTCGGGCGCGACGTCGACTACGTCGTCGCGGACGGCACGGACGACCGCGAGGTAGACGACATCGTCGGCCGCCGACCGAACCTCGCCGCGGTGCCGACCGACGCCGCTCGCCGATGATCGAGCTTCCGAGTCTCAGCGTCTTGCTGATCGGTAGCGGCGCGTATCTCGTGGCGATCGCCGCCGTCCTCCGGTCGCTGGGTCGAACGCCGACGCCTCGCTGGCGAACCGAGCGCTCGAGCGAGGGGCCACCGGAGAACGAGGTTTCGTCGTAGCTCGCGATCGGTGTGAAACGTCGAAGACCGATCGAGCGCGCCGCCGCTTACTCCTCTCGTCGGACCGGTGGAGTTTTCGAGAGGTACTGCCCCCAGAAGTCGCGGTTATGCGCTACTCGTCGGTACCCACTCTCGCGGAGTCGCTCGTAGTCCTCGAAGTTCCGCAGGAACCCGACGGCCTCTCGCACCACGCCGGCGTCGTCGACTCGAGCCATCCCCTCCTCGAGGGAGGCGCCACAGGAGTAGACCTCGTCGTCGGTCACGAAGTGCGAACAGTCCTCGTAGTCCTCGGGCAGTCGCTCGCGGAGCTCCGGTGTGAGGTCGGTGAAGCCAACGATGCGGATGTCGGCTCGGTCATCGAAGAACTCGGCCCACCACGTACAGAAGCCGCAGTCGTCGTCGAAGACGAGCGTCGGTTCGGTCATCCTATCGAAAATCTTCGGGGTCGGCTCACTTAGCTTCTCGCCCGACGGGGCCGGGATACTTGGCTCGGGCAACCGACCGACCGATATGGAGCGATTCGTCGGACTGATCGTCGCCGGCGGGTTCGCCCTCGTCGCCGGACTCTGGCTGCTCGCGCTCCTCGAGCCAGGAGCTGTGGGCTGGGTGCTGGGGCTCGCGCTGACGGTCCTCGGAACGGGTGCGCTGGCTGTCGGGATCGCGAGCGAGCTCGAACTCGAGAGCGAGTTCGGACGGGAGCCGTAGACCGGTAGTCGCCGTCGCTCGAGGAGGGACGCCGGAACCGGACGCTCACCGTGTCGCTCGAGCCGACAGTCGCTGCGCCGGAACGTTCTTGGCGCCGACGGCCGATGCCGAACCATGAGCGTCCGGTCACTGGCCGAGCCCGAGGTGTTGGCCGACGCCAAAAGAGGACTCTTTCCCGACGATGGCGGGCCCGCCTATGCGGTCGCGGACACGCAGTTCGCCCGCGAGGAGTGGCTTCCCGGACGGGCCGTCGACCCCGAGATCAGGGACCGGCTGGCGCCGTTCAACCACGTCCGGATCGGCGGCGGCTACCCGGACCTCGTCGGCGTCGGCCGGCTCGAGCCGGAGTTCGTAGCCGTCGATCGACTCGGCGACGAGCCACCGCTGGTCGCCGTGGAGGCGAAAGGGTACGCGAGCGACGGTGTCGACACCCAGCGCGGGATCGTCCAGGCGTACGACCGACTCGGCGAGGCCAACGCGACTTACCTCGCGGCGCCCGCATCGGCCGTCTCCGAGACCGACCGAACGCTGGCGCGGGAGCTGAACGTCGGCGTCCTCGGCGTCGGGTCCGACGGCGGGGTGGCGCCCCTCGAGGTGCCGCGCGTGGTCGGGAACAGGACGACGACCGAGGCGACAGCGATCCGGTTTCAGGCGAGCGCGCAGGGCGTCGCGAATCAGTCGTTCGGCCTGAACCACCCGAAGAACTACTTGGGGTATCCGCTGGCCCACTACGCCGACGGCGACACCGAGACGCTGCTGACGACGTACGACGTCGTCGGCGCGGTCGACGACGCCCGGCGAGGCGCCGTGTTTCTCGGACTGCTCGAGGAGGCCCCGGGCGGAGCGGAACTCACCTCGCTCGGTGAGGAGGTAGTTCGGTTCGCAAAGCGCAACTACGGGACTGTCGAGGGCGCCCTCGAGGAGTTCGGGTCGTGGTACGGCTCCCCGAAACGCTTCGTCGATCTGGCGCCGGCCTGGGGCCAGCTCGCCCGCCGAGTCGTGTTCGACTACCCCGCGACCGAACTGCTCGTGACCGAACTTCAGCGCCTCCACCGAGACGGGAGCCGCGAGCCGTCACTCGTCGAGTTCGTCACCTACCTCCACGAACTCCACCCGACGTTTGCCGTCGAACTGTTCATCCGGGGCGACCGAATGGTTCGGCGTCGCGCGCTGACGACCGACGGCGACCTCCGTCGGGAACCCCTCGAGGACGGCGCGACCTACCACGCGCCGACGGTGTTCCAGCTGAAGACGATGCTGTACCACGTCGGGATCCTCACCGAGCGCGGCCGCGAGCCACACCGGCTCGAGCCGACCAGCGACGTCTGGGCGCTTCGCGAGTCGGTCTGGGACGGACAGTAGGGTGCTCGTACCGTGACGACCGCGTCCGTCGGTCGGTTCCACACCATCGCTGTTCGGGAAACCGGCCTCGAGAGGATCGAGAAACCGTCGTCTAGGGACGGTTCTCCGGCCCCATACTTATGTCCCCAAGAGTGTCACCGGCGATTATGCGCTTCGACGGGTGGACGGACGGATGGTGGGAACCGAACGCAAGGACGAACCGGCCGGGTGGTCAGCCGTGACCGACGAGTACCCGATCGCGACGGGCGGCTCGTTTCCGGGCAAGAAACGGGTGCTGACCGAGTTCGAACGGATGCTCGACGGCGACGCGCGGCTGACGATGGGCGAGCACTGCCGAGCGTTCGAACGGGAGTTCGCCGACTACGTCGGCCGCGAGCACGGGATCGTGACCAACTCGTGTACGTCGGCCCTCGAGACGGTCTTTCGCGCGCTTGAGGGTCGCGGCGAGGAGGTGATCGTCCCGATCCAGACGTTCGCCGCGAACGCCTCGTCGGTGCTGACCGCGGGCTACGAGCTCCGGTTCGCCGATATCGAGCCCGACGATCACAACATCTCGCTCGAGTCGGTCGCCGAACGGATCAGCGACGACACCGCGGCCGTGGTGGCCGTCCACTTCGCGGGCAACGTCTGCGAACGGACGGCCGAGCTGCGGGCCCTCTGTGAAGCTCACGACGCCGTCCTGATCGAGGACTGCTCGCACGCCCACGGCGCGACGATCGACGGCCGGCCCGCGGGCAGCATCGGCCACGCGGCGTGCTTCTCGTTCTACGCGACGAAGGTGCTGACGACCGGTGAGGGTGGCATGGTGCTGATCGACGACGCCTCCCTCGCGCGACGGGTGGCGGCGATCCGCAACCGGGGGCTCGATCCCGACGCCGACGACCCACGATTCACTCACCTCGGGAGCAACTACCGCCTCTCGGAGTTTGCGGCCGTCCTCGGCCGGAGCCAACTCGAGCGCGTCGAGGCGTTCGTCGCCTACCGCAACGAGATCGCCCGGATCTACGACGATCTGCTGGTCGGGCTCGAGGGTGCCGACCCGATCTCGCCGCCGCCGACCGTTCGCTCGAGCTACTGGCGCTACCCCGTCGCGCTCGATCCCGGTTGCGACCGAACTCGCGTTCGGGACTGCCTCGAAGCGGAGGGGATCACGATCGACTGGGCGTACGATCCGCCCCTGCACCGCCAGCCGTTCGTTACCGATCGCTACGACACCGACGGCGTCGCGCCCGAGGGGACCGCAGCGATGGGACGACACGTCTGCCTGCCGATCCACCGGGACCTCTCGCTTGAGGACGCGAAACACGTCGGCGAGCGAGCCGTCCGGGCGATCCGTCGGGCGCGATCGGAGTCGACGACGGCCGCAAAGCAGGGCTACGAGAGTCGGTAGACGGCGGCCTCGTACGGTCGCAACTCGAGCGTCTCGCTGAACGACGATTCTTCGTCGTAGTTGCCGAGCAGCCGGTTCGCGACCTCGTCCTCGAGGCCGAGTTCGATCTCCGCTCGCTCGCCGAAGAAGTTACAGACGACCAGCAGCCGCTCGTCCTCGAGGCTGCGCTCGTAGGCGAACACCTCCGGATGGTCGGGACACAGGAGTTCGTACTCGCCGTAGACGAGCGTCTCGTGTTCCTCCCGGAGGGCGAACAGCTCCCGGTAGTAGTGCCAGATCGAGTCGGAGTCCGCGCGGGCGGCCTCGACGTTGATCTCGTCGTAGTTGTCGGTAACGCCGATCCAGGGCTCGCCCTCCGTGAAGCCGGCGTTGTCGTCGTCGGCCCACTGCATCGGGGTCCGGGCGTTGTCCCGCGAGCACTCCTCGAGCACCGGACGAACGTCCTCGAAGGAGTCGTACCGATCGCTCTCGAGAGCCTCCTCGAGGAAGTTCTCCGCCCAGACGTCCTCGACGTCGGCGGGATCCTCGAAGCTCGTGTTCGTCATCCCGATCTCCTGACCCTGGTAGAGAAACGGCGTCCCCCGGAGCGTACAGAGTACGGTTGCGAGCATCTTGGCGGACTCCTCGCGGTACTCGCCGTCGTCGCCGAGCCGGGAGACGGTCCGGGGCTGGTCGTGGTTGCTGAAGTACAGGCAGTTCCACCCTTCGTCGGCCAGCGCCTCCTGCCAGCGGGTAACGATCTCCTTGAGCTCGAGCAGATCGAGGTCGACGGGATCGTACTTCCCACCCTCACCGCGGTCGACGTTCATGTGCTCGAAGTGGATCGCCATATTGAGCGCCCGATCGTCGCCGATGTACGCCGAGGCCTCTTCGGTCGCCATCCCGACCGTCTCGCCGACGGTCATCGCGTCGTAGTCGGCCAGTGCCTCCTCGTACATCTCCTCCAGGTACGCCTCGAGGTTCGGCCCGTTGACGTAGTGCTCGGCCCCGACGGGGAGGCCGTCGGTCTCGGGATCGCCGTCCGGCAGCCCGTCGGGTTTGGAGATGAGGTTGATGACGTCCATCCGGAAGCCGTCGATCCCCTTCTCGAGCCACCAGCGCATCATCTCGAAGACGTCCGCACGAACGTCGGGGTTCTCCCAGTTTAGATCCGGCTGGCTCTCGTCGTAGAGGTGCAAAAAGTACGCCTCGCGATCCTCGTCGTAGCGCCAGGCCGACCCCCGGAAGAACGACTCCCAGTTGTTCGGCGCCGGACCGTCGGGCTCGCCCTCGCGCCAGACGTAGTGATCCCGGTACGCCGGATCGCCGTCCCGCGAGCGGACGAACCACTCGTGTTCTTCGGAGGTGTGGTTGACCACCAGGTCCATGATCAGGCGCATGTCCCGGTCGTGAAGCTCCTCGAGCAGGCGCTCCCAGTCGTCCATCGTCCCGAAGCGAGGGTGGATCGCCCGGTAGTCCGCGATATCGTAGCCGTTGTCTTCCATCGGCGACTCGTAGACGGGGTTGAGCCAGACGACGTCGACGCCGAGCTCTTCGAGGTAGTTGACCTTCTCGACGATCCCGGGAATGTCGCCGACGCCGTCGCCGTCGCTGTCGTTGAAGCTGCGCGGATAGATCTGGTAGACGATCGCCTCCTTCCACCACTCGCGTTCGGACATAGGGACGGCTACCCACCGTGGCGTATAGTAGCTACGGCTCTCGGCTCGAGGGAGCGGCGAAAACGGACGCTGTCTCGGTCGGGCTACGCGTCGTCCGCGTCGCCCTCATCGGAATCGGGGTCGGTCTCGTTCTGTCGCGATCCGTCCTCGGGGATCTCCTCGGTTTTCTCGTCGTCGGTCATCCGTCGGAACCATCGGGTCGACGGGCCTGAACCTTCGCCCGGAGTTCGACGGGTCGGCGCTCGAGGGTGGAACGGTGCTCGAGGAGCGTCGATAACACAGCGGGTGCGGCGGGGCCCTCGGAGGGAGGTCGCCCACTACGATTGGTGACGACGGATGGCGGGAGGAGACGACCGCCGCCCTGCCGATCGGCCACCAATCCGGTCGGTTGAGACCGACGCAGACGAGGATCGCGAGTGGACCACACGTTAGACTTCCCGGAACGAGGTGACCCGCTCACCCCCTGACGGTCGGACGACCCTCGTTCGATCGACAGGGGTCGTCACTCGGTCACCGGATATAACTAAAGAAACCGTCGGCGAGAGCTTTCGATAGAGGAGGTCGGTTCCTCGCGGCGAGGCGAAACCGGCGGTCGCGATCGACGGGCAAGGATGGACCACAGCGGGGCGGAACGGCTCGGTCTACTCAAGTCCGGCCACGATCGAAGGAGACGGGGCCGACCCGAAGCCGACCACCGGGACACGACGGGAAGCACCGACGGGAGCGAGCTGACACCCCCACCGAAGGTGATTACACGATGCGCGATTCCAAACGAAACGGGGACGATTCTGGTCTGTCTCGTCGCTCGGTACTGGCGAGTACCGGCACGGCGCTCGGCGCGGGCGCGGTGATTCCGGAAGTCGGACTCGCCCAGGACGAGTCACCCGTCGAAGCCGGCGTCGACGCTGGTATCGACATCTTAGCCGACGAGTTCGGCGTGGAACTGACCGAGGAACAGCGCGAGCAGGCGATCGAGAGCGGTCGGGAGGCGGCCGAGGAACACCCCGAGGCCAGCGACGAGGCAGTCTTCGCATCCGTCGCGGGCAGCACGGTGGGTACCTTCCAGGCGGAACTGCCCGAGAATCCGCAGGCGGAGGAACCGCCGGAGCTCGAACCCCCCGACGAACCGGCGGAGCTGCAGGCGGCCGAGGAACCGGACGGCGGCGAGGGGGCGAACGATGACGGGTTCGAACTCCAGCGGCTGACGCGTCGTCACCGGATACGCACACAGGATCAGATTCACGCGACCATCTACGGCTGCGTCGACGGCGCCCTCGCACTGCGCGATCAGCGGACGGTGATCTCGCTGTACGTCATCTGCTGGAGCACCTGCTTCGGGACCAGCTGGTGGTTCGTGGTGATCCGCCCGCGATTCCTGCAGCCCATCTGTCGCGGCACCGTGACCGGCACCGTCCGCGGGAAACCCCCGCAACCGGACCCGCCGGGCTGCTGGTGGTGCTGTCCCTGGACCTGCTGCTGGTCGGTCTGCCGGCGGGTGATCAGGGTCGGGATCACCGACGTCGACGTGATCGAACAGCTGTGCCTCTCGACGGGCGAGCGGACGATGACCCTCGTCGTCGACGGGGAACTCGTGGAACTCGACGAGATTCGACAGACGACGGACCAGGAGCTACTCGTGACGTTCGACGAGGACGTCGAGGCCAGCCTGTCGGTGGCCGACCAGGCCGCGGACGGGCAGACGTTAGTCGTCGACCAGGCGAGCGCGACGGTTCCCTACGTCGTCACCGTCCACGGCAGCGAGGAGCGAGCGCGGAGCGAACCCTTTGCCGCCGACGAGGAAGCCAGTGACCTCGAACTGACGCTCGATCCGCCGCTCGAGGAGGATACGAGCCTCGAGGTGAGCGTGGTCGCGACGGGCGAGGACGAGGACGACGAGGAGGAACTGCTGGTGGAAGGCGCACCGGACGAAGCGGTAGAGGAAGAACCGGCCGACGAAGACGAGGTCGACGAAGACGAGGTCGACGACGAGGATCCGGTCGTGGAGCGCGGTACGATCGAGTACGAGGTGCAGCCGGAGCTCCCCGAGATCGACGTCCGCGAGGCCGAGCCGATCGAGGAAGAGGACGCGGTCGAGGACGAGGACGGAGATGCAGTCCAGGGTGAGGAAGACGCGGACGAGGACGATGACCTCGGCGAAATCGAGGTCACATTCGAGTACGACAATCCCAACGAGGACCCCCTCGAGGTCGGCAGTGAGTTCGTCGAGGGGACGACCGACGACGAGCCGCCGACGGAGCTCGAGCCGGGCGAGCACACGTTCACCGTGCGGTGGACGCCCGCGGACGCTGATGAGCGGCTCGTCTGGGAAGTCGATCCGACTGAGGACGAGGAGGTGCTCATCGCCGAGACCGAGCCCGCCGGCGAGATTTATCCGGACGAGCCCGGCGAATTCACCGTCGAAATCGTCGAGACGAACGACCCCGTCGAGTCCGGCGAGACGCTCGAGGTGGACGCGACCGTCGAGAACGTGGGCGACGAAGCGGAGACCGTGGAGGTAGAGCTGACGGTCGACGAGGTTGAGGCCGACGACGAGAGCGTCACCCTTGAGCCGGAGGAGCCCGAGACGGTCCAGCTCACCCACGAGACGACGGACCTCGAGCCCGGCGAGCACACCGCGACCGTCACCATCGACGACGATTCCGACGAGACGACGTTCACGATCGAGGAGGTGGCCGAGGCTGCCGAGTTCACCGTCGAGATCGACGAGACGAACGATCCCCTCGAGCCGGGTACGACGCTCACCGTCGACGCTAGCGTGGAGAACGTCGGCGGCGAGGAGGACACACAGGAGGTCGAACTCACGGTTGACGGCGCCGCATCCGACGCTGCGACGGTGACGCTCGGGGCCGAGGAGTCCGAGTCCGTCCAGCTCGACCACGACACCGCGGGGATGGAACCCGATCAGTACCCCATCACCGTCTCGAGCGAGGACGACACCGCCGAAACCACGATCACGATCGAAGAGCCGGAAGAGGAAGACCTACCCGAAGAAGAGCCGGAAGAGGAAGACCTACCCGAAGAAGAGCCGGAAGAGGACGACCTACCCGAAGAAGAGCCGGAAGAGGAAGACCCACCTGAAGAAGAGCCGGAAGAGGACGACCTACCCGAAGAAGAGCCGGAAGAGGAAGACCCACCTGAAGAAGAGCCGGAAGAGGAAGACCCACCTGAAGAAGAGCCAGGAGAAGAAGAACTGGTCGGATGAGCTACAGACCCCCTCAGGTGAGAATAGCAGACTGACCGAAACGAGTAGTGAGAGAAAGATAAGAATATACCCTCTTAACTCACTTCGCAAATGAATCACGGGGAGAGTGAGCGAACGCAACGCGTTCGTGAGCTACGTTACGCTCGCGAGAGGAGTGCAACGAGCCGAGCGGGCGTGACGGGATTGTGAACTACGCGAACGGCTCGCTTCGCTCGGCGTTCTCTACTTCAAATCCCGCGCGATTCGCTATTCCTCCTCACGTCCGTTCGTCGTAGAATAGCGGGCGCGACGGGATTTGAACCCGCGACATCATCGTGAAAATAATGCCGTGACGGGCTATCGCGTCGGAAATCGGGACACCAGCTCCCATCCGATGCGGGTAACGGGAACCCCTAGGCGTGCCACGAGGAGCGATTCCAAAAATGGCACACGACAACGATTACGAACACATCACACCATCAGACGCCCTAGAACTGTACTTGGACGAGAAAGCGCAAGAATGCAGTCCAGCGACCATCCGAAGCCACCGAAGCCGACTCAGCCACTTCATCACGTGGTTCCAGCAGGAGACAGACTACGAGTACACGTACGAACTGGGTGGACTGGACATCCGCCGGTTCCGCTCGTGGCGATTCGACGAACACTCCAACGACACAATCGCCACACAACTGGATACCCTACGCGTGTTCTGCAAATTCCTCAGGAACATCGACGCAATCGATCCTCGGTTGCCGGAGAAAGTAGAAAGTCCAAATCGTGGTGGCCAGCGTAGCAACGAGATCACCGCAGAACGAGCGAAAAACATCCTCTCCCACCTCGACCGGTATCAGTACGCGTCTCTCCAACATACTCTCGTACACCTGTTGTGGTGGACGATGATCCGCATTGGTGCCGCTCATTCGATTGACCTCGACGATATCGACTTGGAAGGTGGGTATATCACGCTTGAACACCGGCCTGACAAGGGTACATCGTTGAAGAATCAAGACGAGAGCGAGCGCACTATCAGCATCAACCGCAAAACGTGCCAAATCCTACGCGACTACATCGAACAAACCAGACCCGAAGTAACGGATGAGTACGACCGCGAACCATTACTCGCCAGCAAGTACGGTAGATATCATAGGAATACTCTGCGCAATCACGTGTACGCAGTTACTCGGCCGTGTCTTGTTCGGGACTGTCCTCACGAGGAAGATCCAGAGACTTGCGAGGCTGCTCAGACCAACAATGATGCGTGTAAATGCGACTCCTCTGAAAGCACTCACGCAATCAGACGAGGGAGTATCAGTTGGCACCTTCGAGAAGAAACGGGGAAGCAGACGGTAAGCGACAGGGCGGATGTTTCACCTTCAGTGATTGACGAGCACTACTCAACACTATCTGACACCGAGAAGGCTGACGTGCGCCGGGAACAACTACCAGACTCGCTATAACTACTTCTTCCTGTTCCTTCTCGACAAGACACAGATTTATTCCACATTCCAGTTGTGGAATTAACCCCTTGTTCCGGTGTTTTCTTGCCCTTCAAAGGCTGAAGTGCCGAAAACCGGAAAAAGTACAGAGTTTAAACATAATGTCCACACATCCTATCAATAGACGTCAACAGCCGCGAAATGTCGACGTAAAAAGACAGGTAAAGCGCCATACACAGCCGAGGCGAGCGATGAAATATCAGTAGTTAGGTACGAGACTGCGTAGATGAATCAACCGATGAACAGCAGCTGCTATCGAAAACACAAAGAATGAACAACAAGACTGTGTGCGAATCGAATATCGAATTGTACAGCCTAAAAATTAACGACGGAATCAAAACCTCTCTCGGGGTGGTCAGCGATGAGTGACGTAGACCCGAGACTCCAAGTCTTCGTCGACCTGTTCAACCTATCGTATCCCGATTGGGAGATCTACGGGTGAGCCGATCTAAAGCTGAAACCGGAAGTTGTTGACTTCGGTATGGGCCTCCAGATCTACAACGCCAAATGCGGGCCACGACCGGCAGGACGCATCTACTATCGTGTTAATGCGTCTGAGTGGAAGCAGTGGGAATGGCCCGAACGAGTGAGACTCGTCATTCACGAGATGGCTCATACCCAACACGTCAACCACTCGCCTGAGTTCTGGGAGGAGGTCGCAGACTCCTATCTCCGCTTCGAGGAACGTTGGGAAGAAGTTGAAGATATTGTTGGAGAGCCCGTCAGTCGGAAAGCTGGTCGTGAAGAGGTTGTTAAGAACCCGATTACCAGTATGGTTGATAATCGGATCGAAACCGCGTATGAACGGCGGTTGAAATTGGCCGAGAAACTGGGACATCCCACGGAAGACATTGATCCGATCAGTGGTATGGAAATTAGGAGTGGGCATCAACCGAATGGTAACGAAGAAATTGCCGTGCCGATGGCGGACGTTGAGTATGAGGAGTATGACCCGGTAGAACTCGCTGCTCATTTCCGCAGTCGGCCGCGACCTGGAATTTGGAAAGACAAGAACGTCTACCACGTGACGCCGCCGAAAGCTGTCAAAACGTCGGATGGCGGTTATCGTGTGGTTGAGGGTGAGAAGCGTGCGGGCATCCGTAGGTATGGTCTGGGGAAGTGCAGTGAGGATCTGATGACTGTTGAGGTGGTGGATTCCGACGAGGATGTGGGTGGTGATGCGGCTGTCGCTGACGACTAACTAAACCTCCATCTTAATACTTATTTATTGTAAACTCAATTAAGTATACGGTCGCTGAGTTCATCTTTGGAACTGCGATGACGATCAGCACAACAGACCTGACACGCAGTGAAGACGGAGACCGGGTTACCGTCAACCTTGACAGCGTCTCAATCACGGTAGACGAACGAGAGGGAGAACCTGAGGTAACAGTTGATGATGGAGATCGAGCAGTGTGCATCCTAATTGATGAGGGAAAGGTTGAATCTGCTGACCTCTTCGACGGGATTGGAGACCCCAAACACGTCGATCTCATTGAGGAAAAATAAGAGCCGGTTATCTTCCTCTGTCAAGTAGGGGTTGTGTCTTCCCTAGATATACCCACCGTCACGCTAAAAAGAGACATCATCCCAACAATGATATCATTCCAGTTACGAGATTTGAGAGAACACGAAGATGTCCGAACAGGAGACATTCGGTGAAGACTCCACCCCCGAGTCCGCCAGTGTCTACTACCGCCCCATCATCACTGACGAGCGAGGAATCCCCGACCCCGAAGAAGCAAACATCTCCCATCCGAGCAAAGTCGAGGAACTCCTCGAGTACATCAAAGATCGAAAGCTGCGGTATCCGAGCAAACTAGAAGACTCGGAAATGGGCGAAGTCGCATACTCACACGTCACAGAACTCGCTAAGAACGGCCCGGATCCCGATTCGAACGTAAGACTTCTACTCTCCAGCTTTTGTGATTCCCTCCAGTCCAAACAACGGACGAAAAACAAGTACGCGATGCTCGTCTGCTACGGCTCTGACTTCTTACTAGCACACGTAAAAACGAAACGGGGAATGTCACTCCAAGAAGAGAGCGGAAAAGTCGAACTCGTTCGCCGTTTTCTCGACGTGGATAACATCCTGAGCGCAGCGTACTTCGAGCAACAGGACGGCCAGGAAATACAGTTCTCACACTTCACCGATACCGATTCCGGCTCGTTCAGGAACTTCATTGGAGTATCGGAGAAACGCGTCAATTATCGACGGAAAAGCATCCAGATTATCTGCCAGTATGAGGGGAAGACTGGTTTGGAGTGCAAGTTCGAGTTTGGGAACGATCAGTTTGAGCAACGGTGGATGCAACAGGAATCGCTCAAAATCAAGAACGACAGACTCTCGCTTTCAAACGGTCGAAGTCACGCCATCAAGGAGATCAGATGGGGTCGGAGTACGTATACTAATCCTCAGAACTTTATGAGCGAGTTCCGGGAGTACAGTTACAACCTTGATGGCCAATCCCGTCGGTACAACGACCTGAAACGGCTTCCGGTTAGCGGTGTCGCATCGGCGTACAGTGATGATACCGAAGTAATTGACCACAAGTCTCACGTTGTAATCAGGGACGGGGAAGGTCAAGAGGAAATCCAAGAGAAAGGTGAACTCCCCAGTCACATCCACGTCTTGTATGCAAACAAGGCTATTTCACTCAGCACGGACTTCGCTTCAGAGATTTTTCAGGGACTGATCGACACCTCTGACGTTTCACTCTACCATCCGTCCAATCCTTTCGCAGCCAACGAGTTCAGCATCAACGGCTTGTCTCTGTTTAATATCGAGGAAGAGGAACTCGCCGCAGAACGGGAGAAGGTGCTGAACACTATTCACAATCATCTCGTCAACTCGACTGGTGAGACTGTTCGTCGATGCCTCGGGTTCGTGTTCTTGCACATTCTCTCCGATTGCGATTGTGTTGAGGTCGGATTCAAGCGTGGTTTAGATCAAGTGATTAACCTCAACCACGGTACTCCCCGTCAGCACGACGTAGTGACGACGAAGGAGCACGATGGTACTGGCCTGATTGAGTACAAGGATCGGGCGGATTTAACTCAGAAGGAGGATGCAGCGGAGAGCATTGTTGACAACATTGAGAAGGAGCGGAAGAGGCACGATGAGAAGGTGTTCTTGTGGGGCGTAGACGAGGAGACTCGGCGGATTGATGGGCTTCGGAAACAGCGGTGGGATGATGATCGGGTCTCAGGCATCCAGAGCCACGTTGATAAGAAGTTAGAGGAGCGGACGGTCGAATATAATGATTTCGAGTTGTTGAACCTCCCTGTTGGGGATGAACGGGAGAAGTGCATTATTGTGGGCGTGCTTTATTGATCGGGAGAGAAGGAGAGTCTCCCCGTTGGCTGGTTAGTCATCCGGAATCCGGGGTAGGATTCGGTTCTTGTTCAGAAAGCTTGAGTTGATATCCGCTTCGGTGGTACTTCGCTATCTTTTCGCCGTATGGGACTGGCACAGACTGTACACCTTCGAAAACTCGTTGAACTAACTCGAACTCGGGGGTGGCCTGTACGACACGTCTGAACAGGCAGCCGAGTACCTTACAGACAACTGACCATCTTCGCCTTCCCGTGCAGTTCCTCTTTTGACAGCACTTGTCGAACAACCCGATAGATCCCATCTGGGACATAAAGAGATGACCGAGCGGATGGATGAGTTCGTAGAGTGATTCTACCGACCGAAGGGAGCACACTATTTGATTGTGTTAGCAGACAGTTGCAACCATGTGTCGGAAAGCGGATATTTATCGAAGTATCTGTCGTATGCAGCCTTGAATTTGTTCCACGCGTCATCGGGCCAGTCGGAGTCTCGTGAAGTTTCGATCTCGCACGTACCCTCTTCGATATCGATCCTCACCAGGGCTGCATCAAGCGGACGAACAACTGTCGAGACCGGCTCAAAGGCATATCGGTATGAAGCCGCTTGGAGATAGTGTTTTGGGCGAATTCTATCAGTGAACTTGAGTTCCGTCGAAAATACGCCTGCGTACCTCGAGGACTCGTCGAGGACGATGCTAAACCGGTCGACACATCCGCCAAACAGATATCCGTCTACGTCAGACAAGAACGGTTTCTCACGCCCGACCGTCCAATTTTCGATTTCACCCCATTCGTTTCGGAAAATGTCTCGAGCTTCGGTTACTTCTAAGACCATCGCTTTCACGAGCGCCTCACGTCCGGTTTTAATCGACGAATCTGGCGGGTCGACCAGCGGCGCCCCGTTGTAGTCTGCCAGCGTTTTGTGTACGTCACGCCAGTTATCACAGGGCGGTGGCGAGGACAGCTCCTCACGCACCAGTTGACCAATGCTCAGTTCCGCCTTTGCGGGCAGTTCTTGATGGCGGTGAAAAACCGATCCACGCGCCGACGTGTACAGACGAATTCGTTCTGATTCACGTGGTGTCCTCCCGGTTCCAGCACCAGTGTTCTCTGGTTCGTACAGTTGATGATCTGCGGGTAGTTGACTGTAGTCGGCGAATTCTGCAATGGAACGCGCCGAAATGGCGGCTCTCCGTCCATCGCTGTAGTAGCTCCCTGGCGGGCCGTCTGGAAGAATTTGACCGCTGTACACGTTTCTGGCTGCGATATTGACAGCGGCTTCGAGCTGGTAATGTGGCACCCCGAAATCATCGACGTATTCTGAGGGATCGGGCATCGCTGCAGCGGATCCCACGTCAGATACAATAAGAGCACCCCAGCCAGAGTGAAACTGGACACCGCTGTCGCAGTGGATCCCTATAACCGCTCCTCGCCGCGCTCTTTTTTCAACTCACACCGTCATAATCTCTCACTGTCTTAACAGCACAAATGGAGCTACCGTGAGAATAGTTTTACGAGGAATACGGCAAAGGTTCCGCGTAATCAGTTAATTTGACTGATGTACTGGGATTTGATATTAGTCACAGCTACAAATGCGTTCAATTCCCGCGGACGCGTCGCGTAGAGAAGCAGGGCGGCGACCGGATTACTGCTCGTCGCCTTCCGTGTAGCCGCCGTCGTCATGGGTGTCATAGAACAGTTCGCATACTCTCCCTCTCTCTCCGCTCTCCGACGAACGATAAGTACAGACAGTACAGTTGTCGGCCCAACAATTCGTATGTCCGATTGCTGTCGAAAACGGCGTGCTGAATACAGATCAGAGGTGTACCAGAGTAAATTTGCTTGGATCGAACTGAGTCAACTGCACCGTTCCTCATCAGGTATTGTTGATCTGAGTCAGTACCAACAAAGTTCTGGAATTGAATCGAATCATCCGAACTAAACGTTAAGAAATCTTTATAGTGCTGAGCCCGCGATTTGAATACCGAACCCAACCACGAGAATAACCGTGCTAAACACCCTGTGTGCCGTGTGCTGACAATTCGTTCACACCGATCCTTGATCTGGTACACTCCCATCAGTTGCGCTGTCACACGCGACGTGTTCTCTCGGACGCCTCAGTGTACGAATCACCCAAAGGTACTAATACGCCAAGCCCGATAGTTGTCTTTATGAGTAAGGAACTTGCTGAGGCTATGCCGAACGCAGGGGATCCAAACCCGGAAGCTCAGGCCCTTGCTCGTAGCGTTATTGAGGCTGGCAGTGGCCTAGACTTTGACATTGAAGTTGCATATAAAGAGTGGCGAGACTCTGCGAATACTGAAACTGAGATTCCCAAAACGATCGACGGGTTCCACGACTCTCAAACCCTAATAGCCCAGAGTTTGTCTGAAAATAAACTAGATTAATTCTTTCTTTTCCATACTCTGTTGATGCAGGTAGATATCTTTGATACCCAAATATGGGTGTATGCTGCGAACAATTCATCACTAATCACAAATTCGACGAGCCAGCAATATTCCAAGGCAGTGAACCTATACAATGAGGTTATAGATGAAGATCGCGCAGTCTATATTCCTCGATATATTATTGCAGAGTTCTATAATGCAATGGACAGCATTAACCGAGCAGACTCAGAAGAAAATGCGATTAAATTACATAAGTCACTAGATAAGTCAGATACAGCATTTATTCCTGTGTTTGAACTTGGTGCACACAACCCCTACCGCAAAAATGTGTCAGTGCGACGTCGCCAGCCAGAAACAACGGCGTTAGCTGAAGCACTGGAAATGGAAGCGAAAGATGCTCCAATTATTGGTGTAGCACAACGTCTTCCAAAATTTGTTCAAGCCTATGATCCACCGAATCACGGTAATATCGCTATTCCACAAGAGTATGAAGAGTACCAACTAATCACGGCCTTACAGAACTCAAATATCTCCGAGATATCTACGAGAATAATAACATACGAAAATGATTTTGTGGGCGTCGATCCGCTACCACTGGACGACGTATCCATCAAAAAGATTAGTGATTGACCGGACTCCATAAACGGCACTGTCTAGTTTAGCACCTCCGCTGGCGGTTGGTTGTTGAGTGTCCGGTGCGGTGGCTGTGTGTTATAGTCACTCAATATTCTTCTATATCATCTAATGGAACACTCCCATAACCACCACACTTCTTACATTTTCCCTTGTATTACCCATTACCTTCACAATAAGTACACTCAATCCGTGGGGATTCAGCAGTTATAACTCCGATACCGCTACAAATATCACATGTTCCTTTGTACTTTCCATCCCCTCCGCAGAACCGACATCTGTACAAGTCCCCATCTGAGACATTTTTCCATATCTTTCCATTCCCACCACAAATATTACAGGTTCCTTTGGGTTTTCCGTTTCCGCCGCAATATGTACATTCTAAAAGAACCTTGCCCGAATTCCGTTCAATCACAATCTCGGTGTACTTCTTGATTTTGTTGTCATTGGGCATGATATCTATTTCATGGATTATAAAATTTCGGTGCGGCGAACACCTATAGTGATGTTAATAAGCAGTAGAAGACTACTGACGACTTGTGAAAGAAGTCATAGCACTCTTGGAGCCCTACTTCTGACTACAAGCTCAATTCTACTACAGAGTGACGTCGGAACGGTTGCCAAACCAGGAACGACAGTAGATTCACATTCAAGAGGATTGAGGCCAATTAAGTGGACAGCGTTATCTCTTTCGTCTGTGTAGGAACGATCAAAGCCTTTTCAGTTGAAAGGTGAGAAATAATTCTGATCTCTGATTAACCCATCTCACCAAAGACAATTCAGATTCGTCGAAATGACAGATGATTCCAGATCACCTCAGACACGTTCCCACTGACCAGTATGTCCAGTTCTGAATTCATCCCGCTGCCTTTTGATTGCCATCTTGACTCTATTTTTGGGCAACACCACTACCACGGCATACTGGCAATACCACTCTTTCCCGGCAATTTCAGCCATTGTCTCGAATGTGATTCTGGTGATGATCTCAACGTGTGTCTCATCGCTCACATTTCTCTGACACGTTGGACGAGGTGATACCACTCATAGCCATTGAGGGCGACTGCGACGTAATCGTCACCTCCGCCGACGAGCAGCCGGCTCGCAGCTAAGTCCTCAATCTGACTTTCATATCCCTGTGGACGCGTTCGAAAGCGGCGTAGACTTCTCCGGGATTGAATCCCATCACTTCGGCTTCGCGATGGAGGTGATCGACAGCACGGTCAGTTCGAGTAATGAGGTCTCGGATTTGAGGCCCAGAGGGAGTGGATGATTCTGTTGGGACTGAACGTGTTACGTGAAAGGTTGTATGGCTTTTTTCAGATTGGTTTTCTGCAGAATCGGTTGGCTGGTCTTCCGAATCGGGTTGTTCCACCCGTCAATTAATTGTAAAGAATGGATGTCAAAAAAGCACGTTGGCTGAGCGGGTCGGACATTGTAGTTACTTTTCCACAATGAGCGATCTCAATAGAGTTCCTTGAAAATTTCATGTCGTGCTGAGTTTCAACATACTTGTTGAGTAGGAGATGTATGTGTATCAAACGGTATCTAACCAAACCAAGTCCTTAGTAGATTGAATCAAAAAGTAATATTTGTTGGCAGTCTATCAGTTCGAGGTTTATATACAAGGACTGTCTAGGGAAGGTGCAATGGTAGAGTACATTCGAGCCTTGCATCCGAACCCCGAACAGGACGGTTACAATAACGATATCTCCGATGAGAAGCTTTCTGGTTGCGGTGACAGAGTCTTGGTTGAGTATCAAGAAGTTCCACCAGTAGAAGAGGGGGATGTTTTTAGAGCGAGATGTCCTTCGTGCAAGCACCGCAATTCACGGATGGAAGTGCTTGGCGTACAGCGCGAGGAATAACCGAATCAAGACATCTATCGATTATCTAACAGCGAGCGGACTCCCGTTCGGCAACTACTTGATAATAAACAAACCACGACGAGAGCGATGACCTTCGTCGTAGTAAGTCTCCGAAACCCTCATCACGATGGCTTCCTCCGAGGTAGCCGCTCACACGAGACGGTCATCGAAGCAAATCAGCTACCGTTTCTTTCTGTGTAGGAAGGTCTTCCGCCGTGAGGTGTCGTATTTGTCCATCAACGGATTCCGTTTTTATGCCGTCAGTGATCAATAGACCAGCAACATCGACTCCCGGTGTCTCGTGAAGATACGTATCTCGAACGCGAGCGAACCGTGTGTACTCCAGCAATTCACGGAGTCCGCGGGCAAACGTTTGTTCGCTCTCGGTATACTTAATTTCACCTAACAGAACGCGGCGAGGAAGCGTAGTGTCTGTCTCCTTCTCGTATACCTCGACGACGATGTCCGGCCGGCCGCTGTAGAGGGTTTTTCCAGCTCCCCGGTTCAGGAAGTCACCTAGTAGTTCGATATGCGTCTCCAGCACGTCTTGATACCTGCGGAAGTACGGTGTATTG
>NZ_JARUKW010000012.1 GCF_029688845.1 Natronococcus sp. A-GB1 | reverse complement strand
TCCCAGACTATCGTCGTTGCGCTGTGCGGCGCGGTCGAGCAACGCCCCCGTGGGTCCGCTGACGACGCCGTCCTCGGGCGGCGTCGCGATCCCGTGGTCCTCGAGCGTCTCGAGTTGGCTTCCGGTGGCGACCCCGTACAGCGAGGGGGGTTCCTCGCGTTCGGCGGGAAGCCCGCTGAGGTAGATCGGCCGCACCTCTCGGGCGGCGATCCAGCTCGAGACGCAGTTCGCGACGCTGCCGACGGCCGGTGCACCGATCGGCACGTCGCTCTGCAGCGCGATCAGGTCGTGGGCCTCGCTGGCGTAGAGCCGAACGGGCGGGCGCACCCGGCCCTCACCGGCCCGGTAGGTCCCCACGCGGGGCAGTCCCTCGCAGTCGACGCTGGCGTAGTACTCCATCTCGAGTTCGCGGATCAGGTGGTCGGTGGCGATCTTGCCGACGAGGCCGACGCCGGGAAACCCCTCGACGAACGTCGGCTTCTCGAGCGATACCTCGGAGTCCTGTATCTGAATCCCTGCCATGTGCTGACAATCGCGGGTGAGCGACATAAAGACGGTGCCGACGTGCACGGCGCTTCGAAACCCACAAGCGACGGGCTCTCGAATCCACGGGCAATGGAGCCACTCGAGCGGTACCGGCCGATCGTCGACGACTTCGAGGCGTTTCTCGCCGCCTGCGAGCGACCGCTCGGCAACGCGGTCCGGGTGAACACGATCAAGGCCTCGGTCGACCGGGCGACGACCGTCCTCGAGGAGGAGGGCGTCGGCTACGAGGGTGCCCACTGGAACCCTCGAGTGCTGCGTCTCGAGACCGACTCGCCGGGCTCGACGTGGTCGTCGTTTCACGGGTTTACCCACGGCCAGGAGGAGGTGTCGGCGGTCCCCGCGACCGTCCTCGAGCCCGAACCCGGCGAGCGGGTCTGGGACTGCTGTGCCGCCCCCGGCGGGAAGGCGACCCAGCTCGCGGCGCTGATGGACGATCGGGGCACCGTCGTCGCCAACGACAGCAACCTCGGCCGGATTTCGGCGCTGCGATTCAACGCCGAACGGCTCGGTGCGACGAGCCTCGCGGTCACGAACGACGACGCCCGCAACTACTCCCTCGAGCGGTTCGACTTCGACGAGTTCGACCGCGCGCTCGTCGACGCCCCCTGTTCCTGTGAGGGGACGATCCGGAAGAACCCCGACGCGCTCGACGGCTGGTCGGAAGGCTACCTCGACGAGGTCTCGGGGATCCAGAAGGGGATCATCCGGCGAGCAGTACAGGCCACCGGCGAGGGTGGCACGATCGTCTACTCGACGTGTACGTTCGCCCCCGAGGAGAACGAGGCCGTCGTCCAGCACGTCCTCGAGCGCGAGGACTGCCGGATCGTCGACTTCGACCTCAGCCTCGAGCACTCTCCCGGGCTCACCGAGTGGGACGGCGAGGAGTACGACGAGCGTCTCGAGCGAGCCGCGCGGATCTACCCCCACCAGAACGACACCGGCGGCTTCTTCGTCGCGAAACTGGAGGTGACGGCCTGATGGGCGACGATACCGCGGACGGCGCGAGTGAGGGCGACCTCGAGCAAAACGACGGCCAGCGCTTTGGCCGGCTGCCGACGACCGCCGCGGAGCGGACCGTCGAGGGCCGAGCCAGCCGCGAGGAGGTCGTCGACTACTTCGCGGACCGCTTTGCGATCCCACCCGAGACGTTCGACGACTACACCTTCTGGGAAAAAGGGGCCGGCAAGATCTGGATCTACGGCGGCGACGCCCCTTCGCCGATCACCATCGAGGCGATCGGCATGACCTGTCTGCGAACCCGACAGGAGCACTGGAAGCCGACGACGGATTTCGTCCAGCGCTTCGGCCGGGAGGCCGGCGAGTGCGTGATCGAACTCGAGGCCGAGGAGGCCCGGGCGTTCGCCGCGGGCGAGGATCAAGACCTCGAGCGCTGGGACGGCGACTGGGGGTATCTGATCGCCGCCCACCGGATCGCGGGCGCACTCGAGCCGATCGGCGTCGGCCTCTACGTCCATGGGGAGTTGCGGTCGATGGTGCCGAAGGGGCGCCAGCGGGAGCTTTAAGCCGGTCAAAACACCGGTGCCGTTCCGCTCGCACCGACGAGAATCCGAACCACGATCCCAACCATCACGGAGTACGTGACGTTGACCAGTGTTCCGGCGAGATAGAACAGACTGTTATTTTTCATGTCGTCGCTCCGGATGATACTTTTTGCTGCGAAAATGACCGCGATCGCCGTGTACGCACCGACGAGGACCAGTGTCAACAGGAGAACGTTCTCCGTCTTCCCGACGACGACTCCAATATCGCGATCAGTGTCGGTAACGGTATCGGCGTACTCCGCGTCAGCCCACGAAAGTGTCCTCGTTACTACCGAACCGCTGGTCACGACCACTCCGAGGTAGGCAGCGGCGATGATCGCAGCATCGGTCACCGCCGGAGCAATACCGATTCCGGTCATCGGCCGTACGCCTCGAGCGTTCGCCGTAATCGGGTCTCGATCGTCTCGGCGAGTGGCCACGAGGCGCCCCGAAGCGCGTTCGAAACGGCTTGCTGGCTCACGTCCAGATCGTCGGCAACCGCTTGTTGATTGCCGGTTCGCTCGTACAGTTCGATTACGTCGCGTTGACGGTCGGTCCACGACTCACGGAGATGTAGCAGCAAGTTGATCTCGTCTGCAACTGCGGTATCGAGCGGGGCCGTCCGGGTATCAAGGTCGAACCGAAGACCGGTCCGCTCGATGGATTTCAGGAGTTCCGTCGCCCGGTGGAACGCCTCCCCGTCCATCTGTGAGACGTCTTGGTCGTCGACTCCGAACTCGATCTCCCCGGAAGCGACCGCAAGCCGAATGGAGTGTGGACGGAGGTGATCGGTGAGCGCGACGACGATGCTGTAGAGGTGTTCGACCGATGTCAACACAGCGCCGATTTCGTCGATACCTTTCAGAGCGGAAAGCGGCGTAGCGAAAGACTCCTCGTACGACTCCGTGACCGTCTGCCGAGTGTCCCTGAGTTGCTTTCGAAATCCGTCTCGATCGGTAATCTCCCTCGAACCGACTACGTCCCCGAGCAGGACATATTGTGAGGAAGGCGATTTGGAGTTGTCGAGTTGCATTCGTGTCTACCCCACACCCATACAACCAAAAAAGGTTGTTTTATCGGTTACAACCGCTGTGGGTTGTAGTACACCACTGAATCGGCGAGATCAGTCGTTCGCCCAGCGGGACAACCGTCAGCGTTCGACGACCGTCCCGCCCGCGAGCCCCTCCCACTCGACGCGGTAGCCGAGTTTCGAGAGCACCGCACTCGAGTCGCCGATCCCGTACTTCTCGAGGGTCGCCTCCGCCTCGGACAGCGACGAGCCGGCCTCGATCTCCTCGCCCAGCGTCTCGAGCACCGACGGTCGAACCAGCGTTCGGCCGACCAGTTCGTGCTCGGGGAAGGCGACGTCGGCCAGGGCGTCCTCGCTGACGCCGCGGTCGGCGGCCAGCTCCTCGAGCGTGTGAACGTCCGCGTCGGGTCGCAGCTCCTCGGGCAGCGCGGCCGCGCTGTCGGCGACGAGCTGGCGTTCGTACTCCCGGAGGACGTCGCGGACGTCCTTCAGCCGGACGCTGCTGGAGTAGGGGATCGCCCGGAAGTCCCGCGCCGCGATCTCCTCGCCGACGCCAAGCGACTCGTCGACGGCGACGACCAGCTCGACGTCCTCGAGTTCCGAGAGCTGTCCGAGCTTCTTCTCGACGTACTCGGGCGTCCAAAAGCCCATGATCTCGAAGAAGACCCGAAAGTCGCCATGCAAGTAGTCGAACGCGAAGTCGGGGATCATCACCCGCGTTCCGGTCTCGAGCGGTTCGGGTTCGCGGACGAGCTCCCAGTCGAGGTCGAGGCTCGAGAAGCGACCGGCGAAGTCGGCCTCGACGCCGCTGTCGAAAGAGACGTCGGCGACTGGGTCGGCGTCGGGCACCCGCACGGGATCGGCGTCGGTGAGCTCGAGGGAGCGTTCGGTACCCCGGTCGTCGATCGTCGCCTCGAGTCGCCACTCGCTTGCCTTCGCGACCGTTCGCAGCAAGCGAGCGAAACGGGTACCGTACCGACGGGTTGCGCGAAACAGGTGCGTGGGGCCGGTGACGACGACCTCGCGATCGCTCAGGTCGGTTTCGCTCGCGTCGACGGCGTCGGTCTTGCGGATCTCGTACATCAGCCGAAGTCGCTTGATCGCCGACACCAGCGCCTTCGGGTCGCTCGACCTGACGCGGAGTTGGGTGGCGTCGAACAGCGCCGTCTGGGCCAGCGAGAGGTTGTACTGGACGACGAGGCCGTCGGGGGCCCACCGGGAATCGACCGCCTCGAGAACCTGTCGTTCCTCGAGGTCGGCGTACAGCGCCCGCTCGAGGGCCGCAGTCGAGAGTCCGAGCCCGTCGGCCGCGCGGGCGAGCGCCGTCTCGCGCTCCGCGCCGGTGACGGCGCCGACGGCCTCCGCCGCCTCGAACGTCGCCCGTCGGGCGCGCTCCGGATCGATCTCGGCGTCGGTCTCGAACGTCGCCTCGCGCTCGAGCAGGGCCGAAAAACCCCGAACGAGCTTGAAGTGATCGGCGTCGCGCTCGAGGTCCGTGAGCGCGGCCTCGAGCTCCTCACGGGTGTGACCGACGTGACCCTGGTAGGTACCGATGACGCGGGCGGCGAGGGGACGGTGCTCGCGGCTCGCGAACTGCGGGTGGTACCCCCCGCCGGCCCTCGAGACGCGCAGCAGGTCCTTCGTCAGCATCTGTCTCGAGTCGGTGTGCCGGACGCAAAAGTGATCCGCACCGAGAGGACCGGCGAACCGGAGACTGTCCCAACGCGCCGGTCGGGTCAATCAGTCGTCTGCGGGAGAAGTGCTATCCGTCGTCGGCTCAGGTACACCCGCGACGTCGGCGCCGCTTTCGGCGGTCGCGAGCGTGACGCCGACGATCACGGCGATACAGACGGGCCAGACGAGGATCGGGAAGTAGTCCGGCAGCAGGTAGAGGTTCCCGATCGACGAGCCGAGGCCGACGACGATCCCCGCCAGGATCGCTTCCCCCGTCGTTCGCTCCCAGAACAGCATGAACAGCAGGGGCAGCCCGAACGTCGCGCCCAGTCCGACGTAGGCGAACTCGATGATCTCGAAGATCGTGCCGGGACGGACGAACGCGAGCGCGATACCGCCGAGCGCCAGGACGCCCACGGTCGCCCGGCCGAGCAGAATAAGCGTTTTCTGACTCGCGTCCGGATCGATCCGCTCCTCGTAGAACCGGGTGAAATCGGACGAGGCGACCAGCAGCATCGAGTCCGACGTCGAGAGAATCGCGGAGACGATCGCCGCGAGCAGGACCCCGGCGACAACGGCGGGGAAGAAGTCGACGATGGCCATCATCGCGACGTTCTCGGGGTTGTCAACGGAGCCGTAGAGGACGCGACCGGCGGCGCCGATGAGCAGCGGCACCGTCAGCCGCAGCGACTGGAAGGCGACGGCGATGACCGCGGCAGGGCTGAGCAGCCGTTCGGAGCGGATCGCCTGCAGGCGCATCAGCGAGTGGGGCTGGCCGATAGTTCCGAACGCGAACGTCACCCATGCGAGCGTGCCGATGAGGAGCGCCTGACCGGCGAGTCCGCCGGTGATATCGAGCAGCGCCGCGTCGTCGACGGCGCCGGCTTCGGCGACGAACGCCGACCAGCCGCCGACCTCGCCGATCATCAGGATCGGAAGGGTGACCGCCGCGACGAAGATCAGGATACCCTGAAAGACGTCGGTCCAGACCGAGGCGTTGAACCCACCGAGCATCGTGTAGAGCCCGACGACGACGCCGCCGACCGCGATGGCGATGCCGTAGTCGATCCCGATCCCGGTGTCCATCGCCTCGCCGACGGCGATGATCTGTGCGCCGATGTACGCGCCCATGAACACGAGGATCGAAAGGGTCGCGACGACGCGGATCTGTGTGCTGAGGCGGTCGTTCGTCACCGCCAGCGAGAGGTGATCGGCGATCGTGATAGAGCCCAGGTCCTCGGACTGGCGACGGAACCGCGACCCGACGTAGCGGTACATGAAAATGACGAGCAGGATCATCGTGATCGAGAACCACAGTCCGTTGATCCCGGTCGCGAAGCCGACGCCGACCCAGGCGAAGAAGGTCCAGCCGCTTGCGACCGAGGAGACCTCGGAGATGGCGACCGGCCACGTCCCGACGTCCCGACCGGCGAGCAGGTAATCCGAGAGGCGGTTCGTCTCCGTCGTCACGAAAAAGTACGCGCCGATCGCAAGCAGGATGAGCAGATACACCCCGAACGTGAGCTGAATCGTCGATACCATCCTATCGCCTCCCTAGAATCGAGACGTAGCCGTCATTGGTCGTCAGGTCGATCCAGTACAGCACGAGCGTCACAACCGGCAGAAGGATCATCGCAAGCAGGACGAGAGCTGTGTCAGTCGGTAAGCCGAACATATGTGGTGAGATGGCATACCGAGCCCTGATATAGTTATCGACTTTGCGCAGATTTTGGCGAGGTTTAAACACTTTCGCGACGATTTTTCGTCCGAATGACCTGTTTTGAGACACCGAAAGCAATGGCGGTCGGAGTTGCCGGAAGCTCATCGACGGAGACTACGCAACGAGCAGCAAGACTGTATAGACCGCCGCGCCCGTTGCGAACGCCCAGAACCGGCTCTGACGTTCGGCCGGCAGCTCCTCTTTGATCGCGTTGAGGATAATTCCGCCCGCGAGAAACGCGAACAGGACGTTGACGAACAGTTCGGTGACAGTGACGGCATACCCGACTACGACGCCGAAGACGACGGCGCCTGCGAGCAGCCACCGGCCGTAGCGGTGGTAGACCTCGCCGTGGTGTTCCCGGAGGCCGATATCGTTCACCACAAAATGCAGCGCCATCGCAACGACGAAGAAGGTCGTCCCCGTGACGTCCGGAGCCTCCTGATGGACGAGGAGGTAGCCGACGAGGGCGTTATATGCTGCGAACGAGGCCGTGTGGAGCCAGAACGCTCGATCCGAGGGCGTCGGCGGACCAGCCTCCAAGTCGTCCGGAGCGGCCCGCGTCTCCCTCGCGAAGCGCTCGAGTCCGTAGAAGGTGACAAAGCCCAGCAGCGCGATGATGTAGACGTGGTTGTCGACCGCCGTGAGGGGAGAGTCGGCCTCGTCGATGGCCGCCGCCGCGCCACCGATCTCGGGAAGGAGGTGGACGAAGACGTAGGCGACCGAGACGCCGCCCGCGACGGACAGCCACCGGCTCCGTGGGACGACCTCGAGGACGCGAAGCCGCCCGGCGAACAGGTGAACAGCCGCGAGGACGAGCGCGAACAGCGGCACCAGCACGACGAGCGCGCCGTCGAGACTTCCGGCAGCCGGGCTCATCGGCGAACGATCCGCGCCGGCGCAATCGTCGAACCGTCTATCATACACCACCTTCGGCGACGGATGACTTGATGCTGTAGGCGACTCCCTCGAAACGACCGCGAGCGTTCTCCGCACGATGCGACGTCTGGCGCCTGATGCTACAAGCCAGTGCATTATCCGCGCCACGGCCGTCGATGCACTCGATGATCGGCAATCACACCTGGTCGATCCCGGAGGGGTACATCCCCGAGGAGAGCACCGGCCCCGTTCCCGAGATGACCAGCCACGAAACCGTCTGCGTCCTCAACACCAACGACCAAGAAGCGACGATCGAACTCACGCTGTACTTCACCGACCGCGATCCTGTCGGTCCCTACGAACTCACCGTCCCTGCAGAACGGACCCGCCACTTCCGGTTCAACGACCTCGACGGTCCGGAGGCGGTGCCGAAAGGCGAAGATTTCGCGAGCGTGCTCGAGTCGGACGTTCCGGTCGTCTGCCAGCACACTCGCCTCGACTCGCGCCAGGCCGAGAACGCGCTCCTCACAACAATCGCACATCCGGGTGAGTAGTCGAAACGAAACACGGTGAACCCTGACGGCGTCCGTACTCCCGCCGCAGCGACGGATCGGACTCCCTTCGTGAAGACCTGCGGTTCCCGGATAGTCGACGCAACCATGGCGGTTCGGTCAGCGGCTGCACGTAGTTATTTGACGCGACGAGTTCGAATACCAACACACATAACCCGACGAACTACTGAGTGTGGGGTTTCATACGGTAGCGAAAGCAGCTGAGTCTTCCACTGTCGGTTTGTTTGTCTCTCACTCTGTAAGCAACAGGATGGGTGCCATGAGTGCGACACCGATAACGATGCCGAGAAATAACTCTCTACGACCACCGTTTGCCAACCCGGCTCCGTGACCGTGATCAAGTGCATCCGGAAAGATGTCGTGTAAGACGAGATAGATCATTGCACCAGCAGCAAATCCGAAGCCGTAGGGAAGAAATTCTCGTGCCCACACGACGAAGATGTAAGCGATACCAGCACCGAGTGGCTGTGGAAGGCTCGAAAAGACCGCCCAGCCAAAGATGTGCCAGTTCGGAACGCCGAACGTTTTCAACGGGATCGCAACCGCAAGCCCCTCGGGAATGTTCTGGACTGAGATTGCAACCGTAATAAACACCGCAAGAGACGGCACAACGAGTCCACCAAGCACGAGGTCGCCTTCGATACCGAGGTCAGCGAAAGCGACCCCCAGTGCAACCCCTTCGGGGAAGCTGTGAACGGTTAGCACGCCGACAATCAACACGAGTTTTTTGAAGTCCGCTTGAGCCATCTCTCGCGGGGCGAACTCGTAGCCCGTAATTACCCGATCAGCAACAACCACGACTCCGATTCCAACGAGGAGTCCGACACTAACTTCCACGAGAGTTCCCTCTTCAAGTCCCTCGAAAATGAATCCGAAAAGCGACGCAAACAGCATGACACCACCCGCAAACCCCCACAGGACGACCGTCAGCCGGTCACTGATTTCATCTACAAAAAAGAAAGGCAGTGTTCCCACGCCGCATACGGCTGCAGTAAAGATACCAACGGCGAGGACGATCCCCAGTTCATATCCGATCATATGATCGATTTAGTCCGTGTTAGCCACTAATCCATCAAATACCCCTCGGTTATCAGAATATGGTGTACGTGACTGTATCGAGGAATCAAGCACGGTCGGGTTGGCTGAGCAGTTGCAAGACTCGCGCCTTGTCTGCAGCATGTCTGCCTCGAGCTCTCTATCGGGTGGTGGATTATACGCTGAACGGGCGCAATACCACGGCCTTCAGGCCGTGGAGACGCGCCGTCACGTGGGAATCTCTCCACATGATGTAGCCAACTCGAGATTTGAAAGCGAACGTTGGACCGGGCAGGCGACATACCGTCTGTGGCTCTCGGAGATTGGTGACATTCCTATCAAGTTCCACCGAGACCTGCCCGACGGCGCCATCATCAAGACCGTCACGGTCAAACGCGAACCTACCGGCAAGTGGTACGCCATCCTCGGCGTCGAAACCCCTGACGACCCATCCGAGAAGCCCGACGAGGTGACTGACGCGGTTGGCATCGACGTGGGAATCCTGAAATACGTCCACACAGCGACGGAACAGCCGTCGAGTCGCCAGACCTTTCCGACGAACGCGAGCGGTTGGAACGCGCCCAACGTAACCTCTCGCGGAAGGAACACGGCTCGAACAACTGGGAGGAACAACGCAAGACAGTCGCTCGACGCCACGCCGACCTGAAGCGCAAGCGACGTGATTTCTTGCACAAACTCTCGGCGTACTACACCCGCGAGTACGACCTTGTCGCAGTCGAGAACTTGGACGCGAAGGGACTGGTCGAACTACCGGGCAACTCTCGGAACCGAGCCGGGGCCTCGTGGGGGACGTTCCTGCGACTGCTCGAATACAAGTGCGAACGGGGAGGGACGCACTTCGTTGCCGTGGACCCCCGAGGAACGACCAAAGAGTGCGCGTCATGTGCCGTCGAGACGGACAAACCGTTGTGGGTACGCGAGCATTCGTATCCGTCGTGCGGGTTCGGGGCAGACAGAGACGCGAATGCGTCGTGGAACCTTCTTTCTCGCGGTCTTGAGCAAGTAGGGACGGGCCGTCCCGAATCAACGTCCCCAGAAATCTTCGATTTCTGGCGTGCGAACGAATCGCGGAGCGATTCGTCAACGCCTGTGAAGACTACGCTCCCTACGGACACCGATTCGGTGTCTGCAAAGCGCGTTTGTCGAGGGAACCTCGACAGGCTGTCAGACGCAGTCTGACAACGTCATCGAAGCAGGAAGCCCCATCTGCTCACGGGCGCTCCGCGCCCGTTCGCATGGTCCGTGAGACCGAAGGTCTCACGCTACCCCTCAAGGAGCGAACCGCGTCAGCGGTGAGCGAGTAGGGTGGTGAGGAAGTCACTGCTATAGTAACAACCGAAACGGTTTGCACACCGATCGCACAGCCGTCGTACGATCGGGTTCGCACTGACTTTCAGTGGCTACTGTAGATCGTGTTAGTACAGAAAGCAGTCTATTCACCGGTTTGCGGTATCCGCTTTCCAAGCCAGATGAGCACTAGCGCTCCAAACGCGGTGAAGCTCAACCCAATCACGACCCACTTCGCGAACGTAAACACCGGCACCAGATGTGCGAGGACGGGGGCCCGATCAGGATAGAGCGCCATCACGATCGACGCCGACGTGTTCTCCATGAAATCCAGCAGTACCGCCAGTATCGGGAGCAACACCGTGTATCTGACCTGGGGACGTTCCGCCGCTTGCCCGAAATAGGCGATGCCGGCCCAGAGAAACCAGCCGTAGGCAAGCGGCCAGACGACGTCGAAGGTGAACCGGGAACGGATGTAGTACCGCCTTCCGTCTTCGCCGTAGGCGTTCGCCATGTCGTAGAGATCCGACGCGGAGTAGATGAACGATCCGTCCGGAGTGGGGGCGTCACCGAAGTACGCCGCGTTTCTGCTGGCTTCCTCCGGGAGGATAACCGTGAGAAACACGACGAACGTAGCCGTCGCGAGGCCCACCATACGACCGCTGGCGAACGAATACGACGTCTCAACGAGACGGTTACCTAGCGCCGCGGCCCGTTGCATACGATCAGTACTCATACGCAGTTTGAAAAACTGTGCTGCGTTGGTCAGCGTCGCCATCGTCAATGGTCGCTGACACGAAGCGAACGCCACTGCACGGGAACGACTTATCGACGGGGCTCTCACGTTTCTTCGTGAGCCGCGTCGAGTCGTCAGCGGTACCTACGACTTCGTCGATACCAGTTCGGTGTGGTATCCGCTGACAGAGGTGTATATGCGACCCTCGAGGAGGTCAGGTTTCTTACCAGCTCCTCCGTCGAGCTGGATCAGCTGGTGGCGTTCGTCGACGCGATGGCGCTCGAGCTGTCGTATGGTGGGTTGCCGACGAGTCGGAGTAACGGGGGAATCACAAGCCGAGTGACGTGCGTAGTTTGTGAAGTCCTGCCTACCGCTTGGACCCAGGACTGAAGTCGTGGGCTTCCGCTAGCCTTATCTCACTCCCGCCGGCGCCTCGAGGTCCGCTCCTCGGCGGTCTCGCTCGCGACGACCTCGTACAGCAGCGCCCGTCCGCCGTCTTCTTTCGGCCGCAGAATTCGTCCGAGCCGTTGGGTGAACTCCCGCTCGCTGCCGCTGCCCGAGAGGACGACCGCGACGTTGGCGTCGGGGACGTCGACACCCTCGTCGAGCACGTTCGAGGTCGCGATGCGCGTGTACGTCCCCTCGCGAAACCGCTCTAAGATCTCCCGTCGCTCGGCGGCGCCGGTCTGGTGGGTAATCGTCGGGATCAGAAACCGCTCGCTGACGTCGTACGCGAGCTCGTTGAACGCCGTGAAGACGATGATCCGCTCGCCACGGTGATCCTCGAGGATCCCCTCGAGCGCGTCGATCTTCGCCTCGCTGCCGTAGGTAATCTCGCGAGCGCGCTGGCGCGCGAGCAGCGCCTCGCGAGCTGCGGGATCCGAGCCGGATCGCTTGACGAGCTCCTGGTAGTCCGAGCCGCTCGAGAACTGGATGTTCGACGTCGCGAGGTAGTTCGCGAACACCTCCTGGTTGCGATCGTATTCCTCGCGCTCCTCGGGGGTCAGTGAGACCTCGAGCCGTTTCACGTCGTACGGTGCGAGGTGGTCGCCCGCCAGTTCGTCCGGCGAGATCCGGAACGCCAGGGGGCCGACGACGTCCTCGATGACCTCGTGGGCGCCGTCGGGTCGCTCGAAGGTCGCGGTCAGCCCCAGCCGCGCGGGCGCTGCGAGCAGCCGGGCGATCTCGCGGTAGCCCTCGCCGCCGAGGTGGTGAACCTCGTCGAAGACCACCAGCCCGAACCGATTCCCGACGGAGTCGGCTTTGAGGTAGGCCGAGTCGTACGTCGAGACGGTGATCGGTCCGATTCGTTGTTCGCCCCCGCCGAAGCGCCCGATCTCGAGATCGAACTCGCGTTCGAGCTCCCGTTGCCACTGCTCGAGCAGATCGATCGTCGGAACGACGACGAGCGTCGGGGTCGCGAGGCGTTCGATCGCCTTCAGCGCGATGACGGTCTTCCCGCTGCCGGTGGGGAGCTCGAGGACGCCCGCGGGGGCGCGGTCGACGGGGAGCGTTCCGTCGGGTTCGAGGCCCGCCCAGCGGTCGGTCTCGAGCCAGGCCGACAGCGCCTCCTGCTGGTACTCGCGGAGTTCGTAGGCCGAGCGAAGTTCCGAGAGGGGGTCGGTTTCGAGCACTCGATCCCGGACAGGTACGTCCTCGAGCGCCAGCGCCGTCCGAAGCGGCGCGTACCGTAGGGCAGGAACGCGTCGCCCGCCCGATCTGGGATCCGACTCGAGCTCCGGAACGCGCTCTCGTAGCGCCGACACGAGTTCCGGAGTCAGTCTCTCGAGGCGGACGGTTCCGTCCTCGTACCGGAGCTCGATGGCCCCCTCTTCGACCGTCGGTGTCACGCCGAACACTGCGGTCGGCGGGCACATATATCGTCGGATCGAACCCCGTCGAGTCCGGATCTCAACCCTTTTACCGCCGCTGGCCGTTGACCCGATCATGAGCGAAGACGAGGGCACGGACGCGTCAGCCCAGGGTGTCCCGTCCGAGGATCGACCCGACGACGGCGACGGCGTCGAGACCGACGCGGGTGACGAATCGGACGCGGAAACGACCGAGCCGGAGACGGATGTGACCGGCGACGAGACCGAAATCGATGAGGAGACCGTCGAGCAGCTCCGCGCGGAGCTCGAGGAGGCCGAAGCAGAGATCGAGGACCTCGAGAGCCGCCTCAAGCGCAAGCAGGCCGACTTCCAGAACTACAAGAAGCGCGCCAAAAAGCGCCAGCAACAGATCAAGGATCGGGCGACCGAGGATCTGGTCGAGCGACTCGTCGGCGTCCGGGACAACCTCAAGCGGGCACTCGAGGAGGACAGCGACGACGTCGAGAGCCTACGGGAGGGCGTCGAGATGACGATGCGGGAGTTCGACCGCGTGCTCGCCGACGAGAACGTCTCCGAGATCGACCCCGAGCCCGGAACCGAGGCCGACCCCCAGCGCCACGAGGTCATGATGCAGGTCGACAGCGACCAGCCCGAAGGGACCATCGCCGACGTCTACACACCGGGCTACGAGATGGGCGAGAAGGTCATCCAGAACGCCCAGGTGACGGTGTCAAACGGCGAACTCGAGGCCGCCGGAGACGAGGACACGGCGGAGTAGTTCCTAAGCAGCGTACCCGTTCTGTCTGCGAAACCGACCTCAGCATACACCTGGGAATTGTTTTCGTGGTAGTAGCACGGAGCACGGCTGCGCTATCCGCTCCGCGAACCGACGCTGGACGAACCGACGAAGACCTGCTCACGTGTCGTCACCCGTGGTAAACGAAGAGGGTGCCACAGCGTACACGATGAAACCGATAGCCGTGGCCCCAAATATCATCCAAACCGGTCCGACAGTTCCGACAGAGACCGAAATGGCTAACAGAGCCAGTGCGACAGCGATTATCGCGGCCCGAATCGCACGCAGGTGTGCACCGAGTAGCGCATCGTCCATATCCAATTCCGCTCCCGGATGGTAATATGTTTTATAGGTTTGCGGACGGCGGATCGGAGTCCCGAGTGAGTTGCTCGTACCGTGTACTCGGCACCCTTCGGCGACCGGACACCAGCCCGTGCAGTACCCACGTGGCGTACACCGAGTCGGATCGTTCGAAGGCGGACCCGCAACTGGGTCCGGAACCTCGTCTCAGAGGCGATATCCGGCTCGAGAGCGCTCTTCTTACCGCATCTACTATAATCCAAAGTGCGCTCGCTCGCTGTGATAAGCTTTAAACCAAAGTGAGCATTACCCGTCTCGTAATGACGAGCAACAAGATTCTCGGTATCGACCTCGGTACCACGAACAGCGCGTTCGCGGTCATGGAGGGAGGCGATCCGGAGATTATCGCCAACGGCGAAGGCGAACGGACGACGCCGTCGATCGTCGCGTTCAACGACGACGAGCGACTCGTCGGCAAGCCGGCCAAGAACCAGGCCGTCCAGAACCCCGACCGGACGATCCAGTCGATCAAGCGCCACATGGGCGAGGAGGACTACACCGTCGAGGTAGACGACGAGGAGTACACGCCCGAGGAGATCTCGGCGATGATCCTCCAGAAGATCAAACACGACGCCGAGGAGTACCTCGGCGATGACATCGAGAAGGCCGTCATCACGGTACCGGCGTACTTCAACGACAAGCAGCGCCAGGCGACCAAGGACGCCGGCGAGATCGCCGGCTTCGACGTCGAGCGTATCGTCAACGAGCCGACCGCGGCGTCGATGGCCTACGGTCTCGACGACGAGTCCGACCAGACCGTCCTCGTCTACGACCTCGGTGGCGGCACGTTCGACGTCTCCATCCTCGACCTCGGCGGGGGCGTCTACGAGGTCGTCGCGACCAACGGGGACAACGACCTCGGTGGCGACGACTGGGACGAGGCGATCATCGACCACCTCGCCGAGGAGTTCGAGGCCGAACACGGGATCGACCTCCGCGAGGACCGCCAGGCCCTCCAGCGGCTGAAAGACGCGGCCGAGGAGGCCAAGATCGAACTCAGCAGCCGAAAGGAGACGGACATCAACCTGCCGTTTATCACCGCGACCGACGACGGCCCCGTCCACCTCGAGGACTCGCTGACCCGCGCGAAGTTCGAGAGCCTCACCGAGGACCTCATCGAGCGCACCGTCGAACCGACCGAGCAGGCCCTCGAGGACGCCGGCTACGACGAAGGAGACATCGACGAAGTTCTCCTCGTGGGTGGCTCGACCCGGATGCCTCAGGTCAGCGAGAAAGTCGAGGAGCTCACCGGCCAGGAGCCCCAGAAGAACGTCAACCCCGACGAGGCCGTCGCGCTGGGCGCGGCGATTCAGGGTGGCGTGCTCTCGGGTGACGTCGACGACATCGTGTTGCTCGACGTCACCCCGCTGTCGCTGGGGATCGAGGTCAAGGGCGGGCTCTTCGAGCGCCTGATCGAGAAGAACACGACAATTCCGACCGAGGAGTCGAAGGTGTTCACCACCGCGGCGGACAACCAGACCTCCGTGCAGGTCCGGGTATTCCAAGGCGAACGCGAGATCGCCGAGGAGAACGAACTGCTCGGCGAGTTCCACCTCACCGGCATTCCGCCGGCCCCGGCCGGAACGCCCCAGATCGAGGTCACGTTCTCGCTCGACGAGAACGGGATCGTCAACGTCTCCGCCGAGGACCAGGGCTCCGGCGAGAGCGAGGAGATCACCATCGAAGGGGGCGTCGGCCTCTCCGACGACGAGATCGAGGAGATGCAACAGGAGGCCGAGCAACACGCGGAAGAAGACGAGAAGCGGCGCCAGCGCATCGAGGCTCGTAACGAGGCCGAGGCGACGATCCAGCGCGCCGAGAAGCTCCTCGAGGAGAACGACGACCAGATCGACGACGACATTCGCGCCGACATCGAGGCGGCGATCGAGGACCTGGAGGAGACGGTCGACGACGACGAGGCCGACGCCGAGGACCTCGAGGACGCGACCCAGACGCTCAGCACCGAACTGCAGGAGATCGGCAAGCAGATGTACCAGCAACAGGCCGGCGCGGCGGGCGCCGGCGGTGCTGCTGGCGGTCCCGGCGGCGCCGCTGGCGGTGCAGCCGGTGCCGGCCCCGGCGGGATGGGCGATATGGGCGGCGCTGCCGGCCCCGGTGGTGCTGCCGCCGGTGACGACAGCGAGGAGTACGTCGACGCCGACTTCGAGGACGTTGAAGACGGCGGCGATAACGAAGACGAAAACTGACAGGACGAGTCCTCATTCGTCCGCACTCTTCAATTTGTGCTGGTGACCACAACGACGGTCGAACGAGGCGACCCGACAGCGGGAGACCGCGTGACGGCTGTACCAGCGCGCCGTCTCGAGGCCGACGCCCAAGCGACACACCCGAGGGTCGTGATCGGCGCAGTTCGTCAGCACACCCGGTAGCCAAGGGAACGGTCGTTTCAAGTGTCTCAACCGAGTACGGCCCACAACGAATGAGTGAGGATTTCTACGACGTTCTCGGCGTGAGTCGCGACGCGTCCGCCGACGAGATCAAAAGCGCCTACCGGGAGAAGGCCACGGAGTACCACCCGGACGTCAGCGACGACCCCGACGCCGAGGAGAAGTTCAAAAAGATCCAGAAGGCGAAGCAGGTGCTGACCGACGAGGAGAAGCGAGAGGCCTACGACCGGATGGGTCACGACCGCTACGAGCAGGCCGAAAAACACGGCTACGACGCCGGCGGCGGCGCGGGCGGGATGGGCGGCGACCCGTTCGGCGGCATGGGCGGCGGGATGGGTGGCGGCGGTCTCGGTGACATCTTCGAGCAGGTCTTCGGCGGCGGCGGCGGTCGTGGTCGCCAGCGCCCGCGCAAGGGTCGCGACCTGCGAACCGAACTCGAGATCACGCTCGAGGAGGCCTACGAGGGCGTCGAGAAACAGTTCACTGTCGAGCGACCCGAGGCTTGTGACACCTGTGATGGCGAGGGTCACCCGCCGAGTGCCGATGCCCAGACCTGTCACGAGTGTCAGGGACGGGGCCAGGTGACGCAGGTCCAGCAGACGCCGCTGGGTCGCGTCCAGCAGACGACCGCCTGCCCGCGCTGTGAGGGGGAGGGAACGCTGTACTCCGAGACCTGTAGTGACTGTCGCGGCGAGGGGTACGTCCGCGGCGAGGCGACCCTGACCGTCGAGGTACCGGCCGGAATCCAGAGCGGTCAGACACTCCGGATGGAACGGGAGGGGTCCCCCAGTCCCGAGGGCGGTCCGCGCGGTGACCTGCTGATCGACGTCGCGGTCGCCGAGCACGAGGACTTCGAGCGCGAGGGTGACGACCTTCGCCACCGACTCCCGATTTCGTTCCCGCAGGCGACGTTCGGCGACACGGTCCAGGTGCCGACGCTTGACGGCAGCGTCGAGTTCGACGTCCCCGAGGGGACCCAGAGCGGGGAGACGTTCCGCCTGCAGGGGAAGGGAATGCCCCGCTTGCGCGGCCGCGGCCACGGCGATCTCTACGTCAAGGTCCAGATCGTCACCCCCGACTCGCTCAACGAGGAGCAACGCGAGGCCCTCGAGGCGTTCGCCGAGGCCGGCGGCGACGAGATCGAGGTCAACGAGGGCTTCTTCGAGAAGATCAAGCGAGCGTTCTAGCTGAATCCGAACGACAAACGAGTCGCTTCCCCTGACTGTCGCCACAATCGTCGGTACGAGTTTTGCTCCTCCGTGGTGTGTGCACGGACGCCATGTCCGAACAGATACTCTTGCTGGCGGGTGACTTCGTCGAGGACTACGAGGTGATGGTCCCGTTCCAGGCGCTACAGGCGGTCGGCCACGACGTCCACGCGGTCTGTCCCGAGAAGGACGCGGGCGACCAGTGTTCGACGGCGATCCACGACTTCGAGGGCGATCAGACCTACACCGAGAAGCCGGGACATAATTTCGAGCTGACCCACGAGTTCGACGCGATCGAGCCGAGCAACTACGACGCGCTCGTCGTCCCCGGCGGCCGCGCGCCCGAGTACCTCCGGACCTACGACGAGGTTCTCGAGACGGTCCGGCACTTCTTCGAGGAAGAGAAACCCGTCGCTTCGCTGTGCCACGGGCTCCAGATACTCGCAGCGGCGGACGTCCTCGAGGGCCGGACCTGTACAGCCTACCCCGCGCTCGAGGCCGATATACGTCAGGCCGGCGCGGAGTGGGAGGAGGGCGTCGCGCGGGACGGCAACCTCGTGACCGCCCAGGCCTGGCCCGACCACCCCGAGTGGCTCGCGGCGTTTCTCGACCTGATCGGGACCGACCTCGAGCAGCCGGCGGAGGCGGCCGACGACTGATGACCGACGCCAGCGAGTCGGCGCGCTTTTTTGGGGTCGGCCCCCACTCGAGAGTATGAACGCCGCGACAGTCGACGACCTGCTCGCGCGAGAGCGACGCGGCGACCGAACGGCGCTGGTCGACGCGACCGGGCGCGAGTACGACCGCCACTGGCTCTGTACCTCCTCGTGGAAGGCCGGCAACTTCCTTCGTCACTCGGGCGTCCGCGAGGGCGTCACCGTGGGCGTCGTCGGCGAGGGTCCCCTCTCGCTGCTCGCCTTCTTCGGCACAACCCTGCTCGAGGGGACCACGCGGTTCGATCCGCCGACCGAGCTCGCCGACGACGAGCGGTTCCGGGCCCTCGTCGCGCCGACCGACGAGGGCGGCGCCTACGAGCTGCCGCCCGGCGCTCAGCGGGTCTACTACGGCGACAAGCCCGACGAGCCAGGGGTCCACCACTTCGACGCCGGACTCTGGAGCGAGAACCCCTCCTTCCCCCCGCTTTCGGTCGATCCGGAGACGGCGCTGGTGACCGACGGGGAGCGAACGCTCACTCATGGCGAGGCCCTCGAGGCGGCCCGCGGGGTCGTCGAGAAACACGACCTCGAGGCCGACGATCGAGTCGTCGTCCGGGCGCCGCTGTCAAATCCTGGAACCGTCGTCGCCGGTGTGCTCGCGCCGCTACTGGTCGAGGGAGGGATCGTTCTCGCCGATGGAACCGAGGGCGATCGCGAGAAGCGCGGAGAGGTTGCCGTCTCGAGCGATCCCGCCCCCGAGCCGGCCCGGATCGGCGTCGAGGGGATCGGCTACTGATATCGGAACGCACCGCCCCTTACACAACCGTTTACTGGCTCTCCGTGGAAGGACCGGCCATGCCAGACGTAGCCATCGTTGGCGGCGGTACAGCCGGACTGAGTGCGGCGCTTTTCACCGCGAAAAACGGCCTCGAGACGGCGGTCTTCGACACCGACGAGACGTGGATGCACAAGGCCCACCTGTTCAACTACCCGGGAATCCGCAGCATCAGCGGTAGCGAGTTCATGTCGGTTACCCGGGGCCAGGTTCAGGATCGGGGTGCTGACCTCCATATGACCGAGGAGGTGACCGACGTCGAGGAAACCGACGACGGGTTCCGAATCGAGACCGCCGACAGCGAGTACGAGGCGACGTACGTCGTGCTCGCGACCGGTGCCGACCGATCGATCGCCGAGGAGATCGGTTGCGAGTTCGACGACGACACCGTCGACGTCAATCTCAGCATGGAGACGAGCGTCGAGAACTGCTACGCGACGGGCGCGATGGTTCGCGCCGAGGAGTGGCAGGCCGTCATCGCCGCCGGTGACGGTGGCGCGGCGGCCCTCGACATACTCAGCACGGAAAAGGGCGAACACTACCACGACTTCGACACGCCTGGTGACGTTCCGACGTTCGAGTCGGAGTAACTGCAACCCACCCTGCGTGTTCGTGGTCGGCGATTATTCGGGGGCGAGCGCTTTGACGTAGTATGAGCATCGACACACTCGAGGGGCTGTTCGTCTACAAACTCCGCCAGCAGTACTACGTCGAACGGGAACTCGTCGAGACCCTCGACGAGCTGGCGACGAGCGCGAACAACGGGCGGCTGCGTCAGAGCTTCGCCGACCACCGCGAGGAGACTCGAGCCCAGATCGAGCGACTCGAGGCCGTCTTCGAGGCGCTAGACGTCCGGGCGGAGACCCGGGAGGCGCCGATCCTCGACGCGATCGACGCCCAGCGACGGGGTTTCGAGGAACAGATCGACGACGAGGACCTGCTCGACACCGTCTACCTCAACATCGGGCTGATGACCGAACGGGTCGAGATGACGACCTACGAGGGGCTGTCGATGCTCGCGACCGAACTCGGGCTCGACGAGACGGTCAGAGAGCGCCTCGAGGCGAACTACGACGAAGAGCAGTCGACTCACGGCGAACTCGACACGCTGGCGGCCGCCTCCGAGATGAAGTCGCTGTGGGATCGGTTGACGCCGTCGTAAGGGGTCTCGGCGGCTATCTCAGCCTCGCTCTGCGAGCCAGTCGGCGACCCGGGGCCACCCCCGATCGTGGGCGACGTCCGCCACGGAGAGCCCGACGTGGCCGGTCGGGAGCTCGACGATCTCGGCCTCGTCGGTCCCGATCGCCTCGAGGATCGGGACGCTTGCCTCCCGTGGGACGAACTTATCGTCCTCGCCGAGGACCAGCAGGGTTGGCGCGTCGATCGCCGACAGCTCGATCCGTCGACCGCCGAGCTCGAGCTCGTTTTCGATCAGCCGGTTCTCGAGGAGCAGGTCCCCGACGAACTCGCGGTAGAGTCGCGCCGGAATGTCGGGGCCGCCCTCGACCCACTCGAGTTTTCGACCCTGTCCCTCGACGAACGCGGGATCGTCCAGTCGGTCCCAGAGTCGAAGCGGCGCGGTGACGGTGTACTCGACCGGCTTCCGGCACGCAAGCCCGATTTCGAGCAGCGGCGTCGGAACGGCGTCGAACACGCTCGCGATCCGCTCGTGATCGTGTCCGGCGGCGAGCGTCCGAAACAGTTCCAGGTCGTCTCCGGCACGGAAGTCGATCGGCGGTCCTTGGAGGACGAGCGTCCGGACGCGATCCGGAAACAGGGCAGCGTAGGCGACGACGAGCGGGACGGACGTCGAGTAACCCAGCAGGTGTACCGACTCGGTCCCCTCCCGCTCGCGGACGGTGCCGACGCAGTTCGCGAGGAACCGCGTCACATAGTCTGTGAGCCCGAGCGAGCGGTCGATCCGCGAGGGATCCCCCCAGTCGACGACGTAGACGGGAACGCCCCGCTCGAGGAATCGGCCGACGACGCTTCGTTGCGGCGAGAAATCGAGGATTGAGGGGTCGTTGATGAACGCGTAGGCGATCACTACCGGCGTCGCGTCGGTCGGCCGCTCCGGATCGTACCGTCGGAGTCGAACCGGTGGCTCCTCGTAGACCACGTCGTACGGTGTCTCGCCCGGTTCGGCCGCGGCGAGCTGGAGCGTTCGGTACGGTGCCTGTCCGAGCTTCCGGGGGGTTCGGACGGCCCGGTTCGTGAGCTGACGCGAGAGCTCGAGGGGATCCATCTGTCGTCCGTACTCGGACGGGCCACACGCTTGAGCCGCATCCTTGCAGGGTTCGACGCTTCGGAGTCGTGTCGTGGCTAATCCCCAGAGCGCGGGCGACCTGGGCTCGAGGCGGGCGGGGACGACCCGGTCGGCGATTCGACGGCCCCGCTCTCCCGCCGAAGCCGTCGCTCGGCGCGTCCGGCGAGGTTCTTCAGCAGGATACGACCCGAAAACGAGAGGCTGTGGCGCAGTTTTCGGTAGTAAACCTCGCCCAGCTCGGCCTCGGGGACGGTCGTCGGCTCGAACGTCGGATCCCGAAGATTGGCGACGCCCTCGCTCAGCAGCGAGATCTGGCGGCTCACGACGCGGTCGAAGACGTCCCACAGCGTGGCGCAGTCGTCGATCGAGACGTCGTCGTAGGCGACGATCTCGCCGCCGTCGATCGACTCGTTTAGCCGCTGGAGCGTGGCGCCACACCGGTCCCGCCCGTCGTGGAACACCGCCGGCGGCCCCATCCCTCGGTAGGATCGAATGTCGGCGGGATGGAAACTCAACACGCCGAATTCGGGTGCCTCGAGGATCGGTCCACGGACGAGCCCGAAACCGAAAAGTACCAGCGCGTCACACTCCTCGGCGACGCGGTCGACGACGTCGTCCGGGAACTCGTACCAGGCGCCGTCGGTTTCGGGCTCACACCGGACGTGATCGGCGTCGGCAAGGACAGCGACGTTCTCGACCGACCGACGCCGCCAGAGCGGCCGCTCCTCGCCGATCAGCTTGGCGAGGTTGCGCTCCGCAAGCACGAGCGCCCACGCCCGCTGGCGCTCGAGCAGGTCGACGAACTGTCGGGCGTCCGTCAGCCCGATTCGGTTTCGCGTGTTCCACGCCTCGGGGTCGCCATCGGCTTTCTCCTCGTTGGTGACGACCAGCGACACCGTCACGTCGTGGTCGGTCCGTAGCTGCTCGAGGGCGCGGACCTGCCACTCGTTGAGGTACGGGTCGGCCAGAATCCCGATCGTTCTCGGCCCGGATCGTGTCATTGTAGAGTCGTCCGCTCGTTTCCCCCTTAGTTACAGTCCCCGTGCGTTCGGTTACGCCCTCCGAACAGAAGCGGAAACTGGCTCGATACGAACTCGCCGCTGGTGTCCGAAGAGATGAAAAGAAGACGCCGACTACGACTCCGAGGGCAGTTCCTCGACGTACTGCTGTTCCCACTCTCGGCGCGCCTCGAGTTCGCGCTTGCCCCGTCGAGTGACGGTGTAGAAGTTCGTCCGTCGGTCGACCTGCCCCTTCTCGACGAGTCCCTTGTCGACGAGCGTGTCGAGGTTCGGGTACAGCCGCCCGTGGTGGATATCCTTCTCGTAGTACTCCTCGAGTTCTTCCTGGATCGCTAGCCCGTGGGGCTCGTCCTCGCCCTCGATGACGTACAGAAGGTCCCGCTGAAAGCCGGTTAAGTCATACATGTTTCCTCGGTTGAGCTATTGATATAATACGATATCGGAATCGACCGATTCCCGGATCGGATCAGCGACGCTCTCGACCAGACGGTCCCGAACGATAATCACCTCGTGAGGACCACGTCGGTACCACGACACTCGGGACAGATTCGTTCGCCCCCGACCCTCGGATCCCCGTCGCGAATCCGCCAGTTGAGTTCGTTTGCGCCCCCGTTCCAGCGACAGGTTCGACACTCGGATTGCATCGGCTTCGGTACGTCGTGTGGAGTGATACCTGTTTTCACACGGTGGTGAGCCGGTAGGCGGACCGAGACGTGCTCGGAGGAGGACTCTCACGGGTGCAAGCATCGAACGCGCACACGGCGAACGGTCGGAGCGGACGAACCGGCGACGCCCTCGCGTGGCGTTGCGGTCGGACGAAACGGGACGGCACCGGGAACCGCTCACTCGTTCGTTGCGTACGGATCAGTCGGTGCGCTCTCTAGCACTTCGAACGACGTCCCCCCGCAGGAACACTGGCGGACGCCGATCGGCTCGATCGCTCCGCCGTCCGACTGCCGGACTGCGAATACGTTTCCACACTTCGTACACGTTCCAGCAGCCCTGGTTTTGGACGCCATACACGTTTCATCACCATCAAGTAACATAAGGCGTCCGTGAATACAACCGTAGTACTCGAGTTGTTACTACGGGTGTAACAACCACGTCGTTCGGCGGGCAGATCGCGCGGTCGCGTTCGACTCTCCCTGTTGTCAGATCCGACTCGAGCGAGGACGGACGGCGAGGACAAGCCGGGTCGGTTCAGCCACGCCTCCAGTGGCCACTGAACGTCGTCGCACGCCCGCTCACGAGAGGACGCTCGGAGACCGGGCCGTTTTCCGGTCTCCGGGCGTTGTCCGTGAGCCGTGTGAAAAACGTTCCAGCCGTAGCTGTAGCGGCCGAACGCGCCGAGAAACCGCGCGAGGTGAAGTCCCGCTTCAACTCGCTCCGTGTGGTTCGTATCTGGTTCGTGGTGCGAGGTCGGTGGGATCGAAGGTGAAGGCATGACCTCTGACCGTTAGGGTAGTTCGAATAACTCCCCCACCGACCACCTGGTTCTACTTAGGGTGGTTACAATAATCTTTTTATTAGTCAGGTGTAATAAGAAGTTCCGAGCTGTGACTAAACATACTAGAGGGGCCGCCGTTCGACTGCGGACCGATATGTCTCGCGTCAGAACCACGGATCGATACGGACGTCTCGACCGACGCTCCAGTCGCTCGAGGCGTGAGGTCGGACGCTTCGAAAGAGCAGCGATGGGGGGAGGGGAGTGGCCGAGGAAACTCACGAGCGATGCCTGTCAGAGGCAGTATTCCACCGGCCGTTTCATGAAATAACACACTGGAATAAATACTTTCTGTCCGGAGATACTGACGGTGGACATCGTCTGGAGCGGCGCTATGCTGCCGGGAATGATGCTCGAGACGACGTGGATCTCGAAGAACCGTGGCGGCGGACTGCCTGGCGTCGTCCGGGTTTCGTTCGTTGCGATCGTCTCCGGGTCGGGGCTCGTGATCGTGACGCAACGTTTCGAGCGAATCGGAGTGGAGAACGCGGGCTGTGCGGCGAAGTCGGCGGCAAGAGACAACCGCTGGCGGATAGCCCGAGTGCGGTGCCGACGCCGGCGAGGACCGTTCGTCTGTTCATGGCCGATATCTGGCAAGTACAGATAAAGCCCTTCTTCAAAATGAAACGGCTGTTTCACTCGGTTCGTCCATCGGGTCGCTCTCGAGCGACCCGAACCGTCACGTCGCGTCGCTCGTGCAAGACCGTGAACTAACCGAAAAGCACAGTATTCTGTGTACCCACAGAAGCCTGTATGCCCAGTATTACGGTCAACGTGGACGACGACCTCAAAACGCGCATGGAGAACCATCCGGAAATCAACTGGAGCGAGGTCACGCGACAGGCCATCCAGGAGAAGGTCGAGACGCTCGAGATGATGGACGAACTCACCGGCGAGAGCGAACTTACCGAGCGCGACGTTCAGGAAATCGCCGATAGGATCAACGAGCGTGGACGTAAGCGCATCGACGAAGAGTCGGCGTAGACTCGACGGATGAACCTGGTCATCGACGCCAACGTTGTCATCTCCGCACTCATCGCCGACTCGAAAACGCGGGAACTTCCCGTCACACTCGAGCCGGATCTCCTGACGCCCGAATTCGTCCACGACGAAGTCGAGAACTACGAGGATCTGATCGTCGAGAAATCCGGAATGAATCCGGATCGCGTAACCCAGTTCATCGACCTCTTATTCCAGTATATCGAGGGCGTTCCTGCCGACGACTTCCATCCGGCTATCGAGACGGCAGAAGCGGCAATTGGAGACACCGACCCTGACGATGTGCTGTATCTCGCGTGTGCGATCGCCAGCGATGCTGCAATCTGGAGCGACGATTCCGACTTTGGCGAACAGAGCCTGGTCGAGACGTATTCGACGAGTGATGTGGTTGCCTCGTTCGACACACGCTAATGCGGTCGAGTCGCCCCTCAGAACTTCGATACTATAGACAGATGAATACGAGTCGATCTTCCGCGGTGGAGTAACTGCCGCCCCTCACTCCCGTCCAGTTCCTCCATCGGGTCGCTCTCGAGCGACCCGAACGGTCTCGTCGCGTCGCTCGTGGAACACCGCGACACAGTCGGGCTCTCGGCCGTCGAGTTCGATTTCGAGGACGTACTCGACGACGCCGAGACACTGTACACAGAAGCCGTCCGGTTCGTCGACGCCGATCGTTACCTCGAGTGTGTCGCGCTCGTACGAAACCGACTCGAGGACGAGGACGTGACAGGGCGTCGGCGTTCGGATGAGCCCCTCGAGGACGAGCGAGCCCCCGTCGAGCCGAGCCGCCGCCGCGTCGTCCTCGTCGCTCGCACAGCGCTGCTCGCGGCGCTCGATCGACGCCGGCATGTCGTCCTCTCGGGCGCCGAAGGCGCCGAATGCGGTCGCGAGCCCACCGAGCAGCGTTCGCCGTCGCATACTGTACCCGCCTACGGCGCGCGGTAAATCGCTTTGCCGTCGTCGGACGTCGCCCTCGAGCTACCGGAGCCGGTGAATCACGCGCAGCAGGATCGAGGTCGCCGTTCCGATCCCGGGGATCCGCGTCGAGAGCGCGGCTGCAGCGAGCAACAGCAGTGCGCTCTTCGGTCGCCCGCGGGCGAACGCGAGTCCCGCGTCGATCACTGTCGAGACGATACTGAGCTTGTTCGCCGACGAGCCGCCGAAACCACCGTTGCTGGTGTTTGTGGACATCGCACCCGCTATAGGGGCGCCACGATGAAATAGTACGCCCCTGAACCTCCAGGCAGAGACCGAACAGCTGACCGACGCTTCGGCCGCTTTCGCCGAATCCGCTCGCTCCGGAGCATCGATCCAAGTCCGACCCCACGTCGGCACGCCTATTAGCGTCCGACGCCGCGTTGGGAGTAGATGAGCGAACCAGCGGAGACCGTCGGATTCCTGGTCGCCGGCGAGCCCTCGCCGGAACAGCGCGCCGCCCTCGAGTGGTGTGCGGCGGCCGGGGTCGACGTCGAGACGATCTCACTCGCGGCCGTCGCCGAAGGTGGCACCCGTCTCGCGGGGTACGACGTCCTCTGGTGGCACCGCGCCGAGCCGGCCGACGACGCCGTCGCCAGGGACGCAAGCGACGCGCTCGAGGCCTTCCTCGTGGACGGCGGCGGGCTCTTGCTGTCCCTGCGGGCGCTCGAGGCCGTCCCCGCGCTCGGGATCGATCCGGTCGGCCCCGACGCCGCCGGAACGGAAGAGGGGACCAGGGGACTGCTCGTGAAGTCGCTGCGCGCCGAGCGCCCGGTCTTCGATGGACTCGATGGGCTGCGGGTGCCGACCGCCTCGCCGGAGGGCGAACGGCCGTTCGCACGCTACGAGGGGATCCTCCCACATCGAGGTGCCGTCCTCGCGAGCACGCTCCGGACCGACGGGGAACGCCCCCACGAGACCGCGCTGCTCGGCTGGCGGATCGGTGACGGCGACGTCGCCGGCCTGGGAACCGGGCTTCGGTTCGACGGTTCCGCTTCCGAGGAGACCGCTCGCAACCGGGACCGCCTGCTCCGGAACCTCCTTGCGGTGCTCGGCGGGAGGGATCACCTCCTCGAGCACGATCCTCGGGGGACCCCCGCGCTGTCGGCCGACCGCGACCGACTGGCCGACGACCACCACCGACCCCGGTACCACGTCTCGCCGCCCGGAAACTGGCTCAACGATCCCAACGGGCTGATCAAGTGGAACGGCACGTACCACGCTTTCTACCAGTACAACCCGGGCGGCCCCCACCACGGCACGATCCACTGGGGGCACGCGGTCAGCGACGATCTGGTCACCTGGGAGGATCGGCCGGTGGCGCTGACGCCCTCGCCGGACGGCCCCGATCGCGACGGCTGCTGGTCGGGCTGTGCGGTCGACGTCGACGGGACGCCAAAAATTCTCTACACCGGGGGCCGGGAGGACGTCCAGCTCCCCTGTCTGGCGACCGCGACGGACGACGAGCTGACGGGCTGGGAGAAATCGCCCGAAAATCCGGTCATCAAGTCGGTGCCGGTCGAGCCGCCGCTTCGCTCGAGCGAACACTGGCGCGCGGAGTTTCGTGATCACAACGTCTGGCTCGAGGACGGCGTCTGGCACCATCTCATCGGCTCCGGCATCGAGGGCGGGGGCGGGACAGCCCTGCTCTATACCAGCGCGGACGACAACTTCACCGACTGGACCTACGAGGGGCCGATCCTCTCGGGCGATCCCGATACGGACGGTGTCATCTGGGAATGTCCGGAGCTGCTCGATCTCGGCGAGAAGCGGCTATTGCACGTCTCGAACTACGAGGAGGTCCGGTACTACCTCGGCGAGTACGCCGACGGCTCGCTCGAGGTCGAGCGGGCGGGGCTGCTCGATCACGGCGCGTTCTACGCGCCCCAGTCGCTGCGCGACGACGACGGTCGCTGGCTCACGTGGGGGTGGATCAAACCCGACCGCAGTCCCGAAGCCCAGTGGGACGCGGGCTGGTCGGGCACCCTCTCGCTGCCCCGCGAGATCGCCCTCGACGAAGCGGGTCGGCTTCGACAGCGCCCTGCGGCCGAGCTAACCGCGCTTCGGGAGAAGTGCGGCTACGACGGTTCCCCTGCTCTCGCGGACGAACGCCGCGAGCTACCGATCAGGAGTCGGTCGTTCGAGCTCCGGGCCGAGATCCGACTCGACGACGCCGACGAATGCGGGCTCGTCGTGCGGGGATCGCCCGACGGCGAGGAGGAGACCCTGCTGCGGTACACCCGCGAGAGCGACCTCGTCGTCGACCGGTCGGCGTCGACGACCGACCACCGGGCCTCGAGCGAGCCGATCTCGATGCCCGTCACGCCGGTCGATGAGGGTCTGTCGCTGCGGCTGTTCGTCGACGGCTCGGTCCTCGAGGTGTTCGCCAACGAACGCCACTGCCTGACGACGCGGATCTTCCCAACCCGACCCGACAGCGACGGTATTTCGCTGTACGCCGCCGAGGGACGGGCCGTCTTCGAGGATCTCGAGGTGTGGAAAATGGGGTCAGCCTGGCCGAACGTCGGGGCCGAACGCGAGCGTGAGTGGGGGGCAGAACGCCCGGTCGGTCGAGAGCGCTAGTACTCGCCGCCGCCGTCCCCGCCTCGGTAGGAGGAGAGCAACGTGGGGAGGTCCTCGCGGGGCAGCGGCAGGTGGCCGTGGTCCAGGGCGCCGAGCACCCGCGTCTCGGTCCCGTCGACGCCCAGCCGAACCGTCGGCGCGAGGGTGCCGCCGAACCGGCGCTGCTGTTCGTCGTCGGGCAGGTGTGCGACGTCGTCGAGCGAGAGCCCGCGCAGGTCGTAGTAGTTGAAGAAGCTGCTGACGAGGATCTCCTCGCGGTGGGGGTAGGCCAGCCAGGAATAGGTCTGAAACGGCGCGCTCTCCGGATTGGTGAGCACGAGCCCCGACTCGTTTAGCGGGACGTACTCGCCCCGCAGCGAGTCCGCCACGAAGCCGTACAGCGCGTCGTACCCCTCGAGTCCCTCGGCGAAGGTGTGCTCGTGACTCGAGAGGAAGAGGTAGTACCGCCCGTTCTGGACGACCAGATGCGGACGCTCGAGTTCCTGGTTCGTCCCGACGCCCTCGAGAATCGGCGACTCGAGTTCCCACTCGGTCGGATCGCCGGACGGCGAGACGGCGATCCCGACGCTGCCGTTGAAATCGAGGTGTTCGGGATCGGCGTCGTACCGCTCGCTCTCGAGTTCGGGGTCGGGAACCGGCGTGTTCGCCTCGAACAGCAGGCAGGTCTCGCCCGTCTGCGGATCCTCGAAGAACCAGGGGTCGCGGAAGGTGTAGATCATTCCCCGGGACTGCTCCTCGCGCTCGTACTCGGTGCCGTCGGGCTCGAGCAGGATCTCGTGGTTGAACGGACCCGAAATCTCGAGGCCGTCGTCGTCGGTTTCGACGGTCCCCCCCGACCCGACGGCGAGGCGCTGGGTGTAGGTGAGGTCGCTCTCGCCGCGGGTTCCCGAGGCGGTGTAGTAGAGGTACAGTCGACCGTCCTCGTCGTCCGCCGCGCCCCCGCGGCGATCGTACAGCGCCGAGCCGGCCCACTGGCGCGAGCCGAACGGGACGCTGTCGCCGGACTCCGTTCGGCTGCCCGCGGAGCGTTGCTCCGCGCTCTCCTCGAAGACGGGGCCGCCACAGGTCCACTCGCGGCCGTCCCTCGAGTAAAAGTACCGGATCGTCGCCACGTCGTGGCGTTTGCCCGGCAGGAGGTCGGCCGGCGCCGTCAGCGAGAAGATCACGCGGTAGCCGTCGATCTCGGCGATCGTTCCGTCGCGGTTTCGCAGGAGCCAGGTGTCCCAGATGTGCAGGTCCGGATCGATATCTTCGGCAGGCGGGTAGACGACCGGCGCGAGCGTCTCCTCGCTGCGCCGGATCGCGGCCGCCTGCGAGCGCGTCCACCGCGAGATCGTCCGCTCCTCTCGAGCGGATCGAGGGTCGTCGTGCATGCCGTAGCGTCCGCAAGCGCGGTAAAAAAACGATTTGGAGCGCGAGTGCGACGCGGTCGTCGATCTACTGGCTGTCGACTTCCGACTCCTCGCCCGGCGTCTCCGCGTCGTCTCGCGGCACGTCGATGCTGTCCGGGCTCTGGCCCATGTCCTCACCCTCCTGGATCGCCTTGGCCTCCTGTTCCATCTCCTCGACGTCCATCTCGAGCTCCTCGTCGATCTCGCCGAGGATCTTGCTGATGTCGTCGAGGCCGATCAGCTCGCGGGTCTCCTCGTCGAACTCGAGGCTCTCGAGCTGGTCGTCCGCCTGCTGGACGTCGCTGCCCGAGAGGTGCTTGCCGTAGCGCCCGATCATCGACGTGAGTTCCTGGGGCATGACGAACGTCGTCGACTCGCTCTGGCCGATGTTCTCGAGGGCGTCCATCCCCTTGTCGATGACCGCACGCTCGCCCATCGACTCGGCCGAGCGCGCCCGGAGGACCGTCGAGATGGCGTCACCCTGGGCTTCGAGGATCTGGCTCTGCTTTTCACCCTGGGCGCGGATGATGTTCGACTGCTTGTCACCCTCCGCCTTCTCGACGGCGCTGCGGCGTTCACCCTGGGCCTCGAGGATCATCGCGCGGCGTTTCCGCTCGGCGGAGGTCTGTTGCTCCATCGCGCCCTTGACGTCCGGCGATGGGGTCACCTCGCGGACCTCGACGCTCTCCACTCGAATGCCCCACTCGTCGGTGGGCTCGTCGAGCTCCTTGCGGATCCGCTCGTTGATCATCTCCCGGCGGCTGAGGGTGTCGTCGAGCTCCATGTCACCCAGCACCGCGCGCAGCGTCGTCTGGGCGAGGTTCGAGACGGCGGTCTTGTACTCGTCGACCTCGAGGAACGCTCGTTTGGCGTCCATCACGCGGATGTAGACGACGGCGTCGGCCGTGACGGGCGAGTTGTCCCGGGTGATCGCCTCCTGGGTCGGCACGTCGATCGTCTGGGTCCGCATGTCGAACGTGTAGACCCGCGAGACGAACGGCGGAACGATGTTCAGCCCCGGCTGGAGCAGCTTGCGGTACTCCCCGAAGACCGTCAGTGCACCCCGGTTGTAGGCGTCGACGATCTCGACCATCTGCCAGACCGTGACAGCCGCAACCGCGAGGACGAGGGCACCGATAAACAGCATCGGATCGATCCCCGGATCCTCGAGTTGGAGGACTGTCGCCACCAGTTCGTTCATACACGAGTCAAGGGTTCCGTTCGAATAACTCTTCGTTCAGGAATATGTGAGAGAGTACCACTTTCCGGTCGGGTTTGCCGGTATCGTCCGGTTTCCACTGACGGCTCCGAGTCACGAACCGGCGGACCACCCCTCGGTAGTCGTCCCGATCACCCGTAGATTGGTCACTCGAGTTCGGCTCAGTTCGTGGTCGACGCCGCGCCTTGGGAAGCAGGCACAACCCTTTCCGGTAACACGGCCGTTGTCTGGCGCATGAACGAACGGCTGCTGGTTCCAATCGACGACTCGGATCCCGCTCGAGCGGCGCTTGAGGAGGCGACGGAGCTGTTCGATCCCGGAGAGATCGTGCTGGTGCACGTCCTCGAGATGGACGAGATCACCTACGGCGCGGCCGGCGCCGCGGCGGAAGGCATTCGGGAGGAACGCGAGGAGGAAGCCCGGGAGCTGTTCGACGACGCGCGGCGAACGCTCGGCGACGACGTCTCCGTCGAGACGGTGCTCGAGACGGGCAACCCGTCGTCGGTGATCGTCAACGTCGCCGAGGCCAAAACCGTCGATCACATCGTCATGGGGAGCCACGGTCGGTCGGGGCTCTCCGGAATCCTGGTCGGCAGCGTCGCCAAGAACGTCATCGGGAACTCGCCGGTCTCGGTGACGATCTCGCGGCCATAGCGCTGGAGTTCGACCGGACGGCGTTCCCTTTTCGCCTCGAGTTCGCGCGGCGATCCGCTCGCTACCCGGACCGATCGGCTAGCGGCGTCCACCGGGATAAATAAAACGACGACCCGTACGGTGTCGACTCAATGCATCGCGGACTCGTCGATCTCCTCGGCGGGTTCGGGACCGAAGAGCTTCAGCAGGACCGAGACGCCGACGCAGATCGAACTCAGCGCCACAATCACGATGAACCCCCACGCGTAGCCGATCTCGCCGTAGATATCGACGAACACGCCGAGGATCGGAAGCACGAGGAGGGTTCCGGCGCCGCCGATCCCCCCGATCCAGCCGGAGGCGCCACCGACGGCGTCGGGCACGTACTTCGGGACGAGTTCGAACACCGCGGCGTTCGCGACGCCCATCCCGGTACCCAGTACCATCATTCCGACGAAGGCGGGGATCACGGCCTGGGAGACGGTGGCGATACCGGCGCCGATCACCATCACGGCGAAGCTGACGGCGGCGACGTTCTCGCCGCCGAACCGGTCGCTCAGGCTGCCGCCGGGAATTCTGACCAGCGAGCCGTAGACGACAAAGACGCCGGCGAACAGGCCAGCCATCGAGAGCGTCATCCCGTGAAAGAGGTTCCAGTACGTCGGGTACCACGTCGTCAACGCAGTGAAGCCGCCCCCGTAGGAGACGGTGTAGAGGAAGACGAGCACCCAGGTCCAGCGGTTCGTCGAGGACTCCTTCAGCGAGTCCCAGGTGCCGCCGCCAGGGAAGACCTCCTAGCCCATGTCCTCGGCGACGCGCTGTGCTCGGTCGCTGTCGAGTCTCCTGTCCAGAAGCTGGAAGTATACGGGTTCGCGCCGTAAACGAAGTACAGCGCGGTCGCAGCGAGCATGAAGACGAGCAAGCTCGAGTACGCGAGCGCCAGTCCCGCGACGCCGATGAGGAAGGGAATCACCGAGTTGATGATCCCCGGACCGATGTTCCCGGCGCCGCCGAAGACGCCCATCACGAACCCCTGTTTCTCCTCGGGGAACCAGTACGAGGTCTGGGCGATGCCGACCGAGAACGTCGCGCTCCCGGCGCCCGCCAGAATCCCGAACACGAGCAGCGGGTCGTAGAGATGGGAGCCGAAGTTGTCGGGGTAGAACAGGAACAGCGTCGCGACCAGGCCGACGAACCCGACGAGCGTCATTCCCATGAGGATGAGAATGGGCTTTCGCGCGCCGATGTCGTCGACCCAGGCGCCAAAGGGCACCCGGAGGGCCACCTTGCTGATGTGGGGCGACGACAGCAACAGTCCCAGCAGCGCCCCGGAGATCCCAAGCGCCTCCTGGAAGGTCGGGCCCGCCACGCCGTAGAAGGCGATCGTCGTGAGCCCGGCGAAAAACGACAGCGTCGCCATAATCAGTCCCCGTCTGGGACTCCCGGAGAGATCGTACTCGTCACTGTGTTCCGCGTCCTGAGCCATATGGGTACACAAAATTATCTGTTTAAGAATGGTTCTCTGACTTCACTATAAAGCACTCTTAGTAGGGCTAGGCGCCCTAAGAATTGCATCCAGGATATTAGTCTGTCCAAATTTATCTGCTCGAGTATAATTCTCAGTTGGTTCCGGTGCGGCCGACGAGAGCAGGTGAGCACCCTTAAGAGCCGCCGGAAACAGGGTTCGCGTATGCAACCGCGCGACCTGTCCGACCACGTCGCCTACGAGGCGGGGCGAGGCATCGAGGAGGTCGCCCGCGAACTCGGGCGCGACCCCTCGGAGTTCATCAAGCTCGCCTCGAACGAGAACCCGCACGGCCCCTCCCCCGCGGCCGCGGACGCCATCCGGGAGGCCGCCGGGAGCGTGAGCTCCTACCCCAAATCCACGCACACCGATCTCGCCGACGCGGTCGCCGACCGCTGGGCAGTCGACCCCGCACAGGTCTGGCTCGCCAACGGCGGTGACGGCGCAATCGACTACCTCTCCCGGGCGGTCCTCGAGCCGGGCGACGACGTGCTCGTCCCCTCGCCGGGCTTTGCCTACTACGGGATGAGCGCGCGCTTTCACCACGGCGGGGTTCGAGAGTACGTCCTCGAGCGCGAGGCCGACTTCGCCCAGACGCCCGAGACGGTGCTCTCGGCGTACGACGGCGAGCGGATCGTTTACCTCACGAGCCCGCACAACCCCTCGGGGTCGACGATCGAACTGGCGGACGTCGACGAGATCGCCGAGGAAACGGGTGAGGACACCCTCATCGTCGTCGACGAGGCCTACGGCGAGTTCGCCGACGTCGACAGCGCCGTGGCGCTGCTCGAGGGCCGGAACGGATTCGAGGCCCGCGACGATATCGCCGTCCTGCGGACGTTCTCGAAGGCCTACGGCCTCGCCGGAGTTCGACTCGGGTACGCGATCGTTCCCGACGAGTGGGCCGACGCCTACGCCCGCGTGAACACCCCCTTCGCGGCCAGCGAGATCGCCTGTCGGGCCGGACTCGCGGCCATCGACGACGACGAACACGTCGAGCGAACCGTCGCGACGGCCCGGGACTCCCGTAAGTACATGCGCGAACAGCTCGACGCGCGGGTCTGGCCCAGCGAAGGCAACTTCGCGCTCGCGGCGGTCGGCGATGCGACGGCCGTCGCCGAGGCGACCCAGGAGCGAGGCGTCATCGTCCGGGACTGCTCGAGCTTCGGCCTGCCGGGCTGTATCCGAATCACCTGTGGCACCGAGGCGGAGACCGAACGCGCCGTCGAGACGGTAAACGCCGTCCTCGAGGACCTGGAACTCGAGCGAGAACCGGAGGTGACCGACGCGTGAGGATCGCCATCACCGGGACCCCGGGAACGGGGAAGACCACCGCGACGGAGCTGCTCGAGGATCGGCTCGCGGACGGTGAGTCGCCGATCGAGGACGACGCCCTCGAGGTAGTTCACCTCAACGAGGTCCTCGAGGACGAGGAGCTCTACACGGCGATCGATCCCGACCGCGAGAGCAAGATCGCCGATCTCGACGCGCTGGCAGAGCGTCTCGCGAACTACGAACACGCGGTGATCGAGTCACACCTGGCACACCACTTCGAGGCGGATCGTGTCGTCGTTCTGCGCTGCGAGCCCGCACAGCTCGAGCAGCGCTTGCTCGAGCGCGGCGAGCGCGAGGCCAAGGCCGGGGAAAATGCCGAGAGCGAGGCGCTTGACGTCGTCCTCGCGGAGACCGTCGAGGAACACGGCCTCGAGTCGGTCTACGAGATCGACACCACGGATCGCGACCCCGAGGCGGTTGCGAGCGAACTCGAGACCGTCGTCGCGGGCGACCGGGAGCCGAGTGCCGGCGAGGTCGACTTCGTGGGGTACCTCGAATGACGCTGGATCAGCTCCGTCCGTACGTCTCGGGTTTCCTCGATCCGTTCGTCGAGGGGTTCGACCGGCTGGGGATGACGCCCAACGGCGTCAGCCTGCTGGCGTTCGGGATGGCGGTGCTGGCGGCGCTCGCTTTCATGCTCGGCGGGCGGGTGGCGCCGATCTGGTTCGTCGCGGCCGCGATACTGGTCTTTCTGAACGGCTGGCTCGACGTCATCGACGGGGCCCTCGCCCGCGAACAGAACGTCGCCTCCGCGGGCGGGGACCTGCTCGACCACGTCATCGACCGCTACGCCGACATCGTCATCATCGGCGGACTCGCAGCCGGCGTCGAGAGCTACTTCCTGGGCTTTCTGGCGGTGACGGGTGTGGTGATGACATCATACCTGGGCACGCAGGCCCAGGCGGTGGGACTCGACCGGGTCTACGGCGGGCTCATCGGCCGCGCGGACCGACTGGTGATCATCGGCCTCGTCGGCTTCCTCGCCTATCCGATCTCCGGCGTCTACGGTGGACTGACGCTGATCGGCTGGCTGCTGGTGTTCCTCGCGGTCGTCGGCCACATCACCGCACTCCAGCGCTTTTACTACGCCTGGGTCGCCCTCGAGTAACCGTCCCTCTCGGCGCCGACTCCGGGGGACTGGGACTGCGCCGCATGGTTTATGACGTCCCGCGATATAGGTTCGGTCATGGTTCAATGCGAGATGTGTGGCACCGAGACGTCGTCTCCGAAGACGATCAAGGTCGAGGGTGCGAAGCTGGACGTGTGTTCGAACTGTACGGAGTTCGGGACGGAGGTGAAACAGCCCAGTAGCTCGAGCTCCTCCACGAAGTACTCGACCAGTTCGAGCTCTTCGAGTTCGTCCTCGAGCTCCGGCGGTGCCGCGAGCGGCGGCTCGACGTCCTCGAGTTCCGGCGGCTCGCGCCGCCAGGACATGTTCGATGACATGGACGAGCTGGCGACCGACTACGACGATCTGGTTCGGAACGCTCGCGAGAGCAAGGGGCTCAGCCAGTCGGATCTCGCGAACGAACTCAACGAGAAGGCGAGTCTCATCCGCAAGATCGAACGCGGCGACACGCTCCCCAGCGACCGCGTGCAGTCGAAACTCGAGAGCCACCTCGGAATCGACCTGAACGCCGAGGGCGGCTCGGCCGAGGACTCGGAGTGGTCGGGCGGCTCGGCCTCTGGCAGCTACACCCTCGGCGACGTCGTCAAGCGCAAGGACTAGCCGGGACCGACTCGCAAGCTATTTCTCTCCGGCGACGGCCGTCTCTGGTATGTTCGTTCTCGTCAACCTCAAAACCTACCCGTGCGATCCGATCGAGGTCGCGGAGGCCGTCAGCGACGTCGACGACCGGACCGACGCCCGACTGGCCGTCGCGCCCCAGGCCGCCCACCTCGAGCGCGTCGCCGAGACGGGCGTCGAGACCTGGGCCCAGCATGTCGATCCGATCGACCACGGCAGCAACACCGGTCACACGCTCGCCGAGTCGGTCGCCGACGCGGGCGCCGACGGCACGCTGATCAACCACTCCGAGCAGCGACTCAAGCTCGCCGACGTCGACGGCTCCGTTCGCGCGGCCGAACGCGCGGGTCTCGAGACGGTCGTCTGCGCGAACAACCCGGCCCAGATCGGCGCCGCGGCGGCGCTCGGTCCCGACGCGGTCGCCGTCGAACCCCCGGAACTTATCGGCACCGGCACCCCCGTCAGCCAGGCCGACCCCGACGTCGTCGAGGACGCCGTCGACGCCGCCTCGAGCGTCAATTCGGCGGTCTCCGTGCTCTGCGGTGCGGGCATCAGTACCGGCGACGACATCGTCGCCGCGGGCGACCTCGGTGCCGAGGGGGTCCTGCTGGCAAGCGGCGTCGCGAAGGCAGACGACCCGGCCGCGGCGCTCGAGGACCTCGTCGAACCGCTGTAGCGGGTAATCGTTTTTACGGACACCGGCCCAACTCGGAGGTATGTCACCGGACCACGCCGTCGCTGTCGCGCTCGAGAACCGGCTGATGAGCAACGGGATCTACGTCACCGACGTCTCCTGGCCCGACGGCGGCGGTGGCGAGGCGCCCGTCGACGGCGCAGCGATCGACCTCGAGTACGAGACCGTCGCCGAGGCGCCGTTCGTGACGACCGACGAGGTGAGCTCCGTCGTCCGGATGTTGCTCTCGATTGCCGAGGAACGCGACTGGACGCCCGGTCGGCTCGAGGTCACCTCGCTGTCGACCGACGGCGAGTTGCGGGGACACTGGCACGTCGAGAGGGAGTGGTTTGCGGGACTCGACGACGAGCTCTCGGAGGTGGAGTTCTCCCAGCGCGTGCTCGGGACGGTCACTGGGCCGCCCGAAGCCGAATAACGGCGTTCCGGCTCCCGTAGTGTCGAACCGAGACACCGATATGGACGCAGTCGCGAGAGTCGGGTATGGACACACCGGCCCGCTCGTCCGCGTTCTCGATCGACCGGGAGGGACTTGCGCTCGGCGCGGTCGATCTCGCCTTGCTCGCCGCGATTATCGTCGTCGGCCAGCTGAGCCACGGCGTCGACCCGATCGGAGAGCCGCTAGCCGCCCTCGAGACGGTCGTCCCCTTCGCCGTCGGCTGGCTCGCGATGGCTCCGCTGACGGGGCTGTACGCGCCCGGCGTCGCCGCGTCGCTCGCTCGCACCATCCGCCTGACGACGGTGGCCTGGGTCGCGGCGGCGAACGTCGGTCTGATCCTGCGGGCGTCGGCGCTGTTCGACGGCGGCGCAGTCTGGCCGTTCCCGCTCGTGATGACCGGGTTCGGTCTGCTCGCGCTCGTCGGCTGGCGCGGGGCATACGCGGTCTACGCCCACTCCCGTCGCTGACCGCACCGAAACGGTTCCGCCCGACGACTCCGAACGCTGACCCTCCACAGGGCCTCTCAGAAACCGAACAGGATGTTTTCTTGCTGATACGCCCAAAAGACAATATAATTATCGATCGTGTTCTTTCCCGTGTTCGACGATTGACGGGCGCAGAACGCCTCTATCGAGCTATTTTTGGTCTTCAGCCGGTAGATAGTCGGCGCGCTGTGGGGGATGGCTCCTGTCAAACCGATGGTTTCGCGCTCCAGAATATCAGCATGAATTCCTCATAAGTTATGCAAATCGGTCCCGGCTAATACGAGTTAGAAATAGGTCCAGTATCAGCTAATTATGGGAAACACTTATACCACTATTCCGCATAGTATAGAATACATTATGACTGGATACTACGACATTGTTCTCGGCCTCATCCCAGTCGCACTGCTCGGCATCACCGCTGCACTGACGTTCGTCGGCCTGTCAGTGACGGCGGCGGTACCGGCCGGAGCGTTCGCCGCAATGATGCTTATGGGCCACGCAATGTTCGTCAACGCGCCGCTCGACTCGACGGACGACGTCCAGTCGACGCCCCAGCCGCTCAACGCGGACTGAATCCGATCTCGAGCCGGTATCCCTTTCTCCTTTCCCGCTGTTCTCCCCGGTGTGACCGACACCCTGTTTCTGACGAGCGAGGACGTCGACGGCCTCGCGACGCCAGCCGAGTACGTCGACGCCGTCCGCGAGGGGTACCGACAACGTGGCGAGGGCGCCCCCGCCCAGCCCAGATCGAAGCTCGTTCGCGACGAGCCTGCGGGGATGCTCACCGGCTACACCGCCATCCTCCCCGACAGCGGTGTCATGGGTGGATACACGTACAGCGCCGGGTTCGGCGCCGAGGACGCCTGGTTCGTGTTACCGCTGTTCGACGCCGACAGCGGGGCACCGCTGGCGCTGTTCGACGGCGCGAGCCTGAACCCGTTCAAGACCGGCGCGGCCGGCGCCGTCGGCGTCGACGCCCTCTCCCGGGAGGACGCCGACACGCTCGGGATCATCGGCAGCGGCGCCCAGGCACGCGGCCAGCTCCGGGCGACGGCGACCGTCCGCGACCTCGCCGACGTGCGGGTCTACTCGCCGACAGCCGAGAACCGCGAAGCGTTCGCGGCCGACTTCGACGCCGAACTCGAGGCCGACGTCCGGGCGGTCGCCTCGAGCGCCGACGCGGTCGCCGATGCGGATATCGTGATCACGGCGACCCGAGCGAGCAAGCCGGTGTTCGACGGGGACGACCTCGAGCCCGGGACCCACGTCACGGCGATGGGTCAGTACGGAACCGACGGCCGCGAGCTGGATACGACGACGATCGAGCGGGCGACGTACGTCCCCGACCTGCGGGAGCGGGCGACGTTCGATGCCGGCGCCTTCCTCGCGGCGCTGGAGGCCGGCGTCGTGAGCGAGGCCGACGTCCACGCCGAACTCGGCGAGGTCGTCGCCGGCGTCGCACCCGGACGGACGAGCGCCGAGGAGATCACCGTCTTCGACAGCGGCGGCACCGGAGTCGAGACGGTCGCAGCGGCCCACATGCTCTACGAGCGCGCGAGCGAGGAGGGGCTCGGCACGGAGATCCCGTTCGCGCCAGCCAGCGAGGCGTTGACGGGTAACTGAGCGAACAGGTACACGCCGCTTACCGACGGTGATTGCGAGATATGGCGCTGCTACCTCGCGATAACGTTTAATTTCCAGTGTAATTCCTGCGAAACCGTAGGGGCGTTCAAACGTTTCGACCACCTACGGCGTCCCATGTCACGCGCGGCCGAACTCGCCGCGGTTCTCGAGACCCGCGACTCGCTTGCGATCGTCTGTCACGACAACCCCGATCCCGACTGTCTGGCCAGCGCGCTGGCTCTCGAGACGATCGCCGACGACGTCGGCGTCGGCGAGGTAGCGATTGCCTACGGCGGCGACATCTCCCACCAACAGAACCGCGCGTTCGTCTCGGTCCTCGAGATCCCGCTGCAGACCCTCGACGGGATCGAGCTCGACGACTACGACGCCGTCGCGTTCGTCGACCACTCCCAGCCCGGGGCCAACACCGAGCTGCCGGAGACGGTTCACCCGGAGATCGTCGTCGACCACCACCCCGGCGGTCCGGTCGAGGGCGCGTTCGTCGACGTCCGCGTCGACTACGGCGCGACGGTAACGATCTTCGTCGAGTACCTCGAGGAGCTCGAAATCGAGCCGACCCCCCGGCTGGCCTCGGCGCTGCTGTTCGCGCTCCACCGGGAACGGCTCGACTACGTTCGCAGTCCGACCCGCCGCGAGTACGAAGCCGCGCTCGCGATCTACCCGGAGGCCGAACTCGAGACGCTCGACCAGCTGTACGGCAGCGCTTTCTCCGCGGCGACGCTCGACGCCATCGGTCGGGCGATCGCGACCCGCCAGCGCCAGGGGGCGTCGATGGTCGCCACCGTCGGCCGGACTCCCGAAACGGACGCGCTCCCACAGGCCGCGGACTACCTGCTCAATCTCGAGAACGTCGACACGGTGTTGGTCTACGGCGTCGTCGACGACGCGATCCGGCTGAGCGCCCGATCGATCGATCCCGAGATCGACATCGGCGAGGCGCTCGAGGCGGGCTTCGACGAGCTCGGCTCCGCCGGCGGCCACCACGACATGGCCGGCGGTCGGATCGAGCTGGCGGCGATCGTCGACGACGTCGATCCCGAGGCCAGGGAGCTGCTGACGGTCGTCGGGAGCCGGCTCCCGGATCGGTTCTTCGAGGTCCTCGAGGCCGAGGGCTGAGAGCAGACAGACCGGTGCCCATCTCAGTCGATGTCGATCGCGTGCGACCCCTCACCGGGCTCGAGCTTGGGCAGGCGGATCGTCAACACGCCGTTGTTGACCGTCGCCTCGATCCCGTCGGCGTCGACGGGCTCGGGGAGCGTGAGCTGGCGACTGAACGACTCGAGTTCGCGCTCGCGGCGGAGGTAGCTGTCGTCGCGCTCGTCGGTCGTCCCGTGTTCGCGTTCGCCGCTGATGTAGAGGGTTTCACCCGAGAGTTGGCTGTCGAGGTCCCCGGATTCGTAGCCGGGCACGTCGACGGTGACGACGAATTCGTCGCCGTGGTCGGCGAGGTCGAGCGTGGTCGTTGCGCTACCGAAGGCGAACTGCTCGCCCTGTTCGTCCTCCCAGTCCCTGGCAGCCTCCTCGAACTGGCGGTTCAGTCGGTCGAACAGTTCCTCGAGGCGGTCGAAGGGATTTCGTCGGCCGGCCATAGCAGTTCGAGTCTCCACCGTCGTCCCCAAAAACCCATTCACGAGCCCCAGGACTGTCACCGGTCCGGACGTGTCGACTCGCGAACGCGGCAGCATCCAGGCTCGTCGTTTTCCGTCTTCCGACCCTCGCTTTGGGTATGACGAAAGCGCTGTTCGTCGTCAGCGAGGAAGGCTACTGGGGCGAGGAATGTATCGAGCCGCTCGAGACGCTTTCCGACGCCGGCGCCGAGATCACCGTCGCGACGCCGTCGGGCGGACCGCCCGAACTCGACGAGACCTCGGCGGATCCCGACGAGGTCGGCGAGGAGACCGCCGAACACGTCCGCGAGGTCCACGAGACCGACGAGCGACTGAACGATCCGATCCCGGTCGCGCGAGCCGACGGCGAGGCCTACGACGCCGTCGTCTTCCCGGGCGGCCACGGCACCGAGTGGGACGTCAACCAGGACAGCGACGCCCGTCGGCTCCTTCGGGAAGCCGTCGAGGGCGACGATGGAACGGCCCTGGTCGTCTGTCACGCCGTCGGCATGCTTGGGTTCGCCCGCGACAGCCAGGGTGCCTTTATCGTCAACGGCCGCGAGGTCACCGGCTTCCCCAACGAGTGGGAGGAAGACATCGTCGACGAGAACGACGTGATGCCCGACGGCCGCAAACTCCCCTACTGGGTCGCCGACGAGGTCGAGGCCGCGGGCGGCGAGTTCGAGCCCGAACTCGACGCCGACACGAGCGTCACCGTCGACGGCGACCTGCTGACGGCCCGCGGCCCCGAGTCCTCGAGCGCCGCGGCCGCGGCGCTGCTCGAGGAACTCTAACCGCGAACCGGGCCAGTTATCCCTCCGGATTGCCGAGTTCTGGGTGTGACCGCCGACCCGACGCCGCCCGAGCGAACGACCGAGCTGCGGAGCGAAAGCTACCGAATCACTGTCGACGACGGTCGGGATTCGTTTTTCGCCCTGAGCATCGAAGACGCCGAAAACGACGACGCGTGGCTCATGTCCGACACCGTCTACGCCCTCGAAAGCATGCGGTAGCCGGCCCGGCACCGGCTCCTCCGTGGCGAATCAGTCCCTTTTTACCCCGCGCCGGGGAACGGCCACTATGAGCTTCGAGAAAGACGACGACGTCGTTCTGCACGACGAGCACAGCGAGTTCGACGGCGAGACCGGCACCATCACCCAGACGATGGAGTCGATGTTCGGCGACGTCACCTACACGATCAGCTTCGAGGACGGCCAGGAGACCGGTGTCCCCGAGGACTCCCTCGAGGCGGCCGACGGCGGCGACGAGGACGAAGACGAGGAGTAAACCCGACCGAGGCGACCCGACGGTCGTCCTCCGGAACCAGCGATCCGCACTGTACCCGCAGATGCCACAGATACCCCTTCACTACGTCGACTTGCGGGCGTTTTGCTACGCCACCGAGGACGAGAAACGCGTCGAGCAGGCGCTTCGAACCTTCCTCCCCGAGGAGTTCGAGATCGAACGTGTCGAGAGCGAGGGCCACTACGGCGACCGCATCCTGGTGCTGTCGGCCCGCGTCGAGAACGCCGACGACGTGCGCCACGTCCTCTCGCGGCTCGCCGACCTCGAGGAGCTCGACGGCCTCCTCGACGAGCTCGACGACCGCGTCACCGAGAACACCGAGCTCTTCTTGCGACTGGACAAGCAGGCCGCCTTCGGCGAGGAAGTCCGTCTCGGCGAGGGAATCACCTTCCGGGCGAAGGTCGAGGCCTACCCCGCCAAGAAGGAACAGGCCGTCGACAACGCCGAGGAGGTCCTCGAGCGCCTACGAGACGAGGAGTAGTCCTCGAGCGCGGCGTTTTCCACCGCCCGTCGTGAGACGCTCGGCTGGATCGGTAGTTGATAGTGCGGTTTTCTCAGAACCTCGTGTGAACGTTGCGTTACGCACAGGCGAAGGCGGTACCACCGCGGTAGTATCACAAGCGCAGCACCCGCGAGCGACCAGCGGGAAGCGAGCGGCCTTTTTAGCGTAGATTTTTGCGCCGAGCGGTTCCGAACGCAGTGAGGAATCCCGAGGCGGAAAAAGGTACGTGGGCCTACTTACGTAACGAACCGACCCATTCAGATCTGCGGCCCAGACAGAAGACAGAACGTGTGCGGCCATCCGCTGGACCCGTGTTTCGATGCGATCTGACGTCGTCCCGCGGTTGCTCCGGAAATGACTTACAGCAGACCGTACGACGATCCGATATGCACGTTTCCGTCGTCGGTGAGAATCCCGTTCGCGACGCCGTCGAGACCGCGCTCGAGGACGTCGACGTCTCGGTCCGTTCGACCGGACCGGCAGCCCTCGAGGACGCCCGTTTTGCCGTCGTCAGCGACGTCGCCGGCGCGGCGACGTTCGAGCAGGCGAACGAGGCGGCGCTGGCGGGGGGGACCCCCTGGATCGCCGTCGAGATCGGCGGCGTCGGCGGCCACCCGATTGCGGAACTGGACGCCGCCGTCTCCGGGTTCGCCCCCGCGACGGGCTGTTTCGACTGTCTGCGCGCCCGCGTCGAGTCACACCTCGAGTCCGCTGAGGACGAGCCCAGCGCCGACTCGAGCGCGGCCCGGTTCGCCGGGGCGCTGGCGGGTCGGGAGTGTGTACGGGTGCTGTCGGGCGAGGAGCGGTCGGTCATCGGCCACGTCGTCGAGGTCCCCCACAGCCGACGGCGCGTTCTCCCGGTCCCGGGCTGTGTCTGCGGCGGCGAGCGGGACCGATCGCTCGAGCGCGACGACGAGCCGTTCGACCTCGAACACGCCGTCGAGCACGCCGACCAGGCGATCGACGACCGGGTCGGGATCGTCAGTACGATCGGCGAGGTCGAATCGTTCCCCGCGCCGTACTACCTCGCGACGACGGCCGACACGAGCGGGTACAGCGACGTCAGCGCGGCCAACCAGGCGGCGGGGGTCGATCCAGACTGGAACGCGGCGCTGATGAAGGCCGTTGGCGAGGGGCTCGAGCGCTACTGTGCTGGCGTCTACCGGGATAGCGAGTTCGAGCACGCGAGCGAGGCCGACCTCGAGCGCGCGGTCTCACCAACGGACCTCGTTCGACCCGACGACGTCCCCAAGTACGATCCAAGCGAGGAGCACCGCTGGGTCGAGGGCGAGAACCTCGAGACGGGCGAGCGGACCTTCCTGCCGGCTGCGGCCGTCCAGTTTCCCCAGCCCGGCGAGCGACTCGTCCCCGCGATCACGACCGGGCTCGGGCTCGGGTCCTCGACGGTCGACGCCCTGCTGTCGGGGCTGACGGAGGTCATAGAGCGCGACGCGACGATGCTTGCCTGGTACTCGACGTTCGACCCGCTCGGACTCGCCGTCGAGAGCGAGACGTTCGCAGATCTCGAGCGCCGCGCGGCGAGCGAGGGGCTTATAGTGACGCCGATGCTCGTCACTCAGGACGTCGACGTTCCCGTGGTCGCGGTTGCGGTCCACCGCGAGTCCGCAGACGGCGACGGCGAGACCGAGTGGCCGGCGTTCGCCGCGGGCTCGGCGGCCGGGCTCGACGCCACTGAGGCGGCGACGGCGGCGCTGGCGGAGGCGCTACAGAACTGGATGGAGCTGCGCGGGCTCGGTCGCGAGGAGGCCGCCGAGGCCTCGGCCGCGATCGGTGAGTACGCCTCGTTCCCCGACCCCGCACAGACGTTCGTCGACGTCGATCGGACGGTTCCCGCGGCGAGCGTCGGGCCCGATCCGGTTCCGACCGGCCGCGAGGCACTCGAGGAGCTCGTCGCACGAACGGTCGACGCCGGACTGGAGCCCCACGCAGCGCGACTGACGACCCGCGACGTCGAGGGGCTGGGCTTCGAGGGCGTGCGAGTCGTCGTCCCCGGTGCCCAACCGCTGTTCACCCGGGAGTCGTTCTTCGGGGAGCGCGCCCGAGCAGTGCCGGCCGAGCTCGGGTTCGAGCCCGCACTCGAGCGACCGTTCCACCCCTACCCCTGATTCGCGTCGTCGTCGGATCCGTCGTCGTGTTCCTCTTCGAGTTCCTCCTGTTCCTCCTCGGCTTCCTCCTCGTCCTCGATGATCTCAAGGTCGATCTCGTCCTCGTAGAGGCTGATCAACACGAGATCCGTCTCGTCGGTGATCGTCCCCATCTCCACCAGATCGTCGACCTCGTCGTCGCCGTGTCGGGTGACGCGAAACTGCTGATCTTCGCCCTCAATGTGAGGTGGAGCGACGCGCTCGCCGGGCGTGATAGTGAACGCTTCCTCGTAGCTCTCCCGGCCGTTGCCTCGAGCCACGGCGTCGAGGCTCACGTCGTACGGGCGATCCCCCTCGTTGGTGATCTCGACCGGAACCGGGCTCTGGAGGCTCCCCGTGAAGTGGTCCTGGACGCCGTCGATACAGCCCGCGAGACCGACGAGCGCGACGGTCCCGGCGGACTGCAGTACCCTGCGGCGGTTCACGCTCGGTTCTCGGGACCGAGCGACCGTCAGTATTACTTTTCGGCCCCGCCGTGAGCGGCTCCTTTCGAGGAGGGGCGACGGAGTTTAACATGTTAACGACCACCTTCTCGGCAATCTACTGTGTGTAATAGGATGATGATTTGTGATAGAAAGCTACGGGTCGGCCGAGCGCGGCCGGTCCCGAGGGGGCTCCGCGGGGGACGCGGGCAACACGTCGAGACCGTCGGCGGACGGCCGGACCGACGACTCGAGCGAGGGGTGAGCGACCAATGACGCGGAACACGACGATGACGGTGATCGGCGTGCTCTCGGTGGTCGCACTCGTCACGGCGGCGCTGGGACTGTACCGCGTGTTCTCGTTTGTTGGTGCGGCGACCATCCTGGCGGTGTTCGCGGTCGCGACGATCGAACGCAACGGGTCCGAACTCGATCTCGCGCCCTACACCGGACTGATCGGCATCCTCGGCGCGTTCTTCGTCGCTGGCCTGGCCGGGATCTGGCTAACCTGGGAGCCCGGCGTCACCGACTACAGCTACGTGCTGGGCGTGCCGACGTCGACGCTGATCTACTTCGGGTTCATCTGGCTGTTGCCCCTGACCTGTGCGGTCTACTACTCGCTGCTGTTCGATCGGGTTGCAAGCGAGGAGATCGTCGAGGGCATCCTCGAGGACGCCCGCGAGGCGCAGCGAGGGGAGTCGCTCCCGCTCGCACCCGAACAACCCACACAGACCGTAGAGGCGACCGACGGAGGTGAGTCGACCGATGAGTAGCGTCCTCGGAGCCGCCGGAACCGTCCTTCAGCAGGACGGGATCCCCGTCGCGGACGACCCGATCATCCTCGGCTTCGGCGCGGCGTACCTGCTGATCGTCCTCCTGATCGGTATCTGGGGCTGGATGCGAACGGAATCGACCAGCGACTTCCTGATCACAGGCAAGAGCATCGGCACCTGGGTCCTCGCGCTGACGGCGTTCTCGGTGATCCAGTCCGGGTTCGGCTTCATCGGCGGTCCCGAACTTGTCTACGAGTTCGGGACGACCGCGCTGTGGATCTTCTTTACTGCGCCGCTTGGCTTCCTGCTGACGTGGGCCGTCCTGGCAAAACGGATGCGCCTGATCGCCGACATCCGGAACGTGTTGACCCTTCCCGACGCGATGTACGTCCGCTACGAGAGCGACTGGGTTCGCGGGCTCAGCGGCGTCGCCGTCGCACTCGGCGTCGTCGCCTACCTGGCGGTCAATCTGGCGGCGCTGCAGTTCGTCATGCGGGCGATCTTCGGCATCCCCGTGCTGTGGGGCCTGTTCGGGGGCGCGCTAATCCTGCTGCTGTACTGTATGCTCGGCGGGATGATCGCGGGCGTCTGGACGGACTTCCTGCAGGCGATCACGATGGTCGTCGGCGCCGTGTTCGTCTTCGCGTACGCGATCTCGTTCGGTGGCGGGATGGAGAACATCTCCCAGAACCTGGCGACCACGGATCCGAACCTCATCTCGCCGTTCGGCGCAATGGGCGGGGCCACGACCGCCGTCCTCGTCGGGATCGCCTGGTGGGTGCTGTTCTCGGTCGGCGCGGCCGGCCAACCCCACCTGATCACGAAGTTCTACATGAGCCGCAACCTCACGATCCTCAAGTGGGGTGCCCCGATCGCGGCGATCTCCTACGCGATCTCGAGCCTGATCGCCTTTTCCGCTGGCCTCTCGATGCGCGCGATGGTCGAGGCCGGCCAGCGCGAGGCGACGTTCTCGGCCTCGGAGGTCGGACCGGTCTTCGTCCTCGATCACACTGGAAGCATCGTCGCCGGGCTGATCCTCGCGGCGCTTCTGGCGGCGATCATGTCGACCAGCGACTCGTTCCTAAACATCGGCGCGGCCGCGATCTCACGGGACATCCCGCGAGCGCTCGGCAGGCCGATCACCGACCCGAAGACCGAGCTCCGGGTCACGCAGGGCGCGCTGGCGGGGCTGACGGTGCTGTCGACGATCGTCGTCTTCTACTCCGACGCGCTGGTCGGCATCCTCGGCGCGATCAGCTGGGGCTTCTTCGCCGCCGCGTTCGTTCCGGTGGCCGTCTTCGGGTTGAACTGGAAGGGGGCGACCAAAGAGGGGGCGATCGCCGCCCTCGTGGTCGGCATGCTGTACAACATCATTTACAACGTCGTGCCCGAGGCCGCGGCGATCGTCGACGCGGGCTGGCTCAACTGGGTCAGCGAGAACGTTGTGATGGCGACCTACCCGTACCCGCCGGAGGTCCCCGCGGAGGCGATCTCGCTGCTCGTGACGATGGCCGTCTTCGTCTTCGTCTCGATCGCCACCCAAAAGGGACGCGAACTACCCGCTGACCTGCACGCCCTGTTCGAACGGTGATGACCGCGACCGAGGAGCCGATCGCGAGATTCACCCACTGGATCCGCCAGCGCCCGAACTCGATCGAGTTCTGGGAGCTGGTGGTCACCGACGAGCGACTGCTCTGCTGTTTCGTCGGCGAATCCTACCGCTCGATGCTGCTGCGGGCCGACATGGGCGAACGCGACCGTGCGCTCGTCGCCGACAGCGCGCCCGCGGAGCTCGAGTCCCTCGACGAGCGGAACTTCTCGGTTCCCCTCGAGGCCGTCGAGAGGATCCGGCTCGTCACCGGAACGCGGTTCAGACGGGCGAAACTCGAGATCGACTGGGACGACGCGGAGGCCCCCTACGAGGACGGGATGACGCTGGTGGCGTCGAGCGGAGCCGAGGCCCAGGTCGACGCCGTCACCGGCCTCGAGGACGAGCCGTCCCTCGAGGACGTCGATATCGAGGTCGAACGGCGAGGCTGGTTCTAAGACCGCGTTTCGCTCGAACGGATGACTTTTCACGTCGACCCGTGAGGGATCGTGTATGTCCACGGGTGCGACGACGACCGTCGAGATCGACACGACACTGTTCATCACCGTCTCCGGACCGCCGGGCTGTGGCGCGACGACGCTCTGTGAGCGCCTCTCGGACGCGATCGGCTGTCCGTACGTCTCCGGTGGGGACATCTTCCGCGAACTCGCCGAGGACCGCGACATGAGCCTCAACCAGCTGACGGCGAAGGCGGAGGCGTCGGACGATATCGACCGGGCGCTCGATCGGCGGCTGCAGTCGATCGCGGAGAAGTGGGGCACCGCGAACAAACCCTTCATCCTCGAGTCCCGGCTCGCGGGCTGGATCGCAGGCGAGCGCGCCGATCTGCGGATCTGGCTCGATGCCCCCGAGGACGTCCGCCTCGAGCGAATCGAGGATCGTCTCGAGACCGAGGCCGAGATGCGTGTCCGGGAGGTTAGCGAGGCCGGCCGCTACGAGTCGTACTACGAGATCGACATCGACGAGCGGGAGTTCTACGACCTGCAGCTCAACACCGCCCGCTGGGGGAAAGAGGGCGTGTTCCAGATCGTCCGGGCGGCACTCGAGGAGTACGACCCGAACGCCGATACGGGAGCGTTTCCGACGCCGGCGCTGGACCCGTAGTCGCTTCCCGCCACTACCGGAGACGACGGGAGAGGCCAGTACTGTGCTGAACCCCAGCCGTGACTCAATCGAAGGCCGTATTATCGAATCAAGAACCCATCGGATAAGGGATCTTCCGGATCGATCACAAATTCGTTCCGCCCAGTGACGTAGGCGCTTCCGGAGATCCGCGGAACGATCGCGTCGTAGCCGCCATACGGTTCTTGCCCGGTGATTGTTCCTCGGAACACCGTACCGATGATGCTCTCGACGACAAGTTCGTCACCCACCTCGAGGTCGCCGCGTGCGTATTGGATAGCGAGTCGGCCGCTGACACCGGTGCCGGTTGGCGAGCGGTCGATTTGCCCGTCTGCAAACACACACACGTTCTTGCTGTCGCACCCTTCGGTGGAAGACTCCTTTCTGAAGACGGTCCCGTACAAGAAACTCAAATCGTCTTCAACCGGGTGTTTGATGTCAAAAGAATCCGAAACGGCGCGCTTGATAGCCATACCGGTGCGTATTATTTCGTCAGCGTTATCTGGTGAAAGATCCAGATCCACCTGATCGGCATCACAGTAGGCATAGAACGCGCCCCCGTATCCGAGATCAAATTCGACCGGGCCAAGTTCGGGAACAGTGACGGTTTGATCTAGTAGCGGAGCGAACGATGGAACGTTCTCGAAAGAAACCGACGTCACACGATCCTTCTCGATTTGGGATGTCGCGGTGACGAGTCCTGCGGGAGTGTCGAAAGCGACGATTTCTTCGGGCTGGTTCGGCGGGAGCATCCCAGTCTCGAAGAGAGCCGTCCCCAGCGCAATAATACCGTGCCCACACATCGAACTGTAGCCGTTGTTTGTAGTGAACAGGACACCAACGTCGGCTTCGTCGGAAACCGGTTCAGTGAGAACCGCGCCGTACATGTCCGCATGTCCGCGTGGTTCCCACATTAGTGCGGACCGAAGCGTATCGTACTCATCGTGCATGTAGCGACGCCGTTCGAGAATCGTTTCACCCGTTAGCTCAGGAAAGCCGTCAACGATGATTCTAAGCGGTTCTCCACCTGTGTGCGATTCGATCGTCGTAATACGATCCCGCTCACTCGGGATCCGGGGCTGGTCCAGCATAGTTCACTAGCTCTCGTTTTTCTATATGGTATATGTACTCATCGAACGTAACTCGGACTCACTGTTCCTCTCGTCCTCATCAACGGCAATCGAAATAGTGTCTCCGACAATATGCACGGATTTTCCAAATCTTGAAACGGGCTCAAATATCGCGCTCCGACTCAACCTCACGGCCACCCCTGAACGGACCCACAATGTGATTCACCACTATGCGTCGAGTTAACGCGCCGAGCTGCCGATCTTGCTCACGCAATCCCAACCCCTTTTCGGATCCTGACGAATCCTTCGGACATGGTAGACGAAATCGCTCCCGACTTCTGTCCGACGACGTCGAACGGCCTGCCGATGCTCGGCCTCGGTACCTGGCAGAACGACGATCCCGAACAGTGCGCCGAAAGCGTCCAGAACGCCCTCGAGCGAGGGTACCGACACATCGATACCGCACAGGTCTACGACAACGAGGAAGCCGTCGGCGAGGGGATCGCAGACGCCGACGTCGACCGCGAGGAGGTCTTCCTCGCGACGAAGATCTGGACCGACAACCTTGGCTACGAGGACGTCAAGGAGACCGCTCGAGAGAGCATGGACCGCCTCGGGGTCGACTACCTTGACATGCTGTACGTTCACTGGCCCGCCGGGGCGTACGAGCCCGAGGAGACCCTCTCGGCGTTCTCGGAGCTGTACGACGAGGGACTGATCGAGAACGTCGGCGTCAGCAACTTCATGGCCGAGGACCTCGAGAGGGCGATCGACGTCTGCGACGCGCCGATCGCGGCCAACCAGATCGAACTCCACCCGCTGCTCCCCCAGCCGGACCTGCGCGAGCGCTGTCAGCAGTACGACGTCGACGTCGTCGCCTACTCGCCACTTGCCCGTGGCCAGGTGTTCAATCACGAGGGGATCCAGAACGTCGCGGCCCGACACGGCGTCAGCGAGGCTCAGGTCAGCCTCGCCTGGCTGCGCGAGAAGGGCGTCACCGCGATCCCGAAGGCGACCGGCGAGGACCACCTCGAGGACAACTGGGAGTCGCTGCTGGTCGAGCTCGACCGCTCCGACGTCGACACGATCGACAACGTCGACGACGTCAGCCGCGAGGTCGACCCCGAGTTCGCCCCCTGGAACTGACGCGAGCGCTGCCGACTCGACCAGTTCGAGTTCCTGAATAGGAAGAAAGCTTACCACTTTTCGGGCCATCGCAGGCGCTATGGCAACCCGCACACGGAGGGGTGACGCCGGCGTCTTCGGCGAGATCGCGACCGACGTCCGGCGGCTCCACGTCGGCTGGATGGCGCTTCGGTTCCCCAGACAGCGCGGCCGCGGCCACGCCGTCATGGGTCGATGGACTCCCGAGACGCCCTCCCAGCAGATCCGCTACTACGGCTGGGGCGTTCTCGGTGCACTCGGTCTGCTCGTCGCCTACCCGCTCACCGTCGTCGGCCTCGCGACCCGCTACTACGCGGCGAAACTCGACTCGACCCGAACTCGGCTCGGTATCGCCGGCGTCACCGGCCTCGCCGTCCTCGCGTGGGGCGGGCTGACGGCCGTCGCCCACCTCCAACTCGAGCCCGACGCCGTCCTCGCGGTCGCTGCAGCCAGCGCAGTCGCGACGGGGGCGACGGCGCTTTCGGCCGGCTGCTCGCGGATCGGCGGCCGATCCGTTTCGGTCCTGCTCGCGTACCCGTTCGCGCTGACCGCGCTCTGTTTGCCCCCGGTCGTCGCCGCGCTCGTGACCCCGGCGCTCGAGGGGGTCGTCCTCGAGCCCAGCTACGCGTTCGCGGTGCAGCTGCTCGAGGGGCCGCTGGCCGTCGGCGGAATCAACGAACTGCTCCGGGCGAACTTCGAGCTGGCGGGGGCGGCTTACGCGGCGATGTGGGTCGCGATCGCGTTCCCGCTGGGGTGGCTGCTGGGACTTGCAGTCGCGCTGGCGAACCTGGTGCGTCCCTCGAGCTGAATCGGATTTGCGGACAAGCGGTATGCTCCTCCTCGTGGTTCGACGATTATGACCGAGCCTGGCGAAACGGTCGAACCCTTCCCCTTGCAGCGACGCGGCACCGTCGACTACATGCGGACGGCCAGCCGACGAAGCGTCGTCCACGGGCTCGTCGAACTCGACGTGACCGAGGCTCGACGGCGCATTCGAGAGCTCGAGGAGGGCACTGGAACGCGACGCTCGTTCACCGCGTTTCTCGTCTTCTGTCTGGCGCGAGCGATCGATGACCATCCTCGCGTCCAGACGTATCGCGACTGGCGGGGTCGACTCGCCCGGTTCGAGGACGTCGACGTGAACGTCCTGATCGAACGGGAGGTCGACGGCGAACTGATCGGCGTCCCGCACGTCCTCAGGGCGGCGAATCGGCGGTCGCTCGAGTCGATTCACGACAAGATCCGAGCGGTCCAGACGGATCCGAGCGTGGGACGACAGCGCGACCTGACGGCTGTAGGCCTACGGCTTCCCGGTCCCGTCCGACGGCTGTTCTGGCGGCTGCCTCGGACCATCCCCCGACGCTGGAAGCGCGTCGCCGGCACCGTCGCGGTGACCTCGGTCGGCATGTTCGGAGCCGGTGGCGGCTGGGCGGTTACGCCGACGAACTACGCGCTCCAGCTCACGGTCGGCGGTATCGAGCGCAAGCCAGGGCTCGTCGACGACGAGGTCGTGCCCCGAGAATACCTGAGCCTCACAATGATGGTCGATCACGACGTCGTCGACGGCGCGCCCGCCGCTCGGTTCGTCGGACGCCTGCGGGAACTCATCGAAACGGCGTACGGGCTGGAGGAGGGCCTCGAGACGTGAGGTTCCATCCCGGGGCCCTGCAGCTCGGTGGAACTGTCGGATCCGAATACGTTCGGCCCAGCTCGAGCGTCAGGTCGAGCGTACTGCCGGTTTCCGATACCCTTTGGGGGTTGGCCGTCCCACGATCACGTATGGAGTTCGATCTACCAACCACGGCGGCGACGTTTATCGCACTGATCACGCTCGGCGCGGTCGGGATGATCGCCTCGGACATGATGACGACCGACAGCATCCTGATGATGGTCGTCCCCTCGATGGTGATCTTCGGCGGGATCATGCTGCTGATCGGCGTCAAACACGGCCAGTATCGGGCGATGAAGTAGCCGAAATCGAAGTTCAGGGTCCCTCGTCGAACGTCCAGCTGGTCGCATCCGTCGGAAAGTCGGCCCACGCAAACACGACGTTCGGACGAACGCGAAAGAACGGCGTCCCGTGGTGGACGTCGTACTTCTCCTCGTAGGCCGCCTCGAGACCCTCGAGGAGTTCGGCGTCGGCCGTTTCCTCGTCGAGGTTCCCACACATGTCCGTCATCGAAGTCCTCGAGACGAAATGTCGATGCCTCCCTGCGAGCGTCCAACTGCTGACAGACCTGCAACCGTCGTTTTCCTGGTCCTCCCTCATCACCGCGGCCGACGACAAGGTACCTGCGCTCGGCTCGCTTGATTTCATCAAACCGGTCGTTCCCATGCAACTTGTCCTTCAGCTGTGCGTGCTGATGGGGGGCAGCTGGAGGCGTTCCTCATCAACGATCTCGTCCGGATCGATACCGCTCGTGACCTGTTCGACCGAAGCAACCTGTTCCCCAGAGAAACGTGGCAGCGCCAGTACGACCGCGTGCAAAAACCGGACGAGATCCGGGAGATCGAGGAGATACCGTGCCCGAACGGCGATTGAGCCACCGGGTCCCGAGCAACTCTTCCATCCGCGTGGCGTAAAATTTGGATATCTTCATCGTTCAGTTCTCATCTCAAACCTCAGCCGAGAGTAGCACGCGTTCTGTTCGCACTCTCCGTGTACCAAATCGACCGATCAAGCTTCACGAAGGAGACCGAATACCGAACCCGTTTTCTCAACAACTGAGCAGCAGAGGAGAGCGATCAGACGTCTCGAGCGCCGGCTGAGGATCGGCTTCGCCAGATTCCGACGCCGAAGACGACGAGCAACGCGAGCGCGGTGACCAGATAGAGGTCGTCCAGCAGCGGACTGTAGGTCATCACGGCCTGGCGGCCGAGGTAGGTGACGACCAGCGCTAGCACGGCGGACACCGAGAGCAGCCCCAGCAGCGGGGTGTCGTCGAAGCGCCATCGGCCGACCAGGACGGCGACGATCACCGACGCCAGCAGTGCGAGGGTGACGCCGTACTGGAGCAGCTGAACCGTCGGCGAGTAGCTCGAGACGAGGCTCAGGTCGGTCGGGCTGAGCGCGACGTGGGCGGGAAGGGCGAGAAGGCCGAGCCCGAGCGCGGTGCTGACGTGGCCGGCTCGCAGCGAGGCCGACCAGACGAGCGCGGTCGCGACGACGAACATCGAGAAGATCAGGACTGCGGTCCAGAAGTGCAGCGAGAGGATGTCCATCGTGTACTGGGTGACCGTCTCTCGGCCCAGGACGACCTGGATCGGCGTCAGGATCATCCCGGCGACGACGAGCGCCGTGACGCGTTTGTCGATCGACGGCGAGCGCCAGGCCGCGACCGCCGAGCCGATGATGGCGAAGCCGGCGAACATCGCGACGAAGCGGTGGAACCACTCGTAGAAGCTCGGCAGGTTCGCGGGCAGGAGGTTGTACGGGCCGGCGTCACACTGGGGCCAGTTCGCCTCGCAGGCCAGTCCCGCACCGGTGGCTTTCGCCGCGACGCCGAGCAGGATCGTCGCCGCGACCAGCGCGAGCGTCGCCGCGAGCAGGTGTGGGAAGCCAACGCGAGCGATCAACGAGCGAAATCGGAGACCGGGGGTGTGGCTGTGGGTCGACACGGGCGTTCTGGCGGGGGTTAGGACCACCCGTATTTAGATTGCCCGAGTCGAGCCCGGTCCCGGGTGGATTCGCGCTGTTCGCCCGACTCGAGCCGAACCGGTTCGTCGCATTCAAGACTCGTCCTCACCAGCGCACGACATGGACAAACGCGAGCGACTCGAGCGCCACCTCGAGGCCCGCGACCTCGACTCGATCTGGTTCGCCCGGCCGAACGCCTTCGCCTGGCTCACCGGCGGGAACAACGTCGTCGACCGCGAGGGCGACGCCGGCGTCGCGGCCGTCGGATACGACGGCGAGTTCCGCGTCGTGACGAACAATATCGAGGCCGCCCGCATCGAAGCCGAGGAGCTGCCCGACCTCGGGGTCGTTTCCCTCGAGCGGTTCCCTTGGTACGAGACCTCGCTGGCCGAGGCGATCGCGGATCGAACTGGGGGCGATCGCGCGGCCGCGGACATCGACGTCCCCGGACTCGAGGGGGTCGATCCGACCGAACTCCGCCAGCCGCTAACCGAGCGCGACCGAGAGCGCTACCGCGAGCTCGGCCGGGAGACGGCGACGGTCCTCGAGTCGGTCTGTCGGGAGCTCGAGCCCGGAGACACCGAACGCGAGGTCGTCTCGGCGCTGCGGGTCGGGCTCTCGGCCCGCGGGATCGAGTCCCCCGTCGCCCTCGCCGGCGGGAGCGAACGCGCTCAGCAGTATCGTCACTACACGCCCACCGAGACCGAGCTCGACGACTACGCGCTGGTCTCGGTGACGGCCGAGCGGGGCGGCTTGCACGCGAGCTGTACCCGAGCGGTCGCCTTCGACCCGCCCGACTGGCTCGCGGAACGCCATCGGGCCGCGGCCCGCGTCGAGACGACGGCGCTGGCGGCGACACGGGAGGCCGCGACGAACGGCGGCACAGCTGGCGACGTTTTCGACTCGATCCGCGAGGCCTACGCCGCGGTCGGCCACGACGGCGAGTGGGAGCGCCACCACCAGGGCGGGGCCGCCGGCTTCGCCGGCCGGGAGTGGATCGCGACGCCCGATCACGGAGCACCGGTCCGGTCGCCGATGGCCTACGCCTGGAACCCGACGGTACAGGGTGCGAAGAGCGAGGATACGGGGCTCGTTACCGAGACCGAAATCGAGGTGCTGACCGAGACCAGCGAGTGGCCGATGCTCGCTGCGACGGCCGTCGATCGATCGTTCGAACTCGAGCGGCCTGCGGTGCTCGGGCTCGAGGAGTAGGGACCGCTACCGGTCGGACTCCGGTTCCTCGTCGTCCGATTCGCCGCTGTCGATGTCCATGTCGTCCTCGAGGCCCATCGGATCGATATCGTCGTCGGTCGGCGTCGCGTCGGTGTCATCAACGGTGATCGTGACGGGCTCGAGGTCCTCCTCGAACCCGTCCTCGGCGTGGCGGTCGAGGACCCGATCGAGCGTGAAGATGGTGTTGAGCTCGTGCTGGACCTGGTCGACGACGCCGCCGACCAGTTCGCTCGGCTGGATCGCCGTATACTCGTAGGGGTTGTTGCCGGCCCCCTCGCTCTCGCGTTTCTCCCGGCTGACGCGCTCCTCGTCGTGGAGTTCGGCCAGCGCCTCCCGGACGGTGCTCGGGTAGAGCCCGGTCCCCTTCGCGACCTCCTCGGAGGTGCTGCCCGGGTTCGCCAGCAGGTGGACGTAGATCTTCGCGCGCGTCTCCGTGTCGAGGATCCACGAGAGGAGATCCACGATCCGCTGGTCGACCTCCTCGACGGTCGGGGGACGTTCGGTGCCCGTCCCGTCGGCCTCGAGTCGTTCGTCGTCCCCGCCCCCCTCGTCCGGACGGTCGTCGGTGTCGTCTGAAGCCATGTCCCTCTCATGGAGGACGAGGCCACCTGTATGGTTAAACCTTTGTGGAGGTCCGGTTCCCGGCCTCGAGTGGCTCAGACGCGCGTTTCGAGTGGATGCGGCCCGGTGTGCGTCGGGGCCCTCAGTCACTCGAAAACAGCGGACTCGTCCTCGAGCGCTCGCATCGCGAGCCAGGCGTTCGTCAGCGGGTGGTAACCCGGTTCAACGGCCGTCCCGCGGTTCGGATCGTCGCGCTCGTGCTCGCGGGTCAGTCGCTCGTACCAGTTGCCGTACTTCGGGTTCCGGAGGTGTTCGAGCGAGTACTCCCACAGTCGATCGTACCAGTCGGCGTAGGCGTCGTCGTGGCGACTCAACAGCGCGCTGGCGCCGATCGCCTCCGTGTGAACCCAGCCGTACTTGTCGGGGACGATCGGTTCGCCGTCGGCCTCGACCGTGTAGTAGAGCCCGCCGTACTCGTCGTCCCAGCCGAGGTCGACCGCGGCGTCGAACAGCTCGAACGCCCGCTCGAGGGGCCACTCCTCGGCGCGGTGGTCGGCGAGGATTGCGAGCAGCTTCGCCCACTCAGCGTGGTGGCCCGGCTGGTAGCCCGGCGGACGGAACTGGTGGCGCGGGCTGTCCTCGTTGTACGACAGGTCCGGCTCCCACTCCTCGGTGTAGTGTTCCCACAGCAGGCCGTCAGTCGCGCTCGTCACCTCGCGCGTAAAGCGGTCGGCGACAATGTACGCGCGCTCGAGAAAGCGATCCTCGCCCGTCGCCTCGTAGGCCGCGAGCAGCCCCTCGCAGGCGTGCATGTTTGCGTTCTGGCCGCGGTAGGACGACAGCTCCCAGTCGGACGAGGCCTGGTCGGCGTACAGGCCGTGTTCGCGCTCCCAGAACCGGTCCTCGAGGACGGCGAAGGCTCGCTCGAGTTCCGCCCGCCCGCCGGAAATTCCGGCTTGGTGCGATCTGGCTCCGGCCAGCAGCGCGAACGCGTGGCCGTAGCAGTACCGTGTTCGATCGACGGGCTCGCGGCCCTCGAGCAGCCAGTCGTACCCCTCGCGGTCGTCGTCCCAGTGGACCTCGGAGAGAAACTGCAGGCCGTGTTCGGCGGCGTACCGACACCAGTCGGGGCCGTCGGCGAGGACGCCCAGACTGAAGTTGTGGACGCCCCGCGCGGTCGCGACGAGGTGTCTGGTCCGCGAGTCGTAGACGTGGCCGTCGCGTTCGTCGAGTTGAGCGACGTACCCTCCGACCGACGTGTCGATACAGGCGGGGTAGTAGAAGTTCAGGACGTCGCGGAACTGGTGGCGAAGCCCGGTTCGGGTCCGATAGACGCTCATGGCTGGTCGTATCCGACGGGATCACATATTGATTCGGACAGTCGACCCTCGAGCGCTCACCTTCATTGCGATCGGCTGAGAGATTCGACGCATGGAGTTCGGCATTATCGGTACAGCGGGGATCGCACGGAAGTCGGTGCTGCCCGCGATCGACGCGAGCGAGCACGCTGTCGGGGCGGTCGCCTCCCGCGACGCCGAGCGGGCGCGGGCGTTCGCCGACGAGTTCGACATCCCGCGGAGTTACGGCGCGTACCAGGAACTGCTCGAGGACGGCGGGATCGACGCCGTCTATATTCCTCTGCCCAACGCCGCCCACGCCGAGTGGACGATCCGAGCCGCGGACGCCGGCCTGGACGTGCTCTGCGAGAAACCCCTGGCGATCGACGCCGACCAGGCCCGCGACGTTGCGGCGCACTGCGAGGACCGCGGCGTCACGCTGATGGAGGCGTTCATGTACCGCTACCACCCTCGAACCGAGCGCGCGATCGAACTCGCCCGCGAGGAGGTCGCGGACGTCCGCTCGGTCTCGGCCGCGTTCAAGTTCCCGCTGTTCGACGATCCCGACAACGTCCGCCTCGATCCCGACAACGTCCGCCTCGATCCCGACCTTGCGGGCGGCTCGCTGATGGACGTCGGCTGCTACGCCGTCTCGGCCGCCCGCCAGTTCCTCGGCGAGCCCGACCGGGTCTACGCCCACATCCACGACTCCCGGGGTGCGGGCGTCGACACCGAACTCGCGGGGATCCTCGAGTACGACGACGGCGCCTCGGCCCGGATCGCCTCCGGGTTCGACACGCAGAAAGTACAGCGCTACCGCGTCGAGGCCGCAAACGGCTGGCTCGAGGTCGAGGACGCCTTCGACGCTTCGCTGGACGAGCCGCTCGAGCTCGAGTACCGGATCGACGGCCGCCACGCCGTCGAGACGTTCGATCCCGTGGACCACTACCGCCTGCAGGTCGAGCGGTTCGCCGACTGCGTCGAATCGGGCGCGCGGGCCCGGACCGACGCTGACGAGGCCGTCGCGAACATGCGGGTGATCGACGCGCTCTACGAGAGCGCCGAGCGCGGGGAGCTTCGGGCGCTCCCCTGAGAGCACTCAGTGCGTCTCGAGCAGCAACGACTCGCAGAGGGCGTCGGTTCCCTCCTCCTCGCGGAGCCGGCGCTGGCGCTCGGCGCCGCTCTCGCGCTCGTAAACCTCGCGGATGCCGTCGATCCCCAGCCGTTCGCACTCCCGGTCGACGAGTTCGCCGAGGTCGACGGTGCCCTCGAGGTCGCGATCGATGAGGGAGACGTCCTGGCCGTGGCGGATCGCGCGCCACTTGTTCTCGTCGAGCAGCTCCCGGCGGTGCTTGCGCCCGGGGGTCCCGTCCTCGTACTCCTCGGCGAGGACCTCGACTAACGCGTGGGCGTACTCGACGAACGCCATCACGACGTCCGGATCAGCCTGGCCGTCGGGCGTCCGCAGCTCGACGGTGCCGTGGGCCGTGTGGGGCCGAACGTCGTACCAGAGCTCGCCCCGGTCGGCGATGGCGTCGGTCTCGAGCATTCGCCGTTCGAAGCGGTCGAAGTCCTCGAAGTCCTCGAAGTGGGTCGGCATCCCGGTGTTGGGCAGCGCCTCGAAGATCTTCCCGCGGGCGGACTGGAGTCCGGTGTCGAACCCGTTCCAGTACGGCGAGTTCGCCGACAGCGCGAGCAGGATCGGCACGTACCAGCGCAACTCGTTAGCGATCCAGACCGCCTTGTCGGCGTCGTCGACGCCGACGTGGACGTGAACGCCCGCGGTCGTGTTGCGGTGCTGGGGGTACTGGATGCGGTCGAGCTGGGATCGGTATCGTGGTTTCTCGGCGTGCTCGAGTTCGCGCCACTTCGCCAGCGGATGGAGGCCGGCGGCGGCGATCCGGTAGCCGTGGGCCTCGGCGTGGTCGGCCAGTGCCTCTCGAACCGACAGCAGCGAGTCGCGGGCGTCGCCCGGCCCCTCGATCAGCGGGGTCTGGGTCTCGATGACGAACTTGAACAGCTCGTGGTCGAGCCGTCCCTCGAGGATCTCGGGCGGATCGTGCTCGTAGACGAGGTCGTCGGTGCCACTCGTCGGGCGGCCCCGTTCGTCGACGACGTAGAACTCCTCCTCGATCCCGAGGGTACCCATGCGCGTAAACGATTCCGGCGACCCGCGTTCCATTGGCTCCCGTTTTCGGCCGCGGTGATAAATACCGTTTGGACTCGGCGGGACGGTGGAAACGCGCCGCCGAAGCCCTAGTCGTCGGCCGGCGTCGCCCCGGCTGCATCGCCGGCTGCCGGTTCGCCGAGCATCGCCCGCAGGTCGCTCTCGGGCTCGCCGATCGGCCGCAGGCCGAACTCCTCGTGGAGCAGTTCGACGTTCGACTCGGTGAGAAACTCCGGCACCGTCGGCCCCAGCCGGATATCCTCGACGCCGAGGTAGAGCAGCCCTAGCAGGACGGCGATCGCCTTCTGTTCGAACCACGACAGCACCACCGACAGCGGAAGGTCGTTGACGCCGCAGTCGAACGCCTCGGCGAGCGCGCCCGCGATCTTGACCGTCGAGATCGAGTTGTTGCATTGCCCGAGGTCGATGTACCGGGGGATCTCGGTGCCGGGAACGGTCCCCATCTCGAGGTCGCTGAACCGGAACTTGCCACACGAGGTCGTCAGCACGACGCAGTCGTCGGGGATCCCCTTGACGAGTTCGCGGTAGTAGTCCCGACCGGGCGTCGGTCCGTCACAGCCCGCGACGACGAAGAAGCGCCGGAGCTTGCCCGATTCGACTGCGTCGACGATCTCGTCGACCTGATCGAGGACGGGCTCGTGGTGGAACCCGGTCATGACGGTCTCGTCGCTCTCCCAGTCGACCGCCGGCAGCTCGTTGGCCCTCTCAATGACGGGCCCGAACTCATAGTCGTCGATCGCTTCGACGCCCTCGAGGCCGGTCAGCCCCGTCGTGAAGAAGCGGTCGCGGTACTCCTCCCGTGGCGGCTGGACGCAGTTCGTCGTGCCGACGATCGCGCCGGGAAAGTCGGCGAAGAGGAGTCGCTGGTCGTGCCAGGCGCCGCCGACGTTGCCCTTCAGGTGATCGAACGCCGCGAGTTCGGGGTAGCCGTGGGCCGGTAGCATCTCCGAGTGGGTATATACGTTGATCGGCTCGTCTTCGGTTTGCTCGAGCAGCTGCTTGAGCCCGTAGAGGTCGTGGCCCGTCACGAGGATCGACTTCCCCTCCACGGCGTTCTGGGGCACCTCGGTCGGCTCCGGGACGCCGAGCTCAGTCGTGTGCGCCTCGTCGAGCAGCTCCATCACGTCGACGGCGGCTTTCCCGGACCGCATCGCGAGGTCGACGTGATCCTCGGTGCTGAAGTTGACGTTCGTCAGCGTCGAGTACAGCGCCTCGTGGACGAGGGCGTCGACGTCGGGGTCGCGGTAGCCCATGTCGCGGGCGTGGGTCGCGTACGCCGAGATCCCCTTGAGCCCGTAGACAACGAGTTCCTGAAGCCCGTTGATGTCGGGCTCCTTCCCGCAGACGCCCCGTACCGTACAGCCGCCTTCCGGGGTTTGCTCGCACTGGTTGCAGTCCATACTCGAGTCACGGAACAGCGACCACATAAGGTCAGAACGCAATTCCCGCGGGCTCGTAAGACCCGCAAAACGGGTTCGGGTTGGGATTTATGTGCCCTTGCTATGACGGTCCGTTCGACGGACCAGTCTGGCGCGGATACGTTCACGCGGCGCGTCTTCAGCCGACTACCGCGGGCGCGCGACGATCCCGAGGTGGTCCGCGTGGTAGTCGTCGAGCCGACGATACTCGAGAATCTCGTACCCCTTAGACAGCTCGTCGCGGACGTCGGCGAAGACGTCGCCCGGGTTGCGGGTCACGTCCTCGCTTCGGGCCTTGACCGCGAGCAGCAGGCGGCCGTCATCGGCGAGAAACCGGCGGTTCTCGAGGGCGACCCGGGCCTGACCCCGCGTCGCGACGTCCTGGACGAGCGCGTCGACGTCGTGCTCGACGACGTGGGCGTAGCGCTCGGGTTTCCGGGCGTCCGCGAGCAGCGGAAACAGTCGAGGCCGGGAGTCGGCGGCCTCGAGCAGATCTCGTGCCGGACGCGGGGCGAACTCGACGGCGTAGGTCGGCCCGGCAAAATCGGCGACGTGGCTGACCGTCGTCCCGCTGGCGGCGCCGAGGTACAGCACCGTCTCCTCGTCCCCACCTGCGAGCCCCGCCTCCATGCCGAGGGAGAGCATCGCGCCGAGCTTCGACCGGTTCGGGTTCCAGGCGCGCCATCCCTCGTTCGTCGGCTCGCCGTAGACGGGCTCGCCCTGCGTCGCGAGGCGTTCCTCACCGTCGAACTGACGGCGTTCGACGCCCGCAGGAAGCTCGCTCACTCGTCGTCACCCCCGCTCTCGCCGCTTTCGTCATCGGCGGTTCGGGACTGGATCGTCTCGATACGCTCCTCGAGTTCGGCCTCGAGTTCGGGCTTGCGTTCGCCCGAGTAGTGGTCGACGCGGGCCGCGATCGAGAGTTTGCCAGCGACCGCCCGCGCCGCGGAGCCCCGCTCGTCGGGGTGGGTGCCCCGTACCGCGTCGTGGGTGTAGATGATCCCGTGTTTCGGCGAGGAAGCGTGACCCCGGAGGTGGGCGAAGAGGGCGTCCTCGGCGCCGAGTACCTGGACGGTTCCGCTGGGTTTCTTCGCGAGGGGCTCGAGCCCGCCGGCCAGCGAGATCAGCCGGGCCGCCAGCACGGGGCCGGCAAGCGCCGCGAGATTGGGGGCGACGGTCGGCGTCTCACGCTCGACGTACTCCCGCAGGGCCTCGGCCTCGTCGGCCAGCGCGACGACGCGCTCGGCGAGCGAGACGATTCGGGGGTGATCGACGCCACCGTCGCGGTCGGCGTCCTCGTCGACGATCGCTCGAGCGTACTCGACGCCCGCACCCGCGTCGGGATCGACCGTCCCCGCCCACTCGGCGAGGCGTTCGGCCAGCTCGTTGGCCGTTCGCTGACAGTCGTCCATCGTCCGCACCGCGTGGACGAGCTGGCGGTCGTCGGCTCGCTCAGCTCGCTCGACGGCCTCTCGAGTTGCTACCGTCGTCGCCTCCTTGAGTCGATCGTAGTACTCCTCGGCGTCGCTCGCAAAGCCAGCCTCGACGGCCAGCTTCGGCCAGTCCGCGGGCTCGGAAGCCGTTTCCTCGGCGATCGCGGCCGCCGCGGCCTCGGGGTCGTCGGGCTCGAGGCCCGCGAACCAGCCCGCCTCCGCGGGCGAATCTGCTGTCATACCCGTCCCTTGTATCTCGGCGCGGTAAGTCGTTCCCGATCCGGGGACGGTGTCGTTGCTGTCACTGCTTAGTATTCGCCGTTGGCCCGGTCGGCCGCGAGAGCGTCGTCTTCGGGCAGGAGGTCACCCAGGGCGGCGCCGAACGCCCCCGCAGTCCAGATGACGGTGATCCGCCCGAACGCCTCCGCACTCGTCGGCTCCCCCTCGAAGATCCGTCCCCACATGATCATCAACCCGGTCGCCGTCAGCAGCGAGATCCCGAGGACACCGACCAGGCGGCGGGGAACGAAGCCGAACAGGGGGTCGGTCACGCCGACGTCGCGGATGTCGGTCCAGTAGAGCAACGCGGTCGTAAACAGGCCGATGAACAGGACGTTCGAGATCAGAAAGATCGGGATTCCAGAGACGGTGAACTCGACGAAGTGTTCGGCGATCTCGAAGACGCCGTCCTCGACGAGCAGCGGAAGCGAGAGGAGGATGCTGCCGACGAACGCCTCGGCCATGTCGCGGGTGGTGTAGCGCTTGATCCCGTTCTCGACCGCATGGACGCCCGGCACGCGGTGGGCGGTGTGGATCGCCCGTCGGACCTGCTCGCGCTCGGCCGGGTGGTCGACGAGCTCCTCGAGCTCCTCAAGCTCCTCGACGAGCCGCTCGAGATCGGCCTCGGACGACGGATCCCTGTGCGGCGGGGGCTCCGAACCGGTGCGTGGCTCTCGCTCGGTCATTCGAGACGGATATCCGAGGGCGAGCGCAAAAGCACGTCGACTCGAGGCGGGCGCGACGACTGATCCGCCGCGTTAGACGCCGAACGTGGCCCGAAGCATGTCGCGGCTTCCGGGACCGAGGCCGACGGCGACGACGGCGACCAACAGTAGGTACGCGAACTGCGGACTCTCCTCGAAGATCTCCTCGTTGAACAGCCAGATGATGAACACGGGCGCGGCGAGTTTCAGGAGCGCGAAGGGCCAGGCCTCGCCGATCACCTCCGCACTCTGGGGGAGCAACGCTCCAGTGTACGTGACGATCGCGTCGTTGATGGGGTGTTTCGGCGTGTACGTCATCCCCCAGACGTGTGACCAGTCGAGCATCAGCTGGTTCGCGAAGCCGTCAACGGCGTGGGCCCAGATGATGACGATCCCCATGTACCGGGTGCCCGCGTTCAGCTCGGGCGCGAACCGCTCGATACCGAGCCAGACCAGCGCGGTCGAGACGGTGGCGGCCGTAAGCACGATCGCCGGGATCGACGGGTAGAACGTCGAGTACGGCTGTGTCGCCGCGGTGAATCCGAGGAAGCCGAGCGTCGCCGCGAGCGCGACGGCACCGACCCCGAACAGCGGGTACTCGTAGCCCGAGACGTACTCCTTTCGCTCGAGCCAGACCCCGGCGACGATCGCGACCAGCGCGACCAGGAAGACGGTGACGTAGATCAGCGGGCTGATCAGAAAGCCCGACCACGGCAGCTCGATCGCCAGCTCACCCGTGTCGCGGTAGGCCGCGACGTTCGCGTCCTCGACGGTTCGCAGGGCGCCGCCGAACAGCATGAACGGGAACAGCGCGAAGAAGCCCGCTCGGTAGCGCTCGATCTCGAGCCAGTCGATGATGAAGTAGATCCCGATCAACAACAACAGAAGCGTCGGGATGTAGCCGGCGTACGATATCGCGGTGTAGCCGGGCTCTGCGGTCGGTCCGGCGTCGGCGCCAGCCTCGTTGCAGGGTAGTTCGGCGCCGTCGGCCCACGCGACACAGTTCCAGCCGTGAGCGTCGGCGACGACTGGCCCCCAGTAGTACTGCCAGATGAGATCGACGTACACTCGCTGTGGAAACGCCACCGCGAGGGCGACGACGGCGACAGCGAGCACGACGACGGTCGCGGCCCATATTCTGACAGGGCCGAACCGTTCGATGTACTCGTCCATACCCGATACCCGTTGGAGCGACCGCTTACCATTTCCGGTTTACACTCCGAGAAAAACGCCAGCCTACGCGTCGATCCCCCGGGCGGCCTCGAGCAGCTCGTCGTGAACCGCGCCGTTCGAGGCGACCAGCCCCTCGCTGTCGTGGCGCCAGCGTTCGCCCTCGAGATCGGTCACGGTCCCCCCAGCTTGCCGGATCATGTGAACGCCCGCGACGGTGTCCCAGGGATTCGCCCGCAGGTTCGTCGTGATCCCCTCGAGGGCGCCCGCGGCGACCATCGCTAGTCCGAGCTGGGCGCAGCCAAAGCGGCGCATGTCGCCGAAGCGGGTGACGATCTCCCGATTTGCGGCGGCGTACTGGTCGCGGTGGTCGAAGTCCCACCAGAACGTCGGCGAGACCGTCGCGGCCTCGGGGTCGGCACAGTCGCTGACGACGATCGGTTCGTCGTTCCGAAACGCCTCCTCGGGACCGCTTCGGTACTCGTCCTCGAGGGCCGGACAGACGATTGCCGCGCCGACGGGTTCGCCGTCGATGACCGCTGCGACGGCAGTCCCAAACGCCCGGATACCCCGGACGAAGTTGTTCGTCCCGTCGATGGGGTCGACGATCCAGGCCGGGCCCGAGTTCGGGACCGCCTTTAGCTCGTCGTCCTCCTCGCCGACGACGGGGTCGTCGGGGTAGGTCTCGCGGATCGCCTCGATCACCGCGACCTGGGCCTCGCGGTCGGCCCGTGTGACGACGTCGGTCTTGCCGTTTTTCGTCTCGACGTCCAGGCTCGTGCGAAACGCCTCGCCGGCGATCGCGGCGCCCGCTCGAGCGGCGCGGACGGCGGTGTCGGCTCGTCGGTCGAGTTCGTCGGAGTCACTCATTATCCGATTTCGGTGGGCCGCCGTGAAAAAGGGATCACGTTCCGACACGCCCCTCGGCTCGAGTCGGCGTCCGTGGACCGCTGGTTCTCGAGAAGCTGATAGCAACTACAGCAGTGGATAGTCACACAGTTTTGTTACTCGACGGTCGCGCGAAATCTGCGTTCCGTACAGCGAACTTTTTTAGCGAGGTCCTCCCTCGTTCGCTGTGCTCACTCGGTCGAACCCCTCCAAAAAACTTCGATGAAACAAGGCCGACGGCTCGCCCACGGTACTCACCGTCGGTAAAACGCCTCGCTTCACTCGGCGTATGCTTCTCCGATTTACGCCGTTCCATACGCATCTGTAGCTAACAAACCGACCCAGATTCACGGGCCAGACTAAACACGGAAGTCGTACTGCAGCTACTAAGAGTGCCAACTGAGCCTGTTTTGGACACCGATCGTTTAGTTCGCGGTTCTTACTCGTTCCGTTCGCTCGCGGATCATGTCGCTCCACGCTCCAGTCGTGCGATGATGCACGCTGACGTTCGTAGCTACTCGTCGGTCAGTGTTGCGTAGAAGTTTGCGAGGGCAAGAGGCTCGCTCTTGCCGCACTGTGGTGAGTGCGAGGGGAGGGGATCGAACCCACGAACGTCTACACGAGCGGATCTTGAGTCCGCCGCCGTTGACCGCTTGGCTACCCTCGCACGCAGACGACGGTTCGTAGCTGTCGTATGAATACCCTGCGGTTTCGTCTACACCTCGAGCCGGCGCTCGAGGCCGCTTTGCTCCGCTGATCTCCCGCCCAGGGGCTCGAGGAGGTGTCGCGCGCCGCAGTTGTGACACGCGTATCCGCCGTCGACGTGAGCGAAGAGGCGCTCGCCACAGCTCAGGCAGCGTCCGTCCGAGTGCTTCATCGGTCCGACGGTCACTCCTGGCGGGGAATAAGCATTCCGGGAACGAGCGTGGGTGGCTGGTCCAACGCGTCGATCGGAGGACGGTCGCGGCGCCGTGGGAACGAGCACCCGTCGAGCGAAACGTACGGGACCCTCGAGCCCGAACGAACGGATGATGGGAGTCGAACCGCTCGTAGACCGCATCCGGCCGACGACCAACCACCGATGACCGACCACACGCGGGACTACGCCGTCGCGCCGCCGATTTCGGGCTCACCGACGGGGTGGGATCCCGACCGCGGGGCGTCGAACGGCTGGGAGCACGGCACGCTCCGGCGGGCCGTCGTCCACGGCGTGCGCCTGTTCAACGACGGCGAGTTCCACGAGTCCCACGACTGCTTCGAACTCGAGTGGTACAACTACGGCCGCGGGACGACCGAGAGCGCCTTCCTCCACGGGATGGTCCAGGTCGCCGCCGGGGCCTACAAGCGCGCCGACTTCGAGGACGACGGCGGGATGCGCAGCCTGTTCCGGACGGCCCTGCAGTACCTCGAGGACGTTCCCGACGATTACTACGGGGTCGACGTTCTCGAGGTCCGAGAGACCATGGCAACAGCGCTCGAGTCGCCTGCCACGATCGACGGCTGGCGGATCCCCCTCGACGGCAAACGCCCGACCGCACGGGCGATCGACCGGGAGTATGCGGCCGACCTCGAGAACGGTCCCTGATGGCTGTCAGATCACCGGTTCCCTCCCGCGGTCACGTTTCACACCGGACCGAATCGCATTTGAAGCCGAAGTTCCTATGAGTGGTAATGAAAGTTGCACAGCTCGGGTCAGGAACGCCCGAGATAGCGGTCGTTGCGGGAATCCACGGCGACGAACCCTGCGGGGTTCGCGCCGTCGAGCAGCTGCTCGACGAGAACCCGACCGTCGAGCGTCCGGTCAAGCTCGTGGTCGCCAACGAGAAGGCCCTCGAGCGGCAGGTCCGGTTCGTCGACGAAGATCTTAACCGGGTGTTTCCGGGCAATCCGAACGCGAAGACGCACGAGGGACAGCTCGCCGACGAGCTCGTCGACGAGCTGTCGGGCTGTTTCGCCTTCTCGATGCACTCCACGCAGAGCCACGCCGAACCGTTCGCCATCGTCAACCAGGTCAACGAGCGGGCGACGTCGATCTGTCCGCAGCTGCCCGTCCAGGCGATGGTCGAGACCAGCGAGTTCGCCGAGGGACGGCTGTTCTCCCAGATCGAGACCGTCGAGGTCGAGTGCGGGCTCCAGGGGTCGGAGACGGCGGCCCAGAACGCCCTCCGGCTCACCCGATCGTTCCTGACCGCCGTCGACGCGCTGCCGGGCGATACGGTCGGACGGGACCTCCCGGTCTACCGACTCGTCGATTCGATTCCGAAAGGTGAGGCCGACAGCTACGAGGTGTTCGTCGACAACTTCACCGAGATCGAGCCGGGCGATCCGTTCGCCGCCGCCGACGGCGACACGCAGGTCGCGACCGAGTCGTTCTACCCCGTTCTCATGTCCTCCTACGGCTACCGCGACGTCTTCGGCTACGCCGCCGAGAAGCTCGACGTCGTGAGGACCTCGAGCGCGGCCGACTGACGACCGGTATCTACGCGTGAACGCGGGAGGTTCATCGGCTACCGGCTCGAGTCAGTCCGCGAAGCTCCGAGATACGCACAAGTTTCCCCGAGTGAGGAGGATTGATGCCTCGCCGTCCCCATCGATCGTATAATGACAGCGACAGCACTCCTCGCGGTCGCGTTCGGGGAGCTGTTCCCGAACGGGATCAGCCACTACGCGATCGGGGGTCTCCTCGTGGGGCTCGGTACCGTCGTCATCTATCTCGGCACCGGTATCGCCGCCGGCGCGAGTACGTTCCTCGAGTCGACGCTCTCGTACGTCTCGAACCTCTCGCGGTTCCAGCGGTACGTCCCATCGCGGGACTGGCGAGTCGTCTTTACCCTGGGAATCGTCGCGGGCGCGGCGATCTACGCCGTCACCTTCCAGTCCGGACTGGTCTCGAGTTCGCTCCACCAGCCCGCGACGACCGGGCAGCTCTACGACGTCGGTGGTCTGACGCTGTGGATGACCGAGGTCCAGCCCTGGCGGCTGTTCGTCGGGGGGATCCTCATCGGGATCGGCACCCGCGTCGGAAAGGGCTGCACGTCGGGTCACGGCGTCTGCGGAGTCGGATCGGCCTCGAGCGCCTCTCTCGTCGGCGTCGCGACGTTCCTGCTGATCGCGATCGGGGTCGCCCAGCTCGTCCAGGCCCTGGGGGTGAGCCCCTGATGAGCGGGATTCGAGCTGTACGAGAATCCCGAGGACGCGAGCGGCGAGCGAAGCGAACCGCGAGCCACGAACGGCGGTGTGAGCGATGAGCGCCGACCACGAGCAACACCCGCTGTTCATGCCGCTGGTGTTCGTCGGCGGGCTGATCTTCGGCTTCGGCCTCGGCTTCAGCCACATGGCCCAGCCCGAGATCGTCCTGAACTTCCTGCAGTTCGAGGATTTCGGGCTGCTGTTCGTCATGGGCGGGGCAGCGGTCGTCACCGGTATCACGTTCTTCGGCATCAAACAGGTCCGGAGTACGGCACCGTTTACCGGAACATCTTACGCCCGTCGGCTGAAGACCCTCGATCGAAACGTCGTCCTCGGCGGCGGCATCTTCGGCGTCGGCTGGGGGCTCTCCGGGATCTGTCCCGGCGCGGCCTACGCCAGTCTCGGGGTCGGGAACGTCGCGATCCTCTACGGGATCGCCGGCATGTTCCTCGGCGCCTACGTCCAGGGTTACTGGCGGTCGGCCCGGGCCAAGGGCGAGGCGCCGGCATCGACGGCCGACTGAGGAGACGAGACGAACCGTGGTACGATAACCGGGGACGTAAGGTCTATCCGCGTCACGACCGTAACCGGCGTATGGACTTTCCACCGAACCAGGGGCTCGATCAGGACGAAGTCGACGAACAGGTCGCCGACGTGCTCGAGGAAAACGAGGTCGTCCTCTTCATGAAGGGAACGGAACTCATGCCACAGTGTGGCTACTCCCGGCGAGCGCTCGGGCTGATCGACCAGTACCGCGACGACTACGAGACCGTCGACGTCCTCGAGTCGCTCGACGAGTACCGGGCGGCCCTCGCGGACCACAGCGGCTGGGAGACGATCCCGCAGACGTTCGTCGACGGCGAGTTCGTCGGCGGCTCGGACATCCTCGCCGAACTCGAGGAACGCGGTGAGCTGGCCGAGACGCTCGAGGCCGACGGATAACTAGCGGCGAGACCGAATTGAATTTATTCCTTTTCGAAGCGCCCGAATTTAATAGCAGGTCATATAAGCCACGCGACCGTACTACGAACCAGCGACCGTCCCACACCTTCCCACTATGTCCACAGAGGAATCCAGACACGTTTATCGATTGCATTCGACCCTCGAACTGCCCCTCGAAGATCTCCACGACCACATCGACGAGGCGACGTACCCCGACGGGGTCTCGGACGTCGAGATCACGCGGCGAAACAACACGCTCATCCTGAAAGCCGTCGCCGAGGACGAGACGGTAAGCAAGTACACGCCGACCGCCCAGCTCAAGGCCAGCGTCACCGAGAACCGGGTCTACGAGGAAGACCCCGACGAGCGACACAACTCGTTTCGCTGGGACGAGGACGAGGAAGACGAGATCGAGTCCGAACTCGTCGAGTTCGCCGCCTTCAAGGGCGACCGCGAGACCGTCCTCCAGAACTCCCTGTTGCAGTACGAGATGTTCCTCGTCCTCTGTGAGATCGCCGAGGCCGCCGAGAAGGGCACCCTGACTGCGATCGCCGAGTTCGACGGCGAGCTCGAGGCAACCAGGATCGTCGAGGGCGAGCCCCGGCCGGCCGATATCGAGGTCGTCGAGGGGCCACGAGACCACAGCTCGAGCCAGGGCGGCGTCAACTGGCGGGACAACAAGTTCATCAGCGACTGAGGCTCCGCAGGAATTCGTCCGCAGACGAAGCGAAATTCGCTCCTCGTATCGACCACCGGTCGGTCGTACAGGGTTTTCGTCCACCTACTCTGTACGGATCGTGCTCTTCTCGAGCACTGCTTGCGCCACAGCTACCGAACCGGACCGATCCGGCAGGGGCTGAGTGCTGTGGTCAGTATGCCTCGATACCTCCGCTCTCCTAACTGGGTCTTCTTCCCCGCAACTAGTAATCAGTCAGATTTGCAAGCTGTTAACATAAACCGACCGAGAAACTGTTCCGGCCATGGATCAATCGGAGTCCGAGACGATCGTCCAAGTAGATACGTTTGCTCAGCAGGCTCGCCGACGTGCGAAGACCGAACGGACAGCGGTCGAGTGGGCAGTCGACGAACTCGAGTCCGAGATCACGATACAGGGAATCGACGCCGATCCGCTCCTCGAGAAGGCCGAGCAGAGCCGTAAGAGTTTGCCAGATCGTCATCGGCGAGCCTACGACGCGATGGCTGAGACCTTCGACGTCGATCGCGATATCTACGAGGTGTACGTCTTTGCGTACCCGGAACTCTGTGGAGCGCTCAGTAACGACGGATCCAAAAGTGGTGGAGGCGGGTGTGCGAACGTACTCGTTGAGCCGTCGATAGCGACCTCCGATGCATCCAGACACGACGCTCCGGCAACGGGCCCGCTCGTGCTCAAGAACCGGGATATCGCCGGACAGAATCTGCGACCGAAGTCGATTATCGAACAGCCACCGATAGACGACTATCACGGGTTTCTATCGGTCGACTCCTGCGGAACGGTCTCGATTTTCAAGGGCGTCAACGATCGGGGACTGGTCATCGCGAATACGAACATCGACCGAGAGCAAGACGGCGTTGACCGGGAACTGCAGATCCGGAACGGGACCATCGTTCGAAGAATACTGGAGGAGTGTGCGACCGTCACAGAGGCCCGAACGCTACTTGAGTCGATTCCGACATATCTGTTGATGGGGCAAACGCTGTTTCTCGCCGACGAGAACGACGGTGTGATACTCGAGATCGACCCGATCGCGGAGGAAACCGCCGTCGAGGCCGGGTCTGTCGCAACGCGAACAAACCACTTCGTCCTCTCGGAGTCGTCTGCAACTGAGAGTTCGACGGCACGTCTGAACCGGCTGTCATCGCTACTCGAAGACGCCGATAGGATCGGTAGGGACGAGCTGTGGCGGTTCGCTCAGGACCACGCGAACGGGCCAGGTGACGACTCGATCTGTCGGCACCCCGAACCCGAAACGGACGAACCGAACGGCTTCGGACAGCTGACAACCGCGAGTTCGGCAGTGTTCGAGGGGGGCTCTCCGGAGATCGAAGTCACAATAGGGAATCCGTGCACGGCGGACCGCGTGCGGTGTTCGCTCGGTGGTGAGGTTCCGAGTGACCTTCGAACGGGGCGTCAGTGGCTCGACCGTCGGTAGTCGCTTCGTGATGGGAAGCATCCGACTCAGCACGAAGATCGGTCGAGAGCGATCCGGAGTCGATGTGCGTTCCGGAACCGACTGTTTGTCGACGGCTTACCCGACGCGAAAATACACGACACGTTCAGCAGCGGCTGAGCCTCCCGGCAGCGCGAGCTTCTCGAGACCCGACCGACGGTAGCGATTTCCGTTCCGTCCCCGTACTCCACGTATGGACGATCCGAGCAGCTACAGGATCGTCGGCCGACTCGCGCTCGCGGCGTTCGTCATGGTCGCACCGACGATCCTCTTTCTCGGGCTGGTGCGAGGGTTAGAGCGACTGCAAAACGACGCGCTCGTCCTCGAGCTACGACAGCAGGGAACCCTCGAGCCGTCGCCGAACGACGACGTCCTCGCCGTGCTGGCAAACGGACTCGAGTTCGACCGTGCCGACGGCTCGAGAATCGAGTGTCCGACCTGCGGAGAACCGAACGGCACCGACGAGCGGTGCTGTCCGAACTGTTTGGACCAGTTTTCGGGGCCCTGACGGTCAAGCTCAAGAAATCGGTTCGAACCGGTGCAAGAACGCGGTGTTCTCGTCGTTCCACTCGGTGCCATGGGTGCGTTCGATCCGTTGCTTGTAGGCTTCGAGGTCAGACGACCCCTCCGCGCGGGCATCCTCGTCGGTCAGATCGCCGAGCCGCCGTTCCGTTACCTCGACGAGTTCGAAGGTCGTCCCCTCGATCTCGAAGGTATCGCCCTCCGCGGCGTGTTTGTCCCCGCGGTGGAGCTGGCTGATCTCGCCCTCGAGAGCGCTCGTTCGAAGTCGTTCGGCGGGCAGGAGGTCGCTCGCGTCGATCGTTCCCATGGACGGACCTTCGGTCGCCGAGGAATAATGGTATCGGTGACTCGAAGTCTTACAGCCCGACCGGTTCGCCGTCGACGTACACCGTCTCCGGACTCCTGACGGCGCCGATATCCTCGCAGGGGTCGCCGACGAGCGCGAGGACGTCGCCGCGGTTGCCGACCTCGAGCGTGCCGATATCGTCCGCAGGAACGGTTTCGGCGGCGACCCGGGTCGCAGCCTGGAGCGCCTCGTGCTCGCTCATGCCGATCTCCTCGACGAACAGCTCGAGCTCGAGGGCGTTCTCGCCGTGAGGGACCAGTTCGGGGCCGAGGAAGTCCGTCCCCGTCGCGATCGGGACGCCGGCCTCGTAGGCGCGCCGGACGGAGTCGAAGTGCGCTTCGCTGGCCTCCCGGGCCTTCTCGAGGCCGTAGTCGGGGACGCCGTGGTCGGCGCCGTGGTCGAGCAAGCGATCCATGATCGCCAGCGTGGGGACGAAGATCGCTCCCGTCTCGGCGAACAGCTCGAGACACTCCTCATCGACCCAGAAGCCGTGTTCGATGGTGTCGACGCCGTTGCGGAGCGCGGCCTTGATTCCCGGCGCGCCCTGGGCGTGGGAGGCGACCGGGATCCCGACGCGGTGGGCCTCCTCGACGAACGCCCGAATCTCGGCGTCGGTGAACTGGCTCTGGTCGGGAGCGTCCTTCTCGCTCAACACCCCGCCGGTCGTCATGATCTTGATGACGTCGACGCCGTCGCGGATCCGCTTGCGGGCCTCCTTGCGACAGTCGTCGGCGCCGTCGGCCAGCGTCGACAGCGAACTGTCACCCTCGGCGGCCCACTCGTAGGGGAGGAAGTGTGAGTCGCCGTGGCCCCCCGTCTGACTGATGCTCTGCCCGCTCGTGAACACCCGCGGTCCCGGAATCGCGCCCTCGGCGACGGCCTCGCGAAGCCCCAGCCCCGTCGAGGAGCCGACGTCCCGGACGGCGGTAAAGCCCGCCTCGAGCAGCGAGCGGAGGTCCGCGGTCGCCCGTGCAGTCCCCAGCTCCGAGGATTCGGTGGCCCAGACGAGCGGGTTCATCTCCCGGGTTCCCTGCAGGTGAACGTGGGCGTCGATCAGGCCCGGGGTAACGGTGGGGTAGCTGTCGTGGGCGGCCGCCGACGGCGCGGCGACGTCCTCCTGTGTCCCGACGGCGTCGAGCTGCCCCTCGTCGTCGACGACGAGCCGTCCGTCTGACAGCGGCGGCTCGTCACGGCCCGTCACGACCACGTCCGCATCGATAACTCGCATATCGGGACGTTCACCACGGGGGCGGTTAGCAGTTGTGCGTTATCGCCCCTCTCCCTCGAGGGGATCTCGAGCGAGGAGCGTCGGTCCGTTGTCCTCAAAGTCGTTCGATGAGGCTGACTCGTCTCGAGCGAGCGAGGCACCGAGCATCCGACCGAACTCCGAGTCGCCCTCGAACAGGAGGCGTACGGTCTCGCCGTCGACCGTGGCGATCGTCAGCTCGGTCGCGCGGGTTCGCGAGAGTCCGACGCCGTCGAACGCGGCGACGAACCGGGGCGTGAAGGCGAGGTTCCCCAACCCGGCGACCGTCGCGGCTGCGAGTAGCGAGGGGGAGATCGAAGAGGCGAGGGCCGCGAGCGCGGCTATCGACAGGAGGAGGAAGCCGCCGGCGCCGATCAGGAGCCGCCGAACCGTCTGCTCGAGCCCGGTCATCGTTCGGACACGACGAGTCGCCGCGAGCGTCGTCGCGGCGCCCGCTGCGAGCGCGGTCGTGAGCGCCCCGCCGATCGGTCCGACGCCGGCGGCGACACCGATTGCGACGAGGACGCCGATCGCCGTGAGAAGCGCTCCGACGGCCCCGACCAGGAGCGCGTCGTCAATCCGGTAGCGGTACTGCCACCGGTGTCGGGGTCGGCTCCGGACCGAGCTAACAAACTCGTACCTGATGTCGGTGAGCCCGCCTCCCGCCGAGACACAGAGCACGCGCCGGTCGGTGAGGCCGACGGCTACCGGCTCGGATCCGGGCTCTCCGGGGAACGAACCGGTAGCGAGCGCCCGAACCGATTCGCCGTCGACGAGGTGTCTCGCGAGTCGATCTTCGGCGAACGTCATCACCTCACTGTGTGAGAGGGACCGACAAAGTAAGCCACACCTTTCCTCGAGCGGGCGACGGTTTCGGAACCGAGCAAGGCCGGTCCGCGGTACGATCGGACGTGATCACGCCGTCGATCCTGGCGGACGCCGTCAGGCGGTTTCTGCCGGTAGTCGTCCATTATCCTCGCCGTCATCGACACGACTCTCGGACGAGACTCGGCGTACGGAATTTCGGTTCCGGTGGCGTCCGCTCCCGTCCTACCTTTTTCCAGGGCGGGTCACCTTGCCGCGCCGGGGTCGTCGCGACGACGACGCGACGGCCACAGGAATCCCGGAACCGCCCGGACGAGCCGCGGGAGGGTCCCCAGCGAGAACAGGCCGAACTGCGAGAGGAGACCGAGCGCGACCAGCGCCAGGAACAGCGGCGAGGTGACGTCGAACAGCAGCGGCTCGAGCGTTAGCGCCTCTCCCGCGGCGAGCACGGCGTCGGGGGTGAGCGACCGCGAGGCGAGCGCGGCGCCGACGACTGCGGTGATCGCGGCGGTCACCCACTGCGTCAGTACCAGTCCGAGCACCGCAGCGACGAGGCCGACGGCGACTGCGAGCCCCCACTCGAGGGGCCAGCCGCTCTCGGGAGCGACCGCGGCGATCGCGGCGAGCGTGAGGGACGACCCGACGACGAACCCCAGAAGCGAGACGGCCGCCGACAGGACGAGGTAGCTACCGAGACCGCCGACGACCGCGCCGAGCGCGGCGGCGGTACCCGCGGCCGCGACACCCTCGAGTCCAAGCGCGGCTCCGACGGCGGGGCCGACCAGATACCCGCCGCCGGCGCCCGCGGCGAATCCGAGGGCGACGACGCCGTACACCGAGAGGGCGGTGCCGGAGAGCAGGAGGGCGATCCCGGCGAGGACAAACGCGGCGGCGACCGCATCGATCATGCTGAGTGTTCTCGAGCCCGGATAAATAAACGATTTGTTCACTCGTCGACAGCCGACCCGTCGGGTGTCGTCGGATGTCCGGAGTTCCGTCAGAGGTTTCCGGTCCCATAAACGGTTTAACCCTCCTAATTATATCTAATTACAGTACGATGACCGAGAGCTTCCCCGACTACGTCGACGTAAAATACGAGGACGGCGAGGGAGAGGATCCCGAGGACTACCCGCACATCAACGACAAGATCGAGAAGGCCGTCGAGGTCACCCGCCAGGGCTTAGAGCAGTACGAGAACCCCGCGGTCATGTGGACCGGCGGGAAAGACTCGACGCTCGTATTGTACTTCGTCAAGGAGGTCGCCGAACGGTACGACCTCGAGGTACCCCCCGCCATCTTCATCGACCACTACCAGCACTTCGACGAGATCCACGACTTCGTCGACGACTGGGCCGAGAAGTGGGACCTGGAAGTCATCTACGCGCGAAACGAGGACGTCGGCGACTACGTCGACGAGCACGGTCTCGAGCCCGGCGACGAGATCGAGATCGAGGAGCTCTCCGAGCAGAACCGCCACCACGTCCGGGACCTGCTCGAGTACGAGGAGGAGACGTTCCCGTTCCTGCTCGACACCTACGTCGGCAACCACCTGCTGAAGACGGTCGCGCTGAACAACGCCCTAGAGGAGCACGACATCGACGGCATCCTCTCGGGCGTCCGCTGGGACGAACAGGAGGCCCGCGCCGACGAGACGTTCTTCTCGCCGCGTCACGACCCCGACATCTACCCGCCCCACGACCGGGTCCAGCCCATCCTGCAGTTCGAGGAGGCCGCCGTCTGGGAGGCGTTCTGGAACTTCGTCGTCCCCGACACCGTCGCGGAGTTCCCCGACGAGGGCTACGTCCCCGAGGGGAAAGACGACCTTCCGGAGGGTCTTGAGCCCGCCGACACGCCCGTCTCGCCGAAGTACTGGGAAGGGTTCCGATCGCTGGGCAGCGAGATCAGCACCGAGAAGACCGAGGACGACCCCGCCTGGCTCCAGGATCTCGAGGGGACGACCGAACGCGCGGGCCGTGCCCAGGACAAGGAGGACCTGATGGAGCGTCTACGCGATCTGGGCTACATGTAGCGGCAAGCAGTCAGTCAGCTACCCACGACTTCAGTCGTGGGCTTGTCAGTGGACACCCCCTTCTGCCGTCGAATCGACGGAGGCGTGGAACTCGCCGTTCAGGTTCAGCGTCCCTGACGGTAGCGCACACTGACAGGGTGCGCCTCCACCCGAAGACTTCTGCCCCGAGTGGAGGTTCTTGAGAAGTTTGCGAGCGATGTTCTTGCTCGCGTTGTAGTCCGCGTTCAGTTCGTACTCGCACTTCTGGCACACGAACTGGTGCTTCGACCGTCGATTGTTCTCGTGGGTAAAACCACACGACGAACACCGCTGAGACGTGTACGCGGGACTCACCTGCTCGACCTCGATACCGAACATCTCGGCTTTGTATTCGACATACTGGGAGAGCGTCGGAACGCCCATGCGTGGAATCGCTTCGCTCCAGCCATTCGATTGCGAATATCGGTCAGACTCTCGAACGCGATATGCGTACGCGCATGGTTACGGGCTTCTTCGAGAATCTGGTTCGAGGCACGATGCAGTTCGTCTTGCATCCAGTGGTGTTCGCGGTCTTTCATCAATTGAACGCATGACCAGTGCTGTGGGAGGATTCGCAATCTCGATATTTCTGTGGGTTCTCATGTACGTGTTTTATTCGGATGAGATCAGTGAATGGCAATGAAACGGTACTAAACTCATCCTCTATATTCAGCAGGCGACTTTTGACAGTTATCGGAGAAACCAACGGTCACTCCCTTACCCACTTGGCCTGTACGGAACGGGATTTGGCCAGATCACCGTCCAGAAAGACTAGTACGACCGTTTGCTGCTATCCGGCCGTGACCACGACTCCCGCAGCCGCGGCTGTCGCCGCGACGCCGGCGAGAAACAGCACGTAGTTCGCCACTGGGCTCTTCGCGGGCGTCACGTTCAGCGTGTACCGTCGCCTCGAGACGGGCCAGAACGGCCTGATCCCCATTGGCGTCAGCGCGTCGGCGAGCAGGTGCGAGCCGATCGAGAGCGCTCCGACGAGGAAGGCAAAGCCGACGAACGCGACGTCGACGAGCGGCGACGCGGCCTCAACGAGCACGGCGGCGGCCGCGGCGAGGGCAGCGCCGATCAGTGTCGCAAAGAGCAGCGTGTGGGTCGGCCCGCGGTGTGCAACGAACGGCAGCCGGTGATCGACGTCGGGCAGCGTCGACAGCGAGACGCAGACGAGTCCGCCGACGATCGCGACGGCCTCGAAACCGGCGATCGCGACGGCGGCGCCGATCGGCGCGTACGCGAGCAGGGCGGCGCCGTAGTGACCGTACTGGTACATCTCGGGTAACTGGTTCCCGATCGTTGATAAGTTCTCCCCCGAACGCCTCGAGTCGCTCGCGTCCAACCGCGGTCGTTATGGGAGCCGACCCCCTCAGTACGGGCCGTGCAAAACGTCACCGACAGGACGAGCAACCCGTTCGGCATGCGACCGCCCTTCGACCGGAGCCCGCCCGGCGATCGAGCCGCCGTCTTCGGCTACGGCGACGCCAACGCGGACTTCCACCTGATCGGCGACCACCCCGGCGTCCACGGCGGCGCCGACACCGGAATTCCTTTCGGCGCCCCCGAGGTCGAACCGCTGCGGGAGGCCCTCCGCGAGGTCGGCTTCGAGAGCGGCCCGCGGGACGAGCCCGTCTTCGAGAACCTGTTCGCCAGCTACGTCCACATGTGTACGCTTCCGACGGGCGACGTCCCGACCGAACGGGAGTACGACAACCTCGAGCGGTACTTCGACGCCGAGTTGCGCGCGATCAACGCCCACATCCTGATGCCCGTCGGCGAGCGGGCGACCGACCGCGTCCTCGAGGGGTACACCACCCAGCGGGGTCGGATCGACCTCGAGATGCCCGCGTTACACGCCACGGAGATCCGCGGCCGGGGCTTTCTGGTCGTCCCGATCAGGGACCCGAGTGAGTGGGTGGATACGGAACGGGAGGCGCTCGTCGCGCGCCTCGAGGCGATCCTCGGGCGGGACTACCGCCAGACGAAGGGCGTCGCAACGCTCGTCGGATAGTCAGAAGTCCTCGAGCGAGGACTGGCCCTCCTCGGGGCTCGGGTCGCCGTCCCGATCGGCACCAGTTCCGTCAACTGGTTCGGCTTCGGTATCGGGGGTCCCCGCCCAGCCGTCGAGGCTCGTCTGGTCGGCCGCGGCGAACTCGAGGTTCGCGACCCTGACGCCGACCTTCCTGACCGGTTCCCGTTCGAACTCAGCGAACAGCTCTCGAGCGATTCGCTCGACCAGTTTCGGCTCGTCGATCGGGCCGGGCAGCGATCGCTCGCGGGTGTTTACCTCGAAAGGGGGCTCGACGGCCTTGACGCCGACGGTCCGGTACAGGGCGCCCTCTCGCCGGGCACGGTCGGCGACCGCGGCCGCCAGCGTCTCGATCTGTTCGTACTTCGGCTCCGGGTCGCTGACGGGCTCGGCGAACGCCGACTCACGCGAGAAGCTCTTGGGGTCCCCTTTCGGCTCGACGCGACGGTCGTCGTCCCCGCGGGCGCGGTCGTACAGCTCCCGGCCGCGCTCGCCGAAGCGCTCGACCAGCGGTTCGGGGTCGGCTGCGGCGACGTCGCCGGCGGTCTCGAGACCCATCTCCCGCAGTTCGCGGGCGGTGACGGGGCCGACGCCGTGGAGCAGATCGATCTCGAGCGGGGCCAGAAACTCGCGGAGTTCGCCGGGACGAACGACCGTCAGCCCGTCGGGTTTGTCGAAGTCGCTGGCGATCTTGGCCGCGCTCATCGTCGGCGCGGCGCCGACGCTGACGACGATGCCGACCTCCCGGCGGATGCGGTCTTTGACGTGGCGGGCGAAGCCGTCGGCGACCTCCCAGGCGGTTCGGTCGGTGACCTCGAGGTAGGCTTCGTCGATGCTCACCTCACGGACGACGTCGGCGCAGTCGTGCAGAATGTCCTGGACCTCGCTTGCGACGGACTCGTAGTAGTCCAGGTCGACGGTGCGGTAGTAGCCGGTCTCTGATTCGACGAGTTCGGGGTCGTGATCCGCGGCGTCAGGGTCGAGAGCGGCGCGACGGGGAAGTCGCTCGAGGGCCGTCGAGATCGCCTGCGCGCTCTCGACGCCGAACTCGCGGGCCTCGTAGCTGGCGGTGGCGACGGCCCCGTTCGTCTCGCCGGGCTCGTACCCCATGCCGACGACGACCGGGTCGTCCTCGAGTTCGGGCTCGCGCAGTCGCTCGCAGGCGGCGTAGAAGCAGTCCGCGTCGACGTGGAGGATTATGGGGTCTTCGTCGTCCTCGTCGTCCTCGACGCCGGGAAGTCGCGGCCCGTCTGCCATTCACAGGAGAGTTCGGGCGGACGGTTGTGAACGTTGCGCCCCTCGTTCGGGAGTGACTCGATAGTTGGAATCGGGCTCGAGGGCTCAGTCGCCCGCTGGGGCGGGCGTCTCCGTCGGGACGGTCGTCGGCTCCGAGCGGTACAGCGAGACGGCGATGGCGAGCGCGCCGAGCCCGAGTACGAAGTAGACGACGAACCCGGTCGCGTACCCGCTCACGCCCTGGACGTCAACGAACAGCCCCAGCATCGGGGGAACGGCGAACCCACCGTAGCCGCCGAGCCCGCCGATTCGATCGCTGACAGCGCCGACAGGAGGGTGAAGGTGAGCGCGGTGACGGCGCCGGCCGTGCGGAGGTCCAGCCCGTGGAAGTTGCTCCAGTAGGAGGGAAACCAGGTCGTCAGCGCGAGGTAGCCGCCGAAGGAGGCGAAGAACATCACGGTCAGCAGCCACGAACGAGGGATGGTCGCCGCCTGCCGAACCGACGCAATCGCGTCACCGTTCGGAAACAGCTCCTGGCCGGCGTCCCGAGCGCGACTCTTTGCTTCCGCCTCCTCGAGCCCGCGCTTGCGGTACTGGAAGTACGGTGAGTCGACGGCGAAAACGAGGAAGACAATCGTCACTACGAGGAGGAAGACGAACCAGGCGGCGTACGTCCCCGTCAGCCCGAGCGCCAGCAGGGCGACCGGGGAGGCGATGGTGAACAGCCCCGGCGAGGTGGTGCCGAGGCCGGCGAACAGCGCGAGCATCGTTCCGCGTCGTTCCGAGCTGTATCAGTAGGCGGTGTCCGTGATCCCCACCGAGAAGGCGGCGATACCGCAGCCGCTCAGCGAGCCGAACAGGAAGATCAGCGGGTAGTGAGCGAGCGTCAACCCGTCGGGTAGGCCGACACCAGGATCGCGAGCAGCCCGCCCATCCCAACGACCGAGAGTCCGAGGAGGACGCTGAAGGGTTTCTTCGCGCCGACGCTGTCGGCCCACGCGCTGAAGGGGGATCCGCAGCAGCGACCCCGTCAGCTGCGGCGCGGCGACGAGCAGCCCGAGCAGGAGTCCGGACAGCCCGAGCACGTCCTGGAACTCCGAGGCGACGGGGCCGTAGACGACGACGCCGACGAGCCCGACGAAGTAGCCGAACGTCAGCACCGAGAGGGCCCGCTCGGGACCCCCGCGGACGCCGGCCACGGCCGGGTCGGACGGCTCGCCGCCGGACATCTCAGACACGCACCCCGAGGTTCGGCTCGTCCGCGCGGTCGGGGTCGACCTCCGCCTCCCGGTCGCTCGTCCGATCCGACTCGAGTAACAGTCCGTCGTGGAATCCGCGCGGGGCGCAGTCGAACGTTTCGTGGCACATGGTATATCCACACCACTCTAAACATTATAGCGGTAATAGTTTACAAATACCTAGTATTTGAGTGAGCCGTACTACTGGTGTAGTATCTCCAATCGAATAGGGTCTGTATTAGGATCGTTATTCGAGTCGGACGGCGAGGAAGTAGACGAGTGTCGCCCCCGAGGGCGGGTTCGAGCGACGTGCCGGAAACTCGAGGTTTTTCGCCCGGGGACGAGAATCGATCCGTATGAACCGACCGACCGAGGGCGAGACCTACGCGTTCGAGCGCACGTTCACGACCGAGGAGGTTCGGCAGTTTGCGGAGCTCTCGCGGGATACCCAGCCTCGTCACACGGAGCCCGACGAAGAGGGACGGCTGCTGGTCCACGGGCTGCTCACGGCGACGCTACCGACGAAGATCGGCGGCGACCTCGAGGTGCTGGCCTCCGAGATGAGCTTCGAGTTCCGCCGGCCGGTGTATACCGGAGACCGGATCGTCTGTACGTGGAGCTACGAGGAGGTCGAGGAGGTCGAGGATCGGTACGATCTCGTTGCGGCCGTCGACTGCGAGAACGACGCGGGAGAGACGGTGTTGACGGCGACCGTCGAGGGCCTGATCTGGAAGTAAGCGCTCAGTTGTACCCGCGCCAGCGGTGGCCACACTCCGTACACTTGAAAAATCGGGTCGGCGGCTCGTCGGCGGAGGCGGTCTGCTTGAGGGTGTACCACGCCTCTTGGGTGCCACACTCGTCGCAGACGACGTCGGTCGCCTTGGGCTTGCCCTCGAAGTTCGCGTCCTCGCTGGACTCGATTATCTCGTCGTCGGTCTGGGACTCGGTCGTGACGAACTCGCTTTCGGCCTCGCGGTCGCGCTCGCTCGAGGCGCCGCAGTTCGAGCAGACCATGCGGTCGCCGTCGGCTTTCATCATCGAGCCGCAGTCGTCGCAAAACTGCATGTCCGCACATACGCACGTACAGCGACAAAACTCCCTCGCTCGGTCAGCGTACGCCACCGCAGGGCTCACAGCGATCCGGAGTACGGGTCGCTCGGTCTCGGTTCTGCACCCGAATCGTGCAGTATCCCGCGTTCGGACCGCTACTGAACACTCGTCCAACAGTAGTACGACGTTTAATTTCTATAATAACCCAAGGAAGGGGGAAGACAGAGCTATGCGTCTTCTCCCGCTCTTCCCAAGCGATGGTACCCCCCGCTCCGAACGACGACAGCGGTACCGACCCGACTCGTCGGAAATCGATGCTGTTCTGCTGGGAGTGCAACCACGCGAGTCCGATCGAGGAAGAATGGGTGCTCCACACGTGCGGAGACTACGTCCAGTATACGTGTCCACGCTGTGGCACGGTCCTCACCGAACGTCCGCGTTCGGACACCGTTCCCGCCCTTCGCAGACGCCCGGCAGAACGCGTCGCAGCTTCGTGGGGACGCTTACTCCGATCGTCCATCGAACTCTGGCGCATGCCGTTCGCTATCGGAGCCGAGCGTGCCGCCCCAAGTGCTGACCGTTGTAACTGTCGCTGATGCGGTCCGGGAGTCGAAACCTATCAGTGAAACGAGTGACACGGGAGTTCCGAAGGAACCGCACTCCGACCTACCGGTCGTTCAGTCGGAAGTCGACTCACCGCTCCGTCTCGAGGGCGACCGTCGCTCCCCCGGTTGCGGCAGCCGAGAGCACGACCTCGCCGCCGAGTCCGCGGTCCTCGAGCGCGTCCTGGGCCGCGTCCCTGGCCTCCGTTGCGTGGTCGGCATCGGTCAGCCCGTAGACGACCGGCCCCCACGAGGACTGGCCGACGCCCGTGAGGACGGGACAGTCCTCGAGGGTCGCAACGAGCTCGCCCGCAGGCGGGCGGAAGACCCCGCCCTGGGCGTCGGCGTACCAGGCGCCGTTCTTGCGGCCGATCTCGGCGACCGCCTCGCCAAAGGCCTCGAGGCGACCCTCGGCCGCGGCGGGCAACAGCTTGCGGGTGACCACGCCCGCGAGCTCGTCTGCGACGGCGGGATCGGCTCGTTCGACGACCGCGCGCATGCTCGCGTCCTCGTTCTCACCGCTGCGTCCCGGGTCGGCGTCGGGGACAACGATCAGAAAGCGCCACTTCTCGGGCAGGTCATGACGGGCGACGACCGGGGGGACCGTCCAGTCGCCCTCCGCGGGCGGTTCGGTCGTAAACCGACTGGTCGGGTGGCCCGCGTCGACGACGAACCCGCCGTCCTCGAAGGTCGCGACGCCGATCCCGCTGCGGCCGCCCCTGCCCATCGCAGGTGCCAGCTCCCGGATCCGCGGCTCGAGCCCGTGCGCTCGAGCCGTCGCCGCGAGCACGGTGAGCGCGAGCTGGGTGCCGCTCCCGAGGCCGACGTGGCGGGGGAGTCGCTCCTCGAGAGCGACGTCGGTGCCCCGGACATCGAGGACGTCGACGGCTCGACGGGCGTACTGCTCGAGGAGCGAGTCCGACGCCTCGACCGTCGAGGCGGGCTCGGCGGTGACGGTGACCCGTGGTCGCTCGAGGCCGACCCCGATACCACCGTAGAGGCGTCGTCGGGCGAGCGAGAGGTTCTGAAAGCCGAAGTGGAGGCGCGCACCCGCGCTGACGGTCGCCGTAGTCATCTGTTCTCGCCGTAGGAATCCGTCCGGGAAGGGGGTTTCGACGCTGGCAACGATCGACGACGCTCGCTTGCTGGTGGACGATCAGGGGCGGGGTGCGGCCTTCTGCAGGGCCGTCTCGGCGATGTTGCCACCGTAGTCGGCGCTGCGGGACAGCGAGTCGAGCACCAGGCCGAGCGACTGGGCCTGCACGGGATCGAGATCACGAAGGAGTTCGTCGACGTGACGGGTGTGTTCGTCGATCTCCGGAACGGCCTCGAGCGAACGGTGGCCGTTCGTATTAGCCTCGTCGTTCCCTCGGAGAACAGCGTATCGTCAGGTCGTTCTCGCCGACATGCGTCGAGAGGTACGCGTAGTTACAGAAGTAGAGCGTGTCGTGGAACAGGCTACGTGCCGTTTGGACTCCAGAGAGTGCGTTCAGTACAGCTGAAGGTGAACACTGTCGATCAGAACCCGTTCGAACCCTGTTAAGTCGATATACGGGCCACAGGAGGCTTTATTTGCTGAGGCTGGTACTCGTGTCGCCGAGAAAGAACGACCGCAGCCGGTAGCTGAGTTCGTCGATAACTAACACAGCCAGAAACACGATTGCAAGCAGCACGACCACCCTATCGTATTGCAGGAAGTCGAGGTACCCCATGATGTAGTACCCGATGCCGCCCGCGCCAACGATCCCGATTGCGGCGGCATGGCGCACGTTATACTCGAACATAAACATCGTTTGACTGATCAGAGAGTTAGCTGCTTGAGGGAGCACTACAAAGCGGAGTACCTGAAACCGAGTTGCACCTGAGGAGGAGACCGCTTCTATGGGCTCGTTGTCGAGCCCTTCGAACGCTTCGTACTCGAGCTTGCCTATAAATCCGATCGTATAGAGCGTGATCGCGAACACGCCTGCCGCTGGTCCCGTCCCGATGAGGATGACGAAGATCACCGCCCACAGAATGCTCGGGAGGACGCGAAGCACCGCCAGAAACCACCGTGCAGGGAGTGTGAGATACCACGGGAAGAGGTTCCGGCTCGCCATCAGACTCACTGGCAGGCTCAAAAGGACCCCAAACAGTGTCCCTACGTACGCGATATACAGCGTCTCAAGAAGCCCTCGGAGCCCAACCTCCAGCACACTCATTTCCGGAGGGATCGCAGCCCCATACAGGAAAGCCAGACCATCAGCGCCGCCCGAGAAGTCGGTCTGATGGAGTTCCAGTACCCAGATGCTCCAGACCGCCAAGACGGAGACGAGGGTGAAGAGCAGGGGTCTACTGAACGCTTTGAGAGACGTTAGAAACGATGCGGCGGAGACCGTCCGATCTACATTACTCATTGCTCTGTCGCGGTGCCGGCTCGCGTGTACTCACAGATTCTATTCGATCTTCGATCCCTCCGGACCCCACCCTGAGAACCGTATCCGAGATGTCCGTCGCCACGTCGAGGTCGTGTTCGACGACGACGACGGACATTCCCGTTTTTCGCTGGAGTGAGACGAGACAGTCCACAACTGACCGGGCGGTCTCTCCATCGAGTTCGGAGAGCATCTCGTCGGCCAGCAATACGCGAGGTTCCTGGACGAAGGCACGAGCGATGGCCACGCGTCGTCGTTGCCCGCCCGACAGCTCTTTTACCCGGCTCTGTTCGTACCCGTCGAGCCCGACTCGTTCGATCGCGTCACGCGCGTCGGTTTTGGCGTCCGCCGGGAAACGTCCGAGCAGGCTTCGCACCTTCCCGAGGTCCGAGAGCCTGCCGTGGAGGACGTTCGTGAGGACCGGTTCGTGCATCACGAGTCCCAGGGTTTGTGGAATGTACCCCAACTCACCGGGCGGCGTCGAGTCCGGCAGACTGGTGTCGAGGACGGTAGCTTCGCCGTCGAGCGGGTCGAGAATCCCGGCGAGCGTCTTGAGCAGCGTCGTCTTGCCACAGCCGCTCCGGCCAACGAGCGCTACCGTAGATCCCCTCTCGACCGTGAACGAGAGATCTTCGAGGACCGGCTTCTCGTCGTACCCCACAGAAAGTCTCCGGCAGCGGATCGGTGGTGATGATCGGGTCATAGCACTTTCATTGTGATTTTGAGGATCGATTCCGATGTCGCTGTTCTACTCGATCAGGTGATCTTCGATGCCGGGCAGGTTCGAGATCAGCTCGCCGTACGGGCCGAGATGCTCTTCCGACGTCGCTTCTTGGAGTTCCTGGACGTCGAAGACGTCTTCGAGCACCTCCTGACCGTCCGGGTCGTCGTTGAGCGCGAGGAGCGCCTCCTCGAGTAGTTCTTTCTCCGCGTCGGTTGCCTCCAAGCTGGCCAGCACCGGATGGCTCGGCACTCGCGTGAATTCCTCGACGATCTCGTATTCGTCCGGCTCCAGGCACCACTCCTCCGCATCGTCGCCGCCACAGTACTCTTCCGGCGTGGTGGCCCGCCCGAACGCGATATCGGCTTGTCCCTCGGAGAGCGCTTGGAGCGCACCGACGTATCCACCACCGACGACTGGATCGCCGAAGTACGCCTCAACCGCTTCACGAATCGCCATCACGTCATCGTCCTTGTCGAATTCTACCAGCCCCTCTTCGGCGAGATACGCAGTCGGAACCAGCATGCCTGCACCCGTCAAATCTCCCGTGTGGGCACTGTCAACGCCTTCGGCGTCGCGCATCGTTTCGATTCCGGTGTCAGAGCGGGTGTAGGCGGCCGCAACGTAATACGGCTGCCCGTATTCGTCGGCTTCGACCGCGAGCGTTTCGAAGCCGTGCTCGTTCCACCCGACCCACGAGGGTCCGCCGCTTAGATACGACGCGTGGGCCTGTCCTGTCGCAAGCGCTCCGATAGCTGCGCCGTCGTCAGGGACCGTATCGATGCTGGTCGGGACACCAGTTTCAGACTCGATCCACTCGGCTAAGGGCCCCCAATCCCGTTCGATGTCTGCCGGGTCGTCTTGGGCCTCGATAGCGAAGACGAACTCATCGGCGACATCTGGGTCGCCGTCCTGGTCGCTACTGTCCCCTTGTTCTTCCGAACTATCATCGTCGCCGAGACAGCCGGACAGTCCGACTGCGGCGACGCCAGCGGTCGTTGCGAGTACGGCTCGGCGCGCGACATCTATCGCATCCGAATCGGGGTCGGGGTCCATCGAGTGGCATTTGACTACTCTAAACTAAAACTTTGCTCACTCATGCTATAGAGACAGGGAAATTGAATAAAGGAGGTAAGGCCATCAAATTCCGGGCTGGCAGGAGTTCTACTGGAACGATGCGCGCCGACTGAACTACAGGCTCAGGCATCGAGGCTGACTCTCCTCCAGCAACTGGCTCGAGAGCATACAGTCCAAATACAGGGCCCTCTTCGAACGTGACCGACAATCCGAATCGAAGCGGATCTATAGTTATGCCCGAGATCGACCTCAACCCCACGGCGTTTAGTAGCCGGCTTTCGTGCTGTACGGTAGGACATGCCAGGAACGGAAGCCGATCGCATCCCGGTGACGATCGTCAGCGGCTACCTCGGTGCCGGCAAGACGACGCTCGTCAACCACCTGCTCACGAACGAGGCGGGGCACGAGATCGCGGTGATCGTCAACGACATGGGAGAGGTGAACATCGATGCGGACCTGATCGCCCGTGAGAACGAAGAGGAGGGGGTGATCGACCTCTCGAACGGCTGTATCTGTTGTCGGCTACAGGGCGACCTACTCGAGGAGGCCCGTCGGCTCGCCGAGAGCCGCGAGTTCGACTACCTGCTCGTCGAATCGTCGGGAATCAGCGAGCCGATTCCGGTGGCGCGAGTGTTTCTCGAGGGAACCGAGGAGAGCGAGATCGATCCGACCGAGCGGTTCCGCCTCGATACGATGGTGACCGTCCTCGACACCTACGGCTTCTGGAAGGAGTTCGACGCGGGCGCGACGCTCCCCGAGGGTGCCCAGCCCGACGAAGAGCGGCCGCTGAGCGAGGTTCTCGTCGAGGGAGTCGAGTTCTGTGACGTCCTCCTGTTGAACAAGACCGACATGGTTCCCGACGACGTCCTCGAGGAGATCGAGACCGTCGTCGATCGGCTTCAGCCGCGGGCCGAACGGGTGCGAACGACGTATTCCGAGGTCGACCCCGACCTCGTACTGGGGACGGGGCGGTTCGACTTCGAGGACGCGAAGCGCTCTCAGGGATGGAAACGGGAGCTGCGCGGCGAGAGCCACGACCACGGGGACGCAGAAGCGGAACACGAGCACGGGAAAGCGGATGCGATGCACGATCACGATCACGAGGATCACGACCACGGCCCTGGCCACTCTGCCGCCGACCTCCACGGCGTCTCCTCGTTCGTCTTCCGGGCCGACGACCCCTTCCGACCCGACGAGCTCGGCGCGTGGCTCGAGGAGTGGGACGGCTCGATCATCCGCGCGAAGGGGGTCTGTCACGTCGCCGGCCGCGAGGAGGTGATCGGGCTCAGTCAGGCCGGCCCCGCGGTGCAGGCGGGACCGATCGGCGAGTGGCGGCCCGACGACGATCGGCGAACGCAGCTCGTGTTCATCGGCCGCGAGATGGACGAGGAGCGGATTCGCGAGGAGCTCGAGGCGATGCTGGTCGATCCGGACGAACGCGACGGAGCCGAGAGCTGGGCGGATCCGTTTCCACTATGACTCGAGTTCGTCGCTGAGCTCGTCCCAGGACTCGTGAAAGCCGTGGGTCGACTGCGTCGTCACCGACTCGGGGAGGGCGTTCTGGTAGACGTCGTCGTACTCGAGCAGCTGGCCCCAGCCGTCGGTGAACGAGTAGTTACAGTACTTGCACACGGAGACGGGTAGAACCGACGTCGACATACGCCTTTCCGTCGCCGCCACGAAAACCTATCACCGACGCTGAAACCGGCTCCCGATCCAACAGAGCCATACCGGTGTATCGTCGAGAGCGGGTATCCGACGGCCCGCCGCCGGACCATCGACAATGAACACGAACGGAAACGGCGCCTACGTCGCCAGCACGACCGACGTCGTCGAACGCTCCTGTGACCACTGCGAGTGGCACGCCGTCGACGACGCCTACCCCGCCCTGATCGAACGGTACCAGGATCACCTCCGCGAGGCCCACCCGCGAGTCTGGCTCCGACGGTAGCCCCATCCCGCGCTGTCCGACCGACTCAGAAGTCGCCGAGCGAGCGCTGGTTACGGACCAGCGGGTACGCCTCGTAGCCCTCGACCGTCTCGAGATGCGTCGCGAGCTCCGCGGCGGAGCCGTGCTGGGTGTAGACGACGTCGGGATCGACGCCGCGAACGACGTCGACGAGTTCGGTGAAATCGCAGTGATCGGAGAGCGGAAACGTCACGTCGTAGTCGCCGCGGTACTGGAAGCTGTCGTCGATCGCCCACCCGGAGAACCCGGCCTTGATCGCGTCGGCGTCGCGGACCAGCGCGTCGACGAACGAGAGCTTGCTCGTCTGGGAGGGCAGAATCAACGCGTCGCCGGCGCCGAGCTCCGTCTCGTCGCGGTAGCGCCGTGCGCCGAAGTCGATGTCGTAGTGGTCCTCGACGACCGCGTTGATTCGTTCGGTCGCCTGCGTGACGAACAGTCGATCCCGCGAGGATCGATTCACCAAAAGCTGCAGCTCCTGGGCCCGTCCGAGGGTGTAGCCGAACAGGAGCACCGGACGATCGGCGGTGTCCTCGAGCCAGTCGACGATCTCGGCCTCGACGGTCTCCTGGGGCGGCAGGACGTACTCGGGCTCGCCGTAGGTCGCCTCGATCACGAGCACGTCGGCGTCGACGGCGTCAGGATCGAACCCCTCGAGGTAGAACCGGTCTCGCGTCGAGCAGTCGCCAGTGTAGCAGTAGGTCGTTCCGTCGGGATCCGCGATGTGAGTCGCGCGCGAGCCGGGGACGTGGCCGGCGTCGTGAAGGTCGACGGCGGGATGTGTCGTCCGCTCGAGCGGGGTGTCCTCGCGTCGAACCCGCGCGAGCGCCGCCGTAACGTCCGAGCAGATCACGGCGCCGGGGTCCTCCCGATAGAGGTGGTCGCCGTGAGCGTGGCTCAGCACGCGAATCCCGTCGCTCGAGCGCTCGCCGTCGCAGACGACGGTCTCGCCGTTCGTCAGATCGAACCGGATCCCGTCTCCGAGGCGAACTCGACGCATGTGCTATCCCGCAGTATGGCCGAGACGATGATGGGCGGCGTGCTTGCACTCGGTCGCGACGTCCACATCCACCACCTGTCTTCGATCCGTCGACGCCTCTCGGTTACGACCCTCGAGACGACACTCCTCGCGCATTGGCTCGCCGAGCCCCGGTCCGTCGTAGCGAGGGCCGCCGAGCGGCGAACGCCAGCCGACGGTCACCAGTCGACGCCTCCGGAGTCCTGCTCGAAGCCGGATCTAATAATCGGCGCGAGCAGTCCGGACGCGAGCATCAGACAGAGTCCGACGACGATCAAAACGATGCCGAGGTCGGACACTAATGCTCAGCTCCGAACGGCTGGTCGTCGTGGACCCGCGTTTCGCGGCCCGCGAGCGGGCGGTGGTTCGAGGCGGCGGTGTCGATACGGTCGGTCGGAGTAGGGTCGAACTCGTTCATTTTTGAGATATGAGATTACGGCATGGGCGGTCCTTCGGTCGCCGTCGCCGACGACTTGTGATGGGGCGTCGCGGACGTAGTGAGCGCGGGCGTTGTCACTCGGCCCGGCGATGCAGCTAACCCGAATTCCGCGCCAGGACCGGTCGCTTACCGTCGAACTGGGACGTCTCGTAGTAACGGGCGACGGTCGGATAAACCGTCGCCAACCGTAGTGAAAGTGAAAGTCTTGGGCGAAGGGTGAGGAGTCGCTACTGCGCCTCGAACAGCGCCTCAACCCGCTCGAGCGTGTCGACGTCCGACACCGAGAGATCCTCCCGCCGGCGCACGAATCGGGGAAATCGCAGCGCGTAGCCCGAGTCGTACGTCGGCGAAGACTGGATCTCCTCATACTCGACCTCGAGGACGACCTCCGGGCGAACGTTCACGTCGCGACCGTCGGTTTCGGTGATCAGCGGCTCGAGGGCGTCGGTGAGGGCGGCGAGCTGTTCGTCGGTGTACCCCGTCGCCAGCCGGCCGACCTCGCTGAGTTCGTCGCGTTCGGTGTCGCGACAGGCGAGGTAGAGCCGACCGAGTTTTCCCTTCCGGCGGCCCTCGCTGTACTTTCCGCGGGTGACGACGACGTCGAGGGGCTCCATCGTTGGCTTGACCTTCAGCATGTAGCCGACGCGCCGACCCGGCTGGTAGGGAACCTCGAGGTTCTTGCACATTAGCCCCTCGTGGCCGGCGGCGAGGGCGTCCGCGTAGAGCTCGCGGGCCGGCTCGGGGTCGGCGGGATCGAACCGGACGTGCTGTGCCGGTTCGATCGCCCACTCCTCGGGCTCGAGGACGGAATCGAGGCGAGCGAGGCGCTCCTCGAGCGATTCCTCGAGCAGCGACTCGCCCTCGAGCGAGAGCAGGTCGAAGAGGTAGACGACGACCGGCGTCTCCTCGGCTGCCGCCTCGATATCGTGTTCTCGAGTGATCCGGGTCGAGAGCTCCTGGAACGGCGTCAGCGCCCCGGTGTCGGGATCGTAGCCGACGATCTCGCCCTCGAGTACGCAGCTGTCGGCCGCGACGCGCGTACGGACGCTCTCGACGACGTCGGGAAACTGCTCGGTGATCTCCTCGAGCCGGCGGGTGAAGGCCCGCACCTCGTCGCCGTCCTTGTGAATCTGAACCCTGACGCCGTCGTACTTGTACTCGGCCAGCAGCGGCCCGTCACTCGTCGCAACCGCGTCGATCCCGTCCTCGACGCTGTCGGCCGAATCGGCGAGCATCACCTGCAGCGGCCGGAACAGCTCGATCTCGAGGTCACGGAGGCCGTTGACGCCCGACTCGCGGGCCGTTCGGGCGACCAGCGGGTAGTCGTTCGTGAGCTGGTAGGCGTACTCGACGGCGTCGGTCGCCTCGTCGCTCCCGTCGAGGGCCGCCTGGGCGATGGCGTCGCGGATCGTCCCCTCACCGATGCCGATCCGAAGGTGGCCCAGAACGGTACGAACGACGTAGCGCGCCTCCTCGGGCTCGGCATTCGAGAGCAGCTTCGCGACGGCGTCGATGCGGCGCTGCTGGCTCCCCTCGCCCTCGTACTCGAGAAGGTCCCGAAGCGTCTCGAAAACTGACCCGACGGTCAGATCGGTCGAAAACAGCGTCTGCTGGGTCTGGTTTGCGACGGCTTCGGCGGCGGCAGTGCCGAGATCCCCGGTCTCGCGCCACGTCGTTCGGATCTCGGATTTGGCGACGCCGGTCGCCTTGCGGATCGCCTCCAGGGTGAGACTCGAGGAGATACCGAGATCGGCCCCCTCGTACGCTGGCGTTACCTTCCCGCGAAACAGCGGCAGCAGTCGCTCGAGCTCGTCGGTCGTCGCCGCCTCGAGGACCGACGCGACGATCGCGGTCTTCTCGTCGGTCGAGGCGGTCGCGGCGATGCGGCGATAGGACTCGACGAGGGCGGCGTACTGCATGAACAACTGAAGTAGGCAGCGAAGCGATAAAACTCCGTAGCCGGCACGCTCGCGGCCGGAGATCGCACAAAAAAGTTGTCGTTGGCTGTCGGCTCAGGGCTCGAGCAGGACCTTGATAACGCCCTCCTCGCGGTCGTCGAAGCGCTCGTACATCTCGGGGGCCTCCTCGAGGTCGACCCGGTGGGAGACGACCCAGCTGGGGTCGGCCCGCCCCTCGATGATCATGTCGCGGAGCTGGCGGTTGTACTGCTTGACGTTACACTGACCGGTGCCGAACTTGTGGCCCTTCTCGAAGAGCTTCCCGAAGTCGATGCCGAGTCGGCCCTGCTGGGCCATCTCGTCGGGTCCGCCGGGATCGGAGGGGACGTACAGTCCCGGAATACCGAGCTGTCCGGTCGGCCGCACGGTCTGGATCAGCTGGTTGAGCACGACCGCGGGGTTCTCGCGGGCGGGGTCGTAGGCGTCGTCGCCCGGATCCGTCTCGGGGTCGATCGCCTGGTAGCCGACGGCGTCGACACCTTTGTCGACCTGGTCGCCGTGTGCGTCGACGATCTGGTCGACGGGGTCGCCCTTCTCGAAGTTGATCGCGTGAGCGTCGCAGTGATCCTCGGCCATCTCGAGGCGGCTCGGCACTCGGTCGACGACGTAGATCTCGGAGGCGCCCTGGATCTTCGCGCTGTAGGCGGCCATCAGACCGACCGGGCCGGCGCCGTAGATGGCGATCGACTCGCCCGGCTGGAGGTCCGCCAGACGGGTGCCGTGCCATCCCGTCGGGAAGATGTCCGCGAGCAAGGCGAACGAGTCCTCGTGTTCGTCGCCTTCGGGCAGTTTCAGGGCGTTGAAATCGGCGTACGGGACCCGAAGTTTCTCGGCCTGGCCGCCCTTGTACGGCCCCATCGCGACGTAGCCGTAGGCGCCGCCGGCGAAGCCGGGGTTGACGTTGGTACAGAAGCCCGTGTAGCCGTCCTCGCAGTTCTGGCAGAAGCCACAGGCAACGTTGAAGGGCATCACGACGCGGTCGCCCTCCTCGAGCGTCGTGACGGCGTCACCGACCTCGCTGACGATCCCCATGTTTTCGTGGCCGAAGACGATTCCCTCCTCGGCAGCGGTCCGGCCCTCGTACATGTGGAGGTCCGAGCCACAGATACAGCTCGTCGTAATGTCGACGAGGACGTCGTTCGGATGCTGGAGCTCCGGTTCGTCGACCTCCTCGATAGCTACCTCGTGCGGTCCCTGGTATACGACAGCGTTCATTGACATTCGATATCAGACTCCACGGTACCTGCCACGAATTCGTGGGTAAATGTTGCTGTGATTGGTTCCTCAGTTGTTGTGTGAAGTTATTATTCTATGGTAGATATCTAGTATTCCCCCTCGTGTCGGAATCGGACGAACGGTCGGTTTCGCATCGTCCCCGACAGGTATTACGGCCCTCCACACCAAGCGGCGACCATGAGTTCCCAGCGATCACTGTCGGGGGTCGTCCTCGCGGGCGGCTACTCGACCCGGTTCGGCGAGGACGACAAGGCGGTCGCGGAGCTCGCGGGAACGCCGATGATCCGGCGGGTCGCTGATCAGCTCGCGACGGTCTGTGACGAACTCGTAATCAACTGTCGCGAGGACCAGCGCGAGGCGATCGAGGCGGCGATGGTCGACTTCCCCGAGCCCGTCGCGTTCGCGACCGATCCCGAACCCGACCGCGGACCCCTCGCGGGGATCGCCGTCGGACTCGAGACCGCCACTCGAGAGTACGCCGCCGCCGTGGCCTGCGACATGCCGTTCGTCGACCCTACCCTGCTCGAGGCGCTGGCCGACCGCGCCGAGGGCCGCGACGGGGCGCTCGTCGAACTCGAGGACGGCTGGTACCAGACGACTCAGGCGGTCTACCGAACCAAGCCGATGGCCCAGGCCTGCGCCGACGCCCTCGAGGGCGAGGACGGGCGGATTCTCGCGGCCGTGGAGGACCTCGACGTCGTCGTGGTCGACGAGGACGAACTCGAGGGAGTGAGCGGGGACACCTTCGAGAGCATCGACACGCAGGAGGCGCTTCGGGAGGCAGCCGCCCGATTCGAGACACCGAGCCACGGCTAACCGCTCACCGAGCCCGGTAGCCGGGGAGCCGATCGCCAGCAACCCTTGAGGAGAAGGCGTGACTTATGTCCCCTCGAGACAAGGGCCGATCATGAGCAGCGACGATCGGTTCGACCACGGGAAAGACGAGCGACTTCAGAGCCGCGAGGTCACGGAGGGCGCCGAGAAAGCCCCCCATCGCGCGATGTTTCGCGCGATGGGGTTCGACGACGAGGACCTCTCCTCGCCGATGATCGGCGTGGCGAACCCGGCCGCGGACATCACGCCGTGTAACGTGCATCTGGATGACGTCGCCGACTCGGCCCTCGAGAGTGCCGACACCGCCGGCGGGATGCCCATCGAGTTCGGCACGATCACGATTTCGGACGCGATCTCGATGGGGACCGAGGGGATGAAGGCGTCGCTGATCTCCCGTGAGCTGATCGCCGACAGCGTCGAACTCGTCAGCTTCGGCGAGCGCATGGACGGCCTCGTCACGATCGGCGGCTGCGACAAGAACATGCCCGGCATGATGATGGCCGCGATCCGAACCGATCTCCCCTCCGTCTTCCTCTACGGCGGGTCGATCATGCCCGGCGAGCACGAGGGGCGGGACGTCACCATCGTCCAGGTGTTCGAGGGCGTCGGCGCCTACGGCACCGGCGAGATGGACGCCGAGGAACTCGATGAACTCGAGCGCAACGCCTGTCCCGGCGCCGGCTCCTGTGGCGGAATGTTCACCGCGAACACGATGGCCTCGGTCTCGGAGGCCCTCGGCCTCGCTCCCCTCGGCAGCGCCTCCCCACCCGCGGAGGACGAGGAGCGCTACGACGTCGCCGAGCGCGCGGGCGAACTCGCCGTCGAGGTCGTCGAGGCGGACCGCCGCCCGTCCGATATCCTCACCCGGGAGTCCTTCGAGAACGCCATCGCACTCCAGACCGCGATCGGGGGCTCGACCAACGGCGTCCTCCACCTGCTGGCGCTCGCTCGGGAGGCCGGGATCGACCTCGAGATCGAGGACTTCGACGAGATCTCCCGGCGCACGCCGAAGATCGCCGACCTCCAGCCCGGCGGCAACAGCGTGATGAACGACCTCCACGAGCTTGGCGGCGTGCCGATCGTCGTCCGACGACTGCTCGAGGCCGACCTGTTCCACGGCGATGCGATGACCGTCACGGGGCGGACGGTCGCCGAGGAGCTCGAGCACCTCGAGGCCGAGCGCGGGCTCCCGGACGACGAGGAGATCGAGGCCGACTTCCTCTACACCGTCGACGAGCCCAAACAGGAAGAGGGCGCGATCAAGATCCTGACGGGCAACCTCGCCCCCGGCGGCGCCGTCCTCAAGGCGACCGGCGAGGACCAGTTCCACCACGAGGGGCCGGCCCGGATCTTCGAGACCGAGGAAGAGGCCATGCGGTACGTCCAGGAAGGCGACGTCGAGAGCGGCGACGTGATCGTCATTCGCAACGAGGGTCCCCAGGGCGGACCGGGGATGCGCGAGATGCTCGGCGTCACCGCCGCGGTCGTCGGCGCCGGCCACGAGGACGACGTCGCGCTGATCACCGACGGACGGTTCTCCGGCGCCACGCGGGGTCCAATGATCGGTCACGTCGCGCCCGAGGCCGCCGTTGGCGGCCCCATCGGGCTGCTCGAGGACGGCGACGAGATCACCGTCGACATCCCCGAGCGGACTCTCGCGGTCGACGCCAGTGACGAGGAGCTCGAGGCTCGCCGCGAGGAGTGGGACCAGCCGGAGCCGGCCTACAACGCCGGTGTGCTGGCGAAGTACGGCCGGGACTTCGACTCGGCGTCGAACGGTGCCGTGACCAATCCGGGCGTCAAGCGGGAGTAGCCTCCCTTCGATTTCCTGCACGGGGCTTTCCCGGTCCCGTCCCCGACTACGAACAGAACGAGGGATGCACAAGTATTGTTTCGAGTGTGACTGGAAGGCGAGTACGGATGACGGGGATAGCGAGCAGGAGGTTTCGCGGAAGGCGATCGAGCACTTCGTCGAGACCGGCCACACGGTGGACTCGATACGGCTTCCGCCGTCGTGCGTCAACAAGAACTAGCGGCGCCGATCAGAACGGTGGCGAGTTCGGAATCTCGCCGTCGCCGTCACTGAACACGCGAACCCCCAGTCCGTGGAAGTCCGGGATTGCGGGTGCGTCCTCCTCCTCGTCCCGTGCGGCCTGTAGCTCCTCTTCCTCGTAGTCGTCGATCGGATCCGGCTCGACGACGTCGACGATCTCGCGGCTCTCGATATCGAGCACCGAGAAGCCCGGCGTGACGCCGGTCGCGGCGTGAGGGTCGCCCGACAGCGGGACGGGACCGCGCAGGGTGACGAACATGTACTTCCCGTCCGGTGAGGACCACATGATGTCGGGTGCGTCCCGATCCTCGGGGTCGTCGGATTGGGCGGGTCCGAAGGCGTCGATCTCTTCGACGACCTCGTCGGTCTCCGGATCGACGATGACGCCGTCGTTGGTCTCGCGGTTCAGCACCCACAGCTCCTCGCCGTCGGGAGTGAACCAGAAGCCGTGCGCGTCGACACCTTCGGTGCTCTCGCCGTCGACGATGATCTCGTCCTCCTCGACGTCGTAGACATAGTACTTGCCGACGCCGTCCTCGCCTTCCTCGGGATCCGACGGCAGCCCGGCGGTGAGGTAGAACTTCCCGTCCTCGAAGTGGGGCATGGTTCCGCAGTTAGCCGGCAGCTCGTCGCCGGAGTAGGCCCGTTCGACCTCGAAGCTGTCGTGGTCGACGATGACGACGCCGGCGTCGTGGTAGCTCGGACCGAGCGTGTGGATCGATCGCCCCTGCCCGTCGAACTGGTGACAGATCGGGTTCGCCGACTCGATGCCGGCCTCCTGGACCGTCTCGTCCTCGGCCAGATCGAGGCGGTCGACCTCCTCGAAGGACTCGTTCTCGAGGTCGGCCTCGACGCGGGCGACCGCCTCCTCGTCGATGACGTCGACGTGGATGTACTCGTCGTCGGGCGAGAAGATCGCCATGTGCGAACCGGGACCGGTCTCGACGTTGCCGACGAGCTCACAGCCCTCGGTTCGGAAGACGAGAACGCGCTGGCCGGCCGTGCACGCGATGGCAGCGTACTCGTAGTCCGAGCTGAAGTCGATCATGTGCGGGACGACGCCCTCCTCGGGGACGCCCTCGAGTTCGTTCAGGTCGACCGTCGTCTTCAGATCGAACTCGGCGTCGCCCTCGCCGGGTTCGTAGATGTGGACGTTATCGGTCCCCTGATCGAGCGCCCAGACCTCGTACTCGGCGTCGGCGTAGTCGGTCGTGTCGTCGGTCTCCTCGGTGTCGTCACCGTTCGAGTCGTCGCTCTCGTCGCCGTCCGTCTCGCTGAGACAGCCGGCGACGGCGACGATTCCCGCAGTCGTGCTTCCCGCGAGAAACCGCCTGCGAGTGGAGTTCGTCTGCATACCGAGATACTCTGTACTCCGTCCTCAAAAGTTTGCGGGTTTCAGGCCCTCTACCTCGAGAATTCAGAATTCTGGGCCATAGGAAGAGGCAAGATTTGTCTCACTCGAACGGGCCCGAACGCCGGAGACGCGAGCTACCGACCGTTTCGTCGAGGCCGGCCAACTCGGTACGGGTAGAACAGGATTATGTTTCCGCTATCTACGTTCCTCAGTGAGGGTATATTTTCCACACCCACAGTTAGCTAACTATCCCTCTCTCACCGCTATCGGCCTCAGCTGCGCCGCTCGAGTATTCGATCGATAATCAGTCGCGTCGACAGGATCTCGTCGTCGGCCGCCGGCTCGCGCGCGCTCGCTCGGCGAACCTCGCAGTCGACGCCGCGTTCCTCGAGCGCCGTCCGGATCGCGCCGGCGTCGTGGTGCTGGTCGTGGCCGAGCGCGATCACGTCGGGATCGATCTCCTGGATCGGGATGAAAATGTCCTCCTCGTGGCCCAGCAGAGCCTCGTCGACGGCCTCGAGCGCGCCGACGACGTCCCGTCGCTGGCTCGCCGGACAGACGGGCGCCTCCTTGTGATCGACGTTGGCCTTCCGGGCGACGATCACGTACAGTTCGTCGCCCATGGCGGCGGCCTCCTCGAGGTAGTGGACGTGTCCGGGGTGGAGGATATCGAACGTTCCCTGCGCGATGACGGTGCGGCTCATACCGTCGATCGCGCCCCCGTCGCCGGCCGTCGATCGGTGTTCGAGTCGTCGGTCGTCTCGAGCGGGAGAGTCGCGTTCGGAGTCATGAGAGATCCTCGTCGATATCGGCCTGCGTGAAATCGAAGAACTCGTCGCTGTCCGGAAGTTCGACGTCGATCACGTTCAGCGTCGTCGGCCGTCCCTGTGAGTCGAAGGCCTTCCAGTCGCTTCGGCGGTAGGGTGCCCCGATGATGACGTGAACGCTCCCCCGGCCGAACGTCTCCAGGTCCGCGCCGCTGGGACGGAGCACGCCGTTAGGATGGGAGTGGACGCTCCCCAGCGCCTTCACGTCGTTGGGAATCTGGCTCGTCCGGACCGTCGCGCTGACGCTGTTCGATTCGGTTCCCGGCACGACCAGTACGTCCGTGATGACGAGCCCGCTTTGCTCGAGTCCGAGCTCGCGAGCCTCGGTCCCGCGGAGAAAGCCCATATACTCGTCGGGGTGGGCCGCCTCGGAGGACTCGATGGCGAACTCGAGGGTCTCCTCGGCGATGCCGAGGACCTCGCTCGAGCGAAACAGCGCGTCGAACAGCCCCATACCCCTCCTCCGGGCTTCCGGTTGCTAAACGTTCCGAAAGGCCACCCAGCGGGTCGGCAGGCTTAACAAGGGTTATACGCGCCCGTCACAAACAACGGGCAACGATGACTGTTGAGTCCGCCGGAGACTCCGGCGCGGACGACGGGGATTCCGTCGTCTACGATCTTGCTGCCGACTGTACCGCAGACGACCTCGAACAGGACCGGCCGTATCTGGCCGAGATCAACGGTATCGTCGACTACGGCGTCTTCGTCGACCTCTCGGATTCGATCTCGGGACTCGTCCACGAGTCGGTCCTCGAGGGCACCTACGCCGTCGGCGACGAACTCGTCGTCGAGCTCGAGTCGATCCGCGAGAACGGCGACATGGCGTTCGAACCCGTCGACGTCGAGGAGTACACTCTCGAATCGGTTTCCCGTGACTACGCGCTGACCGGCACCAACCGTCTCGAGGCCAACGTCGGCGACCAGATCCACGTCGAGGGGAAAGTCGTCCAGGTCAAACAGACCGGCGGGCCGACCATCTTCCACGTCGCCGACGAGCAGGGCGTCGTTCCCTGTGCCGCCTTCGAGGAGGCGGGCGTCCGCGCCTACCCCACCATCGAGGTCGGCGACGTCGTCCGAGTCACCGGGATGCCCGAACACCGCGAGGGCGACGTCCAGATCGAGGTCGACGGCCTCTCGAAGCTCGAGGGCGAGGACGCCGAAGAGGCCCGCGAGCGACTCGAGGACGCCCTCGAGGAGCGCGCCGAGCCCCACGACGTCGAGCCGCTGATCGACTGGCCCGCCTTCGAGAAGCTCCGGCCCAACCTGCAGGAGGTCGCGACGCTGCTTCGCCGAACCGTCCTCGAGGGACGTCCCATCCGAGTCCGCCACCACGCCGACGGCGACGGGATGTGCGCCGCGGTTCCGGTCCAGATCGCCCTCGAGCGGTTCATCAGCGAGGTCCACGAGGACGAGGATGCCCCCCGACACCTCATCAAGCGGCTGCCCGCGAAGGCGCCCTTCTATGAGATGGAAGACGCCACGCGCGATCTGAACTTCGCGCTCGAGGACCGCGAGAAACACGGCCAGCAGCTTCCGCTTCTGTTGATGCTCGACAACGGCTCGACGGCCGAGGACGTCCCGGCCTACGAGACGCTGGCCCACTACGATATCCCGATCGTCGCGCTCGACCACCACCACCCCGACCCCGACGCCGTCGGCGGACTGCTCGACGCCCACGTCAACCCCTACCTCCACGACGAGGACTACCGCATCACGACGGGGATGCTCTGTGTCGAACTCGCCCGGATGATCTACCCGGACATGACCGACGAGCTCCGTCACATCCCCGCCGTCGCCGGCCTCTCCGATCGCTCGAAGGCCGACGCGATGGACGACTACCTCGCTCTCGCCGCCGAGGAGGGGTACGACGAGGATCGCCTGAAGGACGTCAGCGAAGCGCTGGACTACGCCGCCTTCTGGCTCCGGTACAACTCCGGTGATCAGCTGATCCAGGACCTGCTCCAGGTCGACAGCGACGACGAGGAGCGCCACCGCGAGCTGGTGTCGTTCTTCGCCGACCGCGCTCGCGAGGAGGTCGACGAACAGCTCGAGGCCGTCCTGCCCCACGTCGAACACGAGGAGCTCGACAACGGCGCCCACCTCTACGGGATCGACGTCGAGAACTACGCCCACCGCTTTACCTACCCCGCGCCGGGGAAGACGACGGGCGAACTCCACGACCGGAAGATCGAGGAGACCGGTGACCCCGTGATCACCGTCGGCTACGGCCCGGACTTCGCCGTCCTCCGCTCGGACGGCGTTCGCCTCGACATCCCGAACATGGTCTCGGAGCTCGAGGAAGAGATCCCCGGCGGCGGCGTCTCCGGCGGCGGCCACCTCGTCGTCGGCTCGATCAAGTTCGTCAAGGGCAAACGCGAGGAGGTCGTCGATGCCCTGATCGAGAAGATGGCCGAGGCCGACATCGACGAGGCGCTCTCGAGTGCGGCGCTGATCGACGACTAAAACCGGCCACACCCTTTATCACTCCGAAGTGAAAAGCGACGCTGCGTATCGAATGAGTTCGTCCCGAGACGACACGACGTTCGACAGCCAGGAGAGTTCGCAGGCGATCGTCGCGGAGCTGTCCGAGCTGGCGCTCCGGATCGATGACACCGAGGAGCTGCTGGACGCGGTCGTCGACGCCGCCACGGGGGCCCTCGAGGCCGACTCCTCGCTGCTCTTCGAGCGACTCCCCGGCGGGAACTGCGCGGTGTGTCGTCGGAGTACGGGTGCGAGCGACGACGCCGCGTCGACGACGGTCTCGCTCGACCCCGAGGACTCGCCCGTCGGACGGGCGATCGCCCGCGGCGAGCCCGTCGACGTCGACGAGCTGCGAGCAGGTCGCGAACTCGAGTGGCCGGATCGGCTGCTCGAACGCGACGTCCGGAGCGGGCTCTGGGCGCCCGTCGGCATCGACGACCCCTGGGGCGTCCTCGAGGTTCGCGCCGCGGTACCGAACGCGTTCGACGCGGACGACGCCGCGACCCTGCGGACGATCGCGAACGTCCTCGCTGGCGCGCTCGAGTCCGCGTCGTCGGACGCGGACGACGAGCTCGGCGGGGAGTGGACCTGCAAGGGGAAAATTCTGGAACGGAGCCCCGTCGGGATCACGGTCGTCGACGCCGACGGGACGCTGCAGTTCGCGAACGAGCGAGCGGAGGAGATTCTCGGACGGAGTCGCACAGAGATCGCCGACGTCGCCCACGACGACCCGCGCTGGGGGCTCGTCGATGCGAACGGAGAGCCGATCTCGACCGACGACCTCCCGTTCGACCGGGCCCTCGAGACCGGCGAACCGGTCACCGACGTGGAGCTCGGCGCGACCCGCCCGGACGGAACGCGAGTCTGGCTCTCGGTCGACACCGCGCCGTTGCGAACGGACGACACGGACCGTCCCGGCGTGGTCTTTGCGCTGACCGACGTCACCAACCAGAAACGAATCGAGACCGAGTTCGAGGAGATACTGGACCGGGTGACCGACGCCTTCTACGCGCTCGACGCCGAGTGGCGGTTCACGCACGTCAACGAGCGTGCGGCGGAGCTGATCGACGTCACGGGTCGAGGACTGGTCGGCGAGCGCGTCTGGGACGTCTTCGAGTGGGCCGCCGACTCGAAGCTCCGCACAGAGTACGAACGCGCCATGGAGCGCCAGGAGGCGTCCTCGTTCGAACTCTACTACCCCGACCCGCTCGACACCTGGTTCGAGATCCACGTCTACCCCTCGGAGACGGGACTCTCCGTGTACTTCCGGGATATCTCGGAGCAGAAAGAGCGGGAACGGCGCCTGCGCGAGGAGCGTGATCTCACTGACCGGATCATCGAGACGAATCCGACCGGAATCGTTACGCTCGGCCCCGACGGTTCGTTCGAGCGGATGAACCGACGAGCCGAGGAGATCACGGGGTACGCGGCCAACGAGCTCGAGGACCTCGCCGGCGGAACGGCCGGCCTCGATCCCGTGAAACCTGACGGAGAGCCGTTTTCACCCGACGAGATTCCGACCCGGCGGGTCTTTTCCGACGGCGAGACGATCCACGACCTCGAGATCGGGCTCGAGCGTGCCGACGGACGACGGATCTGGCTCTCGGTGAGCGGGACGCCACTGCGTGAGGACGGCGAGATATCGGGGGCGGTGTTCTCGTTCGTCGACATCACCGAGCGAAAGCGGATCGAAACCGACCTCCGGGAGAGCGAGGCGAAGTTCCGCCAGGTCACGGAGAACGTTTCGGAGGTGGTCTGGCTGAGCAGCCCGGAAAAAGACGAGATGCTCTACGTGAACCCGGCCTACGAGGAGGTCTGGGGCCGGGGTCGTGACTCGCTGTACGAGGACCCGGCGTCGTTCGTCGACGCGATCCATCCGGCGGATCGGGACCGCGTCCTCGAGGCCCTTCCCGAACAACGGGAGGGGACCTACGACGAGGAGTACCGCGTCGTTCGCCCGGACGGCGAGATGCGTTGGGTGCGGGATCGCGCCGTTCCGATCCGCGACGACGACGGCGACGTCTACCGAATCGTCGGGATCGCAAGCGACGTCACCGACCAGCGGAAGGTCGAACAGGAGCTTCGCGCGCGGGAACAGGAACTCTCACGGCTGATGGGCAACGTTCCCGGGATGGTCTACCGCTGTCGGAACGAGCGCGGCTGGCCCATGGAGTTCGTCAGCGACGGCTGTGAGGAGCTGACCGGGTACAGCTCGACCGTCCTCGAGCAGGGGGACGTGCAGTGGGGAACCGACGTCGTCGTCCCGGCGGACCGCAGGAAGCTCTGGGAGCGAATCCAGACGAACGTCTCCGATCGGGAGCCGTTCTCGGCGACCTATCGGATCGAAACCGCCGACGGGGACGAACGGTGGGTCAAAGAGACCGGGCGGGCGGTCGTCGAGGACGGCAGCATCGAGACCATCGAGGGAGTCGTCATCGACATCAGCGAGCGCAAGCGCTACCAGCAGCGACTCGAGGAGACGAACGATCGACTCGCGCGGACGAACGAGCGCCTCGAGCGATCCAACCACCGCCTCGAGAAGTCGAACGAGCGCTTAGAGCAGTTCGCCTACGCGGCGTCTCACGACCTCCAGGAGCCGTTACGGATGGTCTCGAGCTACCTTCGACTGATCGAAGACCGCTACGCCACGGAGTTCGACGAGGACGGACAGGAGTTCCTCGCGTTTGCCGTCGACGGCGCCGACCGCATGCGCGAGATGATCGACGGGCTGCTCGCGTACTCCCGGGTCGAGAACCAGGGCCAGGCCCTCGAGCCCGTCGACCTGGAGGACGTCCTCGAGGACGTACGCGACGACCTCCAGCTCCGGCTCGAGGAAAGCGACGCGGTGCTTTCGGTCGGCTCCTTGCCCCGCGTCGAGGGTGACGCCAGCCAGCTCCGACAGCTGTTCCAGAATCTGCTCGAGAACGCGATCGAGTACAGCGGCGAGACGCCCCCGAAAATCGAGGTCGAGGCCGAACGGAGCGGCGAGACGTGGATCGTCTCGGTCAGCGACGAGGGAATCGGGATCCCCGACGGCGAATCCGATCGCGTCTTCGAAGTGTTCGAACGGCTCCATCCCGTCGACGACCACGCTGGACCCGGGATCGGACTCGCACTCTGTCAGCGGATCGTCGAGCGCCACGGCGGGGAGATCCGGGTCGACTCCGAGTCCGGCGAGGGGTCGACGTTCACCGTTACGCTTCCGGCTCAGCAGCGCTGAGGCCGCCGCTCGCGCTCGTCGGTTAAAACTGGTAGCGTCGCTCGTCGTCCATGCTCGGATACTGGTCGGCGCCGGTCATCTCGTCGAAGGTCATCCCCGAGAGGTACTCGTCGTAGGTGACGTCGTAGCCCGAGCGCAGCTGGAAGTCGAGCTTGCCGCTCTCGACGGTCGTCTGGAACAGCATGTGGATCGCCCGGCGGACGAGTTCGTCGGTCGCCTCGGGCTCGAGGGCGGACTCGAGCAGCGCCAGCTCGTTTCTCGTTTCGCGATCGAGCGTGACAGTCAGCTCGTCGCCGACGTCGGCGTAGGACTCCTGGACGTCGTCGTTGAGATCGTCGAGGCTCATACGGGAGCGGACTCGTGCGGGCCGGATAGGCCTTTCGTGCTCGCCCGACGAGGCTCCTCGAGCACGTTCGAAGCGCGGGCCGATTCAGTAGACGTAAGCCGGGGGAGTCGCTAGAACGGCCGATGAGTGATGCCGACGCCGACGTCGACTCCGGGACCGACGAGCCGTCGGTACCCGACGACCTCGAGCCGGTCCGCGAGTCGCTGATCGCGTGGTACGAGGCCGACCACCGCTCGTACCCCTGGCGCGAGACCGACGACGCCTACGAGATCCTCGTCAGCGAGGTGATGAGCCAGCAGACCCAGCTCGATCGGGTCGGCGACGCCTGGGAGGACTTCCTCGAGCGCTGGCCGACGACGGCCGAGCTGGCGGCCGCGGATCGGGCCGACGTCGTCGGCTTCTGGACCGACCACAGCCTCGGCTACAACAACCGCGCGAAGTACCTCCACGAGGCCGCCCGACAGGTCGAGGCGGAGTACGACGGCGAGTTTCCGACGACGCCCGAGGAGCTCCAGGAGCTGATGGGCGTCGGTCCCTATACGGCGAACGCCGTCGCGAGCTTCGCGTTCAACAGCGGGAACGCGGTCGTCGACACTAACGTCAAACGCGTTCTGTACCGGGCATTCGACGTTCCCGACGACGATTCGGCCTTCGAGGAGACGGCCAACGAGTTGATGCCCGCGGGTCGCTCGAGGGTCTGGAACAACGCCGTCATGGAACTCGGCGGGGTCGCCTGCCGGCAGACGCCCCGCTGTGACGAGGTCGGCTGCCCCTGGCGGGAGTGGTGTTCGGCCTACGCGACGGGCGACTTCACCGCTCCCGACGTGCCGACCCAGCCCAGCTTCGAGGGGAGTCGACGGCAGTTCCGCGGGCGGGTCATCGGAACGCTTCGGGAGTACGACGAGCTCGAGCTGGACGCGCTCGGCCACCGGATCCGGGTCGACTACGTTCCCGAGGGTGAGTACGGGCGGGCGTGGCTCGAGGGGCTCCTCTCGGATCTCGCGGACGACGGGTTAGTCGAGGTCGAAAAACGGGACGGGGAACCGGTCGCACGCCTCGAGCGGTAGCTCCCTCGAAGCGGCTGGGAAATCATCGGTCGAGCGCGTCAGCTCGAGTCCGACGCCTCTTCGAACGGCGCCTCGACCTCCTGGGCCGCGTCGGTGTCGACGAACACCGCGAACAGCGCGCCGAGCAGGATCCCGTACAGTACGTGGCCGGCAAGGGTCTCGGCGGCGATCGCGGGGAAGACGGGGTCGGCGCCGCCGACCGAGATCAGGACGGTGCCCGCGATGACCGGGAGCAACGCCCAGACCGCCAGGCCGTAGACGAAGCCGGCGAGGACGAACCGCACCGCCATGCCGGTCTCCTCGAGGACGGTGAACTGGGTGTCGGCGGTGATCGTCCCGAGGATCGTCTCACGGGAGACGAGCGCGCCGAACACGACCCCGAGGACGAGCCCGTGGAACAGGTGGAACACCCAACCGAGCCCGCCGGCCGTATCGAAGCCGTAGATCCCGGGAATGACGTCGGTCACGATCTCGGGATCGATGACCCACAGCAGGGCGCCGAAGAGTAACGAGCCGACGATGCCCCCGATCGCGCCGCCGAGCAGCCAGTTCGTGCTGCCGCCGAGGCCGTAGTTCGTGGGACTTGCGGATTCAGTGCTCATACCGCTTCGTGCTAGCTCAATGCCGTAGAAAAGTGTTGGCCATGAAACACAAGATCGGCGGCAGCGGCCTCGAGTGGAGGGGTTTGGGGAAAGTTCTCGAGTAAAGGCGACTGGGGACTCGAGTGGCGGTGTTCGAACAACGCTCGAGTCTCGTCGAGGGAGGCTCGTGCGGTAGTAGATCGCTTCACGCGTCGCTTACCAGTCTACCAAAGAGGGACTGGGGCAGATTTGAACCACGGTCGTTCCGCTCACTTCGTTCGCTTCACTCCCTGGTTCAAACTGCCGTAACAATTTTGACGGAACGAACGACTCGCTTCGCTCGTCGTTGTTGTTCCGTCAAAAGTGGGTTGGGGCAGATTTGAACTGCCGGCCTCCTCCATGTCAAGGAGGTGTCATAACCAGACTAGACCACCAACCCGCCTGGTTTCGCGTCCGTGGCGTCGTGCGCCACCTCGCCTGCACTCGTTCGTTGCCCGCCACCGTAATTGAAGGTTTCGAATCGTCCGCTGTGCGTAACTCGGCCCCACGGGCCGGCGACACGCTTAAGTTAGTGTACTCATTTGGACATTGTAAGACAACTACGTACATTGGTGTTCACTATGAAGGAGTTCATCGAGCGGGTGGCCGACGGGAAGGATCTCACACAGAAGGAGGCTCGAGCGGCCTCGACGGCCGTGTTCGAGGGCGCAACGGACGCCCAGATCGGCGCGCTACTGGCGGCGCTGCGGGCGAAAGGCGAGACCGAGGCCGAGATCGCGGGCTTCGCCCAGGGGATGCGCGAGGCCGCCCGGACGATCGACCCCGCCCGAAAGCCGCTGGTCGACACCTGCGGCACGGGCGGCGACGACTACGACACCATCAACGTCTCGACCACCAGCGCGATCGTCGCCGCCGGCGCCGGCGTTCCGGTCGCCAAACACGGCAACTACTCCGTCTCATCGTCCTCGGGCAGCGCGGACGTCCTCGAGGAGGTCGGCGTCGAGATCGAGGCCGAACCGCCGGCCGTCGAAGACGCCATCGAGCGCGACGGGATCGGGTTCATGCTCGCGCCCGTCTTCCACCCGGCGATGAAGGCCGTCATCGGTCCGCGAAAGGAACTCGGCATGCGAACCCTGTTCAACGTGCTCGGGCCGCTGACCAACCCCGCGGGCGCCGACGCCCAGGTCGTCGGCGTCTACGACCCCGACCTCGTTCCGGTGCTCGCCGACGCCCTCTCGCGCATGGACGTCGACCGCGCGCTGGTCGTCCACGGCGCCGGCACCGACGAGATCGCGATCCACGGCCGAACGAAGGTCGCGGAGGTCGAGGGAACCGACGTCGAGGAGTACGTCCTCGAGCCGGCCGACCTCGGACTCGAGGAACGCGCCATCGAAGAGATCGCGGGCGGGACCCCGACCGAGAACGCCCGGGACATGCGCGGGATCGTCGAGGGCGACGTGGGCGGCGCGAAGCGGGACGTGATCCTCGCGAACGCCGGCGCGGCCGTCTACGTCGCGGGCGAGGTCGACTCGCTGGCCGCAGGTGTCGACGCCGCCCGCGCGGCCATCGACGCCGGGGACGCCGCGGCCAAACTCGAGGACCTCTGCGCGCAGAATCGAGCCCGGACGCCGACCCAAGAGGGACGATGACGCGGGTGAAGGCCTGTGGCACCACCTGCGAGGACGACCTTGAGGCGGCCGTCGAGGCAGGCGCCGACGCGATCGGACTCATTTCCGAGGTCCCCGTCGACACCCACCGCGAGATCTCGCCCGAGCGCGCGCGGTCGCTCGCGGCGGCCGCGCCGCCGTTCGTGACGACCGTGCTCGTAACGATGCCCGAGACGCCCGCGGAGGCGATCGGGCTCGTCGAACGCGTCCGTCCCGACGCCGTTCAGCTCCACGGAACGCTCGAGCCCGACGAGGTGGCCTCGGTCCGCGAAGCGGTCGATGCGACGGTGCTCGTCGTCCTCGAGGCCGGCGAGACCGACGCGGCGACCGCGGAGGCGTACGACGCGGTCGCCGACGGGCTGCTGGTCGATACCCCCGCAGTCGACGGTGGCGGCGGCACCGGCGAGACCCACGACTGGGAGCTAACCCGCGAACTCGCAGCGGACCTCGACTCCCCGCTCGTCCTCGCCGGCGGGCTGACCCCCGAGAACGTCGCCGAGGCGGTTCGGGCGGTCGAGCCGTTCGCCGTCGACGTCGCGAGCGGGATCGAGAACGCCGAGGGGCGCACGGATCCCGAGGCGGTTCGGGAGTTCGTCGAACGAGCGAAGTATCCGTCCGCGGCAATCGCCCACACATGAGCGACCCCGAACGATCGCCGACCGCCGCGAGTGCACTGGACGTCGATCGCGAGACGTTCCGCGGGTACGCCGAGTCCGACGAGTCCCGGCCCGTCGTCGTCCGGGCCGTCGCCGAACTCGACGTCGAGACGTCGCCACTCGCCGCGTACGCGGCCCTGACCGGGCGCTCGAGGGGAAGCGACCGCGAGCGCTCGCCGTACGCCTTCCTGCTCGAGAGCGCCGAAAAGACCGCCTCGAGCGACCCCGACGGCGCCTTCCGACCCAACGCCACCCGGGCGGATCGCCACGCCCGCTACTCCTACGTCGGCTACGATCCCGAGGCCGTCGTTACCGTCGGTCCCGAGGGGGCCTCGGTCGAGACGCTCTCGGAGAACCCACCGCTCGAGTCCCTCGAGACCGATCCCGACGGGGATACGGTCGATACGCTCCGGGCCGCCCTGCCGGACGTCCGGCTCGAGAACTTCCCGGATCACGACCGTCAGCACCTGGAGGGCGGACTGGTCGGCTTTCTCGCCTACGACGCCGTCTACGACCTCTGGCTCGAGGAGGTCGGCTGCGAGCGGCCCGACTCGCGGTTCCCGGACGCGCAGTTCGTCCTGACGACGAGGACGCTCGCGTTCGACGAGCGTGACGGGACGGTCTCGCTGGTATTTACGCCCGTTCTCGAGGACGGCGACGACCCTGATGCGGTTTACGACGAACTGCTCGCGGAGGCTGCCGACGTCGCGGAGACCCTCGGCGAGGCCTCGGAGCCGGATTCGGGCGGGTTCGTTCGCGAGGACGAACGTGCGGGCTCGCGCGAGGCGTACGAGGAGAGCGTCCGCCGCGCGAAAGAGCACGTCCTCGACGGCGACATCTACCAGGGCGTCATTTCGCGGACGCGGGAGCTGTATGGTGAGGTCGATCCCATCGGGTTCTACGAGGCGATGCGCGAGGTCAACCCTTCGCCGTACATGTACCTGCTCGAGCACGACGACCTGACCGTCGTCGGCGCGAGTCCGGAGACCCTGGTCTCGGTGCGGGGACGTGAGATCATGTCGAACCCGATCGCGGGCACCTGCGACCGGGGGTCGGGCCCCGTCGAGGATCGACGGCTGGCCGGCGAGATGCTGGCCGACGAGAAGGAACGGGCCGAGCACACGATGCTCGTCGATCTGGCGCGCAACGACGTGCGCCGGGTCGCCGAACCGGGGTCGGTGCGGGTCGACGAGTTCATGAACGTCCTGAAGTACAGCCACGTCCAGCACATCGAGTCGACGGTGACGGGTCAGCTAGCGGAGGACGCAGATGCGTTCGACGCGACCCGGGCTGCCTTCCCCGCGGGGACCCTCTCGGGCGCGCCGAAGATCCGCGCGATGGAGATCATCGACGACCTCGAGGCCGAACCGCGCGGACTGTACGGCGGCGGGGTCGGCTACTACTCCTGGACGGGCGACGCCGACTTCGCGATCGTCATTCGGACCGCCACCGTCGAGAAGAGCGCGGCGCCACGCACCGCGGATAAGCGAGCGGGGAACCCGCGAGCCGACGGCGACCGCGATCGGATCACCGTCCAGGCCGGCGCCGGACTGGTCGCCGACAGCGACCCGACGGCCGAGTACGAGGAGACCGAGAAGAAGATGGGCGGCGTACTCGCTGCTCTCGAAGCAATCGAGGAGGACCGGCACGAGGCGACGCCGGAGGTGGGTCGATGAGCGCAACAGGAGCCGAATCCGAGGACGCAGACGAAGCCGAGGGAGAGCCCGTCCGGGTCCTCGTGATCGACAACTACGACTCCTTTACTTACAACCTCGTCGAGTACGTCAGCCAGCAGCCCGGGACCGAAACCGAGGTGCTGAAGAATACGGCCTCGCTCGAAGAGGTCCGGGCCGTCGACCCCGATGGGATTATCGTCAGCCCCGGCCCAGGCCACCCGGAGAACGACCGCGACGTCGGCGTCTCGCTGGACGTCCTCCGGGAGGTCAGCCCCGAGGTGCCGACTCTTGGGGTATGCCTCGGCCTCGAGGCGGCCGTCTACGCCTACGGGGGCTCGGTCGGTCGCGCGCCCGACCCCGTCCACGGAAAGGCCTGGGCGGTCGACCACGACGGCGAGGGCGTCTACGACGGCCTCGAACAGGGGTTTCGCGCCGGCCGCTACCACTCGCTGGTCGCGACCGAGGTACCCGACTGCTTCGCGGTAACGGCGACGGCCGACCACGACGGCACCGAGCTGGTCATGGGCGTGCGCCACCGCGAGCACCCCATCGAGTGCGTCCAGTTCCACCCCGAGAGCGTGCTCACGGCCGTGGGTCACGACGTGATCGAGAACTTCCTCGAGGGGCTGTAACGGGTGTCGGTTCGGCTACTTTTGGCTTGACTTCTGTTACTCCCGACTGAGCGACCGGCATTGCAGTGGCGCGCGCTGACCGAGAGCGAGCGAACTGCGAGCTCTCGGACCCAAGCCGTGCGAGGTCTTCGTGAACAGCGTGAACGAAGGCTTGTCAGAGCGTGCTCTGACAGCGGATGAGCGAACGAAGGAAGTGAGTGAGTGTAGCGCGGAACCTGGTCTCGCATACCGTGCGAACGGACGCGTAGCGTCCGTGAGCAGAAATCGGTTGGGGAGGGCGTGGCGATCCCGTGTTGTCGGCTCGAGTAGCACGCTCGAGTCTTCGGCAGCCGACACTGCCGTGGGTTCTCGAACGACCTATCCGATAACGCCGACGGTGTAGAGCCCCGCGAGGGCGACGCCGGCGACGAGGCCGACGCGGATGGCCAGTTTGATCGCGACCCGAACCGCGAGGATCGCGACCATGACGAGGACGAGGACGGCCAGCGCGAGGAGGATCCCCGTACTGGATGTGAGTGGATCGAGCATACGTTCCATCCCGCACGGCAACTATGTAGTCTTTCTGGATATTTTGAAAGACACGCAAAGATTACAGTATCTGTTCCGTACAGCTCGAGGCGTGGATGAGGGACCTCATCGTCCGCAAATTTACTTTCAGTCTGGTCTGAAAATCATTAAGGCCGTCGCCGTACTACTCACTCGTAAGCGCGAAGAGAGCCGTTTCACCCTCGCATCACAACCCCTGATTGAGTACCGGACCAGCTATGCAACCATGGTTGTACTACCACAATAAGAATGGAAGAATACCACTACAATTATGAGGCGCCGATGAATACCGATTCTTCGCTACAAGTGGCCGTCACTTGGAGCCGCATGCGAAAGACCGCATGCGACACCCCTAACGAGCATGTCCTCCAACGACACGGACAGTAGAGACCTGGAGACGACTTTCGCAGTAGGCGCCCCTTTCCCTGCTATTGCGGCCAGTTCAACCGGTGAATCCACTACTGTCTTAGTGGCAGCCGTGTTTGGGCTCGTAGCTTACGCCTGTGCATTGGTCGTCTGGTTTTCCAGATAGCGCGACAACCACTGGGCTGTGGCAGCAGTCCAGATGATTCCGCTTTTTGCCCAGCATATAATCCGTCTAGTCTGCTATCTTCCTACCGGATCTTGCTGGGCGACAGATCTACTATGCAGATTCAGTCATATATATATCTGGGATAGGTATGTGTATAAAACTGCCAGCCAAATGGCGTCTATTTGCTCCTCATACTGCTGTGAATCATCGAAGCCTGTTCAGCTGCGAAAATATTTTATACTCCATCCGAATTTCCAGGATCTGTATTCAGGTGAGAAGTTATAAATGAAATATGCATAGCAATCAGGCAAGAACTTTTCTTAGAGATGCGTTTTCATTTTGCTCTGAAAATCATTAAGTCGGTTGGCGTAGTAGTCCTTCATAAGCGCGAAAAGGGCAGTTTCGCTCTTTCCCCGCGAGCCTTGATAGAGCATAGGAATAGCTTTGCAACTACACTTTCACTAGTGAACCAAAAATGGAAGAAGTTATACGATGTCGATGAATATCGATTCTTCGCTACAATGATCTTCGTCAGGACTTGGTCCCGCACCCGAATCGACAGCCGACAGCGGGCTACCCTCGAGGTGACCCGCGCATGAGCGAATCCGATCTCTCCGCGGAGGAGCTCACCCTCCCGATCAAGCGCACCGAGGGCGACACCCTCGAGGAGCGCCTGACCGCCAACGCCTACGACAACATTCTCCCCGCCCGATACCTCCGCAAGGACGCCGACGGCGAACTCGTCGAGCGCCAGGAGGACCTGTTCGACCGCGTCGGCAAGAACATCGCGCTCGCGGAGGCCGTCTTCGAGGCCGAGAAACGCGACCTCGAGATCACGGTTACGCCCGACCAGCTCAAGCCCGACCATCCGCGGCGGGACGAACTCGCCGCCGAGGTCTTCGGGGCGGGCACCACGGCGAACGACGACAGCGAGGCCGCGCTCTCTATCTACAACGTCAACAAGTTCGCCTACGACACCGTCGTCCCCGAGCTGCCCGAGGAGGTCCGGGCCCACGTCGAGGACGTCGCCGAGGAGTTCCAGGAGATGATGGCGAACCTCGACTTCATGCCGAACTCGCCGACCCTGATGAACGCGGGCGACGAGCTCCAGCAGCTCTCGGCGTGTTTCGTCGACTCCCCCGAGGACGACATCGACGACATCCACCAGACCGCAAAGGAGGCCGCACAGGTCTTCCAGAGCGGCGGCGGCATGGGGTACGCTTTCTGGCGCCTGCGGCCCTACGGCGACGCGGTCGGCTCGACTGGAGGTATCGCCAGCGGCCCGATCACGTTCATGCGCACCTACGACCAGATGTGCGAGACGATCGCCCAGGGTGGCGCACGACGGGGCGCCCAGATGGGCGTCATGCGGGTCTCCCATCCGGACGTCATCCAGTTCATCCACGCCAAGAACAAAGACGTCTCCCTGGCCGAGACGCTGCGCCTGAACGACCCCGACGACTACACGCACACCACCTTCCAGGCGGCCTTAGAGGAGGCCCGCGAGCTCATCGACGACGAGGGCCGGGTTCCGAAACACCTTCGCAACGCCGTCGAGGGCCACCTCTCGAACTTCAACATCTCCGTCGGCGTCACCGACGACTTCATGGAGGCCCTGCAGAACGGCGAGGAGTTCACGTTCACCAACCCCCGCACGGAAGAGCCCCACATCGCGACCGCGGAGACGAAGGAACTGTACGAGATGTTCGGTCTCGGCGAGTACGTCGAGGTCGGCGAGGAGCTGTCGATCCCGGCCGAAGAGCTCTGGGACGACATCGTCGAGGGCGCCCACGAGAACGGCGAGCCCGGCGTGATCTACCTCGAGCGAGTGAACAAGGAACACTCCTTCGACGTCGAGAAACACCCCGACCACCGCATCCTCGCGACGAACCCCTGTGGCGAACAGCCCCTCGAGGAGTACGAGGCCTGTAACCTCGGCCACATCAACCTCTCGACGCTCGCCGATCTCGAGGCGCCGGACTGGCGCGTCTGGTACGACGAGCACGGCGACGAGTACGACGACCTCGAGGCGGCCGTCAACGCCTTCCTCGAGGAGGCCGTCGACTTCGAGGAGTTCGACCGTCGCATCGAGATGGGGACGCGCTTTTTGGAGAACGTCGTCACCATGTCGGACTTCCCAGTCGAGAAGATCGAGCAGAAGGTCCGGGAGATGCGCAAGATCGGGCTGGGAATCATGGGCCTGGCGCAGCTGTACATTCAGCTGGGCATGGAGTACGGCAGCGAGACCTCCAACGAGGTCGCCCGCCAGCTGATGACCCACATCAACCACACCTCGAAGTGGACCTCCCACGAACTCGCCGAGCAGCGGGGCAGCTTCGAGGAGTGGACCGAGTCCAAGTACGCGGACCCGACCGAGTACCGCGAGTGGTTCGAACACCAGACCGGCGAGGACGCCGACGACTGGGCCGACGGGTTCCCGATTCGCAACCACAACACGACGACCATCGCACCGACGGGCACCACGAGCATGGTGGGCAACACCACCGGCGGCTGCGAGCCGATCTACAACGTCGCCTACTACAAGAACGTCTCCGACGACGTCCAGGGCGACGAAATGTTAGTCGAGTTCGACGACTACTTCCTCCGGGTGCTGGAGGACAACGGCATCGACGTCGACGCCGTCAAGGAGGAGGCCCAGGAACAGATGGCGACCAACCAGTTCAACGGCGTCGAGGGGCTCTCGACGGTGCCCGACGCGATCGGCGAGCTGTTCGTCACGACCGGCGACCTCTCGGCGAAGGCACACGCGGGCGTGCAGGTCGCCTGTCAGGCCGGCGTCGACTCCGCGATCTCGAAGACGGTCAACGCGCCCAGCGACTCCACACTCGAGGACGCCAAGGACGTCTTCGAGTACATCTACGAACACGGCGGCAAGGGGGTCACCTACTACCGTGACGGCACCCGGTCGAAGCAGGTGCTGACGACCCGCGCCGAGAACGCCGACTTCGCCGACGAGACCGAGGCCGCGGAGACGCTCGTCGAGCAGATCGACGAGATCTTCGGCGGCCTCGAGGCGTTCCTCGAGAGCCAGAACGTCCAGGAGATCCTCGAGGACGACGTCGGTTCGCTGGTCGACGAGGCGGACGACCGCGAGCCCGTCCAGGTCGACTTCACCGAAAAGCGCGAGCGACCAGACGCCCTCCACGGCGTCAGCCAGCGCATCGACACCGGCTACGGGAAGGTCTACGTCACGATCAACGAGGACCCCGAGACGGGCCAGCCGTTCGAGCTGTTCGCGAACATCGGCCACTCGGGCGGATTCACGAACTCCTTTACCGAGGCGCTGGCGAAGGTCATCTCGACCTCGCTTCGCTCGGGCGTCGACCCCGAAGAGATCGTCGACGAACTCTGCGGGACCCGAAGTCCCAAGGTGGCCTGGGACAAGGGCGAGCAGATCCAGTCGATCCCCGACGCCATCGGCACCGCGATGCGTCGCTACCTCGAGGAGGAGATCGACAAACCGTACCCGACTCAGCAGACCTTGGAGGATGCGGCTGACGCAGACGCCGAGACGGCCGTCGACGGGCCGAAGACCGACGGCGGCGCCGCCGCCGCGAGCGGGGCGAGCGACGACGACGCGATTCAGGACCTCATCGACGCAGGCGAGTCGCCCGAATGTCCGGACTGCGGTTCGCTGTCGCTGTACTACTCCGAAGGCTGCAAGACCTGCGAGTCCTGTGGCTGGAGCGAGTGCTAACGGCCGGTAGCTGACGCGACTGTCGTTTCGACTTTTCTGGCTCGAGCGAATCGATCCGCTATCCCATCATGGTCAGGTGATAGCATTTTGATCGTGGCGTGCGAACGTTCAGCATGAGGACGACGCGAACGCTCGTTATCGAGGTCGACTCCGACGAAGTACTGCTCGGCGAACCCGTGACGGTCCGCGTTCGGGACCGACTGCAGAACCCGATCGAGGGCGTCACCGTCTCCAGCCGACGAAAGGCCGTCCGAACCGACGAGACGGGACGCTGTCGGATCGCCTTTCACGCACCTGGACTGTGGTCGCTCACGGCGACCAAGTTCAGCGAGGGGGAGCTCACGTATCGGCCGGCGACGACGCTCATCCGTGCCGTTACGAGGCCGGCGATGGCACAGCGGGTGCGCCGGATCGCCGCCTGCTCCGAGTGAGCGGGAGCTACTTGTGGCGCTCGAGCGAACGGAATCGTATGACCGACCGCGGGAGCGACGATGCCGGGAGTTCGGAGTCGACGAGCGGAGCCGCGGGCGCCCCCACCTGTCCGCACTGCGAAGCACCGATGTTCAAGCGCCACTGCAAGTACGTCTGTCCGCAACACGGCGTTGTCATCGACTGTAGCGACCCGTTTCGCTAGTCCGTTACAGCCACTTCGGTAGCACCTCCGGACTCCTGCGTACGCTCGAGGTGAAGGAGACTATCCGAAACGCGCCTCAACACAACGTTTATTCGCTCCGGCAGGCCAGTGTTCGGCGATGAACGGCGACGAGCGTGCGGTCGATCCGACCGACGACCGCGTCGAACTCGGGCTGGCGCTGCTCGAGCGACTCGAGCACGAATCGCTGCCCCTACCGGACGTCGTCGACCGGATCGAGACCGTCACCACGGACCCGACGGTCGTCCGGACGATCCTCGACGAGGCCGAACTTCGCGGGATCATCGAGCGGGAGGACGGGATCGTCCGACCGAAGAGCCGCCAGTACGTGCGGTTCGATCGGGACGTGATCACGAAGGAAGGCGAGTTCTCCTGTCGGCGCTGTGGCTCGGGGCTCTCGACGGGCTACTTCATTGACCTCGAGGGCGGCGAGCTCGGTCCGTACGGCTCATCCTGTATTCGGAAGGTAACGGGTCGGGAGTAGTCAGCTACCGTCCCTGCCGGAGTTCGTCGATGAGTCGCTCGATCGTCTGCTGTTGGGCCTCGAGGCGTTCGTTCTGGCGCTCGACGGTCTCCTCGAGAGCCTCGAGTCGCTCAAGGATCTCCTGGCTCGCCGCATCGTCGCCGTCGGAGCCGGTGGAGTCGGCGACTGCCGCCCGCGCGACGTTCTGGGTGGCGTCGGCCGTCGCGCCGTCGGCGGTTCCGGCCATCGGCGGTCGCGACTCGACTGCGGCCCGCTGGCCGTCGGCTCGCGCCGGCTCCGAACGGACGGCTCGCCTCGACCGGGAGGGTCGTTCAGTCTGCTCCTCGCCGGTCGGCACTCGCTCCTGGGACCTCTCGAGCGGGTCCGGTTCCTCGGGGTCGGTTCCCGAGGTGCGCTCGTAGTAGTCGACCAGCGCCCGCTTGAGTCGCTCGCGGAGGTCGTCGGCCGCATCGTTGGGCGCCTTGATTCGCTGAGGACGCCCGTCGACCTCGAGAACGATACGGGTCGCGACGTCGCCCTCCTCGAACGAGAGGTTCGTCACGTCTCGGAAGTGGTACGTCTCGTACCCCTCGTCCCAGACCGCCGTGCCGACGTGTTCGATCAGCCGCCGCTCGGTCAGGATCAGGGTGAGCTCGCTGAACCGGTAGACCTCGATGAGCGACTCGTCGGGGTCGATAACGTCGTTGGCTCGCAACACGCCCGCCAGCACCGGTCGGAGAACGTCGTCGGTCTTACTCGCGGGAACGGTCACCTCGGCAGTGCCAGACAGGGGGTACTCGAGGGCGAGCGACGTCTTTCGGCGCCCATCCGAGAGGGTGAGTCGGTCTGCGTCGTAGGTGAGTTCCTCGGTCGACTCGTCGGTCAGCAACCCCTCCGCACGGTAGACGATACTGCTCGAGTCTGCAACGAAGAGCTCGTCGTCACCGCCGAGCGAGACCCGTGTTCGGACCTCCTCGTCGCCGAGGTCGGATCGAACGATGACGGGAACGGTCATATCCGGCGTTGGGTAGATTCGGTGATAAATGCGTGGGTTCTGCTTGCACGGCCGACGCGAAAGGGAAGGTTAAAGAAACAGACCGCACTACTCGAAAACGAGCCCGGGTGGCTTAGCTGGACATAGCGCCGCACTCATAGGGTTCAGAGATTCGGTGCGGTTCCGCCTTGGAAGCCTCCGTGTCCCTTTAGAGGACTGCCGAGCCTCGGACCTGGGACATGCGGAGATCGAGGGTTCGGAGCCCTCCCCGGGCACTCATCAAATTCTTTACATCCCCACGTGAAAACATCCGTTGGGACGGGTTTCTGCGGATATAACTCGAGTTCCAGTCGTAACAATTCTATAGTAGATGGCAATGTGGAGCGTCCTCGAGCGGCAGCGGTGGAGGTGGCTACATGTCGTCGGTGGCCAACAACCGCGATCACGGCCCCGATGTCGAGAACTTCGAGCGTGTTTCCGAAGGAGCCGTCTACGCGACTGTTGCTGGAGAGGATCTGACCGCCGACGAGCCGTTTTGGCCGATCATAATGTCCGAGGACGGTTCGGCAGCCATCTTCGGTTATCGCAGCCGGAAAATCGGCGAGTCTCTAGAGGGCGTAAAAGAGACGTGGATCGGGGACCGACAATCGCGAAATTCAGAGAGGGGCCAGCGAATCGATGGAAGGCGCGTCGAAACAGCACGGGATGCCAATGATCGAAACGGCGTATCGTTCAATGTACGTACAACGTCTCCGTTTCCACGGGTTGTGGATCAGGCCGTGGCGACAGGTGGGTTATCGGTCGGCAGTGACGGAATCATCTCGCGTGGTCGTCGCAGCTCACGGTCGCTTGCTCGCCGAGACGACGCCCATCGTGTCGTGTGGCGGCGTTCGTTACATTTCTTCTCTCGCCGGTGCTTGCGGAGGAGCGAAGCGTCCTCAGAGAGCATCGGATCTGAGTCCTCCACGAGCCAAACCCCGTCGCGAACCGTCTGCTCGTAGTGTTCTGTTGGCACGGGGAGACTCCGGAACGAACTACGGGAAGGATTTTTTCAGCTACAGTATAGCGATTCAGAACAGTACTGCTAACTGATTAGTGAGTGTTTTTATATTCTCTTAGTGCGGCACGTACACCGTGGTTCCCTAGGGTTCGAATTCGGAGACGACACAAGGAACCGATACCGACGATCGAGCACCGAGGGTCCACGAAGAATATCATGAGAGCCGACACAATCGACACGGAACGCGGATCGGCAGTCGATCCGAGGGGGAACAAAACGGCGAGCGAGACAATGGTGGTGGCTCCGAGATGACCAACGAACCGCTAGCCCGCCGACGGGTTCTGCGGGTGGCAGGCGTTGCCGGAATCGTCGCCGTCGCCGGATGTGCGGGCGGCGACACCGACGACGGTGACGAATCGGATGATACCGGGGACGACGCGAACGGCCCGGACGACGCCACGGACGACGAAGACGACGCAGATGACGCTGAAGCCGAAGACGATGACGACGCGGACGACGAAGACGAAGGGGAAGGAGACGCACGGTTCGGCGAGACGGTCCGGATGGCCGACGCCTACGCCTACGAGGCAGAAATGGAGGTGGAAGGCGAACGGGTCGAATGGATCGGGCGTGTCCACGGCGAGGACAGTTACATGCGACTGGAGGGCGACGAGGGGACGAGGGAGTCGTACGTGATCGGCGACGAGACTTACTGGGTCGAGGGCGACGAGTGTTTCCTGATGGGTCCGGGCGAAGCCATCCAGGAGGACCCCGAAGCAGAAGACTTGGAGGATCCCGATTTCGAGGACGAAACCACCGAACACGCGGAACTGGAACCGGCTGGAACGGACGAAATCGACGGAGAACAGGTGTACGTCTTCGAACTCCTCGCTGCAGAGGATGGGGCAGTCGACGAGGACACGACCTACTACGTCAGCGTCGACACGGGGTACATCCACCGGATCGAATTCGAGGAGGGCACGATGGATTTCCACTCCTGGGGAGCGGTCGATCCGATCGAACCGCCGGAGATGGAGTGTATGGAGATCGGTGGGATGAGCGACTAAGCGGGCGCGACGACGCGTCCGTGAGCCATTGATAGTGATTACGGGAATTGTTTACCGATAGGCGTAGTAGAAGGTGTCATTCAATAGTTCTCGAGCAGAATATTCCAAGCGTTAGACTACGACTTGAATTCTGAGACGGCGTTTTCAGGAGATGAGGTGCAGAATGAGACCCGTACAATCACCGGATAGGGCTGTGAGAGGTACTATGGCACCCTGCCACCATACAAATCGAAATGGTATGAGCGGCGAGACTCGAGTCTTCGACCATCCTTCTTGCCGCCCGACCCCTGTCTCGGGAAGCCGAAACCGAGCAGTCACTCCGGCGATTCACAACAACTTCCCTCGGGCATCGGACGTTCTGATTTCTGGCTCCGACGGTGTCAGAACTGACTGTCGCGCCTCGATGTGACCGACGCCCACTGCCTCGATTAGAGTTCCCTCGAGCCCGAGCGCTATAGTGTTACTGAGCTTCCGGACATCTTCGAGCGACGGGCGCGGTAAGGGTTAACACGATGAGATCGTGACGCGAGGGAAGCTGCCTTGCTCTCGTGAGATACGGCGTCTACTTTCGATGAACGACCGACGAAGCGGGCTGTCCACTACGGGCGGCGCATCGATCAGAACCGCCAAGACCGGGCGTAACCTGAGGTAGTGTATGGAACTCGGTCGCGTTCTCAGCCTGTTCGTGGCGATGCTGGCACTCGCGTACGGCCTCTCGGTCGCGGCCACGAACTGGCTCGCAGCGGCGTGTTTGATCCAGTTTTCGATACTGACGGCGGCCGAACACGACTCGGCGCGCGTCCAGTCGCTGCTCGAGGGTCACGAGGCGGCGTTCGCGTCAGTGAAACTCGCACTCCTTCTCGCCGGCTTGCTCCTTCTGTGGTGACCGACGCTTCGACTCCTCCAATATGTCATAAAAATCCAACCTCATGACGCTATTCGGTGACAAATCTGTCTGTGTTGAACGAAGAGCGGACCGTAAACGGTACGGGCTCTGTATTCGGCAGACCGCCGTATCAGCTACTAAGGGTCTGATAACCACTTCGCTTCCGAAACGGTATCCATCTACGAGGATTCGTGCAGTGTTTCTCGGGATCGCGAAGTTCGGTACGATCGAGTAACAAAGCTTATGCCGGAACCCCTCTGCATTATTTTCTGCAGGGAGCGTGTGACAACGAAGGGTACAGCCGATTCAATTCGGCTCGCTGTTTTCCCGAAAGATCCATTCTACAATAGCTCGTGGATCGTCTCGTCGGGATGGAATCGGCCTCTTCGGAGTGGACGAAAGGGAAGCCAGTACGACTGCGATCAGGAGGCCGTCCCCGCGATCGACTCCAACGGATCGGTGGGTTCCCACGTCCTGATCTAACCGAGGCAACTGCCTCGACAAGAGTTCCGTCGGCCTCGAGCGCGCTGACAGCCTCAAGCCGGCGGTCGACACCGTTCCGCGGGATCTCGAGCGACCGCGAACCACAAAGCAGATATCGGGCCGGCGGAACCGTCCACGTGGTCGGGGCTGCACGGCGTGTGAGGTGACGCTCGTTCCGACCCTCCTGTTTACGTCCGAACCGTGTGCTATCGGGTAGTTCCGCTCAAGAAGTCGTCGAGAAGTCGTGACTCGAGCGAACTGAGAGCGGCCGCGAGAAGGGGCCGATTACTCGTCGTCGTCTCGGCCGCGGTTCCAGACGTTCGTCACGGACTCGCCGGCGGGCGGCGTATGGCTGACGTCTTTCATCGTCTGAGTGGTGTGTTCTGACATGGTATCGGTCCTTCCGATCGAGCAGGTATAGCTCTTTCGGGGGTTGAATAATTACAATATAATGTGTTTATACACCATAGTATTCTGTATCACCCACATCTGGACTGCCAGGAACTGTGAGCTTACGCGGTCGTAATTCGGATCTCGCCGTCGGCCGTAACGGTGACCAAACAGTCGCTGTACTCGAAGGTTACCGAGCCGCCGGTTCGAAGGCCGTCGGCTCGCGGCTCGAACAGTCGCTCGAGTGCGTCGGCGTTGACAGCGTAGTGCAGCGGCTCGAGTTCCGTCGCGTCGGTCCCGCGGTAGGTCGCGACCGCCTCGGCGATCGTGACGCTGAGCGGGCTGGTGTTGAGTCGGTCGTGCTGGACGACGTAGCAGTCGTTCGTCGATTCGGAGAGCGGTTGCGGTGTCGTTTCAGTCATGGTGCCCCACTGTGAGTCGTCGGCGACTTTTCTCGACTGGGAGCAAAGAGTCTGCTCGTTAACCGTGTAACGACGGCCCCCCGGCAGGGTTAACTGATTAACCGTCGGTCGTCACGCCCTCGAACAACGTCGCGAAGAGCTTCCGTTCGGCGGAGCGGACGTGTTTGTGAAACGCCGGCGGAGAGATCGAAAGCGAATCCGCGACGGCCTCGCCCGTCGTCTGCCGGGGCCACTCGAAGAATCCGCTGTGGTAGGCCGTTCGAACGACCTCCTGCTGTCGAGCCGTGAGCCGGTCGAGCAACGCCTTCCGCGCCGGCCCCTCGAGCGAAGCACCGTTCCCGGACGGCCGATCACGGCGAGCGACCATCGATGCCGAGAGGCCGTGACGGGTGATATCGGACAGCACCGTCCGCAGCTCGAGCCCGGCCGGGAGGTCGACGACCGCCCGGTGGCCCGAGTCATCGCTGACGAGTTCCCGCAGCGTGGCGCCGTGGTCGGCCACGATTCTGCCGAGAAACGGCCCCGTTATCCGGAGCTGAACGAGCGTCTGTTGATCCGAGTCAGTGAGCACGACCGGATCGTCGATCCCGTCGACGGATGTATCGATATTCTCGCTGTCGATCGGGGGCTCGAGGGAGGCGAACGCGAGCGTACTGCCGTCGTCCTGCAGCGTCGCTCCCTCGAACGCGACGCGGTGGTCGAGTTGGTCGGCGAACCGACACAGCGGCGACTCGGCCCCGAGCTCGAGTTCGACCTCCGTGACGCGCTCCTCGAGGAGTGCATTCTTTCGCTTGACGGCGTCCATCGTGTACGCGATGCTGTCGCAGAGATCCGTGAGCATCGATCCGAACGGATCGTCGAGGGCGTTCGGGTCGTCGCCGTACGCCGAGAGGACACCGTAGAGGTGTCCGTCGTAGACGAGCGGTACCGAGATCACCGACTGAAAGTTCCGCGAGAGTGCGTCGGTTCGCCACGATCCGTCTCCGACGCTGTCGGCGACGTTGTCGACGGCGACCGGACGGCGGGTCCGGACGGCTCGGCCGGCCGGCTCCGCGGCGGAATCGTCGACGGCGGTTACCGTAACCGCCTCGAGGTATCCTCGCTCGAGTCCGGCGTGGCTCCGCGGTCTGATCCGACTGCCGCTGGGGTCTGGTTCCCCGATCCAGGCGAACGAGCAGTGCTCGGTCTCGGCGAGTGTGGTACAGACGGCGCGCTCGATAGTCTCCCGGGAATCGGCCCGCAGCAGGTGTTCCTCGATATTCTGACGAACCTGTTTCGACTCGTTTACCTGCTCGAGATACCGGTTCTGTTGCTTCAGCTCCTGTTCGTTCTCGTGGAGCCGGCGGGTGCGGCCGATCCGGTCGAGCGCCGCCTTCGCCGTCGTTGCGAACAGCTTCACTAGCTCGACGGTGTCCTCGTCGTACTGATCTGTGACGGTCGACACCGCAGCGAAGACGCCGTGCTCGCCGAGAGGAATGTAGAGCCCGCTCCTGACGTTCGTCGACTCGTCGTAGACCAGCTCCGACTCACGAACGTCCTCGAACACTGACGGCGTGCCGGTGACAAACGTCTCCCACGTGATCCCCTCGTTCGGCTCGAACCGCGGTGGCGTCCCGATCGCCCGTTCGAGATCGCTCGAGTACGCAGCCGGCTCGAGCTCGTTGCGCTGTTCGTCGAACCGGAAGACGATGCTGTCGAGATCGAGCACGTCGTCGGCGACGGCGACGATGTACTCGCAGGCGTCGTCCTTCGAGTCGACGGTCAGTAAGTGGCTGGTCGCCTCGTGAAGGGTGCTCAACGCTTCCCGGTACTGCACACGTTCCGTCACGTCGATTGCAACCCCGATCACCCGCGTGACCTCGCCATCCTCGACGATCGGCCGGTACCACGAGTCGAAGACCCGATCGAGGATCCGGCGCTGGCCGTGGACGGACTCGCCCTCGAGGGCCGCACGGGCGTCGGCGCGGATCGCGGGATACTCATCGAAGAGCTCGAAGAACGAGTCGCCGACCGCGTCGGCCGCCTCGAAACCGATGTTGTCGAGCCCCCGTCCTTCCGAGAGCGTGACCGTCCCCTCGGTGTCGATGACGTAATGGATGACCGGCGCGTTCTCGATGACCATCCGCAGCCGTTCGGTTCGCTCGGTCAGTTCCTGCTCGCGCTCGATCCGGTCGGTGATATCTCTGAAGTGCACCGAGAGGCCGGTTTCGGACGGGTGGGCGTGGATCTCCATCCAGATCTCGAGGGACTCGGAGTACCGCTCCCACGAGATCCGTTCCTGGCGCTCCATTGCGTCGGCAAACCGATCGAACAGCTCCGAGCGGGACCCGTGGGGGAACAGCTCCCGAACGTCGGCGCCGAGCAGTTCCGATCGCGGCCGACCCAGCAGCTCCTCGGCCCGACTGTTGACGTAGGTAAACCGCCAGTCCGTATCGAGCGCGTAGAAGGCGTCGCTGACCCGTTCGAACGACTCGGACAGATCCCGTTCGACGCGGTGAGAGCGAGTCACGTCCCGTATCGATGCGACCACACCGTCGACGACGGGATCCTCGAGGAGGTTCGTCAGAACTGCCTCGTGAACGCGCCAGCCGTCCTCGCCGCGATAGCGATAGGTGACGGTTCGCGTTTCGCCCGGCGGATCGGTCCGGACAGTGTCGAGGGAGTCGTCGACGGTCGCCCTATCCTCGGGATGAATCCCCTCGAACAGCCGGGCACTCCCAAACTCGGACGGCTCGAGTCCGGTGACGCGCTCGAGGCCGGGGCTGGCGTAGGTGAGTCTCCCCGACGGGTCGAAGACGAGCAGCAGGTCCGACGAACACTCGAGCAGCGATCGGTGCCACGCCTCGTCGTCGCCGATCGCCGCGCGGTTCGGCGAGTCACTCGCCACCAGTCGAAGCCGGCGCTCGAGCAGTGCCGGTCGCTCGCTCGCTCGCGTACCGACGACGTCGGTCGCACCGTCGGCGAGCAGTTCCTCGACGTCGGTCTCGAGGACGTCGTCGGCGACGTAGACAACGGGGTGTCGGCCGTCGATCTCCTGAACGGCGGTTCGATCGTTCGTGAGGACGCAGTCGACCGTGTCGGCCCGCTCGAGTACGGTCGCAGATTCATCCCCCGTGATCGTCCGAAACCCGTTCCGATCCTCGACAGTGGTCGTCACCGTCTCGGCCCAGGGCTCGGTGCCGACGACGAGCACGCGGACCGGTCTCGCCCCGTCGACCTCGAGTCCGGCATCCATACCCTCGCTGGGATCGGCGCGGATAAAAACGTCGCGACGGTTCAATCGAGAGCGGGCGGCGGGTCGTTCGCGGAGCGGGCGGAAACGACTCAGTAGCCGATCGGCGTTCCGTCCTTGCGCGGCTCGGTCGCGCCCGAGAGCGTCTCGCCCCGTCGTCGGACGGCCTGTGCGCCGCCGAACATCACGGGCGGGAGGACGCGGACGTCGTGGCCCTTGCGGGCGAGCTTCGCGGCGCCGGGCAGCCGTTCCTCGATCCCCAGACTGCCGTCCTCGCGGTAGCGCCAGCGCGGGCGATCGAGAGCCTCCTGCAGATCCATCCCGTAGTCGACGAGATTCGAGAGCACCTGGACGTGGCCCTGGGGTTGCATGTAGCCGCCCATGACGCCGAAGGCGAGCCAGTCGTCCGCGTCGAGCTTGGCGATCGCCGGAACCAGCGTGTGGAACGGGCGCTTGCCGGGCTCGAGGCTGTTGGGGTGGTCGGGATCGAGCGAGAACGACGCCCCGCGGTTCTGAAGCGCGATTCCGGTGTCGCCCGCGACCAGTCCGCTGCCGAAGCCGGCGAACCGGGAGTTGATGTACGAGACGAGATTCCCCTCCTCGTCGCCCACTGTCAGGAGGACGGTGTCGGCGTCCTCGGCCGCCTTCGTCGGGACTCCCACTTCGGGATTCTGGATCGGCGTGTCGCCGATCGCCGCGGCGCGTTCGCGGGCGTACTCCTTGGAAGCGAGCGGCGGGGCCTCCTCGAACTCGGGATCGGTAATGTAGTGGTGACCGTCGACGAACGCGAGCTTCATCGCCTCCGTGAAGGCATGAACGCGTTCTGGCGAGTCGTAGTCGTGCTCGCCGGCGCCGATCTCCTCCGCGATATTGAGCGCCTCGAGGGCGACCAGTCCCTGGTTGTTCGGCGGAAGCTCGTACACCTCGGTTCCATTATAGGTCGTGCTGACGGGCTCGACGAACTCGGGCGAGAACTCCGCGAGGTCCTCGCGAGTCATGAAACCGCCGGCGGACTGGATCTCCTCGACGATCTCGTCGGCGATCTCACCCTCGTAGAAGGCGTCGGCGCCCTCGTCGGCGATCTGCTTCAGGGAGTCGCCCAGTCGCGGCAGCGTGACCGTCTGGCCGACGTCGGGCGCCTCGCCGTCGAAGAGGTACGCCTCGCGAGCGTGCTCGTCGGTGAAGAGCTCCTCGGCGCCCGCCCAGTGGCCGGCGATGATCGGCGAGACAGGGTATCCCTCCGTCGCGTAGTGAATTGCCGGCTCGAGCGCCTCCGCGAGCGAGAGCGTTCCCAGCTCCTCGACGGTGGCCTCCCACCCGCGGGCCGTCCCGGGAACGGTCACGGCGTGGGGACCGAGAAACGGCATCTCGAGGTCCGCTCCATCGGAATCGCCGTCGACGGCGTACCCACGGGATTCGGGGTAGTACTCCGAGATATCGTCGGCATCCTCGAGGACACCTCGGACGTTCTCGATCGTCGCCTCGGCGGGGGTGGGGCCACAGGAACGCATCGCGCCGACCTCGCCGTCGGCGGTGCGATACAGCGCGAAGACGTCCCCGCCCAGTCCCGTCGAGGTCGGCTCGACGACGTTGAGTGCGGCCGCGGTCGCGACCGCGGCGTCGAAGGCGTTGCCGCCCTCTCGGAGGATCGACAGGCCCGCCTCCGCGGCGAGGGGCTGGCTGGTCGCGACCATCCCGCGGTTGGCGTAGGCCGTCGAGCGTCTCGAGTCGAATCGGTCCGGATCGACGTCGGTATCCATCGATCGTATGGGTGTGGTCCCCATGCAAAACGCTGGTGGTCCCGGATGCGTCGCCCGGGTTGCCGGCACTACTCGAGCGCGAGCGGTTCGTGAACGGCACGGTAGCCGTCGTCCGATTCCAGGGTGTCGATCCCGCTGACTTCCCGAAAGCGGATTTCGCGTTCCATCTTCGTCATCACGGGCGTCTCGTAGTGGACGGCGTCGTAGGACGGCTCCTCGCCCTCGGCTCGACGCTCCTCGACGAACTCGCGGTGGCGCTCGAGGCGTCGTCGCCCAATCGTCCGTGAAAGCGCTGACGCGCTTTCGACTCGGTCTGCGAAGACCTCGCGGAAGGCCTCCTCGAGTTCGTACCCGATCGAGCTCCGGCCGGCACACAGCGCCGCCAGCGAGGTCGTCCCGGTCCCCCAGAACGGATCGAGGACGGTGTCGCCGTACGCCGAATACATACAGATCAGTCGGTAGGGTATCTCGAGGGGGTAGGACGCCGACCGCGCCCGGAGCTCCTCGTGGTCGTCCTCGAGAGTCTGGAGCTCGCCGCGGACGTCGGTCCAGACGTCGGTGAACCAGCGGTTGCGCTCCTCCCAGAAGTAGGCTGCCTCGTACCGGCGGTCGGCGCCGGGTTCGAACGAACGGCTGTCGCCGCCGTTGCGGAAGATCAGCACGTACTCGTGCTCGAGCGTGACGTAGGCGTTGGGCGGGATCATCCCGCTGCCCATGAACTTGGCTGCGCTGTTGGCCGGCTTGCGCCAGAGCACGTCCGGCAGCGGATCGAACCCGCGGGACTCGAACGCCTCGAGCACGCGGGCGTGGTTTGGGTACACTCGAAAGCTGCCGTCGACCGTTCGGGTCGCGTCCCCGACGTTGATACAGGCGATGCCGCCGTCGACGAGGACGCGTTCGAGTTCGTCCCAGACGGGCTCGAGCTGAGCGTGCATCGCGTCGAAGGCGGCTCGGCCGTCGCCGTCCTCGAGGGCGTCGCCGATCGACGGGTCGAGTTCGGCGAACAGCTCGTCCCACATCTCGATCATCGGGTACGGCGGGGACGTGACGACGAGTTCGACGGAGTCGTCGTCTACCTGCGAGAGCTCGCGAGCGTCGCCGACGACGACGCGGTGAGTCGTCTCCATCGACTGGAGTGTGTCGGCGTCGCCCCCTTAGCTCCTTCGTCGGACGGCGTCGCTATCGGGAGCGAAAACGGTGAAGAAAGCGGTGTGGGATCTACTCCTCGGAGTCGTCGGTCTCGGCCTCGAGCTCCTCGTCCTCGTCGACACCCTCGAACTCGTCGTCCTCGTCGGCGTCGATCTCGGTCGCCGGCTCGAACTCCTCGATCGGCTCCCACTCCTCGTCGGCGTCGCCGCCGAAGCGACGGCGCAGAACGGCGAGACCGACGAGCAGGCCGACGGCCAGCAGCAGTCGACCGAGCACGCCCGACGAACCGCCGTCCTCGACGTCGGCTTCGGTCTCGGCTTCGGCTTCGGTCTCGGCCTCGGCTGCTTCGGCCTCGGCTTCCTCGGACTCGCTCTCGGCATCCTCGTCTTCGTCGCCGCCCGTCACGTCTTCGATAATCTCGGGCTCCTCGACGTCCTCGAGGGAGACGTCCTCAAGGTCGGTCGACTCTCGGCCCGCGAGGTAGCCGAGCGCGGCGCCGACGCCGACCAGCGCACCCGCGACCGGTAGGTTGCGCGAGCCGCCGGCGTCGCCCTCGGACTCCTCGACGGCCTCGAGGATCGAGTCTCGCATCGAGGAGTCGAGTCCCTGCTCGACCAGTTCCTTGACGACGAGTTCCGACATCGTCCTATCAGATTCGGTCTCTTCCATACACCGGCCAACTACATCACGATACATAGGTTTATCCAACGAATCGACCTATCGTGCGGGAGAGTAACGGACCACAAGGAGAAGAATTCACCGGCTATCCCCGGAGAGTGTCGAACACGTTCGGTCCGGTAATCAGGGGCAGAAACAGTCCGACGAAACCGAGAATAACGATCGCATAACGAAACGGATGCCGCCGAACGGAGGTGTATGAGCGTGCTCCGACAGCCGGACGTCCTCGGACGAACGAGACGCCAGCACGTCCTCGGTGCGACCGGCGCCCTCTCGGCGGGAGCAGTCGAGGCCGTCTCGGTAGGCGTCTGGTTCGTCCTCGCGGCTGGTTCGCGGACGGCGACGACGGCGCTGATCGGAGTCATTGTGCTGGTCGGCGGAGCGCTCCTGCGAGCACGGGTCGTCGCCGCCGTCGTCGGCAGCCGGCGGCTCCGCCGCGGACCGCGGTGGCTCGGACTCTCGCTCGTGGCGACCGCCGGCTGGATCTGCTGGTTGTTACTCGCCGAAACCGTCGGTTCGCCGGCAGGGCCGATCGTCGCGACGGGATTTCTGGGAGTCGTTATCACGGCCCAGCTCGCCCTCGAGCAGGCGGCGTGTCGATCCCGTTCGGCCGACCCCGATCGACTGGCCGCGATCGGTCCCGGGATCCTGCTCGCGCTCGGCGCGGGGCTCCTGCTCTGGTCTGCCCAGGTTCCCGACTGGGCGATCGACTCGCCGCCGATTCCGCTCGGCGTCGCGACGGTGGTCGTTCGAATCGAGCCCCTCCAGCTCGGCCTAATCGGTTTCGGCGTTATCGCGGTCTGTGCCCACCAGCGACGGTTTCAGCGGCTCCTCGAGTCGTGAGCGAGTACACCTACTCACGGCAAGAAACGCTCTCGGGTGGGGGCGAGATGGGGAGCCCCGCCGGTCCCTCGGTTCGAGGGAGCTCGTCGCGATCGCTTGTACCGTGTTTCCTCTGGTTGACGAGCCCGCGTACGAGGTGCAGTTCTTGTGAACGAACTGGCGGGGGACGACGACCCGAAGCGGGATCGAACGGTAGAAAAGTCGGGATCAACTCGAGCGCGTATGGAGGTTCTCGGTCGGCTGCTGGCGATGCTCGCGGTGTTGCTGGTCGGGACCGGACTTCGGTCCTCGGGCGTGTTGAACGCTACCAGAACCGCCCGGCTCAACGCGGCCGCCTACTACGTCGCCCTCCCAGCGCTGGTGTTCGTCGCGACCTACGATCAGTCGATCGGTGATCTCCTCTCGGCGGAGCTGTTCGTGGGGTCGCTCGTCGTGCTCTTCGCGACGGGAGCCATCGCCTGGGTCACCTACCGGAACCGACTCTCGACCGACCGACAGAGCGTCGCGATCATCCAGTCGTACCACTCGAACCTCGGCTACCTCGGGGTCCCGCTCGTCGCCGCGACGTTCGACGCGCAGGTCACCGCCATCGCGAGCGTGATTTTGGGATTCGTCACCCTCGTCCAGCTTCCGCTGACGATCGTCGTGCTCAGTGCGTTCGGGGCAGCCGAGGCCGCGATCGGCCGAGAACTCCAAAGCCTCGCGACGAACCCCGTGTTGCTCGCGCTGGCCGCCGGCCTCGCGGTAGGTTCGGTCGGCGTGACGTTTCCCGGAGATGTCGTCGTCGGCCTCGACGCACTCGGATCGCTTGCGCTCCCGCTGGCGCTACTGTGTGTCGGCGCCGCCCTGCAGATCGACGCCGACGCCGTCGACCTCGAGGCCGTCGGCTCGGTCGTCGCGCTGAAGCTGTGTTGTATGCCGCTGCTCGCGTGGGCGGTGTTCTCGCTGCTCGCCGTCGACAGCGCCACCTTCACCGCGGGCGTCGTGATGCTCGGGATGCCGACCGCCGTGTCGACATACGTCTACGCGAACGAGCTCGGCGGCGACGCCGAGTTCGCCTCGCTGAACGTCTTCGCGACGACGGTCGCCTCCGTCGCCAGCCTGTTCGTGCTCATCACGCTGGTCGGCTAGTGTGGGTGCTCGACTCCGCTTTGCTTTCGCTCGAGGTGGAACGAGGGCCTCGAACCGGCTCTCGGTTAGAGGGGCTCTGGAACCTCCCCCTCCTCGGCCAAGGTCGGGCTCGAGAGGACGACGTTGACCACCGCCCCGAGGAGGATCAGGATCCCGGCGAAGTAGAGCCAGGTGACAAACAGGATGACCGCGCCGACCGCGCCGTAGGCCGCGTACTGGGCGGCGTTGGCGGCGTATATCTGGAACCCGACCTGCAGGATCGTCCAGCCGACGGCGGCGACGACCGTCCCGGGCAGGATCTCCCGAACCGTAACCGAGATCGGCGGCAGAACATAGTAGATCGGCAGGAAGACCAGAAACAGGCCGGCAAGCAGCGTGATCCAGCTCGCGAAACCCGCCAGCGGGATCACGTCCGCGGCGATCCCTAGCATCGTCCCGATGACGAGCATCAGTACGATCGCCCCGGTCCCGGCCAGGATCACGGTAAATCCGTCTCGCACCTCGTCGAGGAACGTGCTCTCCTCGACCTCGTCGTAGACCATGTCGAACGCCCGGCTGAGTCCGCGAAAGACCTTGAGCGCACCCCAGGAGGCGATCGCGAGCGCGACGATCGTCGCCTGGCTGCGCCCCGACTCGGTCGCCAGCGCCTCCGCGACCAGGTCCTCGCCGGCTGGCGGGAGGAAGTCCCCTGTAACCAGCACCAGCCGCTCGGCGGCGTCCTCGCCGCCGAACAGCGAGCCGACGACCAGGGCGAGCAGGACCATCGGGATCAGCGAGACGAACGCGTAGTAGGCGAAGCCGGCCGCGAGGAAGGTGATCTCTCGGTCCTGTGCGGTACGGTAGATCGAGAGCAAGATCGTCGAGAACCGCGTCGTATCCATGTACCCGTGTTTCGAACGGGAGCGCCAAGAGTGTAAGACCTGCTGTAGGTATCAAAACGGCCGGGAGTCCACGATAGAGGGCGTGGAAGTAGTTACCACTCGTGACAGAAGTTGTGCGTCGCGAACACCTGGCCGTCGTCGGCGATGTAGACGCCGACGCCGCCGCGGTCCCAGCCGTAGGGGACGTTCTCCTCGAGGATCGCCTCGCGGTGATCGGTGGAGTTCATCCACTGGTTGACCAGCCCCTCGGCGAGCCCCTCCGCGGTCTGGTGTTCGACGGTGCCGTCGTCGCCCGACTGTTCGACCGGCCTGTCGACCCAGGTCATCGCGATGTTCTCGCCGTACCCCTGGCAGTAGCCCTCGACGTCACTGAACCGGTCGTAGGGCTGGTCGCCGTCGGGGTTCGTGTGCGAGAAGTACTCCCGCTCGGCCATATCCCCGCTGTGGGCTCGCGAAACCGAGGCGACGGTGCCGTCCCACTCGATCGACTCGAGGTCATGTTCGGCCCGCCGGTCGTTGACCTCGGCGTGGACGAAGTCCTCGACGTCGTCGGAGACGACGGTCTCGACGTCGGTCTCGTAGCTCGATTCGTTCGGATCGTTCGGATCCGTCGTCTCGGGATCACGTTCGTCCGTCGGCGGCGGCTCCGAACTCGGCGAGGGCTGCGTTCCAACCTCGATCTCGTCGACGTCGTCGAACTGCTCGAGGTCGTCGACGAGCGCCGGCCCGTACGCGGCGCCGGCCAGCACGATCGCACCGAGCAGCGCCGCGACGACGGCGAACCTGACCAGTCCGCGCAGCAGCCCTCGGTCGGTTTCTCCTTGCTCCGCGGTCGGACTCGCGGAGCGGCGGTTTCCCATCGTTCCACTTCAAGTGGTAGGGAACCAAGAGCTTCGCGGTTGCACATACCCTGTAGGTGGTACCTACTCCGAGCCGAACAGCGTCTCGTGGAAGGCGATCACGAGCCCCGGCACGACCGCCATGAAGAGGTGTTCCTCGAGCGGGATGCCGGCGACGTCGATCCCGGTCCGGAGCTTGATGTCGAAGACGCCGACAGCGAGGGTGTAACGATCCCAGACGTAGGCGATCGGGTACAGCGCGAGGATCGTCGCGCCCGCCCGCCGGAGCGCGTTCGCGCGACGGAGCAGGAGGAACGCAATCGCGCCCCAGAACAGCTCGGTCACGAGGTAGGTATATCGTCCGAAGACGCTGATATCGGGTGCCATAGGCCGAGTACGGAGGGCGGGGCAAAGAATGGTGGCCATGATCCCAGCCGGCAGCACCGTGCAGTACGTTAAATACGCCGGCGTGAGTAGGACGACCCGAACGATGAATATCGCTGATATCGCGACGAAGGAGTTTATCGAAGTCGACGTTGGCACGCGGATGGGCAAGGTCCGTTCGACGTTCGAGGACGGCAACCCGAAGGGGATCATCGTCACCGACGACGGGGAGTACGAGGGCGTCCTCAGCGAGCGCGAGGTCCTCCAGTCCCACGTCGAGGACGACGCAAAGGTCGCGGCACTGATCAAACCGAGCCGAAACTCGCCGGCACCGAAGATCGACCGCCAGGAGAACGTCCGGGAGACCGCCCGGATGCTCATCGAGAGCAACTCGAAGGTCGCACCCGTCTTCGAGAACGAGGAGCTGTGGGGCGTCATCACCGACGACGCGATCCTGGAGGCGGTCCTCGAGAACCTCGACGCACTCACCGTCGACGACATCTACACCTCCGACCCCGTAACGCTCCAAGAAAAAGACGGTATTGGGAAGGCGATCAACCACCTGCGAGAGCACAGCGTCTCGCGGCTGCCGATTCTCAACGAGAACGGCTTCCTGACGGGCGTCGTCACGACACACGACATCGCCGACTTCGTCATCCGGGAGAACAACAAGACGACGGTCGGCGACCGCGTCGGCGACACCGACCGGATGCTCGACGTCCCGATCTACGACATCATGAACAGTCCCGTCCGGACGACCTCCCTCGACAAAACCGCGAAGGAGGCCGTCGAGACCATGCTCGACGACGACTACGCGGGACTGATGGTCACCCCGGAGGACGACGACCGCGTCGTCATCGGTGTCATCACCAAGACCGACGTGCTACGGGCGCTCACCTTCACCGAGGAGGAGCACATGGACGTCCAGATCACCAACATCTCGATGCTCGATACGATCACCCGCGAGGGGATCACCGAGAGCATCCAAGACGTCGCCGACAAGTACGCCGACATGCAGGTAATGCACGCCCACGTTCGGTTCTCCGAGCATAAGGAGAAGCTCCGGGGGACTCCCCTGGTGCAGTGTCAGATCCGCCTGCGGACCAACAAGGGGCAGGTCGCCGGCACCGGCGAGGGGTACGGCGCCGAGAACGCCTTCCGCGTCGCACTCGATAAGCTCGAGCGGAACGTCCTCGAGCTGAAGGGCGTCACCAACGACGAGGAGTACCGCGGCCAGCTGCTGCGGAAGCTCAACGAGCTGTAAATCCTCGAACACGCCGTTTCAGACGGCAGATTTTTTTTCGTCCCACCGTGGACAGACGTGGGCCTCCCGTCGCAAACGGCGAGGGTTCTCGGTAATGTTGTTGGTCGGTCGTAGTGTTGAATCCGAGCCGGTCGAATCGCTACGTAGAGCGTTCGAATGGAACGTCCGGCCTCGAGTCTGCGGTGCCGATCAGCCGCCGCTGGGTGGGACTGAAAGGGGCTGGGCTTTCGAGGTGATGCTGACGAGTAGGAGGTCCTGATCGCACGAACACAGGGGATCGCCACGCCCTCCCCAGCCGACTCACTCACTGCGCTCGCTTGTCCACTGTCAGAGCACGCTCTGACAAGCCTTCGTTCACGCTGTTCACGAAGACCTCGCGCGGCATCGTCGACCGACCTCGCTTTCGCTCGGTCGATCGACGGCGCATGCCACCGCAGAAAGACTGATCGGCCCGGGTTCGGTCCGACGACTGATACACAGTTCACCTATGCGTAGCGTGAGAACGCCACAGCCAGAGTGGTAAGTCCGTGCTACTGCGCTGTTCCGTCGGTGACCGACAATCTTTTGCGATGATACGAGCGACTAATCGTATGTCAACCGATCGACGTTCCTTGGTGGTTCCGAGTCTCGTCTACCTCGGTGCTGCGGTGCTGATCGGAATCCCGGCGGTGGCGGCTTCGATGACGGTGCTGAGTTTCGTCGTCGGCCGCGTCCTCGAGCTCGCCGGCATTCACCAGCTCCCTCCGGTCGGCGGCCTGCTGTTGGTCGTGGTGTCGATAGCAATCGGACTCCAGATTGCTATCGAGGTCGCCGCCGTCCAGCTGGGCGGCCTCGAGGCGCTCGGGCGGGGGTCGCCCCGCGTCGCGCTCGTTCGGTACCTGCTATTCACCGCGTTCGCGTTCGCCGCGCTTGCAGCCGCGACGTGGGCAGGGCTGTCGGCAGTGCTGGACGGATTCGGTTGGGGTATCGTCGCCCTCGGACTCCTGGTCGGAGGCGCCGGAGTCGTCGTCCTCTACAGGAGTTCGCGCGTTCTCGTCGCGGGGTACCGCCGCAGCGAGGCGTAACGTCGATCGGTGACGCTCTACAGACAGAGTCGGCCGCCGAACGGCATTCTGTCGAGTGGTGACGGCGATCTACTGCGTGCGAGATCAGCGAAGCCCGTCGCCGTCCCCGCCCTCGAGACCCGTCTCCGTGATCCGGAACTGGACCGAATCCCCGACAGCCTTCGAGCGGTGTTTCTCGAGGGTCGCCCGTCGGTTGCCCCCGCGAAAGCGCTCGATCCTGAGTACGGTTCCCGTCCAGTGCTCCAAGGTGTTTCCCCCGAGCGGGCGGGTTCGGTCGCTGTCGGGATCGGAGAACACCTGGTTCGTGAGCACGACCGCCAGGTCGTGTTTGCGCGCCAGCGAGAGCAGGTGAGTGATCTGGCGGGCGACCCCGCGAAGCGCCTCGCCGTCGTCGCCCTCGCCGGTTCGCTCGAGGCGGTAGAACCCCGTCGCGCTGTCCAGGACGATCAGCGAGGCGCGGTCGGCGAACTCCTCGGCGTCCCGGACGGCCTCCTCCTGCTGTTCGAAATCGAGCGCTTCCTCGACGACGATCCGGGAGGCGACGCGTTCGACGTCCTCGGTTTCGTCGGCCCTCGCGGAGAGCAACTGCTCGAAGCGGTCAATCGAGAGTCCCTCGGTGTCGATGTAGACGGCCGTCTCGCCCGCGACGGCGGTCTCGACCGCGGCCGACAGCGCGAGGTTCGTTTTGCCGGCGGCCGGCGGTCCGTACAGCTGCGTGACGGTTCCGCGCTCGAACCCGTTTCCCAGCAGCTCGTCGATCGGCCCACAGCCGGTCGGAATCGGCTCGTCGTTCACGGGCGGTATTGCTCGCCACCGCGCAAAAACCTCCTGAAATCCACCCCGTGCCGACGGCGGTTCGCGTACGTTTATTCGGATTGGGAGTGAAGGACGGCTGTGATCGTCGTCGCCACGTCAGACTTCGAAGTATACCACGGCGTCGTCAACGAGCTGCGCGAGCGCGGCGCCGCGTTCACGACCGTCGAACCCGACGAGCCGCTGCCGGAGGGAACGACCGTCGTCGTCACCGGCGCCGACTACGCCGAGACGTTCCCGAACGTGACAACGGTCGTCGCGGACCCGGACGCACCTCGTCGGGCGGTCGACCAGGCGCTGACGACCGCCCGCGGCGAGGGCGGTCGAACGGTTGTCGGCGTCGACCCCGGACGGAAACCCGGCATCGCCGTGCTGGCGGGCGAGATGGTCGTCGCCGCGTTCCAGGTCCCTCTCTCCGACGCCGTCGACACCATTCAGCGGGAGGTCGCCGAGGCCGCCTCACCCGTCGTTCGGATCGGCGACGGCGCCCGGATCCAGAGTTCGACGCTGATCAACGACCTCGAGGACGTCCGCGTCGAACTCGTCGACGAGACGGGAACCACACCCTACCTCGGTACCGGCGCGCGCGGAATGGGCGACGTGCTCGCGGCCGTGAACATCGCCCGTCTCGAGGGTGAGCCCGTCGAGCGCCGCGAGATCGAACCGACCGCGGGCGAGCTGCAGATGATCAAGGATCGGGCCCGCGAGCACAGCGAGACGAACCGAGCGATCGACGAGGTGCTGGCTCGACGAGTGGCCGAAGGCGAACTGACGATCGAGGAGGCACTGATCCGACACCAGGAGGACGAGACGACCGACGGTTCCGACTTCTGAGTCAGTGGTCAGCCCGAAGCCACGGGCAAACGGACTCGCACTTGCGGTCGTTTTCCTCACTACTAGATTATCAAGTTATGCTATAACTTCAAAATTCCATAAAAGACATATAGTTGGAAAATATGAAAGTCTGTATGGGTGAATGGAATAGACGATCGGTGATGGTCTCGAGTGCAGCGCTCGCAACCGGAACCGCCCTCGCAGCAGTCGGAACGAGTAGCGCGAACGAATCCCCCGACGCCCCCGTAACCCCCGACCAATCCGAACCGAAGGGGTGGTCCTCACACGGTGGGACGATCGGGAACTGTCGACACGTCCCCTCGAGCGACGGGATCGGTCGACCCGACGCGATCGCCTGGCAGTACGAACACAGCGGTCCAGCTTCGGTCGTCGAGGGTGTCGTCTTCTTGCAAACCGACGGTGAGATTCACTCGCTCGACGCTGCGGACGGCAGCCTCCGGTGGACGGCCGACGCGATCGAGGCGTCCGGAACCCCGGCGATCGCTGACGACGGCGTCTACGTCGCGGGCGATGGGGTCGCGTCGCTCGAGACCGAAACCGGCGAGGTTCGCTGGAGCGAGGGGCTCGACGACGCCGAGTCGGTCTCCTCGCCCGTCGTCGCGTTCGAAACGGTTTACGTGAGCGTCGACGGGACCCTTCGCGCGTACGACGCGGCCGACGGATCGCTCCGGTGGGAGCACGAAACGGTCGACGTCGAGACCGAGGCCGGCGAGGGCGCCTACGGGTTCCACTCGAGGAACGGAACGGTCGCCGTCGCCGACGGAACGGTCTGGGCCCTGCTCGATAAGCGTCGGAGCGAGTCCGGCGCGAGTGCGGACGGGCTCGCGGCGCTCGATCCGACGACAGGCGAGGTTCTGTGGACGGATCATCTGGAATCGGGCCGTACCGCGAGCGGGCTGGCAGCCACCGAGGACGCCCTGTTCGTCGAAACGCCCACCGAGGAGGGAGTCGTCGTCTTCGACGTCGGCTCGCGGGAGATCGTCGAGACGGTCAGCGACGCGTTCGACAGCGCGGCCGTCGGCGACACGGCGGTCACTCACGGGCGATACACGCTTTCGAGCACCGGTGCAGAGGCGCCGTGGAACGATCGGGAAACCCACGCCTACGGCAAGCCGACGATCGTCGGCGACCTCGTGGTCGTCGCCCACAGCCGTCGCGGGCGGTCCTCGCCTGACGAACTCGTCGGCTTCGACCTCGAAGACGGGAGCGAACGCTGGACGTTCACGTTCGACGAGGCCCACTGGAGCGACGGGTTCCCGATCGACGCCGTTGTCGACGGGGAAACGATCTACGTGGACAGAGACGGGCAGTTCACCGCCGTTCGATCCTCGTAGTCGCTCGCGACTCCGAGCCGAGATCGCACTCACAGCGAAGAAAGGGACGTACTTCTATCCCGGGCCACCGTAGACGACCGTATGTACGGAGCCGCGCCCGACCGCACCGCCGAACTCGCGCTGTTGCTCGAGGTCGCGGGGACGCCCAAACCGGGCAACGTCGATCGCCACCGCGACCTCGAGGACCTGCGGTTCGAACACTTCCTCGCCGGGGCCGTCGGTGCCCGCGACGGGCTCGAACTGGCCGCGAACGGCGCGGCCGTGGGTCACTCCTTCGAGCGCGCCGTCGAGGGAATGACCGACCAGGAGGGGGGCAACACCCAGTTCGGCGCGTTGCTGTTGCTCGTCCCGCTCGTCCGGGCGACCCGCGACGACCTCTCACAGCCCGTCGTCGAGGGCGTCCTCGAGGGGACGACCGTCGCCGACGCGGCCGCGTTCTACCGGGCGTTCGAACACGTCGACGTCTTCGTCGCCGATCCGCCCGAGGGAATGGCCCCGCTCGACGTTCGACGCGGCGCGGCTGCGATTCCAACCCTCGAGGACCTCGGCCTCACGCTGTTCGACGTGATGGACCGCAGCGTCCCTGGAGACGACGTCGCCCGCGAGTGGGTCACCGGGTTCGAACGCTCCTTCGCGGCAGCCGAACGGCTCGCCGCGGCCGAGGGACCGATCCTCGAACGGACCGCCGCGGTCTTTCTCTCCCTGCTCGCGGAGCGACCCGACACGCTCGTCGCGAACCGCAGCGGCGAGGCCGTCGCGGCCGAGGTGACCGAGCGAGCGGCTGCCCTGGTCGAGCGCGACGCGCTCGAGACCGATCGCGAGACGGTCGAGGCGTTCGCCGACGAACTCGTCGACCGCGGGATCAACCCGGGGACGACGGCCGATCTCACCGCAGCCGGGCTGTTCATCGCCCTCGAGCACGAAACGGTGACACTGTGACCGAGCGCTCGGACCGAACCGCGGATGCGAGTACGAACACAAGCGCCGATCCCGATACCGTCGAGTGGCCCGTCTTGCTTGCAGGCGTCACGGAGTCGATCGTGACGACGCTCGGGCCGAACGACCGGTGGAACGCCGCTCCGCTCGGGCTGTTCGCCGGCGACGGCGACGAGAACGACGATCCCGTCACCGCGAAAACGTGGGGAAACACACGAACCAGACGGAACTTCCACCGGCAGGGCGAGGGGTACGTCCAGTTCACCGTCGACCCCGTCGCCTTTGCTGACGCCGCGCTCTCGATCAACGAGTTCGACGAGCCGATCCTCGAGTCGGCCAACGCCTGGGTACGCGTCGCGGTCGAGCGGGTCGACTCGGGTCTCGAGGGCGAAACCGAGTGGGAGGAGTGGACGCTCCGGCCCCTCGAGGCCGACGTCGTTGCGGAGACGGTGCCGACGATCGATCGCGGGTTCGGCGCCGTGATCGAGGCGACCGTCGCTGCCTCACGTCTGGGCGTGCCGGCGTACGACCAGGACGCGCTCCGAGAGCGACTGGAGTACTTCGCCTCGGTCGTCGATCGTGCCGGGAGCGAGCGAGAACGCGAGGCCCTCGAGTGCGTGCGCGACCACGCCGAGTGGTGACGACGCCTCCGAGTGTCATCGCTCGCGACACACCCGCCGTGTCGCCGAAGAACGAATGGCTTTAGGGCGCGCTCGGGAAACCTATCTGTATGGCAATCAAACCGGCCTACGTCAAGAAGACCGGGAACCTCCTGCTGGAGCGGTACCCGGAGGCGTTCACGACCGACTTCGAACAGAACAAAGACAGCGTCACGAAGCTGACGAACGTCGAGTCCAAGGGCGTTCGCAACCGCATTGCCGGCTACGTCACGCGAAAGAAAGGCGCCGAAGTCCCGGCATAACTCGAGTTCTTCCCCGGAAATCCGAAACCGAGAGTCGATAGCGTCGCGTCGGTCGGTCGAAGAGATGGGGCCGATTCGGTGATCGGTTCAGTGTCCGTGGTCGTCGCCGTAACCCGAGTCCATGTAGGCCGCGGCGACGAACGCGACGATCCCGAAGAAGAGCCCGAACAGGAGGCCGACCATTCCGGTGACGATCGAGAGCTCTCCGGCGAGCGGGATGCTCATCTCCTGGTATCCCATCACGCCGAGAACGATCCCGAGCACCACGGCGAGCACTGCGAGGATCGTCGCACCGATACTGAACCGGGTCTCGAACAGACCGAGATCGCCGAGACCGGCCGTCGAGTTCGTCACTGCGACCACCTCAAGCGAAGGATGTGAGACGCTGCCGTTGCGGTACCTGGATCGCGTCGGCGTTGGTAGTACTGCATCAGTCGATATGATCGACTCCGTTTTCTTAATCTCTTCTATACGGCCGTCTACGAGCCGACAGCCTCCGGCGGACGGCAGCAGTCGCGGAAATCCAAACCGTTTTGCGGATACGACCCCGAGAGTCGGGAAAATGGCAGTACGAGTTGGCGTACTCGGCGCGACCGGAGCCGTCGGACAGCGATTGATTCAACTTCTCGATCCCCATCCTGATTTCGAGATCGCCGCCCTCACGGCGAGCGACTCGAGTGCCGGGAAGAGCTATCGGCAGGCCGCAAAGTGGCGCGTCGAGGGCCCCATCCCCGACGACGTCGCCGAGACGACCGTCTCGGCGACCGATCCCGACGAGGTGCCCGACGACGTCGACCTGCTGTTCTCGTCGCTCCCCTCGAGCGTTGGGAGCGAGGTCGAGCCCGCGTTCTGCGAGGCGGGGTACGTTATGTCCTCGAACTCCTCGAACGCGCGGATGGCCGACGACGTTCCGCTCGTGATCCCAGAAGTGAACGCCGACCACCTCGACCTGCTCGAGGTCCAGCGCGACGAACGCGGTTGGGACGGCGCAATGGTCAAAAACCCCAACTGCTCGACGATCACCTTCGTCCCCACCCTTGCGGCGCTCGCCGACTACGGCCTCGAGAAGATCCACGTCGCGACCCTGCAAGCTGTCTCCGGTGCGGGGTACGACGGCGTCTCCTCGATGGAGATCATCGACAACGCGATCCCCTATATCGGCAGCGAGGAGGACAAACTCGAGACCGAGTCCCGCAAGCTGCTCGGCGAGTTCGACGGCGCCGAACTCAGCCACAACAGGGTCGAGGTCGCCGCCTCCTGTAACCGCATCCCGACGATCGACGGCCACCTCGAGAACGTCTGGGTCGAAACGGACGAGGACCTCTCACCCGAGGACGCGGCCGACGCAATGGCTTCGTACCCCTCGCTCGAGCTTCGCTCCTCGCCCGACCAACTCATCCATGTCTTCGACGAGCCCGACCGCCCACAGCCCCGCCTCGACCGTTCGCTTGGCGACGGGATGGCCGTCGCCGCGGGCGGGCTCCGCGAGTCCTCGTTCGGCCTGCAGTACAACTGTCTCGCGCACAACACGATCCGCGGCGCCGCGGGCGCGAGTGTATTGAACGGCGAACTGCTGCTCGAGAACGGCTACCTGTAACCCGGTCGCCGGCCGACGTCCTGTTTCTGTAGTTTTCGTTCGTACCACGTATCTGCAGCAACCGACCTGAATCCGGAGTCGCGGCGCCCCTCCATCACAGTTTGGCGCGGCGCAGAAGTACGGACGACCCCACCAACGAACGATGCTTCCCGCCATCTCCGATCCGGAGTCGTTGACCGCTCTGTCGACCGAAGCCGCCGACGAAACGAGTGCGACGTTCGACCTCCTCGCGAACCGGCGCCGGCGTCTCGTCCTCCGGCGCCTCGCGGAATCCGACGCGCCGGTTTCGGTAGACGACCTCGTAGACCACGTGGTACTTGCGGAGGACGGCTCCGAGAGCGGATCGGTCGCCAGCGTCGGCGACGCAGTTATCGGAACGCGTCGCCGCATGCGGCTCTCGCTTCACCACGTTCACCTTCCGAAACTGGCCGAGACCAACGTGGTCGACGTCGATTCGGGTTCGAACGCCGTCTCTCTCGGTGAAAACGGATCCGGGCTTTTGGGTCGGTTGACCCGAATCGACGAGTAGGCGCCGTCGACGGTCAGGGTTCCGTCTGTGGGAGGGCAACGACCGGGACGGACGCCTCCTTGACCAGCCGTCTCGCCACGTTGCCCGTGAGAAACTCCGCGATCCGGTTCCCCTCTCGAGCGTTGAACACGACGGCGTCGGCTTGCTCCTCGCGGGCAGCCTCGAAAATCCGCTCGACGACGTCGGTGCCGTACAGCACCTCCGTCTCGACCGCGGCAGGCGACTCGTCGAGGACACCCCTGATCCGCTCGAAGATGTCGCCGGCGTGATCCTCGCGTTGCTCCATCGGTGCCTTGTCGATCCCGCCACCTGCTTTCTCGATGACGTTGACGGCGATCACCGTACTCGACGGCGCGAGATGACCCTCGAGGGCACGGGCGGTCCGTTCCCCGTCGTCCGGATCCGCCGCCGGGACAATCACGGTCCCGTCGAACGTCAGCGTCATCTTCCTGTCCTCCGTTTCGGTCGACCCGTGGTGAATCGAATCGGCCGCGCCGATCGAACGATCGTGCTCGATGCCATACTCGACGGTCGGTGTCCGCGAGTCAAAAAAGTATAGTCGGAACTCGCGAGCCTCGACCGTGATCGGAGCCCGCTTAGGGAACGACCTGGTTCCGGAGGTCGTCGTCGCCGTCGTCGAACCGACGAACGTTCTCCGCGACGATATCGGCCAGCCGATCGTAGTACTGAGGCGTCTGTCCGGCATTGTGGGGCGTGATCTGGACGTTCCCGACGTTCCACAGCGGATGGTCCTCCGGTAGCGGCTCCGGATCGGTAACGTCGAGCGAGGCCCCGCGGATCCAGCTCGAGCGCAGCGCCTCGAGCAACGCATCGGTGTCGATCACCGGCCCCCGGGCGACGTTGACGATCACGGCTCCGGGATCGAGCGTGATCATGACCTCGCGGTCGATCAATCCCCGCGTGAGGTCGGTGAGCGGACAGGCGAGCACGAGGTAGTCGGTCCGGGCGAGCGCATCCTCGAAGGGCTCGTCGTCGAAGCCGACGACCTCGTCGGTGGGGCCGCCCTTCTCCGGGCTGTAGCGGACGCCGATCGTCTCGACGTCGAACGGCTCGAGGCGCTCGGCGGTCGCCCGTCCGATCGCGCCCAGGCCGACGATGGTGACCGTCGACCCCTGAAGCTCGTGGGCCTGGTAGTGGCGCCACTCACGTCGGCGCTGCCTGCGCTCGGCGACGTGAAACCGGCGTGTGAAGTGCAAGATCGCACCGAGGACGTGTTCGCCCATGTTCGGCCCGTGGACGCCCGAGGCGTTGGTCACCCTGACACCGCGTTCTCGGAGTCGGTCGAGTGGCAGATGACCGGTCCCTGCGTAGGCACAGGCGAACACCTCGAGGTTCGAGGCGGCCTCGAGCAACTCCTCCTCGAGGGTCATCCCGGTGACGAAGCGGGCGTCCTCGATCAGTTCGCGCTCGGCGGTCGGCGTGCGGGCGAGTTCGACGGTTCGGTCGGGAAGCCGATCCCGAAGCGTCTCGGCGTACCGTTCGATCGGCGTTCCGTGAGTTCCCTTACGAAGGACGAGCAGATCCGTCTCGTCGGTAGCGGGCATATCCGGTGCCTCGAGTGGTGTCCCCAAAAGCGTTCAGTTCGCGGGGAGTACCGCCGCCGGTGATCGATCCGAACTTCAGACAGTTTAATACGGCCCGTCCAGTCCCAACGAAGTATGGAACGCGTTGACGTCGCGATCGTCGGCGGCGGCCCCGCAGGCGCCTGTGCGGCGGAGCGAGCTGCCGCACACGGCGCCGAGACGGTGCTGTTCGAACAGGGTGTCCCGCGGGAGGACCGTGACGAACTCGGCCCGGACTCGACCGACGCGGCCGGTATGCTCGACTACTGGATCGACATCATGGACTTCGACTATCGGGAAATTCCCGACGACGTCATCCACCAGGAACTCGAGGCCACCGAATTCGTCGGGCCGTCGAACCGGCTCGAACTGACAACGACGGGGATGGAGGCCGACTACCCGAGGTTCGGCTACACCTTCCACCGCGCCCGGATGGACGACTGGCTCCACGAACGCGCCGCGAACGCCGGCGCCGACCTCCGGGTCGGAACCGGTGTCAAATCCCTCGAGACCGATCTGCGCGCCTCGAGTCCGAAGGGGCCGACCCACACGTTGACCCTGTCGGACGGCGACCAACTCGAAGCACAGTACGTTGTCCTCGCGGACGGCCCGCAGCGCCGGATTACCCTCGACGCGCTGGATCAGTTTACCCCGCCGGGGCGGAGCGTCTCGGACCACCTCTCGCCGCCGGAGGCGAACCATATCGCCTACCAGGAGTACCGGGAGTTTCCCCCCGAACTGTTCGAGGAGGATCGGCTCAAGTTCTGGTGGGGGTACATGCCCGGCGAGACCGCCTACCCGTGGGTGTTCCCCAACGACGGCACTGTCGCCCGGGTCGGTCTAACGATGCCGATCGGGATGACCCTCGAGGACGTTTCGGATCCCGCTGCCTACGCGTTGCTGGAGCCGACCGACGACCAACTTCCGTCGGGAGCCGAGTACATCCGCCGACTGCTCGAACAGGAGTACGGCGACGAGTACGACATCGAGGAAGACATCCCGATCGTCGAGGATCGCGGAAAATCGAGGGGGACGGAGACGTACCCGATCTCCTCGACGCGACCGATCGATTCACCAGTCGGCGCGAACATCGCCGTCGCCGGCGGCGCGATGGGCACCACGTCGGCGTTCCACGAGGGCGGCTACCACGTCGCCGTACGGACGGGCAAGATCGCCGGACGTCTCGCCGCGACCGACTCCCTCGAGAACTACAACGAGGTCTGGAAACGTGCCATCGGCGACGAGATCATTCGTAACGTCGCCTTCGCCGACATCGTCGCCGAGTACGAGCCCGACGACTGGGACCGGGCGTTCGAGGTCATCAACGAGATGCAGGGTTCCGGAACGGACACGGCGATCCTCGAGCAGACCTACTCCGCCGGTATCGGCGCGACGAGGCTGCTCGCGGCCTACAAGAAACGCAAGTTCGCCTATCGCGACGGGCGGTACGTCCAGCTCTCCGAAGACGAGTACTTCTACTGAACGAGACCGACTCTCGGGTTCGTGTAACCACGGTCTCTGTTTGCAGAACCCCCGACACTCAGGGATCGAGACCGACAGTAACGAGGGGCCAACTCGTCTCTAATACCGCACCTCGGATTCGGTCCATTCGGTATCCCCCTTCCCTCAGATCACTCCCGCAGTCACACTCAAGGAGCGAGGACGCCGAAGACGTCGCATCGACCACCGCGTCGATGACCGGGCAGAACCCGTGCCAGTTCCTCTCGGCGGGCCAGTCAGCGATGCCCGTCGACAGCAACGGCATCCCGTTCTCCGGCGGCCACGTGGTCGCCTCAGGAAACCTCGCGGGCGACTTCTACGCGAACGTGATGGCCGAGGGGACCGGGCGCACTCTCGCCACCCGTCTCTACGAGTACACCGACGACCCCGGGATGTAGGACATGCTCTCGTATCTTATCACGCGCGACACGATGCCAGAACCAGTGGCTCGCCGCACTCGAGTCGCTCGAGGACCCGGTTCCAGTTCCGGCGAGTTTCCCGCAGGAAGAGGAAAACCAGGAGGTCAACTACTCGTTCATGTCGACCAGGCAGGACCCACAGTCGGATCCGGAAGCACCGTGGACGCAGGGGGCTGCCCGGACAGCAAGGGCGAGTTCTCCTCCCTCGCCGAACAGCCCGGCGACGGATCCGGAATCCCGCCGGAGCCGGATCCGAGTACGTACAACATTCCGGAGGAGGGAGACGGGTAACCGCTCTCGATACGCCTGTCTCGAAACCGAATTATCCAGCACCCGCCAGCAGGAGTCGCAAACAAGACTTAAACACCCCAGTGGCCTAGCATGAATACGTGCCTTTAGTCCCCGTCCGAGCGAACCCATTCGGGTGCGATGACAGTACGGCGAACCCGGGCACGTGACATCTCGACCGTGACGGATTCCCGTCACGTCTGGGGACCGAGTCCCCCGCCCGGCACGAGGGTTAGCCAGCCGACGCGGCACGCCGCCACGGAATGACGCTGGACGTTAGTGTTCCGGGCGACAACTCAGTTCTCTCGAGCGACTGCGCCGACCAGTGCCGATCGTCGAGCGCACTCGAGACGGTTCGAATCGGACACACCGTGTTCGGCAGTCGCGTTGCTCCGAGCGACGGTCGTCACTCGCTCGGAGTCGGGGATCCTTCCGTTAGCGGTTCCGCGTAGAGGACCGAATCGAGCGGTTCCTCGTCGGGTACCGGTCCATCGTCGAGCGTGCGCACCCGCCTGATCTCATCGCGCATCGACTCGAACGTCGCCGTGCTCGTAACGTCCCCGCTTCGGCGATCGTACTCGAGGAGTCCATGTTCGGTGAGTCGGGGAAGATGGTGATGTATCAGCGATGTCCTCACACGATGACGCTCCGCTTCGCTTACCGCGTCCGGCGGACACTCCTGTTCCCAGGCGGTAATTTGACGGGTCAACTGCTCGATCGACGTGTGCTGGTTTTGCAAAAAGTAACAGGCGGTGTACCGACATCTTGAGCGCGACAACAGTTCAAAAACGGAGGCAACGTCGTGGTTCGGTGAGTTCGACATATGTACGACTATCTCACCGCTCTCGTATAAGAACGGGTCCAAACATGTTTGATGATCTGATGGGTGTTGAATACTTGCTATGCTCTACAGAGAGGTTTCTGTCGCGTAGGGGTATAAATACAGAAAGCCCACACAGCAATCGCTGTGTGGGCTTAGTGG
>NZ_JARUKW010000011.1 GCF_029688845.1 Natronococcus sp. A-GB1 | reverse complement strand
CTCCGGAAGAACTTGCTTGATCGTCCGCGACTGATATCCCATGTCGCCAGTGTTCTCGTGTCTGCCAAATAATCGTTTATACTACTCTAATACAGACATCTGATGGGATACGGAGATAGAATTCCAATTGGGAACCGTCGCTATCAGAAGTTCGATTTTCGACCGATCAGGGTTCACTATTCGAGTGGCGGGCGCAAGTCATGATGGCGGAAATCAGCACGTCCCCCGTCATCAAATTTGATCCGATAAATCTCCGTATCACATTGATCTCCGGTTATGTCCGCGGCATCATCTGAAAGGATCCTCGTAACTCGACCATGCTTCCCATGATGTATCTCGTGGTCTGGGTCATGTTCATCAGGGATGTCGATCCGAACCCGGTCTCCCTCTGTAGGTGTGAAGTCTTGCATTCGATTGGTTAGACACCGTTGGGACCTCTGAATAGTTGAACCTTATTGGCTTACCACACTGACCGCTGCCAAACTCGTATGGCTCAGACGTCGATGTACTGTTGGTCCCACTTTCGTCGCTCCCGGATATGGTCCATACCCCTGTTCGTAATCGTGTAGTAGTTGGTGCGTCGATCCAGTTGGCCTTTCTCCACCAACTCCTCGTTCACCAGGGTATCGAGGTTCGGATAGAGCCGGTCGTGGTTGATCTCTCTACAGTAGTACTGTTCGGCTTCGTTTTTCACGTTTTAGCCGGACGGCTGCTCCACACCTACGATCACGTACAGGAGGTCGCACTGGAACCCGGTGAGATCACTCCCTCGAACTCACTCTTCCTGGGAAAGCACGTTCGCGTAGAAATCAAAGATCAACGCATCCACCATCATACCTTGATACTTCAACCGCCGCAGGTACGCAATGACTCCAGACACCCCCAAGGTAACAACGATCACGATCGACTGCAACGGCGACCACACCAACTGATACTCGCCGTACTCCGAAGCAAACAACCCAAGACCATGCAGCACCGCCCCCGCCAACAAAAGAATCCACATACTCCGAAGAAACGAGTACAACACCTGAAACCGCTGCGCACGCCCGATATTGTTGTTCCACAGATAGCTCTGCGTCAGTTTGAACATCTCGTACTCCTTGAGATCATCAGTATCAACGTCATCTGAATCAAAAAACATCTGGATGTTCTCATCGAACCGATCCTCAACAGATCCACTCCGCGCCTCCTCCAACGACTTCTCAAACGGATAGTCCTCCCGCCACAGGAAATACACCCAGTTGTCGATCGGGCTCGCAACCGCCTGCACCAGATGACCCACAAAATACCCGAGAACAATAACCAACACGCTCGATCCAACAGTTACCTCGGTAATATCGATGCCGTCGATACTTTCTGCGGGAAGCAGAGACAACGCAAGGAGAATGGCGAACACCCCGGGAATGAGATCCACAACGAAATCGTAAACCGTGAGATTCTGGCCGTTCATTCTCCCGGCAGATCAAAGATCCCATCAGGGACAGCGCGAGACGCGTTGAACGCACCTCGATTTGCGATGGTGAACGTGATGGTTCCGTACTGTCGCGTTGACCAGATCTTGGCGTCGTCGCGGCAGGTTCGCCGATACTTCTGATGTGCGTCAGTGGTAGGTTTCGCACCCACACTGAGCACGACGTATTCTGGGTCCATAGCCTCTACCGCTTCCTTGTGGAACCCGTTATCCCTCCCGTGATGTGATGCTTTCAGAACCCGGATGTCCTCCAGCACCTCCTCACCCCACTCGTCGAGGATCTCGTCCCAGGCATCTTGTTCAGCATCCCCTGGAAGCAGGATCGCACCGCCTCGCGTATTCAATTTGAGAACGAAGCTGATATCGTTGAATTTGGGACTGTCCTTGTCCTCGTTTTCCTCATTCAACTCCTCCACGATCTCCGGAGACGGATGCAGGATCTCGATGTTATCGTCCTGCCAGTACTGTTCCTGACTGCCTCTCGTCGGCTGGATGTACTGGCAATCCGTCTCTCCACTCCGGATTTCGGCGTACCGATCCCAGTCAGCCTTCTCATACTTTGGTGGCCAGTCCTCCACACCACTCAGGTCCTTCTCGTGATCGGTGTCCCAGAAGATACTGACAGACTCCTCGTCCCACAAACGGTCAAGCCCCGAGAGATGATCCATATCGGGATGCGTAGAGATGAATCGCCAGATATTCTGATCGGGTTCAGCGACGTCCGACCGGAAATACTCAAGTGGATCATCGAGATACTTCTCGGCGTACTCGTCCTCGCTGATCTGCTGTTTGTAAAACGATCGACCGCTCTGTGAGGTGTGCAGCGAAAGCTCTTCCAGCTGCTTGCTCAACCCGGCGATGGACGCTTCTTCGTCCTCGGGTTGCCGGTTCTTCCAGTCGTTGATATCGACGAACGAAATCCGTCCCTTCGTCTTGTGTTGATCCCCCTGATGCCGGATGATCGTACAATCCCCGTGATCCACGTTCAGACAGTGTACTTCCAGTCTGTCGTTCGGCAGCATTCCGTATCACATTGAAGTAACCGACAGTTCATAACTCTACCCAGATCGAGGTGAAAGTAAAACAAGACTCGCAGCGTGGATTGTCTAGTGGACCGTCTAGGAAGTTCATACCCGGTTACGTAGCGCCCTCATGGCAGACATGAGTGCTCTATTGAAAACGCCATGCAGTGTTGGAATTAGAGCACACTGGATGACCTCAGAGAGAACGTTATCGAGATCCAAGAGCAAATCGAGTCGCTGCGGAACCACTATGACGCCACCGATCCCGCGAGCATCGATGTCTTCGACGCAGCTGACCGCCTCGATATGGAGATTGAGGACACCTGGGACGACTTATCGACGTGGGTTAGCTTGGAAGACGAACTCTGCCTCGATGACTGTGCTCGTCGCCGGTTGAGTGATCGCGCCACAGCAAACGCGGACTGAGAAGTCTGGTGGTAAATCACTCGCATACGCCCGTTGGGGGCGTTGACCGGACCATTCTCATGAGTATCAAGCAGCGGCTCGATACTGCCCCTATATTCACTCGACAACCCTGAATCTGAAGCATGGGAAACCAATGCTCACCGCAATCTTCGCCTCGGAGTACTTCTCGACCGCTGTTCAGGAGGCATACTACGATATTCGGTGGTGCACAAGCAGCGACTTCGAGGTCCATTACTAGGAGAACTGGACGGATGACCGAGAGTGAAAACGGCGGTGGGATCAACACCCTCGCAAGGGAAAGCGAACGCACTACCATTCACCCCCTTACGCGGGCTTTCCGCCGAAACCAGCCATCCTCCCAACCCACTACTACGAGATGCTCAGGTACGCCGATACAGAGACGCTCGACCACATCAGATCCAATCCGCTCATCGACCCCGAATAATACTCGTAGGCTACGAAAGGCTCTCTAAATGCTGCTCGTCTTCTTCCGTCAGCAACTGGACGCTATACTCGTCTTCGAGCTGTTTGATCTGTCGGAAGCACTCCGCTGCTCGTTCCTCCTCCCCGCGTTCGAGATAGTGGGACCCTTGCTTTCGTAGCACCTTCGCAGTTCCCGACTTGCCCTCGTACCAGGGCAGCAGTTCGAAGTACCGTTCCTTGGCTTGTTCGAGGTGGTCCTGCATGGCCTCGGGATCGTCGTCTTCGAGCGCGTTCGCCATCGACCAGTGAGCGTCTGCTAACGACTGCGCAACGTCGTTTCGTTCCGGTTCCGTTTCGGCGGCGTCGTACGCGTCGCGGAGAGATTCGATCGTCTCACGGAGACGTTGTGGATCGTCGCGTTCCCCCACATCCTCCTGCACGGTTTTCTCGTGATCAGTGGTTCCCTCCCAAACGACCTCGCCATCCAAGTCGATAGCGTACGACGGATCTGCGCCTGTATCCGTACTGAACTGGATCTCCCATCCACTGTCTTCCGTTCGAATCGTAACCTGTCTCGCCTTCTCATGGCGTAACTCGTGCTTCGTCCGTCGGTCACCAGACCCTAGGTCGAATACGTAGGCGCTGTCGTCCGGTGGATACGTCGTTACGACCACGTACTCGCCATCCGGCGTAACGTCGCAATCGGCGACGTCTGCGTTGAAGTAGTGCGTGAGGAGCTGTGTGCCGTCCGGCTCAAAGACGAGAAGTTTCGAGGAGTGTTCGTCCGGGTCAAGTGCATCGATAACGACGGTTCGTCCGGAATCGGCGATTGACGCGGTCGTCGGCTCCGCGATCGTCTCTGTAATCCGTAACCCGGTATCGTCATAGACGAATACCCGCGCGTCGTCGGGATCGGTACCACGACCGTACGCCACGAGCCACTCGCCGTTGGGCGATCGCTTCACTTGGCACGTGTAGCGTTCCTCCTCGTAGCCAATGACGCGAGCGTGATCCCGATCATCGGAATCCGTTCCTGATGACCGTGATTCCGACGCTGACCCCTCGACGTCTGCGTATGACTTCGACTCGTTCGATGCTTCCGTGCGCTGCTCCTCAGTACTGGGCTGAGACGTATCGATCGACGACGCTTGCTCGCCAGACGCCGAATACTTCTCGTCTTTGACCGGAACGGATCGACGACGCCAGAGGTAGATGAGGCCGGGAATGACCGCGACGAACCAGAGCAATGACGTGAGGACGTAGACCCACGTGTACTTCGGCCAGTCGGTAACGTCGCCAATCTCACGAGCATCGAGGTAAAGCGCCGCCGGAAGCGCGACCCACGTCGCCAGAAACAGTAGACCCCAGAGTGCCTCCGGGATCGCCACCACGCTGAAAAAGACGACGACCCAGCCGATCGTCGCCCCCATCACCATCTTATGCCAGCGCGTGGAAGGCGGACTCCCCATCTGAGTCGGTTGTGGTGCCGAAGCGTCTGATTCCGACGACGGCGCTCCTGCTTCGGACGGGGTTTCCGGTCGATCGGCCGATTGCTCCGCTGACTGCGAGGTGTCCTCCTCGGGAACGGCTTCGACGAAGTCGAGATACTTGACGACCAGGTCGAGGGCGTCGTGTTCGAGGACAAGTTGGACGAGCTCGTCTCCGTTGATGAGTTTGACGTTCAGTTGGTCGGCGATTTCCTTCGCCTGGCGACTGTAACCATTGGTCGTGACGAGCAACACCTTATCGACGCCGTGGTACTGGTGGCGAAGGCTCGCGTACTGTTGTACCTCGGGTGATCCAACGGTCGTGTTCGGTCCGTATCGCTTCACCTGAATGAGCAGCGTCTGCTCGTACGGCGTAGCCTTCTGTGCGGTGACGTCTACACCCTTGTCCGCGGCGGCTGTCGAGACTTCCGTCTCCCACCCCATCCGTTCCCAGAGATCACCGACAAAGTGCTCGAAATCGTACGCATCCATTCGTTGGAGGACGGCTTTGAGCTGCGCCGGTGATTCGATCCGACCGCCGTCAGCCGGAAAGCCCTGCGCATTTCCGACTGAATGCCGCCCTTCTTCAATTACCTTTCCTGGCTCGACCGGCTGAGAGTTGGACGTCGAATCCGAACCCGAGTCGCGCATCGATTTGCGGATTAACCGATACACTTCGCGGTAGAGGAAGTAGCGAAGGAACCGTTTCATATTGCTGTGTTGTGGACTGACACAAGTTATCGATTCCGGTGAAAACACCAAACAAACCAATAGACGTGTTCGGGTACCTCAAAAGGCGAAATGACGCTCTTCACGTTGCGGACAAGATTGGTCTGTCTATTGTAGGGGGAAGTACGATTTGTCCAGAGTTATTGCTTATCTAACTAGAGGACCCACCATCGAGTTAGTCTGGCAGCGAGATCTGAACGTCGCATCGCGTATCCTACTACAATCAACATCCTCGGTTGGTCTGCTCTACGCGACAATAGTGAATGATATCTCCAAAATCACAAGAATACGCGCGCTCCAGCCTCCTGTGAAACAAATAGTCCAAGATTATTTTAACTAAATAAACGTCTTAGCCGGTCGATTACCCGCCTGCTACGAGGGTTTTTAAACAATGCGTCTAAGTCCGGCTTGCAATGCAACGCGTGATCAACCGAAAGGTCTACGACACGGACAGTGCGGACCGAATTGCCAAGCATGGGGCCATAGTAGACAAGGGTGACTTCCACGCCCTCGCAGAAACGCTGTACAAAGACTCGAACGGTGAGTACTTCCTGCATTGTCAAGGCGGTGCGGCTACGGAGTACGCCGAACAGACCCCAAATGGGACAACGTACGGTGAAACGTTAGAGTTGCTCACGAAAGAAGAAGCCCTCGACTGGTGCGAGAAACGCTCTGCCAGCTCAGAGACAGTCCTTGAGGAGTTTGCTGATCTCATCGAGAACGTCAACACCGCACAGTAACACCAGCCAACCAATCCCTTATACCAAAATGCAACAAAATAACCTCGACAGCAACGAAGACGACCAGACAGCACGAAGACGGGCGTTATCAGAGCCGATCAAGGCGGTTATCGATGAGATCGAGAAGTCAGTCGATGGCATCGCTGCGATCACGCTGAGCCACCCACTGCCGAAAGAGGAGATGCACTCGATGCAGATCATCGTCCACACTGACGATCGAAGCAACCCAATGCTTGATCCGATGCAACACATGACGGTCACCGAAGCGGTGATCGACCTCAAGGATGGAGATCAGGTTGGCATCCTGTACGACATCCACATCATCACGGACGACCCTGCTGCAACGGAGACCGTTAACATAACGCCAGTGTACCGATCTGACGATGTTGAATATGCTGACCCAATCACGGTTGAAGACGGGCTTGATCGTCTCCGGTGGAAGTTGGGGAAGACAAGGGATGAAATCAAATCGACACTACAAGAGGAGGAGTAATCACCAACGCGGCGCAGAGCGGAGCATAAAAACCCCAGGGCTTTAATTAAATCATAGTGAGGGCGTGATCAATAATTTCGTCAATCTTCGAGACAGACCGATCATCCTCTTTTGCAGTCTTGAATACACTAGACATGACTGTCGGGTTCTTTGCTCCCCGAGACTGTTTGTGATATCCGTATTTGTCGCAGCCATCTCGGAGTGCCTCATCGTAGAAATCAGGTCCAAGAGAGGTTCGAATACATTCAGTTAGATTCTCTTGGAAGCAAGCGTGGCGATCATAGACTCCCGAGGGCCAGTCTTCCTCTTCAGCGTCAACAAGACGGAGTAATTGCCTATTGATGATAGCCTCTGACTCATCATCGTAGTCTGAGTCAAATATTACGTAGACAGATCCACCTAATTGTTCGAAAATTATTGCAGGCCGGCCGATTTTAGTTTTCCCATTGCAGGGAAGGACTGCAACTCCCTGAGAGCTAGCAGATAGTGCGCAATAATTTGAGGAGGAGTAGAATTATTGTGCTCAAGCGACTACTGTCGCGTATGCCGCCCGAAAATGCGTCCGGCGACGAGCCAGAATGGGTAGGGGCGTGGAAGGAGCACGCGTCGGCGTTCGATCGGGTGAAGTCGGTCACGATGACGCTTTCGGAGCCCCGACCCGCCTCTTGGATCGCTGAAGAGGCAGCCGTCTCTCCGAATACCGCGCGGGACCATCTGCGCCGACTCATCGATCTTGGTGTCGTGATGGCGACCGAGCAGGACGGAGTCCGCCACTACTATCCGGATCCGCTGTACACACGACTCCGAGACGTCCGGGAGTTACTCGAAGACACGACAAAACGGGAACTTGCAGAGCAGGCAGTGGCGTTGAAAGAAGATATCGCGGAGTGGAAAGCCGAGTATGACGCTGACTCCCCCGACACACTCCGTGAACGAGCAGCCGTGGACGAGGTCTCTGCTGAGCTGGCATACGAACTGACGCGGGCAGCAAGCGACTGGGAACTCGACCGGTATCGGCTCTCGCTCGTGCAGGACGCGATCAAGAACTACGACACCTGGACGTCTGACCCGTCGTCGATCACCGTATGACCGGCTACCGGGGTGTGTCGAATAACCAGTCTGACGGTGGCATCCACCGACGCGCTACTTCTGACTCCTCCCGAGGACGTGTTCGCTTCGATGGGGGCTCGGAACCGGGTCGTGATCGACATCGCATTTTGCGGGAGTTACGTGGCGAACTGGCGCGACACCCTGCGGTTCGATCCATTGTGGGGGAACCACCGGACGAGTACCGGGAATTACGGGCCACGCTCGATCCATCGTGGTTCAGGCGACCAACAGAGACCGCGTCTCTCCGGGTAACGTGGATCCCGAATCCATCACCCGGTCCCGAAGCAGCCGACCGTACGAACGATGCCTGGATGCGGAGCCCGATACAGGCGTACTACACCATCCATTACAGCGAATCGGACGGGCTCGACTGCGGATTCCACTGTGAACCGAACCCTCACGTCGATGGATTACTCCACTATCAGGAACGCGATGACACGAACGACGCGTACACGTACGAGCCGATCTCGTTCGGTGCACGCTCAGTGTCCGGGCTCCTGTGGGAAGTGATGGACGCACTCGCCGACCGACTTGACAACTCCGAGTGACGCACATACCGGTCCGGCTGCCGAAACGACCACGGTTCGAACGGATCGACGAGAGCGTCATCGAACCGACGTAATTCCCACAACTGCTGCACGGTTGTGAGTGAATTCCACCACTACTTATTTATGTGTAATAGCCGTTCAATTACCCGGATTCCCAGAGAGAGGCGACCCGCGTGAAACAGTTGTATGGGTTCACGAAATATCGTGACTCGAAATCGGCCGATGAAAACCACTATTCGGCTGGTAGGAGTGCTGAGGATGCGAAAAACGACGGAGTTACAAACCGTACGTAGTTCGTATGGGTTGGGGAGGAGACGGGTTGGTTAGGTTACGTTAACAAACTTTCAAGCGTCGCTTCGGCGTCCCTCACCGAAACGTATCAGCGTTCATATCCAGCATTGTTCCTCGTCGCGCTCGCCGTCTTCGGACACAAGGATATCGCATTTTTCGAGGAATCGGTTCTCAATCCTCAAACGGTTCTGTGGCTCTTGGTACACGGGGCGAGTCGTCATGATAGTAGATAGGTGCTGGACTCCTGTAAGACAGGTTAGCTAACCTTAGACACGAGATTCCAGCCTTTTGCAATGCTTTGTGGGTAATCGACGAGCGGCGTGCGCCAAGGTTGTAATTGGGGCATGCAGGCGGGGGTTGGTCACCTGCCCATAGTTTCCCTTTTTGTGAGTTGCGAGTTCTGAGGGTGCCGGGCGTGAGAAAAGACCCGTTCGGTGTCGCCCGGCACCTGAGGGGACCCAACCAAGAACCCCTCTAATGATTCATAGGAACTGGAAGAGTATAACACGGGTTGGCTAACTCACCACTCCTGCTCAACTCACTCACTCACTCGCCACTGGATTCACCATGACGGGTAGAGGGGGTGACAGGGGGCTATTCGCGCCTGCGAGCGTGAGTCCAAAACAAACCGTTGACAAACCAGCTCATGTCGGCTCGAACCCTGGTATCACCTTAGAAACACCACTCCACCGGGTTAGAAAATGAGTGAATCACGCTTCAGCGCGCTTCCGTTCATCGCAAACACACCTGGTGAACTCCTCGGGCCCAGCGTACTCTTCGAGTTCTCTAATCCCATCTTCGCTCCACCCCATGTCTCGAAGCGCCTCGCACGCCTCCTCGTGACCCTCGATGAATGCACCGGGTGATCGACCATGACCGGGCGAATCAATCGATACAACGCAAGGCGACGCTACGAAAAACCGGACGACTCGATCGGATATGATCGAATAGAATGGGAGTACCAGGGGGATTTAGACTACGATTCCGCCCCGTTGACAAGCTAACCACCGTCGTCAGCGGAAGTCGTCGAGCGTGAGTTGCCCTTCCGGTCTCTGGTTGAACTCGGTGACAGTGAGTTGATCCTCGTGAACTAACTCGCACGGATCCGCGTGACGCGCCTCAGCCCCTTTCTGACCAGCTTCACGGTGGTCCGGTCCTGTGACCGGCGTGGGTAAGTGAGTCCGCTCACCGGTGATCGTGAGTTGGTCTGTCGCCCGCCAAACAGGGTCGGTCCCTGTCCGTCGTGAATCACGCCGATTCTTCGACCGGGAGTGAGTTGGTGGGTCGGCGAGTAGGACCTGCCCTGCATCGCACTCAATCCCCCCGTGAACCTCCTCTAAGTACGATTCGAGCTCCTCTACCGTCCGCCAGTAACGTACGACGACGTGCTCGACCAACCCGTGATGCCTCAACCACTGCTTCAACCGCGACCTGAGTGGACAATCCACCCACCGCCAAACACGGTCACTGCGAGGGAGGTCCTCGCAGAGCTCGCTCGCGTGCGTGTCGATTGTCCACTTGGTCTCTTTGAGTTTCCCCCCGGTGAGGTGAGTTTCTGACGGTGACGGGGACGTGGAGAGACTCATGACTCACTCACCCCCTCCTCAGGCTCTTCCTCGTCGTCTGGTTTGATCGGGTCGGCGACTATTATGTCACCTCGCGCGGCGAGTTTATCGATCCTGGCCCTCACTGTGGTTTTATCCACGCGCGAGGCCAGTTGACCATAAACGTGCCCCGCTAACCTCGCCCGCGATAAGTCCTCTCGCGCCATGCTACGGATTATGTTATCGACGGTCTCCACATCGATCCCCGCGTCCGGGCCGTTGACAAGATCCTCACCGCCGTCGTCACCGTCGTCGTCTGGATCGTCGCCGGTGTCGTCGTGGTCGTCGCCGTCGTCGCTGTCATCGAGGCGGGATTGATCTTCATCCTCAGGTCTCGTTGTGAGGATCTGAATCTCTGTGTAATCCGGGTAGCACTCTAATCGCTTCTCCTTACCTCGGATCTTCGCACGCTCAACACGGATCCTGTCACCGGCTTCGAGAGACGTGCCCGCGTCGAAGACATTGATCAATTCAACTGCTTGGTCGTCATCTTCAATAAGCGCGATTTCCTCGCTCGCCTTCACAACTTCACCTTCGATCGTCGTGAAGCTAGGTCCTCTAAACCAACTGATCTCTCCTATTGGAGTCACCGTGTCGAGGCTGCTTTTCGCCGTCCCGTTCGCGTCTAATCCATCTAACACCGCGTCCGGCGCGTAATCGAGACCGTCTGGGCCAATCTGGATATGATCAACTCCTCGCGTGTTCGAATCGAACCATGTACCGCCTGCTTCGAAGTACACGGTCGCTGAGCGCTTCGCCACCTTCCAGAATTTACTTGGACCGAGCGCGTCAACGCCCTCATCCTTGCACCACCGCTTGTATACTTCGTATACAGCGCTTTTCGGCGCGGTGTGGTCTGGGCTCGATACGACGCATTCGTTGAAGAATCGCTGCACTGAGTCCGCCCACTGCTGGTACAGGGACCAGCGCTCCTTCTCAGTGCGGTCGCAACCCGGTTTCCCGGTCTCGAACATTTCCTGCGCTTTCTCAACAGCGGCGACCAGCAGCGCCTCGATTTCCTCGTCAGCGTAAATCTGCTCTTCAAGCTCTCTCACCGGGATTTTATCGCGGTGTTCGTCGTCCTCGTCGGTGTAGCGGTGAGGCATGATTATTGGATAAATTCGACTCTTCACACCGGATTTCGGGTCCTTCAACCGCTGCGGCTCGTTCGTCGCCAGCGACACTGTGGCGTACGGCGCGTAATCCTCCAATTTCTCGTACTTTTGGTTAATCGAGACGTCTTCACCGCCAGTCACCTTTCTAAAGAAGCTCAGATCTTGGATCTCGTTACCGCTCGCGTCGTCGTCAATCACAGCGTGCGCGCCGCGGACTTTCCCGCTTTCGAAGCCTTTCCCCGCGGCGAATTTTTCAAAATTCACCGACCTGACGTTCTCACCCCCCAGCATCTTCCGAACCCCGCCCTGCCACTTCGACTTGCCAGAGTTCGATGGGCCTAAGATGGGGAATGAGGCTTTAATCGAGTGATTCCGCATCAAGCTGTGTGCGGCCATTGCTAAGCATAATTCGCGGTCATCGTCGGTCTTCGTCACATCGTCTAAGAATTCCGCGAGCCCGCCTCCGAGTCCATCGTACTCGTCTGGTTTGTACTCGGTTCGGATCTTCGAGCGGAGCCGCCACTTCGCGTCGTGATCGTGCACCTCACCGTTTCGAAGATCGATCACACCGTTCTCGACTCCGACCATCCACTTGAGATCGGCGTCGTCGGGGACTCCCGCGGCCATTTCCTCGCGCTCACACCTGGCGCGGTCAACAAGCTCGTTGACAATTTTGCCCTTCTCACCCCCCGTCTTCGCGTCAGCTGGTAGCCATTCGGAGAGTCTGGATCGGAGCCTCTCGTCGCCGTTCGGCACCCAGAGACCGTGATCGCTCCTATCCTCGTCGTCGATATACAGCCACACTTCATCCTCCCCGAAAGGCGCTAAGACGTGCATTTCTTCGAGGATCGTTTTCACCAGCTCCTCACGGGCCCATGCACGGTCCGTGTTCAAGTACATCCGCGCGGCTTGCTCGATCCCGTGAGTGATCGTGATTTTATCCGATAACGGGACACTCGGCTTCGATACTACTTCGATTGAGCTCGTTGCCTGCCATTCGAGCGCCGGGAACCGGTCCCCCTTCTTCTCGGTCACTTCGAGATCTGTGACGACGACTTCATCTCCAATCTCAAAGTCTTCACCGGGCTCTACACCGATCTGCCCTGGGATTTGGATCCGCGTCGCCGCACCGCCGTCCGCGATTAGGATCCTCAAAGCAGCTTGCCCGCCGACCGCAGATTCTTTCGTATCCACGCGGTCCGCTGATAGAATCCTCGCCTGAATCGAGAGCACATCACCATCTTCGGGCCGGTACGACGCGGTTTTCAGCCGGGTCGTCGATTCGGAGACGTTGTACGCCGCGGTGTCGAGCTCCGCTTTTACGGAGAAATCGATATTGTATCGCAGATCGACGTCCACCGGTTCGTGCTCGTAATCGTCACCGACCGCTCCAAGCTGCTCGCGGTCCTCGTCGCTCATCAACCCCTCTTCTTCCTCTTCCTCTTCCTCTTCCTCACCGTCGCTGGTGTCGGACTCGTCGTCGGTCTCATCGTCGAGAGAGTCCATTAACTCACTCGCCCACTCCTCTTCCCCACTGTCGTCGTGGCCGGGGAATCGCTCGGCGAACTCCTCAGGGGCATCTTCACCGTCTCCATCACCGGGGGTGAGGTCTACCGCGTCGTCGCTTCCGTGCGCGTCCGCATCGATCGTGTCTTCGCCCGACATTCTACCACCTGGGATCCAACCCGATGTTATCCACTCGATCGTGTGCACGGTACATTTTCTTCCGCTCCTCCTCATCAGCTTCAAGCCACTCGGCGCGCTGCATCCAAGCCGCCGACTCACCCAAGTAATCTATTCGCTCGGGCCCTGGACAGTCCTCCGCTCGATCGAGCCATTCCTCCTCCTTTGCGCGCGCTTCGGCTGGATCGTCGCAAGCGCGCTGCTCGCGCGAGAATAAATCTCGCTCAGCGGACTCCTCGCTCCCGGCGAGTCCCCAGTCCGTGTCGATGGTTCCGCCGTCAGCGCGGATTTCACGACTTGACTCACTGGTTTCGGTCTGCGCTTCTAACTCGCTGACGGGGGTGGTTCCGTCGCGGTCGATCCACGCGACGTTCTCGCGCGGGATTTTACCGATTACACCGGTCTGCCCGGATTCGAGGATAACAACCCACCCGTCGTGAGTGTCGTAACCTTCGACTTCTAGTAATTCTCCGCTTCGAAGTTTGATTCGAGCGGGTTTCGATCGGTCATGATCGACGTTATCAAGTCTGTCGGTGTTGTTAGCTCGCATGTGTTGGCACCTGGTTAAGGCTCGCAGCGACCAACACGCTCCCGCGCGTTGCACCGCGCGGGATCGAGTTTTAGGGGATCCAGGGATTGGTTGGGATCCAGAGTGTAGCGAGCGTGGTTGGGTTTTGGTTGCTGCTTGATCATTCCTTGGAACCGGATGGCTATAAACTTTTTTGGACGATTGACTGCTCACCAAGATCATACGCGTTATTTCTCCACGAAATAGGCTGAGGGTCTGCGTTTGGACAAATCATTCACCACATTGAGTTGACGAATGAAGAATGCCCACACTATGAGCGAAGAACCCGCGCAATTTACGCAACTGACCTCACCCACCCGCGACGACGATGGTAAATTATCGAAGGGGACCGATGAGACCACCACACCCATACAGAGACGATTCAAACCGGTTGTGGCAAGGATCGATGACTACAGGGTCTCTAACCAGCAAATCAAGTGCTCTACCACAACCACCGCGGGATACGCCCATATCTTACCCCCAAGGGGTACTTTTACCCCCCCCTCTATACCTACTTTAACTCCAATATCCTGTTTAGGTGTGGTGGGCTACGGAATTAACTAGTAAGAGGGTCTGAACCTCTCGATCCTCACCACGCCCGGGTATTTCGAACTTAGAAAGGGTGTGGTGACTTGTCGAAATTAAAAGAAGAGTCGGACCGGTCATCGATCCTCCTCGCCAGTCAACCATCGCCGTCGCGGCGCGGTGGGTGCGCGGGAGTGGGGGTGAATGGTTTGTCCAAACCGGGGTTGACCCTGCCCCCGGGGTGGGGTTTGTACCCTGCATCACCCCCCGGGGGGTGACTCTTACCATTTCTGCGGTGTTTTTAGAGTCTAAAAACGATTCTAATACCTCTATTCGGGGTGATTCACCCCCCGGCGAACGCGGCATATTTTCCGAAGAGGGTGCCTACAATATGCTCGTGTGAGGGGTGACTTACCGCGGGGGTGGGTTAGTGGAATTCGTGGTAGTGGTGAGTGTCGTTGCTAGATGAGTCGGGCGGGGTGAGTCCGAGTTTGCTAAGGGGGTATATTGATCGACACCCCAGGCAAGCGGCGTGAGTATTGTCGTAAAATATCGTGTTATCCTTTTGATGAGTGCAATTCGGGCACCGGTCGCTCCCGGTGAGCGCCGTGCCTGAGTGAACAATTGCTTCGGCTAGCCGCTCCGCCCCGTGGCCGCCCCCGTCCCTGTTACGATCGTCGTTGACAAACCCGTCACTGTCGCCGGTGGGTGAGTCCCCCCACTCCTCGTCAGTGAGTTCGACTCGTGTGCTCATCTCGTCGTCACTCACGGTGGAATTGAACTCGGGGTAATCAATCGTCTCGGGTTCCCATTTCGATAGTGACGACTGCTCGGTGTCCCCGGCGTCAATCGTAGACCGTTCCTCGTTTTCAACATCCCCGGTCCCTTCATACTCCCCGTCGCTGCCTGGCGTTTTTCGCTCTTCACTTTCTACATTGTCTTCACTCTCGCTTTCGTCGTCTTCATGATCCCCTCCGCTGTCTGGCGTTTCCTTCTCTTCATTTTCAACATTCCCGTCACTCACTTTTTCGAGTAGTTCATTTTCGAGCTCACTAGGCGGTAAGTTGGGATGGACGTCGAACTCGGAAGCGATCGACTGCCGTTCGTAGTACTCCATCTCACGGATTTCTTCTGGAGAGTGCTCGACGACGTCGGGTTCTGCCGGGGTCTCAACAGCTTCTATCAACTCCTCTTTCAATTCTGTCTTCCCGGCATTCGGATTCGCATCATACTGGTTGGCGATTGACTGTCTCTGCCAGTGCTCCATATCCTCAATCTCTTCGGGTGTGTGCTGGTTGGGAGGCATTACTCGATTTAGGTTCTAAACCCCGATAAACCCCCTTAGCAACCTTCGAACGGTCTATCATTGGATCTGGTGTCGAGAGACGGGGCTCGTGTCGAGATCGCTGTCGTCCCGATCGCGCGTCGGTCGGTGGCACTAAGTGCACGGTCCTTCAACGTAATCGCTACCTGCGGCGGGGCGCGCGACAGGATCGCCCGCGGGATGCATCAATGCATTCCACCGGCCCAGCTCAGAGGAAGTGAAAACGTGAAGATCAAACCCTCAACCGTTCGAATTCGCTCCTGCAAAAACGGATTATTTCGAGTGGGTTGGGGCAGATTTGAACTGCCGACTTCCTCCGTGTGAAGGAGGTATCATAACCGGACTAGATCACCAACCCGCATCCCGTGATATCCGTGCGCTCGACTTAAGCCTTCCTTTCACTCCCGAGCTTCGCTCGAGCGATCAGTACTGTGGCGCTTCCTCGGGTTCGCCCTCGCGCTGGTTGACCAGTCGGGCGACGGTGAACAGCCCGTCCGAGAGGCGGTTGAGGTACTCGACGGTCCGCTCGTTGATCTGCTCGCTCGAGGCCAGCCCGACGGTGCGGCGTTCAGCGCGCCGACAGACCGCGCGGGCGTGGTGAAGCCGCGCACCGTGATCGCTGCCGGTCGGCAGGATAAACGAGGTCAGGGGCTCGAGTTCCTCGTCGTACTCGTCGATCCAGCTTTCGATCGTCTCGACGTGGTCGGCCCGGATCTCGGGGTCGTCGTCGTCGGGGTCGGGGTTTGCGAGATCGGCCTGAACGACGTGGAGGTGGTTCTGGACCGTTCGCAGTCGCTCGTCGACGTCGTCGTACCCGGTGGGGCGAACGGTGCCAACCAGCGCGTTGAGCTCGTCGACGGTGCCGTAGGCCTCGATTCGGGGATCCGTCTTCGGGACGCGAGTCATGTCTCGGAGGTCGGTCTCGCCGTCGTCGCCGCGACCGGTGTAGATCGCCATGACGGGATCGACGGACGGTTCGCACTTAACTTCGCCGTCCGCGACGGCGGTCGATCGTCCCCGCTCGCCCGAATCAGTACGTTAAACACGCTCGATTCGGTAGTGACCGGTATGGCCCTGGAACTCGACCACGAGTGTCCGAACTGCGGCGAAGAGAAGACGTTCTACCGCGCCGCGAGCACGACGCTGCACCTCGGCAAGAAGGTCAAGTGGCACTGTCCGGACTGCGACTACGGCTTCGTGCAGATCAACGGCATCGACTCGAGTGCGGCCTGAAACGGATCGAACGCTCGACTTCGGCGTTTCGGACGGCGCGGAGCGCCTTCTTGCGGCGTCGAACGCGGCTTTCGGTCGATCGGAGGGCGAGCGCCAGACCCATAGTCTCGCGGTTCGACGACCCACTCGATGCAAGGACGTCGGCTCGCAACCACCGAGGAGATCATCGCGATCGTCAGCCCCGACAGCGACGACGTCGTCGCCCGCCTCGCGGCCTGGGCCGACGACCGCGGGATCGGGCTCTCGACGGTCGACGTCGGCGAGTCGATCGACGAGGTCTACGACGGGAACCGGGCCACCCTCGGCGTCACGATCGGCGGCGACGGCACCTTCCTCGAGGGGATCAAGACCTTCGCCCCGAGAGGCGTTCCCCAGCTCGGCGTCAACACGGGAACGCTCGCGTTCCTCTCGCGGATCGAGCCCGAAGACCTCGAGGCGGCCCTCGACGAGGTGATCCACGGTCGGGCGACGATCGACAGCCGCCAGCAGGTCGCCGTCCGCGGATCGGGCCTCGAGGCGACCGGGATCAACGACGTCATGATCGAGCACGTCCCGCCGGAGAACCCGATCGACCGGAAGATCACCCGACTGGACGTCTACGCCGACGACGAGTACGTCGGCGAGTTCGAGGGAACGGGGATCGCCGTCTCGACGCCGACGGGGTCGACGGGCGTCTCGCTGTCGGCCAACGGTCCGATCCACTACCCCGCGAACAACCACACCCTCCAGCTGGTTCCGTTGCACACCCACCAGCTCGGAGTGCGACCGATCGTCGTCTCGCCCGAGACCGAACTCCGGATCCGTACCCAGGGGCCCGCGAGCCTGCTGGTCGACGGCGGACGAGCCAACGCGCTCCTCGAGGAGGGCGAGGAGGTGCTGGTTACCGGTGCCGAACAGCTCGCTCACGTCGTCCACACCAGCCACGACGACCACTTCTTCACCGCGATTTCGAAGAAGCTCGGCTGGGACGTTCGCGGCGACGACGAGCCCCCGCGGGTTCCCGCGTCGCGGTCGGAAACCGGCGTCGACGGTGACGGCCTCCTCGAGCGCGCGCGGACGATCGCCACCGAGGCGGCCGAGGCGGCCGGCGAACCGCTCCGGGAGCTCCACGGGCAGGTCGAGTCCGTCGGGGTCAAAAGCGACAAGTCCGACATCGTCACCGAGGCCGACTACCAGGCCAACCGGATCATTACGACGGTGATCGAAAACGAGTTCCCCGGCCACGGAATCGTCTCCGAAGAACAGCCGCGAGACGTCCGCGAGGGCGGCTACACCTGGGTAGTCGACCCCCTCGACGGGACCGGGAACTTCGCCCACGGCAACCCCAACTACTCGATCGCGATCGCGCTGCTCGAGGACGAGTATCCCGTCGTCGGCGTCGTCTACGTCCCCGAGACCGACGAGCTGTTCAGCGCGATCGCCGGCGGGACGGCCCGCCGGAACGGCGATCCGATCGAGACCACCAGCCGGGACCGCCTCGACGAGAGCATGCTCATCTCCGGCTACGATCCCGACGGCTCCTTTCTCACGCGGTTCTACCAGGAGACACGCGGCGTCAGACGGCTCGGTTCGACCGCGCTCAATCTCTGTTACCTCGCCAGTGGGAGTGCCGACGCCACCTGGGAGTACGACACCTACCCCTGGGACGTCGCCGCTGGACTGGTGATCGCTCGCGAGGCTGGCGCCCGGCTCACCGACGAGCGGGGCGAACCGTTCGTCTTCGAACTCGAGACGGAGGGGCGGTCGGCCCTGCTGGGCTCGAACGGCCCGCTTCATCCGGCTCTGCTCGAACACCTCGAGGGTGGGCACGACGGCTGCGGGCGGTAGCCGGCCGGAGAGCGCCGACGGCGGTTCAGGCCAGGACCGCCACGCTGGCGAGCGCGGCGCCGACGTAGACGCTGTGATAGAGCGCGGTCGCGATCGACATATGGAACGCGTACCGACCCGCCGAGTACGAACTCAACGCCGCGGGAACGGCGATGATGCCCCGACTCACTGGAACGACGTTGGTCGTGAAGATCGCGAGCCCGCCGTACCGTTGGAACCAGCGATCGAGCCGACGGTACCGCGGCGACTGCGGGTCGAGTTCGACGTACGGGAGCTCCTCGAGAACGGACCAGCCGTAGCGGCTGACGGCGAGATACAGCGCCAGCTGCCCGAGGACGTGGGCGATCGTGACGACGACGACGACGAGCGCGGCCTCGCGACCCGTGAAGCCGCCCCCGACAACGTAGCCGGGGAGGAAGACGCTCGTCGGAAAGACCTTGCCGACGAGCGCTCCCTTCAGCACGAACACCCCGAACAGCACCGGGAGGCCGAAGGCTCGGATCGCGGCCTGGAGGACGTCGACGGACGTCGCCGTCGATCCGATCATCGCTCGACTTCGGCCGGCCCCGTTCGGACGATTTGTTTCACTACCGACATTCCCGTTAACTGTTCGTTCCTGCCCGACACGTTATTTATTTTGTGGTGATCCTAACAACGATCTAACTGGCCGACTCGAACGGGGACGGGACGATCCGGGGGCGGTCGCCGACCACGGTCGGTCCCCGTTTCCCTTCCCTCGAGCATCGCTTGCCGGTTCCTGTACGATCCTAACGGGCGGGGACGTACAGCCACACACATGCAAACGATCGACGACCGCCGGGTACAGTTCGGCGAGTTCGCCGGCCCCCTCGCGCACGGAGCGTCGTTTTTCGACTGGCAGCTGATCTCGACCCAGGAGATCGCCGCCGCCTTCGACTACTCCTTCGCGGAGATCCTCGCCGACGACGGGATCCCCTACGCTCCGGTGGTCGTCAGTACTTCCGTCGACCGCTACCCCCGAATCGGCGAGACGATCTCGGTCGAGACGGTCCCCCGACGCGTCGGGGACTCGAGCGTGGAGCTGGTCTACGAGATCAACGACGGCAACGGGGAGCGACTGGCGACCGCCCGAATGACCCACGTGACGATCGGGCCCGACGGCGCCGCACTGGAACTGCCCGAGGACGTTAAGGCAGCGTTCGCGGACGCCAGCGTCGATCGCGATCCGTCGGTCGGCCCCCACGACGGCACCGATACGGGCGACGGGCTGGCATCGTTCTCCTCGTCGTTCGAGATCCACAGTCCACACATCGAGGGCGCCGAGTTGGCCTACTTCGAGGAGTATCCACGTTTCGCCGACGTCGCCCTCGAGCGTCACCTCGAGACCCACGACACACCCCTCGACGACCTGCGGGGTGACAAGGAACCCTACCGAATCCGGGACTGGCGCTGGGAGTTCAAGGCGCCAGTTCTGTTCGGGACGACGCTGCGGGTCGACTGCGACGTCCTCGAAATTACCGACGAGACGATCCGGATCGCCCACGCGCTCTCGAGCGACGGCCGGACGAACATCGAGGGGATCACCGAGTACGGCTGTTTCGACCGCTCCGGGGCGCCAGTCGCGTTCGACGAGGCGATGCTCGAGCCGTACCGAACGTAGTCCGTTTTCAGGAGGCGTCGTTCTCGAGGGCGTGCCAGGACAGGCGCGGGCTCCGCGCCGCGGCCGTTTGGTCGATCCGACGGGCGGCCGTTCGCTCGGGGGCCGCCTCGAGGATCTCGTCGTCCTCTTCGGCGACGGCGTTGAACGCGGCGGCGAGCCGATCCAGCGTGTCCTTGCTCTCGACCTCCGTCGGCTCGGTCATCAGCGCCTCGGGAACGATCTCGGGCCACTTCGTCGTCGGCGGGTGGACGCCGTAGTCGAGCATTCGTTTGGCGACGTCGGCCGCATCCTGGTCGCCCGCGCTGGCGACGAACTCGTGGTGGAACGGCTCGTAGGGGACGTCGTACTCGATGCGGCTCGCGAGGTAGTTCGCATTGAGCACGGCCGTCGCGCTGGCGTCTAACAGGCCCTCGTCGCCCAGCCGGGCAATGTAGGCGAACGTCTTGACGAGCACGAGCCAGTTGCCCTGATAGCCGTGGACCTTGCCGATGGTGTGATCGGGGTCGAACAGCTCGTAGGCCGGTTCGGAGCCGCTCGAGTCGTCGCCAGCCTCGCGGACGCGGGGGGCCGGCAGAAACGGCGCCAGCTCGTCGACGACGCCGACCGGGCCGGCGCCGGGGCCACCGCCGCCGTGGGGCGTCGCGAACGTCTTGTGGACGTTGTAGTGCATCACGTCGAAGCCCATATCGCCCGGTCGGGCCCGTCCCAGCAGGGCGTTGAGATTCGCCCCGTCGTAGTACAGCAGGCCGCCCACGTCGTGGACCATCTCGGCGATCTCGGTGATGTTGCGCTCGAACAGCCCGAGCGTGTTCGGGTTCGTCAACATCAGGGCTGCGGTGTTCTCGCTCAGGGCGGCCTCGAGTGCCTCGAGGTCGACCCGCCCCTCGTCGTCGCTGGGCAGGGAAACGACGTCGTAGCCGCCCAGTGCGGCCGTGGCGAAGTTCGTCCCGTGGGCACTCTCGGGAACGATCACTTCGTCGCGGTGGCCCTCGCCGTTGTGTTCGTGGTAGGCCGCGGCGACGCGGATGCCGACGAACTCTCCGGCCGCACCCGCGGGCGGCTGAAGGGTCACCGCGTCCATCCCGCCGATCCGCCCGAGATAGTCCTGTAACCGGTACATGAGCTCGAGCGTTCCCTGTGTCGAGCGCTCCGAGCGGTCGGGATGGACCGCAGCTTTGGGCAGCGCCGCCACGTCCTCGGTGAACTTGGGGTTGTACTTCATCGTACACGAGCCAAGCGGGTAGGGGCCGGTGTCGATCCCGTAGATCATCTGCGAGAGGCGCGTGTAGTGGCGGGCCAGCTCGGGCTCGGAGAGGGCCGGCAGCTCGAGGGAGTCCCGCGTCAGGTCGTCGGGCAGCGGGGAGTCGTCGCCGCCGATCTCGACTCGCGTCCGATCCTTCTCCGAGAGCAGGGGTTCGTACTGGCCGTCCTCGACGTATCGGGCCTGATCATACCGGACCTGGTCGTCGGTCGCCGGCTCGGATTCGTCGCGGCTCATCGGGCCACCTCCGCAAAGGCGTCGACGAACGGATCGATCCGCTCGTCGGGGACGCCGGCGACACACACCTGAATCTCGTGTTCGCCGACGACGTGGATGGCGAAGCCGCGCTTCTCGAGGTCGTCGGCGACAGCCCGTGCGGGTTGATCGACGCGGGCGACGAACTCCCGGAGGTGGTGTCGGTTGTGGGTTGGCGCCGTGACGCCGACGATGCCGTCGAGTCGTTCGGCGAGGTCGTCCGCGCGCGTCACTCCGCGGTTCGCGAGGTCGACCATGCCGTCCGGCCCGAGGTACGCGGCGTGCATCGCGGTTCGTAACGCGACCCAGGCCTGGTTCGTACAGATGTTACTCGTCGCGCGCTCCCGACGGATGTGCTGTTCGCGGGTCTGCAGCGTCAGCGTGTACGCCCGTCGGTCGGTCGCGTCCTCGCCGGCACCGACGAGCCGGCCCGGTACCTGTCGGAGGTAGTCCTCGCGGCAGGCGAACAGGCCGAGGCCCATCCCGTAGCTCGTCGGCAGCCCGAGCACGCTCGCGTCGCCGATGACGACGTCGACACCGACGTCGCCAGGGCGCTGGAGTACGGAGAGTGCGACCGGGTCCGAGCCGAGGACGAACAGCGCGTCGGCCTCGCCTGCGAGGTCGCCGATCTCGGCGAGTCGCTCCTCGATCGTCCCTCGCACCGTCGGGTTCTCGGCGTAGACCATGACGGTGTCCTCGTCGACGGCATCCGCGAGCGCGTCGAGATCGGCGTTCGCGTCGTCGGTCGGGTACGTCTCGACTTTGAGGTCGGTGCCGGCGACGTAGTTCTCGAGCGTGCTCCGCCGTCCCTCGAGCAGGAGGTCGGGGACGAGGATGCGGTGGCCGCTCGTCGACCGAACCCGTTCCGCGAGCGTTGCGGCCTCGCCCAGCGCGGTGGCCGCGTCGTACATCGAACAGTTCGCGACCTCGAGGCCGGTCAGCTCGACCAAAAGAGACTGGTACTCGAACAGCGCCTGCAGGAATCCCTGTGAGACCTCGGGCTGGTACTGCGTGTAGGAGGTGAGAAACTCGGAGCGATCCGCCAGGTGGTCGATCAGCGAGGGGACGTAGTAGCCGTAGTGGCCCCGCCCGAGCAGCTCGGTTAGCTCGTCGTTTCGTCCCAGCACCGATCGTACCAGTCGACGGGTCTCCCGCTCGCTTCGCGCGTCGATCCCGAAGGCGTCGTCGAAGCGAACGTCGTCGGGGATGTCGAACAGTTCCTCGACGTCATCGACGCCGACCGACTCGAGCATCGCCGTCCGTTCGTCGTCCGTGTAGGGAGCGTAGGGGCTCCCGGTAGCGTGTGATCCGTTCATGTGTAGCGAGGGTCCCGATCGTCTCGGCTCCGCCCGGTGCGATCGCGTCGAATCCGGGTTTCGTTCCGAGACACGATACGTGGTAGTTACGGACACGGGGTAATGAACGCACCTCTTCGCGGAGGCGACGATCACTCCGCGGAGTCCGTTTCCGAACCCGGCGACTCCGGCTGATCGGGGTCGACTCCGGACTCCGGTTCGGGTTCAGACTCGGCCGGAGGCTCCGGGGTCGATTCCTCGTCCGGGTCGTCGCCCTCCACGTCGGGGATCAGCGACTCGTCGGTGATCCCCGTGTTCGGAGCCGTGTCGGCCGCGGGATCGGCTGCGGGAAGCGGTCCGACCGGTGGGCTCCCCTCGCTGATCGCCCACTCCCGGGCGAACAGGTCGAGCGTGATCTTCGCGCCGCCGAGGACGACGGGGCCAATAAAGAGCCCGACCGCACCGAAGACGACGAGGCCGCCGAAGATTCCGACGACGACGATCGCTGAGTTGAACGCGCTCGTCCGCCCGATGAGGGCGGGTCGAAGGTACGTATCGGAGGCGCTGACGAGCAGGCCGTAGCCGACGAGGATCGCCGCGGGGATGGTTTCGCCGATCACCGCCAGGTAGATCGAAACCGGCATCCAGATGGCGAAGACGCCGACCAGGGGAAGCAACGCGGCGACGAACGCGGCGACGGTGAGTAAGACGACTGCCGGCACGTCGAGGAACATGAGCCCGACGCCCAGCAGGACGGCCTGGATCATCGCGACGACGACGTTGCCGACGACCGACGCCCACATGAGCTGATCGAGTTCGGTGAGGAGTTCGCGCTGGACGTGGTCCTCGACGGGGAGGACGTACTGCACCCAGCTGACGAGCCGATCGCCGTCCCGGAGGAGTGCAAAGAGCACGAACACCGTCACCGTCAGTCCGATGGCGATCGACGGAACGCCGCCGACGAACTCGAGTGCACCGGTCGCGACCTCCTGTAGCCCGGTCGCGATCGGTTCCTGGTAGGTCGTGTACGTCTCCTGCAGATCGACCGAGTAGCCGAACTCCGTTTCGATCTGCTGTTCGATATCCTGGACGTTGAGCGTCCCGTCCTGGACATCCATGGCGATGTCGAGTGCCTGCCCCAGCGCGACCGCGAGCACGTACATCACCGGCAGCAGGATCGTCAGGATCGCGACGACGACGAGCACGAGCGCGGCGGTCATCGACCGGACGTACCTCTCGAGTTGGCGCTGGGCGGGCATGAGAATGTACGCGAGGATCACGCCGAGCAGGACGTACTGGAGATACGGCAGGACGATGAGCGCCGCGAGCAGGACGCTGATGAGAGTGAGAACGACCAATCCCGCTCGGTCGGAGAGCCACTCCGACAGCTCCGGTCGCGTAGACATAGCCCCCGATTGGATGTCCAGAACTAATTAGTTCGCGTTGAGATCGCTCCGCTGTCGCCGAAGGAGTGCTGTCGGTCGGTTCCAAAGCGACCGCGAGCCGTCCTCCGATCGCCCGGAAACCGGTAGGCGGCCGTCTCAGTCCTCGAGCAGCGACCGCGAGGAGTTCGTGACGACCAGCAGGCTGCTGGCTCCCATCGCGAGCGCGGCGAACAGCGGGTTGAGCAGTCCCGTTACCGCGAGCGGGATCGCGATCCCGTTGTAACAGAACGCCCAGCCGATGTTGCCCTTCACTCGGCGGTCGGTCGCCCGCGCGAGTTCGAAGACGGTGTCGACCGAGCCGAGGTCGTCGTCGACGAGCGCGACGTCGGCCGCGTCGGCGGCCATCGCCGTCCCGCCGCCGAGCGCGATCCCGAGGTCGGCGGCGGCCAGCGCCGGGGCGTCGTTGGTTCCGTCGCCGATCATGACCGTCCGGCCCGTCTTCTTGAGCCGGTCGACGGTCTCGGCTTTCCCCTCCGGCGGGACGCCCGCGAACACCCGGTCGACCGACGGCTCCTCGCGGAACCGACGGGCCGCGCGGGCGTCGTCGCCGGTGAGGACGACGACCTCGGTGTCCGTTTCCGCGATGGCCGACAGCGTCTCCGACCAGCCCTCGCGGAGGTCGTCGCCGACGACGATCACGCCCTCGGCGACGCCGTTTCGGCCGACGGCGACCGGGACGCGTCCCGTCTCGCGACCCGCTTCGATACGGCGGGCGACGTCGTCGGGGACCGTCACCCCCCGATCGCGAAGGAGGTCGGGGTGGCCGACGACGATCTCGTCGCCGCCGACGAGGCCCGAGACGCCGTTGCGGTGGCTCTCGAAGGACTCGATACCGTCGTCGGCTGCCCCCCGAGTCGCAAGGGCGTCCTCGGGCTCGTCGTCGGCCCGAGCCGAGTCCGGGGGCGACTCGGCCTCGAGCGTGCCGCCGTCGGCGACGGGGCGCTCGGCGGCGATCGCCCGCCCGATCGGGTGGGCCGAACGGCGCTCGAGCCGGGCAGCTTTTTCGAGCAGTTCCTCGTCGAGATCGGTCTCGACGACGGTCATCTCTCCGGTCGTCAGCGTCCCCGTCTTGTCGAAGACGACAGTATCAGCGTCGCGGATGCGCTCGAAGACGGTGTCGTCGAAGACGACGATCGACTGCTCGAGGGCGTCCCGAACCCCCGCCGCGACGGCCAGCGGGGTCGCCAGCCCGAGCGCGCACGGACAGGAGACGATCAACACGGTGAGCCCGATCAGCAGGGCCTCGGCGACGCCTGCACCGGTCAGGAGGTAGATCGTCGTCACGACGACCGAGAGCACGAGGACGAGCGGGACGAAGATCGTCGCCAGCTTGTCCGCGAGCTTCTGGATCCCGTGGCTCGAGCTCTGGAGGTCCCAGACGAGTTCGGTGACCCGATCGAGGCTGCTGGTGGCGTCCTCGCCGACGCGGACGGTGACGGCGCCGTCGGTGACCAGCGAGCCGCCGACGACCTGGTCGCCGGCCGTCTTCCCGACGGGCAGGGACTCGCCGGTGACGACGGCCTCGTCGACGGCGACCTCACCCTCGACGACCTCGCCGTCGACGGGGATCCGCTCGCCGGCCCGCACGAGGAGCCGATCGTCGGGCTCGAGGTCGTCGACGGCGACCTCCTCGTGGCTCCCGTCCGGGCCGACGCGACGGGCCTCGTCGATCTGGACGGCGGTGAGATCCGAGAGGCGCTCGGTGGCCTTCTCCTTGATCGTCGACTCGTAGTAGTTGCCGACCGAGACGATGACGATGATCGCGACGGTGACGTCGTAGTAGATGTGGTCGCCGCCGACGGCGATCGACAGCGTGCTGTAGAGGTAGGCGCTGACGGCCGCGATCGTCACCAGCAGATCCATGTTCGGCGACCGGGTCTTCGTGGCGACGTAGGCTCCCTGCAGGATCGGCTTGCCGGTCACGCCCAGCACGATCGTCGTCAGCGCGGCGATCATCAGGTAGAACGGCGTTGCAAGTTCGCTCGCCAGCGCCTGACTGAGGAACTCGTACGTCCGCTGGTCGTAGAACAGCCCGCCGAAGTAGGTCGGGTAGATGATCAGCAGGTACTGCATCATCACCATCATCCCCATGAGGACGCCGACGATGATCCGGCCCATCATCCAGTTGTCGGCCTTCCGTCGCATGAACGAGTCCTCGCGGTCGTAGGCACTGTAGCCCAGCCCGCTGATCGCCTCCTCGAGTTCGGCCTGTGAGACGGCGTCGGGATCGTGATCGATCCGGACCGTGTCGGTGACGTAGCTCGAGTCGGCGTTACTGACGCCCTCGGTTCGCAGCGCCGCGGACTCGATGAACGCCTCACAGGTCGCACAGTGCATCCCGTCGACCTCGAGATAGGTCGACTCGTGATGGGCAGGCACCTCTCGAGTCCCGTCGTCCTCGCGCTGACGACGGACGTCCTCGGGGGCGACGTCCTCGACGTCCCCGAGCGCGTCGTAGACGTCCCGGCAACCGACACAGCAGAAGCGGTTCCCCTCGTCGTCGGTGACGTCGCTGCCCTCGACGGGGAGTTCACACAGCGTGCAACCGGCTTCGTGAGTGTAGTCGGTCATGAGTTAGTGATCGTGGCCGTCCGCGCCCGGCGCGTCGATCCCGTCGTAGAACGGGAGTTCGGGATGGGGCAGGTGGATCCCGATGCTCATCAGCCCGTGGGCAAAGAGGACGTAGCCCAGCACGACGAACGCGACCCCGAGCAGGCGGTGGACTCGCTGGCGGTGGACGACGTCGACCGACTCGACGACGGTGCCGTAGAGAAACACCGCGGGAACGGTCCCGATCCCCAGCGCCGCGAGCGCGAGGGCTCCCCCGGCCGGCGACCCGGTCGCGAACGCGTAGAGGAACGCCGGGTAGAGAATCGGACAGGGGAGCAGCCCGTGGATCGCCCCCAGCCCGACGATGCCGGGGCCGTTCGCGAGCCGATCGACGCGGCCCATTAGCCAGCCGGTCAGGCGCTCGAGGCCGGGCAGGTGGATCCCCCCCGTCGTCCGGCCGAGCAGGTAGTAGATCCCGGTGGCGATGACGAAGCCGCCGACGAGCAGGCCGACGCCGCCCCGGATCGGTTCGACCAGGGGCGTCAGCGAGTCGGTCGTGACGAACAGGAGACCGCCGAGCGCACCGAAGAGGGCACCGAGGAGCGTGTAGCTCGCGGTTCGACCGAGATTGAACAGCGCGTGCTGGCGCACCTCGTAGGTCGAGAGGTGCGAACCGCGTTTCCCGGTCGCCGCGCCGGCGTCCATCCGGCCCGCGTAGACGGTGACCAGCGGGCCACACATCCCGATACAGTGGGCACCGGCCAGCAGGCCGATGAGCAAAAACAGCGCGACGTCGATGCCGAGGAGGGTAAACGGATCCATGTGTGGTCGGAGTCGAGGGCGATCGGGAAGCGGTACTCGTTGCTCGAGCTATCCGCCGGACAGGGTAATCGGTTTCGCCTCGAGCCACGCTCGGCTTCGGGCTCGAGCGACCGAGTCCCGAACGGCCGTACGCGTTCGGGTTCAGGTTCGAACCGGTACCACGTCACGACCGAAACGGACAAACAGCTATCACGTTCGCGTCCGAACGAGGGGCCATGCTCCGAACCCTTCTCGCGCGCGTGCTGTCCGGGTCCGACGACGGCGAGACGAACTCGGATCCGGACGAGGCCAACTCCGAGTTCGCGGGCTCGCGACTCGACGCGTCCGTGGTACACGCCCACGGCGGAGACGTCACGCTCGAGCACGACACCGACGCCGACGAACTCGAGTCGCGGGCGCGGGCGGCCGAGCGGGAGCGGTGGCGGGAGTAAGTCGGTCCTGACGAGCCGTCAGTCGAGCGCCTCGCGCCGAACGAGCGTGTCCTCGGCGAGATACCGCTCGAGGACGTGGGCGTCCTCTTCGAGGACCACGAGACGCTCGCGAAGCAGCTCGCCGGTGGCCGTATCACCGACTCGCTCGACGTGCTCGACGTGGTCGCGAAACAGCGCCGCGAGCGTCGCGTAGCCGTCGAGATCGCGCTCGAGCGACGATCGCACGTCGTAGTGGTGTGGGGCTTCGATATGGAGCGGGGCGTGCTGGCGGATCCCCATCGGACCGCAGACCGGCACCCCGCCGAGGGCGTGGACGCGAACCGCGAGGGCGTCGGTCGTCTCCGCGAGTCGATCGGCGGCGGCCTCGAGAAAGCCCCCGAGATCCTCGCGTTCGGCTCCCTCGAGCAGCCAGTAGTGTTTGCGTACCTGGTTGAACAGGATGTACAGTCCCGAGAGCTCGTCGTTCAGCGCGTCGACGATCTCCTCCGCTACGTCCCGATCGATTCCGAGTTCGTTCTCACCGATCGTGTTCCACTCCTGGCGGACGCGGTCCGCGCCGTGGCTTCGGAGGTGTGGCTCGCTCGCCATGTTACTTCGTCGCCTCCGTTAGCACGAGCGTGTCGCTCTCGAGGAACTGCTCGATCGCGTGGGCGTCGTCCTCGAGGGTCGTCAGGTGGTCGTCCAGTCGCTCGGCCGTTCCGAAGTCGCCTACCTCGCGGGCGAACTCGATGTGATCGCGCACGCTCGCGACCAGCGTCGCGTACCCCTCGAGGTCGCCCGCGAGCGACGCGCGCAGATCGTACAGGTCCTCGGCCTCGAGGTGGACCGCGGCGCGCTCCTGGATCGTCGGCGGCGTGTTCGGCGGGATCCCGCCGAGTTCGACGATCCGGATCGCGAGGTCGTCGTTGATCGCACGGACCCGTTTGTACGCTCCCTCGAGGAACGCGGCGACCTCGCGGAACTCCGCCCCCTCCGCGGTCCAGTAGTGTTTGCGAAGGAGGTAGAAGAGGTTGAACGAGCCGGCACAGTCGACGCTGAGGGCGTCGACGATCGCCTCGGCCGCCTCGGGCTCGATCCGGAGGTCGTTCGTCCCGACGGTGCTCCACTCCTGACGGCGGTCGCCGGTTTCCGGTTCGCGGACTAACCCGATCTCTCGTCTCGACATATCTGATGTCTTTCGCCGGACGACTTATATTCTCTCGCCGGCAGGTACATCGTCGTCTACGTCACGGTCCGTCCCACCCAGCCGAGACTGATTCCTGATCCGGTTCCCGGCCGACTGGCGAGTCCTTCGGGATCGCCGAACGGAGTTCGAAACCGCTACTCGACGTACCGATACTTGCGCTCGCCCATACCGACGTACCTTTTTCCTCGCTCACAAACGCGCTCGACTCGCAAAAATCTACGCTAAAAAACCGCTACTCGACGTACCGATACTTACGCTCGCCCATTCGGCCCCAGCCGTCGAAGACGAACTCCTCCTCAGGCGTCGTGAACTCCTCGACGTCGACGTCCATCTCGTGGTTGTGGGCGTCGTGGACCTCCTCGTAATCCTCCCAGCTCATGTCGTAGCGGGCCGCGAGCTGCTCGTCGACGTTCAGCGCCTCGATCTCCTCGCTCCAGCTCTCGCAGACGGTCTCGGCGTGGATCTCGGCCTGGGCGCCGCTGCCGTAGGAGCCGACCAGCAGCGTCTCGCCGGTCAGGTCCCGGCCGTTCTCGAGGGCGTGTTTCATCGCGCTGATGCGGGCGATGTGGACCGAACCGGTGTACCAGTTGCCGACCTCCCGGGAGACCGTCAGCGTCGGGTCGATGGTCTCGGCGTACCACTGCTGGTAGCGGTCGGTCCCCTTCAGGGCGTCCGTGTACTCCCGAACGGCCTCGTGGTAGTCGTCCTCGGTGTCGAACGCCTCCTCTCGAGGCTGGCGGCCGATCTCCTCGGCGAGTTCGTCCTCGATGGCGGTATCCCGCGTAATGTAGCGGTAGCCGAGCAGGCCGGCCTTGCGAACCATTCCGGGGAACGGGGTGTGGAACGGAATAAAGGCGATGTCGTCGGGGTGGACGTCGCCCGCGACGCTCTCGAAGTCCTGCAGGGCTTCGCGCATCCGGGCGAGGTACACCTGCACCGATCGCTTCCCGTCGACGGAGGGGAACTGCTGGTTGGGCTTGAGGAAGTCCGTCTCGTCGGCCGAGCCGTACCCCTGTTCGGGCGAGAGCTCGACCAGATCGGGGTCCTCAGCGATGTACATCGCGACGGCGCCCGCACCCTGGGTCGCCTCGCCGGCGTCGCCGCGGGCGTACAGCGCGGTGTCGGTCGCGATCACGATCGCGCCCCGACCCCGGTTGCGACCAGCGCGGATCCAGTTGTAGGCGTCGTCCAAACTCTGGGTACCGGCGATGCAGGCGAACTTCCGCTCGCCCTTGTTGGCGTGGTGGAAGTCGCCGTCGTACACCTGCTCGAGACAGCCCGCAACGTACGTCGAGACGGGCTTCGAGTTGTCGAAGGCGCTCTCGGTCGCGACGTCGATCCGGCCGACGTCGTCTGGCTCGAGGCCCTTGCGGTCCATCAGTCGGTGGGCCGCGTTCGCCGCCATCGTGACGATGTCCTCGTAGCTGTCGGGGAACGAGCTGGCGTTGAGCCCCAGCCCCTTCGTGTACTTCTCCGGATCCTCGCCCTTCTGGGGGGCGAAGGTGCCGGGGAGGTCGAGCTTGAGGTTCCCGGTCCAGATCTCGACGGCGTCGATACCGACTGTGGTCATAGTATGGGAGTACTGTCCGATCTATATGATATTGTCGTTCGTCGTTTCGACGGTCGTCGAACACCGCGTCGACGGTGCGAGTCGCTCCGGGAGCGACGATCGACGAACCGGTCGGTCCGGACGACGGGTATCGCGGGAGAATCGCTCGTCGGCTGTCGAACCGATCGGAGAGAAAGCGCTACGAGAGTCAGTCCTCGTCTTCCTCGACGACCTCGGGATCGCTCATCGCGCTCTGGAGGCTGTCGAGGCCGTTGATCCACTCGGTGACGAGTCCGTACTCGAACTCCTCGGCGACGCCCATATCGAGTTCCTCGTCGTCGATGACGAGCGTGCCGGCCTGGGCGGCGTACCCCAGCGCCGCGTCGAGGTTCTCCTCGGCCTCGGCGTCGGCGGCCGCCCCGAGGTAGTCGGCGACGGTCCCCTCCTCGGCCGGACCGTTAGCGACGTACTCCTCGGCAGCGAAGAAGACACAGACCAGACTCGTCTGGACGCCGTCGACGAGGATCAGCTTCTCCTCATCCTCGATATCGACCTCGCCGAGGACGACCTCGCGGACGTCCTCGATCTCGCCGAGCGCCTCCTCTTGCTCGAGTTCGCCGTCGTCGTAGTCGGCGACGATCTTCGCGATCGCGATCGCGGTGTCGTCCTGCAGATTCAAGAGGAGTCGTGCCGAGTCCTCGTCTTCCGGATCGATCTCTTCGTCTTTGATACGATCGATCCAGTTCTGCCAGCGCTCCGCCGAGTAGTACTCGGTGGGGGGATTGCTCATACAGACACCTACACCGGCCGCTTGAAATGCCTTTCTCTACCTGTATTCCGTGACGACTGTCCCCAAACGGGCGGTTCAGTCGTTCTCGAGCGTCGATTCGGTGTCGATACCGTACACCTGCTTCGGAGTCTCGACGTGGGCGTTTCTGACGGCGTCGTCGTACCCGTTCTCGAGCAGCCACGCGACCCGCCGGGGGACCGTCTTCGGACCCAGCACAGCGCCCGGACGGTCCGGATCGTCGATGTAGTCGGTCTCCATCAGGAACGGATCGCCGCGTTCGGCCGCGCGCTCGAGTTCGTCCTTCTCACTGATGACGCTCGGGATCGGTCCCTCGAGGCGCCCGCCCGCGTAGTGTTTGACCACCTTCTGGGCGGGGAGCCCGGCCTCTACGGCCCACTCCGTGACCTCGGTGAGATCCTCGCCGCCCTCGGCGTGGAGCTGGACGGCACACTCGAGTTCCGCTCCGTGCTCGAACGCCCGACGCATGACGGCGTTCGAGGCTGCCCAGACGTCGTCGTCGACCGGATAATGGGGTCGACCGGATTTCAGCGCCAGCGCGTCGCCCGATTCGACGTACTCCGCGGCGACGTCGATCCCGCCCCGCATGATCTTTCGTGCCTCTTCGGGAGCGTACCCTCGTTCGTCCACGAGCCGCGAGATCAGACCCGGATGGACGCCGAGGACGGGCCAGGCTCGACCCGGCAACTCGGCCGAGGTGTCGGCGACAATCTCGAGGGTTCGTTCGAAGACGGGTCTGAAATCCTCGCCAGCGTCGGCCTCGATCCCGAGGTGCCAGGAGGGTTTGTTCACCACGAGCATGTGAGTGCCCCCGACGCGGACGAAATCGCGCACGGCATCGATCCCGCGGTTGTTGTCCGGATCGAGGTGGAGGTGGTTGTCCAGCACCGGCTGATCGTCGTCGATCATATCCGCAGATGGGGGCGCGGCGGGTGAAAAGTCACCGACTCGTAGCGTTCGGAATCGGTACTTCCCCACCCGCTACTCGTCGAGGGTTACCGCCTCGTCGGCGGCGTTTCGCAGCGCGTCCGAACGGCCGTAGCTGCCCGGCGCGATCGCGATCGTCCCGAGACCGGTCCGGCCGGCGTGCTCGAGGACGGGCTTGAAGTCGGTATCCCGCGAGGCGATCGCCAGCCGATCGATTGCGTCCTCGCCGGCCAGGGCGGTCGCATCGACGGCGAGTTTGACGTCGACGTCGCCGCTGGTAACGATCACCTCGAAGCCGCGAGCCTCCGCGGCCTGGATGAGCCCGGGCGTAGCATGCTCGTCGAGGTAGAGCCTGAGGACGCCAACCCTGCCGAGATCCTCGGCTGCAGTCCGGAGATCGTCTAGGTCCACGTCGAACTCGTCGCGAAGAACGTTCGGCCCGTCAACGAAGAGACCGACCGTCTGGCGATCGTCGCCGGCGTCGAACCGGGCCCGGAGGCGGTCGAACATGGCCGGTGCTTTCACCCCTCGTAAAAAAGGTGTGACGAAACGATCCGCCCCTGGAGTCGTCTCGGCCGGCCCGGTACGATACTATCGAAAATCGGGTACCGATATCACCGGTAATTTTGGTTCGGTTTACGGACGGTTACGAGGACGTGCTTACCGAACCCGGGATAGCTTACTTTCGACCGTTGGCAAAAATCACGCACTCAAATAAACACTCACTAGATTTAATTTCCACGGATGAGGAACTGAGAATTCACACGTTACTACCAAACCAGTGGGAGAGGGATTCTTCGCCATACTTACGATAGTATTGATATTATGAGAGTAAATTGTATGCTGTTCCATAAGCATTTAATATGGTGTTATCATCTGACCATTCGTATCATGTCAGAAGATGGCATCCACCATACGAGTCGGCGAACCATACTACAAGCGACGGGCACACTGGGTGCCGTTCTCGGGCTCGGTGGCGTCGCGACGGCGACACCGGGTCGAGAACCGGGACCGAAGAAGGACGAGATCCTGGTCGGTGTCGACGAAACGATCTCGAACGCCGAGGAGACGGTCGAACCGAAGATCCCGAACAACGCCGCCATCGTCCACGCCAACGAGACGCTCGGCTACGTCGCGGTGGAGTTCCCCTCGAACGCCGACGAACAGGCCAGGGAGAACTTCAAAGAGAACGTACTGAAAGACCGTGACATCGAATACGCCGAGGACAACGCGACCGTCGAGGCGTTCTACACCCCGGACGATCCCCAGTACGGCGACCAGTACGCGCCCCAGCAGGTCAACTGCGAGGGCGCCTGGGAGACAACACTGGGCGATTCGGACGTGACGATCTCGATCGTCGACCAGGGAATCCAGTACGATCATCCGAACCTCGAGGAGAACATGGACGACAGCGTTTCGGACTTCGGGGAGAACTTCGCCGGTAGCGGCAGCGATCCCTATCCCGTCAGCGAGGGCGAGGATCACGGTACCCACGTCGGCGGGATCGCCGCCGGCGTCACCGATAACGGAACCGGTCACGCCGGTATTTCGAACTGTTCGATGCTGTCGGCGCGGGCGCTGGACGATAGCGGCGGGGGATCGCTGTCGGACATCGCCGATGCCATCCAGTGGTCGGCCGACCAGGGCGCCGAGATCATCAACCTCTCGCTCGGTGGCGGCGGCTACTCCAGCACGATGGACGACGCTTGCCAGTACGCCTTCGACGCGGGATCGCTGCCGATCGCCGCGGCGGGCAACGACCACGGCGGCAGCGTTTCCTACCCGGCGGCGTACGACACGGTCGTGGCGGTCTCCTCGCTCGACGAGAACGAGTCGCTCTCGAGTTTCTCGAACACGGGCCCGGAGATCGAACTCGCCGCGCCCGGATCGAACGTTCTCTCGGCGGTCAACTGGGACGATTACGACGAGTACTCGGGAACGTCGATGGCGTCGCCGGTCGCCGCTGGCGTCGCGGGACTGGCGCTGTCGGCTCACGAGGGGCTGTCGAACGAGGATCTCCGCGACCACCTGCGGGCGACCGCCGTCGACATCGGACTTCCGGAGGACGAGCAGGGGTCCGGTCGCGTCGACGCCGACAACGCCGTCAACACCGATCCGGGTGACGGCGACGACGACGATGACGACGACGGCGGAGACGATCCCGGTGACGGCGAGGAGACAACTACGGTAACGGACTCGCTTTCGAGTTCCTGGGACAGCGACTGCTGGACCTACGGCTGGCAGTTCGACTCCACAAGTCGGGTCATCGTCGACCTCGAGGGGCCAAGCGACGCCACGTTTGACCTCTATGCGAACGAGCGCGACCAGTGTCCGACGACCAGTGACTACGATCACATCTCCTACACGTGGGGCAGCGACGAGGAGATCGTCATCGAGGATCCCGATACGGCGGCGGACCTGCACGTGCTCGTCGACGCCTACAGCGGCAGCGGCGACTACACGCTGACGATCACCGAGTACGAGGGCTGAACAGCTCGCTTCCGTCGGATCTTCTCGGAGCGCCTCGACGACGCCGGTTGTGGTGTGGCTACGACCGACGAAAAGACATTACTACCCCCGGAGTGTCAAGCCGACTATGCCGCTTCAGACGCCGCCGTTGCGTGGGATCCACGCCGATCGTGGAGCGAAGTTTACGGAGTTCGGTGGCTGGGACATGCCCGTGGAGTTCGACTCGATCCAGACGGAACACCGGGCGGTCCGGGAAGACGTCGGGATCTTCGACGTCTCTCACATGGGTCAGATCCACGTCACCGGCCCGGACGCCACGACGCTGATGCAGCGGCTCACGACCAACGACGTGACCCGCCTCGAGGTCGGCGACGCCCAGTACGCCGCGATCACCGACGAGGACGGCGTGATCATCGACGACACCGTCGTCTACCGGCTGCCCGACGAGGACGGAGACGCGACCTACCTCTTCGTCCCCAACGCGGGCACCGACGAGGCGACCCACGAGCGCTGGATCGGCTACCGCAACGAGTTCGATCTCGAGGCCACCGTCGACAACCAGACCGACGAGTACGCGATGTTCGCCCTGCAGGGACCGAACGCGGCCGACCTGCTCGAGGACGTCTCCGAGGACGCGCCGACCGAGCTGGGTCGGTTCGAGGCCACCGGCGCAACCGTCGCCGGCGTCGAGTGCTGGACCGCCCGCACCGGCTACACCGGGGAGGACGGGTTCGAAATCGTCGTCCCGTGGTCCGAGGCCGAGACGGTCTGGTCCCGACTCGAGTGTCAGCCCTGCGGGCTCGGCGCCCGCGACACGCTCCGGATCGAAGCGGGACTCCTGCTCGCCGGCCAGGAGTTCGATCTCGAGTCGAATCCGCGGACTCCCTACGAGGCGGGGATCGGCTTCGCGGTCGACCTCGACACCGAGTTCGTCGGCCGGGACGCCCTGATCGAGGCGAACGAGGACGGCATCGAAGAGCAGCTGGTCGGCTTCCAGCTGATCGACCGCGGCGTTCCGCGTCACGGCTACGACATCACGAACGCAGAGGGCCGAGTCGTCGGCGAGGTCACGAGCGGCACGATGAGCCCGACCCTCGAGCAGCCGATCGGACTCGGCTACGTCCCGGTCAAGTACGCGGATCCGGGAACGACGCTTCAGGTCGTCGTTCGCGGCCGATCCAAGAAGGCAAGAGTTGAGACCACGCCGTTTATCGACACAGCATAACTATGAGCTTCAACGTACCAGACGACCGACACTACCTCGAATCGCACGAATGGGCACTCCAGACGGACGACGGGTTCCGAATCGGTATCACCGACTTCGCACAGGACGAACTCGGCGACGTCGTCTTCGTCGAGCTCCCCGACGAGGGCGAGTCGATCGCCCAGGAGGAGGAGTTCGGCGTCATCGAGTCGATCAAGGCCGTCTCCGACCTGTACGCGCCGGTCGGCGGCGGGGTGCTCTCGGTCAACGAGGCGCTGTTCGACTCGCCGGAACTCGTCAACGAGGATCCGTTCGGCGAGGGCTGGATGCTCGAGGTCGAGGGCGCCGACGAGACCGAACTCGAGGCGCTGCTGTCGGCCGACGAGTACGAGGACCAGATCGCCTGATCAGGGTTCCTGGGGCGTCTCCCGGTTGAAAAGCACCATCACCGTTCCGGAGACGACGACAGTAAGTACCGCCCACACCAGCCACAGTTCGGGCTCGTCGACGAGATAGACAACGACGAGCGTCGCGAGGAAGACGGCGGTCAGCGCCGCCGTCCACAGATCCTTTCGCCGGGCCAGTGTCTCGGACATCCCTTACTCGAGCGTGACGAGATGATCGAGCAGTTCCTCGAGCGGTTCGGTCGTCACGGCCAGTGAGTAGCCGTCGATCCGGGCGAGATCGGCGGCATGCTCCCAGAGATCGTCCTCCTCGATCCCGTGGAGGACGACGGCGTTCGGGGTCGGGTTGACGACTCGCAACGCGACGGCGACGGCCTCGCCTCGCGTGACGCCGGTAAAGACCAGTACGCGGTTCGTGCTCTGGCCGTACAGCCGGAAGAACTCCTCGCTCGAGAGGCGGGTGATCGCCCCGATGCTGTCGATGACGGTGTGGCCGCTGACCTGATCGGTGCTGCCCGCCGCGACCTCGGTCGCGGCGATCTCGTCGTACAGCTGCACGAGCGGCTTCGAGGTCGCGTACTCCCGGAGGTCGTAGACGACGTCGCTTTCGAACCCCGCCGAGAGCACGCGGCCGTACTGGCGGATTCGGTCGCCGCCGCGCCGTTCGTCGATCGCGAGCAACCCCTCGACGAGTCGCCCCACGACACCGATTCCGGGACTCTCCCGGCGCCCGCTCTCGTAGTCCGAAATCACCGAGGAGGATACCTCGAGCTCGCTGGCCAGGTCGGTCTGGGAGACGCCGAAATCGGTACGCCACTTGCGCAACGTCGCGCCGGGGTCGTCGCTCAGCGTGATCTCTCCGGCGATCTTCTCGGCGAGCTCTCGCTTGGGTCCACGGCCGCCCATACGCGACGGTCGTCCGGTCGGCCCAAGTAGCTACCGGAGTCGGCGTCCCCGAAACCGGCGGCCGTCGGCGGGATCACGGTCAGTCGGTCGACGCCGGCGTCGCGGGATCGACCGTCTCGATCCGCGCGTCGATCCAGCTCGCGGCGGCCTCGAGCGTTTCCGGGTCCGACCCGGAGAGGCGGATCCGTCCGGGCCGATCCTCACCGCGGGGGTAGCTCCCGACGGCAACGTCGAACTCGTCGGTCACGCCCTCGAGGACGGCCGTCAGCGATCCCTCCGGGGCCGGCGTGTAGACGGTCCGGGAGCGCGCCTCACCCGCGAACTCTCCGGCAACCTCGCGGAACATCGCCCGCATCTCCTCGGGGATGCCCGCGAAGACGGAGACGTTCTCGACCGTACAGCCCGGCGCCCACGCCTCCTCGACGACGATCGGCACCGCCCCCTCCGGAAGCGAGGCTGCGGCCTCGAGATCGATCTCGAGGTCGTACTCCGCGACGAGATCTGGGTTCTCCTCGCGGAACCGACGGGCCTTCTCGGTCAGGCTGTCGTAGATCTCCTTGCGGACGACAAGCTCCCGGTCGAGTCCTTCGGCAACGGCCTCGATCGTGACGTCATCCGGGGTCCCGCCGAGTCCGCCGGTGACCAGCACGGCGTCGAAGGTCTCGCTCCAGTCGGCGACGGTGTCGGCGATAAGCTCGCGGTCGTCGGGGATCGTCAGAATCCGTTCGACGGTCGCGCCTCGCTGGGTCAGCTGTTCGGCCAGCCAGGCGGCGTTCGTGTTCGTGGTCGTCCCCGCCAGCAACTCGTCGCCGACGGTGACGATCGCGACGTTCATGGATCGGGTTGGGGCTCGAGTCAGTTAGCGACTGCGCTCGCTGTTTCCGGCAGCCGCCGACGATCGATTCCGCTTCGGCGAAGAAGAGCGAACCGGGCTTTCAGATCGTTCTGACGGTCTCGAGCGCGTTGATTCGTCCGGCACCCGTTTCGGGGTCGCCTCGACCGCTACCCTCCGCCCCGCGCTCGATGACGTTCTCGACCTGGTTCGCGTTGGCGTCCGGCTCGAGTTCGCGCACGAGGCCGACGAGTCCGGCGACTTGCGGAGCGGACATCGATGTGCCGGATGCCAGGCCGTAGATATCGTTTTGATCAAGCGTCTCGGGTATCGTCGACAGAACCGACTCGCCGGGTGCGCCGACCGCGATCTCGTTCGCCCCGTAGTTCGAGAAGTCGGCGAGTTCGTCGTCTTCGGTCGTCGCGCTGACCGACGTCGCGTCCGGGAGGCTGCCCCAGAGGCTGAGCCAGTTGCCACAGATCTCGTACTCCTCGTCGTCCTCGTCTTCGAACGTCCGGCACTCGTTTCCGTGCTGGAGGTTCGTCGCATCGTTGCCGGCACTCGTCACGACGGTCGTTCCGCGGCGACGGACGCTCTGGACGACCCGCTGGCGGGCGATCCGGAACCCCTCCTGGTTGTCCTCGGAGAGCTGTGGCGGGCTCCCGATGCTCATGTTGACGACGTCGAGTCCCTGTTCGGCCGCGTACTCGAGTGCGAGGAAGGAGTCGCCCACGTTCGCGCCGCCTTCGTCGGGGAAGACCCGAAGCGAGACGAGTTCGGTCTCCGGTGCGACGCCGACGATCCCTTCGGCTCCGGTTGCCCCGGCGATACCGGCGACGTGTGTGCCGTGGAACCCGCGATCGGTGGTGTGATCGGACTCTTCCCAGCCGACGAACGTTCGGCTCGCGTCGACGTCGACGTTTCCAAGGTCCGGATGCGTGTGATCGACCCCGGTGTCGATGATGCCGAGTCGGGTTCCTGCACCGGTCGCGTACTCGTGGGCGTCGAAGGCGTCGATCAGGTGTTTGTCCCACTGTTCGTCGGTGAGCGCCCCGTCGGTATCGACCGCGGACGATAGCTCCGGATCGTCGAGTTCGTAGCTGAAGTCCTCGAACGCCGCGTCGACACCGTTCGCGGTGCTGGGATCCGAATCCGCAGGTCCCCAGACGAGGTAGACGTTCGCGTCCAAAATTTCGTGGGCCACGGTGAACCCCTTGCGCTCGAGCTGTGCCGCGTTGCCACCGGTGACGACGTACTGTGCGAGGTCGTCGTCGTCGTCCGCGACTACCGTTCCAACTGCTCCCAGTCCGAGACCTGCTGTTCCCACTAGCACTGCCCGCCGCGAGGTATTGTGTACCATATATTCGTACGTAGTAGACAGGTCATTTATAACTCCAATCTCGTATCAAAGTAAGCAGCGTACGCATAATTTTATTACCAAAAACAATAGGATATATTTTCCGCATCCGACGGGAGCCCGCCGCTAAGGCCGGATTTTCTGGCCTCGAGACGCGAGTAGATCAGCCCCGTGGAGACGTACGAGACAGCAACAGATAGGGCTCTACACTGGTTCTTCCTTTTTTTATCTCGCAGACGGGACTGACCCGGGAACGCCCTCAAACAGTTTCTCGAACTCAGCGAGAGAAGTCGTGGAGTTTGTGCGGCCTGCAGGTGGTCGTCGAGTAACGCTTCGTAAGTACCGAACGCGGCCCACCCTAAGCACATACGGGTAAGCGACTGGACGAAGCGGTCTGCATGATATGGTGATGGTTCGATGGATAGCTGGGACTATGGCCCACGAACGAGCGTAGCAGACCAGATTTCTACTACTAATGGGCACCTTGGATCCTTCGGGGAAAACTTTTGACTTTACCCACCGTACGACGAGACATGTCCGAAGCGTCGCTAGACGACCGCGGCCGTCTCACGCTCCCGAAGGAAGTCCGAGAGCGATACGGCGACCAGTATCACATCGTTCAGCTCCCCGATGGAATCAAGCTCGTTCCGATCGCCGACGATCCGCTCGAGGCGCTCAGAGACGAGTTCGCGGACGTCGACAAATCTGCCGACGAACTTCGCGAAGACGCACGAGAGGCCGCACTCGACGAAGCGGGACGGTAAATGTACGCTGAAACCGATTTCCTCCTTGCGCTCATCAAGGACGACGACTGGTTGGGAGCCGCTGCCGAAACGGTGTACCGTGAGCACCGCGACGAGCTGTGGACCTCGCAGTTCACGCTCATCGAGCTTCTACTGGTCGCCTACCGCGAGGACCGGGATACCGAGCGCGTCGTCACGAACGCTGCTACCCTCGTCGAAGTACGAGGCGACGTGGATACCGTCGTCGCGGCGGCGACCTACGTCGAAGATCACGGCTTCACGCCCTTCGACGCGCTCCACCTCGTCGAATCTGACGGCGATACTATCGTCTCGAGCGACGACGCGTACGAGGACGTTGCACCCCGTCTCGACCTAAAGAGGGTTGCCGAGGAGTGACGCTCCGCAACCACTAAACGCGGCTCGTCCCAACCACGAGTCAATGAGCGACTGGACCGAAACGTACCGCCCGACGACGCTGTCGGAGGTGCGCGGCAACAACAAGGCCCGGGACCAGCTCAAGGAGTGGGCCGAGAGCTGGGACGATCACCGAAAGGCGGTGATCGTCCACGGGAGCCCCGGCGTCGGGAAGACCTCCGCGGCCCACGCGCTGGCCAACGACATGGGCTGGCCCGCGATGGAGCTCAACGCCAGCGACAGCCGCGGCGCCGACGTGATCGAGCGCGTCGCGGGCGAGGCCGCAAAGAGCGGCACCCTCACCGCGGGCGGCTCCGGGCGTCGGCTCGTAATCTTAGACGAGGCCGACAACTTCCACGGCAACGCCGACTACGGCGGCTCCCGCGAGGTCACGCGGGTCGTCAAGGACGCGAGCCAGCCGGTGGTGCTGATCGCAAACGAGTTCTACGACATGAGCCAGTCGCTGCGCAACGCCTGCGAGACGATCGAGTTCCGCGACGTCTCCAAGCGGTCGATCGTCCCGGTGCTGCGGGACATCTGCCGGCGCGAGGGCGTCGAGTTCGAGGAGGAAGCCCTCGAACAGATCGCCGAGTCGACCAGCGGCGACCTCCGGTCGGCGGTCAACGACCTTCAGGCGATCGCCGAGGAGGCCGAGCGACTGACCGTCGAGGATGTCGTCACGGGCGAACGCGACACCACGGAGGGGATCTTCGACTTCCTCGACGCGCTGATCAAGGAGGAAGACGCCCAGGGGGCACTGTACGCCTCCTACGACGTCGACGAGACGCCCGACGACCTGCTGAACTGGATCGAGGACAACGTTCCGAAGGACTACGCGGGCGAGGAGCTGGCCGACGCCTACGGCTTCCTCTCGAACGCCGACCGCTGGCTCGGCCGGGTACGAGCCACGCAAAACTACTCGTTCTGGCGGTACGCCACCGATAACATGACCGCGGGGGTCGCGGCCTCCCGCCGCGAGCCGAAGGGTGGCTGGACCCGCTACGGACCCCCGAGCTACTGGTCGAAGCTCGGCCGCACCAAGGGGACCAGAAACACTCGCGACGCCATCGCCGAACGCATCGCCGAACGCGAGGGGACCAGCGTCGCGACGGCCCGCCGGGAGATTTTGCCGTTCCTCTCGGCGATGACCCACCACTGCAAGAACCGCGAGCTGACCGTGCGGATGGCCGCCGTCTACGAACTCGACGAGGGCGAGGTCTCCTTCGTCACCGGCAGCGGGAAGACGACCAACAAGGTCGAGTCGATCGTCGCCGACGCCGAAGCACACCGCGAGGAGCAGGCGGTCGAACACTCCGGCGGCGCGTTCTTCGGGAGCACCTTGAGCGACGCCGACCTCGAGGACGTCGACGCGGACGCCGAAGAGGACGACGGCGACGACCAGCGGTCGCTCGAGGTCGTCGCCGAGACCGGAGACGATGAGTCACCCTCGGAGGGGGCGGCCGACGAGTCCGCGGAACCCGACGATGACCAGTCCGGTCTCTCTGATTTCATGTAGCTGCGGCTGCTATTGTCAACCTGACATGTCCGAATGTGAGTCTATCGACACTATTACGGCAGTCGATGTGGACACCAACTCCTGGTGAGTGTAGAATAATGACCGACTACGACTGTCCGCTCTGCTCGAACGGCTACGAGGAACGTACGGATCTCCGGATCCACCTCGAGGTCAACCACCGGAAGTCGGCGATCGTCTCTCAGCTCGTAGAGGCAACGACCGACTCGGCGGTTGGAACCGACGACCCCGTTCTGGAGGGCGACCGACCCGCACCGAGGCTGTAACCGGTAGCTACGCTTTTTCGACGAGCCGATCGGCGAACGACTGCGAGAGCTCGTCGCGAACGCCGTCCGCGAGCGCCGTCGGGTCCGAACCCGAAAGCGGCGGCACCGTCTCCACGGGGCGGTCGGTCATGCGCTCGATCTCCCCGGGATTCGTCCGCTCGGCGACGGACGCCCCCTCGTACTCGTTGCAGACGATCCCGCGAACGTCGACCCCGCGTCGCTCGAGGGCGTCGACGGTGAGCGCGGTGTGGTTCAGCGTGCCCAGTCCCGATCGCGTAACGACGACCGCGATCGAGGCGAGGTCGGCGACCAGATCGATCACCTCGCGGTCGCCCGCCAGCGGAACCCGGAGCCCGCCGATCCCCTCGAGGAGGGCGACTGGCACCTGCTCGCACTCGCGACGGCAGTCAGCCAGCAGCGGCTCGTACTCGAGAGGGTCGTCCGCACGTTCGGCCGCGACCCGCGGCGCCAGGGGCTCCTCGAGGTAGCGCAGACAGACCGCCGCCTCGTCGGCCCCGCAGGCGTCGGCGACGAACGCCGCGTCGTCGTCGGGCGGGTGTCCCGTCTGTGCGGGTTTGATGGCACGGGCGCCGACGCCGCGGTCGCGAAGTTCGTGGGTGACCCCGGCCGTGACGACGGTCTTGCCGACCCCGGTGTCGGTGCCGACGACGGCGACCGTCGTCGAGTCGCTCACAGGAGTCCGACCTCCGTCCCGGCCGCCTGGAACGCCTCGAGGCAGGCGACGACGTCGTTGCGGTCGTGAGCCGCGGTCGGCGCGACGCGGATCCGGCAGGCTCCCTCGGGGACCGTCGGCGGCCGGATCGCCGGTGCGACTACGTTTCGGTCCCGGACTCCGGCCTCGAGAGCCAGCGCGTCCTCGCGGTCGCCGACCACAATCGGCAGGATCTGGGACTCGCCGGGCACCTCGAACCCCATCGACTCGAACCCGTCGCGGAGGTGGGCGACGTTCTCCCAGAGCCGCTCGCGGGCGTCGCCGTGGCGGGCGAGGTGGAGGGCCTCGCTGGCGGCCGCGGCCGCCATCGGTGTCAGTCCCGTCGAGAAGACGAACGGACGGGCCTCGTTGACCAGCAGTTCGACGAGCGCGTCGCTGCCGGCGACGTAGCCGCCCTGGCTCGCCAGCGCCTTCGAGAGGGTCCCGAGCTGGATGTGGACCCGATCCTCGAGCCCCTCGGCCTGGACGATTCCACCACCGTCGGCGTACAGCCCCGTCGCGTGGGCCTCGTCGACCATTACCCACGCACCGAACTCCTCGGCGACGGCACAGATCGACTCGAGCGGGGCGACGGTGCCGTCCATGCTGAAGACGGTGTCGGTGACGATCAGCCACGACTCGTCGGCGGCGCCCGGTCGGTCGGCGCGCGCGGCCAGCTCGGCCCGGAGGCTCGCAGCGTCGCAGTGATCGTAGACGACCGTCTCGGCGCCCGAGAGGCGACAGCCGTCGACGATACTCGCGTGGTTGCGCTCGTCGGAGAAGATCACGTCCGGCTCGAGGGCGGTGATCGTGCCCACGTTGGCGGCGTACCCCGACGAGAAGGCGAGCGCGCGGTCGGTGCCCTTGGTCTCGGCGAGCAGCCGCTCGAGGTCCTGGTGGACAAGCGTGTCGCCGGTGACGAGCCGGCTCGCGCCGGCGCCCGTGCCGACGGTCGCCCCGGCCTGGCGCGCGGCGTCCTGGACGCGCTTGTCGGCGGTCAGTCCGAGGTAGTTGTTCGAGGCGAACACGAGCGCCTCCTCGGAGTCGAGCACCGGGAGCTCGCCTCCCGACGGCGACGCGAAGTACCCCCGCTCCGCGACCCGGTCGGCGGGCGCGAGCGATCGTTTCAGGTCGTGCTCGACGAGCGCGTCGAGTCGACCCTCGAGGTCGAACCCGCGGTCTTCCATTCGAGTAAACGGAGTCAGCCGCGTGCTTTCACTGTCACGGTTCGCGCCGAGGCGACTGCAGGGTTCGCTCGAGTCGTCTTAGAAACGGGGCAGCAGCTCCGCCGGGCCGACGACGCCGTACTCGCCGGCGCGGTTGCGGCGAACGCCGGCTCGCAGGTAGCCCAGTGCGGGGCCGTTGACGTTCGCTTCCATACTCGTCGCGTCGTCGAGCTGGAAGGTGTTCGTTCCCCGCTCCCCGTCGAAGGTCGTTCCGGTCACGGAGACCGTCGTCGTGGTCGGTTTCTCGTCGCTGCGAACGTCGAGGAGCCCGCCGACCGTGACGTCCTCGGCGTCGCAGACGCCCGCGCGCTCGAGCAACACGTCGTCGGCGTGCTCCATGTCCTCGAACTCGATGACGCCGTCGTGGTCGTCGACGATTGCCTCGATCTCCTCGGCGGAGAGGTCGCGTGCGGCCTCGATGTCGTAGTCTGGCAGGTGGGCGATGTCCTCGCGGACGGTACCGCGGTTATCCTCGTACCCTGACTCGAGGCCGACACCCCACCAGATCTCCACTTCCTCGATCTCGACGAACGACTGGGCCGCGAGCGCGGCCGCGCCCGTCAGCAGCCCCGGCGTCGCGCCGGCGCCACAGACGAACGTGATCCCCGCCTCCTCGAACGCTTCCTCGCGGTCGTCGAGCATGCCGATCACGCGCGAGCGCTTGAGGACGTCGACCATCACGCCGCCGTAGCCGTCCTCGAGGAACCGGTCGGCGACGCGAGGGATGAAGTCGTGTTCGTAGTTCGGCAGCGCCAGCAGAACCGCGTCGATCTCGTCGCCGTGATCGATGACGTCCTGGATGGGGTCGTCACTGGGACGGGCCTGTTCGGAGGCGACTACTCCCCTGTCCTCGCCGTGCTGTTTGATCCCCTCGCCGTCCGCGGTGGCCGCGCCGCCGTCCGTCGCGACGTCGCCGGGATCGCTGTCGATGTTGCCCTCCGTCGCCGCCAGCAGTTCGTCGACGTCCAGGCCGTCGAAGTCGATCGCGGTGCCGTGACGATCGCAGGCCGCGACGGGCGTGAGCCCCTCCTTGTGCCGGCTCACTTCGAGCGTTCGTCGTCCGATACCGCCGGTGCCGAGTACCGCAAACGTCGTTTCCTTCATGAATGTGTTCTCGTTGGTTCGCTCGTCGTCAGTCGTCGCTCGGTTCCGCGCCCGCACTCGGACTCGAGTCGTTCGCGCCCTCGCTTCTCGTCGAGTCCGTCGACCCGTCGTGACGGGCCTTGACTGCCTCGGGATCGAACTCGTTTACCTCCCGATTGGGCTCGAGGCCGGCCCGTTCGACGATCTCCAGATCCTCGCCGGGTGACTGGCCCTCGGTCGTGAGGTAGTCACCCGTCAACAGCCCGTCGGCGCCCGCCTCGAGTGGCAGGTGCTGTTCCTCGGGCGCGAGGTTGACCTCGCGGCCGCCGGTCAGGCGCACCCGCGACTCGGGGTGGAGCAGCTTGTACACCGCCACCGTCCTGACGATCTCTTCGGTGGTGATCTCGACGTCCCGCTCGGCGAGGGGCGTTCCCTCGACCGGGTTGAGCACGTTGACGGGCAGCGAGGAGATGCCGATCTCCTGGAGGGCGATAGCCGCCTCGACCCGATCGGTCGGCGTCTCGCCCATCCCGAGGATGACGCCCGCACAGAGATCCATCCCGGCGTCTTTGGCGATCTCGAGGGTCTCCACCCGGTCCTCGAAGCTATGCGTGTCGACGATCTCGGGGAAGTACCGCGGCGAGGTCTCGATGTTGTGGTTGTAGTGGTTGATCCCCTCCTCGGCGAGGATCGCGGCCTCCCGTTCGGTGAGTATTCCAAGGGAGGCGTCGATCTCGAGGTCACACTCGTCGCGGACGAGTCGAATCGACTCGAGGACCTCGGCCCACTCCTCGGGGCGGTGCTCCCGCGAGACGCCCTTCTCGGCGACGACGATCCCGAAGCGCTGGGCGCCGTCGCGTTCGGCCCGTTTGGCGGCCTCGAGGATCTTCTCCGGACCGAGGAAGTCGTAGGTGTCGATCCCGGTGTCGAAGTGGACCGACTGCGCACAGAACCCGCAGTCCTCGGCGCAGTTGCCCGCCTTCGCGTTGACGATCGAGCAGGCGTCGACGGTGCCGTCGCCGAAATGATCCCGCACCGTCGCGCCGGCCTCGGCGAGGGGCTCGACCGGCTGGGCCATCAGCGCGAGGCCGTCGGTGCGATCGAGCCGCTCGCCGGCCAGCACCCGCTCGAGGGCGTCGTCGACCGTCGGATTTCCAGTCTCGTAAACCACACTCGACTAGCTGGTTGACGGGTATATAATAATTGTGGGGACAGTCAGGAGCCGCGACTCGAACGTAGTGCCCACGAGGCTCGAGACGGTTTATGATCTGCTCACTCAAGCCGATCGAAAACGGGTCGCTCAGCCGTCGGGGTGCCACGCGAGGCCGTTCCGTTGGACGGTGAAGGGCTTCGCGCCACAGGCGGGACAAACCGTTCCGCCGCCCTCGGGGTCGTCCGGACGTTCCGGAATCGTGTGTCGGTGACCGCAGGCGTCGCACTCGATGTCGACTGGCATATCGTACCGAACGTGCTGCAGTCCGATGAATCCCGAATGACAGCGTCTAACAGAGATCGTAGCACGGTTTTTGGTATTCGGAATCTCGAGCGAAACTCCTGTTCGGTACAGGTGAAACAGATATCACGGCCAGCATCCGCGAGTAGCGCGGAACGTTCCGTTCCGCGGACCGTTCGCGCGGCTACGCCGCGCGAAGACGAAGCGAGCGGGTCCCCGCCGGAGCGGGCGAAGCCCGCGGAGGCGGCTTTTTAGCGTAGATTTTTGGAGTCGAGTGGGACCGGCGGTCCCACTGACCATGCGAATAGTGCGAGACCAACGGTCTCGCATGCCGTGTGAACGGACGCTGCGCGTCCGTGAACAGAGGGCGCGAAGCGCCCGTGAGCAGAGAGTGGTGAACGAGCAACGCGAGCGAACCCGACGAAAAAAAGGTACGTGTACATTCTTCACGCAACGAACCGACCACTCCAGATCGTAGTCGAAACTCGATACCGAAGTCATACTCCCGCGCTAAGATACGTCGCAGGACGAACGAAAACGGCCGCTGCGCTCGCAGTTGCTCAAGGCGGACGAACGGGTCGAAAAGACGGCACGTCGAAGTATGAGTAACGAGATTGTGGGTTCGGCGTCAGGAGCCTCACGAACTCACAGAGGGGCGGTATCGCCGTATCCAGTGTGTGCGGGTAGCGTGGTATTCGTTGTCATCACCACCGTAGTATCGATGAGTTCGTGTACTGTAATAAGCTTTGTTGCTAGCTACGTGTCCAGCTCGAGAGATGATTTACAACCACACGGTTCCTAGTGCGGCTCGAAAGCTTACGTTCCGAAGGTACTGCCGATCAGCGTTGACGATCTCGAGTGGGCGACGACCCCCCGATCCTGCAGCCGGCTCGAGTCTCCTCCCCGCGAACGGTCGACGGACTCACGGACGGGTCGGACTCGAGCACTCGCCTCGAGACGAACCGTGAAAAAACCGTACGATCGAGCCGTTTGTCGATCGCGTTCGCTCGCTACGAAACGACGGCGTCCCGGGTTACGCGAGGAACTCTTCGATGTGGTCGGCGACCTCCTCGGGAGTGTCGCCGACGGGGACGCCCGCGTCGTTCAGCGCCGAGATCTTGCTTTCGGCGGTACCGGTACCGGAGCCGGAGACGATGGCGCCAGCGTGGCCCATGCGTTTGCCCGGCGGGGCCGTGCGGCCGGCGATGAAGCCGGCGACCGGCGTGTCGACGTTCTCGTCGATGAACGCCGCAGCTTCCTCCTCGTCCTCGCCGCCGATCTCGCCGCACATGACGATCGCTTCGGTCTCGTCGTCGTTTTCGAACAGCTCGAGGGCGTCGACGAAGTCGGTGCCGATGATCGGGTCGCCGCCGATCCCGATCGCGGTGGTCTGGCCGATGCCGCGGTTCGTCAGGTTGTCGACGACCTGGTAGGTCAGGGTACCAGAGCGAGAGACGAGCCCGACGTTCCCGTCGGCGAAGATGTTACCGGGAAGGATGCCCAGCTTGGCCTCGCCCGGCGTGATGAGGCCGGGGCAGTTCGGGCCGATGAGTCGCGTGTCGGTCTCGGTGAGACGCTTATTGACCCGGGCCATGTCCTGGGTCGGGATGCCCTCCGTGATGGCGACCGCGAGCTCGAGGTCGCTGTCGAGGGACTCGAAGATCGCGTCGCCGGCAAAGGCCGGCGGGACGAAGATCACCGAGGTGTCGGCGTCTTCCTCTTCGACGGCCTCGTGGACCGTGTCGTACACCGGAACGCCGGCGGCCTCCTGGCCGCCCTTGCCGGGCACGGCGCCCGCGACGACGTTCGTGCCGTACTCCATCATCTGTTCGGCGTGGAACTTGCCCTCCCCGCCGGTGATGCCCTGTACCACGACGCGCGTGTCGTCGTCGACTAGTACACTCATGCTTGTCCCTCCTCAGCGTACTCGACGGCACGCTGAACCGCGTCCTCGAGGGTCTGTTCGACCGTCACGAGGTCCTCGTTCAGAATTTCCATCCCCTCTTCCCAGTTCGTCCCCGCGAGGCGGACGACGACCGGTTTGGGGATCTCGTCGAACTGCTCCAAGGCTTCGTTGATCCCCTTGGCGACCTCGTCGCCGCGGGTGATCCCGCCGAAGATGTTGAAGACGACCGAATCGACGTTGTCGTCCGAGAACACCATATCCAGCGCGTTCGCGATGCGGTCGGCCTTCGCGCCGCCGCCGACGTCCAGGAAGTTCGCGGGCTCGCCGCCGTAGTGGTCGACGAGGTCGAGCGTGGTCATCACGAGGCCGGCACCGTTGCCGATGATGCCCGTGTTGCCCTCCAGCCGAACGTAGTCGAAGTCGTACTCGTCGGCCTTCTGCTCGAGCTCGTCGCCGCCGCTTGCGGCCTCGGCCTCCATCTCGGCGAGCTCGGGCTGGCGGAACAGCGCGTCCTCGTCGATGTTCATCACGGCGTCGGCCGCGATGACCTCGTCGTCGCCGGTGACCATCAGCGGGTTGATCTCCGCGTCGGAGCCGTCGCGGTCGTCCCAGAGCTGGTAGAGCGTGGTGAGAACGCTCGAGACGTCGCGGGCGACGGCCTTGTCGACGCCGGCGTCGTAGACGGCCTTGCGGGCCTGGTAGGGGTGCATCCCGAACGAGGGGTCGATGTGTTCGCGGGCGATCGCCTCGGGGTCCTCCTCGGCGACCTCCTCGATGTTGACGCCACCCTTCGTCGAGACCATTGCGACGGGTTTGCCCTCGCCGCGGTCCATCGTGATGCCGACGTAGAGTTCGTCGACGAAGTCAACCGCGCCCTCGACGAGGACCTGGCCGACGTGGTAGCCCTTGAGATCCATCCCGATGATCGACTCGGCCGCCTCGCGGGCCTCCTCCTCGTTCTCGACGAGTTCGATCCCGCCGGCTTTCCCCCGACCGCCGACCTGTACCTGTGCCTTGACCGCGACCGGATACCCGATCTCCTCGGCTGCGGTCAGTACGCCGTCGACGTCCGAAGCGAGCTGTGACTCCGGCGTCGGAATCCCGGCGTCGGCGAAGACCTGCTTCGCCTGGTACTCATGTAGTTTCATACCATTCGAACGGCCGTCCCCGCCTTGCTTAAATCCTGCCAGTTTCGGTTCGATTTGCGGCAGTGATTGCCGTATCACGGCGCCTCCTCGACGCTCGACCGAAATTAACTCAGTTCCGTATTAGGGTACCTTTATTATCTCGGCTACAGTAGACACAGGTGATGCCCGAAGTAACCGTCTCCGAGTCCCTGTACAAGAAGCTCGAGGAAGAGAACCCCGAGTCGATCGAGGACGCGGTCTGGGAGCTGATGTACCAAGCGCGACGCGAGTCCCAGTACCAGTAGTCGATCGAGCCCTTCGTCGTGAGCGCGGCGTTGTTCCTGTTGTCCTCGATACCCGGTAGCCGACGGTAGCTCGAGTGAGTGTACCGAAGCGTTTGACTCCGTACAGTTCCTACCACGAGACGAGCGGTGTTCCCCCGTACTCCCGGTGATCGAGACGCGCGGGACGGACAGCCCTGGAGCCGGTCCGAACACCGGCGGCTGGAGGCGGTGTCGTAGTGTCGACCCCGACGGCCGCACGCGAGGGCCCCCGCCTGCCGGCGTGGCTGCTCGCTGCGCTCCGGTTTCTGGTCCACAGCAATCTCTTCATCTCGCTCGCGGCCGCGAGCGTCGTCGTTACGACCGCCGTCCTCGCCGACCTGCCCCTCGAGGCGCTGCCCGCCTTCATCGTCTTCGCGGCGGCGATGTTCGTCTACACGATAAACCGTTTCACCGACCTCGAGGAGGACCGCGAGAACGTCCCCCGGCGCGCGGCGTTCGTCGAGCGCGCCGGCCTCGTCTGGCTGGCGCTGGGCGTCGGGCTCTACCTCGCCGCCATCGTCGTCGCGGTCGCACTCGAGCTCCCGGGCGCCGGCTACCTGTTGTTGCCCGCAGTCGTCGCCGGGCTGTACACGCTCGGAATCAAGCGAGTGTTCCTCGTCAAGAACCTCTTCGTCGGCTTCGCCTGGGCGGTAATCCCCCTTGGCGTCGGGGTCTACTACGAGCAACTGCTGGCCCGCGAGGTGCTCTTTCTCGCCGCTTACATCGGCGCCATGATCACGATCGCCGCGGCGATCTTCGACGTCAAAGACATCGAGGGCGACCGCGAAGAGGGGATCGCGACGATTCCGACGGCGTTCGGACCGCGCTGGACCCGCATCGTTGCCCAGCTCGCCAACGTCGTCGTCGCGGTCGTCGTCGTCGCGGTCGTCGCAGCGGGCGTCCTCGACACCAGATTCCTGGTCCTACTGGCGTTCCACGGCTACGTCGGCTGTTACATCCCCTTCGCGAGCCGGGATCGCGGCCCCTTGTTCTACGGCGGGATCGTCGACGGCGAACACGTCTTTCTGGCCGCGCTCGTGCTCGCACTCGAGTGGCTCGTCTGGTAGCGAACGGCGACGTTCGTCCCCGCGACCGACGACCATGTTCGGGCAGGTAGATCGATCCCTCGAGGTATGAGGGGCGTACGGACCGACCCGGCAGAGATACTGGAAGCATAACAAACCCCCGGTCCCGGGTCTGGGTTCGACGAACGATGGACCGACGGACCTACCTCGCGATCGGAGCGGCGACCGTCCTCGCCGGCTGTACCGAACTCGGCGGCCCCGGCGAACCGGACACGAGCGACGAACGGGCCGACGACGGCGGTACGGAGCCGAGCGACGAGACGCCGGACGATGACGAGAATTCCGAGGACGGTGATGAGGAGGGAGATTCTGAGGACGAGGAGGAGTTCCCCGAACTGGTCGGGACCTTCGACGACTTCGAGGACCTCGAGGAGTGGTGGGAGTGGCAGGACATCGGCACGCTCGAAGCCGACTCGAGCCGCGCCTCGCTGGGCTCCCAGTCGGCGCTGCTGACGTCGTCGGCCGACTCGCGGGGACAGGTCCGTGTTCGCCGCGAGCTCGAGGAGCCGATCGACGTGCGGGAGGTCGCACCCGGGCTCGATCTGGCCACCGACACGGATTCCGGCGTCGTGCGCATCCAGCTCCAGGACGCAGACGCCCACTACGTCGAGTACAGCCAGGGATTCGCGGGCGGAACGTCCCTGACACGTCACAACTTCGGGATCACCCGGATCCGGGGCGAACCCGACCTGAGTAAGGTCGTCGTCCTACAGGTGATCCGCTGGTTCGGCGACGACACCGAGGGTCGCCAGTGGGTCGACAACTTCCACTTCGTCCCCCGACCGACTCAGGGAACGGTGTTGCTCCAGTTCCACGGCGGGTACGAGACGCACTACACGGAGGCCCTGCCCCGCCTCGAGGACGCCGAGCTCCCGGCGACGGCGTTCGTCCCGACCGCTCGACTCCGCGAGAACGAGGCCGCCGAGGGGGACCGACTGACCCGCGAGCAGGTCGACGACCTCGCCGCGGCCGGCTGGACGATCGGCGCGCAGTCGGCGAACGGCCAGCCCCTCGACGGCGTCGATCCGAACGCGCTCGAGGACGCCGTCGTCGACCCGATCGACTGGCTCGCCGAGGCAGGCTACGGGGACGGTACCCGCGTCTTCGCCTATCCGGGCTCGACGTACACCGACGAGTCCGTCGAGCTTGTCCGTGACAACTACGATCTCGCCTTCGCGGGCCGCTCGCGCTCGCAGGGGTACGCGGGGAACCCCCACCTCTGCTCGATGGCCGAGACGCCCGACCCGGACGACGCGGCGGATCTGCTCGAGTGGACCGCCGAGTGGGGCGGGATCACGGCGATCCCGTTCTACGAACTGGACGGGGAGAGCGCGCTCGAGGCGCTCGAGGAGACGGTTCGTGCGCTCGAGGAGTACCTCGAGGCCGGCGAACTCGAGGTGATCACGCCCGCCGAGATGGCCGAGAAGTACGTCTACGAGTAGCCGCCCACCGATCGACGGTGAAACGGTTCCGACGCGGGGTCGAGCTCGAAAAGTGAGCGGCAGCGGTGTACAAAACGCGCACGTCGAGTGTGGCCGAAGTCAGCGTTCGGCCGCCACAGGAGTCGTACCAGGGGATCGCGGTATTCGATACGGGATCGGTCACGTCGCGTGAGTAGTGTGGTATTCGTTGTCATCACCACCGTATCTTCGACGTGTCCGCGTCCAGTAATAAGCTTTCCCACTAGTCAGGTCGCAACTGGTAGGGAGAATATGAGTTCATATGACCACCTTAGTCGATACATACCCGTCGTTTCCTCGGGTACGACCGACCCGAATCGAGGCAGGGACACTGGCCGAACTCGAGGCGCGAGCGCCGATCAGGGCTCCTCGACGTCGGCCCAGAGGTGGACGTGGTACTCGGTGTCGTCGGTCGTCGGCTCGTCGGGTACCTCGCCGTCGGGGAACAGTAGCCAGACGATCCGGATGTCCTCGCCGACCATCGTCGGCTCGAGCTCGTGGGTCTGGTGCCAGCTCTCGTTGTGGCCCAGCGTCGTCTCGAAGCGCTCGAGCTCCTGTTGTTCGGTAACGACCGTCTCGTTGACCGCAGTCTCGTTCCCGTCCTCGCCGCCGGCCTCCGTGACGGCGCTCTCGTTGACCACGGTTTCGGTCTGCTGTTCGACCGCGACGACGGTGTAGTCGGTCGTCTCGTGTTCGTGGTTGTCGACGCCGACGATAACCTCGGCACTCTCACCCTGGGTGAACTCGGTGGGGTAGCCGTCGGCGACGAGTTCGCCGTCGTCGTCCTCGGTGAGGAGGTAGACCGCCGAGAACTGCTCGCCGGCCGGCGGGGAGACGACCGCGAAGCCGACCACGCCGACCGCGAGCACGATCGAGAGCACCAACAGGACGTTCAGGGCGCCGTCGAGGCGGGTCTCGGGCTCGAGCAGCTCCGAGCGCCCGGCGGCGTACCACGTGCGGTAGGGAACCGCGAACCGCTCCTCGGCGGGGAGCTCCCAGCGGCGGTGGGCCGCGACGGCCGTCGCGAGGACGGTAAAGCCCGACAGCGAGAGCATGATCGGCGTCAGCCGGATCCCCCACGGCGTAAAGTTCAACATGAGGCCGATCAGTGGAACGATGGCGATGCTCAGCCCGAACGCGAGCGCGACGCGCTCGATGCCGTCGATCCCCGCACGGATCGACTCGCCGGAAAAGCGGGTGGTGTCGTCCGGGTCGTCTGCCGTCGGCGACTCCCCGGCCTCGGGAAATAGCGCGGCGATGAAAACGTAGCCGGGGACGAACAGCGCGAACGCGAGTCCCAGCGGGGCCCGAAGCGGCGTATCCCGAACGATGGGAACGAAGACGGCGACGTTGACGAGGAGGGTCACGACGAGCATCGCCGCGAGGTCGGCGGGAAGCCTGCGGATCGGGCGAGGAATCAGCAACCGAAGCGACCGTCGATCGTCCATTCAGTACGTCGTTGACGAGCGGCCAATAAAAGTCGGTCGGTCGAACCGTCCTACGCGGCAGCCGACGCCGAGCCGGTCGTCGCCTCGAGGTCCGCCTCTTCGCAGAGCCGCTCGGCGGTCTCGAGGGCGCGTTCGGCCTGCTCCTCGGTCACCGAGTCGGGCCTGAAGGCGGCCTGTTCGTAGGTCTCGACGAGTTCTCGAAGGGGAACCCCATCGGCCGCGGCGTCGTCGACGTGCTCGCGGTAGAACTCCCAGTGAGTCGCCGCGCCGGGCCGACCGACCGCGCTTCCGTAGGCGTGTCTGACCGCGGCGTGTGCGGTTCGAACCGCGGTGTCGGTTCGGCCGTCCGCGAGCTGTTCGGCCGCCCGGTCCAGCAGGGCGTCGATGCGGTCCTGCGTCATCGCCGGATCGGGACCGCGTGTGGGTCCGCCGACCGCGATCGACGGTGCCCGGTCGACGTCGTCCCGCCTCGAGCGACGCCGCCACCAGCCGGCCAGCCCGAGGACGCCGATGCCGAGCAGCGCGCCGATGCCGACGATGGCCGACTGCGGCACCGGCAGCGAGTCGCTGCCGTCCGGCATCGTTACGGTCTCCTCGGTCTCCGCCGCGGCCATGTTCGATCCGGCGTCGTCGTAGCTGATCGCGACCGTAACCTCCTCGCCGTCGACCGAGCCGGTGTCGACGGTGCCGGCGATCCCGCCGTCCTCGTCGGTTTCGATCGTCTCCGCGGCCACGCCGTCGACCCGGACTTCGAGGGTCTGGTTGTCGAGGGGCTCGCTGTCGGCGGTCGCGAGGCTGCCGTCGATCGCGACTTCCTCCTCGCCGATCGCCGTCGCCGTCGCCGTCAGCTCGGTTTCGGTCTCGGCGACGCTAATCGGTGCCTCGGCGGGCGTCGCGGTGAGCGTTCGATCCTCGTATGGGAGCGAGGCGGTTACCGACCCCTCGCCGGCCGAGACGTTCGCCGGTGTCTCCATCTCACCCTCGAAGTTCCCCTCCGAGGCGGTTACCGTCCCGATGAGTTCGCCGTCGACGCTGATCGCGACCGGCACGTCGTCGACGGGCTCTCCAGCAGCGGTCACCGCTCCGCTGACCGACAGCGGATCGCCGTAGGCGACCTCGTCGGTCGCCGTCAGGTCGTCTATCGTCGCCGTCGTCTGTTCGGGCGTCACCTCGAGTTCCTGCTCGGCGCCGAGGTAGTTCGTATCGCCGTCGGGGACGTACTCGGCGGTTACCGTCTCCTTGTCGAGCGCGAGATCGGTCGGGCGGTACTCGAACTCGAACTCGTTCTCGTCGCCGGCCCACCAGTCACCGCTCGGCTCGCCGACGGCGACGGGCTCGTCCTCGACCCGGATCTCGGGGTCGTCCTCGATCGGCTCGCCGTCCGCGGTTCGTACCTCGCCGCGGACGACCATCGGATCCTCGAGCGACGCCGTCTCGTCGACGACCTCGAGGTCGAGTTCGGTCTCGACGAACTGCTCGTCGCGGACTGCCGTCTGCTCGCTCTCGATCTCGCTTCGGCTCTCGTTGACCGCCGCCGCCGAGTCGGAGTGGTCCTCGTCGGTCTCGTTGTCGATCGTCTCGTAGCTCGTGACGGCGTCCTCACCGGCCTCGTCGATCTCGTCGGACAGCGCCTCGAGTTCGCGCGCGAGGTCGTGGGCGCGCTCCTGGTCACCCTCCTGGAGCGCCTCCTCGTACTCCGCGCGGGTCTCGTGGTACTCCTCGATGGTGTCCGCCATCCGCTCCTGTGACTCGGAGGCGTTCCGGTAGGCTTCGGCCGGATCGTCCTCGTCGCCGGTCGATCCGGAGACCTCGGCATACTGCTCGAGGCGCTCGTCGTAGTCGTCGCCGAGATGCTCGCGGGCCTGGTCGTACTGGCCCTCGCTCAGGGCGACCGAACTGTCCTGGAGCTGATCGGAGAGCTGGTCGGAGAGCCAGGACTCGAGTTCCTCGTCGTCGCCGGCCTCGTCGTACTCGTCGGGGTTCTGGTGGGGAGGCGTCTCGTTGGCCACCGGCTGGTCGCCAGCGCTCGCGAGCGTGTCGCCCGCAATCGACTGGGAGGACTCGCCGGCAGGGGCGCCCGCGGCGGTCGCAGCGAGCGGCAACGAACACGCCAACAGCGTGAGAACGAGCGCACGGACGACGACCTGGTTCACGATCGGTAATTCACGCCGGCGAACAAAAGCCTGTCTGCTCGCCCCGACGGACAACCAGTAGGTTCAACACGTCACCGAAAAACCACTGGAGTATGCGACCGACGCGCCAGATCTGGGCGGTGGGAGCGATCGCGGGAGCGCTCGCCGTCCTCGCCGCCGTCTTCGCCCGGCCGCTGTTGCTCGCGGCGACGGTGCTACTCGGCGCGTGGATCCTCGTTCGGCAGCTCCTGTTCGTTCGCGGCGTTGCCGATACGGTCGACTCGCTGACGGTTCGCCAGCTGCCGGCCGCAAACACCGTCCGGGCGAGCGCGGAGATCCCGGTCACCCTCGAGGCGACGCTCGACGCGCCCGCCCGCCTGCTGCTGTCGTTCGAGGGCGGCGTACCGATGGGCGCGAGCGCTGCGGCGCCGCTGTCGACGGTGCTCGAGCCCGGGACGGCGACGACCCGCGAAACCACCACGGTCTCCTGGCCCGTCGCGGGTCGCCACCGGTTCGACCCAGTCTCGGTGACTGCGAGCGACGGGCTGTTCACGGCGACGATGCCCGCTGAGTCGCGGCCATCGGTGACGGTCGAACCCCGAGGCCCCCACAGCGTCCACGTCGGCCGCGGCGGCGACGAGGTGTCGATCGCCCAGGGCGAACACGAGGCCGGCCAGCGCGGTCCCGGCCTCGAGCCGGCCGAGCTGCGCGAGTACGTGCCGGGCGACTCGGCCGACGAGATCGACTGGAAGGCGACCGCGCGACTCAACACGCTTCACGTCCGCGAGTACGAGACCGAAACCCACCGCCCGACGATGCTGATCGTCGACCACCGCGGTGGGCTCGCAGCGGGCCCGCCGGGGGAGTCGAAGCTCGCCTACCTCCGGGAGGTCGCGCTCGCGGTCGCCGCGAACGCCCGCGAACTCGACGACCCGCTCGGGCTGATCGCTGTCGGGAACGAGGGGATCACGACCCGAATCTCTCCCACGACGGGGCCGGCGGCGTACCTGACGATCCGGCGACGGCTGCTCGATCTCGAGCCGACCGGAACGGACGGTGACGGAACCCCTCCGGAGACGACCGGACACAGCCACTCGATTCCGGGGCCGGCACCGTCGCCGACCCGTCCTCGGGCGGCCCTGTCGGCCCTCGAGGGCTCGAGGGACGCGTTCGCGCGAACGCTCGAGCCGTACTACGCGGCTCGGACTCGGTACGACGTTCGGTTCGATTCCGAGCCGCTGCTGGGCGCGGTCCGAACGGCACTCGGCGGCCAGGACAGCCGCCAGTGGACGGTTATCTGTACGGACGACTCGGACCCGGAGACGCTGTACGAGACGGTCCGGTTCGCCCGCGCCCGCGGGAGCGAGGTCCTGCTGTTGCTGACCCCGACGGTGCTGTTCGCGCCCGACGGCGTCGGCGACCCCGACCGGGTCGCTGACAGCTACCTCGAGTTCGAGGAGCTGCGACGCGACCTCGACCGAATGGACGCGGTTACGGCGTTCGAGGTCGCCCCGCAGGAGCGGCTGTCGGCGGTCCTCGAGACGACGCGCTCACGATCGCGGGGTGCGATCCGATGAGCGACTACCCGACCGGGAGTTACGTCGAGTCGACGTTCCTCACGGAGCGACCCTCGCCGTGGTCGACCGCCCTCGGCGCGGTCGCGCTCGTCGCTACCTTCGGCGCGGCGGCCGGTCCGCCCGGCGTCGTCGCCGGGGTCGCGACGGCCCTGCTGTGGTACGGGTTCGGAACGCCGTACGCCGTCGCCGTCGGCCACGTGCTGTTGCTGGCGCTGTTTCCGGACGGGATCGATCCGATCTCTTTCGTCATCGTCGAGGCCGGGCTGGTCACGCTGCTCGTCGTCCCCGTCCTGCGGAGCCGAGCGCCGCTTCGAACCGCCGCCGGAACGCTGCTGGCCGTCGCCGGACTGGGCGCCGTGAGCTGGCTCGCGGTCGTCTCGCTGTCGCTATGGCAGGCAGCCGGGGTCACCGCCGGAGCGGTCGCGCTCGCGAGCTACGGCGCGTACCGGTACGGGCTGGTCGCGCTCGGCCTCGTCGACGACGAACCATCCTCCACTATCGACGAATGAGTACACACGACTTCGAATCACGCGATAGAACCGAGACGGAGACTGCCCCCGAGGGGACGGCGGCCGAGACGGCCGACCGACTCGAGCAAGCCGAGGCTCGAGCGGACCTGCTCGCCGAGGAGAACCGACGGCTCCGGGCCCAGAACGCCCGTGCGCGTCGCTCGAAGTACCGACGGACAGCCCTCGGGCTCGTCGCGATCGGCCTCTGTGCGGTCGCGGGCGGGGTGATCTTTCCCGAGAGCCGCGAGATTCTCCTCGCGCTGGGGGCGACGGGGCTGTTCGGCGGCCTGCTCACGTACTACCTGACGCCCGGCCAGTTCGTCGCCGCCGAGGTCGGCGAGCGCGTCTACGCCGCCTGGGCGGCCAACGGTGACTCGCTCGCGGCCGAGCTCGGCCTGCGCGAAGACCGGGTGTACGTCCCCGACGAGCGAGCCGACACCGCTCGGCTCTACGTTCCCGCCAGTGCCGGGGTCGAGCCGCCGACGGACGCCGACGGGCCGGTGATCGTCGAACGCGATCAGCGGGGGCTGCTCGTGGCGCCGACCGGAGCGACGCTGTTCGACGAGTTCCAGCGGACGCTGTCGGGCGAACTCGCGACCCGACCCGAGCCGCTCGCGGTACAGCTCGCAGACGGCCTCGTCGAGGGGTTCGAACTCGCGGACGGCGCCGATCCGGACGTCGACGCGGCCGCGGGACGGATCACCGTCGGCATCACGGACAGCGCCTTCGGCGCCGTCGATCGGTTCGATCACCCGATCGCCTCGTTTCTCGCCGTCGGACTGGCGGTCGGACTCGACCGCCCGGTCACGCTCGAGGTCGACGCCGGCGACGACCGCGCCGACTGGCTCGTCACGTGTCGGTTCGAGCCGGACGCCGCCGAGGAGGACGGGACGGACGAGGGCGGGCCGAGCGACGAGGAGCCCGGCGAGGCCTCGAGTTCGACGACGGCGAGTAGGACGGCTGCTGTCCGTGTGGTTGGCAGTAGGCCTCTGGCCTCTCGCTCCGAGCCGTGAACGCGAGTACGTCGAGACGCTGGCGAAGACAGATCGTGGCTTCCGGGTGATCTCTCCGACACTGCACCGAGTAGCCGCTGCTCAATTCGAGTTTTCACCGTCGTCTAACAGGGAAGAGACGATGAGTCGTTTGGTCGCACGTCGAAGGAGACCGCTGGCTGCGGGTTGAGAGATCTCGAGATCAGCGGCGACTTCGCTGAGAGTTGCGCTCCGTGGATCTTCGAAGTATCCTCTCTCGAGTGCGACGAGGAGTGCCTCCCGCTGGCTATCGGTCAACCCTGCATCCGTACTCCCCAAACTGGCGTACTCGTTTACGCGCAGTAACTCGATCTCGATGTCATTCCGATCCGCGTACTCCCACAACGGAGCCAGGTTCGTCCGTTCGGGCACCCATACCGTTAGAATCCATCCGTTGCCGTCGTTCTTCATATCGAGTATGACGCCGTTCGCGGTCGAAATGATCGGCGAGATGATCTTCGCTTCGTCGGTATACTCGAAGCTGTAGATCGCCTTCTCGTCTCTGGTCTCGATCACTCGTTCGAACTCGCCGATGGTGTGATCGCTCCGCAATCCGTCCTCGAACCGGTGAAAATCGGACGACCGGATGCGGTAGAAGAACTTCCCCGACGTAGGGTCGGTTCCTGCCTCTAACACAGACTTGACGTTCGCGCTCTGGTCGTGAGTGACTGTCTTCGTGAGCACGATGTCGGGATGCTCGATTCGGACAACCGCTTTGATGTCAGTCACTGTTCTACGGAATAGGCGTCTATAATATATGAGCATGTATATCTGGTGAAGCCAGTCGTCCCGCTCAGAACGGGTTTGTCGCATGCGACGTTTGCACTCAGTGGAACGGAGGCTGGTAGGAACGGTACAAGCAGGGGTCCGGAGGAGTCGGGAACACTACTCGAGACGCGGACGAACGCGTGTCGAACGTCTTTCGTGGAGCTGTCGGGCGATACGTCCCCGTTTTGCGTGCGCCGGTCGGCCTCACTACAGCCACCGAGCAACCGTCGAAAGCAGTCAGGAGTGTACGAAATCTTTTGGACCCGATATAAATGGATTATTCGATTAAGAGAGAGACCGATCCGGGTATAGGTGGTACGGAGTACGTATGGGACAGAGACATCATGCCGACGACCGAGGCGGCGACACTGAACCGAGCTTCTACCTCCCCGCCGGGGATACCCCACCGTTCTACGCCAGTCACTTCGAGCGTCTCTGGGCGACACTGTTCAGTCGTTACGCTGAGTCGTCATAATGGGGCTTCCTGAGATAGATTCGGCCGTATTCTTCGGTTCGATTACGATGGTAACGTGGGGGATCTGGGTCGTCCTGGGCAACGCTGCGTCGGAGTCTATCGACCCGAGGACGGCCGCCGCGATCTCCTATCTCGTTGCGGGACCCCTCGCGCTCGGATACGTTCTCGTTTCGGACGCATCGCTCGCCATTACTGCGAAGGGAGGGCTGCTCGCCGGCGTGGCCGGATTGTTCACCGGAATCGGCCTGATTTCGATGTACGTCGGTCTCTCCGGCGGGTCGACGACGGTCGTCTCTACGCTCGGTGCGATGTACTTCGTCGTCGCAGCACTCATCGGGATGGCCATCCTCGGAGACGAGATTACGATAGTGAGATTTGCTGGGATAACGTTCGCAATTATCGGGGTCGTCTTGGTTTCCCAGTGAACCGCCTCGGGGTCAAGTGGTTCGAGAATCTCCGATTCTCGTCATCACGGAAATCGAAGATTTCCGTACGACCCCGAGGCACTCGGCCTGTTCCGCCTGTAGATTGCCCGTGTGTAAGGGGAGTTTCGCGGAGGGGTCTAGACGACGAAGCCGTGCCCGAGAAGTAGGCTCCGGAGCGGCAGCGAACCGTCCTCGAGTCGGTCGAAAAATCGGGACCGCGGATCGCCCGCGAAAACGGACCGCTAGCTCGGCGTCGGTTTCCCGCCAAGATCGTCGGTGTCCGGGACCGTGACGGTGTCGAGGATCTCTTCGACGACGTCTTCGGGGTTGACGTCGCTCAGCTCCGCCTCCGTGTCCAGGACGAGGCGGTGGACCAGGACGGGCTCCGTGAGAGCCTTGACGTCCGCGGGTGTCGCGTACTCGCGGCCGCGGATCGCCGCCCGGGCCTTGATCCCCTCGAGGAAGGCGAGCGACGCCCGCGGGGAGACGCCGTAGTTGACGTCGGGGTGGTCCCGGCTCGCCGCGACGAGGTCGAGGACGTACTCCGTGACCGGGTCGGCGACGTGGACCTCGGTGACGGCCTTTCGGGCGCCGCGGATGTCCTCGGTCTGGACCGCCTGGTCGATCGTCGACGGGCTCAGTTCTGGCTCCTCGTCGAACCGCCGAAGCAGCTCCGTCTCCTCCTCGCGGTCCGGCAGCCCGACCGTGAGCTTGAACATGAATCGGTCCCGCTGGGCCTCCGGCAGCTCGAAGACGCCCTCCATCTCGATCGGGTTCTGGGTCGCGACGACCATGAACGGCTCCGGTAGGGCCAGCGTCTGGCCCTCGATCGTGACGGTTCGTTCCTGCATCGCCTCGAGCAGCGCCGACTGGGTCTTCGGCGTCGCGCGGTTGATCTCGTCGGCGACGACGAGGTTCGAGAAGACCGGCCCCCGCTGGAGCTCGAACTGGCCGGTCGGCTCCCGGTAGATCTGGGTGCCGGTGATGTCGGCCGGGAGGATGTCGGGAGTCATCTGGATGCGCTGGTAGTCGAGCCCGGTCGCCCGCGCCAGCAGGTTCGCAATCGTCGTCTTGGCAACGCCGGGGACGCCCTCGAGCAGGAGGTGGCCCCGCGTCAGCAGCGCGATCGTCAGGTGTTCGATCGCCTCCTCGTTGCCGACCAGGACCCGCCCGGTTTCGGTCCTGATCTTCTCGTACACCGTCTGTGGATCGTCCGCGAAGGGCCAGTTCCGGTCCGTCTCGCTCATCGATCCCCGTGTTTCGAGCGGGAACGGTTAAGCGCTGTTATCGTTTCTTCGACCTGCTCGTCGTCCCAGTCGGGATGGCGCTCCCGGAGCAGTTCGGCCCGTTCGGCGTCCGACAGGGCCGATCCAGGTTCGTCGCCGGAGCTGAGCCGATCGCGGACGGTCCCGACGCCGTTTCGGAAGGTTCGGTTCGAGGCGCCGATGACGGCGACGACGGCGAACAGTCCGACCAGCGACTGTAGCGCCGGCAGCTCCCGCAGGGTCAGCGTAATGCTCGCCAGCGGCGGCAGCTCCTCGCCGTGGCTCAGATCGAGCAGGACGCGATCGTCGTCGGCGTACTGGCGCTGGAGGAACGCCGCGTTGTCGGGTTCGCCGTACATCGCGTTGATCGTGATGCTCGGGTCGCCGACGACGACGACCTCGCCACCCCCGACGTCCTCGACGGTCGCGACGGGGTAGGCGTCGAACGCGGTGTCGTCCTCGAGCTCCGCCCCCGGCGAGTCGGCGAGGTGGGCGTAGTCGCTGGTTCCGATCAGGGCCGTCGCGCCGTTCGGATCGACGGCCGTCGCGTGGTTGAGCGTGAGCTGGTCGACGCCGGCAGTTCGCTCGTGGTTGGCGGTCACGGTGGCGATCGGCATCGCCGGCCCCTGATCGTGGCTCTGTTCGTCGAGCAGGACGCTCCCGTTCGTGCGGGCGTCGGCGCCGACGGCGTCGAGCAGGTCGTTCGCGTCGGTGCCGTAGTTCTCGAGAACGACCAGGGTGCCGCCGTTACCGACGAACTCCTGGACGCGGGCGGCGTCGGCCGCGCCGTAGGGCTCGTCGGGCGCGACGACGATCGCCGTCGTCTCCTCGGCGGGGACCTCCTCGTAGCGGTCGGTCTCCCGGATCAGCTCGCCCTCGACGTCGTCGTCGGTCTGGATCACCTCCCGGAAGTCGTCGGTCCCGTCCCACGCGGGGTTGTACGGGCCGAACGCGGCCGAGGAGGTGGTCGCAGCGACGAACAGGCCGACGATAACGACGGCGCCGAGGGCGACCAGCAACGCGGCGGGCCAGTCGATCCCGTCGCCGTCGGTAACGTACTCACGGGGGTTCAAAACGGCATCACCTCCGGCGGCAGAATCTCGAGGATCCGCCGGACGACGATGATCGCGAACCCGACGAGGCCGAGCCCGATCAGCCACAGCAGGCGCCGTCGCCAGGCCGGCGTGATGTTGACCGGTGCGGTCAGCTCGGTGACGATCAACAGCCCGATCAGCGAGAGCACGAAGAACAGCTCGTAGGAGAGACTGCCCAGCAGCGTCAGCGCGACGATCGTCGCGAGCATCCAGGCGAGCTGTCCGTGGACGAACCGCATCCGGCGCTGGGTCGGCATCTACTCGAGTGAGCGAGCGCAGGGACCGTAAATCTCTCGTTCGAGCGACCGGTCGGGAACCGAGACCGTCGGTCGAGCCGACCCGTCACCGACCGTCGTCGAAGATCCGGATTCGGCCGGCGTCGTCGACGCGAATGCGGTAGTCGAGAAAGACGAACTCGACCGCAACGGTCCCGCCGCCATCGCCGTCGCCGACGAGGGTGTCGAGCGCCTTCGGGTCGACGCTGTCGAGCAGCGTCGCGCCGTACTCGTCCTCGATCGCCGTCGGATCGACTCCCTCGGCCGCGGCGACCGTTTCGATGACCGCGATGCTGGCCGCGGTCCGCTCGCCGTAGCGTCGCTCGAGTACCGACGACTCGTTCGCGTCGTCCGAACCCCCATTACTCGCGGGCATAGCTCCGAGCAGCCACTACGACGATCACCGGTATAGCGGTACTGTATCAAATCCTGCACTTCTCCGGCGAGAGAAACGAGCTGCCGTTCGCGGCCGCCGGTCGGAGCGACTCCGGCATTTATTTACGGCGACACTTCCCCTACAACTGCACTGTCTAACCTCAATGACGTATCTTCGGGTGCTCGTCGGTCGCTGGTCGCGCCGGGACCGACTCGCGGTGCTGGTTATCGCGCTGACGGTGGCGCTGCTGGTCGGCGCCGCGTTGCTCGTCGTCGCCGCCGGCGATCAGACGCACAGCCTCGCGGCCGAACACGAGGGGAACGCGTCGATCGTCGGCTACGACTCGGTCGACCGCGCGAGCCAGGCGGCGGATCCCGACGACGTCGTGCTTCCGACGGCGACCGCCGTCGGCCCCGAGGGTGACACCGATCGGATCGTCGGGATTCCCGCTGACGCCCCGGCGCTCGGACTCTCCACCCAGCCCGACGGCACCGTCGCACCCGACGCGAACGGGGAGACGTGGCGCCTCGAGGGGAGCGGAGAAACGACGACGACGGAAGTCGAGCCCGCGAACGCCTCGGACGGGGTCGTTCCACCGACGTGGCTGCGGACGACACCCGAGACGCTCGAGGAGGTCGGGCCGACGGGCGCGCTCGTCGTCTCGCCGGCCGACGGGGACGGGAACGAGGATCGCGAGGGTGCTCCGGTTGTGGGGGCGCTCGAGTTCTTCACACAGGGCGCGGACGACGTCCTCGGGATCGTCCGAACGGGCGTCGCTGCCGCCGGTGTGATCGTCGCCGCGACGCTCTCAAGCGTCGTCCGGATGACGATTCGGGATCGCGCGCGAACGATCCGGGTGGCTCGAGCGACGGGCGCACCGCCGCGGCGAATCCGGGCCGCGCTCGCGGCACGGGCCGGGGCGATCGCAGCCGCCGGCGGCGTTCTCGGCTACGCGATCGGCGTCGTCGTCACCAACGCGGCGGTAACCGCCGCGATCGTGGTTGGTCTACCGACGACCCTGTCGGTGACGGTGACGCCCGACCTCGTCCGGTTCGTCGCCGCGATGCTCGCCGCGATTATCCTCGTCGGGATCGCGACGGGGTACGTCACGGCTCGCGCCGCGACGACGAAACCGCCCGCACTGGTCGGTCGCGACGGCCACGATCGGGGCTCGAGCACCCCGAGCGGACGGCTCCGACGTATCGGTGGCGGCGTCCGGGATCGCCTCGAGCCGACGGTGCTCGCGGTGCGGACGATCCTCCCGGCGACGGCGACGCTGTCGACGTTCGCGGTGATCGTCCTGCTCGTCGCGTCGCTCGGGACGATCGGGGCCTCGCTGTCGACGACCGGGACGACGGTCGCCGATCCCGACGCCTCGCACCCGGCGGAGAGTCGGGTGTCGGCCGACTACGCCGAGACGCTCGCGGAGCGAGGGGTCCCCGCGAGCCCCGAGATCCTGCTGTTCGCGAGCCACGGCGAGGAGCCGTACCTCGTCCGCGGAGTCGACTACGCCGCGTTCGAATCCGTCTCCGACGCCCGGATCGTCGACGGGGACCCGCCGGCGGACGACGAGGAGGCCGTCGTGGGCGTCGAGCTGGCCGACGCTCTCGGGCTCGAACCCGGCGACGAGCTCGCGGTCGGCGGGAGCACCGACCCCGCAGTCGGAATAGTAACCGTCGCCGGCACCGTCGAAACCGGCGGGTTCGCGGATCACCAGCTGCTGGTCTCGCTGCCGACGGCCCGCCACCTGTCGGGGCTCGAGTCGGACGAGGTGAACCAGATCCGAACGACCGCGACCGGGGCGTCCGACGCGGCCCAGACGGCCGAGACGGCCGAGACGGAGTCGGCGACGGTCGTCGACCTCGAGGCGCCGGACCACGTCCGTCCCGGCGAGACGGTTTCCGTCGAGGCGACCGTCTGGAACCCCACGGCCGAGACCGCCGAGCGGGAGCTCGAGGCGACGATCGGCGAGGCCGAACAGCGCCGATCCGTCGAACTCGGGGGCTACGAGCGACGGACCGTGACGTTCGAGCTGTCGGCGCCGCCGGCCGGCGAGTACGAGCTGTCGGTCGGCGACGACGAAACGACGGTCGCCGTCGACGACGCGCCGCCGCTCGAGTCGCTCTCGCTGCCGGAGTCGGGCCCGACGGGTGCGTCGCTGTCGGTTCCCGTTCGCGAAACGACCGGGGATCCGGTCTCGAACGCGACCGTCGAAATCGGGAATCGAACGGCCGAAACCGGATCCGACGGCGTCGCCCGGATCGAACTGCCGGAGACACCCGGTACGTACGACGCGACGGTTTATGCAGGCGAGCGTGAGCGAAACGAGACGATTCGAGTGGCCCACGACGCCGACCCCGAGCCGACGACGTCGCTGTCGATCAGCCCGTCGTCGCCCTCGGTTCACGCCCAGCCGACCGCGACGGTCGACCTCGAGAACCCCTGGGACCGCCCGCTCGAGACCGAAGTCGAACTCGACGGCGCCGGGACGACCGATCGAACGGCTGTGACCCTCGAGCCCGGCGAGACGGCGACGCGAACGGCGACGCTGTCCCGCCAGCCGCCCGGCGAACACACCGTTACCGTCGGGGCCGGGGATCGAACGCTGGCGACCGCGGAGTACGAGGTCGTCGGCGACGACCGCGTGGTGAGCGCGCTCGCCGCCAGCGGCCACCACCGATCCGACGGCGGCGTCGAGTCGGCGGTCGAGTACGCGATGGGGAACCTCCAAGTCCTGCTGAGCGCGCTGACGGGGCTCGCGGCGGTAACCGTCGTCGGGGCGACCAGCGCCGTCCTCGCGCGGGCGATTCGCGCCCGTCGTCGGACGCTTGCGATCTACCGCGCGACGGGCGCCTCGCCGGGGCGCGTGCTCGCGGTCGTTCTCGGGGACGCGGCGCGGATCGGGGTCGTCGCCGCCGCCGCCGCGGTCGGAATCGGGATCGTCGCCCTCGAAGCCCTCGCTGCGACGGGCCAGCTGACGGCCTTCGGCATCTCGCTCGAGCCGCGACCGACGGCGACGGTCGCGCTCGGCGTCTTCGCCGGCGGCCTCGTTCTGACGCTGCTCGCGGCGCTCGTCGCGACCCTGCCGCTGGTGTGGCGCTCGCCGGCCTCGCTGCTGTCCGAGCCCTCGGCGGGACCGACGACCACCGACCGCCGCGCACGGCTCGACTCGGAACGGGAGCGAAAACGGGAACGGGAGCCGGAACCAGCGATTGACTCGAGCGACTGACGACTCGTCGGCGGGCTCGAGTTCGCCCTCGGATCGTCGTCGCTCGACGAAGAGGTACAGCTATTTGAGCGACGGGTTCCAACCGACCCTCGTGACCACCGACGAGCCCGTGCTGGCCGCGGCCGACGTCTCGGTCCGTCGCGGGAGCCAGCCGATCCTCGAGGCGCTATCCCTGGCGATTCCGGCCGGCTCGCGGACGCTCGTCCGGGGGCCGAGCGGCGCCGGGAAGTCGACGCTGTTCTCGGTGCTCGGGCTGCTCGAGCCGCCCGACAGCGGTCGGGTGCTGGTCGACGGAACGGACGCCAGCGGACTCTCGGAGCGCCGACGGGCCCGGCTGCGCCGGGACGCGATCGGGTTCGTCTTCCAGGACTTCCAGCTCGTGCCGGATCTGACCGTCCGCGAGAACGCGCTGTTGCCCCAGCACCACGGCGGCGACCGCGACGAGGCGTGGGTCGACGAACTGCTCGAGACGCTCGCAGTCGCCGACCGGGCCGATCGGTATCCGGCAACGCTCAGCGGCGGCGAGAAACAGCGGGTCGCGATCGCCCGTGCGCTCGCGAACCGGCCCGACGTCGTCCTGGCCGACGAACCGACCGGCCAGCTCGATCCCGAGACGACCGAGCGCGTGGCGGGATTGCTGGTCGACGTCCAGGAGTCGGCGGGCACCGCGCTCGTGACGATCAGCCACGACCCGTCGCTCGAGGGACTGTTCGATCGAACCGTGACGCTTCGCGACGGACGGCTGCTCGAGGAGTGATACGGATTGCTGTACCGATGTCCCGGCGCAACCGCCGCACGGGTCGCGGTTGCGCCGGTAATAACTTACAGTAAACCGTATGAGCGAACGTCGTCGGAGCTGACGTCGACCTGCTCGGGAGAACGGTCCCGTCGGTCGAATTTCCAAACTATGTTGGAGTGGGAAATTTATCCTTCGTCAACGTCCGGCAGAACGCGGACTATCCAGACGCTCTCTGGTCTGGAACCGCCGCACACGGCTGGTCGTCGTTCGACGGCCACTCGTGGACATCATCCCTTTGCCGATCCTCTTCCCTCTTGTCGCCCGATACCGACAGCCGTGGTGTTCGTGGGCACAGTTCAGCCAATATTTATATCACAGGCCGTTGCCGTCCTCTGTGATGTCCACGAGCGAACAGAAGCTAGCGGTTCCGGATGGGCTTGGATCACCACAGGCCAAACTCGTCTACCTGGCGCTGCTGGAGATGGGGGAGGCGACGGCGAACGAGCTTCAGCGACTGCTGGGGCTATCGAAACTGACACTGCTACCGATCCTCTCGTCGCTGGTTACAGAGGGGTACGCCCAGCGGCGGGAGGGGACGTATGTCAGCCGGTGAGCGAACGGCGGTTCCGACCGCGACCGCAGATCCCGAGTGCAGTCTCCGGGTCGACTGCTACGTCCGACCGACCGTTTCGACCGCCGCCGACAGCGCGATCGGTCGCGTCGTCGACCGACTCGAGCGACTGCAAGAGGACGGCGCTATCGACGAGTACCGGATCGTTCGGTGGCCGCCTGACGGGTACGCCGCCGACGGCGACAGGTCGACGCGCAGCGAGATCGTCGCCGAGTTCGAGCGTTGGGCCGAACGGCGAGGCCGCTCGCTCGAGCCGGCGTTCCGACGACAGGAGCTCCCGTCGTCGCCGCTCTGTCCGGGAACCGGTTCGCGCGAGCGAGTCCGGGTTCCGATCGTCACGCTCACACTGTACGAGGACGACGAGAGCGAGAAATCGGACGACGACGGATCGGCGACGGTTCGCGGCGTCGTCCCGCACACGGATCGAACGGCGTCGGGCACGGATCGAACGTACACCGTCGAGGAGTGGCTCTCGGCTGCCGAGCGCAGCTCCGGAGCCAGCCTCGAAACGTCGACGAAGGAAACGGCTGGACGCGACCAGGTGACGCTTCTGGAGGGGGGACGATGACGGAGTCCGACCGCGTCGCGGTGATCGGCGCCTCGATGACCCAGTTCGGGCAGCGCGAGGAGTGGATCCAGGAACTCCTCGCCGAGGCTGGCCTCGACTGTCTCGAGGACGCGGGCGTCGACGCCGACGAGATCGAGCATCTGTACGTCTCGAACATGACCAGCGGAGAGTTCGAGGGGATGACGGGCGTGATGAACGCGCTGGCACACGACATCGGCGCGCTGCCGGCGTACACCCAGCGCGTCGATCAGACGAGCTCGAGCGGCGGGGCGGGGATCTACGCCGCCTGGCAGTCGATTCAAAGCGGAGCGAGCGAGATGACCCTGCTCGTCGGCGGGGAGAAGATGACCCACCGGACGACCGGCGAGGCGACCGATATCATCGCGTCGATCACCCATCCCGTCGAGTACACGGCGGGCGTGACCCTGCCCTCCTTCGCGGGACTGACCGCGCGTCACTACCTCGAGCGCTTCGACGCACCGCGGGAGAGCCTGGCGAAGGTCGCCTCGAAGAACCACAGAAACGGCGTCGACAACCCCCACGCACAGTTTCAGAAGGAGGTCGACGTCGAAACGATCCTCGACTCGCCCATCGTCGCCGATCCGCTGCGGCTGTACGACTTCTGTCCGATCACCGACGGCTCCGCGGCGATGCTGTTCTGTCCGGAGTCCGTCGCCCAGGAGTACACCGACGAGTACGCGATCGTCGCGGGCGTCGACGGCGCAACCGACACCCACGTCGTCCACGAGCGCGAGGATCCGACGGTAATGGGCGGGGTCGTCGAGAGCGGGCAAGGCGCCTACGAGATGAGCGGCTACGGGCCAGAGGACGTCGACGTCGCCGAACTCCACGACATGTTCACCATCCTCGAGTTCCTGCAGATGGAAGGGCTCGGGTTCGCCGAGCAGGGCGAGGCCTGGGAGTTAGTCGAGGAGGGCTACACGGAGCGCGACGGCGAGTTACCGGTCAACACCTCCGGCGGGCTCAAGTCGAAGGGGCACCCGCTTGGCGCCAGCGGCGTCGCACAGGGCGTCGAGATCTACGAGCAACTGGTCGGCGAGGCCGGCGACCGCCAGGTCGAGGCCGACGTCGGACTCTGTTGTAACGTCGGCGGCTTCGGCAACTGCGTTATCACCACTATCATGGAGGCAGCACGATGACGATGGAAGCGACCCGATACGACGACGGCACGATCAGCTACCCCGGCCACCCGCGCAGCCGGAACGGTGCGGAGCCGGTCGGCACGATCGACCTGAGCGAGCACACCGCCGAGGTCGTGACGTGGACGACCAGTACCGCGACGCCGCCGGGGATTCGGGAACCGAACCACCTCGCGATCGTCGAGTTCGACGTCGGCGAAGTCGTCGAGGACGGGGAGACGTCGGTCCGGGCGCTCGTCCAGCTCACGGACGGCGACATCGAGACCGGCGACGAGGTCGAACCCGTCTATACTGAGAAGCTGCGCGAACCCGGTGCGGGCATCAGGGAACCCGACAGCCAGGACTGGGATGGCTACCGGTTCGAACCGGTGTAGGATCCGTTCGGTCCGCTCGCACCCCGACGCGTGAGCAGCGGCTGGGGCTCGAGCTTCGAGACGAACGGTCACGGACTCGAGCGCTGCTCGAGACGGCAGAACTCCTTTCGTCGTTCGGAACGGTCCGTACTCTATGCGAGGCACGTACAGGTGCGGGTCCTGCAGCGCTCAGTTCAAGGCGACCCGTCGACAGTGTGGCGTCTGTGGCACGAGTGGGCTCGAGACGAGCCGCGATTCGTGTCGTGGCTGTGGAACGAGCTTCGAAGATTCGATCGTCCAGCGGTGTCCGCGGTGTGGGTCCGACGACGCCGAATCCGTCTGAACGGAGTCAGGTGTCGGCATCCGCGTTATCTACGTCGGCCTCGTCGCCCTCGAGGTAGGCGTCGTTCCCACCGGTCGCGACGAATCGGACCTGCACCGCGGTGTCGCCCGTCGTCTGCTCGTTGATTCGCTCGTCGAGCCTGTCGATCAGCTCCGCGTCGTACGTTCCCGGTGGACCGCCGACTTCGACGACAACGGCGTCGATCTGCTGGGTCGCGTCGAGCGAGCTATCGACAGGGAGCCCCTCCTCGCGGACCTGGACGTCGACCTCGAGCAGGTAGGCGTCGTCGTACTCCGACAGTACCGCCTCGGACTCCTGCGTCGCCGTCTCCTCGAACGCCGACATCTGATAGGAGGAGTAGGTAACGCCGGTCAGAAACAGCGAGAGGACGAGGATAACGGCGAGAAAGACGGCGGCCTGTTTGACTACACGGCGCTGTGCGATCGAGATTCCGAACCCGCTATCGGGTCGGTAGCCGATGTACCACAGCGTCGCGAGACCGGCGAGGTTGACCCCAAGGAGGTTGACCAGTACGAGCACCGTCGAGCCCAGCGCGGCGGCGGGCATCCCCCAGGCCAGGGCGATGCCGGCGGCGGCCATCGGCGGCACCAGCGCGGCGGCGATCATCACGCCGACGATTGCGACCGAGAAGCCGGTCGCGAGGCTGAGGATACCCGCGATTCCGGCACCCAGCGCGACGGGCAACAGGAGCAGCTCCGGAGCGATTCGCTCTGCGACCTCGTCGATCTCGGTGAGTTCGGCCCCGGGAGGAACGAGAAGCATCGACTGGAAGAGCCACGCGACGATCGCCGCGATGACGATCCCACCGAGAACGCCCGAGAACTGGTAGCGAAGTCCCTTGAAGAACAGGTCGCGATCGTTGACCACGGTCCCGATCGAGGCGCTCAGTGCGGGTCCGATCAGCGGCGCGATCACCATCGAGCCGACGACGACCGCCGGCGAGTCGAGCAGCAGTCCGACCGTCGCGACGATCGAACTGATCAGCGTCATCGCGAAAAAGACGCTGTAGGTCGGCGTCAGCTCCTCGGCGCGGGTCAGCAGCTCCTGTCTGGAGATCTCTTCGTCTTGGACGGACTCGGTGGCGTACTCTTTCTGAAGCTGGTGAAAATCCCTCGAGACAACGGCCTCCGCATCCATGACGACCGTATAGGAGTCGTTTTCGATGCCGACGTCCTGGAGCGAATCGAGGATCGGTTCGACCGCGTTCGTCGGGAGCGGAAACGAGACAATAGAGTCGTACTCCCGGGTACCCTGTTCCTCCGTGAGGACGTACTCGACCCCCTCTTCTTCCAGTACGTCGAGTACCGCCTCCCGCTTACCCACCGGCACCGTAACCTGAATATGTCGCACTACCTCGTACTGGATACAGACGACGAAAGTTCCTCGGTCGGAAAGTGCGTGTTCGGTTTGCGGGTCCCCGCACCGGGTCGCAGTCGTTGTGAGGGCAGTCATCGCCGCTCTGTCGAGTCCGTGGAAGTGAGCCCTGTAACCGTCTCGAGTGGATTCGAGGAGTGCTATTCGTTCAGATGTCATCGTTCTAGTCAATTCGACCCCCGTCGATCGCACACGTGTCAGAAATCCAGGTTCGACGGACTGAACGTCCGAATCTCGTGAAAAGAGGATTTCACCGAAGACCGTGTGTCCCCGGTATGGATCGGCGAACCCTGATCGGGCTGACGGCGGGAGCCGGAATCACGACACTGGCCGGCTGTCTCGGAACGCTCTCGGAGGTAACGGACTCCGAGAGCGAGCGCGTAACTGTCGGCGACGGCGACGCCGAAGACGGAACCGACGTGATCGTGCGCAACGCCGGCCCGGAGGAGCGAACGGTCGATATCGAACTCCGTCGCGACGGCGAGACCGTCCTCGAGCGGACGGAGACGCTCCCCTCGGAGGACGCCTTCGAGGCCACGCTGCTCGAGACCGGGACCTACGACCTGATCGTCGAGACCGATACCGGACGGAGCGAGACTTCGGTCACGCAGCCGACAGACTGTGCGGACGCTCGAACCGAGATCATCGTCTCCGAGTACGGACTCGAGACCACGACCGCGAGTTCGTGTTGAGTCCCGGTCCGTCGAGCACTGGACGGATCGTGTCTCACTTCGCGGCGTTCGGGTCTGGATATATTTTCTATCTGATTATTTTGCACGAGATGACGACATATAGAAATGTCAGCTGTAAAATATTCCTGATCCTCCCTCGATATAGTTGTTATCAAAATTTGCATATATGACGGGCGGCAAGTCCGGCGTGTAGCAGTTCTTCAGGAGAGCAATTTGAACGTTTGAATACGGACGAGAAATTTCAAACGAATCTCAGTCGTCGGGGTGGAAGTTTGCAAAAGGCACAATATAGGAGTACTGCTCTTCATATTTGGAAATGCAACCGATGCGGTAATTTGGGTGGTGATGATCCAGCGGTTCATGCACTAATCCTCACACTTTAACTCCATTTCAAAGCACCACCGTTGTTTGGAAGCGGTTGCGACAGAAACCGACTACGCGGCACAGTCTTACACACATACTTTTGTAAACCGATTGCTATATATTACTATATAGTCGAATGTAGTACTATTTTCTGGAGATATTCAGCAGTAATATCGCCCTTACAGCGACCGAGCAACCGATAGATCCCATTCTCTCCGTTTGGGGAGCTATCGCTCCGTCGCGTATGTTCTATTTCAGCAACTCTCTACATATTAAATTATTATGCCTATCGGAGAGAGGCTGTCTGGAGCGATGTTGGAATCCCCATCCAGGTTGTGTGACGAAGTGCTGACAATCGGCACTAGACATAGACAACGAGGCGTCTCCTGGACGGTACCTTGGACTTACGTACAGAAGCGCCCACAGAGTCCCGAGGGGGAGCCGAACCGCGAGATTCGAGGTCGAGTGTCGGGTCCGTCCGCGACTTCGACCGTCGACTGCGCCGACTCCCCGACGAGCCGGTTTCTACTCCGCCAGCTCGCGGAGGTCGAACGAACGACTCGATCCGCGATTCCCTCGGAGTTCGACTGAAAGATATATAGAACTATATAGTAAGATATAGGTACGACGGCCGGTCATACACCAGTTCGTGAACTCGCGTTCGTATGCACACCACGAATCAGTTCGGAAGGAACGATCGACAGACGGGGCGTGATGAGCGGTAGCGCACTCGAGGGTGCGGTAGTCGATCTCGACGGAACCGTCTACCGTGGGGATCGGCCCGTCGCCGGCGCTCGAGAGGGAATCGAGCGGCTACGTGAGTCCGATCTCGATCCGGTCTTTCTGACCAACAACCCGACCGGAACCCGGTCGGGCTACCGCGACCGGCTTCGCTCGCTCGGGATCGACGCGGCGACCGACGAAATCGTCACTGCCGCGTGGATCGCAGCCGACTACCTCGCGACGGCTCATCCCGACGATTCCGCGCTCGTCGTCGGCGAGTCGGCCCTCGTCGAGGAGCTACGACAGGCGGGGGTCGACGTCACGAGCGATCCCGACCAGGCTACCGTCGTCCTGGCGTCGATGGATCGGTCGCTCGAGTACGCCGATATCCGCTCGGCCCTCGAGGCGTTCGAGGGCGAGTCCGATCCGCGATTCTACGCGACCAACCCGGACCGAACGTGTCCGACTGAGACCGGTGAAATCCCGGATACGGCGGCGACGGTCGGCGCGATCGAGGGGACGACCGGCCGCGAACTCGACGGCGTCCTCGGAAAGCCATCGCGGTTCGCCGTCGAGGCCGCCGTCCGACGGCTTGGAACGACACCCGAGCGATGTCTCGTCGTCGGGGACCGACTCGAGACCGACGTGGAGATGGGTCTCTCCGCTGGTATGACGACAGTGCTCGTCCTCTCGGGCGTTACCGACCGGGACGCGGTTTCGGCGTCGACCATCGAGCCGGACTACGTCCTCGAGTCGCTCGGCGACATCGGATCGGTTCTCCAGCCATGATCGACGTCGACGTACTCATTCACCTCGAGGAGGACGTAGCCAGGATCGTCATCGCGACGCTGCTCGGGATGTTCCTGGGTCTCGAGCGCGAGTGGTCCCAGAAGTCCGCGGGGATCCGAACGTTCGCGCTGATCAGCCTCCTGGCTGCGGTCTTTACGATCATCGACCACGAGGGACTGTTGCTTGTCGGCGGCCTCCTGATCATCGCACACGCCGTGTTGCTGGCCGTACAGAGTTTCATCGAGGACGAGATCGACGGGCTCTCGCTGACGACGTCGGTGTCGATGCTGGTCGCCTACAGTATCGGCGCGCTCGTCGCCAACGGGTTCCTGATCGAGTCGGTGACGGTGGCGGTGCTGTCGTCGCTGCTGCTCGTCCTGAAGCGTGAACTCCACGAGTTCGCGTGGGGGCTCTCCCGGGAGGAGATGCGAAGCGCCGTCGAGTTCGTCATCCTGGCGTTCGTTATCTACCCACTCCTACCCGACGAGACGGTCGATCCCTGGGGTGCCGTCCAGCCGCGGCTGATCTGGTCGCTCGTGATCGCGATCAGCGCGATCGGGTTCGTCAACTACGTCCTGGTCAAGAAGTACCAGGGGCGCGGGATCGCCGTCACCGGCTTCTTCGGCGGGCTTGTCAACTCGACGGCGGTCGTCGCCGAGATGGGCAAACGCGCGGACAACCAGTCGGGACTGCTCGGCCTGGCCGTCGGCGCAATCCTGCTCGCGAACGCCGCGATGGCAGTTCGAAACGCCGTGATCGTGGTTGCGTTCGTTCCCGAAGCCGCCGTCATCGTCGGTGCACCGCTGGGTGCGATCGCGCTCGCAGGCGTCGGGATCGCGATGTGGCAAAGCGACTGGCGGACGGAGTTCGAGGCCGACCTCAACTCGCCGTTCAGTCTCCGGAACGCGCTCACCTTCGGTGCGCTGTTTCTCGCCGTCTTGTTGCTCTCGGTCGCTGCCGAGGAGCTATTCGGGACGACCGGCTTCCTCGCGACGACGTTCCTGGCCGGGCTGGTCTCGAGCGGAACCGCGACGACGACGGCCGTCACCCTCGTTAGCACGGGCCAGATCACGCAGAACGCGGCCGTCGCGGGCGTAATCGCTGGAACTGCGGCCAGCATCCTGGTCAAAACCTTCTTCGCCGCGAGCATCTCCCGGGAACTCGTTCGACCGGTGCTGTTCTGGAACCTCGTCCTGATCGGCGTCGGGATCGTCTTCGGCGCACCCGTGTTGTTGCTGTAGGTGCGGGGACGATCGCGTTCGGATCCGGCCCCGGATCATCGGCAGCGTTTTGTCGGCAGGCCCGATACTACCGCCAATCGATGCTCTTCGGACGCAACGAGGACGACCCGACACCCGGACTCGAGTGGGACCGGGACGGTCCCTGGCTGGACCACACCGGGCGGTCCGTCCGGACGACGGTCGATTACGAGGGCGAAACGTACGTCTGTCGCCGCACGACGTCGGCCGACGGCGACTGGTCGATCGCGTACGGTACTCCGGGAAGAGACGGTCAGTCCCGAGGGTTTCTGTTCCGGGAGGGGTCCCTCGAGTGGACGACGCCCCTCGAGCACCCGACGCTCGGGCTCGTCGCCGACGACGGGACGGTCCTGATCCTCGAAGGCGGAGCTGCCGACCAACTGGACGGCACCGTTCGCGTGCTCGGTGCCGACGGCAAATCGCGTTTCGTCCGGGAGTTCGACGCGAACGTCTCCGACGTCGACCTCTCCGCAGACGGTCGGATCGCGGTCGTTCGAACGAAGTCGCCCGACGATACGACGTACCTGATCGACGTCCCGGACGGGTCGGTTCGACTGACCCATACGAGCACGTGGGCCAGCCCCAGCCACGCTCGACTCTACTCGAGCGACGAGGGGTGGGTCGTCTACCTGAGCCAGTCCCTCGAGAAGAAACCCCTGTACGCGATCGATCCAGACGGTGATCTCGTCTGGGAGGGACGATCGTACCGGCAGATGAAGCCGCTGAGCGCCCGGCTCAAGTCTCGGCTATCGTAGTAGTGGATCCGTCGATCGGCCGGTCGACACCGTTTCCAAAGCGCGCCTCTACCCATTACGACTTTTAAACCGGCAACTATAAATATCAGGTTTATCAATACCATTTCGCAATGGCTCGAGAGAACATACCGTGCTGTAGCATCTGCCGGCGGGACCTGCTGGCGGGGGCCGGGGTTGCGGCGACGGGTGCACTGGCTGGTTGTGTGAGCGAAGACGAGGACGAGGGAATTCCGGACGACGCCGACGAGGACTTCCCGGAGTGGGACCCCGAAAGTCCCGAGTTCCCACAGCGGATGTCGACGCTGATGGACTACGACAACGGCACCGTCGAGGACATTCAGGGCTTCGAGGAGCGCGACGAGCCGGTGTACGGCGATCCAGTCCAGGAGACGCCCGAGGACGAGGACGAACTGATCGATCCGGACACCCTTCTATTCGCGATGACTCCGACGGAGGATCCGGCTGCCTACGAGGGGATGTTCGACCCCCTCATCGAGAACATCGAGGAGGAGACCGGCCGGGACGTCGAGAACAACCTGGTCGAGAACTACGCGGCACAAGTCGAGGCGATGCGCAGCGAACAGCTCCACATCGCCGGGTTCTCGACAGGCCCGCTCCCGTTCGCCGTCAACCTCGCGGGGGCCGTCCCGTTCGCGATCCAGGTCTCCGAGGAGGATGCCGGCTACTTCCTCTGGGCGATTACCCACATGAGCAACACCGACATCAACTCCGTCGAGGACTTCGAGGGTCGAAACGGCGCACACGGCGACCCCTCCTCGAACTCCGGAAACCTGATGCCGCGGGCGATCTTCGAGGACCAGTTCGGCGTCGAGCCCGACGAGGACTACGACGTCGAACACATCGGCAGCCACGAGAACCTCATCCTGTCGGTGTACCACCAGGACCACGAGGTCGCCCCCGTCTGTAGCTACTGCGTGACCCGCGTCGCCGACCGCGGCGACGTCGACCCGGACGATATCAAGGTCGTCTGGCAGAGCGATCCGATCGTCACCACCGGGTTCTCCTACCGGCACAACCTCCCGCCGGACATCCAGGAGGGAATCGAGCGAGCGTTCCTCGAGTACGACTACTCGGACACGGAACTCGCGGAGGAGTTCGACGGACGCGGCCAGTTCACCGAGATCGATTACGCGACCCACTGGCACGACATCCTGGTTACTCACGAGGCCAACGATGTGGACCTGACCGATCCGGGCGAGATCGACTAACAGAGCGGCGACCACTCTCGAAATTTACTTCAATTCATGCTTACGATAACTGACCTCGAAAAAGTCTATCCGACCGGCGACAAGGCGCTGCAGGGGGTCTCGATGGAGGTCGACGGGAACGAAGTCGTCTCTATCATCGGCCCCAGCGGCGCGGGAAAGAGTACGCTCATCAAGTGCGTCAACCGACTCACCGAGCCGACATCCGGTTCGATCGTTCTTGACGGCGAGGAGCTCACGACGCTCTCAAAGAAGGAGCTCCGAAAGACCCGACGCGACATGGGAATGATCTTCCAGGAGTTCAACCTCATCGAACGCCTCACCGTGATGGAAAACGTGCTCTCGGGTCGACTGGGGTACATGGGCAGCTGGGACGCGTTTCGGCGCAACTTCGACGACGAAGACGTCCAGAACGCCTACGAGATCCTCGACCGGGTCGGCGTCGGCGGAATGGAGAACAAGCGCGTCGACGAACTCTCCGGCGGCCAGCGCCAGCGCGTCGGGATCGCTCGAGCGATCCTGCAGCGTCCGAAAATCCTGCTCGTGGACGAACCCACCAGCGCCCTGGACCCGGAGACGTCGTTCGAGGTCATGGAGATGCTCACCGAAATTGCCAGGGAGGAGGATATTCCGGTGTTGATCAACATCCACGAGGTCGAACTGGCCCTTGACTACACCGATAGAATCGTCGGACTGACCGACGGGGAGGTCGTGTTCAACGGAACCCCGGCGGAGCTCGACGAGAACGCACGAGATACGATCTACCGATCGGGCAAGTCCCGCGAGGAAACGGGGACCGAGAGCCAGCCCCAGTCACAGAACGAGTCGGCCTCGAGCGGGATCAGCGACGCAAGCAAGGAGAAGTCGTTCTAACATGATCGGATCGCACGACTGCGGTGAGATCGATGGGTAGTGCGGACCCAGAGCGCTCCGGCGGCTACCCCTCGAGCTGGGAGCGACCGACGGTGTTCTACAGCAAGAACATCAAGTACCTCGTCTACGGCGCGATCGGGCTGTTCGTGCTCTGGAGTGCCTGGGAGCTACGTCCCAGTCCCGCCCGCCTGATCGGCGGTGCGGACGCCGCGACGAGCCTCTTGGCGACGATGTTCCCGCCGGATTTCACCCCTGAAGCACGGGGGCGAATCTGGACCGGGATGGTCGAGAGCATTGCAATGTCGATCGTCGCGACGGCGATCGGCGTCGTGATTAGTATCCCGATCGCCGTCATGGCTGCCGAGAACCTCGTCCCGCGGCCGGTGTACTACGTCGGGCGCGCGCTGGTCTCGATCTCGCGCTCGCTTCACGAGCTGGTGCTGGCGATTGTCGCCGTCGTCGCCGTCGGCCTCGGCCCGCTCGCGGGCGTTATTGCCCTCGTGATCGCGACGCCGGGCTTCTTTGCGAAGCTGCTGGCCGAGGAACTCGAGGATATCGACGAGGGACAGGCCGACGCGATCCGCGCGCTCGGCGGGAGTCCCGTGCAGGTCCTGTTGTACGGTGTCGCACCACAGGTAATTCCGCGGATGATCGGTCTGATCATCTACCGCTGGGACATTAACATCCGGGCGAGTACGATCGTCGGCATCGTTGGCGCCGGCGGGATCGGCGTCACCCTGCTGAACTCCTTTGACCGGTACGAGTACGACTTCAGTCTCGCGATCATCCTCGCGATCATCGCCGTCGTCATGTTCGGCGAGATCCTGAGCGCGGTCGCTCGACGGAGGGTCCAGTAATGTCGTACGAAGGATCCACCACGTGGCGGAAACACGACGGTCGAGCGCGCGCGCTTCGGTATCTCGCGATCGTCGTCGCGATCGCGATCACGGCGCTGTCCTGGCGCGCGCTCGACATTCAGTACACGTTCGTCGTCGACGCGCCGCGGAACCTCGGCGACCTGCTGCTCCGGATGTACCCCCCGAACCTCGCCTACGGCGCGGAGATCCTCCCGCCACTGGTCGAGACCATCAACATCGCGATCCTGGGAACCGGGTTGGCGATCCTGATCTCCCTGCCGATCGCTTACATCGGTGCCGAGAACACGACGCCGAACGCCGTCACCTACGCGCTCGGCAAGTTCCTCATCGTAGGGACTCGCTCGGTGAACGTTATCATCTGGGCACTGTTTTTCGTCGTGATCTTCGGTACCGGCGCGCTCTCGGGCGTGCTGGCCGTCGCGTTCCGCTCGATCGGCTTCGTCTCGAAGCTGATCGCGGAGGGGATCGAAGAGATCGACGCCGGACAGGTCGAAGCCATCCGTGCGATGGGGGGCTCGCCGCTTGACGTCGTCGTCTACGGGATCGTCCCGCAGATCAAACCGGCGTTCGTCGGCGTCGCGACCTACCGCTGGGACATCAACGTCCGCGAGGCGACGGTGATCGGCTTCGTCGGCGCCGGCGGGATCGGCGTCTACCTCGACACGGCGATCAACTTCTTCCAGTGGTCGAACGTCCTCACGATCCTGATCGCGATCCTCGGCATCGTGATCGTCAGCGAGGTCGTCTCGGCCTACCTGCGAAAGAAGGTGAGCTAACCCCCGCATCGGTCGTTTCTCTCGGCTCGAGTCCCGCTCGAGAGCCTGGCCGTGCGAACGGAACGCCGGACTCGAGCCACTACCAAATTATCAATCAGTAGTAAAGTTTTATTTATGATGCTATGCTGTTCAGCTGGGAATATCGGTAGTGCCTACTCGCGTAGCTCTCGTGGCCGCATAACGGACGCACTCGGTCGTCCGTGGCCCAAAAATGCTCTTTCTCGATCTCGGTGGTCTCCCTCGGAGCGTATCCAGAACGACCCTCGGGTGAAACGGGGTTTGAGTCCCTGTGGGGACTACAAAGAGCCAGCAAAGCCGATCTGAGCGGCTTGCACGCGGGCACCAGGATTGCGTCGATCGAAGCCCTAGCCGATCAGATAGAAATTGTGTTCACTCCGATACTAGAGATGTTGTGCGGCATCTCTTCCGAATCAGGGCCGGCTCGAGTCCAACCGAGCGGCTACCGAACCTAGCTCTGTAGTCCACCCCACCTGACGATTTCGGAGTAGTCGAGGAACAGCCCGTCGACGCCGGCCTCGATCAGCTGTTCGACTTCGTACCAGGTGTTGATCGTCCAGACGTTGACCGGGAGGTCGCGAGCGTGTGCCTCGGCGACGATGTCGATCTCCTCGTAGGCCTCGTCGTCGAAAAACGGCGTCCCGTAGACCATATCCAGCGGTGGGTTGACTCCCTCGGCGTCGTACTTGTCGGTGACGTCGAGCCCCTCCTGGATAGAGTCGTAGAGCAGGTACGCCGCCGGAACGCCGGGATCGATGTCGCGAACCGTCGCGAGCGCACCCTCCCAGAACGTCGACAAGAGGAGTTCGTTGTCGTAGTCGGTCGCGACATCGACGACCGTCTCGAGCCACTCCCACTCCTCGCGTTCGGCTTCGGGGTCGTCGACCCGACCGAACTCGACGTCGGCCGATCCCTCCTTGATGTCGATGTTCACGCCGACGTTGGACGGGATCGCCTCCATCGCCTCGGTCAGCGAGGGGACGGTCTGACCGCTCTCGAGCACTTCGGCCGCGAGCACCTCGCTGGCGGGCGTCTCGTACAGTACCCCCTCAGTATCGGTCAGATCGCCGAGCTCCGTGTCGTGGAAGACGGCGATCTCTCCGTCGCACGTCGGGAAGACGTCGAGTTCGATCCAGTCGGCGCCGCGCCGATCCGCCGCGTCGTTCGAGCCGCCCTGAACCGACTGCTCGAACGCGGCGACGGTGTTCTCCGGGTACGTATCGGCGAACCCCCGGTGGGCGATCACCGTCGCTCGATCCTTCCGGTCGTCGCGTCCGGCCTCGTCCGCTGCTCGTGCGCTGACGCTTCCCGATGCGGCGGCTGCGCCGACCGCTGCCGCACCCGTTCCGGCCAGAAACCGCCGCCTGTTTAGCATACTTGGATTCTCTTGCATACCGTTACCCGTACAACAGAATTAATAATAATAATTTTCATAGGAAAGACATAAAAGCCAGATACTTTATTGCTTTCTATATACACTAACTCTACGGCAGGCATGATAGTTCGTAGGTGATCTGAACACGAGAACTCGTTGGAACGTTCGGCACACGCAGCTACTGCTCTCGAGGACGAAATCGGACACCTGCGTTTCCGCCGCGGTGTAGTTCCAACACAGTTTGGAATGAGCGTTTTTACGACTCCGCTCTTACCCGTAATCGGCAGGACGCCAACCCCCCACTCCACCCACCAATCACCTACCCACCCATCACCCACCGATGGCCACCCTGCCAGCCGAACGACTTCAGTACGTCGTTCACTTGCACCCACCCTACAACGCGACGTCCCACCCCACGTCGCGTGCTTCCCCTGTCGTCTGCCGGAGTCGCGTTCCCCAGCGCGATTCCCGCTCCGTTCCACACCTTTTGGAATACACGTTCCGACCACGGAGAAACAGCGCAAAAGCCCGCGACTTCGGTCGCGGGAGGACCCCGACGTGTGTTCGTCGAGACGATACAACAGCAGTGTCTTCCGACTTCGAACGTGACGGACCGGCTTTCGCGGCCACGATCCAGTTTCCACCGCGTCACGACCGAGCGGGATCGACCTCGAGTGCGGCCGCGAGGATCGCCGTCTGGACGGTGCGGAGATCCGCGTCCCGAACCGTCGCCGCCGCGCGGAACCGCTCTCGGGCGTTCGCAGTTCGGTCGGGGGCGGCGGCGAGCCGGAGGAGATCGAAAGCGTCGGGCTCGAGTCGTCCGGCCGCGTCGAACTCGGCTGCGTCGTACAGTTCGGGGAACCGGGCGAGGACGTCGGCGACGATCTCGTCGGTCGCCTCGGCGCCGGGATCGCCCGCCGGAATCGGTGCCGTCGTCTCCGCGAAGTAGTCCTCGAGGTCGAGGACCCCGGCGGACTCGTAGGCGGCCTCGGAGAGCGCGTCGGCGACGGGCCGACTGACGTACACGCCGAGGAGAGAGAACTGCTCCATCATGGCCCTGCTTCGAGGCCCAGCATACAATAGGTATCGCTCGGTCGCTCAGGAGAGCTGTGCGGTCACGTCGGTCGAGGAGATCATGCCGACGTAGTCGCTGCCGTCGACGACCGGGAGGTGGGTGATTCCCAGCCCGGTCATCATGGCGGCGATCTCCTCGAGGTAGAGATCCGGCGGCACGGTCTCGACGGATTCGGTCATCACCGCGTCGACGTCGATCGTCGTCGGATCGTGGCCCTCCGCAGCGGCCGCGACCAGATCGGTGCTCGTCACGATCGAGGGCGGATCGGTCCGGACGACCAGCGCGCTGATCTCGTTGTCGCGCATCGTCGTTGCGGCCTCGGTCAGCGTCGCGTCCTTCGAGACGGTCTCGAGCGGCGTCGACATTACGTCCCGGACCTGTGTCCTGCTCTCAGTGTCCATACCTCCGTTACGAACCGATCCCGTATTGGTGTTGTGACCGATGCGCATCTTGCGTCACTCGCGCTCGAGGAGGACGACCCCGAGCAGTATCAGGGCACCCCCGGCGAGCGTCGCCGCCGTGACGGGTTCGGCGAAGAGCGCGGCGCCGAGTGCGACCGTGACGGGGGGCTCGACCGTACTGATGATCCCCGCGCGACTCGCGCCGACGTACTTGATGCCGGCGAAGAAGGTAACCACCGGCAGCGCCGTCGCGACCACGGCGATACACAGCAGAATCAGCCACGCCGACGGCGCCGTCGGAACCGCGAACTCGCCGGTAGCGGTGCCGATCGCGAGGAACGTTCCGCCTGCGGCGGGGAGCACGTAGGCGGTCAACACCAGCGGATCGACCCTGTCGAGCAGCGCCCGGGAGACCGTGATGTAGACCGCGTAGGCCATCGCGGCGCCGAGAACGATGGCGACGCCGATCAGCGAGGCGCCGTCGGGGTCTGCCCCCGTCACGAGGACGACCCCGCCGAGGGCCAGACAGAGCGCAACGAGCATCACGGGTGTCGCGCGCTCGCCGATGGCCGCGATCGCGAGCACGACAACGAACGCCGGATACGTGTACAGCACGATCGCGACGAGTCCCGCCGTCATGTACTCGAGGCCCAGAAAATAGAGCCCGCTCTGGGTCGCGTAGCCGAACGCGCCGAGCCCGAGCGCGATCGCCAGCGTTCGTCCGCGAAGCACCGTCAGCCGTCCCTGTACCGCGAGCAACGCCCAGACGAGGACCGCCGCGAGCAGGAAGCGAAACGTGAGCACCGTCGGGATCGAGAGTGCGGCCTCCTGGGCGTAGAGTCCGAAGATACCGAGCGTTCCGAATCCCACTGCAGAGACGACGACCAGAAGAATTCCGAGCCGATCGCGGGTCGGCGTCGGCCACTCGTAGACGGTGCCCATATCGGGGCCGTCTCAGGACACCTTCATAGAAATTGCTATTAGATTCGGACCGCCGGCGCTCGCATAGACCGACGACCGACCCGTGCCGAGGATCAGACAGTGAACACAGCCGTCGAGTCGCGCTCCTCGTCGGCACCGGTGAGTTCCGCCGAGCTCAGACAGTGAACGCAGCCCTCGAGGTAGCCGTCGTTGTCGCCGAAGACGCGGACGAAGTTCGCCGAGATCGGGTTGTCGCAGTTGTGGCAGGTTGGCATCTCAAATCACGTTGTATGCTATCAATGCACACGATACGACTTAACAGTATCGGCGTCCGTCAGTATCGCGGCTCGTTCGACGCGCGGGTCACACCAGTAGTCGGGACAGTCGGTCAACAGGAACGGACCAGCGTGTTTTCGGGACGGCTACGTCTCGAGCGTTTCCTCGAAAAAGACGACCTGCTCGTCCCCGTTCACCCACGCGTCGTGTTCCGGCGGGATCAGCGCGACGTCTCCTTGCTACAAGGTCTCGCGGGTTCCGTCGTCCATCTCGACGGTCATGCACCCGGCGAGCACGTAGTGACGATGCGGGCTCGGACAGTGATCCGCCCCCAGTTCGGGGGTGTTGTCCCTCGAGAACCGCCACCCGGGTTCGACCGTCGACCGCCAGAGCGTTCGCCCTCCCAGTTTGACACGCTCGGCCCAACCGTTGTCGAACCCGAACGTCTCGTCGAGACCGTCGAACGATTTGACTGCGAATTTGCTAACCATGACATATGGTGGCATGATCTCGTCGATAACTGTTTTTTATCCGGCGGAACGATCCGACGTCGGTCGTTCGCGGACCGGCTCTCGCGGAAATTCGATTGGGAGCTGCCGGACGTCGCCTACGCGTCGCCGTTGATCGAGACGTCCGATACCGTCACCGAGACGTTCTCGAGCGAGATATCGACCGAACAGATCTCGTAGGTTCGGTCGTCGACGTCGACGGTGACGCCGTCGCTCTGGATGCCGACCGAGTCGAGGTCGTACGTTCGCTCGTCGATCTCGTAGGACGGAAGCCCGTCTGCGGAGAGCTCGAGACCGTCGAGCTCGACGTGTTCGTCCTCAAGCGAGGCGTCGATACTACCGACCTGAGTCACGTCGTCGGTGGCGCTATTGCCGCCAGCGACTGCACCCGCCGAGAGCAACCCGATCGCGAGCACCGCCACGAGACCGATAACGCCGAACCGCGTCGTCGTTCGCATACTATTCCACAGAACGGAGACGGTTACAATGAAACTGTCTACTTGAGTGCCGGTTGGGCAGGTTCCCCGAGCGGTCGACCCGCTCGGCGAACCGCCCAGAGTCACGGTTGTCGTCGAGCGACAGCCGAGGGATTCCCGACTATCTGGGAATCGGAACGAACCGTTATTATTCCGCCGGACGTACGAAGACCGATGAATTCTCGCAGAGCGTTCGTCGCGACCGTCTGCACGACCACGTGTCTCGCCGGATGTCTCGGAGACGACGAGAACGAAGCGGACACGTCCGGCGACGAGGCGGACGACGACGAGACAGGGTACGAAACCCGTCTCGACGAGCGCGAGGAGTACGATCTCGTCGATCGAACGGGGGAGGAAACGGTCGAAATCGCCGTCGCTCCGGACGGCGAGGCACGGTTCGAACCGGATTCCGTCGAAGTCGACGAGATGGCAGAGGTCACGTGGACGTGGAGTGAAATCGGCTACGAGATATACCCGATCGACACGCCCGATCCCTGCGGGTGGTCGGGCGACGACCACGGAACGAGCCACTCGTGGGAGTTCCCGTTCGTCGGTAAGTACGAGATCGGCTGTACGACGCCCGATGGAACGGAGTTCGAGGGCGTCATGTTCGTCGTCTAGCGCCTCACGTGCTTGGCCTCGAGCCGGCGTCGCGTGGCCGTCGGCCCGCTCGAGCAGTCAGCTATTTCCCTCGACCGTCACGAGAGTGGTGTATGGACGACGACGGGAAACAGGCCACGTTCGGCTCCGAAGGGGAGCTTCGAACCGACAGCGACGCGGATCGTACCGAGGACGAGGAGACTGGTCCCGAGCACAACGACTTCGGCGAGGAACGCGGCGACAACGAGACGAGATCGGGCGCGAACCGCTACGACGTCTCGAGCCTGCTCCAGAAGGCGGTGCGGCGCTCGGACGAGGAGGTCGCGGCGTGGGCCGCCTGGGAGCTGGCTCGATCGGGGTTCGCCTGGAACTTCTGGGACCGGATCAACCTCTACGTCGTCGAGGATCTCCGAGCGGGCCACGAGGTCGCGTTACTGATCGCTCGCTACGAGGAACTGGCCCGCGAGCGCTGGTCGGAAAGTTCCTGGGAGGGGCGGCTCTGTGCGGTCCACGCCGCGCTGGCGGCCGCCCGGGCGCCCTCGAGCCGGGAGGCCTCCCACGCCGACGACTACTTCGGCGAGCTCTCGGCCGAGCGTGCGGCTGCCCGCGAGGAGGGTCGAGAGCCACGGTACGACCACCCCGTCGACGAACTAGAGCCCGGCGGGCGCTACGACGTCGCGTTCGACCAGCACACCTACGAGGGGAAAGCTCTGGGTCGGGACGGTCGGTTCTTCCGGACCCACGGCGCTCGTGTCGGTCCCGAGGGCGAGCCCGAACTGAGCCGGCAGTGGCGCCTGCAGAGCATGCAACTCGAGGATCGGAAGTACACCGAGGCGGAGCTGGCTCGAGCCGTCGAGCCCGTCGATCCTGACGACAGGTGGGGAACCGACGACGAGGGGACGGACGGCGACTGAGTCGGACGATCGACGAGGGCTGCCGATCGACCCCGACCGCAGCCGTTTCGCTTCCAGTATTGAAATACGATCTCCAACTTTTCGGCGAACGTCGAACCTATAGGGACATATATACTGATTGCTGGTCGCCGGTGGCGATTCGATTGTTTGGTTTAGGCAATAAGTACGTTTATACAGTGTGGTCCGCCCAGATAGGGCAGACACGTGAGTATGAACGTCATCCTTGTGCCGGATTTAGAACCGAATTGTGAACCTAACTGTGGTAGAGGCGAGCGAACGTCTGCAGCCGTGCTTGGGGGTGAGCACCCGTGATCCACGGCAAGTGGAAGAACCTCCTGCTGGCGACGGCGATGTTCAACCTGGGGTTCGTTATCTGGTTCTCGTTCGCGCCGTTTACCGGCGGGATCGCCGACGAGTTCGGCCTCTCGGTCGCCCAGCTGGGGCTCGTCTCGAGCGCCGCCGTGATCGCCGTTCCGGTCGGCCGGATCCTGATCGGACCGCTGACCGACAAGTACGGCGCGCCGGTGACCGCCAGCGTGACGCTGGTGGTCGTCGGGATGTTCTCGGTTATCAGCGCGTTCGCGACGACCTACGAGGTGTTCACCGCCTCCGGGTGATCGCCTCGCTGGCGGGCATCACGTTCGTCATCGGCATCCAGCACGTCGCCGAGTGGTTCGAGGAGGAGAACCTGGGACTGGCCGAGGGCGTCTTCGCCGGGATCGGCAACGCCGGTGCAGGTCTGGGCGCGTACTTCACCCTTCCGCGGATCTTCGGCGAGGGGTACGCGGACCCGCTGTTCGCGACGAACTGGCGAGCCGCGTTCTTCTACACCGGCGTGCTCGCGGTCGTCCTCGGCGTCGTCTACTACGTCTTCGGCGACGCCGCAAAGAGCGATGCCAAGCGCCAGGCGACCAGGGAGAAAGCGAGTTTCAGACAGTTCCTCTACGTCGACACGCGCCACGGCGCGGTCGTGCTCGCGGCGGCGTACGTGATGACCTTCGGCCTCGAGGTCGCGATGAACGGCTGGCTGGGCACGTACTACCGCGAGGGGTTCGGGCAGGGTGACATCGTCATCGCGGCCACGTTCGCGGCGACGTTCTCGATCGCGGCCGGCCTGCTCCGGCCGCTCGGGGGCTACACCAGCGACGTCGTCGCGCGCCGGGAACGCGACATTCTGCCGTGGTTCGAGGGCCGCTACCGCGAGCAGTGGACGTTCGCGACGCTCATGTTCGTCGTCGTCGCGATGGTCGGGATGACCGTCGCCGGCCTCTCCGGAAGCATCTACCTCGCGGTCGCCGCCGGCTTCCTCGTCGGCGTTGGCTGTGCGTTCTCCGAGGGGGCGATCTTCGCGCAGGTGCCCGCGATGTTTCCCAACAGCTCCAACAGCTCCGGCAGCGTCGCCGGCGTCGTCGGCGGGATCGGGACGATCGGCGGCACCGTCTACCCGCTCGTGTTCGCCGCACCGTTCCTCCCGAACCTCCACCTCGGCTACGCCGTCGTCGCCGTCACGATGCTTCCGATCGTCGCGCTCGCCGCGTGGGTGTTCCAGCCCGCCGTCGCCGAGCGCGCGACCGAGGACGGCTGGCTCGTCGCCGCCGAGCCGTCCGCGGACGGAGCCGTCGCCTCAAGTGACGATTAGGAATTTACGGGTTCCGAGTCGGCGGACTCGCGCGGAAGCTCGTCCCGTTTCGAGAGGTAGACCGGAACGACCACGAGCCCGGCAGCCGGGACGAGAACGCCGTAGAAGTAGACGAACGGATTCTTGGCGTTCAGGCGCTTCGCGTCGAAGTAGACGAGGATTGCGACCGGGACCTGAAGAACGATCAGCGCGGCGACGAGGACTCCGGCGAACCCTGGCATACGGGATCGTTCGACTCGAGTGGAATAGAGTCTACCGGCCGTCTATCGCACGATCACAGCGTCAGTACGCGAACTCGACCGTCAGTCCGCATCGAGGGAACCGAGGCCGGAGGAGGGAAGCCGGAAGCGATATCGCGACTTCTCGACGTCGAACTCCGGCGTTCCCGTCGAACGCTCGAGCCGCTCCCGGGGGCGACAGCCGTGCGGGGACGCGTCTCGATACCCGTCGACCGTAACCGACGTAACCGCGCGGGCCGTCAGTGGACGTCGTATGCAAGATTCCAACTCGGACGGGCCGCTCGCCGACCACCCGGCGACGGAGATCCAGGTCGTCGTCGTCGACCCCGACGACGTCGTCGAGGCGTTCGAGCGAAACCGCGTGGAGGATAACTTCCGACGAACGCACGTACTTCGGCTCGTCCCGCCCTTCGAGGAGGAACAGCGCGCGGAGCCGTACGCCCAGGACGGCCCCAAGCGCTACCCGCCCGATCGCGATCCGGAACCGCTCCACCTCGATCCCGCGACGTTCGTTCGCAACGAGGCGGGAGTCCACCCGAACGAGACGCACCTGACCGCCCCGTCGCGGGAGGAGGCTCGAGCGACCGCCCGCGACGACCGCGGGGACGACGTGACCGAGGCCATCGTTGACGAGTACCACGAGGCGGCCCTCGAGGAGTGGAAGCGGGAGCTGCGGAACTCGTTCGTCGACGCGATCCGAATCCACTTCGACGACGGCACCGCCGAGGAGATCTGGACCGAGGCCAGGTACGAAGCAATCGAGGACTGATCCGTCGCCGAACCCGCCGTCCGAACGGAACTGTCCGTCGCCACGTCGATCCTCAGGCGCCCGCCTCGACGACGGCCTCGAGCTCCCGGTCGCGGAGCGGAGCGAGCCGAACCGCACACTGCTTGAAGTTCGGCTCCCTCGAGCGCGGGTCGACCGCGGGGAGCGTGAGGTCGTTGACGTCGGGGTGGTGGATCGGCAGCCAGACGACGCCGTCGGGGATCGACTCATCGGCCTCGACGCGGACGGTGATCGACGCCCGCCTCGAGACGACGCGTCCGTACCTGCTGTCCGTACCCTGCTCGAGATCGTCCGCGACAGCGACGGCCGTCGCCGGGCTCACGCGCGCGGTCGGCGGGTCGTCCTCGCGGGTCCGAACGCCGGTGTTGTACGCGTCGGGCCGGCGCGCGGTCGTCAGCGTGAACGGGTAGTCGTCGTCGGTCGGTTCGGGTAGCGGTTCGGCCTGCGCGTCCGAGAAGCGAGCGCGGCCCGACGGCGTCGGAAACGACCATGTCTCCGTTTCGTCGTCTTCCGTTTCTGTTCCCGTCCTTTCGTAGTACCGATACCCGCCTGCAGCGTCGGGCTCCGGCGCGGGCCACCGCACCGCCAGCTCGGCGTCGAGACGGTCGTAGGAGAGCCCCGAGAGATCCGCGGGAGTGCCCTCGGTTATCGCCGCGAGCTCCTCGAAGACGGGTTCCGGTTCCGGCGGGTCGTCGAACAGCCCCGGCGCGAGTCGATCGGCCAGCGCGGCGATCAGCTCGAGGTCGGTTCTGACGCCCGAGGGCGTCTCGGTCGCGGACCGGACCCGCGAAACGGTCCGCTCCATGTTGGTCGCCGTTCCCTCGGACTCTCCCCAGGTCGCCGCCGGCAGGACGACGTCGGCGTGCTCGACGGTCTCGCTGCGGAAGGCGTCCTGGACGACGAGGAACGTGTCCTCGAGGCGCTCGCGGACGGTCGTCGCGTCGGGCATCCCCGCGACGGGGTTCGTCGCGACGGCGTAGACGGCGTCGACCTCCTCGTGGACGGCGTCGACGATCCCGACCGGACCCGGACCGGGGTCAGCAGGCAACAGCGACGCCGGAACGCCCCAGGTCTCCGCGACGAGCTCGCGGGCCGCGGGATCGTCGAACGATCGCTGTCCGGGCCAGGTTCCCTTCGAGGAACAGACCCGAGTCCCCATCGAGTTCGCTTGCCCAGTCAGCGAGAACGGCCCCGAGCCCGGCCGGAGGTTTCCCGTCGCCAGACAGAGATCGATCAGCGCGCCCGCAGCGTCGGTGCCGTTGATACTTTGATTGATCCCCATCCCCCAGTAGACGAGGGTTCGGTTCCCGAGCGCTGCAGCGAGTCGGTCGACGTCGGCCATCGAGACGCCCGCGCGCTCGGCCGCTCGAGTGGGAGTCGGCAACCCCTCGCGAAGCTCGGCGAACCTCTCGGTAGCCTCGGCGACGAACGCCTCGTCGACCCGGTCGGTCTCGACGATTCGGGCCAGGACCGCACGGGCCAGCGCGAGGTCGCCGCCGGGCTCGAGCGGAACGCGGTGGTCGGCGACCTCGGCGGTCTCGCTGTCGATCGGATCGACGACGAGCAGCTCCGAATCCTCGGCGTCGGCCGACTGATTGATCCACCGGAACAACACGGGGTGGGCCGCGGCCGGGTTCGCCCCCCAGACGAGGTGGGTCTCGGCCTCGGGGACGTCGTCGTAGGTCGGCGGCGGCGCGTCGCTGCCGAACGCGTCGTAGTAGGCGGTCACCGCCGAGGCCATACACAGCGTCGTGTTGGCGTCGTAGTACCGGGTGCCGATCCCGCCGCGGGCGAGCTTGCCGAGCGCGTAGGCGGCCTCGTTGGTCTGTTGGCCGCTGCCGAGCACCGCGACGCGGTCGCGGCCCCCCTCGAGGGCGATGTCGAGCCCCTCCGCGGCCCGCTCGAGGGCGGTCTCCCAGGTGGTCGCCACGAGCTCGCCGTCGCGGCGAACCAGCGGGCGGGTCAGCCACTCGCCGTCGGGATCGGCGCTCTCGCTGATCCCGCGCTGGCAGGCGAGCCCGTTCGACACCGGGTGGGCCGCGTCGCCGCGGACGCTCTCGAGACCGTACCCCCGGTCGACGGCCTGCTGGACGTGGCCGCAGCCGACCGCACACCGCATACAGGTCGTCGGCACCAGCTCGGTCACCGATATCCCCTCCGCTCGAGATGACATCCGACAGGTTCACAAACGACACCTGATTCCGAGCGTTGTGCAACTACCTCGAAGTAACCCATTAGGTTGAGCGACGGATCGGTTCTACTAAACACTAATCGTTTACATACGGCGAAAATTCGGTAGAGAGCCGTATTCGCCGTCGGTATAGAGACGGATACGAACAATATAAGGTCGGAAGCGCGCACCGCCGGTTCCAGCCGGAGGACCGGTTGCTCGCGCCAGGAAGCCGTGTTCGAGGAAGTCGCTTACCGATCGACCACGACCGCTTGGCCGCGCCCGGGGTAGCACAGGCCAAACCAGCGGTCGGTAAATTGTCCCTTCGAAGGCCAGCATAGGTGTGTGTAAATAGTTCAATACTAGTGGTTGTCCGAAGGTCACGCCTCTCTCGAGCTAACGTCGACAATCGATTCGCTTTCTCTTGTGGAAACCCGATTACACTCTATAATTGGTCGTCGTATCCGGTATTCCGATCAGTGGGTTCGTGCGGGATCGGTGCCATCGAACGAGTGTCCTGTTCCTGATTCCGATACAATGATGTGTAAATATGGGCAACATCCACCATTCACAGACGAGGATCGATACGGATCGAATCGATCACTCCCGCTCTCGTTGTCGCCACTACAGGTGTGTTGAATGACCACATACACGTCGTATTCGCCGACAGCCGTCGAGCGGCGAGGCAATCAACCGTACGTTTTTGTTGCTCTACGGGAAACGACTGCGCATGTCACTAGAGGACGACTCGCTCGAGTACCACGAGGCCGATCCGCCCGGCAAGATCGCCGTCGAGACGACCAAACCAACCAACACCCAGCGGGAGCTGAGCCTGGCGTACTCGCCCGGGGTCGCCGGCCCGTGTCGCGCGATCGCCGACGATCCCGACGACACCTATCGCTACACCGCCCGCGGGAACCTGGTCGGCGTCGTCTCGAACGGCTCCGCAGTGCTGGGGCTGGGCGATATCGGTCCCGAGGCCTCGAAACCCGTTATGGAAGGAAAAGGCGTCCTGTTCAAACGGTTCGCCGATATCGACGTCTTCGACCTCGAGCTCGAGCACGACGATCCCGATGCCTTCATCGAGTCGGTCGCGGGGATGGGGCCGACGTTCGGCGGGATCAATCTCGAGGACATCAAGGCGCCGGAGTGTTTCACGATCGAGCAGCGCCTGCGCGAGCGGATGGATATCCCGGTCTTTCACGACGACCAGCACGGTACGGCGATCATCAGCGGTGCGGCGCTGTTGAACGCCACGGAGATCGCCGGCAAGGACCTCGAGGAGCTCGAGGTGGCGTTCGCGGGCGCCGGCGCGGCGGCGATTGCGACCGCCCGATTCTACGTCTCGCTCGGCGTTCGGCGCGACAACATCACGATGGCCGATATCGACGGCATCCTCACGACCGAGCGCGCGGAGTCGGGCGACCTCGATCCCCACAGCCGGGAGTTCGCTCGCGACGTGCCCGCGGGCGGCGTCGCCGAGGCGATGGAAGGCGCCGACGTCTTCGTCGGGCTCTCGGCGGGCGGGATCGTCGACGCGAAGATGGTGCGATCGATGGCCGCCGATCCGATCATCTTCGCGATGGCCAACCCCGATCCCGAGATCGACTACGAGACGGCGAAGTCCGCCCGCGACGACACGGTCATCATGGCCACCGGGCGCTCGGACTACCCCAATCAGGTTAACAACGTGCTCGGCTTCCCCTTTATCTTCCGGGGCGCGCTCGACGCTCGGGCGACCGAGATCAACGAGCCGATGAAGGTCGCCGCGGCCGAGGCGCTGGCGGCACTCGCCCGCGAGGACGTCCCCGACAGCGTGCGGGAGGCCTACGGCGACCAGCCGCTGCAGTTCGGCCCCGAGTACATTCTCCCAAAGCCGATGGACCCTCGCGTGCTGTTCGAGCTCGCGCCCGCGGTCGCCGAGGCCGCGATGGAATCGGGGGCTGCCCGCGTCGACCGCGAGCGCGAGCCCTACGTCGAGGAGCTCGAGGCCCGGCTGGGCAAGTCCCGAGAGATGACCCGGATCGTCCGGAACAAGGCCAAAAGCGACCCCAAGCGGATCGCGCTTGCGGAGGGTCACAACGAGAAGATCATCCGCGCGGCCTACCAGCTCGAGGAGCGAGGCCTGGCCGAGCCGGTGTTGATCGGCGACGAGGCCGAGATCGACCACACCGCGGCGAACCTCGGCCTCGCGTTCGATCCCGAAGTCGTCGATCCCGACGACGGGACGAACGGCGAGTACGCCGAGGCCCTCTACGAGCAGCGAAAGCGCAAGGGCGTCACCCGGCGCGAGGCGTCCGAACTCGTCGGCGACAGCAACTACTTCGCCTCGGTGATGGTCCAGCGGGGTGACGTCGACGGGATGCTGACGGGGCTGACCAACCACTACCCGTCTGCGCTGCGCCCGCCCCTGCAGGTGATCGGCACCGCCGACGACGTCGAGTACGCCGCGGGGGTCTACATGCTTACATTCAAGAACCGCGTCGTCTTCCTCGCTGACGCGACGGTCAACCAGGATCCCGACGAGGAGACGCTCGCGGAGGTAACCCAACACGCCGCCGACATCGCCAGGCGGTTCGACGTCGAGCCCCGCGCCGCCCTGCTGTCGTACTCCGACTTTGGCAGCGTCGACAACCAGGGCACCCGGAAACCGCGGCAGGCGGCCCGGAAGCTTCGCGAAGATCCGGCGATCGACTTCCCGGTCGACGGCGAGATGCAAGCCGACACGGCCGTCGTCGAGGACCTCCTCGAGGGAACCTTCGAGTTCTCCGACCTCGAGAAGCCGGCGAACGTGCTCGTCCTGCCGAACCTCGAGGCGGGCAACATCGCCTACAAGCTGCTCCAGCGCCTGGGCGGCGCCGAGGCGGTCGGCCCGATGCTCGCCGGAATGGATCGGCCGGTCCACGTCCTCCAGCGCGAGGACGACGTCAGGGATATCGTGAACCTGGCGGCGGTCGCGACGGTCGACGCACAAGAAGAGGAGTAGAATCACGACGAGGCCGGTCCGTTCGACGCTGATCGACTTCGATGCCTCGCAGCAGAGGGGGCGCCCGTGCTGCGTTTTATGCGGACAACCTCTTTTGGGATACGCGTTTGGAATATTCGGACGGAGGTTCGAATGAGTGCGGGGACTTCGGCGGCACGCTATACCGATGGCGCCGTCTACGGTCTTGACCGACGGGTCGGAAATTCGTCGTGGGCGGGGATAGCAGAAGTGTGTCTATCCGTCAGCCACGGAGCGGACTCGAACTGTTTACGACCATATGGGTGTAATCTATCTTCTCTGTGTTCGGACGGTCGACTTCCTCACGCACACCCATCAACCTCGGAATCGGGCGCTAAGATAGTCGAGCCGGATGTTCTAACCGTTTCGAATACGTAGGTGTGACCAACTGTCCGACTATTTCGGACGGCTAGCAACACGCTCGAAGGATTCGTTTCGTGGAGTCGCCTGTTTCGGCTCGCCGGTCGCCCTACCGTTCGTTCGAGACGGTTATATCGGTCTCATTCGTGTTCGATCGGGAGTGACGACGAAATCGTCCGAAATATCCGGACGATAGCTACTCGCCGGAGACGGAACGCTTATTGACTCGAGCGGGGCAGAACTGCCCAATGACAGCCGACGTGCCGCTGACAACCGTTGCCAAGGGGTTCGAAATACTCGAGCACATCCGCGACGAGGGAGGAGCCAGCGTGAGCGAGTTGGTCGACGCACTCGAGCTACCCAAAAGCACGGTCCACGACTACGTGACGACGCTCACTCGACTGGGGTACCTGACGAACGACGGCGGGGTGTACGATCTCAGTCTCGCGTTTCTCATGCACGGTACCTACGCTCGAACGGAGGTCGCCTACGCGGATCGCGTCGAGCCCGCCCTCGAGCGACTCGCCGACGAGACGGGCGAGATCGTCTGGTACATCGTCGAGGAGGGTGGCCAGGGTGTCTACGCCGGAAGGGGGATCGGACGCGATGCGCTCCAGCCCTACGCCTCGATCGGCACGCGAAGCGCCCTCCACACTATCGCAGGCGGGAAGGCGATCCTCGCGGCACTACCGGACGACCGAGTCGACGAGATCGTCACCGAGCACGGGCTCGCACGCCACACCGAGCGAACGATCACGACCCGCGAGGAGCTCAAGGAGGCCCGCGACCGAATCCGCGAACGGGGGTACGCGCTCAACGACGGCGAGAACATCAACGGCTGGCGCGCCGTCGCCAGCCCAGTCGTCCTCGGGGACGGACTGTACGGTGCGATCGCGGTCGCCGGCCCGAAGAACCGGCTTTGCGGAGAGTACTTCGAGGAGACGCTGCCCGAACTGGCGGCCGGGACCGCAAACGAAGTCCGACTCCAGTTACGAACTCTGGGTCTCGAGTAGGCATCCCGCGCTCGAGAGGCCACGCTCAGCTGGTGTCGATCCTCGTTTACCGCGTCTGATGATCGAGAGTAACACCCAAGACGTTCACAATCTTTATTATATATGGTTGTTACTGGCTAACATGATGGTGCTGGAAAGCCCAATCGTGCCGTTCGTGGTCGGTCTCGTTGTCGTGGTAGCACTACTGGTGTGGCTGAAACTGCCGGCGTTTGTCGGCCTGATCATCGCCGCGATGGCGATCGGTCTGACCACGCCGGAGTTAGCGACGGGGGAGGTCGCCGCGCAAACGGCCGAAGAGTTCGGTGGTGTAATGGTCAGCATCGGGATCCCCATCCTGATGGCTGCGATCATCGGGAAGTGTCTAATGGATAGCGGGGCCGCGGACCGGGTCGTCCGTGGTTTCCTCTCCTGGACGGGGGAGAAGCGCTCAGAGTACGCGCTGATGGGCAGTAGTTACGTGCTGTCCATCCCGGTATTCTTCGACAACGTATTCTATCTGCTCGCTCCGCTCGGACGATCGATGAAGGCTCGAACGGGCGTGAAGTTCTCGCTGTACATTTCGGTGCTGGCCGCGGGTGCGCTCGCGACGCACATGCTGGTGCCGCCGACGCCGGGACCGCTGGCGATGGCTGCCGAACTCAACGTCGACCTCGGGCTCGCGATCCTCGTCGGTGCGGCCGTCGCGTTGCCGACCTCGATGCTCGGCGGAATCGTTTACGGCCGGTTCCTGAACAGTCGCGAGGAGTTTCCTCTGCGAGAGGCGATGGGATCCGATCCGGAAGACCTTCAGGAGCGTACCGACCGTCCGACCTCGGAGCTGCCGGGACTGCTCGAGTCCTCGTTGCCGATCGCGGCGCCGGTCGTGTTGATCGCCGGAAACACTACCGCGGACGTCCTCGTCGATCAGGGCGCGATCGCAGAAGGCGGCGCGATCGACGCGGCTGCTTCGTTCCTCGGCGACCCGAACTTCGCACTCACTGCCGCAGCGATCCTCGCGGCGTACACCTACTACCGCATGGAGATGCAGGGCGACCGCGATCTCTTCAACAACGAGATCACCGAAGCGATCAAGAGCGGCGGAAACATCATCGCCATCACTGCCGCCGGTGGGACGTTCGGAGCGATGCTCGCCATTGCGGGCGTCGGCGAGTGGATCGCGGGCGGTTTAGAGGAGATCGGTCTCGGTCTACTGTTCACCGGCTGGGCCATCGCCGCGGTCATCCGCGTCGCGCAAGGGTCCGGCACCGTGGCGATCCTCACTGGTGCGGGAATTATGGCACCGCTAGCGGGTGACTTCGACGCCAACGCCGTCTACCTGATGATGGCGATCGGCTTCGGCGGCATGATCGCCCCCTGGTATAACGACAGCGGCTTCTGGGTCGTCAGCGAGGTCGCCGGCATCACCCAGCTCGAGACGTTCAAGACGTACTCGGCAGTCTGTACCGTGATGTCGGTCAGCGGTCTGATCCTGGTGTTCGTCCTCCAGCTGCTCGTGCCGCTGGCGTGAGCGAACGTCGGACTCCGTTTCTCGGGCGCTTTTTTGAAGACCGCACACCTCGCGTGAAGTCGTCCGGTCTCGGTACACGTCTTTAGAAAGAACGGGTCAGTGAGACGATGATAGTTCGCTGTGTCGTCGGCCGACTAGAAATACGGATCCGGCGGTAGTCGTCCGTCCTCGAACGACAGGGGCTCGAGCGGGCCGACCTCGACGTCCTCGCGCTCGGCGAGCTCGCGGGCGACGGGTTCGGAGACGACCAGCGAGTCTGGTTCCATCGTGCTCGGGATCCTGGCGGCCCGAAGCTCTTCCGGTCCTGCGATTCCGGTCGTCGAGCAGGCGACGACGAACGCGGTCGCGTCGTCGGGAACGACGAAGGGGATCTTCGCCCGGTCCGTCTCGCCGCTCGTGACGATGTTGACGTACGTGTCCTCGAAGTCGATGTCGTCGACGTACTCCCGGTGGACGAAGTCCGCGAGTCCGACGCCCAAGGCGTTGCCGTGGGAGGGGTCGGTCAGCGAGCGGACGTACACCCGCGTGATCGACGGCGACTCGGGTTCGTCCTCGCCCTGGAAGGAGTACCGCCCGAGGACGTTCGTGTCCATCCCGGTTCCCGATTTCTCCTTCCCGGCCTCGTCGACGACGAGCAGGTCGAGGTCGTCGACGGGCAGTTGCGGGAAGTAGTCACGGGCCTTCTCGAGCAGCTCGGGCTCGCGCTCGGGGATCTCGGCGGCAGGTACGCCCTCGATGTGGGCCGCGCGGTCGGCGGCGTTCTCGAGCAGAGCGATGCCGCCGACGATCGGCGTCTCCTCGAGCAAGATTCCCGCCCGATCCTGGATCACGTCGGCGAACTCGGTGGCGATCGCCGCGTTGTGCAGCGACTCGGCCCCGCGGTGTTTGCCGAGGCCGATGACCGCGATCTTCGAGAGTCCGCTCTCGACGGCGCCGCTGAAGTCGGTGTGGACCTTCACACGGTTTGCCAGGAGGACGGCGTCGGCCTCGAGGGCACCCTCCGCCGCGTAGACGGGACGGCCGAGTTCGTCCTCGCCGACGGCCTCGACGGCCATCGACGAGCGGATCTCACAGCCCATCCGCTCGGGCGTGACGCCGAGCGCCTCGAGGGTCTCGCGTTGGCCCTCGGCGGTCGCGCCGCCGTGGCTCCCCATTGCGGGGATGATGAAGGGGTTGAACCCCCGTTCCTGCAGCTCGTCGACGGCGGCGGAAAGCGTCGCGGGCATGTCGTGGATCCCGCGGCTGCCGGCCGTGACGGCGACCTCCGCCCCCGCCGAGAGCGAGTCGAACGCGTCGATCTCGTCCACCGCGGCCCTGGCCGCGGCCTCGACGTCGTCGACGGCCTCGAGCTCCCGCTTGCGGCGCGCGACGGCGAACCGCGGAAGGTCCGCGACGGTGTGGTCGTTGGTCGCCCGCAGGACGTCGGCGTCGGGGAACTCGAGGTTCATCTCTCACCTCCTGACGGAACTCCGCCCCGTTCGCGTCGTCGCTCGGCCATCTCCGCGGCGACCTCGACCGCGTCGATCAGGCTCGCCTCGCTGGCGATCCCCTCGCCGGCGATGTCGAAGGCCGTCCCGTGGTCGACGCTGGTTCGGACGATCGGCAGCCCGATCGTCACGTTGACCCCGGAGACGGCGTCGTCGCTCGAGAAGCCCAGCGTCTTGATGGGGATGTGGCCCTGGTCGTGGTACATCGAGACGACGCAGTCGTACTCCCCGCGAGCCGCCTGGACGTAGACGGTGTCGGGCGACTCGGGACCGTGGACGTCGATCCCCGCCTCGGCGGCGCGTTCGACGGCGGGGCGGATCTCGGCGTCGTCCTCCTCGCCCAGCAGGCCGCCGTCGCTGGCGTGGGGGTTGAGGCCGGCGGCGGCGATCGTCGGCTCCTCGATACCGAGGTCGCGCAGCCCCTCGTCGGTGACCCGGATCGTCTCGAGGACGTTCTCGGTCGTCACCAGCTCGCAGGCCTCACGCAGCGGGACGTGGGTGCTGACGTGAGTGACGACGAGGTCGTCCTCGACGAGCATCATCGAGTAGTTCTCGGTGTCGGTGTAGTCCGCCAGCATCCCGGTGTGGCCGGCGTACTCGCTGCCGGCCAGCCGGGTCGACTGCTTGTTGATCGGCGCCGTCGCGATCGCGTCGATCTCGCCATCGACGGCGAGCTCGATCGCGCGTTCGATGTACTCGAGGCTGGCCTCGCCATAGTCCTCGCGGACGACGCCGTACTCGAGGTGGTCGACGGCGTCGAGATCCAGGACGGGAACCGCGTCCTCGGCGAACGCTGCGTCCGCGACCGCGTCGACGGCCTCGATCTCGAGGTCGGCCCCCGAAACGTCGACGCCGGCGCGCATCACACTTGCGTCGCCGACGACGATCGGGTTCGCGCGCTCGCACAGTGCCGGGTAAGCGGCGGCGATGATCTCGCTTCCGATACCGGCGGGGTCGCCCATCGTTACAGCGACGACTGGTCGCTCACTCTGGCTCATCGACTCGGTCAAGGAAGTTCAGACAGTTAACGATACTCCTCCGGTCGCCGAACCCGCCCGCTTTCGTCACGATCGGGGTTCCCGCCGCCGGGCCATCTGCGATCACGCCCTCGGGGATGCCGTCGACGACCGCCTCGCCGGTGAGATCGATCGCGCTCGCGGAGAGCTCCTCGAGGGCAGCCCGGGCGATCGCCCCGCCCGTCAGCAGCAGTCCTCTAGGTGGAGCACTCCTGGTAGCCTCCGCGGCCGCGACGCCCAGCGCCCGCGCGACCCGCTCGCCCGCGTCGACGCCGTGTTCGGCTGCAGCCTCGCTCGCCCGATCCACGTCGGTTCGCGAGGTCGCCCCTGTGAGGACGGCCCGGCCGTGTTCCCGACGGATCGACTCGAGTTCCGTCGCGGCCTCCCGGCCCGTTTCGCGGGGATCCGCGACGGCCGCGGCGGGGTCGAGTTCGGCGAGGACGTCGTCCGGCACGGCGTCGAGCTGTTCGAGCGTGCGCCCGTTGACGCTGCCGACGATTCCGAGCGCGTCCTCGCCCTCGTGGGTCTGCGACGGCGGTTCTCGCGAAGACGTGGGCACCGACACCGCGCTTGCCAGCCCACCACTGCCGACGTAGAGGGCCTCGCGCTCGCAGCGCCGCGCGCCCGCCGCGATCGCCTCGAGGTGACGATCGTGGACCGCGTCACAGACGACGATCTCCGGGCCGTCCGGACCGCGATCGGCGAGCGCGGCTGCGACGGCGTCGGCCCCTTCGAGGACCGTCTCCAGAGAGAGGGTCGCGACGTCGTACTCGGAGCTCTCGAACAGCGCTGGAAGGTCGGAGTCGGTGCCGTAGCCGGCGTTCTCGAGCGGCCGTCCGTCGACGAGGTGGCGCCCATTTACCGTCACGCGACCGGTCCCGGGGAAGGCGGGTGCGACGACCGCCAGCTTCGCCCCGGTCGCCTCGAGGGCGGCGTCGACCTCCCTGACGACGTTTCCACGTAGCGTGGAGTCGATCTTCTTGTAGACGACCTCCGGAACGGAGCCACACTCGAGAAACGAGGCGACGGCCGCGGCGGCGGCGGTGGGCTCGAGGTCGCGGCTGTCGAGATCGACCGCGAAGACGTCCGCGTCACTCGAGGACGGTCGATCGGTGTCGTCGGTTTTCGGATCCGTGACGACGACCCGAACGGCACAGCCCCGGGCGGCGAACCCGTGTCCGGTGTCCATCGCGCCCGTGAAATCGTCGGCGAGGACGAGTACGCTGCTCATGGCCACGTCTCTCGACCCCGCGTACAAAACGGTTCACCTCTCGACCGACGGACGCTCAGTGGTTCGGTAGCTGAACCATCGGTTTGTATTTCTTTCCAGAGTGGTTGTTCACGGTTAGGGAAATGTACGGCATAGTAGTGGAGTCGGAGTGGTTCGCGTTCAATCGTCCGTTCACCGTCTCTCTTCCGTAGAGATTGGCTGGCTGCAACGCCCTCTCGTCGAAGAGAGGGACCGATCTCCGCTCGAGTCGTCCGAGGGCAGCATCCGAGTTCTGAGGGGGTAGATCACCACAGAAGCCGGGTCCCCTGTGGGCGGCCGATCGATCGCTTCGCTGTCAAATCCACGGTGGCATTCGAGTTCTACACAATACTATAACCACAGATAGCATACGTATTCTGCCATTTTGGCGGAGGGATCAGGACCCGATCGTCAGTCGTCGGCCGTCGTCACCGAATCGATCGTCGAGGACGGAATCGTTCCGTCGTCGTTCCAGCCGCGAACGTCGTAGTACTCCGAGATGGCCGCCTCGAGATCGGGAAGCTCGTACGGCAGTCGATCGTCCTCTCTGTCGAAGCCGCGCTGATTGTTGAAGTGGCGCTCGAGTTCGACGGTTCGCGAGCCGATCTCGAGCAGTTCCTCGTGGTCGGCGTCGAACAGCGCCTCGAGGCGCTCGTCGGTGACGTAGCCGCTGCCGAACGCGCAGACGATCCCCGTATCGCGGAACGCGGCTTCGTTCTCCCCCTCGACGAGGGCCTCGGCCTTGCCGAGCGTTCCCTCGGGATCGATGCGGCCGCCGTACTCGGCGGACATCACCCGGGACTCGTACATGTGGTCGCCCCCGCGGTTCGCGACGGCATACGAGAGGCCCTGTCCGTTGAGCACGCGCCCGTCGTGTGCGGCCAGCTCGAGTCCCTTGACGGCGTAGCTGTCGACGCCCAGCTCGTCGTGACAGCGGTCGACGCCCTCGGCGAGCAGGTCGCCGATCCCTTCCCGGTGGGCGATCCGCTCGGTCACGTCGTGGGCGAGCTCCGCGTTGCCGAACTCGTCCTCGCTCGCCAGGTAGGCCGCGACGGTGACGCCCGCGGAGATGGTGTCCATCCCGAGGGTGTCACAGAGGTCGTTGCTCTTCATTACGTCGACGATGTCGCCGACGCCCTGCATGGAGCCGAACGCGTAGACCGTCTCGAACTCCGGACCCTCCGTCTCGAGTCCGGTTTCCTCGTCCCGGGTTGGCAGTTTGCAGGCGTACGCACAGGCAGAACAGGCGCCTTTCTTGTACTTCTTCTCCTCGACGGCGTCGCCGCCGATCGCGTCGGCGTGTTCGAACTCGTACTCCGTGAAGTACCGGGTCGGCAGCGAGAACGCCTCGTTGATCATCTCGGTGTTGCCGGTCGTCCCCTGTCGGCGCATCAGGTCCTCGGACTGGGCCGCCTCGCTGTGGACGTCCATCTCCGGGGGGTCCGGAATCTCGACCGACGGGGCCGACTCGCCCTCGAACGTAACGCACTTGACGTTCTTCGAGCCCAACACCGCGCCCAGCCCGCCGCGGCCGAACGCGCGGTGATCGTACGTCATCACCGAGGCGAACCGCACCTGATTCTCGCCCGCAGGTCCGACGACGACGCAGTGTTCGGGGCCGAGCCCGTGGTGCTCTTCGACGTAGTCCGAGGTTTCCGGCACCGTCGCCCCCTCGAGTTCCGGTACCGCCTCGAACTCGACGCGCGGGCGAGACGCCGTCTCGCCGCCCGACGAGTGTGACTCGTCGGCACCGTCGGTCACGTGGATGGCCAGCAACTCGTCGCTCTCGCCGGCGACCTCGAGGACGCTGATCCCCGTGTCGACGAAGTTCCGCGAGAGGTAGCCGCCAGCGTTCGTCGAGACGAGCCCGTCGGTCAGCGGCGACAGCCCCGTCATGTTCATTCGGCCGGTGAACGACATCTGCGACTGCTGGAGGGGACCGGTCGAGAGGTAGAGTCGGTTCTCCGGCCCGAACGGATCCGCATCGAACGGGATTCGGTCGTGGGCCAGCGCCGTTGCGACGGCTCGACCACCGATGCACGCCTCGAGCTGTTCGTCGATGGTCGTCTCGGTCACCGTTCGCTCGCCGACGTCGACGGTCAGCAGTGGCCCTTTCGCATGAAGCATAGGTGAGTAATCACGAATGAGCGGCTTAACTCTTACAGGCTAAGTCCCCGTCCTCACGGAGCAACGCAGACCGAAGGTCGAGTAGCGTGAACGAGAGCAAAGCTCTCGTTCGCACATCAGAACGCTTCGCGTTCTGAGGACGCAGTAGGGCAGGGATACAGCCGTCACCCAGCCTAATCAAAACGTTCAACTCTAGACATGACTAACCCGCTGGTAGTGGTCGAGAAAGCGTTCAAATACGCTGCCGAGCCCGAGGACACCACTACTGCCAAGAGTGCGTGGAGCGCAATTCAAACCTGTCGTGAAGTATACAACCACGCGCTCACACAAGAGTACAAACCCGCTCCAGATTACGACAAGCCATCGTACACCGCAATGCAGAACAAACTGCCACAGTGGAAGCGCGAGTGGTCTGAATGGAGCAGTGTGTACTCGAAATGCCTGCAAATGGCAGTGAGACGCATTAAGCACTCGGAGACCATCCTCGGCAAACTGAAGGAACGTGGGTTCGACGTTGGTGAACTCAAGTGGAAAAGCCCGCGAGACTATCGTAGCATCACGTACAACCAGTCTGGCTTTGACGTGGATAGTAACACGGGTCGGACTAACCACGCTACGGTCGAACTCTCCAAGATAGGCACGTTCCATTTGACGTTTCACCGACCACTCCCAGACGACGCCGACATCAAGGAAGTCATCCTGAAAAAGCAGAAAACAGGTGACTGGACGGTTAGCATCATGGTCGAATACGATGCTGACTATCCAGAGAACCCTACTGTCGAAGACATCGACGTTGAAGACACCGTGGGTATTGACCTCGGCATCACCACGTTCATTCACGACTCGGACGGACGAGCGTTCAAACCGTTAGACGAAGAAGATGACCGTGAACGCATCGAGAAACGCCACCAAGCCGTTTCTCGTAAAGAACACGAGTCGAACAACTGGAACAAGGCCCGCCAACGCTTAGCGCGAGCATACGAGCGGTTGTCGAACAAGCGCAAAGCGTACCGCGAGGCGCTCGCCAATGCGTATACGAAACGATACGACGCCGTGTTCCTCGAAGACTTGAACGTTGGCAGTATGATGCAGCAGAACGGGAACAGTCAGAACATCGCGTCGATGTCGTGGTATGAGACACTGCAAACGTTCCAACGGTTGGGTGAGAAGAACGGCTGTCACGTTGTACTTGTTCCACCAGAGGGAACGACGAAGCGGTGCGTGCAGTGTGGTTGTGAGTCGGGGAAACCGTTGTGGGTGCGAGAGCACTCGTGCCCGTCGTGCGGGTTCACGACTGACCGTGACCAGAACGCTGCGCTGGAGGTACAGCGTCTTGGATTGCTTGAACTGGGAGTGGTGGAAGATGAATCGGGATTAGGTCAGGAACTGGCCGAATCAACGCCTGCTGAGACTGGCACCGCTGCGGGGTCACGCTTTAGCTCGTTTAGAGACGTGATTCCTGCAAGTGCCGTCGTTGACACAGGAAGCCCCACCCTCAAGGAACGAGCGGCAGTAGCCGCGAGTGAGTAGGGTGGGGTAGTTCACGCGTTCGCCGGCGTTCCGTGGTGGAACGGTTTCCCTCATCCATTCCTTCAGAAGACTTTCATTGTAGTGGAAGTCTCTGAGGGTATGGAGTCGCTCAGCAGACGACAACTGCTCGGCGTGCTGGGCGCCAGCGCCGCGGGACTCGCCGGGGGTGGCTACTGGTACGTCCGTGGCTCCGACGCAGTGGACTGCCCGGAGTACCTCGAGCCGGACCGGGAGTTCTGGGAGTCGACGTCCGACGCCTGGTCGGAACCGGTCGTCGACAGCACGACGGTCTTCGTCGGTGGCGGGGCGGGAATCGTACGAATGAGCTCCGGATCTCGAATGTTCCGGCTGCTCGCGCTCGAGCCCAGCGGGGAGCCGAAGTGGGTCGCCAGGCGGGAACTCGCGGGCGGGATCGGTCGCCCCCGACCGACCGACGACCGCGTGTTCGCCTCGACCGGTGCGAACACGCTGCTCGCGTTCGACCGCGAGACCGGGGAGCTCGAGTGGGAGTTCGACGCGGGCGGCAACGTCGAGGGACACATGGGCGTCGTGACGCTCGTCCACGACGACACCGTCGTCGCCTCGGTCACCGATCCGGAGCACGACGAGCTCGAGGGCTCGAACGCCGTCGTCGGCGTCTCGGCGAGCGAGGGCGAACTCCGGTGGGCGACCGAACTCGACGCGCCGGTCTCGAACGGGCTCGCGCTGCTCGAGGGAACGGTCGTCGTCGCCACGCGGGCGGGAACGCTGACCGGCGTGGATCCGGCGACGGGCGATCGGGTGTGGGAGGAGGATCTTGAGGGAAGCGTCGACTGGACCGGCAGACCGGTCTCGTTCGGTGGGAGCGGATGGATCCCCCGGGAGGACGGAACGGTGGTCGGATTCGATCCGACGTCGGGAACGATTCGTGATCGCCTCGGGGGCGACTGGGCGGACGGCGAACCCGAGGACGAGACCGACGGGTTCGTCCGGGCGATGCGGGGTTCCGACGACGCGCTGTACGTCGGCGATCTGGACGGCGGCGTGACCGCGTACGACGCCGATGGGTCCGAACACTGGCGCTACGAGGGCCCCGAGCGTATCGCCGCGCTCCAGCCGGAAGACGACGCCGTCGGCGTGCTGGATCAGCGCGGCGTCTACACCGAACTCGAGCCGGAAACGGGGGACGCGTCTCGAGCGTTCCTGCTCGTCGACGTCCGAGACGACGACCGGTGCGGCCACGTCCCTTCCGAGAGACGTTTCAGCGGGTTCGCCACGATCCGGCACACGCTCGTAGTCACCGGTCGGATCGCGTTCGGAGCGAGGACGTATCGACTCCCACCGACCCGATGAGCCCGGAACAGGACCGTAAATAACAAGAAACTAACTCCGCGAACGACAAGCAAACCTAAATTTACTCTTGGAGCATCGTGCTCGAGACATTTCATGCCTCCATTTTTCGGATTGGATTCGATTGATATATAGGAGCCGCGCTCTCGGCTGATAATTGCTGTATAACAAATAGACTGTCAAATATTCCTACTATTACGATGACGGAGAAACCCAACGGCCGACGACGGTTCCTCGCTGCCTCGAGTGTGACGGCGCTCGCGGCTATGGCCGGCTGCGTAGACCAGATGAACTCCGCGCTCTCGAACGGCGACGACGGGGACGGCGACGGAGACGGAAACGGCAACGGCGACGATTCGAACGGTACCGGAACGGACACCCAAGACGGCGTCGAACCTCCCGAACTCGCGCTCGAGACGGAGTACGATAGCCGCGAGGAGTACGGACAGCCCGGCGAGGGGCTCGACGACTTCGAGGAGTTCGACGACTGGGACGTCGTTGACGGATCGGCCGAACCCGACGAAGAGACGTACTTCGACGGCTCCCAGAGTCTCAGGCTGACGGCCGAAGACGGCGGAAACGCCGTCGTCGAAACGGAGTTCGAGACGATGGATATGAGCGATCTTGATCTCTCGATGGCCGTCCGGACGTCGACGCCGGGCAACGTCGCGATCGAGATCCAGCTCCAGGACATCTACGGCGGGTACGCCAGCCACCAGCTTCGATCGGTCACGTATCGGACGTCGGATGTCGGCTGGTTCCGGACCTGTCCCGGCTTCTTCGAGCAGAGCTCGACACCGCTCGAGCGCGACGCCATCGACACCGTTCAGATCATCGTCCACAACACTGGAGACGCGGAGGTCTGGGTCGACGACCTTCGCACCCACGAGAAACCCGAGGCGGGATACGTGATGCTCTGTTGGGACGATGGCTTCGACGACTTCTACGACGTGGCGAGCCCGCTGCACGACGAGTACGGCGTCAACGCGGTTCAGGCCGCCGTCCGACAGTGGACCAGAGACCAGCGCGAGGGAATCATGACGGTCGACCAGCTCAAGGAGCGCCAAGACGCCGGCGACCAGATCGTCGCCCACGGGACCCATACCGAGTTCTCGGACCTCAGCGACGAGGATCTCGACGACGCACTGCGCACGGACAAGAACTGGGCCGTCAACGCCGAACTCGAGGGAGGCCACTACCTCGTCTTCCCGCACAACGACTTCGACGATCGGGTGCTCGATATCGTCTCGAACTACTACTACGCGGGCGGGTTCAACCAGGCCGGCGACGCCAACCTCACCGGCGTCACCGGCTTCGATCCGCTGGTGATGCCCCGGACGATCGGCCACGATCTGGAGATCGCAAAGCGGTGTGTCGACCTTGCAGCGCAGCACCGTCAGTGTACGATTCTGAACTTCCACGCCTTCGACCAGGACAATACGGTGTCCGAATCGGAGTATGAGGAGCTCCTCAAGCACATCGACGGGAAGGGCGACGACGTCGAAGTGATCGACTTCGACGACCTCTGGGCGATGCGGCGGAGCGGACACTGAGCGAACTCCCGGGGCGTCGGCGTCGGTGATCGCCGCGGCGACACCGGTCGACCGCTCGAGGCGGATCGAGTGGCGACTCGCGGAGGAGGTCGCAAGACTCAATACCGAAACCGAGCGTTCACCCCTCGTGGACTATCGCGCGACGGTGACGGAAGCGATCGACGATCTCCGGAGCGACGGACGCGGGAAAATTCTGCTCGCCGTCGCGTTCGGCTGGTTCCTGTCGATCAGCGTCCGGATGATCTACCCGACGCTGTTACCACACATCCGCGATTCGTACGGGCTCACGCTCACGACCGCCGGCTTCCTCCTGACGGTGCTGTGGATCGCGTACGCGTTCGGACAGCTTCCCGGCGGTATCCTCGCGGACTGGGCGGGAGAACGCATTCTGTTGATCGCCAGTTCCCTGCTCGCAGCGACGATGCTCGCTCTCGTCGTCCTCGCGAATTCGGCGGTCGTCCTCTTCGCTGCCACGGCCCTGTTCGGCGCCGGAACTGCCCTGTACGGCGTCTCCCGGTTTACGATTCTCGACAAGGTTTACCCCGACCAGCTCGGCACGGCGACGGGTGCGACGATGGCCGCCGGCGACGTCGGCAACGCCGTGATGCCACCGCTCGCCGGGGTCCTCGCCGTCACGGTCGGCTGGCAGTACGGGTTCGGGTTCGCCGTTCCCCTCTTTCTCGTCGCCGCGGTCGGGCTCTGGTGGACGCTCCCGAACCAGTCGACCGCGACGGCACCGCTGCGCGAGCAGTTCGCGCTCGAGGACGTCGCCCCGACGCTGTCGCAGCCGGTGGTGCTTCGCGGAACCCTGTTGCTCGTGCTGTGGGGAGTGATCATCCAGGCGTTCATGGGGTTTTATCCGACGTACCTGATCGACGAGCGCGGGTTCTCAGCGCAGACGGCAGCCGCCCTGTTCGGCTTTTTCTTCGCGCTCGGGATCCTGTTGAAGCCGATCGCCGGCCGCGCCTACGACAGTCTCGGCGTCCGGGTCCCGCTGCTGGTGGTCGTCAGTTCAGCCGGGCTGGCCCTCCTCGTACTCCCGTTCGTCGGAACCCTCTGGGCGTTCGTCCTCGTGACCGTGTTCGCGAGCAGCCTCCTTGGGTTCGAGACGGTCGTGATCTCCGATCTCACGCAGCGCCTGCCCGACGGAACACAGGGGACGAATCTGGGCGCGCTTCGAACCGTCTACCTCGCGATCGGCGCGGCGAGTCCGGTCGTCTTCGGTGCGATCGCCGACCGCGGCTATTTCGACGAGGCGTTCCTGGGTATCGGCGCCCTCGCCGGTGTGATCTTCCTCGTCGTGTTCGTCTCGATCGAATACTAATCGCTGATCACTCAGAGATGTGTTGACGGCTCTCAAAACACGGTTTCGCAAGTGAGTGGTGGTGACGCAGCTCGAAATAACACTTTATGCCTGCAGTTCCTTTATCCATACATGAGGACAAAGCCCTATCTTCCAGGCACTCCTGATGTTGAATCGTACGAACCGCTTCTCCAGCGTCAGACCGCGCTGCTCGCCTTCGTCATCGCGTTTACCCTCCTCGTTACGACCGGTCTCGCGCTCGACGTCTACTTCGGCTACTGAAACGTTGCGGGCCGTCACGCAGTGAGGACGGCAACGATCGCCTCTGTCTGCTTTTTCCTACCGCTTTCGGCGAGTTCGGCCCCATCTTCGGCCGAACGTCGTCGTTCGCTCTCGAGTACCGTAGCGACGCCTCGGTCCTCGAGCGATCGCGCAGAAAACCGGCCTCGAGCGGTCACTCCGCGTCGTCGAGATCGAAATGGCCGTTGGGACCGCCACAGTCCTCGCCGCGGGCCGACAGCGCCGAGCCATCGTACGAACGTTTGTCGTGGTGTGTCGACCATCTATTCAGCTCGTTGAACTGAACCGACGGCTGGTAAATCTCGATATCCGGTTTCAGCTCGTGGAGGAAGGCAGAACAATAACTGGATGATAATAACTCCCTCATGTTAGTTATAATAGGTGTCTGAACGGGCTCCTATCCCAACGAATACGGTTGCTCGTTCGTTCGAGATCCGCCCTGGCGAACTCCGTCGACCGAATAGGTTAATGTGGTAACACACCACATGTACGAGGGATGGACCCCGTAGAGTTCGTTCGCGCGACGCGGCGGGACCGCACCCGCGCCGAGTTCGCCCGACGGGTGGACGCACAGGCCGAGGCGCTTCGCGAGGCGTTCGCAGCGGGCGCGTTCGAGGGCGGACACCGTCTCGGTCTCGAGCTCGAGGGGTACGCCGTCGACGCCGAGGGGCGACTCGCGGCCGTCCCCGAGGCGGCGTTCGACGGCGTTTGCGAGCGCGAGCTCGGCCGGCACAACGCCGAGGTAAACACGCCCGCTTCGCCGTTCGATTCGGCGGGATTCGACGTGCAGGCGGAAGAACTCGCCGACCGTGTCGACGCAGTTGAGCGGGCGTGCGAACGCGAGGGCCTGCGGTTCGTCGCCGACGGGATGTGGACGATTCCGCCGTCGGAGGGCGCTCGACGCTACCTGAGCGCGATCACCGAGGATTCGGACGGGAACCGCGTTCCGGCCAACGTCACACCCAAACCACGCTACTACGCGCTCGACGCCGATATCACCGCCCACGGCCCGGTCGAACTCGACGTCGCGGGCTGTCGGCGGTCGTTCCCGACGATCCTCGTCGAGTCGCTTGCCGCCTCGATGCAGGTTCACCTCCAGATGCCGACCCCGCGCTTTCCCGACTGCTTCAACGTCGCGTTGCGCACGGCGGGTCCCGTACTCGCCCTGGCGGCGAACGCACCGTTCCTGCCGCCGGAGCTGTACGACGACCCCGAGGCCGCCCTCGAGGGACCGGTCGAACTCCGCGTCCCGGTGTTCGAGTCGATGAACGTTCGCGATCCGGGGAAGGTCCGGTTCCCCCGTGACCTCGAGACGCCCACCGACGCGATCGATCGGATCGTCGCCGACCGCCCGTGTGTCCCCGCGCTGCGCGAGTGGTTCCTCGAGGAGCCCCGCGAGGGGTTCGCCGACGACTACTGGGAGCTGTTGCACAAGCAGGGCACCTGCTGGCGGTGGATCCGACCGGTCCTCGGTCCCGAGGGTCCTCGCCTCGAGTACCGATCGCTCGCGGCCCAACCCACCGTTGCGGACGTGATCGGCCTCCAGGCGCTGGTCACCGGACTCGTCCACGGAATCGTCGCGACCGACCACCCCGTCGCGACGCTCCCCTGGACGGCCGCCCGCGAGTCGTTCTACGCCGCCGTCGAGGACGGGTTCGAGGGCGACCTCGAGTGGGTCACCCGTGACGGGGCCCGAACCGACGACCCGGCCGAGATCTACGAGGAGCTGTTCGAACTGGCCCGGCTCGGGCTCGACGACCGCGGCCTCGGGTCCACGCGTGTCGACGCTCTGCTCGAGCCGATCGAGGCCCGGTGGGAGGCCCGGACGGCCCCGAGCGCGTGGAAACGCCGCGAGGTTCGACGCCGGCTCGATGACGGGGAGACGTTCGAGAGCGCCGTCGCGGGAATGCAACGGACGTACGTCCGTCGGGCGACGGTCGGCGAGCCGTTCGCCGACTGGCTCGAGTGAACCGCCAACACTGGTTCCGGGGCGGGACCCCGGAGTACTTACGTCTGGGGCATCATCGTCCGAGTAACCGAAAGAGGCGCTGTCCTTGGCACAGTCGGGAACAGTGTAACGCCAAGGACGTGAATTCTCACGTCACCGGCCGTTTCGTTCCTCCGACCGCAGCCGTTCGGGCTCCGGGACTGTTCGATGGGACTGCTATGATCGGGTCTACCAATGGAAATCGAAATTGCAACGATTGGCGGATACGAGGAAGTCGGCCGACAGATGACCGCGGTTCGCGCCGGCGACGACATCGTGATCTTCGATATGGGACTGAACCTGTCGAAGGTCCTCATTCACGACAACCTCCGGACCGAGGGGATGCACAGTCTGGATCTGATCGACATGGGTGCGATTCCCGACGATCGAGTCATGAGCGACCTCGAGGGCGACGTTCAGGCGATCGTCCCGAGCCACGGCCACTTAGACCACATCGGCGCCATCTCCAAGCTGGCCCACCGGTACGATGCGCCGGTCGTGGCGACGCCGTTTACCTGTGAACTGGTCCGGGAGGAGGTCGACGACGAGCAGAAGTTCGGCTTCGACAACGACATCGTCGAGATGGACGCCGGCGGGACGATGTCGATCGGCGACCACGGCTGCGAACTCGAGTTCGTCAACGTCACCCACTCGATCGTCCAGGCGATCAACCCGGTGCTTCACACGCCCGAAGGGGCGATCGTCTACGGACTGGACAAGCGCATGGACCACACGCCCGTCATCGGTGACCCGATCGACATGGAGCGGTTCCGCGAGATCGGTCGCGAGGGCAACGGCGTGTTGTGTTACATCGAGGACTGTACGAACGCGAGCAAGAAGGGCCGGACCCCGAGTGAGAAGGTCGCCCGGGAACACCTTCGGGACGTCCTCTATAGCGTAGAGGACTACAACGGGGGGATCATCGCCTCGACGTTCTCGAGTCACATCGCGCGGGTCAAATCCATCATCGAGTTCGCGCGGGAGATCGGCCGGCAGCCAATCTTGCTCGGCCGATCGATGGAACAGTACTCCAGCACCGCGACGCAGGTCGGTATCGACTTCCCGTCGGACGTCGAGATGGTCGGCTACCGCCGGTCCATCGACCAGACCTTAGAGCGAATCATGAACGACGGGAAAGGGAACTTCCTGCCCGTCGTGACGGGCCACCAGGGCGAGCCTCGCGCGCTGCTCACCCGGATGGCCCGCGGCGAGACCCCCTACGAGCTGGACGAGGGTGACAAGGTCGTCTTCTCCGCTCGCGTGATTCCGGAGCCGACCAACGAGGGCCAGCGCTACCAGGCCGAGAAACTCCTCGGCATGCAGGGCGCCCGTGTCTACGACGACGTCCACGTCTCGGGTCACCTCTGCCAGGAAGGTCACTACGAGATGCTCGACGCGCTCCAGCCCCAGCACATCATCCCTGCCCACCAGGACCTGAAAGGGTTCTCCGGCTACGTCGACCTCTGCGAGAGCGAGGGGTACAGAATGGGCCGCGACCTGCACGTGACCCGTAACGGGAACATCATCGAGTTGGTGTAGGCGCGGTTTCGTTCTCGGGAGGACTCAATCCGGGATGTGATCCAAACGACGATCGACCTGCAAAAAACAGTGACTACGTCGGACGAAGCCGCCCGACGCAGTTCCGACAGTACGTGTAGGATGGGTCGTTCTCGGTCTCGCAGGTCGGGCAGACTCCCGGTGCGGGCGGTCGGGGCTCGACCGTTCGCTCGTTGGCCTGGCCCCAGTACTCCACGCCCGCGGGGTGGTAGCCGCCGGACGCAAGCCCGTCGAGGGAGTCCTCGCCGTCGCCGGATTCGGGAGCGGTGTCGTCGTTGTCGGCGTCGCGCTGGCGGACCAGGAGCCTGGCCCACCACGCGCCGAGCAGGATGACCACCACTGCAATGATGATGGTTTCCATGGTATGTTTGGATACACCCCGTGAGAGTATTTAGCACATTTTGCGTCGGGCGTGACTGTCTCCATGAGCGTTTCGTAGCCGAGACCGACGTTTCGGACGCTGCCGACGACGGAGGTTTATGACGGTACCGACTGAACCAGGAGGCATGGCCGCCCACGTTCTGGTTCCCATCGACGACTCCGATCGGTCGACCGAGGCCCTCGAGTTCGCGCTCGAGGAGTATCCGTCGGCTCGGTTCACCGCCCTCCACGTGATCGATCCCAGCGAGATCTACGCGGCGACCGGGCTCGAGACCGGATCGCTGTCGAACTACGAACGGATTCGTGACGAACACGAAACGCAGGCGGATAACCTGCTCGAAACCGCACGCAGACGGGCCGCAGACGCCAACGTCGAACTCGAGACCGAGTACGTCATCGGCGACATCTCCGAGACGATCGTCGACTACGTCGAGGACCACGGCGTGGATCATATCGTACTCGGCAGCCACGGCCGAACCGGTGCGAGTCGAATCCTGCTAGGCAGTATCGCCGAGTCGGTCGCCCGACGATCGCCGGTACCGGTGACGATCGTTCGGTGAGCGGACGGTTCGGCTGGTGACAACTGTTTCACGTCCGTTCGGCCGACAGGGTGATCGACGTCTCGCCGATCCGCGGAGACGGTCCGTCGCAGGGTACCGTTCCTCGAGCGCCCCGATAGCGACAAAGGCGTGCTCTCGTTGCTCGACTCGTTCGGCCTCGATGGACCGGGTCGCCACAACCGGGCGACCGTCTCCTGTTCAGATGGCGACACAGCTGTCCGGCCCGATCGTTTCGAGTCGAAAAGAGTCTATTCGACCGGTAATTATGATCGCTCTCCCAGACGCCCAACGTATGTTGTCGTCAACGCGCCGAAAGCTACTCGCGGCGAGCGGCGGAGCACTCGCCGTTAGCGGGATTCTCGGGTCGGTCGGAACGGCCGAGAGCGACGAACCGGACGTCGAGTCCGAAGACGGCTGGCCCTCGAGCAGAGGAGCGCCGAACAACAACGCCTACTTCCCCGATCGGTCCGGGCCCGAGTCGCCCGTCGCGGTCGACTGGGAACGCGACCACGGCGGTCCGATCGCGGTTCGGAACGGGACGGTGTACCAGACGACAGACGAGGAGGTTCACGCCCTGGACGCGGAAGACGGGTCGATACTGTGGGAGAGCGACGCTGTCGATGCCTCCGGGACCCCGGCGATCGACGCCGAGACCCTCTACGTCGGCGGCGACTCGCTGACCGCGCTGGACACCGACGACGGAAGCGTTCGCTGGCAGGCCAACCTCGAGGACGGGGAGGAGCTCACGCCGCCGAACGTCTCCGACGGAGACGTGTACACCCTCTCCGAGACGGCGCTGTACGCGTTCGATTCGGACGGCTCCGAGCGCTGGAGCTTCGAGGCCGAGGAGGAGTTCTACATGAACGGTGCCCCGCCCGTCGCCGACGGAGCGGTGTTCGCGTGCAGCGAGTCGTACGTCTTCGCGCGCGAACTCGAGGACGGCTCCGAACGGTGGACGACCGAGATTCCCGACGAGATGGTAGGGATCGTCAGCCACGACCCGATCGTCGCAGGCCAGGGCTACGTCGCCGTCGCCATGGACGACGGCGAGGGGCCGTACCCCAGTGACGTAGTCCTGTACGATACCGAAACCGGCGAGGAAGGGGAGCGGTACGAGGGCAACGTTCCCGCGACGATCACCGAGGATCGCGTCTACACCAACCCGACGTACGACGCGGCCGGCTTCGATCGCGAAACGGGCGAACAGGTGTGGGAACCCGACCAGCCGATCAAACACGCCCAGCAGCCGGTCGTCGCGGACGACTGGATCTACGTCGGCATCGACGGTAGTCAGGAGGACTTCGAGGAGGACGAGCACGGCCTGTTCGTGTTCGACGAGGACGGCGCCGTGAAGTGGTCCGTCGTCCCGGACGATGAGAACGGGGTACCCCGACTGGACGCGACCCTCGTCGAGGGAACCGTCTACGGACGAAGCCGCGACCGACTGCTCGCGATCCGCTCGGAGGCCGAACTCGAGGAGCGTGAGGAGGACGACGATCCGGAAGACGGCGAGGAAGAGGACGAGTCAGAAGACGGCGAGGAAGAAGGTGACGAAGGGGACGAGCCAGAAGACGGTGAGGAAGAGGAGGAGAAAGGAACCGACGATGAATCCGACGAAGACGATGAGTCGGAAAGCGTCGAGGAGGGCGAATCCGACGACGACGACGGATCGGAAGGGGCTGACGACGGGGAAGAAGACGAGGAGGAAGCCGAGAGAGAGGGAACGGAGGACGACACGAGCGACGATGGCACGGGGGACGACGATGCCGACGACGACGATGATGACGACGGCGACCCCGAAGCCGAGGACGACGCCGAGGGCACACCCGGCTTCACGACTGGCGCCGGGATCGCCGGCGGCGTGCTCGGCCTCGAGTGGCTGCGCCGACGTTCGAACCCCGAGGAACGGCAAGACTGACGGCCACGGGGGGTCCCCTCGATCAGGCCGTTTGGCTGGTCACAGAACTCCGAGCCGAGGCCGCAGCTTCAGCCTTCCAAGGACGCCGGACCACAGTTATCGTCGCTCTCTTCGCTGTGGGTTCCTTTCATACCGGCTGTTAAGCCAGGAGTATCTCGAGCAGCGAACGGTCGTACGTAGCTGACCGGTACCCTTTATTCACTAGCTCACCGGTATATTTTTTATCTATGAAAACTCATTGTTTTCATGGATCGGAGAAAGTTCCTAATTGGTGCAACGGGTGCAGCAGCCGTGGTAGCCGGCTGTAGCGACAACGACGAGAACGGCGACGATGACGCGCCCGAGGACGACGGCGCAGCGGACGAAGACGACACGACGGACACCGACGAAAGCGACGACGTCGGCAACGAGACGGACGATGCCGACGACGAGAACGGGAACGACGGAAACGAAACGGAGGACGACGGCAACGAGACCGACGACGAGTACGATAGCGAAGAGGCCGACGACGAGGACGAGTTCGGTGGCGAAGAGGCCGACGACGAGGACGGAGAAACCGACTCGGAGGAGGACGACAGCGATGACGACGATGATGACGATGACGGCGATGGCGACGACGAGGAGGATGACGACGACAGCGACGACGAGGAAACCGAGGAACTCGATCCGGACGACTACGAGGACGAAATCGCCAACGACAGCCCGCTCGAGGTTGCGGAGTTCGGGGCCGAAGGTGGCTGTGAACTGACCGCAAGGATCACCCGACCCGAGGACGAGACCGCCGAAATTCAGTACGATTTCGTCGTCTACTACGGTGACGAGATCCTCTCGGAGTCCCGGAACAACGAGTACGAACTCGACGGCGACGACTCGAGTCACGAGCTAACTGCCGTACTGGAGGGGTGTGACGAGGCGACCCACTACGGGTTCGAACTTCACGGCTACGAGGCAATCGACCACGACGCCGACAACGACGTCGACGGATACGTCAGCATGGAGGGTGGAACGGACAACGTCTTCTCGATCCAGTCTCACGCGTTCGACGGACAGAACTGTCAGGTCGAGGTCGACGTGTACAACGAGACGGCCGACGAGATCACGGGCTTCGTCTGGGTCGGTCTTCGAGGCGACCGTGACGAGCAAACCGAAAGCACCGAGATCGATCTCGAGGCCGGCGACACCGAGACGATCACGTTCGGCGCACAGAACTGCGGCGAGGTTCGTGCGTACGAGCTTCGCGGCGACGTCCTCGATCAGTAAGGGCTCCTCGGAACGGAATCCCGTCGACCCGATGCACACCGGACTACAAATATGCGAGGCGAGTATCTCGGCTTCGGAACGAGACTCGAGATTCGACGGTCGGACGGATTTCGGTCGCCGAACGTATTCGTCGGTGGCGTCGTGCCGCTGCTGTACGGTGTGAGTGGACCGGACCACACCCGAATACCGGAACTCGAAAATCCGAGAGTTGGGTTGGAGGAGTAGGGTAGCCGGAGATGCATGCGAACGACAGAGCGTCAGCGGCGGGACCCTCCGGCTGATTTCTATCAGAGAGGGGGATAAATACGTTCTACCGTGAGTACGTGGTGGCGGCAGGTTCAGTGTCCCTATCGTCCTCGAAACGAACGCGACACGGGTGAACTCCGACGCTTCCGCTACTGGTGCCAAGAACCCCCGTCTCAGTCTGAACCATTTATGTAGTAGTCGTAGAATGCAATAATCAATAATGGATGGCTCAGATTCCGACCAGGGGGGTGAGATCCGGGAGCGACTCTCTGCGACCGAGCTTCCGATGGGGTGGCGATACGATCCGGACTGGACGTGGGGGACGGTCGATGCCGTAGTGTACCACGAATCGCTTTTCGACGTTCTCGAGGGCACTACCGAAGTGAGTTACGTCGTCGAAATTCGGGAGTCGAAGCTTCTCCTTCGGCGGATACGTCGGGACGGCGACAACGACGTCGTCGATCGGCTGGATCGAACGAACGAACCCGCGACTCTCGAGTCGCTGCTCGAGAGTGTCGAGATGTAGCGTCACCGAAAAGGGCTGAGGGCCGGACCGGAGTCCGCGTACTATGGCTGTCGAGCGTATTCCGTCGGCCAGTATCCACTCCGGAGCGGTTCGATAAATACTTTCCGGCGACTATAGGGTGAATAGAACTGGTGGCCCCGTTGCCGAGTGTCAGCTAGTGCGTCGTCGAGTTCGTCTCGAAACGTCGCCTCGGAGTTCAGGTAAACACACGGCTCGAGAACAGACGCGAGGGTGGCGAAACCGACCGGGATCGGAATCCTCGACCGGTACGTACGAACCGACCTCGAGCAAGCCCACCACGACTCTCGAGTGCCGGGACGCGGCGATAGCAACAGGCATCCCACCGGTGGTACCGATCTGCCAATTGACAGTCGGACACTCTACCGTAAATACTTTCGTCAGACATAGTGTCGGTCGATAACAATTGGTCTCGGAGAATCGCCGTTCAAGGCGGTGGGGCGATCCAGTCGAGAAGCGAGCTACTCCTCAAACTCGCCGTCGACGTCGGTCGGGACGGTGAACCGCTCCTGGTGTGTGGCAAACACCGCTTTGCCGTCGCCTCGTTGCTCGGCGCAAGCCATGTTCCGGTACTGTTCTGGCTCGACACCTCGAGTGGATGGCCCTCCGGGATCGCGTCGCCGGTGGTGAGGCCGTCGTCGGAGCGCATCCCGACCTTCGAGCGCTTCGCTGACGGGATCCATTCCACTGAGTACCGGTGTTGGGAACGGTCGGATTTCCTTCCAGTTCCCTCGCTGTGGGCGAAAGCACGACAGTCCGGCGTGAGGCCAGTAGTAAGCAACCACTACTGTCGTCGACGGTTCAGAATCATGGTCAAGGAATATCAGAGAGGACGGTGGATGGGAGTGCAATGACTGAGACACGAAGTTTCGATCGGTGTAGCCCGGCCGAGCGCACGACGAAACGAGAGCTCACGACGGACGTGGTGTACACGGTCGCGGACGTCTCGAATACGGATCCGGTCGACCTCCCACCGCTTTACGACGTGATCGACACCGACGCGCTGAACGACCTCGTCGCCGGAAGCCACGACGGTGCGCTTCGGACGATCTCCTTCCAGTACTGCGGCTACACCGTCACGGTTACCGGCGACGGCGATATCAGCGTGGCCTCGACCGCTTGAGACCGTCGTTCTGCCCGTACCCCGCCTGACACGAGGGACAATCGTGCGTTCACGAGGGATCGACTCCGGTCGACTCGCACACCAGGATCCAGCCGTCGCTCCTGACCTTGAGGAGGTAGTCCACGTAGCGAAACTCGACGACTCCCGCTCCCCGTCGGGGTTCGGATTCCGACTCGGACCCGAAGAACGCGTCCTCGATGGCCGCTACGTCGACCGAGTCGTACAGCGGTGGTGACGTCACCTCGCTCGGGGAGACGCCCTCGGCTTCCGCGACGGCGAACACGATCGCGGTCGTGAGGTCCCCGTCTCGAGCGGGGTCGTAGTGTCGCTGTGTAACCTGCCGCCGGCGAGTGTCTCGGCCAAGATCCGAACCGTTCCGCTCGGTTTCGTTGTCGTTGTTTGTCATTGTCCATCTCTCCTCGAGCGTGTGTTTCCTGGTTCGAGTCCAGCGTCGTTCCCATTCCCTCGAGCGCGGCCAGGACCTGGGTGGCGTTCTCGGCGGCCGCGATCGTTTCGGTCGACTCGTCGAGGGTAACGACGTCGTCGTCGGCCAGTTTCGGAACGTGGGTGTGGTAGAGCGCGACGTACACCCGTTCGCGCTGGAGATCGGTGACCGCGTGCTCGGGGACGCCGTTCTCCCAGGCGGCGATCTTCGTCGCCAGGTCGGTCAGCGACCACTCCGCCCGCTCCAGCAGCGTATAGCAGAGGTACCGGCGACGGGAGTGGCCAAGTGCCTCGTAGACGTGATCTAGCTCCAGGATCTCCCGCGAGGGAAGGTCTCTCTCTCTCTCTCGGCTCCAACGCTCTCCGAACCGGATTGCACGTCGTCGTCCCGAGTGGGATCATCAACCATGGTTTCGACGAGAGACGCCGTACGGAGTGTTAAGCCTTTACCAGCAGCAGCCGGTGGCCCAACATCGGTTATCGGCTCCTCCCGTCGAGCTTGAAACCGCCAGGAAAATAACCGTATGAAACAACACCGAGTCGATGGAGCTCCGATCCGATCTGCTCGAGGCGAGGCGGTTGGCCAGCGAAGGCAACTGTGGTGTAACTACGCCGGCGTGGATCTGGTCGAGCACGCCCGGGCTCTCCGGGCCCACACGGCATACCTGCACGTCGCCGACGCGGCCGGCGTCGACGGCGAGGGGCTCCAGATCGGCGACGGGGAAATCGACTTCGAGCGACTCGTGCCGGTGTACGAGGGATTCGACGGCCCGATTATCACCGAGATCTGGCGCGACCACGAGCGCCGGGACGCCGGGTCTAAATCGGCTACCGGGCGGTTGCGCGACGTTCGCCAGCGTGTTCGATAACCCGTCTCGTTTTCGTTCGTCGAACACTGTGTCCAACTGAGCCGACATATCAATGAGTAGACTTTAGGGAAGCGTCCGTCGACAACCGGTATGGAGCGACGAACGTTTATCTCCGGAGTCAGCGTCGGTGCGGGGACCGTCCTCGCCGGGTGTACGGAGGACGACGGGTCCGAGGACGGTACGGCGGACGGGACCGACGGGACCACCGACAGTGGGGAGTCGGAATCCGACGAGGAGCCAGCGGACGGCGGGAACGAACCGAGCGAGGGCGAGGCGGACGACGGGACAGACGGTAATACTGACAACGATGAGGAGTCAGATGATGAAGACGGGGACGGCGAGGCGGCGGATAGCGAAGACGGAGACGGCGAGGAGGCGGACGGCGAGGCGGCGGATAGCGAAGACGGAGACGGCGAGGAGGCGGACGGCGAGGCGGCGGATAGCGAAGACGGAGACGAGGAAGACACGGACGACAGCGACGGCGAGAAACCGCCGACCTCCGAGATCACCGCTCGGGTCACCGACACGGCGGACGAGCCGATTGCAGGGGCCGAGATCGACGGCGAGGGCGAGCCACACGAGGCCGACATTCCCCTCGAGTTCGATACGGAGACCGACGAGGACGGCGTCGCCTCGACGCCGATCTACGAAAACGAGTACACGATCACGGTCGACCATCCCGACTACGACTCGGCGACGGTCGAGCACGTCCACGACGGCGAGACCGAACTCACGGTCGAACTCGAGGCCGAGGGGTACGAAACCGAGATCGTGAACGAAACGCCACTCGAGGTATCGGAGTTCGAGACGTACGACGGGTACGGCGTTCGGGGCTGTGGAGTGAGTGTCCCGATCTCCCGCGAGGACGCCGACGAGGGCTACCTACAGTTCGATTACAGGTTCACCGCCTACGACGGTGCCGACGTGGTAGCCGAAACCGCATCTCCACAGAGCATCGACGCGGACAGTAGCAGGGATCTTTCGGCGCGGTTCGAGGATCTCGATCCGTGCACCGAGGCGACACGGATCACGCTGGAACTGTGGAACGCCCAGGAAGTCGACCACGAGGACGGCGCCGTCGACGGCGAGATCACGACGACCCCGGAGGCGGAGGAAGTCTTCGTGGTCGAGGACCACGAGTTCGACGAGTCGGAGTGTCGCGTCAGCGCCGACACCGCAAACGACTCCGACGAACAGATAACGGGAGTCATCGAGATCGTGATGTATGGCGCCGGTGCAACAGATGTCGACGGGGCACAGACGGAATCGAGCTCGTTCGACGTCGACCTCGAACCGGGAGAGGAGCGCTCGTTCAACGCCGGGAGCCGCATCTGTGCCGAACTCGAATCGTACGAACTGCGGCTCGACGTCGAGTAGCGGGGCGCCTACCGCGTCTCGCGTCGAATCCGCTCGAGCCCGGCCGGTCAGCCCTCGAGTTCGTCGTCAGCACCCGCACGACGGCGAAGCCACTCGAGGCCGAGCGCGCCGCCCGCGATTCCGGCACCTGCCGTGAATCCCGGCATTCCCTCGGCGTCGTCCTCGAGGTCGTCAGCGTCGGCGCCGTCTCCGTCGGATACGGGTTCGGCTGTGTCGTCCGAGTCATCCCCGTCGGACTCGGCGATACCGTCGCCGTCGTCCCCGCCTTCGTCCGTAGACTCGGATTCGGCTTCGCTCCCGTCGTCCTCGCTCTCGTCGGCCCCGTCGTCGCTTTCGCTCGCTTCCGCTCTGTCGTCCCGATCGTCGTCGCCGTCGGTCTCGTTGTCGTCGATCGCCGTCCCGTCGTCGCTATCGCCGCCTTCCCCGTCGCCACCGGCGGTGTCGCCGTCGCTCGCGTTTTCGTCGGCCGTCCCCTCGTCGCCCGATTCGCCGTCCGTCTCCTCGTCGTCACCGGAGTCGCCGTTCGTCTCCTCACTGTCATCGGGCTGGCGTTCGCTCCCACCGTCGTCGCGGTCCCGGTCACCGGAGTCCGCGTCGTCCTGGCCATCGTCGCTGTCGTCGCGATCCCGACTTTCGTCGTCGTCGCCGTTGTCGCTATCGTCGTCGCCGTCTCGACCGTCATCGTCCGCCACGGGTCGCCCTCGGAGCGCGATGAGTTCGCCGTCGCTGTCGACGTAGATCGCGTCCTCGGTGAGGGCCCGGATCGGTCCGATCGGCACCTCGTCGTCCGCGACCGACCATCGTTGGCTGCCGTCGCTCGAGTCCAGCGCAAGGAGCCGCCGTCGTCCCTCCTCGCCGTCCGAAGCGATGGCGACATACACGGTATCGCCACCGATGGCGGCCGAGCCGTAGGTGTCGTCGGCCTCGAGCGTCCACTCGATCCCGTCGTCCTCGAGCGAGCGGCCGCGGTACGCGTTGTCCGCCAAGGTGACGGCTACTGACTCGCCGAGCGCGACCTCGTCCTCGGATTCGGGTGTCCTCGTACCGAGAACCGACCCCGTCTGAGCGTCGTACCGTCGCCGATCGCCGTCCGAACCGGTCGCGGAGACGACGGCCGTCGCGTTCGCCTGGATCGCCGAGTCGCGAACGAGGCCGTCGGACTCGCGGCGCCAGATCTCCTCGCCGGTGTCGGGGTCGTACGCGAGCATCGTCCTCTCGGTCGCGGCGTAGACGACGCCGTTCGCCGCCGCAGTTCCGGCGATGAACCCGCTCCCGTCGCCGCCCTCGTCGATCGAAGCGACGTCCCATCGAACCGAACCGTTCTCGGGCTCGAGCGCGTACAGTACTTCGTTGACGACGACGTAGACGCCGCCGTACGCGACCGTCTGCCAGGCCGCGTCCTCGCTCGTGCCGAAATCGGTACGCCAGCGCACGCGCCCGTTCGATCGGTCCAGCGCGACGACCTCCGTTCCGGTGAGAAACACCCGCTCGCCGTCGACCGAGGGGGCGGTCGCCGCGACGTCGGGGTTCTCCCAGACCAGTGCCCCGTCCGCGGCGTCGAGCGCGACGACGCCGTCGTCGATCGTCGCGTACACGGTCCCGTCGGCGACGGCGATCTCGTCGTGGTGGTCGATCGACCACTCCGCCTCGAGCGTCCCGTCCTCGAACTCGGGGCCGTCCGCGACGTATCTGGCGTGTCCGGCGCCACCGCGGTGTGACGGCCAGCCCGCGTCCGGATTCGGGGTCGCCTCGAGATCGGGATTTGGGAGTTCGTCCTCCCGGGCGACGCCGGCGACTTCCGCGGACGCAACCGTCCCCGCCGAGAGCGCCGCAACCGTCGTCAGTACCGATCGTCGGCTCCAATCGCTCATACGCCCCCATATTATGTAGCTCACAAATACTTTCAGGCCACCTTTCACCAATCGCCTGAGTTCTCGGCCGGCGCGGTAAATCCGTGCGATCGAAGGGGTACCCGTCGCCCTCCGGGACTGAAGGTGGGGCCACGGAAACGAGAGACGGTGATCGAACCGTCCGGATCACTGCCTACGGGCTACCGCAGGCTCGACTCGAGGGCGTTGATCCGATCCTCGTTTCCAAAGTGGGCCGGGGTATGCTGGTGAAGACTCACCGAATTCGATCCGCGGCGGCCAAGGAGCGCTGCGGACGTGCGATACCGATCGGACGGGATGTGACTGCGATAGGAGTCACCGATCCGTGGTGCCGGATTCGATGTGTGCGATAGCCTCTGTGCTGGTTGCCGCCTCGAGCGCGTCCGACGCGTGCTCGGCTGCGTCCTCGGTGTCGACCCCCTGGACCGCGGCTTTGACCTCCGGGACGGTGACCGCGCTCATGCTGAGCTCGTCGAGGCCCAGCCCGACGAGGAGTTCGGTCAGCTCGGGATCGCCGGCCATCTCTCCACACATACCGATCCAGGCGTCGTGCTCGTGGGCCGCCTCGACGGTTCGGGCGATGGCTCGCAACACTGCGGGGTGGCGCGGCTCCCGGAGCCCGGCGACGCGTTCGTTCTCGCGCGCCGCAGCCATAACGTACTGGGTGAGGTCGTTCGTTCCGATGCTGAGAAAGTCGACCCGTGCGGCGAGTTCGGGTGCAGTGAAGACGGCACCGGGGGTCTCGATCATGACGCCGAGTTCGGGAACCGCGTAGTCGACGCCCTCCTCGCAGAGCGCGTCTGCGACCGCGCCCACGGTCTCGAGCGCGTCGGTCAGCTCCTCGGGCGTCGCGACGAGCGGGAACATGACCGCCAGCCGTCCCTCCCCGTCTGCGGCCGCCCGGAGCAGCGCGCGGAGCTGCGTCTCGAAGAGATCCGCGTCCGGACCGAGCGAGCGTCGGATGCCGCGCTCTCCGAGAAACGGGTTCTCCTCGTCGGGCAACTCGAGGTAGGGGATCGGTTTGTCGCCGCCGATATCGAGCGTTCGAACGACGACGCGGCCATCCGGGAACGTCTCGAGGGCCTCGCGGTACGTCTCGTACTGCTCGTCCTCGTCGGGCGGCGCGTCGCGATCGAGGAAGAGGAACTCGGTTCGGTAGAGTCCGACGCCGTCGGCGCCCCGGGCGTTCGCCGCCTCGAGTTCGGTCGGCCGACCGACGTTCGCGGCGACTTCGATCCCGATGCCGTCGGCGGTCGTCACCGGTTCCTCGCGGATCTCGACGTCGTTGGTGGCGCGTGCGGCCTCGCGGCGCTCGTCGCCCGGATCGACGACCAGTTCGCCTGCGTCGCCGTCGACGACGACCGTTGCTCCCTCGGTGACGTCGTGCAGGTCGTCGCCGACGCCGACCACGGCCGGAAGCGCCAGCGATCGGGCGAAGATCGCGGCGTGAGAGGTTCGTCCCCCGGTAACGGTGGCGAAGCCGGCGACCCGATCGGGATCCAGCCGAGCGGTGTCGCTCGGCGTGAGTCGCTCGGCGAGGACGACCGTCCCCTCGGGTAGCTCGTCGAGGTCGACCCGATCGTCCCCGGCGAGGATCCGAACGAGTCGATCCCTGACGTCCCGAAGGTCGTCGGCTCGCTCCGCCGTGCGTCCGCCCATCCCCTCGAACTGCTCGATCGGATCGGCGAAGGCTCGCTGGACGGCGTGCTCGACGGGGAGTGCGGCCTCGAGGGCGCTCTCGACGCCGTCCTCGATCTGTGGATCCGCGAGGAACTGGCGGTGTGCATCGAAGACCCCGGCTTCCTGCTCGCCGACGCGCTCGGCGGTGCGTTCGCGTTCGGCCTCCAGCTCGGTCCGAGCGGTCTCGCGTGCGTCCTCGAACCGCTTGCGTTCGACCTCGGGGTCGACGGTTGCGTCCTCGGGATCCGGAAGATCGGCGTCCGCGCTGTACCAGACGACCGTCCCGACGCCGGAGCGCGGTGTCGCGCCGGTGCCGGTGAGCGTGCGTTCGGTCATCGTCACTCCTCGGTGTCGGCGGGTTCGTCCTCGGGAGTAGTCAGGACACGCTCGAGGGCGTCCAGCGCCGCCTCCTCGTCGGGACCGTCGGCGATGAGCCCAACGTCCTCGCCGGATTCGGCGCCGAGGCTCGTCACCGCGATCATGCTGCCGGCGGAAATCGGGTCGTCGTCGCCGTAAACGAGCTGTACGTCCGAGTCGTGCTCGTTGACCGTCTGGACGAACTTCGCGGCCGGACGGGCGTGCAGTCCCGCCTCAGGGACGATCGTCACGGTACGTTCGCTGCTCATGTCGGCACCTCACTCGGCATGCCCCATCCCCGAATCGGGGTATCCGTGTCTGGAAGTGCCACACGGACTGTGGCGTCGCGAGCCGCCCTCTCGTGGGCCGTTCGCGGATCCGGCCGCTGCAGAGCGTCGTCGAACGCATCGGGCCCGTGATCGTGTCTGACGGTGGACGGCCCCCCGTTTCGTACGAACGGCATCCCAGTTGGTTGTCGCATTCGATGGAACCGAGTACGCAGTCGAGCTAAACAGTATCGCCTGTACCCGTCTCGTACCGAATCATCCGCGACGGACTCCCGATCGGTCGATACTGCGTTCGTCGGTCCGTCCGAGCGAAAGACGTATTGGTTTCCGGACATATTGTCCGATGGAACATGCTCGCAGTCCTCGCGACAGGTTTCCTGCTCGTGGCAGCGATAATCGTCTTCTTCCTGCCGAACTGGGCCATCAGCAGGTGGCAATCCGACCGTCGGAACGACCGCACGGAGCAGCGGTAACAGAGTGCATCAGGCTCACGCTACCGAACGGGAGACCTCGGGCTCGGCCCTCGAGTCGCGGACGCGGTTCGACGACACCCCGCCGTGGGAACACTCGTTCGGCCGACCACAGTCATCCCAGTCCCGCTCGAATCCCAGCCATCAGTGTCCGCCGCAGCCCTTAGTGACATAATTTGTGCAGAATATGTCGCTCCACAGCATACGGCACACTCGAGATCAAAGGCAAGACGGCCCGAGACGCTACCCTTGCAGCCCCGAGCGTGGACTCGAGCCGAATTCGGCGACGGGTTCCTCAAATACTCAGCACTGTACTCATACTATAATAATACATTCTCTACTATGGCTCCCAATCAGTTTGGAAACGGGACTATGCCGGTTCCCGGTCTTGATAGAAGCAACTCATGACCTCGATCGTCAATCTCGAGATTTCGGGCGACGGGACCGGACTGGCGGAACTGTTCGACGCCGTCCCGTCGCTCACCTGCGAAGCGGAGGCCGCTATCGTCTCGAACGGATACGACCTGTGGCTTTCCGGAGCATCGCGATCGGAGCTCGAGGCGGGCCTCGAGGCGGCCTCGCCGATCGAGGAGTACGGACTGATCAACGGTAGCGAGGAGGAGTGGCTGTACAACGTTCGGTTCAGTTCACAGACTACCGATCTCTTCGAGCTGGTTCTCGAGGAGGACGGCACCATCCTCGACGCCTCGGCCGTGGACGGCTCGTGGGTCCTCAACATTCGAGTCCAGGATCGAAGCGACGCGAGTTCGATCTACGACGAGCTGGAGGATCGCCAGCTCGAGCCGACGATCATCCGTCTCTACGAAACGGACAGCGGCAACCGCTCGCAGGCGGGGCTCACGGAGCGACAGTACGAGACCCTGGTCGCGGCCGCGAACCACGGCTACTTCGAGATCCCACGGGAGGTTTCGATGCAAGAGCTCTCCGAGGAGCTCGAGGTCTCCCACCAGGCGCTCTCCGAGCGACTCCGCCGCGCGTACCGGTCGCTGGTCACCTCGGAGCTCGACGTCACGACGGAGGAAGCAGAGCCCACGCCCTCTTCGACGCTCTCGGACTAACCGCCGACGAATCGAGGTTCCCCGTTCACTCGGAGTCGGCAACCCTGCAAATGGAACCCGAGAACTGATTTCGATAGCCCCGCTTACCGCGGATAATGCAAAAGCGGTGTCTAAACTGTAACTGGGAGATTCGCAGCGCAGAGAGACAGCCGAAAGAGGAGCGAACGCGCGAAACGATCGATCACTTCACCGAGACGGGACACACGATCGTGACGCTCTCCGAGCCGAACACGTTTCGGCCGGCCGAGCTGATCCCGTCCGATTAGCCGCCACAGCCAAAAACTGATACGCCGAAATCAGTCCTCGAGCTCGGTCTCGGTACCCGCGCGTCGGCGCAGCCACTCGAGGCCGAGCGCGCCGCCCGCGATCCCGGCACCGGCCGTGAATCCGGGCATCCCGTCGGCGTCGTCGCTGTCGTCCTCGCTCGGTTCGTTGCTCGCATCGTCGCCGTTGCCATCGTCAGTACCATCGTCGTCCTCGGGCCCGCCGTTCTCGTCGCCATCCGACTGATTACTGTCGGACTCGTTGCCGGCGCTTTCGTTCCCCTCGGAGTCGTTGCCGTCATCCTCGTCCGGTTCGTACTCCTCATCGTCGCCGTTCGTGTCGTCCCCGTCGTCAGTTTCGTCGCTCTCGTCCTCGTCGCCGCTCTCCTCCCAGTCGGTCGGTCGGATCGCAACCAGATCCTGCCCCCGCTGTGCGTAGACCGTCCCGTTCTCGACCGCGAGGAACCCGGCGTCGGCGCCGTCGGTCCAGCGCTCGTCGTCGTCGAACTCGTACGCCCAGCTCTCGCTGCCGTCCTCGAGGTCGAGGCCGAGGATTGCGTCGTCGTCGGCTTCGGGATCCGGACTCGAGTGTGTGACGACGACGGTGTTGCCGACGATCACCGGGAGCCCGTACGTGTACGACCCGCTGTGGGTCCACCCGGTCGTCCGCCCGGAGTCGTCGAGCGCGACGGCCTGGAGATCGTACCGCCCCTGCGTGACCGCCACGCCGTCGTCGATCGACAGCACGTAGGCGTCGCTGAGCTTCTCCTCGGTCTCTCGGCGCTCCGCGTCGAACGTGTAGACGCTCTCGAGGCTGTTGTTCTGAACGAGAAGCGTTCCGTCCGCAGCGGCGAGACTACCCGTGCCGGCGTCGACGGGGCCGCTCCATCGCGTCTCGCCCGTCGCGGGCTCGAGTTCGACCAGCCCGTCCTGCCCGGCTCCCTCGAGGACCGCCCAGATCGCGTTGTCAGTTGCGACGACCTGGCTCTGGCGGGTCTGGAACGCCATCGGTCCGCCGCCGTAGCCGTCGACGTCGACGGACTCGCGCTCCCAGAGAAGCGAGCCGTCGGTTGCATCGAACGCGTACAACGCCCCCTCCGAAAGGATGTACGCGGTCCCGAACGCGACGAGGGGTGCCGACACCGAGCCCTCGTCGCCGACGGTCGTCGACCACTCCTCGCTCCCCGTCGCCGCCTCAAGTGCGACCAGTTCCTCGCCGCCAACGTAGACGGTGTCGTCCGCGACGGTCACGGTCGGACTCTGCCCGTCGATCGTCGTCTCCCACTCGAGCGAGCCGTCGGCCGCATCGAGCGCGCGGACCTCGTCGCTGGCGAGGTAGACGGTTCCATCGACGACGGTGGGTTCGCCGCCTCCCTCGTCCCGCCAGGCGACGGTGTCGGGGGTCTCGAGTGCGTTCGCGTCCGCGCGACGGGCGTTCCCGGGACCGCCATCGACCGACGACCAGCCGTCGCTTTCCCCCATCGTCGGTAGGTCGTCGGTGCGTTTGGGCTTCGCCGTCGCGAGACCCGTTCCGACCGCGATGATCGCGCCGGTCGCGAGCACAGATCGCCGGTTCCAGTTTTCCATACTCGCTTCGATCCGGAGCAGACGCATTACTATCGACCGAGTATGTAAAATTCCCTTACTCTACAACAGTCTTAACAATACCCTCATCGTCGCTCGCGTACGGCCGCGATCTCGAGGGCAGGCCCGTAGGCGCCGTCAGCTCCCGTGAGAGGTCGATCACTCCGTCACGCCGATCGATCGACGGGCGGACGCGATCTCAACTGAGGGGTGACCTGTCGTCAGGGCGAACGGTCGATCCTGGGTCGTGCGCGCTCGAGCGACGTCTCCGGCGTTAACTAACGGGTAAGCTCTCACCACGGAATCGGCATCAGCCCGATCGTCAGCGTGAGTCCCCAGGCGTTGACGAGTAGATGCATCATCCACGGGGCGACGAGGCTGTCGTACCACAACCGAAGCGCCGTCAGTACGACGCCGAGCGCCCCAGTGACGGCGATGCTGACCGCGCCAGCCATGAAGACGTGGACGAACGCGAACAGCGCGATCGACAGGAGGCTCGCGGTCACAACGCCGTACCCGCGTGCGAGGAAGTGGCCAAGAACCAGCCCGCGGAACAGGATCTCTTCGGCAACTGGGGCGATCACGATCGATGTCAGAACCAGTGCCGCGATCCCGGCGGTGCTCCTCACCGGAGCGCGAGCGTGCGGGTCGAGGCCGACCGTCGTCGCGGCGACGTTCCCGACGATGACGATCGCGATCCCGACGGCGGTAGCCACTACCGCGACGCCAAGTTCCCGCGGTGCCGGGGAACGGACGACCGCAGCCGCCCGCCAGGTCGACCGGTCCCACCGCCAGTACAGTCCGGTGACGACGGCGACGTACGCGGCGCCGAGTGGCACCAGCAACACCCAGTCCGGCCAGCCCGGATCCGAACCCTGGTGAGCGGCGATCCCGACGGTCAGCACGAGCACGACAGTCAGGATCGGTACCAACGGGAGGAGGATCGTGTGGAGAAGCGAGCAGCCTGCCAGCGGTGCGACCGTCTCCTCGAGGCGATGCCGTCGACGAGCCAGCTTCTCTCGAGTCGGCCGTCGATCGGTACTCGAGCGGGTTCCGGTACCCATACGCCCAGTATGCGTTCGAACGGCAAAGTGGTTAGATCCGCGCCGGCTGAGAGCTGGATACGGCTATCGACCGTTCGGAGACGGATGGGAGCCGGAGTCGGAATCGTTAACTCGGTACCGCGACCGCGTACAGTCGGATGGTCCGTCGGCGACTCGCGGTCGTGGCCCTCACCGTTTTCGCGGTCGCGTTCGCAGTCCGGATGGCGCCGACGCTGTGGACGCCGTATCCGTTCAATCCGGACGGGTTCGTGTTCGCCGCCCAGGCCCGCGACAGTATCGCAGCCGGCTCGCTCGTCGAGACCGTCGAGCCCTACGGCTACACGTTCCCGACGCTGCTCTCGATCGTCGCGCTCGTCACTGCGGTCGCACCGCTGTGGATCGCACAGCCGATCATCGCGTTCGTCGGCGCCATCCCGTCGGTGATCGCGGCGGCACTGACCTGGCAGATTGCCGACCAACGCGGGACCGCACCCTCGGTGACCGCCGTCGCGTCGCTGGCAGCCGGGACGACTCTCGCGCTCGAGGGCGTGTTCCTCCGGCGCACGGTCGCCGTGAGCTACGAGGTGCTGGGCATCCTGTTCGTTCCACTGGTCGCGATCGCGGCGTACCGCTTCTTCCGAACGGAGCGGCGGCGCTGGGGGCTCGTAACGGGTACGTTCCTGCTCGTGCTCCCGATCACGCACCACCTGAGCGCGATCATGGCCGCGCTGACGTTGACGGCCGTCTGCGTGCTGGCCGGGCTGGGAACCTGGCGGCGCCGGGTGCTCAGCGTGGTGCTTCTCGTCGTCGTGTGGGCCTACGTCGGCGCGTACTACTGGATCGTCGACCCGGCGTATACGGGCGAACCCGTCGAGCAGTACGGGCTGTTCGTCGCCTGGATCGTGCTGTTGTGTGCCCTCGCGTACTGGCTGTCGACCGCGGCTCCGGCCGTCGTTCGCGGGACGATCGGCGGGGGGTTGCTGTTCGGGTTCGCGGTCGTGGTCGCGGACGCCGTCTGGGGCGTGTTCCCGGGGACGATGGCACCGCCGTCGCTGTTGCTCGTTCTCCTCGCGCCGCTGGTCGTGCTCGCCGCGCTCGGAAGCTGGGGCGTTCCGAGCGCGACCGGGCCACACGGCTCTCGAGCGGTCGTGTTAGCGCTGTTGCTCGCTCCGCTCGTCTGGGTAGGGTTCTCGCTCACGCGGGGTGTCGACCCGGCCATCGAGATCTTCGTCCAGCGCGGGCAGACGTTCGCCCACCTCGCCGTCGTCGTCAGCGCCGGCGTCGCGATCGTCGACCTCGCCGGCCGCACGACGCCTCGCTCGCGGCGAACGGTCGCCGTCTCGCTCGCGGTCGTCCTCTGTCTCTGCGCGGTGGCCTCGCTTCCGATCGCGTTCGTCGGGCTCGAAGCGGTGTCCTACCAGGGAACGACGACCGGCGAGGAGTTCGCGGCCGCGACGTTCGCGACGTCGACGCTGGGGGCCGAGTGGACGAGCGACGATCACCTCACCCGGATCGCCGGCAACTACTACGAGGCCGGCGGATCGTCCCAGCCGGCTGCGGACTGGCTGCGGGAGGGTGGCGGCGAGTTGCACTGCCCGACGGCACTGCAGTCGTCCTGGCAAACCGTCGGCGCCCAGCAGTATCCGGAGCCGCCGGTTACGATCTCGCAGCCGGCGTACGACGCGGCGATCGACGGCGGACACGCGGTCTACGCGACGACCGGGAGCGATCCGGTGACGATCGTCGTGCCGACGGGAACGGTGGCCTGCTGACCGGAACTGAGACTCGCCACGGCAGCCGCCTCTCGCCGCGTTCAGGCACCACCGAGCGAGTCGGCGAGATCCGCGGCGACGGCCGCGATGGCGTCGTGGGTACGGTCGACGTCGCGCATTGTCATGAACCCGTGGACCATCGCCTCGTAGTTCTCGTAGCGTGTGGCGACGCCGTCGCGAACGAGCTGTTCGGCGTACGCCTTCCCACCGTCACGAAGGGGGTCGAACCCGGCGGTGACGACAGTTGCCGGCGCGACACCGGAGACATCGCCGGCGTTCGTCGGGTCGGCGTAGGGGTTTCGTTCGTGAACGTCGCTCTCGTAGTAACACTCTCGGAACCACTCCATGTCCTCCGCCTCGAGGACGATCCCCGCATGTTTCCGCATCGAGGGCTGGTCGGGCTTGATCCCGACGCTCGGATAGAGCAACGCCTGGTGGTCGATATCGGGGCCGTCGCGCTCGGCGGCCATGAGCGCGGCGACGGCCGCGAGGGCTCCGCCGGCGGAGTCGCCCGCGACCGCGAGGCGTCCGGTACCCGCGATCGCGCTCGGATTGGCGGCCGCCCACTCGACGGCGGCATAAGCGTCCTCGACCGCCGCGGGGAACGGGTGTTCGGGGGCGAGTCGGTAGTCGATCGAGAGCACGGCACAGCCGCTCTCGCGCGTGAGCTGGCGACACAGCCAGTCGTGTGTGGCGATACTCCCCAGCACGTACCCGCCGCCGTGGAAGAACACGATCGTCGGGAACGGTCCGTCCGCCTCGGGCAGGTAGAGACGAGCGTCGAGATCGCCGGCGGGTCCGGGAATCGTCCGGTCGACCGTTCGACCCACCTGCGGCGGGTTTCGGTTCTCGGCCCACATCGTCGCGCGGGTAACGTAGCGGAGGAGCTTCAGGCCGCGACGGCTGTGCGGTAGCGAAAACCGGTTCTGGCGCTCGAGCGCCGCCTTCGCCTGCGGATCGATCCGGTCGGCGTGCATACCCGATCGTTCGGCGACTCGAGGGAAGGTGTTCCGATTCGGGCGTTCGTGCTGTAGTTGGTGACTTGTTAACTGGCTGTTATCTACATGGTATCTATAGTAGCGAAAGCTGAAACTCTCGTTATGAGACAACCAGTAAACTGTTCCCGACGTCAGGCGCTGGGGCTCACCGGTGCAACGGCGATGGCCGCTCTCGCCGCCGGCTGTCTCGGTGGGGGCGAAACGAGCGACGAAAACGGGGACGTCGACGACGACTCCGGCGACGACGGCAACGAGAGCCGGACCGAGGCGCCCGATAGCGGTAGTGACGACGGCGAGGACCCGATAGACGGAGGCAACGACGACGATGCCGAGACGTCGGAGCCGAACCCCGACGACGAGGACGAAGACGATGGTTCCCGCGACCGACGCGACGCGTGGGCCGACACCGACGAGATCGTACTGAGCGCCACGACCGCCGGATGGAAGGGTGTCAAACCGGAGCCGATCGAGGACGAGAAGAACCCGGCCATCGTGCTCGAGGCGGGACGGGAGTACGTCCTCAGTTGGGAGAACGAGGACGGCCAGCCCCACAACATCGAGATCTGGGACGAGAGCGGCGAGCGCGTCGATAACTACGGGACCGAGCTGATGGAGACAGAGGGGGCGACCCAGTCGCTCGAGTTCGAGGCGTCCGCGGAGATGGCCGAGTACGTCTGCGAGATCCACGCCGGGTGGGAAAAGCGTGGACGGATCGAGATCAAGCACCCCTAATCGGGTTCGTGTGACGGGGCCGTTCGAGCGCGTACGGTGTTCGAGACCGTGAGTCCTGACGGTGTCTGTGAGGCAAGGAATTTATATTCACAGATTCGAACTACTGGATAGTATCAGCCGTGATAGGAAGTCTTTCCGACACGGTCGACGTGCTGTACGTCGATGGAGCGGCGGACGCCACGGAAACGGTCGCGAGCACGCTCGAGGAAACCGCCGACGGGCTCGCGGTCGAGACGGCGCCGAGCATTGCGGCGGCGATAGCGCGGCTTTCGACTGCGACCGTCGACTGCGTCGTCTCGGAGTACGAACTGGTCGACGGAACCGGACTCGAGTTGCTGAACGCGGTTCGCGAGGAGTATCCGGCGCTCCCGTTCGTGCTGTTCACCGGAGATGGTAACGAGGCGATCGCCAGCGAGGCGATTTCGGCCGGTGTGACCGAGTACGTCAGGAAGGACGGCGGAGCGAGTCAGTACGTCACGCTGGCAAACCGGATCGAGGAGACGGTGACGGCGTCGACAGCGAGACGGTTCAAACGGGTTACGAGCCACGATCCGCTGGCGATCCTCGAGCGGATCGACGACGCGTTCCTCGCGCTCGACGACGACTGGCGGGTCGTGTACGTCAACGAACGGGCGAAAGCCGTCTTCGGAACGTCCGAGGAGGAGCTGCTCGGCAACTCGCTGTGGGAAACCTTCGACGAGGCGACGGACACCCCGTTTTACGATCACTACCAGGAGGCGAAAGTTAGCAACGAGGCCCGAACGATCGAGGAGTACTTCCAGCCGTGGGACCGGTGGTACAGAGAACACATCTACCCGTCGGAGAACGGACTCTCCGTTCTCTTTCACGATATTACCGAACAGAAGCGACGGGAGCGACGCTACCGCGCGGTGTTCGAGAACACCTACCAGTTCACCGGGTTGTTAGAACCGGACGGCACGCTCGTCGAGGCAAACGAGACCGCACTCGAGTTCGGCGGGCTGGAGCGAGACGACGTCGTCGGAAAGAAGATATGGGAAACGGCGTGGTTCCAGCACTCCGATGATACTCGGGAACGAGCGCGGGACGCCGTCGAGCGGGCGGCAAACGGCGAGTTCGTTCGGCACAAACTTCCGGTTCAGGGTGCCGATCGCGAGGCGATTATCGACTTCTCCGTGCGACCGCTGACCGACGAACGGGGGACCGTGACGCTTCTCATCCCCGAGGGCCGGGACATCACCGAGCTGACCGAGCGAGAGCGGGCGCTGCAACGACAGCGCGACCGACTCGACGAGTTCGCCGGCGTCGTGAGCCACGATCTCCGAAACCCGCTAAACGTCGCGACGGGACGGCTCGAGCTCGTCCGGGAGGAGTGCGACAGCGAGCACCTCGACGGGATCGAGACCGCTCTCGATCGGATCGATCGGATCACCGAGGACGTGCTCTGGCTGGCACGCGAGGGACGAGATATCGGCTCTCGGGACGCCGTTCTGCTCCGCGACGCCGTCGACGCCGCCTGGGAGCTCGTCGCCGACGGAGCCGACAGAGCGGAGCTTCGCTACGGCGATGACGAGCTCGCGTCGACCACGATCGAGGCCGACGACGACCGCCTCCAGCAGCTCCTCGAGAACCTGCTCCGGAACGCCATCGACCACGGCGGCGAGGACGTGACCGTCACCGTCGGGACGACCGATCGGGGATTCTACCTCGAGGACGACGGCCCGGGGATACCCGAGAACCGGCGCGAGGACGTGTTCGCCGGCGGCTACTCGACGAGCGACGGCGGAACCGGGTTCGGGCTGCGGATCGTCGAGCGGATCGCCGACGCCCACGGCTGGGATGTACGGCTCGGCGACGGTTCGGGCGGCGCTCGATTCGATATTCTGTGTGACGTCGACAGCGTCCACTCCGTCCGAAACTGAGTTCTCGGATATGCTGGGCGTTCGACGTGGATGGTCGGTTCGCCTGCGCTGGTCCCTCGAGTCGATCAAGAAACTTATGCCGACTGAACGATAACTATTAATAGGGACCGAGGGTCCTCGCGCGGGAACGCGACGGTTTTTGACACACCCCGTCTGTGCCACCGCGCGTCGAGATTCCCTCGGCCCTACCTATTTCAGACGGGGCGTTGAAACTATCGTCTGCACTCACTCCCTGAGAGGACCAGCTGCGCTCCGGAACTCGCCGGTCCGCCGTCGACTGCGTTCGCCGGTTCGACGTCTGAACGACCTGTTTGCACCGCACAAAGTATTTGTCTGCTGACTCGAGTGGCTGCGTACGATGACGTCCAATCGCACGGGAACGGGTACTCCCGTGACACTCCCCGTGAGCCGCCGTCGGTATCTCACCGTCGGCGCTACCGTCGGAACGGCAGCTGTTGCCGGGTGTTCGACCGCCGTGGACTTCCTCGCGGGGCTAGTTCTCGAGGACGTCAACGTGTTGAACGGCGGGGAGCAGAGTCTCGCCGGCTCGGTCGAGGTGGCAGGTCCCGACGGCTCGCTCGTCCTCGAGGATCGGTTCGATCTCGCTCCGGGCGGCGACGACGCCGGCGAGGACGCACAGGCTACGTACGACGACGTGTTGACCGACTCGGGCGAGTACGCCGTGACGCTCGAACTCGATGACGGCGACGGGGACGCACTCGGCGATAATGGGGACGAGGAGACGCTCGACGACCGGGTACTCGAGGACTCGGTCGAGGTCGCCGAGCCAGCCGACGAGCACGTGATCGTGTTTTTCGGCCCCGCCGAAACGGACGACACCGTCGCGATGACGGTGGTCGAGAAGTTGAGCGACCTCGAGGAGCGCGACGAGTTCGACGACGAGTTCTGAACCCGATTCGGAGTCAGGTCGTTTTCAGCCTCGACGAAGTGAGAGATATGACCTCCCAGACGAGGCGTGCAGGGGTGAGCGAGCCGAAGGAATGTGGTTCGTACGAATACGCCGTTCCGGCAGCGTTTCGTTCCTGGAAATGACCCCATCCGTCGACGTGCGGGTTCGGTTCGTGGTGCCATCCGAAATCGGCCGTCGCGTCGCTGTAGTGGAACGAGAACTCGGGAGTGGCGTCGGCAGTCTCCCCTGCAAACCAGCGGACGGTGAACGTGGCGTCTTCGCTGTCGCGCCCCCATCGTTCCGTTTCCAGCCGTGCGACAACCCGTATAAACTCGCCCGCTGGAAACCCCCGCACCTCGGTGACTATCGGGTGGCGCTCGAGCTCTTGTTGGATGGCGCGAAGCGCCCGGTGAGATGCCGCCGCCGAGTCGTACGTGTCACCCATCTCTACGCCGATGCGCGGAAGTCTTGGCTGTACGTCCGGTAGTTCTCGATCGCGTCCTCGACGATAGTGAGCCGGTATGCCACGAGTTCCCAGTCGCTTGCAGTCGTCCGAATCTCCCGCGTCTGTTCGGCGGTTTCCGTGTCCGCAGCGCGGTCACGGAGGTCGACAGGCGAGTCGACGCCGTACTCCTCGCGCCACCCCTCGATCTCGGATTGGAGGTCAGCTTTCAGCTGTACGAGTTCGTCGTGATCGTATCGGTCCAGCAGCTCTCGGAGCGTCTGCATCCGCGTGTGGAGCGGGTCGGGCATATAGTGCGTCGTTCCCGCTCGTTCGCTTTTCAGTAGCACGTTCAGATCGACGAGTCGCTCGAGATGATCTCGAGCTGTGTTCTCCGCGACTGCTGCCTCGTCTGCGATAACCGACGCCGAACGGGGCTGCGAGACTGTGCTAGCGATCGATTGGACGCGATCGAACGCACTCGTGTGCTTCTTCCACGCTTCGATACCGGGACCCGGATCGGACATGCTCTCTCCTACGATCGATACCTCAATAAAGCTTCTTGGAAGTCAAATAATTAGATCGCGTTCGCTGACTTGCGATGCCGACATCGAGGCACCCCGAACGAGCGCTCAGAGCAATCGGTCGGCAATAATGCGTTTCTGGATCTCGTTCGTTCCCTCGAAGATCTTCGTGAGGCGGGCGTCCCGCCAGTATCGCTCCACGTCGAACTCCGTCGTGTAGCCGTAGCCGCCGTGGACCTGGATCCCGTCGCTGGTGACCTCCTCGGCGACCTCGGTGGCGAACAGCTTCGCCATCGCGGCCTGGGCGTCGGCGCGCTCGCCCTGATCGACCGCTTGCGCGACGAGCAGCGTCAGCGCCCTCGCGGCCTCGGTTCGGGTCGCCATCTCCGCGAGCTTGAATCGGAGCGCCTGAAACTCCGCGATCGGCTGGTCGAACTGCTCGCGCTCTTTGGCGTAGGAGACGGCGTCCTCGAGGGCGCCGCGAGCGAGGCCGACGGCCCGCGCGGCGGTGTGGACCCGGCCCTCCTCGAAGAACTCCATGATCTGGTAGAAGCCCTGACCCTCCTCGCGGCCGACGAGTTTGTCCTCGCCGACTCGCACGTCGTCGAAGTTTACGGTCCACGTGTCCCAGCCGTGGTAGCCGATCTTGTCGATCGGCTGTCCGCTAAGCCCGTCGCGGTCGAAGGTGCCGGCGGGTTTCTCGACGATGAATCCGGAGATCCCGGCGTGAGCCGGCTCGGCGTCGGGGTCGGTGACGGCGTAGGTGAGGATAAAATCGGAGCCTTTCGCAAACGTGGTCCACATCTTCTGGCCGTTCAGGACGTACTCGTCGCCGTCCCTCTCGGCGCGAGTTCGCATGTTCGCGACGTCGGAGCCGGCCTCCGCCTCGGAGATCGCGATGCTCTTGAGCAGCTCGCCGCGGGCCATCTTCGGGAGATAATGTTGTTTCTGGGCCTCGGTCGCCCCGGCGAGGCTCTGTCCGCGAGCGATGATGCTCCCGACGCTGAGCCAGCCGCGGGACAGCTCCTCCGCGAGAACGGCGTAGGCCTTCAGGTCCAGCCCGAGCCCGTCGTACTCCTCGTCGATGAGGATTCCAAAAAATCCCATCTCGCCGAGCTGGCGGACGAGGTCGTCGGACATGCGTTCGCCGTCGGGGTCGCGCTCGCGGGCCTCGGGACGGACCTCGTTTTCGACGAACGTTCGGGTCTCGTCCCGGAGCATCCGGTGTTCGGTGCTGAGCACGCTGTCGGCGATGGTGGTCTCGAACGCGTTCACGCCCTCTCGTTGCGGGCGGGCGGACGTAGTTCTGTGCCACACCGAGACAGGACTATGATCTTCTGTACGCCACTGGCCGAGTCACGACCGCTCCGGCTCGGCGCTCGAGGGCAGACCTCAGCGAGGACCGTCGCTCGGCGACGCGTCGGCTGTCGACTCCTCTGCGTCGTCGTCCCTGCCGAGCGGAGTCGTACACCAGTAACAGAACTCGAGGTCGGGATCCAGATCCTTTCCGCAGTGTGGACAGGAGGGGGCGTCGTCCTCATCGGCGGACGAGGCGGTCGGCTCGCCGTGAGCGGACGACTCGCTCCCGGCGGCCGGCCGCCGAGCGATCAGGTACGCGTCCACCACGCTGAGCGCGACGATGGCGTACATCGGCCACACGGCGAGCAGTGCGTCGGTGTCCGGGTTCCCGCCGGCGAGGGTCTCGAAGGCCGCCTGGTCGACGAGCAGGAACGTGACGAGCACCGACGCGGCGAGCCAGCCGACGGCGCGACGCAGCCGCCAGAGGTAGAGGTGGCCCAGCCCGGTGACGAGTGCTGCGAGGAGCGCTGCGAGCCACGGTCGCTTCCGGGACGTCGACTGGGACATATCCTGACTAGACGGTCAGTAAGGATAAGTGCTCTCCCTCGAGTCGACCCGCTCCGAGAGCCTCCCGGAGCGACGGGCGCGTAGCGGTGTGACCGACGAAGCCGTCGCCCTCCGATGTCGAGTGGACGACCGGAGTGATGCTGTCGGCGCCGCTTCCAGTCAGGCCGGAACCGTCTCCCGTACCGATCGCCAACGTCCACTCATGACTACCGAGGGAACGTTGCCGGCTGCGACCCGACCGGGGCGCGTCTCGCTCCGAGTGACCGATCTCGAGCGAGTCGTCCGGTTCTACGAGGACGTGCTCGGACTCGAGGCCCGAGCGATCGGCGACGACCGGGCGGTGCTCGCCGCGGGCGAGACCCCGCTCGTCGTGCTCCGGGCGGAGCCAGAACTGGAGCCTCGCGGGGACGACGAGACGGGGCTGTTCCACACGGCGTTGCTCGTCCCGTCGCGAGCGGCGCTGGGCGACGCCCTCGAGCGGATCGAACGGCGCTGGCGCCTCGACGGGACGGCCGACCACGTTGTCAGCGAGGCGCTGTACCTCGTCGACCCGGAGGGAAACGGGATCGAGGTCTACCGGGATCGGCCGCGCGAGGCGTGGCCCGTCGCCGACGACGGCACGGTCGGCATCGGGACGGAACCGCTCGACGTCGAGGGCGTGCGGAGCGCCGGACGGGGTCGGGACGCGGTTCCGGACGGGACGACCGTCGGACACCTCCACCTCGAGGTGTCGTCGCTCCCCGCCGCGCGGGAGTTCTACGTCGACACCGTCGGATTCGGGTGCAAACAGCGGGTCGACGGTGCGCTGTTCGTCGCCGCCGGCGGCTACCACCACCACCTGGGGCTGAACGTCTGGCGGCGTCGGTCGGCACCGCCACAGGGACGCGGGCTCGAGCGCGTCGAGGTCGTCGTTCCCGACGAGAACGGGCTCGCTGCGCTTCGAACACGGCTCGAGGAGGCGGGACACGCGACCTCGAGCGCGCGGGACGACGGCGCGTTCGGGATGACGGATCCCGACGGGATCGGGCTTCGGTTCCGCCGGGACGCCCCCAGCTGAGCGCCCGTGTGAACCGCGAGTGCCCGTCGCGGTAGAACGGTACGGCGCCGAAGCCGAGAGGCGTTGCTCGCGTGAGGGCGCGTGTCGCCGTCCCCGTCGATCGATTCCGCGCTCGTCGTCGGGCCGTGAGCGTATCAGGAACAAATCCGTTCCGATATCGCCAGCAGATGGCTATTACCGGGAGTTTTATCAGCTCCTGACCCGACAAGCTATCAACAAGAATGCGAGGCGAGCAAACGAACGATGTGCTACACGCGTTACGCGACGGACGGCGTCGGGCCGTCCTGCAGCTCCTCCGAAACCGAACCGAGCCGATCTCCGACGAGGAGGTAGCCGTTCAACTCGCCGCCGCGGACGCGGAGAAGCGACTGCTCGACGTGACCGAGGATGAACTGGCGGAGTGGCGCGTCTCCCTCCAGCAGACTCACCTTCCGGTACTCGAGGAAGCGGGACTGATCGACTGGGACGCCGAGACGAACGCCGTCGCGGTCTCGACGCACCCGGCGCTGCAGAACCCGACGCTCGAGCGCCTCCTCGAGACGGACGGAGTCGACTGGGACGAGATCCTCGGGACACTCGTTCACCGCAGACGGCGCATCGCTCTGTCGGTGCTCGCCGACTACGACACGGCGCTGTCCCGGGTTGCCCTCGCTCGCGCGGTCGTCGAGCGGGAACCCGGTACCGAATCGGTCGAAACCGCCGACGCCGATCCGGTCGAGGACTGCTGTGCGGCCCTCCATCACGTCCACCTTCCGAAGCTCGCGGCGGCCGGCCTCGCCTCGTACGACGCTCGAAGCGGCGCCGTCAGCTACTGCGGCCATCCCCTCATCGAGGACGCCGAGTGGTTCGATCTGCACCTCCCCGAGACGCCGCGAGCGGTCCTCTCGGTCGCCGAGCCCTCACACGACATCTGGCGCCTCGACGGGCGCGCGAACGTGATCGAGCATTGTCGCGCGCTCTGTGAGTACGCCGACGACGAGCTGTTCCTGCTGTACACCGACGAGGACCTCATCGAGGCGGCGTGTCTCCAGTGTCTGCAGGACGCCGTCGACCGCGGCGTCGACGTCTACGTCGGCACGCAGACCCAGGCGATCCGGGATCGGGTCCGCGAGCAGGTACCCGGCGTCACGCTGTGGGAACCCCAGCGCGACTGGATGAACATCTCGCCCGAGCGCGAGAAGGTCGGCCGACTGCTCTTCGCCGACCGGGAAGCGATCATGCTCGGCACGCTCAGCAAACACAACGACCACGGGATTCAGAACGAGACCGCGATCACGGGTGCCGGCGAGGACAACGCCCTCGTCATGCTGGTCCGCGAGCTGCTGGGTTCGCGCCTGGATCACCTCGACGAACAGAGCGCGGACTTCCTCGAGGAGATCCCCTTCTGATGAGCGACACCGATCGGTCCCCCTCGGCGGCGACACACGAGTACCAGTTGGCCCTGACGAATCTCCGAGCCGCGGGGTCTGGTCGGTCGTCGCCGTACTGGAGGACTGCCCGCCGCCGGAGTTCCCGTCGCTTGCGGAAACGATCGACCCGGAGGCCTTAGACGCCGCGTTCACCGGCAAGACTGCGACCGACCACGTCTCCTTCGAGTACGCCGGCTACACGATCACGGTAACGAGCGACGCCGTTCGGGTCTGCGCGCTCGAGTGCGACGCCGGGTGACGGTCGGCGGATCGAGTTCGCTCGTCGGGGTGAGGAGGCTCGGGGGCCACCTTCGTCTCGACCGCGACGGCGGGTCACTCGGAAACGAGCGACGGCGACCGTTCCGCCCGGCGGTCGCTCGAGCTACGGAGGAGTGGGTGAGAGACTGGTCGATAGCAGAGGTAAGGGACTGGTCGATGGCGTCGCCCCGGAAGGTCCGCTCACGGCGTTGCCCCGGAAGGTCCGCTCACGGCGTCGGGTACTCGAGAACCGACAGCACACGGTCGTCCGCGACCGGCACCGCTCGTCGTTCCCGTTTGTCGGCCAGGAAGAGCCCGCGTGGCTGTCGTTTCGTCGATGCGATGGGAGTCGAGTGACGTGACTCCGCGTCGGTATCGGCTGCGTCGCGTTCAGCTCAGCGGAGGAAGCGGCTGTACAGGCGCTCGAGCGTCCTCGCGAACGAGGTCGTCGGCGTTCCGGGGAGGTGGAGCGGGGGTTCGGCGGTGTCGACCGGCACGTCCGTCATGGCGTCTCGGGGGTCAGCATCGTTCATACACTCGTTTGGATCCGGGGCTATTTACATATTCGCAATAATAGTTGGTGGAAATCGAAACAAACAATCGTTATTGTGAAAGTATATCGGGGTAGTGCATACCGAGGGCGACAACTGGTCCTCGAGGGCCGATCGGTCTCGAGGGCGGACGATATCGCTCGGTAGTGGCTGGAGGAACGAGCCGCGAGAACGGCGGTCAGACGACCGTGTGTCCTACTGCGGATTGTACTCGAACTGTCGGTCGGGGTTCGGATCCGCGTCCTCCGCCGGGGTGATCGAGACGGTCCCCGTCCCGTCGACGGTGACCGTGTGATCGCCGTAGGCGAACGAGACGACGCCGGTGAAGTCGGTGCGCTCGTCCGGTCGCGGGTAAACCAGGGACTCGAGGGCGTCGACGTCGATCACCGCGTGCAACGGCGGATCCAGGGCACTCGCATCGACACCCTCGCGGGCGGCGATCCGTCGCGCGATCTCGACGCCGAGTTCTGCAGGGGCCATACTCGCTCCCACCCCGACCGAACACTTGAACTTCAGTCAGACATGCTCGCGGTGAGAACGGGACGGTCGTATTCGACGTTGTGGGCTCGCCGCCATGCTTACCCCGGTTACGGCTGCGTTCGGTTCGCGAGCGGGGCGTCGACCGCGGCGTCCTCGAGCCCGCCGAGCCCGTACAGGTCGACGACGCTAAGGACGAGGACCGCCAGCGGGAACGCGACATCCGCGAAGCCGACGTGCTCGAGGCGAAGCGCGGTAAGGAGGAACGGCTCCGCGGCCGTGCGCTCGACGAGTATCGCGCCCGTGCTGAGGAACGCGAGGGCGGCGACACACAGTGCGGCCCAGACGAGTCCGCGCCGCCAGTGGCCAGCGTAGACGTGTCCCGCACCGGGCATCACGACGGCGAGTACGTACGCCGGCCAGGTTCGGTTTCGGGTCACGACGGCCGTTCCCCGCGACAGCAGCGTCCGGGGTCGCGTCGACAGCATCGGGTCACCGCCTCCGCGGACCGGGTCGCGGGCGATCGCGGCTGGTCGGTTTGGAGGCGTGCATGGAGAGGGCCATAGCGTACCCATCACGCGCGACGCTCATCAATCTCAGTCAGACGCCCGTGTGACGCGTCGTGGCGCTCCCTCGCGGCAACCGGGACGAGTGCCCTCGAGCGCTCGAGGCAACGGTCGCGTCCGGCGCGTCGCCCCCAAAGCTATACCACTCGTTCGCGACGTGTGACACTATGGTCAAATCGACGGTCCGGTTCCCCGAGGAGGTCCTCGAGATCGTCCAGCAGCACATCGACGAGGGGGCGTTCGCGAACAAATCGGAGTTCCAGCGCTTCGCCGTGGAGTTCCTGCTGACCCAGCTCGAAGACGAGTACGAGCCACTCCTGGAGGAGTTCGACGAGATCAGGGGGGAGGCGCTCGGTCCGACCGTCCCCGAGGCGACCGAGTACATCGACGAGGCCGATTCGTCGGATTTCCTGCGAACGGCTGGTCGCGTCCGACAGTGTGCGGTCCGGGGCGAACTTGAGACGGCGCGTGAGTTGATCGATACGCGGTACCCGCCCTCGAGTCCGAAGGCGATGCTGCTGGATCTGATCGTCGAGGGGGCGACCCCGAATCGGGCCCGCGGCGAGTGAGACGGCAGACGCCGCTGGGCCGGTGGGAGGCGGTGTCGGCCCGACGAACTGCCCGGCCGGTGAACCTCGACACTCGAGCTGGTGTCTCCTCGTTCGCACGGTCCGACCGCTTCTCCCGATACCGTTCTCGTCGCTCTCACCTCCTACTTCTCTTCCGGCACCCGCTATCACGGACTTCGATCCTGTTTCGGCTGCTGTGTTGAATAGCTACTGAGTCATAGTTAGAGCAATTCACAGAGACGTTCTATGTTGGCGGTCACCCCTCCTCGCCGTGAGCAGTAGTTGCCGAACCAGATCTCTGTCAGAACACCCACGCCAGTGGTTGTTCCGGAATCACAACGATATCATTCTACTCCCAGCAGCGGATGCTCGAAGGGAGCGAGTGAACGGACGAGCAGACAGTTGCAGCGACCGTAGCAGTGGAAACAACACCACCTTTTCAGGGGTCCGGCCCCCCACTGCATAAGATGGTGATTGATATTCACACGCATGTCGGAGGGCCGTCGGATTCTGAGAGCGGTACCCTGTTTGATCCCCGGTCACTGGCGGTCGACTACGACCTCCGGGAACGGATCATGGATCGGAATCGTATTGACAGGGCCGTGATCCTCCCCTCGTTTGAGTACGACACGACCGCCGGAGCCGAGGCGACGCGGGCTCTGAATGAGAGTCTGCGACGAACCGCGGAGGCGTACGACCGGTTGATCTGTCCCGTCGGCGTGGTCGAACCCGCCCACGGCCACGCGGCGCTCGATGAGATCGACCGTCTCGCAGCAGAGGGCTTTACCGGCGTCACGGTCCATAACGCACATCAGCGGATTCCGCTCGATGCAGCACCGACGATAGCAGTTCTCGAACGGGCGGAGAAAGCTGGCCTCGTCCCGTTTATCCACTGCTTCAGCCCTGACTGGGAGTTCGAGCATCTTGACCGGTTGGCGTCCGTCGCCGACCACCTCTCCCAGCCCGTCGTCGTCCTCGATGCCCTCTCACGGTTCGGTCAGGAGCGGCGAATCGCCGAACTCGGAGCGCGGTTCGAGCACCTCTACTTCGATACGACGATGGTGAACTCGCTCGGGTTGATGATCGAATCCCTCGTCGAGGAGCTCGGTGCCCGACGGCTCGTCTTTGGCTCCGGGCTGTACACGCGACCGCTCCAGTACCGGCACTCGGCCGATCTCTTTCAGGTACGGAAGGCAGATATCAGCGAAGCCGACCGGGAGCTGATCCTCGAAGGGAACGCTCGTCGAATTCTGGACGTCTCAGAGACGATAACTGACTCGTAGAGTTATGATCCGTTCTCGGAAATACGAGGATGCGCCGTCTGTCGAAGAATGTGCTGTCGAGAGCGGCGTGGACCGGACTTCGGCCGCTGCGGTGAAACGCGCAGCAGTGCCCGCCATACCCACATTTTCAACCAATCAAACGACTTGTAAATCGTCGCGTGAACGGGTAGATCACCCCGATCAAGATTGGGAACGCCACGAACTGCAACCATGTACTTCAGCGGATTCCACATTTTCCAGTAGCTGTGCCTTCTTGGAGCCGAAAGCAGTACAAAAGAAAGTGACACCCAGCGGGCGAACCCACCGCTGACGGGCTCGTCCGCGTGCTTTCCCAACGCTTGTTTAGCCAGGTCACGACAGTGCTCGATGAACTCGAGGGTACCGATTTCCATTCCACCTCAGATTTCCTCGGATTCACCGTGCTAAACCGACAACATCACCCACTAAGATCGCTCTTCAACACAGCAGCTTCGGCCACTCTCGAGTAGTGACACGCAATAGAAACGTTTTACTTGACAGCGCACTCACACGTCATATGCCCCAGACCGTCATCGTCAACGGGGAGGAGATTCTGGTGGGGGAGAACACGACGATCACGGTACTGCGGAAAGCGGCGGGGATCGCCGAGGAGACGATCGCCTTCTACCAGACCGACAACGACGTCGTCCGCCTCCTCCAGGATGACGACGTCATCACCGAACAGGTTCCCGAGGGCGCGACCATCGAGTTCCATCCGGGACAGATCGGGCTCAGATTCGAGGACCACTCGAACGATACTCGTCGCTGAACGCCTACGAGTCGGGGGCATGATCGGCGTCGAGGGTCTCCCGTGCTCGAGCGGCCAGTTCTCGCCGAATCCCGTGGTTCGACGCCGGTTCGAAACGAGCGCGTTTCGAGGCCCACGGCGTGATCGACCCCCAGTGACGGGCTCGAGCGGGGGTTCGTGAACGAACCGTACAGCCGGAGACGCTCGAGAGCGAGCTGTCACCGAGGTCCGTCACGAGGTTTTTGGCAGTGCGAACGACAGTACGTGTCGACGTCCTGTACACCGCTTTGGTGGGAAAGCACTCCTCGCGGTTCGGACGAGACTGAGTCACCGATGAGCGGCGGCCCCGACGTATCGAGCGAAGAGGACGAAACCGAGGACCGCGGCGAGAAGCGCTGCGAGCAGACCGGCCGCCGCCGCCCATCCGGCCGTATCCGCCGTGATTCCAACTACCGTCGTCCCCGCCGCACCGATCAGCAGGTACGTCGTTCGGAACAGTCCGAACCCGGTCCCGCGGTTCGTCTCGCTCAGTTCGTCGAGGATCCTGGACTGGACCACCGTCGTGGCACTCGTCGCCACTCCAGCGAGGACGACGGCCGGAGCCGCGACGGCCAGTGTCCCGCCGGTGGCGAGGGCGCCGTAGCCGAGCACACCAGCCGTCATCAGAATCCCGATCGTCGTGTCGCGGCCGATCCGATCGGACAGCCGTCCGCCGAGCGGTTGACTGATCGCGGAGACCGCGAAGAACACGGCGAAAAGCAGGTTCGCGCGTCCGAGCGACAGCTCGAAGTGCTCGACGAGCAACACCGGGAGAAACGACATCGCCGCCAGGCCGACGAACTCGACGAGTGCCATCATGACCGTCGTGTTCCGGACGTGCGACCGCGCCAGTAGCTCGAGGAGCGTCTTCGAGGCGAACAGCTCGCGGAGGGACGCGTCGGGGCGACTCGGCGCAGTCGAGGGTCGTCTCCAGAGGAAAACTGCGGCGACGACGGAGAGGGAGGCCCCCAGCCCGAGCGCCGGTCGCCAGCCGTACCGGACGGCGACGGCTGCGGTGACGACGGGCGCGATCACGCCGGCGAGCTGTCCGCCGATTCGATGCGTCCCGATCACGCCCCCGATCCCGTCGAACTCCCGGGTCAACAGCGCCGTCGCCGGGTTGTAGTACGTCCCGGCACCGACACCAAGCGCAGCCGCCGCCGCGCCGAAGAGGAGAACGCCCGGCGAAGCCGCCAGCCCGAGCGTCGCACCGACCGTGATCACCAGCGCAGCGAGGATCAGCCGTCGTTCGCCGAACCTGTCGGCGAGGACACCACTCGGCAGCTGTGCGAGGGCGTACCCGACCCACATCCCGGTCAGCGCGAGGCCGATCGTCCCCCGAGAGACGGTAAACGACTCGAGCAGAAGCGGAACGACGGGGCTGATGCTAACCTGTGCGAATCGAACCGCAAAGTAGGACCCAATACACATCGACAGCAGGGTGTACTGCTCGCTCCAGCACTCGGCGAACCGCGTTTTGGGACGGATCCCGGAGGCGTCCATCGGATCTACTCCGACCAGTTCGTGGCTGACACTTGTACTATCCGTTTTGCCGACTCGGCGCTCACCGCTCGAAAAAGGTAGTAGAGGGGGAATCGATGCCGCGGAGCCGCTTTAGGTAAACGTGAGTCCGTCCTCGAGTGTCGCGTACAGCCCCTTCTGCTGGAAGTACGCCGCGGCACCGAGCAGCGTCGGCGCCCACAGGCCGACGAACAGGCCCCCCGCTTGTCCTCTTTCAGGTAGAACAGGGACCATGAGTACACGACCGACAGCGCGGCCGCGACCGTCACCGGATCTCCGGACGACGGCGGCGTTTTCTCGAGCGTTTCTGCGACATCGTCGTCGGCGTCGGCCGTTTCGCTTCGAAGGGTCATCCGACCGAAACGAGCAGCCGAGGGCGGTTGAGGGCACAGCCAGTACAGTGAGAGGTCGATGCCCGCCCTTTCGGCACCGGATGCGGTCGCTTCGAGTCCCGTTCGTTCCCGGCGAGATGCAGTTGGCCGAGTTCGAGGTGTGTACGGTCGTCCCCTCCCCGACCGGTGTGGCTTTCGTGTCAGACATCGAGTTTCTCCCATGGCAGACTCAAACGGTGTCCCGTTCGACTACGGCGACGGCTGTGTCGAGCCCGGCGAGAAAGCCCACTTCCGATACGAGGTCGGCGAAACGTACCTCGGCGATTCGGTCGCCGTCCCGGTCACGGTTATCAACGGCGAACAGAAGGGGCCGCGGCTCTTCCTCACGGCGGCGGTCCACGGCGACGAACTCAACGGGGTGAAGGTGATTCAGAAGGTCGCCACGCAGTACGACCCGGCCGAGCTCCGCGGGACGCTCGTGTGCGTACACGTCGTGAACGTTCCGGGATACAAGGCACAAACGCGGTACGTCCCGATCTACGATCTCGACCTCAACCGCTCGTTTCCCGGTCTCGCGAACGGAAACACGGCCAGCCGGATGGCCACGCAGATCTACGATCGGTTCATCGAACCCTGCGATCTCGGTATCGACTTCCACACCTCCACGCGAAACCGGACGACGATGTACCACGTCCGCGCCGATCTGAAGGATCCGACGGTCGACCGCCTCGCGGAAGCGTTCGGTGCGAACGTGGTGCTGTACGGCGAGGGCGCGACGGGGTCGATCCGGACGACGGCGACGAACGACGGCGTCCCGACGATCACGGTCGAGATGGGCCGCGCCCAGCAGTTCCAACCCCACCTCATCGAGCGCGCCGTTCGGGGCGTCGCGAACGTGCTCTCCGAGTTTGACCTCCTCCCGGAACGGGAGCCCACCCACCCGAGCTGGTACGTTACCGGGGACTCGGAGACCGCAAAGCGGTGGTTGCGCGCCGACGTGGGCGGACTCGTCGAGATGCAGTGGGGGCCGTACCCGCTCGTCCATGAGGGGGACCCGATCTGTACGATCACCGACCACTTCGAACTCGAGCAGCGGACCGTTCCCGCGCCCTTCACGGGACTGCTCGTCGGCTTCAGGGAGAACCCGGTCGCGCTTCCGGGACACCCGCTCTGTCACATCGTCGAGATCGATCGCGAGACCCACGACGTGATCACGCGAGAGATCGAATCTGGCGAGTTCGACGGCTACCGCGTCCACGATCAGGACTTTCGCCGAGACAGGTAGGACCGACGACGGCCGCGCGGGTCTCGAGTCGCTCCGGCCTCGAGGAGCGCGATTCGACGTCCACATCGCGGACGGCTTCCACCCCACAGCTTCGTCGCCGCTCCCGATCCGTAGCCGAGTCCGTCGAGACTTTCGTCCGGCCCGTCTACGCGGCGCTCCGGAAGCGTGGTGTCCGGGCCCGCCCCCTGCGACGGAAGGAGCGGGACCGGCGACCGTCTCGAGGGGACGACTCACTCGAGTGTCGGGCATCACAAATGATAAATTATATTGAAATATATCTTATCCAGTTATTTCTGAAGTGTACCAACATATCTATAGTCGAAATACAGCTATGATGCAGCACTGGTCAATTAAAGCAGTAATTATTTACCGGCCGTGCAGAAAATGAGTTCCGAGAGAAAGTGTACAGCGGCATACAGAACCGACCCCCACGCATCCTGCTCGCGTTCCGATCGGGTCTCGGGGTCGGGAGCCGCTTTACCGCCGTCAAAAGTCTCACGAAACCGCGGTACGGCCAGCCGACTGTCTCGAAGCGATCGTTCCGACACCGGGCAGCCGACGCAGAGCACATCCCGTTTACCCAATGATCACCTCACAACAACACTCACCGATAGCGTCTACAGAAGCACAGCTCGGTCTCGGGCTGATTCCCGACGACGGTCGGGTCTCGCTCCGGACCGTCTCCCGAGCACGCGCCAGCAACTCCGCCGTCTTCGTCCTCGACACGGGCCTCGAGGGCGACGCCGTTTCCTCACTCGAGGAGCTGGGGGCCACCGTGCTCGAGCCGCCCGCCGACGCCGAGAGTCGACGGTCGAAGCTGGTTTCGGCCGCCGAGGCCGACGGCTGTGACGGACTCGTCGTCACGGGAAGCGGCGACCGGGTCGACCTCGACGCGAGCCGCCGTCGGAGCATCGCGTCGTCGTCGTTCAGCACCGAAGCCGTCACCACGCCGTCATCGGCCGACCCCGGCCGTCTGATCGGAATTCCGGCGTACAACGAAGGGGCCAGTATCGAGGCTATCGTCGAGCAGGCAGCCGAGTTCGCCGCCGAGGTCGTCGTCGTCGACGACGGGAGCAGCGACGACACCGTCGAGGTCGTCAACGAAACCGACGCGACGCTGCTCGAGCACGAGCACAACCAGGGGAAGGGGACGGCGTTGCGGACGCTGTTCGAGTACGTCCGAACGACCGACTACGACTCGCTCGTGATCCTCGACGGCGACGGGCAACACCTCCCGGAGGAGATCCCGACGGTCGTCGAACCCGTCGAGGCGGCCGACGCCGACATGGTCATCGGCAGCCGGTACCTCGAGACCGACGAGGACGAGACGCCGGGGTACCGACGCGTCGGCCAGCAGGTGCTCGACTACCTGACGTTCGGCTCGAGCGGGACGAAGCTCTCGGACACCCAGAGCGGCTTTCGCGCGTTCTCCCGGAACGCCGTCGAGACGCTCTCGATCGAGACGACCGGGATGGGCGTCGAGAGCGAGCTCATCATGGACGCCCAGGACGCCGAACTCGAGATCACCGAGCGTCCGATCGACGTCCGGTACGAGGACGTCGACGGCCAGACGCTGAACCCGGTCCACCACGGCCTCAGCGTTGCGCTGTTTCTGGCCAGATCGATGCCCGAGCGCCGACCAGGGCTGTTCTACGGAACGCTCGGCGCGGCGCTGCTGAGTGTCGTAGCGGTCGTCGGCTGGCTCACCCGGTCGGTGTCCTCGAGCGAGTAGCACGTCCGTTTCTCGGTTCGGTCGGGCTCGTCGAGATCCCGGACTCGCCGTTCCGGTTCGCTCGCCGTTCTGCTCCGGATGTGCCCTCGAGCGGCTCAGTGGATCTCGAGGATCTCGAGATCGAACTCGAGGGTCTCGCCCGCCAGTTCGTGGTTGAAGTCGATGCGGACGATCTCCGGATCGATGTGTGTGACCTCGCCGACGCTGCCGTCTTTGGTCTCGATCCGGGTCCCCATCTCGAGGGAGCGCCCCTCCGACTCGAGCATCTGGTCGAACTCGACGGTGTTGTGTTCGATGACTCGGTCGTCGCGTCGCTCGCCGTAGGCCTTCTCCGGTGGGACCGTAACCGTCTTTTCCTCGCCCTCGTCCATCCCGACGAGCGCGTCGGTGACCCCCTCGATGAGCTCGCTATCGCCGACCTCGAAGGTCAGCGGCTCGAACTCGCGGTCGGGGAGGTGCTCGACCAGTCCCGTCTCCTCGGCGACCTGTTCGTCCGTCGTATCGAACACGGGGCCGTCGGCGAACCGGGCCGTGTACTCGATGGTGACCGAGTCGCCGGTTTCGATCGACATGGGTAGTCGTCGGTGCTGGAGCGGATAAAGGACTCGACGCCGAGCCGGTCGCGGTCGACGAGTTCGGGTGACGGGCTCGAGAGAGTTCGTGGACGAAGCCGTCTCTCGGTCCGCGTCCTCGACTCTCACAACCGTTGACGAAACATGTAGGCTTTAGTGTACGCCTCGAGACGGTACGACCGGGCGACCTGGCTTCGGCAGGCAGAAGCGGTCGTTTGGACACGTGTCATAGATCGCCGTCTCCGACTGTCCGTTTCGCTGTCGTTTCTGGGTTGCCTGTTATGAGAGGGTCATCGTGCGTGGGGGTTCGGGATCGGTATCGAAAACAGGCGAGTGGCAACCGTCTCGAGCCGTCGCTCGGCGATCGAGGCGAACGACGAGCTGTCGACGGTCGAACGCGGAACGGAGATCGGACCGGCGTCGTCGAAGTGGCCGAGACTCACTCGAACCACTGGGTGTACTCGTCACAGTGCTCGCACGTCGCGTGGACCACCCACTCCTGGCCGCGGTCGTGGTCGGCCGGCGGGACGCGAGCGAGGTTCAGCTCCGTCGTGCCACAGTCGGGACACTGGGCAGGGATCGCCTCGTTCATTCCGTCGTTCGTTTCTCGGGGACCGTTGTAACAGCATGGCATGATTCCAGGCGATGAGAACGAGCGAGGGGTCGGTATCGAGCGCTCGAGTCGGAATCCGTCCGGAAAATGGGAGTGTAAAACCGAGCCGTCGGGTCTCGATTCGGGTCCCGCTCAGCCGGGTGTGGGGAAGCCGGGTCCCGTCGGCGCGTCGTTCTCGGTTGGATCCTCGCGGTTGCGGATCGCCTCTCGGACGCGGTCGAACGCCGATTCGTCGGTGTGGACGGAAGGGGTGTCATACTGTGGCTCATGACAGGCAGCGACATGTGTAGATCTGGTGGATACGGTCACCTCATCACGACTCGCCCGCCGCACGCTGCAGCAGGTGTCGACACACGGGTGTCGCGAAGTCCCTCGAGGAGTCCGGTTCGGTGCCACCCGAACCTCCAGAACGGTTCGGCTCGTCGATCCGGACCGGGAGTCCGACGAAGCTGCGGATCGGTCCGTTTCACGAACCGCTGGACTCCTCGTGGTCAGACAGCGGTAGTTCCGCTGAAGACGACCGGAAACGGTGTGTTCGCCGGCGCCACCGCCCTCTCGAGCGTCTGTTTGCCGACACCGCTCCCTCCGAGGCGGACCGCCACGACCGACCCATCGGGTGAGCCGGTCGGCGCTGCGGTGGCGAACCTGATCGCGAGGTGAATCGTCTCGCTGACGGGTCCCATGTGTTTTGGAGCGGACCTTTTGCCCGCGTTGTCCCCAGGACAGGTATGGACACCCACGAGGCGTTCGCCATCCTGGCTGACACGGACCGCCAGCATATCCTCACGGAGCTGCTCGAGAACGATGGCCGCTCCACGGTGGGCATCCTGGCCGACCAGCTCGCCGCTCGCCGGCAAAACCGTGCCGACGAACTCGAGCGCGAGCGCGCCGAGCTTCGGCTGCTCCACAACCACCTCCCGCGACTGGCCGACCACGGCGTGCTCGCGTACGACCGCGCGAGCGGCGAGGTCGTCCTGAAGGAGGTCTCCGACCTCGAGCCGTATCTGACCGATCCGACGCGAAAGCGGACGATCCCGCTCGATTCGTAGGCGACGAGTTCGGGTGCGGCGATCGAGATGTGCTGGGGGTCGCGAGGGGCTGGGCTCCTCCTCGAGCCACCACGTCGCGTCCGGCTTTACGGAAGTTCGAGGAGAAAGCCCCGCCGTTCACGGCGGGGATGAATCCGACAAAATCTTCGTGAACCACGTTTGACGTGCTACACGAATGTGTTAACTCATATGATTGCGTATTATCATGTGACCGAGGCGGTCTACCCGCCCCACTAATCGGACAATATCGGGATTCCCCGATTTCACGCAGAAAGAACCTCTTTGTGTTGTGGACTCGGGGTGCAGCAAGAAGTACCTCCGACTCTCATGCCGGGATAGGAGTAACGGCTGGTTGGCACAGCCAGTAGCCGTCATCAGGGCCGCTACAAACCTTAAACATCCCAGCTCAGCGGTGCGGTGCCGTGGGAATCTTCGCCCTTCAGGGCGGAGAGGATGTCAACGGTGCACAGGGCTTTGTAGCTCAGCGTCGTTCGGACGACCACCGTAATGAATTCCAGCTGGGTCACGCGCCCGGTACTCCGCGTCCGGAGCGCGTTCCGGGTGGCGTTCACCGAGGATCACCCACCGCAGTGGATCGCGAGTAGCTTCGCGCTCGGGATCTTCGTCACGGCGCTGCCGACCCTCGGCGCCGGGCTGCCGGTGCTCGCGTGGGCCAGCCATCGGTTCGTCTGGGCCAACAAGGTTGCGTTCGTCGCTGCCGTTGCGGTCCTGAACCCGCTGGTGAAAAGCGGCGTCTACGCCGGGAGCTTGCTCATCGGGATCCAGCTGCTCGGGCCGATTTCAGGTTCCTCCAACGTCGATATCGGACTCGATGCCGGCGCGGACGTGCTCGTGCGGTTGCTCGTCGGGAACGTCATCCTTGCGGTTGCCTTGATGATCGTCGGCTACGCCGTCGCCTATCGGACCGCACACGCCGTTCGTCGGCGTCGATTGTGACACGCCAGCACCTCGATCCGCTGACGGACTCGGCGCTCGAGGCGCTACTGCGTCGGCGAGACAACGTCGCCTCGAGTCGGTCGCCGGCGTGGCTCGCGAGGAGTTCCTCGAGGCCAGGTTCGTCGATCGGGGCGTCTCGAGGGCGCGGGGCGTCCTCGAGGAACACCCGGTCGGCGATCCGGTTGTCACTCGCGGAAGAGTGGATTTCGTGTGCTTTGGCGACTCGGCCAGAGTGTTGTCATGCAGTCATCCGTCTTCTTTCAAACCGGCGTTCGTCTGTTTCGTCTGCTTTCTCGACCTCACATGTCCCGACGATTTTCCTCGAGCTGACCGCTGTTCACCCGATATCCGAATTGAAAGCACACGAAATCCACTCTCCCATCGATGCTTCCGAAACGGCGACCGGCGTGTTCATGATCCGTGCACGGACCGAGAACCGCCAGCTGTGTAGCACGTCTACGTCGACAGCTCGGAATTCACGACGGGTTTATCCTCGAGTTCCTCGCGGAGCACGATCTCGAGTTGCCCGCAAAACCACTGTATCGGAACCTGAATCGTCACGGCCACGAGATCGGCTACTCCACCGTTCGACAGCGACTGCGGGAGCTGGAATCGCACGACCTGCTCGAGCGCGTTGATGAGGCGGGGTACTACCAGGTCAGTGCGAAGGGTGAGGCGTATCTGGCCGAGGAATTGGAGTTGCGTGAGCTAGAGGAGTAGGGGGGACTCGAGGGGCAACACTCCGAAAGCCCCTGGCGCTCTCGGCTCGCGCGCCTCGCTGTCGTTCGAGAGAGCTTCGCTCTCTCGTGAGTGAGCAAACGCTTCGCGTTTGCGAGCTATGCAAGACCGGAGGTCTTGCAGTATGACGAAAGGCGCAACGCGCCTTTCGAACCACGCTCCTCGCTTCGCTGCGGTGCTTACTCCGCGAGACTACGTCTCGCTTGCCCTCGCTCACTTCGTTCGCGAGGATTTCGTCGTGCTTCGCCGACACCGCCAGCCCCTTTCAGTCCCGCCCGCGGTGGTTGGTCAGTGGGCTGTGATCGGTGGGTGATCGGGTGGTTCAGACGGAGGGAGTTGGAGTCGAGCGACGGTTCTCGAGGATCCTCGACGACTCGTACTGTCCTCGAGGCCGGGACCGGGCGGACGGCTCGTCGTTCTCGTATCAGTCGTTCGACTGCCGAGTCCGGAGATCTTGGACGTCTCCTTTCGTTCCCCGCCAGTCGGTTCATATCGCTTGCGAGCGTATGACTACCATGCTAGTTGCAACGTTTTCCGTCCCGCCGGAGGCGTTCGCGCTCGAGCGGACGGTCACAGCCGTCCCGGAGCTGTCCCTCGAGGTCGAGCAGGTTGCCGCACGCGGTCCCGACTGGGTGATGTCCTGCGTCTGGATCGCGACTGGATCGGGCGACGAGCTCATCGCGGCCCTGGAGCGCGATCCGACCGTGGCGCAGGTCGTCGAAACCGAGCAGTTTCCCGAGGCGCTGTTTTGCCACCTCGAGTGGAGCGACGCGGTGAAAGCCCGGATCCGCGACATGGTCGACCACGAGGGCTCGATTCTGGCCGCGACGGTGACCGAGGGGCGCTGGCGAATACGCGTCCGGTTCGTCTCGCGCGACCAGTTAGAGGCGTTTCGCGAGCACTTCGCCGAACGGGAGGTCTCCTTCCGGCTTCACGATCTCGCCGAGCCCGAGACCGCGCACCACACGTTCGGAACGCTGACGACCAGCCAGCACGAGGCGCTGCTGACGGCGGCAGAACGGGGGTACTATCGGGTTCCGCGCGAGGTCTCGACGGCCGAGCTCGGCGAGGAGCTCGGCATCTCCCACCAGGCGGTCTCCGAACTGCTTCGGCGGGGGACGGAGAACCTCATCGCCGCGACGCTCCCCGAGTAGGAATCGTTCGTTGCTGACATAATAGGTTGCTCACGCGTGACCGTAGTTCATCCGCGTCTCCGACCATCTCTGTGGCAATGACCGACGAGCCGTCGGAGACGAACGATGCCCGTTTGACAGTCGATGCGATCTGTGCCGTGCTCGCCCATCACCGCCGGCGCGAGCTCGTTCGGTATCTCTCAGTCGACGACCCGGTCACGGTGACTGGGGCTGCAACGGCACTCACGGAGGCCGAGGACGCCGTCGAGCGGACCGCGATCGAGCTTCATCACCTGCACATCCCGAAACTGGCGGCCCACGACGTCGTCGACTACGATCGCGGGCGCGATCGACTCGTCCTTACCGAGCGCGCTGCGCAGTTGCGGCCGTATCTCGAGCTCGAGTCGGAGTATTCGGAGGAGGAGTAGTCGTCCTCGAGGGAATTGTGGGTTCGAACGCCCCTGGTCCCGTTCGGTCCCACCCGCGGTGGTCGGGTGATGGGGTGGTCCAGGCGGTGGGACGGAGTCCTCGAGCGACGGTTCCCGCGGCTCCGCGACGGACTCGTAGCGTCCGCGACTCGCCTTCCGGCTCCAGCCCGCCTCGTGGAATCGTCGCAGGACGTCCTCGACGGTGTGCGTCTCGAGTCCCGTCTCGTCGATCACGTAGCGAGGGTTCACGCGCCCCCAGGGGTCGTTCTCGTCGCGTCCCCGTTTGACCGCCTCGAGACCAACAGAGACCCGCTTGCTCGAGACTCGAGGACGGCATCGACTCCCCCGCACTCGAGCCGTGGATCGACCGCCTCGGGCTCCCGAACCGGCATCCACGTCGTCGGCGCACAGACACACGTAGTTCCGCTGGACCACGAGCACGTACGACGGCTGCCACCGAGATCCACCACGTGCGGCGAGAAGGAGGCCGCCTCCGGGGGATGGGGTGTTCGAGGCGCTCCGGGCCGTCCTCGAGGTCCTGATCACACCGCGGTTCCCGGCTGGGCGGCCGTATCGCCTCGGCGAGACTGAACTGAACCGCCTCGGGCCAAGCCCCGACTCCGATAGCGCGCACGCACTTGCAGCGTTTCCCGCCACCGATGCCGACGGCTCCGTCGGGACTCGACCACGAGTGAGGCGCCGTCCCGCACGCAGTGACAGCTGTTCGAGCTCCGCCGGGCGACCGGCGATCCGGCGGCCCACCACCCGACGACGCCTCAGCAGCAGTCCGCCTCGAGGGGACGACCGACGGCACGCGCTTCGACCGCGACGCCGACCGCATCGACGCGACCTCGGACCGTCCGGGAGCCGGTGACTGGCCCCGAGAAGCAACCACAGCGAACGGAGACCGCGTCGAGTCCCGGTCGGCGGCCCTCGAGGGCCAGGCCAGCAGCGAGATTCCGACCGGAACAAAGACGGCGGAGGTCTGCGTCGTAGCGAGTATGGCACACACCGTCGACGAGCTTCGAACTGCAATCAGGGAAGCGGTCGGTCGGTTTGAACGGGAGGGATCGCCGGCGTTCACGAAGGAGGACCTCGCCGCAGTGTGCGATGCGGTGGGGTATGAGATCGAGACGAGCGGGCGTCTGCCTCCGAAAGCAGACATGCGGGCGGGCATCCTGTGGACGATCGGTATCGTAGACGCGCCCAACCCGGAGAACGCACCGTCGTCGTTCCGGAAAGACGAGCTGGACGCGATCCTCGCCGCTGTGCAGTAGGTTTGGAGAGCGGTCGTGCAGGCCATTGCCAGCTATCCATCGCTCTCGCGGGCGGGTCACGATCGCGGGGGCGCCGGCGTTGCGGCGAAACACCGGACACCCTCGTCGGCAACCGCCCCGGTCCGGGGGCGGGAGCCACGTGTCCGGCCCCGGGGGGCTCACACACCGTGGCGGCCAGTAGGTGGGCGGCGACGTGGCGAGGACTGTCGGTCGTCCAGGGGGCCGGGATCGATCGAGTCCGTCCAAGAGCGGGACCGCCACCGTGAGCTCGGCGAGCGCTGACCGGGGCAGTCGTCGGACTCCGACTACCGGACGATCGTCACCGGCACCGGCGACCGCCGGGCGACCGTTTCGGCCACGCTCCCGAGGAGGAGGCGACTCGCCCCGGTCCGCCCGTGACTGCCGACGACGAGCCGATCGACGTCGTTGTCCTCGGCGTAGGCGATGATCCGCTTCGGGACGTCACCAACGAGGGCCTCGGTCTCGAGGGCGACGCCGGCAGCCTCGGCCTGGCGCCGCGCATCCGCGAGGAGGCGCTCCACCTCGGCCTCCCGTTGGGTGCGGATCCGTTCGTAGTCGTCTCTCACTCCTGTCCCGGTCTCGAGGTCGGTCTTCGCCCCGGTCTCGAGCCCGGTCGCCCTGTAGATCACGCCGGGATCGGTCACGTGGATCGCGACGAACTCCGCGTCGGGGAACTCCTCGAGCGCGAACTCGAGGGCCGCCCTCGCCTGTTCGCCGCCGTCGATCGGGACGAGTACGCGTGTTGGCATACCACATACTCCGCCGGCGGTCCGAATAAAGCTCACCGACACGCCCCGACGGCAGGCCCGATCGCTCGACGGGCGCCGTTCGCTGCGACGACGGCTGGACGCGGCAGCGCTCCGGGCGGACCGGGCGAGACGGCTGCCGTTCCCGTGTGCGAACACGGTCGCGACCACACCGGGCCGGGGAACTCGAGCAGCGCGTCGCTCGTTCGCGAGACGAGCGGTGTAGCGTAGGCGTCGCTGATGCCGCCGCCTTGCCGGCAGTTCCAGTGTTTCAGAGAGCGATCTTCACCGCAACGGGGAGCCAGCCGAGGCGACCCTCGAGGCGACTGACACGGTGGCGTTGCTCGAGACGGCGCGCGGGCTGCTCGCCCTCCAGAGCGGCGTCCGCGTTGCGCTGGCGGCCCGGCGGAACCGCTACACTGCCACGGGGACGTGGGCCCGCGGCGGGCCTCGAGGGGCCGTCCCGGGCGGTCGAACGCGGGGCTGACGGGACCTGGTTCTATCGGTGCGCGGTTCGGGTACCGGTCGTGGCTGCTGTGGCTGCAACTCCGAACCGAACGCACGGCTGAGACGTCGCCACAGTGTTGGGTCCGACGACCCGCGGGCTCCGAACCGATGGGTCCGGCGTTGCACCCTGACAGCGCGACCGCGGGCGGCGACACCCGACGCAGCAGTCGGGCGGCATCGACCGTCGGCTACTCGATGCGTCGGTCGCCGCCACACCACGCACAGATCATCTCAGCGTACACCTTGGTCGCGACCATGAACTGCTCGAGTGGCAGACACTCATCGGGGCCATGTGCCCCCATCAGGAGATCGCCGGGGCCGAGGCTGATCGTCTCGACACCACACTCGCGTTGGATGTACGAGTTGTCGGCGACGGCTTTGAAGCCCGAATACACGGGTTGGGTCTCGGTGACCGACTCGACGACCGTCCCCAGCGTCTGGCAAGCCGGATGCTCGAGCGGGACCTCGAAGGCGGGCCAGTCGAAGACGGTTTTCCACCGCATCTCCGGGGGGTGGTCGGCCAGCCAGTCGTGGGTGACCGCCAGCGAGTCGACGACGGCTTGCATCTCCTCCCAGAGCTCCTCGTCGTCGACGAACGGCGGGTAGAAGACGTGGCCCTCGATCGTCGCCTGGCCCGGGATGGACGCGATGTAGTCGCCGGCTTCGAGGATGGTACAGTTGATCCCGATCGGGCCGACGCCCTGGCTGTCGGGTGCCGGTGTTCCCCCACCGCCGTAGATCTCGTCGCGGTAGCGCATGTTCCACTGGTGTTCGAGCTCCGCAAACGCCTGGAGAAGGTCGGCCATGAGCAGCCCAGCGTCGACGCCGACGTCGTGTCCGACCGGGATGTCGTGGCGCTGTGGATACCGGGTGAGGTTGCGCTGGGAGGTGTGGACGTCCTTGCCCTGGATCGTGATCTCGAAATCGAACGTCGCAGCGCTTTTCGTATGAATTTCGTTGTTCGTCGGCTCCGTGTTGAGACAGATCGGGATCTCGATCCCGTCCTCGAGAAACGCCTCGGTGGCGGCGATCGAACCGTACTCCTGCTGGGCCAGCTCCTCGCCAACGACGATACTCATCAGCAGGTCGCCGCCGAGGTCGACGTCGGCTTCCATGACGGCGTTTGCCGCCCAGATCATCGCCGTGTTTGGCCCCTTCATATCGTTGGCGCCCCGGCCATAGAGTCGCCCGTCCTCGATGACCGGCTCCCAGGGATCGGTCGTCCACGCCGCCTCGGCCGCCTCGGAGACGTCGACGATATCCGAATGGCCGTTGAACAGCAGCGTCTCCCCCTCCTCGCCGTCACCGACGAGCCGGGCGTTGATGTTGGGTCGATCCCCCTCCGCCGAGACGTCCACGACGTCGACGGCGTCCCACTGCATTTCGTCTCTGAAGAACGGCTCGATGAACTCCCGCTGTACCGCGGCTTCCTCCTCCGTCGGCGATCGGTACCGGATGTACGCCTCGAGGAACTCGACCATCTCCGTCTCGTGGTCATCGATCCACTGGTGGATCTCCGTGTGTGTCGTTGCCATAACTCACTGTCGTTCACGGCGTTCAGCCATAAACCCCCACCTCGAACGAGCCCGTTCCTCCCGTCTCTCACCGCGGGCGCTGCCGAACCGGGTGCGGGTGGCACACGATGGGTACGCGAGGATTCGAACCCCGAGCCTGCTGCCCGACAGCTCCGCTCACCGCGAGTCGAGTGCGCCGCGCGGACTCGCACTCGGCCAACGCCGGACCGGTACAGCCGTTCTCCCGAACTGAACTACATACCCTCCTTCGGTAGAGACAGTCACGCACAAAAAGCACTCCGGCTCGGCGTGACACAAACAGAGCGGAAGCTCACGACTTCAGTCGTGGGAGGACGTCACCAGAAACAGCTCGGTCGGCGGTGGCACTCGTTCGAGGGACTCGCGCGAACGCTATCGGGGACGGCAGACGCGCTCATCGCGCACGCTTGCTGACACTTCGGTTCGAACCAGCCAGCGCTGACACCAAAGGCGCTTTCCGGCAGTCTCCCACCCGGTTGCCGCTCCATCCCGACTCCGGACCAGCGCCACAGCTGCTCGAGAAGAGGGGAGTGAAAACTACCGTTTTAGGCCTGACTGTCCAGTTTACATGTATCTCATCACACTTATGGCCGGTGATGTGGTAACACTCCACAGAGTACTCATGAGTCCGTCCACTCTCCCGCCGTTGGGGCCGGTTCGAGTCGCCCTCTTCGTTCGTGCGGACCCCGCGACTGACACCGTCGAGCGGCTCGGCGAGCTCGTGGCTCGAGCGCGCCGGCTGGAGGACCGGGACGTGGTCGCCGAGGTGGAGGTCAAAACGTGGACGACGGTGCGGCCCGCGCTGGAAGCGCTCAGCGATTCCGCGTCGTCAGTGTCGGCGACGGTTGCGGCGTTCCAGGCGTGGGCCGACCGCGCGGGGTACTCGCTGGCGCCGGCGTTCACCCGGTGTGAGACGCGCTCGCTGCTCCACTCCGGCTCGAGCACGGAGCTACGGGTGCCGGTGGCGTCGCTGGCCGTCTACGAGGGCGGGGAGCTGCGCTGGGTGGCGCCCTGTGTGGACGACGACCGGACCTATACCGTCGAGGACTGTCTCGCGGCGCTCGAGGGCGGCGTCATCACGCCGGTGTCGGACCGCGGTCTGTCCCTCCAGTATCACGAGACCGATGCGCTCGCGGAGCCGAGCGAGCCGCCACAGTAGCACTCGCCGGCTCTGCACCGCGGAGCGCCAGTGGGACCTCCGACTCGATAGCCGGATCCGGAGCGCGATGGGCGGCGAGGCCGGCTGGGAACCGCCGTATGGCGAGACCGAACTCGAGACGGGACGCCGGTTGCCCGCCCTCCAGAGCGGCGTCCGTGTCGCGCTGGCGGCCCGGCGGAACCGCCACACTGGCTGGCGGTGAGCCCGCGGCGGGCCTCGAGAGGCCGTCCCAGTCGGCCGAGGGCGTCGTGACGGTCGGTCCGGTCGGACCCACTCGACGGCGTCCTCGCAGCACCCGCAGGTGACACGGGCCGCCCACCCCTCCCCGCGATCGTGGTCGTCGGGGGACAGCATCGGCACCCGAACGGTGCTGTCGTTGCCTGTGGGGTGACTGGGGGGCGAGTGGCTCACCAAATGGCAAGCCGCGCAGACGACGAACGATCGTGCTGTCGAACGGACTGCCGTCCGGAACGGCGTCCTGCCGGTGTCACCGTTGATAGCGTGCGTACCAGACACCAGCGGCGAGGACGGCGCTGCACAGTGCCGGCCAGCGGTCGGTGCTCAGGTAGAGGTCCGGCGACGGCGGGTGATAGCCCGTGATCGGCCAGAGGACCGCGTAGGAGTACCCCGAGGGGTTGAGCAAGAGCAGATCGAGCGCGTGGTGTGACGCCATGCCCAACAGGAGGAGGGCGCCGACGCGCCGGCGGTACGCTGGTGGGACCAGCAGCGTCCCGATCGCTACGGCCACCAGCGAGCCACCCAGGACGTGAAACGCGCCCCAGTCGAAAGGGACCCCGAGCACGGCCGTGATGAGGTCGTCCGGGAGGAGGAGCTCCAGCCGGCTGAGATCGGGGATCATCGCACCGGCCATCGCGACCGTGACGAACCGCGGCGTCAGCCACTCGTAGCGCCACGACAGCAGCGTCGCGAGGATGTACGCGGCGAGGATATGGGTTACCAGTTCAGCCATCGCGCTCACCCCCGCTCGTCGCGGCGTCGGCCGGCTCTGCCGGCTCCTCGCCATCCGTCTCCCCTGCCGAGTCGGTCCCGGCGGGCGAGACCAGCACCGACGGCGAGGCAAACACCGTGTCCAGCGGCAGTCGGTGCTCGCGGGGGACGACCGCGAGCTGGTCGGGGTCGACCCGCCAGCCGGTAGCCGCCCGACCGAGCACCCACACCGCGCCGACGAGCGAGATCGCGTACATGTAGGTCAGTTCCCAGGGCTCGCGGACGACCGCGCGGTCGGTCGCGAGCGTCTCCGGCGCGGTCAGCGTCCCGTGGGCCCTGATCTCCTTTCCCGGGGCCGACTCGCCGTCGCGCACGAGCGCCCCGTCGGCGCCCTCGAGGGCAACGAGCCACGTTCGGTCCTCGGCCTCGACCTCGGCGACGACAGGATCGGTCGCGACGATCTCGCCGCTGAGGGTCACCCGTTCGTCGACGTACGCCTCGGGAGTCGGGGCGATGTCCGCTTCGTCCGGGTAGTCGTTTAGCGCTGGATCGTACGTGACCGTCCCGTACCAGACGAACAGTCCACCGAGGGCGCCCACGAGCAGGCCGAGGGCGAGCAGCCGCTTCCAGTGGTCGCCGAGACGCATTCACTCGTCACTGTCGGACGGATCGCTTAACCGTTCCGGAGTGTCCGACATCGTGGTGCGTTGCTCCAGGGAACTGCCGGCGCGTCGATCGCCGACCCACTCGATTCCGCTCTCGAGCGATCGGCGGTATGGCTCCGAACCGTTACACTCCGTGGTGTTGGCAGACAGATCCACGTAGTTCCGCTGAAAGATGAGCACGTACGACGAGGCCCCCCAGTCCGATACTCGAGGCGCTCGTCGGGCAAAGCCTCGAGCTGGTCCTGGAGAGTACCGCCGATCGGGAGTGGCTCGAGGCCCACCGCGAGGCGGGGCCAGCCGAGGCGGTCCTCGAGCCGACCCGACACGGTGGAGTCGTCCGCGGCGTCGGCCGCCACCGCCGCTGGTTCCGGGTTGGCTCCCCTGGTCTCGGCACGCTGCTCGGAGTTGCTCCGGGAGGCGTGTCCGACTGTGAAACTATCGCCCGGTCGGGAGCCCTGCGTCCTCGTCTACTGGGTTTCGACAGCCACTCGCTCCGCGCGCGCGGGAACCTCGATCTGGTTGACCAACGTCGCGTCGCCGCTGATCGGTCCGGGGGCGAGCCCGGTCGAGACATCGGCATCCGTTCCAGCAGCGCCGATCGTTACCGAGGCGATGCCCTGCTCGTCAAACGAGAGCGGCACCGACGGACCAGCAAGTCGGTCGTTTGGCGACTCCCCGAATTCCTCGTAGTACGCGGTCACCGCGTACTCCGTTGACTCGTCGGTGGCCAACGCGGGTGCCTCGACGGCCAGCGTGAACGGATCCGTGAGATCGATCGCCTCCAGCGCGTTGAACTGGTCTTCGGAGTGGTCTGCCTCGAATATCACGACGGGAATCTCCGTATCTGCAGCCGTCCCACCGAGGAGCGGGTCGGGTTCGTCGAAGTCGACATCGACGGTGACGACCTGGGTCTCGCCAGCCGGAGTCGAGGCGTCGAACGTGGCTCCCGTGTCCTCCGTAACAGGGCCTACCGAAACCGTTTGGGTGGCTCCCCGGCCCGACAGTTGGAACGTGTCCGGGTCGGCAGCGACACCCGACACCTCAACATCCGTCCGACCGAACGGCGGTCCCTGGATCTCGACGTCGACAGTCCCGGTTTCCTCTGGCTCTAATTCAAGGGAAGCCGGTGAAACCTCGATCAGGTGGCTGTCGGCCGCTACCGTTCCCGTGTACGCACTCCCCGCAAGGACCGCTCCCCCCATTGTTAATACTGTACGTCGGCCAAATCGCCGTGTGTTGCGCATCATCGTGTCATTCCGCGCTTTCGTACCGGAGCGTCACGCTTGAGTTCCCATTTCCCCGTCGCTCTCCTCTGTGTCGCCCTCCAATCGGCTTCTCGGTTTTCTGATTGCAGTTTATACGTTATAAGTTAACTTACTACATGCTCGAGTATTTCAACCACAGAGGATATTAGAGTTTCTAATAGTTTTGAATGAGTTGAGGTATAAATGTAATTATGTACTAATACTAGTGGCAAAATGTTTTGAACCAGATGTCAGTGCGAAGAAAGCTGCGCCAGTAATAGCTGCCCTCGCCGTCTATCTCTGGGCCTCCCAGCGCCCCGGTCTGCTCGTCGTCCACCGCGAGGCGGGGCCAGCCGAGGCGGTCCTCGAGGGGTGAGTGATCGAAGATCTCCCGGCGCAACCGCCACACCGGCGCGGTCGACCAGCCGGTGACGACCGAGCGGATCCACGAGGTGCTCCACAGCGAGGGGGTCAGCGACCGCTACCGGCTGGGGCGGCGGGCGATCCGCGAGGTCGTCCACACCCTCGAGACGATGGGACTGGTCGAGACAGCGATGGAGTCCGGGGGCCGTGACGGCCGCCGCAAGCGGATCATATCAGATGCCCGACCATGCGTACACCGAGCACGGGCGGGTCGCGCTGCTGTGCTGCCATCATGCGCTGGACGGCCTGCAAGCGACCTTGCTGTCGGTCGGGCTGGGCCGTCAGTCTCAGGACACGCGGTGGGTCCTCGAACTCCACAGCGACGCGGTGCCCTTCGACGAGCCCCTCGAGGCGGCCGCCGAGCGGGCCACGGAGATTCGCGTGTTGTTCGGCGAGCTGTGGTACGCAATCTCACGCCTGCGAGCGGTTTGCTGAGACGGTGCTTGGCGTGCGATGGCGAGCTTCGTTCGGACGATCTCGAGCGAGAGTAATCGTCCTCGAGAGGGATGCTTGTAAATGCGAGCACTCGGAAGGCCCCTGGCGCTCTTGCTGGTTGCGACTCGCTGTCGTTCGAAAGGCGCGAAGCGCCTTCCACTCCCACCCGTGGTGGTTGGTCAGTAGGCTGCCGTCACAGTAGTCCGCGTTCGTTCGGCCCGATCTCCTCCTTTCGGGTGGAAACCGACATCAGGATCCCTCTCTGATACAGCCATTCTCTCCTCTCCATGGTTACAGACCGTAATACACACTCGTATCTCGGCTGGAGCACGACACTCTCGTATCTCGGCTGGAGCACGACACTCATCGGACGATGCTTGCCCCGAGATGGCCGGAGCTGACCAGGACTCCCGTACATCGGTTGACCCCGGTGGCGGTGAGTCAGAGACTCCTCGGAAGCCATCTGACCGTGACTCTCCTCGAGCATATCGATGGCTCTCTTCCCCGTTCTCGGTGGCGATAGACTGGGGAACTGGCTCGGACGTCGTCGGCCGACGGCTGTGGGTGACGGAGAGTTCCTTCGGTTCAGGGCTGTGGATAGAGAAGGCTGTCGAAATCTGAGCTATGGGCGACCGGGAATCTCGAGCACCGCACTCAGGCGTTGGAAGAGACCGCTTTCGTGGGCACGCGCGTTCTCGACGGTCTCGTACTCCGCCTCGAGCGTCCCCTCGTCGTCCCCATCGAACGCGAGCACCGTCAGCTCGGTCTCTTCGGCCCGCGTCGCGACGTCGGTTTCGACGGCTCCCGACGTCGTAATCACGACCGGGAGGGCACCGAGCGACTCGTTTGCGAACGCACAGAACCTGTCGACGTCGTCGATCGCCGGCGTCTCGTGGATCGAGACGACTCGTTGTTCGCCCATCAACTCGTCTCGAGCCAGAAGGTGGACCGGTTGGGACGTTCCCCCATCAGTCACCGTCGTGTCGACCTCCGTCGTAAACCGTCGTTCCTCGAGTGTCTCCCTGGCGGTCTGTCGGGCCCGTTTCTGCCGGTCGAGCCACTGTCTGCCGCTATCGGTGAGGCTGTAACGGTACAGTACGCGCTCGATCGCCTCCAGCGGCGGGAGATGGTTCGTACACTCCCGGCACCGCAGTCGGTTATCGGGCGTTTGGAACCGCTCGGAACACGCCTTACAGACGTATTGGTGTTTCTTCTCGATATCAACTGATTTGAGGTCCTGTTCACACTCGGGACACCGGTAGCCGTCGCCGGTCTCGAACTCCGACTCCTGCCCCGTATGTCCACAGCTGTGTTCGACCAGCGTGGTCTGGACCGCGTGGGGATCCTTGCAGGCCGGACAGGCAGTCGTATACTGGAGCCCCTCGGTCGCACAGTCCGGACAGACGTACACCTTCGTGATGAACTCGTCTGCCAGCACGCCACGGGCGGTAAACCGCTCGAGGACGGTTACCGGTTCGCTGTCGGTCGCATCGAGACACTGGGCTGCGTCGGTGTAGCTCACGGCGCCGTCGTCGGCGATCTCCGGTTCGAACGCCTCAGTGCTGGTCAGTCGTTCGATCAGACGAAGTTCTCCTGGTGAAGCCATCGGTTGAGGTAACTCTCTACTGAACCAGTATATATTTTTCTTCTTAGATATAAGCTACAAATTACAGTCTGACGATAGTCATGGAGGACCCGTTCCGGCGCTGTCTCCCAACAATCTTCGGCACACGCCTCGGGAACCGGTCGACGGTCGCCCGGACGACCCGCGTGGGTAAAACCCTCTTTCCAGAACGAATCTGCTCTAAGCTATACTATCAATGGGAAAATATTAATACTTCTACGAGAATACCTCATACGGCTGGAGGACACAGCGTGCCCTCTTCCCGGCACACCCGTTCACCCCCCAACGAGCTGACCACCTCCGGCCTTTCTGTCCGCTGCGGTGTCCCGCGTGCAGAACGGTTCGTCTAGCCACCCCGAAATCCCACGCTGGAGACTCCTCCATCTACCTGAGGCCGCTCTGGGCACAGCCGTGCCACGGCTGGTTCCGTTCAGCGTGGACCGTTCTAAATACCGACTTCTTCTTAGAATCAGTTTTAGCCGACGACTAGACACAAGTATTATATAATTGTTAGAGAAACAGATACTCAGTAGGTGTCAAACAGGAGATGGCAGACTGGCAACGTCGATCGGTACTGGCGACAGGTGCAACGCTTACGGCTGGCGGGCTTCTTGCCTCGCTCGGGAGCGGGACAGACTCAACGGAGAAAACGCCGCTCGCAGAGCCCGAGGGGTGGTCATCCTACGCCGGGAACACGGGAAACACCCGGTTTGTCGCCGCGAACGACGGGTTCGAGGAACCGGATCTCATCGACTGGCAGTACGGCGAAACCGGGGACGCAGTCGCAACCAACGAGATGGTCTATCTGCGAACGGGAACGGGCGTCCACGGGCTTGATGCGACAACCGGGGAGTGTCTGTGGACCTGTGAGCGGATCGAGGCGGCAGGAACGCCGGCGGTCGCCGACGGGACCGTGTTCGTTGCCGGCTCCCAGCTCACCGCGATCGACGCCGACAGCGGCGACGTCAAGTGGAGCAAACAACTCGGCGACGAGGTTGCGACGTCGGCGCCGGTCGCTGCGTTTGATTCGGCCTATCTCACCGTCGACGGCACGCTTTGTGCATTCGCAGCGGACGATGGCTCACTTCGGTGGACGTGCGAGACCGTCCGGGTCACGCCGGAACATACCGACGACTCAGATGCCGTCAGCTACGTGTTCAGCACGCAGCCCTCCACGATCGCCGCGATCGACGGCTCGGTGATTGCACTGCTCGACGGCCGCCGGAGCGAGCGTTCGATCGACGCTGACGCTGTCGCGGCGTTCGACCCGCTGTCGGGGACGACCCAGCGTTCGGCTCAGCTTCAAGCCGGCGACTTCGGAAACGGGCTTGCGGCGACCGACGAGGCGCTGTTTATCGAGAACAGCGGGGAGGAAGGAGTTACAAGCCTTGAGGACACGAAAGAGCGCGAGGGATTTATCTCCGATGCGCTGACGACCGCAGCCGTCGGCGACCGGACCGTCACCCGTGGCCGGTACGAACTCAAGATGACGGGTCCCGAGTCGGAGTGGTGTAAGAACGGCTCGCACGCGTACGGTCCGCCGGCGATCATCGACGACACGGTCGTCGTCGCCCACAGCAACCCTGGCTCGTCGAGCCCCGACGAGGTCGTCGGCTACTGTCTCGAGGACGGCCACGAGGAGTGGTGTTACACCTTCGACGAAACCGAGTGGAACGACGGGTTCAACGAGGAGTGTCTCGTCACTGAGGACGCGGTCTACGTCGACCGTAACGGAGGGCTGACGGCGCTTTGCCCGCGTGGCAAGCGCTCCCAGTAGGGCAGTCTGCTGACACCGCCAGCGAGGCCGGGCTACACCGGACCCCGGTAGCGTGTACGGCCAACAGCGCTGTGGCGTCCGGTCTCCGTCGACGCTGCCCGGCTCGTGTCTGGGATGGAAGCGGTGACTCCCAGTCGCTCGGTCACTGACCAACGGAAACCTTTACCCGAGACTTCTGATCAGTACACTCATGGGAACTGTCACACGAAGCCCAGGGACGTCACAGGGACGCCACTGGAGCGTAAGCCGGCTCGTAGCCGGCGTGATTTATGGGCTGTTCGGGCTGTACCTGGGGCTCGTAACCGTCGCGTACGCGACCGACCTGGTGTTCGCGTGGCAGCTCGCAGCGGTTGCCGTCCTGCTGGCGGCGGTACTTGGCGTTCGTCTTGCTATCGACCGCTATCGGGACTCGGAGCACCGCCAAGCCGCACTCCTGTCCGTGCTCGGCTTTGCCTTGGCCGTGTTCGCCATGATCTACCAGAGCAGTTCACCCGGTCTCGGCCTCGGGCCAAGTCGACCGCTTGCACTCACCGTCGTCTTCGTGCTGTTTCTGTCGTTCCTGTTGGCTGTAACTGGCCCCCGCCGGTACACGCCGGTCCAGTGGGCCGCTATCGGCTGTTTTATGACGCTTTCGATGCTTTATCTCGTCCATACGCTCGCGTTCGACCCCTCGAGCTCGCAGTCTCGCTGGCCGATCTGGGCTCTGTTCGTCATGGGGACGAATCTGCTGGTCGTCCCACGGCTCGTTCCCGATCGGGTGTTCTTCTGGCTGCTGTCCTCTCTGGGGTCGCTCGCCGTCCTCCTCGGGCTGGCCACCTACGGTGTCGGGGAGTACGCTATCTGGATCTTTGAGGTCCGTCAGTGGTCGAGCACGCCGCCGGTTCCCGGTGTCGACACGACGCTCCAGTCGGTGTTCCCGAATCCGAACGGCTTCGGGCTGTTGTCGTTTGCCGGGTTCGTCGCAGCAGTCGTCGAGTTCCACCGGTCCCTTGTCGCCCGGCGACCTCTGGGAGCGGGACTGGCGATCGTCGCCGGCAGCCTCTGTGGACTCGGTGTCTTGCTCTCGAACGCCCGGGCTTCGATACTTGCCGCGATGGTCGTCGTCGTGGTCTATGCGGGATACGTCCTCGGTGGACGCCGTCTCGGGGCGCTTACGCTCGCCTCGACCGTCTTCGGCGTGGTCGCCGTGCTTGCGGGGATGGCCGTCGGCCTCATCGATATCTCCTCGGCGAACCGGTTCGAGCTTTGGTCGGCGAGCCTGCAGGCGATCCGTGACGGGCCGTTGCTGGTCGGCCACGGCGGTGGCCCAGCCAGCGTTGTGATCGAGCCCTATCTCGCAACCGAGACGGCGCCGTCGCCGCACAACTCCTATCTGTCGGTCGTGATCCAGACCGGCCTCGTCGGCGGGCTCGCCTACGTGGGCCTCCTCGGCGGCAGCATCGTCGCCGGGATGGTCGACACCGGCGAACTCGACGCCGCGATGCTCGCGTTCGTGACCGGCTGGGCGATCCACCAGCTGTTCGAGTCGTACACGATGTTTCACTGGTCGCTGGGCTCGGTGGTGGTTACCCTCTCGGTTGGGTACCTGCTGTTCGGAGAGCGAGCGAGCTAGTCGAGTTCTCCAAGTCCGCAGATGCTGTCTATTTTCGAGTATGATAGTGGTTCAAAAAGTCCTTATACCGTCGCCGGGACGAACGAGTCGATGAAGGATCTGTGATTCGATGCCCAGCAACGGCCCACCGGCAACCGGCAGGGAATCGCGGCGTGTGCGCTCGCGGCGCCAGGTGCTGGCGCTGCTAGGTGGGACAGCCAGCGTTGGGCTCACCGGGGGGACGCTGGCTCCCGAGGAGTCGCTGGCGGTCGATCACCCGGCGCCGGTCCGCGTCGACGAACCGATTGAGCTGACGTTCCACGGCGTCCCCGTGGGATCGGAACTTGAGGTCGTCCTCGACGGCGAGTACACGACCGGCGAGACGTTCGGCGCCACCGTCACCGTCGAAGCCCAGACGTCGACGCTGTCGCTGAACGAGGCGCCGATCGTCGGCGGCGACGTCCCCGCGGGGCTCGACGTTCCAACCACGGGGGCCCTGATCCAGTTCGCCGACATCCCGTGGGCGGCGTACGCCGGCGAGACTGTCGACCCGGAGCGGTGGCCCCCCGAGACCAGCCTGACCTACCACGTCGTGGCCGACGACCGATCGATCGGTGGGTTGACCCTCGAGCGGTGGCACCCCGTTACTCCCGTCGTTGAGCCGGTCGGCGACCTCGTCGGCCGGGTCTTCGAACCCTCGAGCGGTGGACCCGGACCGGGTGTGCTCGTCCTCCACGGCGCGGACGGCACACCCCAGGAACACGTCGCCGCACTACTGGCCCGACACGGGTTTACCGCGTTCGCCCTCGAGTACGTCGGCGGCCCGGGGCTCCCGGAGGCGGTCGCCGAGGTCCCGATGACGTACGTCAAGGCCGCGATCGACTGGCTGCGCGACCGCGAGCGGGTCGCCGGCGACCGGATCGGGATCTGGGGGATCGGGCGGGGTGGCGAGCTCGGACTGTTCGCGGGGAGTCTGTACGATGGGGTTGGGGCGGTCGTCTCGGTCGGCGGCAGCGGGGTCCTCTGGGAGGGTGGGGCAGTGCGTGGTCCCCCGGCGGGAACCGCCGCCTGGACGGCCGACGATAGCTCGCGGTCGTATCTTTCGGTGGCGACGGGAGAGGGTGTGGACCGCCCTAGGCGTTACGCCGAGGCCCTCGCGGCTGCCGGGGAGCTCGAGGCCGAGACCGCAACGATCCCCGTCGAACGAATCGATGGACCGGTGTTGCTCGTCTCGGGCGACGACGACGGGGTCTGGCCCAGCGCGCGCCTTCACGCCCTCGCAGCCGAGCGCCTCGAGGCACGCGGCCACCCCTCGTTCGAACACCTCCGGTACGCCGACGCGGGCCGACGGATCCTGCAGCCCTACCTCCCTCTTCGAGGGACAACAGGGCCAGCGTACGGCGGCACCCTCGCTGGCAACGCCGAGGCTGCACACGCCCACTGGCCGCGTATCCTCGGGACGCTCTCGACACTCCCGTAGCCACCCACTAGTCGAACGCACTCCCCGTGAACGGGGTGTTCCTCCGACGAAGGCCAGAGAGTTCACGGCTGCCCTCGCTAGAAGGGGGCAGATCACGAACAGCGCAAATCAGTGGCTCGATCAGGCGTTGTTCATCCGTTGGCTCTCTCGAGCGTTACACTCCTGGCACTCACTGACGCGGTACGGTTCTCGAGAGAACGCCGTATTCTCCTGCTTTGTGCTCTCAGTGCGGATCTGGATGGACACGCTGTGGAGCGTCTCACGGTCACATTGCGCACAGTACTCCGTCAGCCCATCGAAGGAGTGGTCCGTTGTTGCCATTGTCAATAGTTTTCGG
>NZ_JARUKW010000010.1 GCF_029688845.1 Natronococcus sp. A-GB1 | reverse complement strand
TCGGAAACCAGCGGCCCATCTTGCGGTGGAATCTTGAGCGGCTTGCAGAGGCACTCCAACCGCTGTGTACACAATCAGCCCTCACGTATGATGAGCTCGAAATCAAACTAAACGAATTTGAGGATCGATTTAATGCGCAATACTACAGAATGATGCGGAAGAAACTGGGGATCAACACAGATGGCGAGCAAGAACTCGTCGATGAATTCCTGGAATGGCTTCGCAAATCGAACGCAGACTACACCAATACGTTCCTCGAATTAGAGATGCCTGGTACGTTTGATGACCCAGTGTTTGCAACTACAGAATTCGAACAGCTTCGGAAGAAATTGGCTGCTGTCGGCCTAGATGAGGAGTTGATGCAGGAAGCCAACCCACGGTACATCCCACGCAACTATATAGTTGAAGAGGCACTGGATGAGTATCTCGAAACGGGAGATCTATCCAGATTCAAGGGGTTATTGACTGTGTTGGAAGCCCCCTATACATCGAAGGATATGGATTCACAATTCCAGCAACCACCGCTACGAGAATTCGATGCAGAGTATACAACGTACTGTAATACTTGAGTGGATATTACCAAAATAACCACAGCCATTGATTTTAGCTGCCCAAGCGGTTCTCCATCTCCTCGATACCATCGTAAACTATCAGTAAAAATTATATGTCCGTAGCTCCGTGAGGAGTATGAGGCTCCGCTCGGGTTGGAGTATTCTCCATTGTTCAGGCTGGGACGCTATCATCAAGCGAGCGGTGGTCGCTGTCGACGGACCGCTAGGCATTGCCGATCGAGAGAGCAGCATTCGCAAATGCAAGACACGCGCCCTAAGCCTCTCAGAGCACAGTCAAATCCCCTGTAAGCGTAGGCTTACGGTCTCAGTATCACATAAAAGACAGACGATAACAGCACTGTATTCCGTAACGGGGATCGGCCACCAGAACGAACGTAAATTAAGAACCTTCTACACGCGTTAATAATATACGCTGCTTCGTAGGGCTACAGATTATGCCTCGTTCGTCCCCATCCTCCGGCGATTTATCCTCCAACTCCGAGTCGGCTGGATCAGATACTGGCGACTCACTATACTCAGAATTGCCCACGACGCGCCGGCGATATCTCGCGATAACAGGTGTCGGGCTCTCTACGGCCACTGCTGGGTGCACGTCTACCGGTTCCGACGGATCGACATCAAAGTCCGAAGCTTCGGAGCCAATCGATGAAACGTCCGACGACACGGAGGTCGCCAAGACTGGCACAGAGAGCACCGAAGACGAACCGGAGGAAGACGAGCCGGAAACCATCGATGACCTCCTGCTGTTCGACGCACATACGCACGTTATCCCGACGGAAGCTCGAGGTCGTGACCCTCTCTTCGCCGAGCAGCTCGTCAGCTGGATGGATACCAACAGCATTGATCGAGCGGTCGTCCTTGCGTTCGATGCTCCCGAAGCATACCCGGTTCAGGCGCCGAGCGGGTGGGTCCTCGACGAGGTCGATTCGTATCCCGATCGGCTTGTTCCCTTCTGTACGGTCGATCCGCGAGACAGTGACGGAACGGACGCTGCCGCCGACCGCCTCGAGCACTATATCGACCGCGGTGCTCGTGGGTTCGGCGAGCTCAAAATCGAGATGGATATCGACGACGATCGCCTCGAACCGCTATATGAGCTCTGTGCGGCCTACGAGTTGCCGATCCTTTTTCATACTGATCGGCAGATGATGCGGGACGAGGTTGGTCTCCCGCGGCTTGAGGACGTACTGGCGTCGTATCCCGAGACCGATTTCGTCGCACACGCCCACGGGTGGTGGTCGCATATGTCTGTAGACGTCGGGCCGCAGGATCTCGGGCGGATCCCAGAGGGACCGATCGAAGCTCCCGGCCGTGTCTGGGACTTGCTCACGGAGTACGACAACATCTACGGTGACATCTCTACGCTTGGGGGATGGAACGCGCTCATCCGCGACGAAGCGTACGGACAGGCATTCCTCGAATTGCACCACGATCAACTCGTCTTTGGGACCGACTATCTCTTTCCCGGCCACCAGATTCCACACTTTGCCCTGTTCGAACAGTTTGATCTCGAGCTCGAAGCGTGGGCGAATATTCGGTATCGAAACATCGAGAGCCTGCTTCGCTAATATCTCGGTACGGACGATTCGGACCTACCGTGGCCGATTCAACGTACTCGCTCTCATCCGTGTCGACCAGAATGGGTATCGGCTGGCGTTGTCGTTTCAGACGGCCACCAAACGCCACGACCCTGTTGTTTCGACAGACAATCCTAGTCGGGATCACATTGTACACACAATGAGCAGCGACAAGAAGTGCGTTCAGTTTCGGGCACCACACCGACTCATCGATCGAGCTGCTGCACTCGCAGACGTTCGCTAAAGGCCGAGAACGTTCGAGGGGATTCACTCAGCCGGAACGAACAGTTTGCACTCTTCTCAAGGAGCGGCTTTGTCGATGGCCTCGAGAAGGATCTCGGTAAGAACTGGGCTGTTCGATATTGAGGATCTCCGTACGCTCTTCTCACGGCAGCGAGAAACTATCTACGAGGGAAATGAAGGAGTCTGCAATCCACGCTACCCCTGATGCCTCGGAAGGGGCGGTCACTGGAACTGAGGGGAACGAATCCTATTGTATTCAAATAGCTTGGCACTTATATCAAAGTCGGACGAAGTAGCTGACATCGGCTGCGCTACGTGATCGACCCGCTCGAAGAGGATGTTCGCGTTAGCGGAACCGCCTTCCCTGAACTGACGCTATCATTCGACGGACCCGCCGCGAACGTTTCCGCTACGCTCGTTGCGTACGACGAAGACGGCAGCGCCGAGATCATCAATTGCGGATGGATGAATTCAGAACAGAAAGTCATCAAGTGAAACGTTTGCTCTGTATCCCCCGGCCGTCCGTACCGCCTCGAGTTCGACCTGCAAGCGACCGATCGCGTGTTCGGCGCGGGAACTCGCCTCGGAATCGTGTTGGTCTCGACGGATCCAGGGAAGGGAATGATGTAGCCGCCGGAAACTCGCGTCGAACTCACTCGACCTCGACCGAAGTTCGGTTCGGCTTCCGGTCGTTGTCGGCGAGTCGGCGTTCGAGGCAGCGCTCTCGAGTTGACCCCAAACCATCACGAGGTCGAGCGATCCAACACTCCTGTTCCTTGGTTGGCAATGGAAAGGTAGCATAACCGGAGTGAACAACAGCTTCGTTCATCGGCTTTGGCCCAGCTACAGGTTACATCCTCCCCGCCGCCTAACTCCGGTGTCAACAGCTGTTCTCCCTCGTTTAGCATCGAAGTCAAATTAATACGTACTGCCCTCGTTATCTTGTTCCATGACAGCCGCAAACACGGTTCACGTTTTGAATACAGCCGATTGGCAGATGCCTGAGGGGATGATGATGCAGATGGGAGGGGATGACCTAATTGCTGCGAAATGTCCAGCCTACCTGATCGAACATCCCGACTCACTCATCCTCTTCGACACCGGCCTTAGCCACGATCTTGTTGCCAACCCCACCGAGTACGGAGCCCCCCAACTCGAGGAGTTTGCACCGGCAATCGAACCAAAAGCAACGCCGGCAGAGCAGATCGATGATCTCGGATACGATACGTCTGATGTTGACCACGTTGTGCTATCCCACCTTCACACGGATCACGCGGGTAATATTGATCAATTCGAGGATGCAAACCTTCACATACATATCGATGAACTCCGGTACGCGTGGTGGCCTGATCCACCTCAGACAGCGTTCTATATTGATTCCGATCTTACTCCACTTCGCGATTCCTCCGGCACTGTGACGGAGGTCACTTGTCGGACGGATCTTCTCGGAGATGGGAGCATTGAAATTATTCCCACTCCGGGACATACGCCCGGTCATCAGTCTCTAAAAGTCAAACTTGATGATGAAACCGTGTACTTCGTTGCCGACGCCGCTAATCTCCGAGCGGGATATGAAGAAGGACTTGTCGCCCCGTTCAGCTGGTCAACTGAGAAGTCGATGGAATCACTACGCCGCCTGAAGGCGGAAGCGAACTCTCGTGATGCATTCACAGTTATCCACCACGATGCAGAGGATCTCAGCCGTTTGGAGGACTGATTCATCGGCAATCACCCTCGATAGCGGATGTTCGACCGAGACTAAACACTCTCCAAAGGTCTAGTCACGCGGCCACTGACAAACATCATAATTTTTGACCGGCAGGCGCCACGAAACGTCACGTCGACGCAGTCGACAGTGAATGCTCGAGTAACTGTGCCAACTCCGAGAACGAACTGGGTGGGATATAGTAGCTGCACTCACAGCGGCAGAGCTCACCGAAAACAGCCAGCTCCTTCAGATCGAGCCATCGCTCGACCAGCAGCCACCCTCTTACACAACTCCAGAGCAACTGAGTCTCGTTCTCTCTCTGATCTACTACTGGGCGTGGTTAACCAACTGAAACCACTCTACTGTGTCCGCCGTTGGTTACGGAAGCACTCTGGTGACTGAGACCCATTCGCTCTGTACAGGTAACTCAAACGACACTCTGTGTTGTCTCTCGTGGCAAGTACTTCGGCAGTCAGCTTAGGTGGACGGTAACGTCGAACACAGAACGGGCTCGCTATGAACGGCCAGTTCTCCTGAAAGACAGCTTTCAGGGTCCTATTGGCCCGATTTCATGCGACGAATGAGTTAACCAACTGGGATCGGTATCCATTCGCATGAGCAACGATCTCGACGAAAACGACAGCGATTCAGCTGCTGACGAGACGCAGCAAAAGCCGATGTTCTCTGAGCTTCTCCTCGAGATGGATACCCAATTTCTTGTTCTCTCACACCCACGGCGTCGGTACCTCCTCTATACCCTCGCTGAACAGCCGCAGTGGTCGCTTCGCGAACTCGCCACAAAGATCGCAGCGTGGGAAGGAGACATCTCCGAGGAGACAGTGACAGCGGACGAACGGGACAAGGTCCACGTCTCGCTCATGCACGCCCACGTCCCAAAGTTGGTTGACCACGACGTTATCGCCTTTGACCGCGAGAGTGAGATCATCTCAAAGGGTGAGCACGCTGACCAAATTCTGAAGTCGTTGGCTGGATTCGGGGGAAGTACCGATAGCGGTCAGGAGTCGCACGCGGGGAGGGAATACAATGAGTGAACGTCGAGACAGTACTCTTGATATCCAGACTACCGACGACGGTGATCGTCCGCTTGCAGACGCTCAAGCACACTACGATCACGACGCGCACCACGATCTGACGACGACAATTATCTTTGCTGTCGCTGATGCCGAAGGAGTCGATCCCGTCGAGGTCAAAACGCCACCGCTGTACGACTACGTCGATGCGGTCGCGGTCGAAGAAGCGCTGTTCGGTCCGGCGCGCCGGCGTCAGAATCACACTGGAACCGGGGCGATCACCTTCAGCTACCGCGGGCACGACATCACAGTCAGAAGTGACGGCTGGGTGTCCGTCCGGTCGGCCAGCGAGAAGTAAGCATACGCACATACTAGTTAATTCTATGAGTCACCGGGCGAAATCCGCTCTCGTGGACAGTTCTACGGCACCTTCACCGCGACACTGTCTAGTTCAGCACTCACCCAGCCGGCGTTTTTCGTCGATCGATTGATGCGGTCTCTGACGGTTATAATAATGCGCGAGTACTCAATCCTTTCGCGTGCGTTTGTCCGACTGTTAACGCGCGAATTGTGGACATGGTCGACCGTATTTGAGGGTGTGAACCCACTTTCCGATGGGGTTTCGGTGGGTATAGTTCACCCGGTCGGTCAACCCTAACCGAGAGACGGCAGCCCGGTAGTCAGGTTGATCGACAGGAGACTCAGCTTCGGAGAGATCGTGTTTCTCGCGGAGTCCATGCAGAAACGCAGCTGTCGGATCGGCCCCGTGCCGGCCGAACAACACGACGTCGAGAATGAACTCTATGTTGATGTCTATTGCAGCGTACAACCAAGACCACTCTCCGTCGGTTTTGACAGCGGTTTCGTCGACAGCGGCCCGCCTGAGGCGAAGCCGAAGCGGGTCGCGTCCGCTGTCGGACAGCCGGCGTACCCAATTCCAGACCGCTCTGTAAAAGTGTTCAACGCCTAACTCTGGGAGGATCGTTATTGTCTCTCGAATCGAACAACCGGTCTGATGAAGGCGGACGGTGAACGCTCTGATTGGCGTCCTCAGAACGCAGAGCGTTCTGATGGGCTGCACAAGAGCTTTGCTCTTGTGAACGTCGCCGTCGCTCATTCCTCCAAGATTCTTCTAAATCCGCGTCGTCGCTCTCGCTGAGCAGGTCTGCGATCATTTGATCCAACGGACTCAACGACCTGCTCGTGTCTCAAACTGGCTCAACTAAACAGTGCCTTTTCGATCAATTGGTCAATGTGCTCCGATTTGATTTGCTCTCCCTCCACCATGCCTGTAGCATTGGTTCCCGTTGATTTCCTTCGTAGTTAGTGTCGCACTGGTTGATGTATCATCGCAGTCGAGAGCCTATGGCCGATTGGCAACCGCTTGCCCCTTGAGTTCGGCCTGGAGCTGACGTTTTACGCCTTCCGTATAGATCTTGTCATTCTTCGCCCAGGTCTCCTCACTGTCTCTTACACGCTCCAGTAACAGGTCTGAGAGTGCGGAGCGGGCTCTAACGGGTCTGTCCGCTGGAAAGACCGACGAGAGAACCCGAACTTTACTCTCCAGCGAGTCGACCAGGCGTCCACTCTCCGTCGAACTCCTCGTGACGGTACGGTTTCGCGTCCTCGCCCGCGTAGGTGGCGACGAGGTGGCCGTCGCCTTCGAGGTGGTACTTGTAGGTTGTCAACCCCTCGAGGCCGACTGGGCCGCGGGCGTGGATCTTGCCCGTGGAGATGCCGACCTCGGCGCCGAGGCCGTACCGGTAGCCGTCGGCGAACCGGGTCGAGGCGTTGTGAAAGACGCTTGCGGAGTCGAGGCTACGCATGAACGTCTCCGCGCGATCGGCGTCCTCGGTGACGATCGATTCGGTGTGCTTCGAGCCGTGGCTCGTGATGTGGTCGCATGCGGCCCCGAGTGAGTCGACCACTCGGACGGAGACGATCAGATCGCCGTACTCGGTGTCCCAGTCGGCGTCGGTCGCGGCCTCGACGTCGACGAACTCGCGGGTAGCTTCGTCGCCCCGGACCTCGACGTCGGCGGCCTCGTAGCGCTCGACGATCGCCGGGAGAAACGCCTCGGCAACGTCTTCGTGGACCAACAACGTCTCGACGGCGTTGCAGACGGCGGGATACTGCACTTTCGCGTCGTAGGCGATGTCTTCGGCCATTTCGAGATTGGCGTCGACATCGACGTAGACGTGACAGACTCCTTCCGTGTGGCCGAGGACGGGAATGCTCGTGTTGTCCTGGATATAGCTGACGAACGAAGAGCTGCCGCGGGGCATCAGGAGGTCGACTGCGCCGTCCATCTCGAGCAGGGTATCGACGTCCTCCCGGGCTTCGATCTGCTGGGCCCAGCCGTTGGGGATGTCCGCTGTGGCGTCGGTGATGATCTCGAACAGCGCCCTGTTCGAGTGTAGCGCCTCGCTGCCACCTTTCAGAATCACCGCGTTACCGGATTTGAGTCCGAGCGCAGCGATCTGGACGAGTGCATCGGGGCGGGACTCGAAGACCGCGCCGACGACGCCGATCGGCACGGCAACCTTGTACAGCTCGAGTCCCTCGTCGAGCCGGCGCGCCTCGAGGGTTTTCTCGAGGGGATCGTCTTGGTCGGCGACGCTGCGGACCATCTCGGCGATGCTCTCGACTTTCGACACCGAGAGGGTGAGTCGGTCGACGAACGCCTGGCTGTACTCGCCGTCGGCGAGGAGTTCCTCTGCGGCCTCGACGTCGCGCTCGTTCGCTGCGAGAATCTCGTCAGTTCGTGCCTCGAGCGCGTCGGCGACGTCCAGCAGGGCTGTGCGTCGCTGCTCGTCGGATAGCTGTGCCAGCTGTAAGGCTGCGGTCTGTGCTGTTTCGACCTTCCGTTCGGTTTCAGTGTTCGTCATGGCTTGGATGGGGTCTCGGTTCGGCTGTCGGTCACGCCATTGATGGGGACGAATATGGTTCCCACGGATTTGGCGGTGGCGATCTTCTCCAAGACGTTCGGTTCGGACGACTTCGCGATTATCGCGGGAATGCCGTACTCACTGACGTCACGGGCACCCGCGACTTTCGTCTCGATGCCGCCGAAACCGACGCCCTCGCCAGTGCCGCCGGCGACGATCTCCTCGACCGAATCGTAGTTTTCTCCGACTGCTTCGATTAGCTCCGCGTCGCCGTCGGTCTTCGGGTTGCCGGTGTAGACGCCGCCGACGTCGGTCAGCGTTACCAGCAGGTCCGCCTCGACGCCGATCGCAGTCGAGGTCGAGAGCATATCGTTGTCGCCGATCCGGATCTCGGCGGTCGCGACCGCGTCGTTCTCGTTGATGATTGGTACTACGTCCCATTCGAGCAGCGTCTCGACGGTGTTGCGGAAGTTCGTAAAGCGCTCGGGGTTCTCGAGGTCGTGTTGAGTGAGCAACAGCTGGGCTACCTTCCGGTCGTAGCGGGCGAAGCTCTCGGTGTAGCGGTGCATGAGATGGCTCTGGCCGACCGTCGACAACGCCTGAGACTCCTCGACGGTCCCGGTAGGCTGGTCGATCCGGCCGGTGCCGGCGCCGATCGCTCCGGAGGAAACGAGGATGACCCCCTTGTCCCGCTCGAGCAAGGCCTCGAGATCGTCGACGAGCTTGTCGAGTTTCTCCATGTCCAGGTTCGACTCCTCGTCGGTGAGGGAGTTGGTCCCGGCTTTGACGACGACGCGGTCGGCGTCGGCTCCGAGTTGTCTCGCCGCGGTCACCTCGGCCTCGGGGACCGGCTCAACCATCGGTAGCCAACTCTGCAGAGCGCTCTTCGGCTGCCTGGACGGCCCCAGCGACCGCCTCATCGGCGACGCTGTCCTGGAGCACCTCCATCCCCTCGATAGTCGTCCCCTTCGGAGAGCAGACAGCGTCGATCAGTACGTCGAGTTCCTCGCCCGAACGGAGGACGGTTTCGGCGGCTCCCTTGAACGTCTGGGCGGCTAACACCCGAGCGTCTTCGGGGTCGAGACCGCCCGCCACGCCGGCGTTAGTCATCGCCTGAATCAGGTAGAAGACGAATGCAGGGCCGCTGCCGTTGACCGCGGTCGCGACGTCCATCTGCGCCTCCTCGACTTCGACGTACTCACCGACGTCGTCGAGCAGTATCCTGACGTCGTCGGGGATTTCCTCGCCGGTGACCGCCGCCGCCATGTTCCTCGTTCGGGCCGCCAAGTTCGGCATGAGCCGTACCACGTTCGCATCGGTTCGCACTTCGAGAAAGTCGGTCGGCACGCCCGCGGCGATCGACACCAGCGTCTGTTCGGGCGAGAGATCGAGTTCCTCGAGCACCATCCCGACGATGTCGGGTTTGACGGCGACGGCAACTACGTCGGCGTCGGTCGCCTCGGCGGTCTCCGCGGTAGTCCGTGTCGCGTACTCGGCAACCGCCTCCAGCGCGTCAGGGTCGGGGTCGCACGCGATCACCGTGTGACCGCCGGCGCTCGAGAGCCCCTCAATCAGGGCTCCACCCATGTTGCCACAGCCAATAACGCTCGTCCGTACCATCGTTATCCTTCCGAAGGACCGAGATACCCATACAAACTTTGGTATCCGTCCGACGTCAGCCGCTGGGGACGAAAATCGTCCTCCCCGACGTTCGGCCAGTAACTGGCGGCCAAATCCGACTCCCAGCCTTCCACGTGGCGAATCTCGTAGGCGAGACTCGAATGACGAGGAGACAGAAGAGATTGCCAGCTCTCTCGAGAGGATAAGGGTCCGCGGGGGCGCGGAAAGTTACCCAGCTTCCTCGCGTCCGAGATCGGAGCAGTACGTTGATCCGAGGGCTCGCTCGGTACCGTACCGTCCGGCCACCGAGTTCGTCGCGGTGACGACATCGGGTCCGATACTGTCCTCCGATTGGATCAGTCACTCCGATCGAGAGAGATGCGTACACATCCAATCAGGGCTCAGTTTCAGCGGTGACGAGATCGGCGACGACGTCGACGACCGACACGGCGCTTTCGCCGAGAACGTACGCGATCGGTTCGATTCCGAACGCCCCCTCGTGGTAGACGACGCGGGGAACGGTCGCACGCGTCTCGAACGCCGACCGGAGTCGTCCGGTCCGATCCTCGTAGTCCGCATCGAACGCGAACGTCTCGAATCCTCGTTCGCGAGCAGCCTCCAGCAGTCGATCGTCCGTCCGCAGGTTACACGCTGCTCGGATTGTTGGGTCCACCTCGTTAGCTGCAAGGATCATCCGTGAAACGTGTTCCGAAGCGCCGAACTCCGGATTGCCCGGAACCTCGATTCGGCCACGAACGGAATGGATTCGTCCCGGAATTGCAGCGACGTCGGCGGGACCGATCGGATTGGGGCGTGCCATCCCGAGGTTGGTTCCGGCGTTCGGGACGAACGCTCCGATCGAATCCGACGTCTGAAGCATGCGAGTCGCCCGACGGACGTTCGCGAGCGTCTCTCGGTCGGCCGCGACGGCGTCGTCTGCCCCCCGTACGCAGATATCACAGCCCAGTCCCTCGAGTGCGGGCATCTCCGCTTCGTGGATCGCACAGATCGGTCCCCTGTCTTCGAAGCTCCGGATCAACTCGATGATCTCCGCCATCGCCTCGTACTCGTCGAGATCGTCCGAGTCGAAACCTTCCACGAGTCGATCGACGGTTTCTCCGAATCGCGGGTCGTCGGTGAGACGTTCGTCTACAGTCCCCTTGCCGCTCGCGTACCCGCTCACCGCCGCCTGTGTCACGCCGAGTTGCTCGGCGACAGCTCGCTGTGTCCACCCGCGCTCGAGCAACGCCGTCGCGAGCTCGGTCCGGAGTGTCGGTAACACCCGCTCGGTGACGATCTCCTGTGGCAACACCAATCCCATAGACTTCCTTCCCAGCGGTCGACCATAAGCCTCAGCCGGATTGGGGGTGATGACGATGAGCTGGCGGCTACTGATCTCGAGGACCGCAGACACGCCGACGTACACGGACGAAACAGCAACCGGAAAATCGTGTTCCCGGTTCTCCGGCGAGAACGACCTGTTCGAAGCAGCACTCGAGTCTCGAGCTGTACCAGAAGTACAGGGATTCACGTGAATCCAGATGGGTACCAGTCACTACATATCCCGGAGCTCTACTCGAGATCCTGTTCGGTCGGCCCATCCGCTCATCCTTCCAACTATGCGTTCTACAGCACAATAGCCCATCAATTCATCGTCAGCATACCTATCGCTCCGCAACCTATATTAATGGATGATATAACTAGGTAATCGATGCCAGAGACACAACTGCAGCGGGCCCGTGCAGGAGAGATTACCGCCGCTATGGAACGAGTCGCTGAACGAGAAAACCGCAGGCCAGAGACGGTGAGAAAACAGGTTGCCACCGGCCAGGCGGTCATCCCGGCAAATCACGGCCACGACTCCCTCGATCCGATGATTATCGGGCGAGAGTTCTCGACGAAAGTCAACGCGAACATCGGCAATAGCGACACGACCAGTGGTATCGAGGGGGAACTGCAGAAGCTCCATACAGCCGTTCACTACGGAGCGGACACCGTCATGGATCTTTCTACGGGTGACAACCTCGATCGAATTCGAACGGCAAATATCGAACACTCACCCGTTCCAGTCGGGACGGTTCCAATCTACGAGGCAGTCAAGCGCGCGAAGAATCCCGCGGACATCACCCGCGAGCTGTTACTCGAGATTATCGAGAAACAAGCAACGCAGGGGGTCGATTACATGACGATCCACGCGGGCGTGTTGATGGAGCATCTGCCGCTGACGGATAACCGCAAGACCGGTATCGTTTCCAGAGGTGGCTCTATTCTGGCCCAGTGGATCGAAGAGAACGGGATGCAGAACCCCCTCTACACCGAGTTCGAGGAAATCTGCAGTATCTTCGCAGAGCACGACGTGACGTTTTCGCTGGGTGATGGCCTTCGGCCGGGCTGTCTAGCGGACGCGAGCGATGAAGCTCAGTTCGCCGAACTCGAAACGCTCGGCGAACTCACACGGACGGCACGGGACCACGGCGTGCAGGTGATGGTTGAAGGACCGGATCACGTTCCACTGGATCAGATCGTAGACAACGTCGAACGACAGCAGGAGGTCTGTGACGGGGCTCCGTTCTACGTCCTCGGTCCGCTGGTCACTGACGTCGCACCGGGATACGATCACATCACAAGTGCAATCGGCGCGACCGAAGCCGCTCGAGCCGGGGCTGCGATGTTGTGCTACGTCACACCGAAAGAACACCTGGGCCTCCCGGATAAAGCGGACGTTCGGGACGGACTCGCAGCGTATCGAATTGCCGCCCACGCTGCGGACGTTGCAAACGATCACCCCGGAGCACGCGATTGGGACGACGCACTCTCGGAAGCGCGCTACGAGTTCGACTGGCAGCGACAGTTCGATCTCGCTCTCGATCCCGAACGCGCGCAGAACGCCCACGATCAGACGCTCCCGGGAGACAACTACAAAGACGCTCGGTTTTGCTCGATGTGTGGCGTCGAGTTCTGCTCGATGCGAATCGACCAGGATGCGCGAACCACCGACGGTGAGATGACCACGATCAGCGACGAAACCGATCTCGATTCGTCTCCCGCGGCGGACGTGAACCTCCCCCCAGTCGGGGTCCACGATACCAGTCGTCTCCCGGACGAGATCGAAATCGACGGGGTGACCTTCACACCAGAGGAGTCTCACGCGGACGATTAGCGTCTCGATGGCGACGCCAGCAGCGGTCGCTGACGGTATCCCCGAACTGCAGTATCTCCTTCCTTTTGGATGGATGAGTAACTCGCTTCCCCAGCGACTGCACCGCAGACCCTGTAGTCCGATGATCTCTTGGCAACTCGGAACCTGTCTCCTCGATCCCACGAACACGCTGCTGTACCGTACCGGTTCTAAGGGGTCCACTTTGTAGCTGCCTACCCGATGGATCTGCTCAAGGATGGGCCTTAGATAAGGATCTTAGCAAAGATAGTTTTCTAAGATTCGTACCCGAGAGACACATAGCGACTCGAGACGACGACAGGACCACCGTCGATAGTAACGACACCACGTTCGCCGACGCTGTTTAGCGGCTGCGCTCGCGGCGAAAGGAGCGACCGAAAATACCTGAGTTCCCCGCTCGAGCGCGTCTACAGTCGTCGGCTCCCGAGCGGAGCGTGCCCGGACCAGTTCGTTTGGCGGGGCTCGTTCAGCCCTCGGTCGGGAAGGTCTCGTGGAGCAAATCGTGTGCGTCGCCGAGACCGTCGACGAGGCTCTCGCCCTGAACTCGGAGCCGACGAACGGCACGCTCGGCGTCGCGAACGGCCAGCAGCCGACCTCGGGTGTAATCGTACTCCGGGTCGTCGACGTCCATCGACGCGACGGTCTCCTCGAGGTCGACGAGCGCGGCGTCGAGGTGGCGTTCGATCTCCGCGAGGCTCTCTGCTTCGGCGAGTCCCTCGATAGGCCCCTCGAGGTGGCCCTCGAGTTCCTTCTCCGCGTGCTCGCGGGCGTGCTGGTCCTCGACGCCGAGGACGGTCATCAATCCGAGTCGAAGCGCTTCGATTTCGTAGCAGCTCATATGTAGTGGGTGTGTGGTGGTTCGGCGGTTTCGTTCGAGTGTGATTCAGTACCGAGTTCGAGAGGTGTTCTACAGGGTCTGATCGACGAGATCGCTGACGAGACGCCCTCGTTCCAGGTGGTCGGACACGATCCGATCGGCGTCTTCGGCCGCGACGTCGCCGTACCAGATCCCGTCGGGGTAGACCGCGACCATCGGCCCGTCGCCGCAGCGACCCAGACACGACGACCGGGTGATGCGGACGTCACAGTGCTCGGCGTCGCGAGCCTCCTGACGGATGCGTTCGAGCACCGCGGACGACCCCATGTCGGCACAGGTCCGGTTCGTGCAGACCGCGACGTGTTTTTCCGGCGCGTCGTGGCTGTGGGGCTCGTCGTCGACGTCGTCCCGATCGGCGTGTGCCTCCTGGTGGGCCAGCGCGCGCAGCATGGCCCGCGCGCCGCCGACGTCCTCCTCGTACCCCTCGAGATCGACCTTGTACTTGCACGTATCACAGGACATCTCGACGCTCTCCGTCCTGGCCTCCTGCCAGCGATCTGTGAGGACGTCGAGCAGCCGGGAGTCCGTCCCGAGGGGATCGCCAGCGAGCGCGTCGACGTACGGGTACTGGTCGTCGAACTCGCTCGTCCAGTCCCGGACGCGCTGCGTGAGGACGCCGTCGCCGAGCATGTACGGCAGGACGACCGCGGCGTCGGGGCGGTGCTTCGAGAGCCCGTGGAGGGTGTCCTCGAGCGTGGGTTCGGTGACGCCGACGAACGTCGCTTCGGCGCGGTCGAACGCCCGCCCCTCGTACAGCAGTCGGGCGAGTTTGTGGACGTCGCCGTTCGCGTCGGGATCGCTCGAGCCCCGCCCGCAGAGGACGACGGCGATGTCGTCCGTCGTCCGGTCGACGCCCAGCTCGGCCTCGGCCGCGCGAGCCCGGTCGTCCAATAGGTCGAGTATCGCCGGGTGGATGCCCAGGTGTGCCCCGTTGTCGATCTCGAGGTCGTGTGCCGCTCGCGCCCGCTCGATCGCCAGCGGCACGTCGTTTTTGACGTGACTCGCCGCGAACAGCGAGCAGTGGACGACCGTCACCCGGGACACGAGCGTCGCGAGTTCCGCGAACGCCTCGTCGATCGCCGGCGCCGCGAGCTCGAGGAACGCGGCGTCAACTGGGATCCCGAGCTGCGACTCGAGGTCGGCGGCCAGCTCCCGTACTTGCTGGTTCGACTTCTCCCGGCGGGAGCCGTGACCGACCAGCAAAACCGCCTCGTCGTCGAACGCCGCCGTGGGTGCGGTGTCGTCTGGCGTACTCATCTTGGTCTCGTGGGTGGTCTTTCGTCGGTGATAGTCATGATCGGATTCGGTCGCCTTGGTTACGGCTCGTCGTACGCCTCGGCCTGCTCGAGGCTCCGCTCGAGCTTGCGGCGACGACTCGGCGCGTAGAGTCCGGTCTCCTCGCAGTCCTCGTAGAGCCACGTTCCGAACGCGGGCGCGTCGGCGTCGTCGATTCCGAACCAGTAGCCGCCCGAGGAGGTCTCCGAGAGGTCGTCGACGGACGCCTCGATCGGACACCCCGTGATCAGCTCCCGGGTCAACTCGAGCAGGTCCCGGTCGTTGTGGACGAACGAGATCCCGACGGTGCCGCTCTTCGACTTGAAACAGATCGTCCCGCAGCCCTCGAGCAGTCCTCGAAGCAGCTCGCGGTCGTGGCTCGAGAAGGCGCTGAACCGGTAGTTCCCGCGGCCGCCGACGGGAAGGCCGAGCACGTTGCTGCGGCCGAGCAATCCCCTGGTACCGTCCTCCTGGCCCTCGCCGTTCTCTTCCTCGTCGTCCTCGATCGAGAGCGTGTACTCGTCCTCGGTTCGGGTGATCGCCGCGTCGTGGGCGTACTCGCGGCTCGTTGTCTCGTGCTCGAGGTCGCCGCCGGCGACGGCTGCGAGCACCCGTGCGGAGCGCTCGTCGTTGGTGGTGACCTCGATGTTGCTGTCTGAAACCGCCCCGCTCCCGGCGACATGGCCCCAGAAGTACGCGCTCGCGGGATGGCCCGCCAGCGGATCCGCGGGAACCTCGATTTCGAGGGGGTCGTCCTCCCGCTCGACCGACTCGCTCATCTATCCACCTCCTCGACGACGATGGCGTCGGTCGGGCAGGCCGCAGCAGCCTGTTTCGCCTCGTCGAGGCGGTCGTCGTCGAACGTCGCGACGACCCGGTCAGCGGTGTCGGTCACGTCGCCCTCGCAGTCGTAGATCGGATCCGCGTCGGGATCGATCGTCGCGAGGCCGTCCTCGCCCTCGACGAAGCGTGGGTCGCGCGTCAGGCAGGCGAAGATGCCGTCGCAGGCGTCCTTCTCGATGGTGAGTTCGTAGCGTGGCATTGGTTTGTCTCGTCGTTAGTAGTCGTACTTCGTCTCGTAGCCCCGCGGCGTCACCATCCGGTCGTCCCAGACGTAGGTGTCCTCGGTGCCGACGAGGATCGTCGTCGTCATGTCGATAATCTCGCTCTCGCCGAGGTCCTCGAGTTCGCCGAGTTCGGTGATCATCACCTGTTCGTCCTCGCGGCCAGCGCCGTGGACGATCCCGACGGGCGTATCGGGATCGCGGTGGGTCAGCAGGATCTCACAGCATTTCCGGAAGTTCTCTCGGCGCTTGCGGCTCCAGGGGTTGTAGATCGTGATCGTGAAGTTCTCGCTCGCCACCGAGTGCAGCCGGGACTCGATCTCGGGCATCGGCACGAGGTGATCCGACAGCGAGACCGAGACGGTGTCGTTGACCAGCGGCGCGCCCAGCCGGGCCGCACAGGACTGAGCGGCCGGGACGCCCGGGACGACATCGAACTCGACCATCGACGCCGTTGCACCCTTAGACTCGAGGATCTCCAGGGCCAGCCCGGCAAGCGCGTAGACGTTCGGATCGCCGCTGCCGACGATGGCGACGTCGTTTCCAGCGAGGGTACGGTCGATCGACTCCTCCGTGCGCGACACCTCGCCACACATCGGCGTGTCGTAGATCTCGTCGGCCGCCTCGGTGATTTCGTCCGGAATGAGCTCGATGTAGGTCGTGTAGCCGACGATGTGGTCGGCCTCGAGCAGCGCCGTCTTGGCGCGTTCGGTCATCCCCTCGGCGTGGCCGGGACCGAGTCCGACTGCGGTTAGCTGGCCTGGATCGGCGTCGAAGTCCTCGACCGTGGACCCGACCTCCTGTTCGTGGGAGTCGTCGCTCGAAGCGGAACTCGAGGCGCCGCAGTTCGAACTCGAGTCGTCGGTGCTCGAGGCTCCACACGTGCTTGAGGATGACTCCGCCGTTGTCCTGTTCGTCTCGTTCGAGGCGCCACAGTTCGATGTCGATTCGTCGCCCGTCTCCGCGTTGGTGTCCGTGCTCATATCAGAAGTCCTCGACGTCGCGCCCGCCGCGGGGCGTGACGAGGTACGTTCGGTCGTCGTTGCTCCAGGTCTCGGTCTCGTGGGTGCCGACGATCAGCGAGGTTCCCATCCCCGACACCTTGTCGTCGTGGTCGGCGGCCTCGCCCAGCGTCGTGATGAACTCGCTCTCGCCGTTGCGGCCGGCGTCGGCCCGACCCGCGTCGTTGACGATCGCGACGCGGGCGTCGTCGGTCCGCTCCTCGCGAACGATCTCAACTGCCTTCTCGTAGTTTCGCCAGCAGTTGTACAGCACGATCACGAAATCGGAGATCGCCGCCGCGCGCAGCTTCTCCTCGATCTCTTCCCAGCCGCGCCACTTGTCCGACAGCGAGACGGTACAGAAGTCGTTACACAGCGGCGCGCCGACGTTGGCCGCGCCGCCGAGCGCCGCTGTCATCCCGGGGACGATCTCGATCGGAACGTCCGTCGCATCCTCCTCGTCGGCCATCTTGAAGATCAGGTCCGACTTGCCGTAGACGGAGGGATCGCCCCCCGAGACGTGGGCGACGTCTTTCCCCTCACGGACGTAGTCGAACGCCGCGCGGGCGAGTTCGATCTGGCGGCCCATCGTCGAACGGACGATCTCCTGTTCAAAGCCGTCCTCTCGGGTCGCGATGCCGTCCTCGTTCGTCCGTTCTGTAGAGGGGATGGTCCCGTCGTCGCGTAGAAACTCCTGGTAGAGACTCGAGGCGATGACGACGTCCGCGGTCTCGATCACTCGCTTGGCCTTCACCGTCATGTGCTCGGGCAGCCCGGGACCGATGCCGACCACGGAAAGCGTCCCGTGGTCCTCGGGGGTTCCGGTGGTTTCTGTCGCCGCCGAATCGCTCTCCGAGCTCATCGACCGATCGCCACCGTGACCTCGTTTTCGTACCCCCGCTTCTCGAGCACCAGTTCCTGCTCGGCACCGCCCGCGATCGCACTTGCCTCGGAGACGCCCGGCCAGCCGATCAGCTCCTTGGACTTCGAGGGTGTCGGCCCCTCGTGTTCGAGCAGCGTTTCCTTGTCGAAGACCACAACACCCAGATCGAGCTCTCGGGCCGCCTCGAGCAGCCCCTCCTCCTCGGCCTTCCGGGTCGCGGTGGCGACGAACTCGACGTCCGACATCTCGTGGTCGGTCCGCTCGAGGGCCTCCTCCCAGGCGGCGAGAAACGCGTCCTTGCTGGCGCCGGAGACGCTGCCCGTGCCGAGGACGATTCCGCCCCGTTTGTTGCGCTTGAGGACGGTGACGTCGTCGCCGACGAGGACGGCTCGGGGACCCTCGAGCCGTTCGACGGGACCGAGCTCGTCGTCGAGCACGGCGAGGTTCGTCTTGACCGTCGAGTCGCCGTTGACGACGTGGGCGTCCATCGCCTTGGCCTTCGACTCGACGCCCTGCTTGCCCGCCGCCTCGCTGGCGGTGGTCATCGCGGGCACGGCGCCCAGCGTCGCCAGGTCCTGGGCGACCTGGTTGGCACCGTGGTGACCGCCTGTGATCGGGATGGCCCACGTCAGTTCCTCGTCGACGACGCAGATCGCGGGGTCGTCCCACTTGTCGTCGAGCAGACCCGCGGTCTTGCGCATCGCGATTCCCGAGGCCATGAGGCCGATAAAGCAGTCATACTCGCCCCAGTGGTCGGCGAAGACGTCGCCGTGGTACTCGAGGATCTCGATCGACTCGTAGCGCTCCTCGAGTTCAGCCCGGATCTTCTCGGCGGTCTCCATCTTGCGCTCGAAAGAGACGATCGCGATCTCCTCGGCCACCTCGCCGTCCGAATCCGGCGTCGAACAGTGGCTACCGGAGTCTGTACTCGAGTCGTCCGTCCCGTCCGCGTTCTCAGTTCCTGAACTCATTGTCGAACCTCCGTCGTACCGAACTCGCCCGTTCCACGCCGAATCGACCCGTCCTGTCCACCGCTGGGGTGGGACTGAAAGGGGCCAGCCCCGTCGGCGAAGGCGGGCGACGCAAGCACCGCAGGGAGGGAGCGTCGCGACCGACCGAGGAGCACAGCGAGGCCCCCGAGTCGACGGGGCTGGGGGCTTTCATTGTGTTCGCGGTACCGCACCCGACTCTCCTCAGTCATCGCTCGCCTCCGGCTCGCTCGTGTTTTCGGCCGAGCTTCCCGAAGAACCCCGATTAGCCCAGTCGCCGTAGAGATACGAGCGCTCGTAGCCCGCGCCGGTGACGGCGTCGCCGATGACGACCAGCGCAGACGCTCGATACCCCGCCTCCTCGACCTTGTCTGCGATATCGCCGATCGAGCCGACGATCACGTCCTCGTCGGGCCAGGACGCGTGGTAGATCACGCCGACCGGGGTTTCCGGATCGTGACCGTCCTCGAGCAGCCGATCCATCGTGTCCCGAACGGCGTGAGTCCCGAGGTAGATGCAGGTCGTCACGTCGCCCATCTCGACGAAATCGGAGATGTGGTCCTCCTCGGCGCTCAGGGTCTTGCCCTGCGGGCGGGTGAAGGCGACGTGGTTCGCGACCTCGTTGAGCGTCAGCTGCGTCCGCAGGGTGGCGCTGGCCGCAAAGGCCGAGGTGACGCCGGGGACGAAGTAGGTCGGCACGCCCTCGTGCTCCAAGGCGTCCATCTGCTCGAGCGCCGCCCCGTAGATGGCGGGATCGCCGCTGTGCAGTCGGACCACGTTCCGACCCTCTTCGTATGCGTCCCGCATCAGCGGGATCAACTCCTCGAGGTCCTTCCCCACAGAATTGACGAGTTCCGCGTGGTCGCAGTACGCCTCGAGCAGCTCGCTGTTGACCAGCGAACCGGCGTGGACCACGAGGTCGCTCTCCTCGAGCAGTTCTCCCCCGGCCACCGTCAGCAGCCGCGGATCACCGGGACCGGCCCCGACGAAGGGGATCCCCGCCTGTTCGTCGCCCGCGCTGTGGTCGAAGACTCGATCGTCCAGTTCCTCCCGGCGACGATCCCCCTGCGCGTCGATCGCGCTCTGAGGGTCGCCGTCGTCTGTAGCTCCGTCGTCGTCCGTCTCGGTCGTCTCACCCATCAGTACCAGTGCTCGCTACAGTCGCCGTGTTCACAGCCCTCGGCACGCTCGAGGTCGACGAGCGTGCCGTCGACGTCCGAATCCTCCGGAAGGGAACGAAACTCGACACCTCGTTCGCGTCCGGACAACGGTCCGTTCGCCGACGGTCGCCCCGCGACGGTCGACTCGCTGCCGCCGTCCGCGATCGACTCGTCGCTCGAGGGACCGTCCGTTCCGTCGGTTCGGAAGGCCGCCGTCGCCTGCTCGATCTCGAGATCCGCCTTCTCGGCGTAGGCCAGCGTGTAGTAGTCCCGTTCGTCGATCTCGGCGGGGTCGTCGGTCACCAGCGTCTCGCCCTGCTCCATGAACAGTCGGCGGCCGTAGGTCACCTCGTAGCCCGCCTCGACGAGCCCCGCGTGGGTCGCCGGCGCGTCGGTGACCTTGAACAGAATCATCCGATCCGGCCCCGTGGGGCTCGCCCCGCTGGCTGCCTCCCGGAGCGAGAGCCCCGCGCCGGCCTCGATCTCGACGCCCAGCGCGGTCGCGAAGGCCGTCACCGCGCTCACGCCGGGGACGATCTCGAGGTCGATGTCGGGGTGGAAGGCGTCGATCGTTCGCCGCAGGTGACCGAACGTCGAGTAGACGTTCGGATCGCCGAGCGTGACGAAGGCGACGTCGCCCTCGCGAGCGTTGGGCGCGATCTCCGCGGCGGCCTCCTTCCAGGCCGCCCGAAGCTTCTCCTCGTCTCTCGTCATCGGAAACTCGAGGTCGCCGATCCGTTCCTCTGGGACGTGCTCGAGGGCAACGGTCCGCGAGAGTCGGCCCGGCGAGTAGACCACGTCCGCGTCCTCGAGAATCCGTTTTCCTCGGACCGTCACGAGGTCGGCCTCGCCGGGGCCGAGCCCGACGCCGTAGAGGGTCATCGCTGCGATCCCCCACCGTCGGCGGCGACTCGCTTTCCGTCGTCCCCGTCCGCGTCGTTGTCGGTCGCGCTGCCGACCAGCATGTACACCGGATTCTCCGAGTCGAAGCTCGTCGCCCCGGCGAGCTCGTAGCCGTGACTCACCTGGAACTGGACGACCTCCTCGAGGAGGTCCCGCTCGCGGAACGCCTCGGTCGCCCGGCCGGCGACCTCGAGGCGCGAGACGTTCATCACGACGCGATCGACGCCCGTCTCTGCGGCGTGGTCGAGCACGGCCTCGACGTTGCGGCTCCCGCCGAGAAAGAGCGCGTCGGCGTCCTCGGGCAGCCCTTCGGGGGCCTCCGCGTTCCGTAGTTCGACGTCGGCCCGCACCGAGTCGGCGTTCGCCGCGAGGTTCTTCTCGGTCGTCTCGAGCCGTTCGTCCTTCCGCTCGAGGGCGGTTACGCGCCCCGCCCGTCGCGTGGCCTCGATCGTGACGGCGCCCGTACAGGAGCCGACCTCGACGAAGTGGTCGTCCGCCTCGAGCGCGAGCTTCGAGAGGGTGACGGCCCGGACCTCCGCCTTCGTCGGCCCGGCCTTCGCGTCGTGTGGCAGCGCAATCGGTGGCATCACCAGTGGATGACTGGCGCCTCCACTAAAACAATTGTGTTTGGTTTAGATCAACTACTATTGGGCATTCTGAGTTTCGGTAGCGAAAGTTTCGTTGTATTCTCGGGGTGACTGAGGAGAGCGCAAGGACGGGCGTCGGAATCGGAAAGCGGAGCGGGCTACCGCTACACGGGTTGTCGCACCGCGAGCACCACCAGATCCGAGAAGGGGGTGTCCTCCGGACCGTCGCCGCCCGCGTGGGTCGACAGCTCGGCCACCGTGAACCGGTGGATCCGCTCGTCGTCGTGGGTTAGCTTCTCGCAGACCAACGCCTCGAGTTCGGGGTCGGCGCCGCGCTCGAGCAACAATGCGGCGAGGTCGCCGGGCATCCGATCGTACGGTCGCGGGAGCGCGAGCAGGTGGCGGCCGTCCTCGACGACGGCCCTCCCGAGTCGGTCGACGTCGTCCTCGAGGTCGCCGCTCTTGTGGAGCGTGACGAACTCGGCGTCCTCCATCGGGATCCGGGCGCGGCTCGCGGCCACCTGCAGCGAGGAGATGCCGGGGACGATGCGGATCGGGCGCTCAGGGGTCGCTCGTTCCACGGCATCCCGACGAGTGTGCGAGTCGGAGCTCGTCGAGCTCCGCTCGACGGCGTCCTGGACCTTCCCGACGAACTGATAGCCCGAGTGGTTGGGGTCTCCCATCGCCACGGCGGTTCCGGACTCGCCGGCGGCGACGCGCTCGCTGAATGCCTCGAGCGCTTCGGCCTCGTCCCGGTAGCCGCAGGTCAGCAGCTCGGCGTCGGTCAGCTCCTCGACGAACTCGACGACGGTGGTGAAGCCGACGACGACGTCGGCCTCCCGGATCGCTCGCTCGCCGCGGGGCGTGAGGAACTCGCGATTCCCGGGCCCGACGCCGACGACGTAGACGGGGTCGCTGATCTCCTCGTCGATGTCCGGCTCCGGGCTCCCAGCCGCGAACGTTGCCGGGTCCGGGCCTGCATCGAGGTCGTACCCGTCGCTCATCGATCCTCGTCGTCCTCGGTCGCGCCGTCGCTCGCTCGAGCGGCTCGCATCTCGGCCGCGAGATCCAGCTCGAGCTCGCCCGTTCGAACGTCGCTCGCGACGTGGATCAACTCGTTCGTCAGCGCGGCCGCCAGGCCGCTCCCACCGCGGCGACCGACGTTCGTGATCGCCGGCACGCCGTGCTCAGCGCTGACCTCGCGAACGCGCTGGCGGCTCTCCTCGGCCTTCACGAAGCCGACGGGCGTCGCGACGATCGCCGCGGGACGGGTGCCGTCCTCGATGCAGTCCGCGAGTGCAAAGGCGGCCGTCGGCGCGTTCCCGACGACCGCGATCGAGCCGTCGTAGACGCCGCGCCTGTCGAGTTCGAGTACCGAAGCAGCGGTTCGGGTCATACCCGTCTCCTTCGCGAGCTCGGCCCCGTTGCCGATCGCCTTTCGAGTCTCGCAGTCGTGGCCCCGACCCGTAATACCGGCCTTGGCCATCGTGATGTCCGTGACGATCGTCGCCTCCTCGAGCACCGCGCGGGCGCCAGCCCGAACGGGAGCGTCCTCGTCGTCGCCGAGTTCGTCGCCGCCAGTGAACTCGAGCAGGTGTTGGAACTCGATGTCGCCCATCGAGTGGACCGACTTCTGTCGAACCCGATCGGCGAGCGTCTCGTCGGGGACGAACTGCCTGACGATGTCCATGCTCGTCTCGGCGATCTCCATGGCGTTCTCCGTCGTCGCCCCGAGATCGGCGTACTCCTCGTCGTACTCTGGGTCGGACCCCGTGCCGGTCGGCCGCGCACCCTCAGTCATCGTTCGTCACCCCCGCACCGACGACCTCGTTGGTCGTCCGGGCCTCGAGGTCGCCCTCGACCTCGAGATTCAGGTCACGCAGCCGGTCGACGGTCTCCTCGTCGGCGTCCCACAGGTCCCGGTCGATCGCCTCGAGCAGCGTGTCGGTGATCGACTCGAGGGCCCACGGGTTGACGTCGCGCATCCATTCCTGGCGATCCTCGTCGAAGGCGAACTTCTCGGCGACCTCGTTCCAGAGGGTGTCGCTGACGACCCCTGTGGTGGCGTCCCAGCCCAGTGTCACGTCGACGGTCGTCGAGAGGTCGCCAGCGCCCTTGTAGCCGTGGTCCTCCATCGACTCGAGCCAGTCGGGGTTGAGCACCCGCGAGCGCATCGCCTTGCGGACCTTCTCCTCGTTGGTGTAGACGGAGACGTTGTCGGGATCCGAGGAGTCCCCGACGTAGGAGGCGGGCTCCTCGCCCGCGATCTCGCTCACCGCCGAGATGAAGCCGCCGTGAAACGCGTACCAGTCCGATGAGTCGAACTCGTCTTGCTCCATCGTGTCCTCGAGCTTCACGGTGGCGTCCACACTGGAGAGCCGACGCTCGAAGGCGTCGTGGGCGTCCGAGACCCGTCCGCGCGATCCCATCGCGTAGCCGCCCCACTGGACGTAGATGTCGGCGAGATCCGAGCGGTCGTCCCAGTTGCCCTCGTCGACGGCCTTGTTCGTCCCGACGCCGTAGCCGCCGGGTTTCGTGGTGAAGACCCGGTGTTTGGCGGCCGTGTGGGCATCGGACTCGTCGAAACCCTCCTCGGCCTCGAGTTCGGCCTGCTCCTCCTCGACGTGTTTTTTGACGTAGTTCAGCTCGTGGGGCTCCTCGAGATCGATCACGGCGTCGACGGCGTCGTGGATGACCCCGGCCGCGGCGGGGAAGGCGTCCCGGAACAGTCCCGAAACCCGCGTCGTCACGTCGATCCGGGGTCGATCGAGCTCCTCGAGCGGGATCGGATCGACGTCGTCGATCCGGCCGGCGTCGGTCCACTGTGGCTCGACGCCCATCATCGCGAGCACCTGGGCGATCGTCTCGCCGCGGGTGCGGACGGTGGGGGTCCCCCAGGCGACGACGCCAATCTCCTCGGGGTAGTCGCCGTTCTCCGCGTGGTGACGCTCGAGGACGCCCTCGGCGACCTCGCTGCCGACCTGCCAGGCGGGCCTGGCGGGTACCTTGCGGGGATCCAGCGTGTAGAAGTTCCGCGCCGTCGGCAGCAGATCGACGCCGCCGCGAGTCGGCGCGCCCGATCCGCCCGGCGGGACGTACTCGCCTGAGAGGGCGTCGGCGGTGCGCGGAATCTCGTCCTCGGCCCCCTGCACGCGCGGCTGAGCCTCCTCGCAGATGTACTCCAGCACCTCACGCAGGTCGTCGTGGGCGCCCGACGTCGCGCGAGCGTCGCCGATCGTCTCGAGATCGACGACGAGTAGGTTCATGTTCACCTCATCCCCGGGGTCAGCATCGCGTTCCGACTCCGGGATGTCGAACTCGTGTTTCGCCAGCGTCTCGACCAGCTCGAGACTCGTCTCCCGCACCTCGTCGGCGGCCTCGGCGTAGGTCATACCCAGCTCGTCGTCGTACTCGCCGGGCGCGTTCAGCATCCGCTCGTAGTCTACGCCGAGGACGCCCGCAACGCTCTCCCGGAGACTCGGCGCGCCGGGGTTCTCGAGGCGGGTGAGCGCGACGAGGTACTCGACGAGGCGGTCGCCGGCCGGTGGCTGGGACATGGTGTGGAGCCCCAGTCGGATCTGGGTCGACTTCACGTCCGTGAGGTACTCGTGGACTCGCTCGACGAGCTCGTCGATCTCGAGTTCGTCGCCCGTGACGTCGCCCTCGGCCAGGGTCGTGCCGGTTTCCTCGGGACCGCGAACGTCGGCCTTCTCGGTGATTTCACCCGAAATACCCAGTTCGACCGCGAGATCCAGTTCGTTGATTTTCTCCCGGATCAGCACCTCGAGGTGTTCGCCGCTGTCGGCGCGGGCGTCCTCCATCCCGGCCTCGCGGTACTGGTTCGCGAGCTCCTCGAGCTCGGCCAGCTCGTCGTACGTTCCGGCGGCCCGCATGACCGGTGTGAGATAGTCGACGATCGCCGCGTACGACCGTCGCTTGGCCTGCGTGCCCTCGCCGGGGTTGTTGACGATATAGGGGTAGACGTTCGGCAGGTCGTCGATCAGCTGGTCGGGCGCGCTCTCCCCGTTGAGTCCAACGGTCTTGCCGGGGAGCCACTCGAGGCTGCCGTGGGTGCCCAGATGGACCACGCCGTCGGCGCCGAACTCGTTGCGCAGCCAGCCGTAGAACGCGTAGTAGTCGTGGGGCGGCTGCAGGTCGGAGTCGTGGTACACCTTCGAGGGATCCATCCCGAACCCGCGCGGAGGCTGAACCGTGACGAGGACGTTGCCGAACTCGACGCCCGGAATTGCGAACGGCCGATCGGGAACGTCGCCCCACTCCTCGCGGACGTTCTCCTGAAACCGCTCGTCGGCATCGGCGAACCACTCGCCGTACTGGTCGGTCGAGACCACGTCGACCGAGAGGTCGCGGACGTCCTCCGGGGCGATCCAGCGGTCCTCGAGGGTCAGCTGCGAGGTCAGTTTTTCGACCAACGTCTGCCCGTCGTCGGGGGTCTCGCCACCGAGGTCGTACCCTCGAGCGTCGAGCTCCTCGAGCAGGTTCACCGTCGATTCGGGACTGTCGAGTCCGAACGCGGTGCCGATCCCGTCGTCGCTCGGCGGGTAGTTGTGAAGTACGACCGCGATCCGTTTCTCCTCGTTGGGCGTGTGCCGGAGTTCGGCCCAGTTGACCGCCAGCCGCGTCGCGTGGTCGATCCGATCCTCGATCGGGAAGTGATGTTTCGGCGCCGATCCGATGCCAGCCTCGTCGTCGGTGCGTTCCTTCCCCGAGACAGGGTGGGTGATGACGTTTCCGTCGAACTCCGGAAGCGCGACCGAGAGCGCGAGTTCGAATCCCATCACTCCCGTGTCGCTGCCCTCGTAGCGCGACCGGGAGCGCATCGTCGTCACGGTCTGGAGGACGGGGACGCCGAGTCGGTCGAGGAAGACATCTTCGGCGCTCTGGCCCTCATCACTCGCCGAACGGCCGCGCTCGTCCATCGACAGCGAGAACATGAAGGAGGAGAGCACGGCGTCGACGACCGGTTGCCCCGCGCCGTCCAGCAGCCACTCGTCGGTCACCCACTCGGCGTCCTCCTGCTCTTCCGTGTCTGTCGCCGGGTTGCAGAAGATCGGCAGCGCGTTCGCCCCCTGCTCCTCGAGCGCCCGGACCTGCGCGTCGACGTAGCGGGTGTTCTCGTGGGTCCAGTGCGATTCGTAGAACCAGACCGCCACGGTCGGCTTTCCCGGATCGTGGGTTTCGAGCAGTTCCTCGTACCCGACACCCGGATAATCGGGGTGGTAGACGCCCTCCGTGGGGAGTTCGGTCGGCTCCTCGTACGCGAGGTCGCGGTCGCCGTACTCGCTCGCGAGGAACCGACAACAGTTCTCGACGTTGATCGTCCCGCCGCGCTCGAGGTACTCACAGACCTCCTCGCGGTGCTCGCTGACGACCGTCGTATCCTCAAGGGCGAAGGCGTCGCCGGTCGCCTTGACGATCAGCGGAACGCTCGCCGCCTCGAGTGCCTCCGCCGCGTACTCGTAACCCGGCATACTATCTTCGGCGCCGTGCAGCCAGAAGATGGCCGCGTCGGCGCCGCGCAGTTCCTCGACGAACGCCTCGATCGCAGCCTCGTCCTCGAGGTCGCTCTCCGAGCGAACGACCAGTTCGACGTCCTCGAGACGTTTCGCTGCGCGTCCGATCGATCCGAGCTCGTTCTCCGTCGCCGTGTAGATCCCGATTCGTGCCATCGAATTTTTAAACCTCTGTTGTATTAGCGCAACTATGGTTGCAAACGCCGGGGGCAAAAAGCTGTCGTCAACCCCGTTTCCGGCGATCGTCGGCCAGTCGGAGCTCAAGCGCGCGCTGCTGACGATCGCTGTGAACGACGCACTCGACGGCGCGCTGATCGTCGGCGAGAAGGGCACGGCGAAGTCGACCGCCGTCCGTGGACTCGCCGATCTCCTCTCCGATCAGCGTGCTGTCGCGGACTGTCGGTACGGCTGCGCGCCCGACGATCCGACGCTACAGTGTGCCGACTGCCGGGAGCGCGATCCCGACGAGTTACCCGTCGAGACACGACCCGTGCCGCTGGTCACGCTCCCGCTCGGGGCGACCCGCGACCGGATCGTGGGAACGCTCTCGGTCGAGGACGCCCTCGCCGGCGAGGTCGAGTTCGATCCCGGGCTGTTGGCCCGCGCGAACCGCGGTATCCTCTACGTCGACGAGGTCAACCTGCTCGAGGACCACCTCGTCGACGTTGTCCTCGACGCGGCAGCCAGCGGCGTCAACACCGTCGAGCGAGACGGAATCAGCGTCGCTCATCCCGCGAACATCACGCTGATCGGGACGATGAACCCCGAGGAGGGCGACCTGCGCCCACAGCTTCGGGACCGGTTCGCCCTCCAGGCGACCGTCGAGGGCTGTCGGGACGTCGCAGACCGCGTCGAGATCATCGACCAGGCGATCGGCCGTAGCGCCGATCCGAATCCGACAGCGCACGCTGCCGACGTCGACCGGCTCGGCGAGACGGTGACCGAAGCGCGCGAGCGCCTCCCCCACGTCGACCTTCTGGAGGAGTTCAAAGCCGAAATCGCCGAGCTCTGTCTCGAGGCCGGTGTCGACGGCCACCGTGGCGACATCGCGACGGCCAGGACCGCCAGAACGCTGGCCGCTCTCGAGGGGCGAACGACCGTGATCCAGTCGGACGTCCGCGAAGCGATTACTTACACGCTCCCGCATCGCCTCCGGAGCACGCCGTTCGAGGACGAACCGGAGCTCGACGACCTGCTCGAGGATCGGTTCGACGAGGAGTCGTCCGACGAGACGGACGGAAGCGACGAGGGCGACGGGGACGACGAGGGCAAACCTGAATCCGAGGACGTCCGTGAGGACGAACCCGACGCCGACGAGGGCCACGACCGCGACCACGACGAGTCTGATAAGACCGACGGTAGCTCGGACTGCTCGAACGGCACGAACGACGGCGAGCGCGACGGAACGGAGCGCGGACGGCGACCGGGCGACGACGATCGTTCGGCTTCGACCGAGGCGGGACGAGCGACCGCGGGCGATCGCGACGGATCGGACGGTGAGAGCGAGGATCGTACAGAATCGAACGACGACGGCACCGATACCGAATCGAACGAGGATGGAGGGGACGCTCGACCGCTCGTTCCCGGCCGTCGGGCCGAGGTCGGCGACGCGAGCACGCCTGCGCTCGAGACGGACGAGGTCACGGGCGACCGCCGTGGCCGTACGGAAGGGAGCCGAACGACAGTTGCACCGGACACCGAGAACCGGGGTGCTCGCGTCAGGACCGAATCCGCGTCGGACGACGGCCCGATCGACGCCGCGGCGTCGGTCCGGTCCGCTGCGGCCCGTGGCGCGTCGGACGTCGAGATGGAGGACCTACGTCGGTCCGTGCGAGCCGGGAAGACGTCGACGACGATCGTCTTCACCGTCGACGCGAGCGCGTCGATGCGACCCGCGATGCGAACCGCCAAGGGCGTCGTACTCGAGCTGTTGCGGGACAGCTACCAGCACCGCGACGAGGTCGCGTTCGTCGCGTTCGCGGGCGACGGCGCCGACGTGTTGCTTCCGCCGACTGATAGCGTCTCCCTCGCTGCGCGCCATCTCAAGGAGCTGCCGTCGGGTGACCGAACGCCGTTGCCCGCCGGCCTCGAGACCGCCCGAGCGGTCGTCGAGCGATCGGCGTCGGAGGGGGCCGTCGTCGTCCTCGTTACCGACGGCAGGGCGAACGTCGCCGACGGAAGCCCGACGGACGCGACACGGGAGGCGGCCCAGAAGCTTGGGAGTGCTAGAGCGGAGCTCCTCGTCGTCGACGCCGGTGACGACCCCCGTGCCGGACTCTCGGGGCTCGTTGCCGACGAGGCCGACGGCGAACGCGTCCCGCTATCCGCTCTCTCACCGGAACTGGTTCGTTCGACCGCCGAGTCGGCGGGCGCCGAGTAACGCGCCTCGAGAACCGGTCGCCCGAAATGAACGACACCGTTATTAATATTCGGGGCTTGAAAGGTGTGAGAGTACAGCGATCACGCGTCGTTCCGCTCTCTTCCCTATCATGGAATCCAATCATTCTCCTCACTCCACCAGGGATGCAACAGCAGCGTTCGAGCACGAGCTCCAAGACCTGGTTCTCACCGCGTTCGGACACGGAGCGGCCGTCGAGGGAACGTGGGAAATCGTCTCTCCGGCCGCTGATGCTCCGAACTGGGGCGTAACGATCGAAAAGGATGCGCCGGACGACCGCCGCTTCGAGCCGACCGCTCTCGAAGAGTAAATCGTCGTTCTGGGAAGGTTTGTCAACCAGAGCCAAGCGCTCCGTTTGAGCAGTGGGCCAACGACAAAGGTTATAATTGCGCTTCGCTCATCCGAGGGTAGACGTACTCTACTGATGTTGGCTTTCGAGAGATGTTGGCTCGCGCTGTATCGGTGTAGTACCTCACTCGCCTATGATGCCCCACGCTCACGGTCCGAACCAACCTGGCGGGAATCGTTCCGAGATCACCCCGACGGAACTCTTCGTCGCGTTCTCACACGCACGTCGTCAGAAGACGGTCGCCTACCTGTCACAGAAGGCTGCGGCCATTTCGCTCGGGGATCTCGCCGAGTACATCGCGATCAAGGAGGAGAACCCGTCGTACGAGTGGTACGAGCGGATCCTCACCGATCTGGCACACCATCACCTGCCACTGTTGCAGGAGATGAACCTCGTCGACTACGATCGAGAAAGCGAGTCGGTCCAACTGGCCGTCGAACGATCCGTGGTAACGCCGTACCTGGATCTCGCTGGCTATACCGGTGTCTAAGTGAACGTTCAGCTGTCGGGTGAGACTTCTCCGGATCCCTGAACTGTGAAGTACCTCGGGGGCAAGCCTCGAGACACTCTCGCTGTCTCTCCGTAGAACAGCAGGGATAGTTCCACGGAGTACCCGTTCGGAGTTTCGCTCGAGCTCTATCTCGTTCCGGCGATCTTTGGTGCGATCTTCGTCCAGTTCGCGAGGGACGTCCCCAAAGTCGCGGCTATTGCTCTTTCGCTGGCGTTCGCTGTGAACCTGCTTCTGGAATTTGGTTACTTTGCGTTCCTACCCGGCGATCCGATCTACGTCGTTATCATTATCGCCGTCTTCGGGACGATGTTCATCTCCAAGTGGATGTGGGAACGAGAGATAGTAGAACAGGACAGATAAACGCCCCTCAGTAGCGTCGTCCTCAACGTGCGAGACGCTTTGAGAACGACACTCGTTACGCTCGTAGCAGTGTCAGTCGCTCACGTTACAGCTCCCGAGGTAAGTTTGCGTGCACCGACCGAGTCGGTCCACCGTTCTCTCCGTTCTGCAAACCGACTCGACCGGACGGTACCAGGACGGTCGTTTGGCCTGCCGTTCGGTACTCCCTACTCGTGGTCACAGAACCGCGGTGACGTCTACCGACGACCGAAATCGCGGGCTTCGGCTTCGATACCGCGTGACGAGAAACGAGTACGGTGCGGCTAACTGAGTTAGTTACATTCATCAGCACTCTAATTCAGCCGGAGTACGCCTAATCCATACTGATCGTTCGAACTATCGGCCGTCCTTATTACCCCATTCGGCCGTACCTGAGTTGCACTATGACAGATCGAACCCTGAACCGTCGCCGGATGGTGTCACTCGTTGGCGTAGGTGCGGTAGTGGGACTGGCAGGCTGCGGGGATCTCGGAGACGAAGGACCGGACGAGACCGAGGGGGAGGAGACGAGCACCGACGGAAACGAAGACGGCGGAACGGACGAAGACGAAACGGGGGACGATACCGGCGACGACGAAAGTGAGGATGACGACGGCGGCGACGAGGGGGACGAAACCGACAACGGAGACGACGACGCCGAAATTCAGGAGGTAGAGGGGTACGGCCGCGATACCGACGCCGAGGACGAGGGTGGTGAAGGAGACGACGAGGACGGTACGTAACTGGCGCCACAGAACTCCCCGAGAATTAAGAACTAATACGGACGCGATCGGTCGCAGAACGCCTCGATCGTGGCGGGAACTCGGCGAGCCGAAAGCTCGAGTTCGTCAGAATCCTTGACCCCGCTACGCCCGCCGAGGCGCAGGAAAAGAGACCGCTGAAAGCGCGAAATCGATACGTTGTCGAGCTACCTGGTGTCGGTACACTCAATCGGTTGGCCCGACAACATACCGTATGCCAGTCGAAGACGACGACGGACTCCGGGAGATCCTCGAGCTAGAGCGGGTCGCCGTGGTCGGAGCGTCCACCAGTTACGAGAAAGCTGCCCACATTGTCCCCGCGTTCCTTCAGCGAAAGGGCTACGAGATCGTTCCGGTCAACCCCTACGCCGATGAGGTATTCGGACGACCCGCTTACGCCTCACTCTCCGACGTCGAGACGAGCATCGATATCGTGCAGCTCTTCCGCCCGAGCGACGAGGTCGACGACATCGTCGACGCGGTACTCGAGCGTGACGACGTGCAGGCGGTCTGGATGCAACTCGGTATCAGCAACGAGACGGCCACACGACGGGCCGAGCGCGCCGGAATTAGAGTTGTTCAGGATCGATGCATGAAAGCCGAGTACGGCATGCTCATGCACTGACTGTCTCGACGGTTCGGGGCCTCGGAAGGGTAACTCGTCGGTGCACGACTCACACAGCGTACGAGGTGACGTGAAATCGTGAGGAAGACGGGGAAGCCAAAAGCCGACTCAGCGTAACGGATGGGGTATCGTTTTCGTGGATCGATGGGGTCGAGGGCACTCGCCGGTGGTCGGAAAACGACCTCATCGTCCGAAAGGACCAGTATCGAAGAGACGAAACGTAGTACCGATGGAGGAAACGCACGAGTCGTACGACGACCTCGCGGCCGCGGACTGGCTTCACCTCACCGACGGCGAGCAGGTTCAGTGGGCGGGCCGTCCCTCGTGGCTGACGATCGCAGCCTCGGTCGCGTTCGGGATTGGTCTCGCGGTGCTCGGGATCGTGCTTACCGTCTGGCTTTCGGGGGTCATCACTGGCGAGACCGTCCCGTCGTGGGTGGCGTATCTGCCGCTGGTACTGGTCTTGGCCGGCGTCGGACAGGTGGGCGCGACGTACCTCAACTGGCTCCGGCTGCTGTACGTCATCACCGACGAGGAGATCTACGTCAAACACGGGCTCATCTCTCGAGACGTCACGCAGGTCCGCCTCGACAGGGTCCAAAACACCGGGTACAACCAATCGGCACTCGAGCGGGCGCTCTCGTTTGGCGACGTCGTGGTATACACGGCCGGAACGTCGACCGACGACGTCACCTTTCGCAGCGTTCCGAACCCGGAACGAGTCAAGCGAACGCTTACGCATCTGCTGAGCGAGAGCCGAACGCCCCAACCTAACGACGATCTCTGAGAGGGCGGCCGCGGTTTGCACTCGTGCGCTCGCTCGAAAGTGAGACGCGAGGAGCGTCTCCCTCGGCTCGAGCAGGTCTTCGGACTGACGCCCGCTCGATGGCGAACTCGCCGTGGCCGGTCGGACCCGGCCGGAGGCGGCTACGTATCGGGACGGAAGAGGGCGCAGTTCGGACACCAGACGGAGTTGTCCGCCCGAGCGATCTTTCGTCCACCGCAGTCGGTACATCGGTCTGTTGCGTACTGTGCCATGTAATACGAACGACACCAGTCGCTAATATGCTTTCCGTAAGACACTCACACACATACCAGACGGTCTCGAACTCGTACCGAACCGACGAGACGACGCGAGATACCAGTGTGAATACGCCGACCGGCGACTTCGGAAAGTTCATCGGAAGTGCGGTGTGGCTCTTTTGCAGACCTCGGCGGTTCGGGCCGGCTCCCTACCGTCCCGCGACGTGGTTTTAGGTGGGCTCCCTCTGTGGAACGTCGCCGTCCGACGAGTCCTCGGTCGGGTAGGTCTCCGTTTCCTCGGCGTCGGCCTTCGCCGTCAGCTCCCGGAACTTCTTCGATCGGCGCTCGAGGAAGTCGACCGTCTCGCTGTCCGGCGTCAGTTCGCGGGACTCGATCAGGAACGTCGTGATCACGACGGTCTTCACCCAGGGTCTGAGGACGCCGAGGTAGACCGTCAGGCCAATCCCGGCGACGGCGACCCAGCCGAGGATCTCGAACGTCGGCGAGAGGCTCCCGAAGACGGCGGCCAGCGGCGTCAGCGCCAGCAACAGTCCGAACGCCACCGCGTACATCCCGAGGATGATCGCCAGCGTCGAACCGAGGATCGACTTCCAGGTCTTCGCGTAGAGGACGACGCCGTCTCGAGCCGCTCGCCAGTTGTTCTCCTCCTCGGCGATGAAGACGTAGGCGATAATCGCCTCGTCGATGTAGGAGGCGGCAAGTCCGATCGCCTTCCGGAGGACAGTGAGGATGTTCGAAAGCGTCGGAACGAAGCTCACCAGATTCGACAGCGAGATGGCGGTGTTGTTGAACTGTCGGATCGCCGCCTTCACCAGCTGATCGACGACGAACAGGGCGTTGGCCTCCTTGAAGTGCGACCGCACCTGTCCGGTGCCGAACGCGAGCTGGTTTCGCGGCGTCTCGCCGGTCTCGACGATGTGGGCGATGACGGCGACGTGACCCGCGGCGACCATGTAGAGGACGTACCGTCGGGCGAAGCGCATCGCGGCCAGGAAGATCAGAGTCGCGACGAGCAACCCGATCCCACCGATGGGTCCGGAGATGGTTCCCGCGTCGAGCAGCGTCAGTACCAGCCAACCGACGATCCCGAAGTAGACCACTGTGACGAGCCCGAACAGGATCCCGACGGCGATCCGCAGCGCGACGAACGGGAGCGTCTTGAGGAAGACGCTCGTCGCCTTCAGGAAGTGCAGAACCATCGCTACGCCCTCCACCGGCTCGTCGGTGACGACGAGGACTCCCTCGCCGAAGTCGTCGTGCGGTTCCGTACCGTGGATGTCTCTCGTGTTAGCATGCTATCTCCCAGGTTATCTCCCCGCCGTCGGGGTCGTGTTCTACGTCGTCGTTCATGTGGGACGAGGGCTCGAGGTGGAGGCTGCCCGACGTGCCGCTGCCGAGTTCGAATTCGATCTCGTCGACGGTCGTCCGGGCACTGTAGGCTTCGACCTCGCCGATCGTCTCGCCCGGGTCACCGGCCGGAAACGCGATCTCGACCTCGACCACGTCTGACTCTGCCGGGTCATCGCGTTCGACGAAGAACTCTATACCCGCCTCCATATCACGGACGCCGATCATTTCGTTCTCCGGCGGGAAGGTCCTGCGCCCGTCACAGGAAGCGTCGTCGTCGGTGTATGTATCGCCAAGGAACGTAATCTCCGCGGTCCCGACACTTCTCTCGCTCTCGTCGGTACCGTCGTCGTCACTGTTGCTGGTCGGCTCGTCGCTCGTTTCCCCGCCTTCGTCGTCGTTGCTCTCGTCGCCGTTCTCGTCTCCGCTGAAGCACCCGCTCACGAGTGGGACGCTCGCAACGCCCAGTGCTCGGAGCACCGTTCGCCGATCGATCCTCCTATCGTCCCTCCGGCTCGCCGTCGTCCCTCCAATCGATTTCGTTGTCATCCTAGTTCCCGCCACTCGGTTCTCCATACTCGAAGAGCTCCATCTCGAGCAGCTGCTCGCCGTTCTCGTCGTAGTACGCGACGAACGCCGGAAACGCCAGGTCGGGTGAGAGACAGCTCTCGTGGACGACCGTGCCGTCGATTTCGGTCACGGCCACGTAGCAGTCGGTCCCGACGTAGGAGTCGGTGTCCTCGACCGCGTAGCGGAAGCTCCCCTCGTCGGTCGCGACCCGCCACTCGTAGCCGAGGTACACGCCCTCGTCGGCGACGACGTACGGCGAGTGCAGCCCCGAGCCGATGAAGATCGCCGCCGGCGTCGTCAGTAGCTCCGAGAACACCTCGTCCTGGGTGCCGGTTACGGTTCGGGCGAACTCGTCCCCGCTTTCGAACACCAGCTCGGTGTCGACGACGAGCTGGTCCTCCCCCGCGTCCTCGACGATCCAGCTGAAAGTTCCGGGGCCGTCCTCCTCGGTCTCGATGCGGTACTCGTAGCGCTCGCCCGGCTCGAACTCGTACAGCCGCCACTCCTCGTCGGTTTCCGGCGGCTCCTCGGGCGTCTCGACGTCGATCCCCGTTCGATCTCGAAGCTCGTCGCCCGCCCGATCGCTGGCCTCGCTTCTCGCCCGGTTCGTGATGTCGTCGACGCTGAGACAGCCGCTCAGCGCGGTGAGCCCGGCGATCGCGACGAACGAACGCCGGCGCACTCCCATCAGACGTACCTCTCTGCGATCTCGCCGGCGACGGGGAGGGCGTATCGCTCACCCGTAACCGCCTTGTACGTCAGCAGTACCCAGAGAATAAACCCGAGGGGAGCGAGCACCAGGAACGTCAGCATCGAGATCGCCAGTGAGAGCATCCAGCCGACGAACGGCAGGAACTCGAGGACGAACCCCATCATGAATACGCCCATCCCGACGGCGAAGAAGCCGCCGAAGACGACGATGCTCTGTGCGGCGTGGAAGCGAACGAACTCGTTTCGATCCTCAAGGAGGTAGAACAGCACGGCGATAAACGGTGCGAAGAGGTAGACGAGCGCTCCTGCGATGTTCTCGCTGAGGCCACCGACGACGGTGCTGTCTTCGGTATCCACAGCCGAATCGGAAACTGTCGGTTCCGTGTCGGAAGATTCCGTCTCCGTCGTGATCGCGTTCGAGTGATCGGTTCCAAGCTCCCCATCGATTTCAGTATTATCGGTTGACATTTAATTGCCTCCTGATTCTTCCCCGGACCGTCTCTCGTCGACGAACGTGCGGGGAAGACGTTCACGCTGCGTTACTCTATTGGATCTTCCAATTAAGAAGCGTTGTCACATAATACGACGTACCAGTCCCGGTTTCGGTATGATACCGAGCGTCCCTGCACAGTCTCCCTCCGACATATGAAGGTATTCGATTCTTAACCGTGCTTCCTCGAGCCGTTCGGTACGGAACTTCCGCAACGGCCGAAAAGCGCACTTAGAGCGGCTTTTATGCGTATTCTAGTGTCATTCGAATCCATTATCAAAGTCGTTGATAGTCGGTGCGTGCCGGGTTGTACGACGGTTGGACAATCGGTGTGCGACTGAGTCCAATCGTTGCGACGTTCGGACCGCAAGAACGTGGTTCAATCCCATGGAGCGTTTCGCTCTCCGGTATCGGCGGTGTGCGTTTCGCTGAAAACTTCGAGGACGACCTTGAGCATCGCCAGAAGGACCGGACCGAGTATCAATCCCAGAAAGCCAAAGAGGTAGAGTCCACCGATCACGCCGACGAGGACGGTCCCTGGATGCACACCGGACCCAATATCGACGAGGAAGGCACGCAGGTAGTTGTCGACGATCGAGAGGACCGTAACGCCGTACGCTAACAGGAGGAGTGCACCGACGGGATCACCGACGAAAAGAAGGTAGCCGACTATCGGCAACCAGACCAGCCAGATCCCGATCGCGGGCAGAAATGAGACGACGACCATCACGACCGACCAGAACGCGACGTTCGGAACGCCCAAGAGGTAGAGTCCGATTCCGCCCAGCACACCCTCCGCGAGCGCGACGAGAACGTGACTGATCAGTACTGCCCACGTGACGCCCTCGATTTCGGCTACCAGTTCCGTTCGCGTCTCGTCTTCGATTGGTGCGACCGCACCCATCCAACCGACCAACCGCCGCCCGTCGACGAGGAAGTAGTACAGAAGAAAGACAAGTACCAGGATTCCCAGACCGACGCGAAAGCTCGTGTCGAGCAGTCCGACTAGCTCCTGGAGGACGAATTCGATACCCTGCTCGAGGAACCCCTCGACCTCCGCGCTCAGGAATTGCTCTATTTCGTCGACGGTCGCGTCGTCGATTCCCAGCCCGTAGACCGTCTCCTGGACCGTCTCGGCGATCGCCAGGTCGTCGAACTCCTCGAGGAACGAGAGAACGGTCTGAAGAACGATAATGGAGACGAGGAGTAACGGAAGAACGGTGGCAACGACACCGAAGAGGGTTACGACGCCCGCCGATATGCGCGGCGAAATCGTGAGCGTCCGCCCTCGAATTTCGACCGTACGAGCGGCGAGTCGGTCGTGAACCGGAAACAGGACGAACGCCAGCAGCGCGGCCGCGACGATATATTGCAGTAGCGGGAGCAAGAGCAGGGCGCTTATGACGCCGAGAAGCGCGACGAGAAACAGCATAAACACGACGCGGAGATCCATACCCACCCATTCCGAAACGACCTATTTAGCCCTTAATACTTCAGCAGGTGTTCGACCAGATACGCCGATATCGGCCCGCTAGCATCTCGTCGTGCTCGTCTCGGATTCGAGGTCCTCCAGGTATCGTTTCGGGACGTAGGGCCGGATGCCCGTCGGTATTCGCCGAGCGACGACGGTCGCGAGATCGGCGAGACGCCGCCTGAGCGCGGTGTAGGCGGCCCCGACGACGACGATCCCGAGCACGACCCACCGGAACTCGCCCTCGAGCGTATACAGAAGCGGGAGCGCGAGCGTTACCGAGAGCATCAGATCCGTCGGCGAGCCGTCGTATCGAACCAGGTAACGTGGCGGAATCCAGGTTCGGCGGTAGTGATCGTACACCGCCCGGTCGGACGTCCCTTCCCACGGGCGCAACTCGAGTCCGCTCCCGAGGACGTCGGTCACACAGTGGAGAGCGGCTGCGAGCAGAAAGACGGCGACGGCGACGGTCGCTCCCGTCGGAACGAGTACCGCGACGCCGATCGCGAGGACGGCAAGCACGCTGTAGTACACCGGGAAGTGGAGGGTTTTGCGGTGGCCGGCGTACATATCGAGGTCGGGAAAGATCCCTCCGACCAGTCCCGCTCCGAGCGCCAGGGGAGCAAACTCCGGAGCGACGACTAGCAACGGCAACGCGAGTGCCATGCCGCCGAGAGCGTGGGTCGGAAGCATCATAGTGACCCTACTAAGGGGACAGAAAGGCTTCAACGTGTCGGGTAACCCGTTCGAATTCGTCCCGGCAGGAACGTAGTACCCCCTCCAAACTCCTATATGAGGGTGGTGAGAAGGGAGCGGACGAGATGGCTCTCGATACGACGCTGGCCGAGTTGGTGCTTACGATCGGTCCGCCGGTGCTCGTGCTGTTGTACTTTCTCGAGGGGCTGTGGATCGGAAAACTCCTCCACCCATCCGTTCTCCTGATTCTGTATCTCGTCGTTACGGAAGCCGGACTGCTGGTTACGGCCGTGGTTTCCGTCCTCTGTGTCGTTGCCGCGACGGCGGGACAGTGGGTTCTGTACGAGGGCTTCAGAGGTGAGCACGAGGACAGAAATCAAGCCAGCCGCGTCGTTCGATACGTCGACCGGATCCCAGTCGTCGTCAGACGTCGCCTCGGTCGCAAACGGATGTCGTTTATCAACCGCCAGTTCGACCGGTACGGCGGAAAAGCGATCTGCGTCTCGAACGCGACCCCCGGGTTCCGAGGGCTGATGACGGTCGTTGCCGGATTGAACGGCTACCCGCGGCACCGATTCGTGCTCCTCTCGGCGATCGGGAACGGGATATACATGGTAATTCTCGTGGCGGTCGCGAACGGTCTGTTGGAGGCCATCGACTTTCTCCCGGAGTACGATCTCCTACGCATCTGACTCGTCGACACCGAATCGGCTCTCGAGTTGCGCCGCGAGACTCTCGGAAACCTCCGTGAGGTACACCGTCCCCCACGTCGCGACGATGATCGCACCGAGCGTGTTGAACAGCATATCGACGATCGTATCGTCGATTCCGTGTTGTGCCAGTACGGGCTCGATACCTAACAGGAGCGCGCCTTGATCGACGAAGAACTCGAAAATCTCCCAGACGACACCCATCGAGAGCACGAATACGACGGTAAACCCGAACAGCGCCCATCGCGGAAGATGAATGTCCCGCCCGTGGAGGTGGATCGCTCGAAGGGTGGCGTAGCCAGCAGCCGCGACGACCGTTGCCGACAGCGTGTGCGTCAGGTTATCCCAGCGAGCGATCGCGTCGTACAGTCCGGCGGTGCCGAGCGCGTGAAGAAAGACGGCGCTCGTCACCCACAGTGCGAGTCCGGGTTCGATCGCGATGTGGTAGTCCCGGTCCAGTACCGCCGGGACAAAGGTGATGACCAGCGCGATTATGGCGTTGGTCACGACGGGAAGTTGGAGGTTCCAGACACCGTAGGCGAGGACGCCAACGAGGACGAACTGCATCAGCCGTACCAACTGGAGCTGTCGTCGCTTTGCGACCCCCAACCGCTCGCTGAGCACGACTCCCTCGATGTCCTCGCCCTCGGCTCGGGGCGTCGAGGAAGCGGCCATTCGAGGCGATGTACGCGCGCCTGCGTTACGGAAGTACCAGTAGAAGATCGCTCCCGCGAGGAGTCCGGCGATAGTCGCGTAAATGAACTCGATCATCACCGCCGCGTTGATCGCGTCCTGGGTCCGTCCGTCGAGCAAGAACGCCGTTCCGAACAGAACGTCCGCCGACCAGCGAACGATGTTCAACAGGCCGCTCATCGCGAGGGTAAACAGTACGGTGAGAACGATGGCAAACCACGGAACGAGGCGGAGTGACGTGAACCGGTGTAGTTCGACCGCCATCAGCAGTCCCAGTGTGGCGAGTGCCAGACTCGGGACCACGGCCGTCATCAGCGGTCTCGGTGCGAACGCCTCCCAGAGGATGGGAAGACAGATCAGCCCGACGAAGTACCACGGCGGCATCAGCGTCGGATCGCGGAACTTGACCGCCGGAGCCGCGATCACGACGACCGCGATACCACTGAACAGCACCGATTCGTACCGACCGAGGAGAATCCCACCGACGAAGCTCGCTCCAAGTACGGCGAGGAGTAGCCACGAGAGCGCCGTGTTTCGGGAGGACTCGACGAACAACGCCGTGAGCCTGTCGACTTCACTCATCGACACTCGGATTCGGACGACCTTCACCGCACAGTGACTCGTGAACGACCATACTGACACCAGCGTTTTTCTGACCTAAAGAGATCCCGTTTCAAACAGTCCAGAGGGGTTCGGTCGACGGTTCGAGGTCGCCGGCCGCTATTCGTCGTAAAACGCCGCGAACACCTTCTGCTGAGCCGCGCGGAGATGTTGCAGATACGTCGAGTGGGAGATACCCAGGCTGGTCGCGATATCGGTCGCCGACGAGCGGCGCGGCTGCTCGAAGTAGCCGTGACGGTAAGCCGCCTCGAGCGCGACCGCCTGTTTTTCGGTCAGCTCGCTCGTTTGGATCGCGGGCGCCCCGTCGTAGTCCGTCCAGTCGCGTTCGGCGGCCGATAGCACCGACACGTGGCCGTACCGGTCTTCGAGGCGATCGATCAGCGCGCCGAGGTTCTCCCTCGAGGGGAGTTCGATCCGAAGCACCGCGCAGTCGGCAGTGACCTGGGTCGATCGGATGCGCGCGTTGAACGGAGCAAGGGCCGACTCCGGCGTCGGACCGTCGACCGTCAGCCGAAACGAATCGGCTTCGGCCCGCCGGACCGGGACGGCCTCCCGGACGGCCGGGTGATCAGCGGCGGCGTCGCGAAAGTCCTCGGTGGAGCCGCCGCGGACGGAGACGTACTGGACGACTTCGCCGTCGCCGCTCGAGTAGGTACTGTGAACGACCAGCTCTGGCTCCGACGACTCGGCGCCGACGACGGCGACGATCTCGCTCAGGTAGTGTGAGCCGTCCCGGAGTTCGATCCGGGCCTCGACGCCGTGGTCTGCGGTGAGCGCCTTCCGGGCGTCCATGTGATGGATCGCGTAGCCCACGGTTGCCGCGAGATCGCGGAGGAACTCGTGCTCCGCGTCGTCGATCGTGTCTGGTACGGCTCGGTAGGCCGCTAGAACGCCGTAGGTGACGTCATCATAGCCGACCGGAAGCGCGATCGCCGTCCGAAAGCCACGCTCGAGGGCCAGCTCCCGCCAGCCGGTCGGAAACAACGTCTCGAGGTCGGGGATAACCTGCGTCGTTCCGGTCCGGGCCGCCCAGACGCTGGGTTCGCACTCGTGTTCCGCTCGCTCGAGCGAGAGTTCGACGTCCTCGACGTACATCCGATCCCCGGCGACGGCACGCGGCTGAAGCCTCGCGTCGACGACCGTCCCGAACCAGACGAGATCGTACCCCTGTCGAGCGAGTTCGGTGACGACGGCGTCCTCGAGGTCCTCCCGGTTTCGGGACGCCACGAGCGCTCGCTGGAGGTGTCTGTTGAGGTTTCGCTCTCGCCGGTGGCGAACCTCCTTCAGTCGCTTCGTCGTAACGTCCCTGATTGAAAGCATCGTCGCCGGGGCGCCGTCGTACACGAGTTCACACCCCGTGTACTCGCAGTGAGCGATCGTCCCCTCGCCGGTCACCAACCGAAAGCGGTGAATCCCCTCCGTGAGGATTTCCCTGTCGATCCCGCGAAACCGTTCCCGGTCTGCCTCGTGGACGAAGGCGTCGACGAACGAGGTATCGACGAGGTCGTCGACGTTCGAGTCGGTGAGCTCGGCGAAGCGCTCGTTGCAGAACAGGATTCGGTCGTCTCGGAGGATCACGATCGCGTCGCGGCTCTGCTCGATCACGGTCCGGTAGCGCCGTTCGCTGTCCTCGATCGCTTGTCGCAGTGCGCGGCGTTCGACCGCGCTTTTGATCTTGCCGGCCAGAACGGGTGTCTGGTCGACCTTGGGATCCTTCGGGAGGTAGTCGGTTACGCCGGCGTCGATGGCCCGCGTTGCGATCGTCTCGCTTCCTTCGCCCGTCACAAGGATGATCGGCAACTCCGGGCGACGCTCTCGAACGCGCTCTACCAGCTGGATTCCGTCGGCCTCCGGCATCCGGTAGTCGACGACGAGACAGTCGTGGTCCGCCCCTCGAAGCACGGAGAGCGCCTCGTTCGCACCGAGGGCCAGCTCGACCCGGAACGACGGATCGCGCCCCTCGAGTTCGTCGGCCATGAACGTCGCCCACCGCTCGTTGTCGTCGACGAGCAAGACCTCGATCGGCTCGAGGAACGGCTCCCCTCTGTGATCGTCGGTCGGCGGTTCAGTCATTCGACCACCCAGTCACTTCGTCCGACGAGCGTTCGCTCTCCATCACCGTTCCGGTTCCAGCCGAGGGGGCAGAATCGGTAACCGTAACGGTCTGTGCGCCCTCCGGTTTACGGTCGCCGTCGGCACGTATCAGTCGGACGGTCACGGTCGATCCGGTCGGCCGGTTCTCCGCGACCGAGAGTTCGGCTCCGTACCCCTCGATCAGCGATCGAACGATGTAGAGCCCGTAGCCCGGACCATCGTACTCCGAAAGCGGAGTTGCTCCGGTGAGCAGCTCCGTCGGCCCCTCGGGGAGGCCGGGACCATCGTCGGCGATCGCGACAGCGATCCGGTCGGCGGACTCGGCTATGGTGACGGTCACCTCGGGTCGTGGGTTGTCGCTGTGGACGATCGCGTTCGTCAGGAGGTTGTAGAACACCGACGAGAGCATCTCGTCGGCGTACACCGTCGCGTCGGGGAGTTTGGATTCGACCTCGATTCGTGCGTTATCAAACGCGGCCGCCACGATATCGAGTTCCTCCTCGAGAACCGGCTCGAGTTCGACGGGTCGCGGTTCGCGCTCGCGCTGGTCGATCGTCTGCAGGAGTTCGCCGACCGTCTCCGTGAGATCGACGACGTGCTCGCAGTTCCACCTGATGCGGTCGGTGTGCGCCGCGAGCCGGTCGTGAACCTCGGGGTTGTCCTCGCGCAGCCGCTCGAGTTCGGGTTCGACACGACGTAACAGCCCTAGGACGAGCCCCATTTCGTTTCTGATGTCGTGGCGAACCAGCTGGTTCAACAGCTCCCCCTGCTCGTTTCGCAACTCGAGTGACCGTTCGTAGCGCTTCTGGGCGGTGACGTCCCGAAGGACGATCACTCGCCCCACGGTCGTCTCCTGGGAGTGCAACGGCTGCGAGCGGAGCTCGAGGAACCGATCGCCCTCGGGCGTCTCGATCTCGACTGTCCGTACATCGTCCGTTTCGTCACACAGCTCCGGAAGGACGGCGTCTACGGGTTTGCCGGTAAACGGCGGCGAAACGCCGAGCAACTGGCCGACGCTCTCGTTCGAGTGGACGACCCGTCCGTTCGAATCGAGAACAAGGACGCCGTCGGGCGAGTTACGCATCGCGGTCGTGTACGCGATCGGTGGCAGATCCAGCAGCCGGTACCGGAACGTCGCGACTCCGAGTGCGGCGACCGAGAGACCCGCCGCCGCCGGGACGAGGTTCACACCCTCCCGATCGAACAGCGGAACCCCCGTGATCGTGAGGAAGCTCGCACCGATAGGAGCGACGACCGCGACCGTCAGGAGGGCGGCCTGCGGGTAGTACGTTCGGCCGGTTCGAACCGACTCGGAAAGTACGACGGCGAGCGTGAGGGCAGCCATGAGCGCGGCGTAGACGAAGCTCAGGGCGACGTGTGCCGGGCCGCGATCCGCTCGCCAGACAACCAGCCCGTCGGCGTCGACCATCCGCGTGTCGATGATCGCTACGTCATACGGGTTCGTGAGCAAGAGCGCGACGAACGCGACCGGTACGACGAACACGCCGACGGAGAGCGAGCGCGTAAGCCAGCGGGAGCGATCGGTGTACGCAAGCGCGAACAGCAACAGGAGGGGACCGACGGCGGCGCTGCCGACGTGAAGCAACTGGTAGCTTCGGAACTGGACTGCCGGGTCGGTACTGAGGAGTTTCAGCGCGGAAAACCCGGTCCAGATCGCGATCGCACCGGTCATAGCGGCGAACGCCAGCAACGTCGGCGATCGTCCGCGGCGCCGAATGCGGGCAACCGCGTACGTACCCAGCACGACCGAGAGCGCCGTCGCGAAAAGAATCGGGTACGCGTAAACAGTATGTTGCCACGCCATACCACGCTTCTCGAGCGAGACTGATATAACGATACCGGTGACTCTTCGTTTCCCGGTCAGATCGTTACGCGGCAGTTCTGGAGGAAGATGCTCCCGGTCGTACCGAGCCGAGCGTCCTTTCTCACAGCCACACTCAGGCGAACGAAACCGTTCGAGTGTTCCTATAGAAATCGTTCTTGAGAATTGATGTTACCGGCAAAGTAGCGTTAGGTGTACATTATACAGATGGATGAGTGCTCGAGCCGGTCGTCTTCCGAGAAGTATCGGCTCGAGCGCGTCCAAAGGGTGTAGAGCTCTTTTTCGGTCGTCGCTTCGACTGATAGCCGCGGCTCTGTCCGTCTCCACCCCCATTATAGATAATGCAAATTATAATAGCAAAGTTGTGATGGGAGCTGCCGTTGACGGGCAGTTACGAGACGCGTCGAGAGGACCGAGAGAGAAGGCGTGCGTTCAGTAGACGTCGAACACCGACGGGAGCACGTCGGGCATGACGTAGACGAACAGCAGCGCCCAGATACCGACGACGACGGCGTAGTAGAACAGTGGAATCAGGTTCAGCCTGATGACCCGCCCCTCCTGACCGACGAGACCGACGGTCGCCAGCGCCGCGACGATGTTGTGGATCGCAACGAGGTTACCGATCGCACCGCCGACGGCCTGCGTTCCGACGACGATCTGGCTCGGCAGGTCGAGTTCGTGTGCGGCCGTGAACTGGAACCCGCCGAAGGTGATGTTCGAGACGGTGTTCGAGCCGACCATCGCGGCCGCGAGCGCGCCGATAAGCGCCGCCAGCGCGGGGTACAGCGGCCCGGTGACGTCCGCGGTCGCGATCGCAAGGATCTCGATCATGCTGCCCACCTCGGGCGCGCCGGGTGCGCCGCCAGACTGGATCATCACCTGCACCATCGCGATCACGAAGATCAGCGCGATAAACGGCGACACGAGCTTCTGTGCAGCTTCAGTCCAGGCAGCTTTCACCTGTTGGCCTGACATCCCGAAGATTCCGATCGCAGCGATTGCGCTCACCAGCAGCCAGAACCCTGGCACGTTCACCCATGCGATATCGGCGGCGAGGTCGTACCCGAACATCTCGTTCCACATGATTACGACGCCGATCGTGAACTCGCCAAGACCGGCGACGGCAAACTCGGCACCGAGGTCGGCGTCGGTCAGGGTCTCCGAGATCGGTTCGACGACACGGGTAACGACCAGCAGGACGATGAGCACGATGTAGGGAGACCACGCTTTGAGCAGCGACATCTGTTCGCCACCGTTCGGAACAGGGCCGTTAGCCTCCTCGCTACCGGGTTCGATCGCGCCCACCCAGTGATCGGCCCACTGTTCTCGCGGCGGGAAGTCCCACTCGTCGTCCGGGAGCAGGTATCCCTGTCGGAGCAACGCGACGGTGATCGCGCCGCCCACCATCGCCCCGATCAGTGCCGGGAACTCCGCGGTGAGGAACCACGCGGAGATCCAGTAGGGGACTGCGAAGGCAAACCCCGCGAATAGACAGAGCGGCCAGACGCTGAGCGCCGGCTTGATCGATCGCTCTTCCGGTGGGCTGAAGAAGTAGACGATCATCCCGACGGCGAACAGCGGCATCAGGAAGCCCGTTAGGGCGTGGTAGGTCGCCGCCCACGCTGCGACCTCGTGGGAGTACTCGACGACGCTCATGCCGCCGTCGTTGACGATCTGGTCCTCGTAGATCATCAGCGGATCCTGGATCCCGACGATGATCGGCGTTCCCACTGCGCCGTAGGTGACGGCGATGATGTGGCCGATCAGCGCCGCGATGACGGCGGCCAGTGCCGGGAATCCCAGTGCCAGCAACAGTGGTGCCACGACGGCCGCCGGCGTCCCGAACCCGGCGGCGCCCTCGATGAACGTCGCGAGGAAGAACGCGAGCAGCACGATCTGGACCCGGCGATCGTCGGAGACCGCGGTGAACCCCTTGTTGATCCGATCGAACGCGCCGGCCTGCATCAGCGTGTACAACAGTACCAGCGCGCCGAAGACGATCCACAGAATTTCGAGTGCGGTCATCACCCCGACGAACGATGATCCCGCCAGATAGTCCGGCGGGTTGTTCCACCAAATGTAACCGACGCCGAGCGCGGCGATCCACGCGATCGGCATCGCCCGGGTTGCCGGCCACAACAGCCCGACGAGCAACACCGCAACGACCACGAGCGGCAGCGCTGCGACGATGATGTCCACTACCATCTGTGCCGTTCACCCCGGTTGCGTCGGCGTGTAGCCACCGTTCGTCCATTCCCCTGCCCGGTTTCCTGTCGCGTCGCACCGTCCTTTTGTGTCATGAACGTTCCGTGATCACGTATATCACAAAGTATAATAAATGGTTCTATTTATAATCTGATCATTGAGTATCAGTAGGAGGAGACGAGTCGGAGAGGGAAGCGAGCCAGCACCCAAACAGGAAGGTATCGTTTCTCGAACAGTGCGAAAAATCACAAGGTGTCTGACGTTATCGAGCCGGAAGCAGCTCGTTGACCTTTTCGATCGGGTGCGGCGGCTTTTCGGAGGGTCCGTCGCGGTCGCCGATCTGACTCCGGCAGGAGGCGCCGGGTGCGACCGGGTTCCCCTCGCTCTCGTCGATCTTCTCGAAGAGTCGCTCGCCGATCGACTTCGAGAGGTCGTAGTGCTCGGCCTCGTAGCCGAACGAGCCGGCCATTCCACAACAGGTGCTGTCGAGCGGATCGACGGCGTAGCCCGCCCGCCGGAGAATGCCGACGGCGTGATGGTCCTTGCCGGTTGCCTTCTGGTGGCAGTGGCCGTGGTAGGCCAGCGTCTCGTCGGTCTCCTCGAGCGGGAGGTCCTCGACGAGGCGGTAGGTGTCCATGTACTCGGTGATCCCGTAGGAGTGGCCGGCGACTTTCTCGGCGGTCGCGGAGGGCGCCAGATCGAGGTACTCGTCCTGGAACATCACGGCGTCGGAGGGCTCGAGCGAGACGATCTCGTATCCGCGATCGACGTACTCGGCGAACCGCTCGATGTTCGCCACCGCGCGCTCCTCGGCGTCGTCGAGCATCCCGACCGAGAAGGCCGCGCGGCCGCTCGGTCCGACGTCCTCGGGGACGGTGACGTGGACGCCCGCGGACTCGAGGACGCGCACGGCGGCCTTTCCGGGTCGGGAGTAGCTGTAGTTGGTGTACGTGTCGGGGAACAGGACGACCTTCCGGTCGGCCGTGTCGGGATCGACCCGCGGGCCGCGCTTCGCGAACCAGTCCTGGAAGGACTCCTGCTGGAAGCTGGGGAGCTCCCGATCGGCGGCGATCCCCGCCACTTTCTCCATCACGAGGCGGCTGCCGGGGAGTTTCGGTCCGAGGTTCGACAGCGGAGCGAGCGCACTCCCAACCTTCGAGAGGGTGTCGATGTTGCCGAACAGCCGCGAGCGCAGGCTGACGCCCTCGCGTTCGTAGTACTGGTACTTGGTCTCGGCCTTGAGCTTCGCTAAGTCCACGCCGGTCGGACAATCGCTCTTGCAACCCTTGCAGCCGACACAGAGGTCGAGCACCTCCTCCTGGAAACGCTCGGTGTACATCTCCTCCTCGGGGAGGTCGCCCGAGATCGCCGAGCGGAGCATGTTCGCCCGCCCGCGGGTCGTCGCAATCTCGTCTTTCATCCCGCGGTAGGTCGGACACATCACGTCGTCGGTCTGACGACAGGTACCACAGCCGTTACACAGCTCCACGAGGTGCGAAAAGCCGCCCTCGTCGGAGAAGTCGAGCTTCGTCTGGGGCTCGATCGAGGCGTAGGCGTGCCCGTAGCGGAGGTTCTCGCGCATGTCCGTCGGCTCCTCGTCGGTGTAGACGACCTTCCCCGGGTTCATCCGCCAGTCGGGGTCGAACACGGACTTGACGTCCTTGAACGCCTGCCAGAGGTCCTCGCCGTACATCTTCGGGTTGAACGCGGTCCGGGCGAGCCCGTCGCCGTGTTCACCGGAGAACGATCCCTCGTGCTCGAGGACGAGGTCGGTGACGGCGTCGGTGATCGACTGCATCGTCTGGATGCCGCCGTCATCTTTGAGGTTGAGGATCGGCCGAATGTGTAGGGTCCCGCTGCCCGCGTGGGCGAAGTAGGCGGCGGAGGTGTCGTGGTCCTCGAGGACGTCCATGAACTTCTCGACGTACTCGGCGAGCTCCTCGGGGGGAACCGTCGCGTCCTCGATGAAGGGGTACGGCTTCGGGTCGCCCTCGAGGCCCATCAGCAGCGGGATCGCGGCCTTCCGGAGCTTCCAGATGTCGGCCTGATCCTCCTCGGTGTACGCTTCCAGGGCATCGAAGGCGTCGCCGTTCTCGACGAAGTGCTCGTTCGTCCGACCGATGGCCTCCTCGAAGTCGTCGTGGAGCTCCGAGTCGTACTCGAGCATCAGCGTCGCCTCGGTGCCGTCGGGAATGGGCTCCTCGTACTGGGCGAACTGCTCGGACTCGCGGGCGAGCCGGAACACCTCGCTGTCCATCAGCTCGACGGCGCTGGGTTCGAACTCCAGGGCCTCGGGGACGGCCTCGAGCGTTTCGATGAGGTCCTCGAAACAGTACAGCACGAGCGCGGTCTCCTCGGGAAGGGTGACGAGGCTGATCTCGGCCTCGACGATCACGCCAAGCGTCGATTCGGCGCCGACGAACAGCTTCGAGAGGTTGATGACCTCCTCGCCGTCGTCGTTCTCGTAGACGACCTTGTTGAGGTTGTAGCCCGAGACGTTGCGCTTGAGATCGGGGTAACGCTTCTCGATCTCCTCCTGGTTGTCCTCGACGAGGCCACGGACGGTCTCGTAGATCTCGGCCTCGCGGTCGTTCTTCGAGACGATCTCCTCCCACTCGGGAGAGTCGAGGACGACCTCGCGAGTATGGATCAGCGAGCCGTCCGCGAGCACGACGTCCAGTTCCTCGGTGTAGGCGTCGGAGATCCCGTACCGGACCGAGTGGGCACCGGTCGAGTTGTTCCCGATGCCGCCACCGATCGTCGCACGGTTCGAGGAGGCCGGGTCGGGAGCGAACTTGAGTCCGTACTCCCTGGCCGCCTCGTCGAAGTGGTCCTGGACGACACCGGGCTGGACCCGCGCTCGCTGGCGGTCGGCGTCGATCTCCAGGATGTCATCCATGTAGGTCGTCATATCGAGAACGACGCAGCCGGGCCCCACGGCCTGGCCGCCGAGCGACGAGCCCGCGCCACGGGCCATGATCGGCACGTCGTGGTCGGCCGCGACGCGAACGGCGTTCTGGACGTCGGCGGCGTCTCGCGGAAGCACGACGCCGGCGGGTTTGGCCTTGTAGATGCTGCCGTCGGTCGCGTACAGGACCTGGGCGTACTCGTCGAACCGAACCTCGCCCGTGACGACCGATCGAAGATCCCTCGCGAGTTCCACGTACTCGTCGACGTCCTCGTATTCGTGATCGAGTTCGTCACGAAACTCCTCGTAGTTATCTAAGCCACCGCGTGGCTTTTCAACAGCCATTACCCGACCCTCAGGGATCGATTATGATAAATCCTGTGTCTGTCCTCCCCATGAAATCCGATAGACACCCACACGAACTGGCGGTTCCCGCAAGGCTTGCCTCACGAGGAAAATCTGGCAGTCACTCCTCGGGTTCGACGACGAGGATCCGGAGGTCGTTGACGTTCGTTCCGGTCGGTCCGGTCCGTACGATGGCGTCGGCGTCCTCGAGCGCGGGCAGGGCGTCGTTTCGCGCGAGCGCACGCCGACCCTCTGCGGCCGGGACGTCGCCAGCCGCTGCGATCGCGCCGGCGGCATCGGTCGCGCCGTCGATCCCATCGGTGTCGACGCTCGCGACGACGACCTCGTCGCTCTCGAGTTCGACGGCACCACTGAGCGTGAACTCCTGATTTGGGCCTCCCTTGCCGTGATCCTCGGCGAGCGTCACGGTCGTCTCCCCGCCGGAGAGCAAGACAGCGGGCGGCGAGATCGGATCACCGGTCTCAGCGCACTCCTCGGCGATTGCGACGTGGGTGATCGCGGACTCGCTGGCCTCGCCCCGGACTCTCGAAGAGAGGACGAGCGGATCGTACCCCCGGTCGCTCGCCACCTCGCGGGCCGCCTCGATCGCGGTCCGGCCGCTTCCGAGCACGTGGATCCGCACGGACTCGAGCAGCGGATCGTCCGGCGAGACCGTTTCGAGGTTCTCGCCGCGCTCGCCGGCCTCCAGGTACGTCGAGACGGTTTCGGGAACCGATAGCTCGTATCGCTCGAGCACCTCGAGGGCGTCCGCGTAGGTGGAGGCGTCGGGGGCGGTCGGCCCGCTGGCGATCACGCTCAGGTCGTCGCCAACGACGTCGCTCAGGACGAGCGTCGCGACCGTCGCCGGCGTCGCCCGGCGGGCGAGTTTGCCACCCTTGATCGACGAGCAGTGCTTGCGAACGGCGTTGATCTCGTCGATGGAGGCCCCGCACTCGAGCAGCGACTCGGTGACCGACTGGAGGTTAGCAAGCGAGATCGACCCGGCCGGAGCCGGCAGGAGGGCGCTCCCGCCGCCGGTGATACAGGCCAGCACGAGGTCGTTCTCGCCGGCCCGATCGGCGACCTCGAGCACTCGCCGGGCGCCCTCGACGCCGTCCTCGCTCGGGATGGGGTGGTCGCCGGGGTGTTCCTCGACGACCGACGTGCCGGCCGGATCGTCGGTGACGACGACCCCGCCGGTGAGCGCGTCGCCGAGCGCGTCCTCGAGGGTCCGGGCGAGGTGGCCTGCGGCGTTGCCGCCCCCGACGACGAAGACGTTCTCGTAGCGGTCCAGGTCGTACTCGGTGCGCTCGTCTCCGGCCGCGTTTTCGACCGCGAGCACGCCCTCGCGAACGGTTAGCGTCTCGTCGACGATCCGCTCGGGATGGGCGGCCTCGAGGCCGGCGACGAGGCAGTCGAGCGCGACCTCGTGGGCGCGCGATCGCTCGAGCGCGTCGCGGTTCGCAATCGTGACCATACGTTCCAATGAACGGACCGCGGTATGTAGCTTTCCTGGATCGCCCGCGGCTCCCGCGTCCGTCGTCGGTTATACATAATTGTTGGTAGTGAAAACAGCTTTACCACCTGTGCGATATATGATGACATATGTCCCTCGAGGACGAGTCACTTGAGTACCACGAGGAGGAACCGCCAGGAAAGATCGAGATCGCGACGACGAAGTCGACGAGCACGCAGCGGGACCTCTCGCTGGCGTACTCGCCCGGCGTCGCCGGCCCCTGTCGTGCCATCGACGAGCGGCCTGACGACGCCTATCGGTACACGGCGAAGGGAAACCTCGTCGGCGTCGTCTCGAACGGCTCCGCGGTACTGGGGCTGGGCGACATCGGCGCGCAAGCGTCGAAGCCGGTGATGGAGGGAAAGGGCGTCCTGTTCAAACGGTTCGCGGACATCGACGTCTTCGACCTCGAGTTCGAGCTCGACGATCCCGACGAGATCGTCGCGGCGACCGCGGCGATGGAGCCGACGTTCGGCGGGATCAACCTGGAGGACATCGCGGCGCCGGACTGCTTCGAGATCGAGGAGCGACTCCGCGATCGGATGGATATCCCCGTCTTCCACGACGACCAGCACGGGACCGCGATCATCTCCGGAGCCGGGCTGCTGAACGCCGCCGAACTCGCCGGCAAACACCTCGAGGACCTCGAGGTCGTCTTCTCGGGGGCGGGCGCGAGCGCGATCGCGACGGCTCGCTTCTACGTCTCGCTCGGCGTTCGGAAGGAGAACATCACGATGTGTGATTCGACCGGGATCATCACCGAGGAGCGCGCCGCCGCCGGCGAGATCAACGAGTTCAAACGGGAGTTCGCCCGCGACCTCCCCGAAGGGGGCCTTGCGGACGCAATGGAGGGAGCCGACGTCCTCGTCGGGCTGTCGGCAGCGGGCATCGTCTCCCAGGAGATGGTTCGTTCGATGGCCGAGGACCCGATTATCTTCGCGATGGCCAACCCCGATCCCGAGATCGGCTACGAGGAGGCGAAAGCCGCCCGCGACGATACGGTGATCATGGCGACGGGACGCTCGGACTACCCGAATCAGGTCAACAACGTGCTCGGCTTTCCCTTCATCTTCCGGGGCGCGCTCGACGTTCGGGCGACCGAGATCAACGAGGCGATGAAGGTCGCCTGCGCCGAGGCGCTCGCCGACCTGGCGAAACAGGACGTCCCCGACGCCGTCATCAAGGCCTACGGGGATCAACCGCTGCGCTTCGGTCCCGAGTACATCCTCCCGAAGCCGATCGACCCTCGGGTGCTGTTCGAGATCGCGCCCGCGGTCGCCGAGGCGGCGGTCGAGAGCGGGGCCGCACGCAGCGAGGTCGACCCCGAGACCTACCGGGAACGGCTCGAGGCCCGGCTGGGCAAGTCCCGCGAGATGATGCGGGTCGTGCTCAACAAGGCGAAAAGCGACCCCAAGCGCGTCGTCCTCTCGGAGGGGGAAGACGAGAAGATGATCCGGGCGGCCTACCAGATCCAGGACGAAGGGATCGCGACGCCGGTGTTGCTCGGCGACCGCGACGAGATCGGGACGACGGTCACCCGGCTCGGCCTCGAGTTCGAGCCGGAGATCGTCGATCCGTCGACCGGCGACTACGAGTCCTACGCCGACCACCTCTACGAGCAGCGCCAGCGCAAGGGGATGACCCGTAACGAGGCCGACGAACTCGTCCGGAGCGACCCGAACTACCTCGGCAGCGTGATGGTCGACGTCGGCGACGCCGACGCCATGCTGACGGGGCTGACCCACCACTACCCCTCCGCGCTGCGCCCGCCCCTCGAGGTGATCGGCACCGGCGACGACGCCGACTACGCCGCCGGCGTCTACATGCTGGCGTTCAAGAGCCGCGTCGTCTTCATCGCCGACGCGACGGTCAACCAGGATCCCGACGCCGACGTCCTCGAGGAGGTCACTCGACACACGGCCGACGTCGCCCGCCGATTCGACGTCGAGCCGCGCGCGGCGATGCTGTCGTACTCGAACTTCGGCAGCGTCGACAACGAGCGCACCCGTCCCTCCCGTGAGGCCGCCCAGCGGCTGCAGGCCGACCCGAACGTCGACTTCCCTATTGACGGCGAGATGCAGGCCGACACCGCCGTCGTCGAGGAGATCCTCAACGGCACCTACGAGTTCTCGGAACTCGAGGAGCCCGCGAACGTGCTCGTCTTCCCGAACCTCGAGTCGGGCAACATCGGCTACAAGCTGCTCCAGCGGCTGGGCGGCGCCGAGGCGACCGGGCCGATGCTCGCGGGAATGGACAAACCTGTTCACGTGCTGCAGCGAGGCGACGAGGTCAAGGATATCGTCAACCTCGCGGCCGTCGCAGTCGTCGACGCACAGCGAACGGAGAACTGAGCGACCCGGGTCTCAGGCGACGCGGTTTTTCAGCTCCTCGTCCGACTGGTAGCGCTCGACGTTCTCCGCGACGAGTTCGGCGATGTCGAGGTGATACCGATTCGTCGCCGACCCCTTGTGCGGGAAGACGATCACGTCGTCGAAGCCCCACAGCGGCGACTCCTCGGGGAGCGGTTCGGTCTCGAAGACGTCGAGTCCGGCGCCGGCGATCTTATCGGCCTCGAGGGCTTCGACGAGCGCGTCCTCGTCGACGACGGGCCCGCGGGCGACGTTGATCACGTAAGCGTCCTCGCGCATCGTCTCGAACTCCGCATCGCTCAGCATGTCGTCGGTAGCCGGCGTGTGCGGGACGGTGAGGACGACGAACCTGGCGTCCTCGATCGCGTCGTGGAGCCGATCGGGTGAGAAGATCTCGGAGACGCCGGGCACCGGCTCGTCGGAGCGACGAACGCCGACGACGTCCATGCCGAGTGCGTCACAGCGGGTCGCGGTCGCCTCGCCGATCGTGCCGAGGCCAATGACGCAGACGCGCTCGTTCTCGAGGGTGAACGGTCGGTCGTACGGCGGCTCCCACCACTCGCGGTCGTTCTGGTGGTCGCGGTAGCGATGGCCCAGCCGCGCCAGCGAGAGCATACAGTTGAGCGCAACCTCGCTGACCGTCGAGCCGTGGATCCCCGAACTGTTCGTGAGGGGAACTCCCTCACGTTCGTACTCCTCGGTGTCGAACTCGTCGTAGCCGGCGCGAATGCAGTGGACCCAGCCCGCGTCCAGGTACTCCGGTCGCGGGACGTAGGTCGCCACCGCGTCCGTCGGGCCGTACTCGCGGCCGTCGCCGACCAGTTCGGCCGGAATCGGGAGCTCGTCGAACGCCTCGACGAACGCTTCCGGCGGAATCACGTTTTCGACCGATTCGTGGACGTACAGCTGCTCGAGCTCGTGGCGCTCGGTCATACGCTACTCCTTCCGTGGAGGGGAATTGAATGTTGCGTATTATTCAGCGCCTCGAGAGTATGAATACAGTTGGCACGGATCCCAGGACGCGACGCTCGCGTCGCCGCCACCACAATCTTTTTTGAGCAACGTTGCGCGTGTTGCGGTATGGAGTACCAGGAAGTGGAGGCGACGCGGGAGTTCCTCGCGCGACTCGAGACCGGACAGGACTGGCGCGACGAGATCGAGAGCCTCGCCCGGGAGGAGGCGATCGAGGCGGGCTGGTTCAACGCGATGGGTGCGGTACAGGACGCCGAGATCTGGTTCTACGACCAGGACAAAGAGGAGTACCAGTCGGTCTCCTTCGACGAACCGCTCGAGGTCGCCGCCTGCGTCGGGAACATCGCGAAACTCGACGGCGACGTGTTCGCTCACACCCACGCCGTCCTCTCCCGGCGAGACGGCGAGACCCTCGCGGGCCACCTCGAGGGCGGGACCGTCTTCGCCGGCGAGGTCCACCTCCGCGCGTTCGAGGAGCCCCTCGTCCGGAACTTCGACGAGACGACGGGTCTGGACCTCTGGCTCAACGAGTAGCGCTGACAAAAGTTGCTGTTTTTGCGGCGGTCGTGACGACGAGTGATCCGTTAGAGACGGCTCCGGAGGTCCTCGACCACGTCCTCGGTCCCGCTCGAGCCGCCCAGGTCGGGCGTTCGCGGGGCGTCCGCGTCGGCGAGCTGGTCGGTGACGGCGTCCCAGAGGGCATCGCTGGCCTCCTCTTCGCCGAGGTGATCGACCATCATCGCACCAGAGAGCATCGTCGCCAGCGGGTTCGCGACGCCGTCGCCGACGATGTCGGGAGCGCTGCCGTGGACGGGCTCGAACATCGACGGGTACGTCCTCGAGGGGTCGATGTTGGCCGAGGGCGCAAGCCCCATACTTCCCGTGATGATCGCGCCGATGTCCGTCAGGATGTCGCCGAAGAGGTTCGAGGCGACGACGACGTCGAACTCCTCGGGACGGCGGATGAAGTCCATGCTCGCCGCGTCGACGAGCAGGCGCTCGACGGTAACGTCGGGGTACTCCTCGCTTACCTCCTCGACGATCTGGTCCCAGAAGACCATGCTGTGGGCCTGGGCGTTGGACTTCGTAATGCTCGTCAGGTGGCCCTCCCGCTCGGTCGCCGCGTCGAAGGCGGCCCGAACGATGCGCTCCGTTCCGGTTCGGGTGAAGACCGCGCTCTGGATCGCGACCTCGTGGTCGTGGCCGGGGTGTTCTTGGCCGCCCATGTTGGCGTACTCGCCCTCCGTGTTCTCCCGGTAGACGACGAACTCGATGTCGCCGCCGTCGTACCCCTCGAGCGGGCTCTCGACGCCGTCGAAGAGGATCGCGGGACGCTTGCAGATGGACTGATCGAACCCCTTGCGGATCGGGAGGAGGAGGTTGTTCAGCGTGACGTGGTCCGGGACGTCGGGGTGACCGACCGCCCCCAGCAAAATTGCGTCGTACCCCTCGAGTTCCTCGAGGCCGTCCTCGGGCATCATCGCCCCCTTCTCGAGATGGCGCTCGGTTCCCCAGTCGTACCGCGTTAGTGAGAGTTCGAACCCGTGTTGTTCGGCGACGTCCTCGAACACCGGTCGGGCCGCGTCAACGACCTCGGGACCGATACCGTCACCTGGAATACTCGCTATCTCGTATGCCATGGGAACCGATACCGCTCGACCATCAAAAAGACTCGGAAAGGGTCAAGGATTCCCCGTCCACCCGACGAGTGCCTCCGTTTTCCTGCAAGCGCGCGATACGGTCGTCGTATCCAGTGATTTTAATACCGTGGTCGACCGGGAAAACGGTATGGAGCTCATCCATATCAACATCAACGTCGCTGACGCCGACGAGACGATCGCATTCTACGAGCAGTTCGGGTTCGAGGAGAGCTGGGAGTTCGAGACGCCCGACGGCGAGACCCAGAACCGGTACATCGCCGACGAGAATGGCGTCGAACTCCAGCTATCGGACACTGATGGTGAGGAGAGCTTCGAAGAGGGGTCGTCGTGGGACCACCTCGCAATCGGCGTCGACGACGTCGACAGCGTGTTCGACGAGATCGACCACTACGGCGTCGAGAAGGAGCCCGGAGACCAGCCCGAAGCGGGCGCTCGAACGGCGTTCGTCTACGACCCGGACGGACGGAAGGTCGAGCTCGTCGAATCGCTCGACTAACGGATCAGCACACACTCGCCGCGACGGAGCGGCTGTACGACCGATGTTCCCTTCTTTTCGCTGGAACTCGTCTCCGCGAATCGACAATGCCGACGAACCGAACGGCAATCGGCCGGACCGGAATGACAAACCAGTACAGTTCGGTCGATCGAGTTCTCTATTTCAGAATATTCGGCGCTGGTAGGGTCGGAACCGGAGGAGATTACAAGAATACTGCTGTAAATATACCGATATCCTCTCGTAGCTATTGAATGGTAAAAGAAGTAGATCCAATCTGCGTTTTCTATCTCAGAACGAGGTAGAACCACCGAGCAACCGGTCGCTCAGCCAACAAATCGAGTCTAGCTGCCGCGCCGTCGGTCGGTTCGATGGGTCGGCAAGCGACTGTTTTCTATAGGAACACTTGTCAAACAGTATCATCATGGGGGCCGGGCGAACCAGCCGTTCGGACGCGAGGTCGTCGTCGCAGCCGCGGCACTCGAGCGCGTCCGCGGCCGTCGCTTCGCCGTCGATCCGGTTTCCCGATCTCCAGTGCTGTACCGAACCGTCGCACGAACGCTCCGTTGGATACCGGAGATGGCGCGTTCGCGCCGCAGTCGGTCGTCTTGGCCGCGAGGCGGTACCAAACGATTTTAATATTAGAACGCAATAGAGCCAGATGGATTCATGAGTACGCATACCGACCGTCTTCACGACCGGAAGTTCGTGCGAACGTTCTTTACTACCCCGACTGCCGTCGAAGGAGAGGACGACTCCGCGAAGATGCTCCAGAGTGCCGTCCAGCTTCGCGGCATGCAGGCACCCGACGTCTGGGTGCCGGACAACGAGGACGCGACCGCGCCGTCGATGCGACCCGAGGGCGTCGACAACATGATCGACGTGATCTCGGAGCACGGCGCCGACTTCCCCGGCGAGATCCACCCCCGCGTCGTCTGGCACCGCGAGAGCCCCGGAACGCGATATCAGGGCCTCCAGCAGATCATGAAGCTGGCCGACCCCGAAAACGGCGCCATCGAGCACCTCGACGGCTTCGTGATTCCGGAGGTCGGCGACATTGACGACTGGAAGAAGGCCGACGAGTTCCTCACCATCGTCGAGAACGAGTACGATCTCGGGGAGGGGAGCCTGGCCATGTCGGTCATCGTCGAGAGCGGCGAGTCCGAGCTGGCGATGGGCGACCTCCGCGAGGAGATGGGCAAGCCGTCGAACAACCTCGAGCGCCTGTTCATGCTTGTCGACGGCGAGGTCGACTACACGAAGAGCATGCGCGCGATCACGCCGACCGGCGAGCTCCCGCCGTGGCCGGAGCTGCGACACAACACCTCCCGTGGCGCGAGCGCGGCCGGCCTGATCGCGGTCGACGGTCCCTACGACGACATCCGCGACGTTGAGGGCTACCGCGAGCGCATGACCGACAACCAGGCCAAGGGGATGCTCGGCATCTGGTCGCTCACCCCCGGCCAGGTCGTCGAGGCCAACAAGTCGCCGCTCCCGCCGAAGAACGGCAGCTGGCAGCTCGAGGTCAACGATCGCACGATCGAGCTCGACGAGGAGGACGGACGCCACGTCTACAGCGGTAACGAGGTCGAACTCGAGGAGACGGGCGACGACCAGTACACGCTCCGCGTCGGCGGCGACGAACTCGAGCTCGACGGCGAGGAGCTCTCCCAGGAGCTGCTCGACATGACCTCCTACATCCCGAGCCTGGACGACATCGTCGACTCGATGGAGGAGTTCGAGGCGGCCAAGGAGGCCGGCAAGGGCGCCATCGCGATGGAGCGATCGGGGACGCTCGTCATCGACGGCGTCGAGGTCGAGGTCAGCAACGACCGCATGTGGGACGAGGCGACCTATCAGGCGGCCCAGACGCCGATCACGCTGTTCCAGGACGTCTACGAGAACCGTCCGGACCAGCACGAGGACCTCGAGGAGCTCTACGGGGAGGACCTCGTCGAGCGCGCGGTCGTCGTCGGATAGTCGGGGTTCGGTACCTCGGACGAATCGTCTCGTTTTTTTGATGCTCGTGCTCGAGGAGACAGATCCCTACTCCCACCCTGTCGGCTCGTCCCGGCTCCCTCTGCGGTGGCGAGCGCTCTCGGCACGGCCGACGGCGTCCGTAGTTCGTGCCCGCGGGCGATGGTGGCAGCGAGCGTCGAGCGTCCGACGGCATCGCTCGACGGGCGATACCCGTAGCACTAACCCACGCCCGCGGACGGGAAGTTCCTCCACTTCGGGGCGTCGATCACGGCTCGAGAGGACGGACGAACGGACGGCCGGTCTCGACTACCGACGAGTGGTCTGTTCTCCATGTGAGAATTCATCTCCCGCTCGATCCCCAGCTCCCGCGTGCAGTACAAGGGGACGCTTTCGCAGCTCAGATGCCGCTTACGCCGACTTCTGCCGAAGCTCGCGGTTTCGGCTGATGACTATATTCGTCGATTTTCCGCCCGGAATGGGCTGATTACGACGTTCTCTATAAGAGACTAACCTTTATTGGCGTCCACCGACTGGTTTCGCGTATGGAAAAACGGGCCAAACATCCCGTCCGGACGACCGAGAAGTCGCTGACGCTCATCGAGGAGCTCAATCGCCGCGGGGGTGCGCGGATCACGACGCTCGCGGACGAGCTGAGCATGGGCAAGAGCGCGATCCACAACCATCTCAGCACGCTCGAGGAGCACGGGTTCGTCGTCAAGAACGGAAACACCTACGAGCTGAGTCTGCGCTTTCTGGATATCGGCGGCCAGCTCCGCAGCGAGATGGACGTTTACAGGGTCGCCGAGCCGCAGGTCGAGGCGCTGGCCGAGGAGTCCGGTGAGCTGGTCCACTTCGTCGTCGAGGAGGGCGGTGAGGGGGTCTATCTCTGTCGCGCGAAGGGCGAGCGGGCCGTCGACCTCGACACCTACGTCGGCTGTCGTCACCCCATGCACAGCTCGGCGTTCGGCAAGGCGATCCTCTCGCATCTCCCCGACCAGCGGGTCGAGGAGATCATCGACCGTCACGGCCTCCCGTCGGTCACGCCGAAGACGATCACGAGCCGGGACGAACTCTACGACGCGCTCGAGCGAACCCGGGAACGAGGGTTCGCCGTCGACGACGAGGAGCGCCTTGAGGGGCTGCGCTGTATCGCCGCGCCGATCCGGTTCGACTCCGAGGTCATCGGCGCGATCAGTATCTCGGCGCCGACGGCCCGCATCGACGACGACTGGGAAGAAAACGAGTTCGTCGAGCAGCTCCGTCGCACCGCGAACGTTATCGAGCTGAACAAGTACAAGGTGTAGGCTCGCCTACGCCAGCGACGCCTCGAGTTTCGCGATCGGGTGGGGCGGTTTCTTCTCGTACTCGTCGCCGATCTGGGTTCTACAGGACGCCCCCGGAGCGACGACGCCGTCGCCGTCGCTCTCGTCGATCTGGCCGAACAGCTGCGTGCCGATCGCGCGGCTCATCGAGTAGTGTTCGGCCTCGTAGCCGAAGGAGCCGGCCATCCCACAGCAGCTGCTGTCGAGCGGGTCGACGCCGTAGCCCGCCCGCCGGAGGACGCCGACGGCGTGGTGGTCCTTCTTCGTCGCCTTCTGGTGGCAGTGGCCGTGGTAGGTCAGACGTTCGTCGACGGCGCCAAACTCGAGGCGGTCGTCGAGTCGGTGGACGTCGAGGTACTCGCAGACGCCGTAGGCGCTCTCGGCGACGTCGGTCACGTCGTGTCCGGTGACCAAATCCGGGTAGTCCGACTGGAACATGACCGCGTCGCTCGGCTCGCAGACGACGACGTCCCAGCCGTTTCGCACCCTCGGAATCAGGGCGTTGACGTTCTGCTCGGCCTGTTCGCGAGCCGTCTCGAGGAACCCCTTCGAGTAGGCAGGGCGGCCGCTGCTGGTGGTTCCGGACGGGAGATCGACGTAGACACCGGCGGCCTCGAGGAGCCGAACCGCGGCCTTGCCGATCTCGGGATCGTTGTACTCCGTGGTGACGTCCGGGAACAACAGGACCTTGTGGTCGGCCGTCTCCGGATCCACAGTCGACTCCCGGCTCTCGAACCAGTCGGTGAACGTCTCCCGGTGGAACGTCGGCAGGGACCGCTCCCGAGCGATTCCGACGGTTTTCTCCATCACTGTCCGGGCGCCCGGCAGCTTCGTCATGTAGTTCGACAGCGGCGCGGTGGCGCTGCCGAGCTTCGAGAGCGTGTCGATGTTCGCGAACATGCGTTCGCGGATCGAGGCGCCGTTTCGCTGGTGGTACTCGTGTTCGACCTCGACCTTGAGCTTCGCCATGTCGACCTCGCTCGGACAGTCCTTCGCACACCCCTTGCAACCGATACAGAGGTCCATCACCTCGGTGACGAACTCGTCGGAGAACGCCTCGTCCGGCTCGAGTTCACCGGTCATCGCCTGGCGGAGCATGTTCGCCCGGCCGCGGGTGCTCGTGATCTCCTCGTCGGCCGCCCGGTAGGTCGGACACATCACGCCGCCGGTGCCCTCCTGGCTGGTCCGGCAGCCACCACAGCCGTGACAGAGTTCGACCATCCCCTGGAACCCGTTCTCGTTCTCCCAGTTGAGGGCGGGCTCGAAGCCGGCCTCGAACTCGCTGTCGGGGCCGAACCGCAGGTTCTCGGTCATATCGTGGTCGCCACAGACCGAGCCGGGGTTGAGCAGCCAGTCTGGATCGAACGCGGTCTTCAGGTCGCGGAAGACGTTCCAGATGTGGTCGCCGTACAGCTTGCGATTCCACTGGGTCCGGGCGCGGCCGTCGCCATGCTCGCCGGAGACGCTGCCGCCGTACTTCACCGCGAGGTCCGTCGCGCCGTCGGCGATCGCCTCCATCGTGTCGACCCCCTCGGCGGTTTTCGTGTTGACGAGCGGTCGGACGTGCATACAGCCCGGTCCGGCGTGGGCGTAGAAGCTGCCGAACGTCCCGTTTTCCTCCATGACCTCCTGGAAGTCGGCGACGTACTCCGTGAGGTGCTCCGGCGGGATCGCGATGTCCTCGATGAACGCGATGTGTTTCTCGTCGCCGGTCCGCGAGAGCAAGATTGGCGTCGAGGCCTTTCGCATCTTCCAGAGCCGGGACTGCTGTTTCTCGTCGTAGGCCGTCAGCGCGTCGAACGCGATCTCGCCCTCGCGGTCCTCGATCAGCCCCTCGACCAGTTCGCGGCCCTCTTCCTCGTCGTCGGCGTAGAACTCGACCAGCAGGAACGAACTGGTCCCCTCGGGGAGGATACCGACGACGTCGGCGAACTCCTCGGTGTTTCGCGCCAGATCGAGCAACACGTCGTCCAGCACCTCGACCGCCGCAGGGTCGTGTTCGAGGATGTCTCCGACGTCGTCCATCGCGTCGAGCAGGCTGCGGTAGCAAAGCACGGCGACCGAGGTCGTGTTCGGGATCGGCTCGAGGGAGACCTCCGCCTCCGTGACGATACCCAGGGTGCCCTCGCTGCCGACCAGCAGCCGCGCGAGGTTGACGGTTCCGCTCTTTGCCTCCTCGACGAGCATGTCCAGGTTGTACCCCGAGACGTTCCGCTTGAGCGTCGGGTAGGCCTTCTCGACGGCGTCGCTCTCCTCGTCGACGACCCGAGCGACTTCAGCGTAGATCCGCTCGAGGAGTTCCCCGTCGGGATCGCCCCGCTCGCGCAGTTCCTCGAGGTCGATCTCGCCGAACTGTTCGACGGAGCCGTCGGCGAGGACGACCTCGCAGGACTCGACGTAGGCGTCTGTCTTGCCGTACTTCAGCGAGTGCGCCCCGGTCGTGTTGTTCCCGATCGCGCCGCCGAGGGCGCTCCGGTCCGCGGTCGACGGGTCCGGAGCGAACTTGAGCCCGTGGGGCTCGAGAGTCCGGTTGAGTTCGCCGACCGTGATCCCCGCCTGGGCTCGAGCCCGCCTGGCGTCGGGGTCGGTGTCGGTCACCGCGTTCATGTAGCGAGTGAAATCGAGGACAACAGCCTCGTTGACGGTCTGCCCTGCGAGGCTCGTCCCGCCACCCCGGGGAAGCACCGGAATCTCGTGGTCCGCGCAGTAGCCCATCACCGCAGCGACGTCGTCGGTCCCGGTCGGGTAGACGACGCCGATCGGGAGCATCTCGTAGGCGCTCGCGTCCGTCGCGTACAGCTCGCGGGAGTACTCGTCGAAGCGGACGTCGCCGTCGACCCGCTTCTCGAGCGCGTCGACGAGATCGGTTCGTTCCGTCGTCTCGTTCTGGTAGTCGTACTCCGCGCGACGATCCGTCGCCGGGTCTCCGTCGATCGGTCTGTCGTGTGTAGCCATTGGATATCTGGTGTTGGTCGAAGCGGTTTCTGTTGCAAGCGGTGCCAAAGCCGGCTCGGAAAGGTGACGACGGGGCGTCTACTCGCCGATTCGGCTGCTGACGAACGGCCGGACTACTCGCCACACCGCGAACCGGTCGGTCGGGAAACGGGGAGCAGTCACCGGTCGTTTGCTAATCGCTTGCATATTTCGTGTGTGGTAACTGCTAGTCGAGGGAACTCACATAACTGTTGTGCCACTCGGCTGCGGGTGCGGTCACGTTCGTGGATCGCACCACCCCGGCGCGTCGGTCCTACACGGACTCCCGAATCGCATCCGAAACGGTTGCGAGCCATCTTACAATCGTCTCCGGAAGACGGTACGGCAGCCCGTCTCAGTCCGTGTAGCCGTCGTTCGCCCGGTAGACGACGAGGAGATACGCGGTGACGACGAGAAACACCGTCGCGTACAGCACCGATCGGACGTACAGGGAGTAGACGAACGCCGACGCGTTGAGCACGATTCCGCCCAGTACGAGTCCCCGCTGGAGTCGCGGCATAGCCGTCGATACGGGCACTCGAGTATTAAACTCGGTGGTGATGTCGATTCCCCAGTTCCCCTACTCGCCGTCGTCCCCGACGGAGCCGTCTGTCGCTTCGTCCGCGGTCTCGAGCTGATGGACCGGATACCGCCCGTCCTGGGGCCACCCGATCGCGGCGAGCTTACACGGCTCCTCGAACGGGTTGTAGACGAGGTGAGCGCCCGCCTTCCCCTCGTCGAACGCGATGATATCGTCGGTCTCGAGCGTTACCGTCGCGTCGGTCGTCTCGGCGTGACAGGACCCGGAAACGACGTAGAACAGCTCCTTCTGGTTCTCGTGGTAGTGGAAGTGATTCTGCGAGAGTCGTTCACCCGACTCGAGCACGGCGACGTTGAAGTTGAACGCGTCGACGCCGAGCGCCGGCGAGGCCTCCCACCGACGCCCCGGCTTGTCGGGATTGGTCTCGAGCTCCTCGAGTGTAACGTGTTGCCAACCGTCTTCCATACGATACCGGTCGCACGTCGGTACTTAGCCGTTGTGATAGCGGTTGTTCGCCGCTCGCTTCGAGAAGGGATCCGAGTGTCAGTTCCTGCTGACGAGCCGCTTGACCCGCCCCTTCAGGAAGGGGCCGAACAGGATCAGGAAGATGGCAAGCGTCAGCAGGAACGACAGCGGCCGGTTGATCGGATCGAAGAAGATCGTGTACTCGCCGCCCGAGATCTGCAGCGACCGGAAGAAGTTCTCCTCGGCGATCGGACCGAGCACGATCCCGAGCACGAACGCGATGATCGAGTAGTTGTTCCGGACCATGTAGAAGCCCAGAACACCGAGCACGATGACGGCGCCGACGTCCCACCAGTTCTGGTTCAGGGTGTACGCGCCGGCGTACGAGAGCACAACGACCATCGGAATGATCAGCGTGGTATTAAGCTCGGTGATCTTGCTCGCGTACGGGATCAGCGTCAACCCGACAGCAAGGATGAGGACGTTACCGAGGAACAGTGAGATGAACAGCGCGTACGTGATCTGAAGCTGTTCGCCGAAGAGGACTGGACCCGGCTGGAGCCCGTGCATGAGAATACCCCCGAGCAGGACCGCAGTCGATCCGCTGCCCGGAATCCCGAACGACAGCGTCGGAATAAGTGATCCACTCACGGTTGGATTGTTCGCGGCCTCCGGTGCGATGACCCCGCGTGGGTCACCCTCGCCGAATCTTCCGTCCTTGGTGGAGGAACGGGCCTCCTCTGCGTAGGCGACGAACGTCGACGTCGTCGCTCCGGAGCCGGGAACCATCCCGATCCCCATCCCGATCAAGCCTGATTTGAGGGTCGTAACCGGGTACCTGAATATCGTCGTAATCCCGTCTCGAACGCTACCGGCGAGCTCGACGTTGCCTTCCGAGATCTGTTTGCGGGCGGCGAGTTTCATCATCTCGGCGAACGCGAACATCCCGATCAGCGCCGCGACGAAGTCGATCCCCTCGTAGAGTCCGAACTGGCCGAAGGTGTACCGCGGACGCGGACTGAGGATTGCGGTCCCGATGGTCGAGATCATGAATCCGAGCGCGCCGGCGACCAGCCCCTTGACGATCGACCCCTGGGTGACGATCGTGATCAGGGAGATCCCGAGGATCGCCAGCAAGAAGTACTCCGGCGAACCGAACGCCAACACGACCTCGATCAGGACCGGCGAGAGAAGGATCAGCGCGATCGCAGCGAGAAAGCCGTTCAGCGCCGAGGCCGTCGTCGCGATGGCGAGTGCGTTCTTCGCCAACCCGTTCTGTGACATCGGATAGCCGTCGAGCGTCGTCGCCGCGGCCGACTCGGTCCCGGGCGCGTTGATCAGAATTGCGGAAATCGAGCCGCCGAACATCGCACCGCTGTAGATCGCGACCAGCAGAATGATCGCCGCCGTCGCGTCGAGGGGCAGCGTCAGCGGCAACACGATCGCCATCCCAACCGGTGAACCGATACCCGGGAGGGCGCCGAGAACGATCCCGAGGAGCAACCCGAGAGTCAGCCAGACGAGCATCTCGGGCGTCGTTGCGATCGATAGTCCCTCGAAGAAGGCGTCGACCGCCATCTACAGTCCACCTCTCAGTAGTATCGGCGCGCCGTCGAACAGCATCGGTACGAGCGGACTGAAGTCGAAGACGTGCCCCTGGTCGAACGGCAACACGAGATACGTCATGAACAGGTAGATGACGACGGTCCCTCCGACAGCCAGTCCGACACTGATAACCGGGTTGATCCGGAACCAGAGGGTGTACCCGAGGATGTACAGCGGCGTAATGAAGAGGAAACCGGCGGCCCATCCGACGACGAAGTACAGAACCGCCGTCGAAACCATAAACACCGTCTCGTTCACTTCGTACCCGTACTTTGCACCGAGTGTGTCCTTTTTGTACTCCTCCTCCGGCTCATCGAGCTCCTCGAGCTCGTCGTCATCATCGACCTGATCGATTACCTCCGACGAGTCAGAGGTGGTGATGCTGACACTCTCGGCGACGAACTTCTGGAGGGGGCCAGGAAGGTAATTCTGCAGCAACAGGAGCAGCGAGCCGATAAAAACGGCCGACGCGGTCAACTGGGGAAACACGCGAGCGTCGTCCGGGTAGCTCTCGATCACCGGCTCGATAATAAACACCGCGCTCACGACGAGGAACGTAACGAGCATTATTCGCTCCGGCGTTACTTTCCTCTTAATTGACTCTGAATTGCTCATTATAATATAACAACGGCGGGGGTAGTTATGAGTGCTCTTCGATCAGATCGACGATCTCTAGCTCCTCCATCTCCTCGAACGCGTCGTCGATCGCCGCGTTCGCCTCCTCGGGACCTTCGTAGAAGATCGGGTTGCCGGTATCCTCCGACCACTCCTCGTAGCGCTCGTCCTCGGTTGCCTCTTCGACTCGTGCGGAGAGTTCCTCGATCGTCCCCTCCGGCGTTTCGGGTGGCGCGTACAGGCCACGGGTCACACCGGAGATGAAGTCCATCTCCGGATACCCCTCGTCGGTCACCGACGGAATGTCGGGGTACACCTCCGTCCCCTCGCTCCAGAACGTACAGACCGGGTAGACGCCACCCGCGGAGACGTCCGGTTCCGTCCCTGCGTCGGTTCCGATCCCGCAGGGAACCTCGCCGGAGGTTACCGCCTCGGCGATTGGGCCGGTACCCGTGTACTGGACCCGGTCCTCCCACTGCCAGTCGTACTCCTCGGCGTACCCCTCACCGTGTTTCGCCAGGAGGGTCATGATGTCCTGTGGACTGCCGGGCTCCTGGATACCGATCGAGTCCCACTCGCCGGAGTTATGCATCTCGCGAACGTCGTCGAACGTCTCGACCTCGCCCTCGTACTCCTCGTTGACGATCAGACACCACGTCGAGCGGCCGATGTTCGCGATTCCCTCCAGTTCGCGCTGGTCGAAGCCGGGGTCGTCTAGCATCTGTGGCGGCACCTCGAGCGGGGTTGCGCTCCCCGCGATCGTGTGTCCGTCGGGCTCGGAGCCGTACAGTTCACCGAACCCGTTCAGACCGCCGCCGCCGGGAACGTTGTCGACCTGGATGTCCTGATCCATCGCGTCGGTGAGCGATTCGACGATCCCGCGAGCGTAGACGTCGGTGCCACCGCCCTCGTCGTACGGCACGATGTATCGGATCGTTTCGGCGGGCTCCCAGTCCTCGTCGTCTCCCGCGTCGGGGTCGTCGTCCTGCAGACAGCCAGCCATCGATACCGCCGCTCCCGCACCAGCGATCCCGAGGAACCCTCGCCTGGTCGTTGCCTCCACCGTCAAACGTCGTTGAGTTGGTTTTTCGGACATATGTATCGACCACAGACCCTGGAATGCATTACACGACTCCGTGAGTCAGGGTCACACTACCATGATCAAACAGTACAGACATAAAGCTTTCTCTTGTGTTGGTGCTTGATCCACATATAGTGAAAAAATGAAGAGAAATGGTGTCGGATTTAATAGTGAATAGGCCGTCCGATCGTGGCTGCGGGCCACTCAGCCCGGCGAGTAACTGATTTATGGGTGGAGGCCGTCGTCGGATCCATGACCGTCGTTGCAGCGATCGATCGTTCCGACAGGGCCGGCGCCATCATCACCGAAGCACACCAACTCGGCGAGGCGTTCGGCGAACCGGTCGAGGTCGTCCACGTGCTCACCCGCGACGAGTTCGTCTCGCTCGAGCGGACGAACGTCAGCGAGACGGGAGAGACGGTACCGGTAGGAGACGTCGTCGAGATCGCCGAAGAGATCGCCGCGGAGGCGATCGAGGACGCCGGCGTCGAGGCGACCCCGGTCGGACTTCTCGGAGATCCGGCGGACGAGGTCGCCAGCTACGCCGACGAGGAGGGAGCGAGCTACCTGGTCGTCGCGGGGCGCAACCGTTCGCCGGTCGGCAAGGCGCTGTTCGGGAGCGTCGCTCAGTCGATCATGCTGGACGCCTCGACGCCGGTCGTCTCGCTTCGGGCCGAGTGAGCCGACGCGATCGACGCCGTAATACAAAATTTTTTGCGAGAGACCCACTAACGGGGAGGTATGGTTAGCTACAGTGCCTACGAAAGCATTACCCTCGACGTCGACGACGGAGTAGCGACGATCGAGTTTCACCGCCCCGAGGTCTACAACGCGCTCAACAACGAGGTCATGCTCGACCTCAGCCGCGCGTTCGACGAGATCCAGCTGAACCGCGACATCGACGTCGTCGTGATCACCGGCGAGGGCGAGGACGCGTTCTCCGCCGGTGCGGACATCTCCCAGTACGCCGGAACCGCCGACGAGCACGATCCGCTCCAGCGGGACCGCCAGGAGCTGTTCTACGAGATGTACCAGAAGCCCTACGACTGCCACGCGCCGGTAATCGCGAAGATCAACGGCTACTGCGTCGGCGGCGGACTGATCTTTGCGATGTACTGTGACCTTCGGATCGCCGTCGACGACGCGAAGTTCGGCGTTCCGACGGCGAACATCGGGCAGATTCCGACTGGAGGATCGACCTGGCGAGCCGTCGAACTCGTGGGCGAGGCGAAGGCGAAGGAACTCGTCTACACCGCGGGAATGATCGACGCCGACGAGGCAGAACGAATCGGACTCGTCAATCACGCCGTCCCGCGCGAGGAGCTAGACGAGACCGTCGACGAGATCGTCGAGGGGGTCCAGAACACCGGACGCGAGGCGGTCAAGAACTCCAAACGCGCGATCAACGGCGCGGTACGTTCGGGTGGCCTCGAGGCGGCACGCGAGCAGGAGGCCGAGATCTGGTGGGAGCAGTTCGCCACCGACGAGCGCCGCGAGCTGGTCGACGAGTTCAACGAGGGCCAATGACCGGGGGACCGCTTTCGGGCGTCTCGGTCGTCGAGATGACCGGTCACCGCGCGGGGCCGTTCTGCGGAGCGCTGCTCGCCGACATGGGCGCCGACGTCGTGAAGATCGAACGGCCGGGCGTCGGCGATCCGGCCCGATCCCAGGGGATCGGTCCCGACGGCAAGTCGGGGTACTTCATGGCGAACAACCGAAACAAGCGCTCGGTCACCCTCGATCTCAAGACCGACGCAGGAACGGAGGCCGCCCGTGAGCTGATCGCCAGTGCCGACGTCTTCGTCGAGAACTTCGGCTACGGCGTCACCGACAAGCTCGGCATCGGCTACGACGAGATCAGCGAACGCAATCCCGGAATCGTCTACGCGAGTATCAAGGGGTACGGCGAGACCGGTCCAAAGCGAGAGCAGCCCGGACTCGACCTCATCCTCCAGGCCGAAGGGGGCATCATGAGCGTCACCGGCCCCGAGGGCGGCGAGCCCGTCAAGGTCGGACAGGCGATCGGCGACCTCACCACGGGGATGTTCGCCGCGATGGGCGTTCTCGCGCGGCTCTACGAGCGCGACCGCACCGAGGAGTCCGGCTCGTTCGTCGGGAAGTTCGACGTCGGCCTGTTCGACTCGATCGTCACCCTGCTCAACGAGTACCTCACGGAGTACTCGATGGACGGCTCCGTTCCCGGCCCCCAGGGCGTGACCCACCAGACGCTCGTTCCCTACCAGCGCTTCGAGACCGCCGACGGCGCCATCGTCACCGGCGTCCCCAGCGACGACCGCTGGGACGACTTCGTCGATCTTGTCGGCGATGAGGAGCTCCGGCAGTACCCGACCAACGACGACCGTCAGGACGACGCCGAGCGCGTGACGGAACTGATCCAGGCGGCCCTCGAGCGGGAGTCCACCGAGCACTGGCTCGAGCAGCTGACGGCCGCGAACTTCCCCTGTGGCCCGATCAACGACGTGGCCGACGTCGTCGCGGACGAGCAGACGACCGCCCGAAACCTCGTCGTCGACCACGACGATCCCGACTGGGGCGAATGCCTGCTGCCGGGCCATCCGATCAACTACCCCGACTACGACACCGTCGTCCAATCGCCGGCGCCGCGACTCGGCGAGCACACCGAGGAGGTGTTCGACGAGGTCGCGAGCGACCAGACGACCCTCGAGCAGTGGAGCGAGGACGGCGCGTTCGGCGACTGACGCGCTCGGCCGTTTTGCCGATTCGGCGGAAGCGTCGGCTCGCGGTACGAAAGCCGAGAGGAGAAGATTTGGCGGTGCCGTTCTACTCGAGGTCCGGCCGCGAGAGCTCGGTCTCCTTCGAAGTGATGATCTCGAGCAGTGCGGGCGTGCCGGACTCGGTCTGTTCGATAGCACGTTCGATGGCCGGGCCGACCTCGTCGGGATCCTCGACGCGTTCGCCGTAGCCGCCAAGCGCCTCGCCGACGTCGGCGAAGTCGCCGGAAAAGGGCGTGTCGTAGGATGCCATCTCGTAGTTGTTCAGGTGGATCGTCAGGATCGGGATGTCCTCGCGGGCGGCCGTCTCGAAGTCCAGTCCGGTCATTCCGATCGCGCCGTCGCCCATGAGATTGATGCAGTGCTTGTCGGGGTGGAGCAGCTTCGCACCCAGCGCGAGTCCGAGCCCATAGCCGAGCTGGGTCGTTTTCCCCCAGCCGATGTACGACAGGGGCTCGGTCGACTCCCAGAACGGTGCCAGGAAGTCCCGCGGGTTGCCGGCGTCGTGGGTGATGATCGTGTCCTCGGCGTCGAGGACCTCCGTGAGCTCGTGGATCACGCGGTAGGGGTTGATCGGCGTCTCCTCCGACGTGAGCTTCGGCCGCCACTCGTCGAGCCACGCCTCGCGTGCGTCCTCGATCTCGCTGACGACGTCGTCGAAACGGTCGCGGGAGTCGCCGACCTGTGCGTCGACGGCGTCGACCAGCGCGTCGAGGGTCAGCTTGGCGTCGCCGACCAGCGAGTAGTCGGACTCGACGTCCTTGTCGATGTCCGTCGAGTCGAGCGTCGAGTGGATGATCGTCGGTCCGTCGGGGACCGTAACGCCGTAGGCGGTCTCGGTGAAGCTACAGCCGACGCCGAAGAGCACGTCGGTCTCTCGCATGAAGTGTGCGAGCTGTCCCGGTTCGCTCTTGCTGGCGGCGCCCAGCGACAGCTGGTGATCCTCCGGGAACGCGCTCTTGCCGTTGAGGCTGGTCGCGACGGGCGCCTCGAGCGTCTCGGCCAGCTCCCGTAGCTCGTCCCACGCCTCGGCGTAGTGGACGCCCTGACCGGCGAAGATGACGGGGTTCTCGGCCTCGAGCAGGACGTCCGCAATCTCGTCGACGCCGTCCGGGTCGGGACCGGACCGGTTCGACGACGTCGGCTGGTACTCGAAGTCCTCGGAGAGGTCGGTGTAGAAGACGTCCTTGGGAACCTCGACGACGGCCGGACGCGGACGACCGTTCCGGGCCGCGCTGAACGCGCGGCGCATCGTCTCGCCGACGGCGTCGGGATTCGTCAGCTGCTCACAGGACTTGCTGACGTGCTGGTAGTTGACCAGCGAGCTGAACTTGGGATCGACGTCGGTCTTGGCCTCGTCGTAGCCGGCGGGGATCGCGACGATCGGCGCCGACTCGCCGTAGGCCTGGGCGACGCCGCCGAAGGAGTTCTCCGTGCCGGGGCCGTGCTGGCACGCGAACGCGCCGACCCGCTCGCCGGAACTCAGTCGCCCGACGGCGTCGGCCATGTGAACGGCGGTCCGTTCCTGCCTGGTGATGATCGTTCGAATCCCTTCCTCTTCGGCCGCACCGGTATCGAAGAGTGGGTTGCTCGGAAACCCGAACAGATACTCTACTCCTTCCTCTTTCAGGGTGCGCGCGATCGCTTGATTGACATCCATAGTGTTTGCTCCGAGTAGGGCTACCTACTCCTACTCCCGAGCACTATCATAAATCCTTCGACGCCTGCGGTCGGTTTCGGCCGAATGCGGAGCTATCGCTCCAAGAACCCGCGGTCTCGCTCGAGACGGGGATCGGCTGCCGGCACGTCTCGCGGCTCGACAGCGCCACCGCTCCTCAATGGGGCCTAAGCCCCCTCATGCGGCCAGCTCAGCCCGACAGCGCTCCCTTCCGGCGAAGCTCTTCGATCTCCGCCTCCGAATACCCAAGCGCCTGGACGATGTCCTCGGTGTCCTCGCCGAGCAGCGGCGGCGCCTCGTCGAACCCGCTCTCGGACTCGGCGTAGTTCAGCGGGTGTTCGAGGATCGGGATCTCGCCGGCGGCGGGGTGAGAGAGGCTGTCGACCGCGCCGCGCGCGTTGACCTGTTCGTTGTCCAGCGCCTCGTCGACACTGTAGACCGGTCCGACCGGCAGACCGGCGTCGTCGGCGAGGCGTTCGACCCACTCGTCGGTCGAGCGCTCGGTGAGCGTCTCGGCGAGTTCCTCCTCGAGGGCGTCCATGTTCGCGACCCTGTCGGCGTTGGACTCGAAGCGGGGATCCGACGCGAGGTCCTCGCGGTCGATCTCCGCGCAGAACTGTTCCCACAGCTTCTGATTTCCGCAGGCGACGTTGAGGTAGCCGTCGGCGGTCGGATAGCTCTGGTAGGGTGCGAGCACCGGATCCTTCGTCCCCATCCTGGTCGGCTCGTCGCCGACGAACGCCTTCCCGGCCTGTTTGGTCAGCCACGGGAGCGCCGCGTCGAGCATCCCGAGTTCGACGCGTTCGCCCTCGCCGGTCCGCTCGCGTCGGTAGAGCGCGTTGACGATCCCGAACGCGGACCACATCGCGGTGATCAGATCGGTCTGCGGAAGCCCGACCTTGACGGGGTCACCACCCTCGGGGCCAGTAACGCTCATCATGCCGCTCATCCCCTGAATCAGTAAATCGTAGCCGGGACGGTCGCTCCAGGGCCCCGAGTCGCCGAACGCGGAGATCGAACAGTAGACGAGTTCGGGGTGGTTCTCGGAAAGCTCATCGTAGCCAAGGCCGAGCCGTTCTGCGGTCCCCGGCCTGAAGTTCTCGACGACGACGTCGGCCTCGTCGATCAGCTCCCGACAGATCTCGTACCCCTCCTCGGATTTGAGGTTGAGTTCGACGCTCTTCTTGTCGTAGTTGACCGTCCAGAAGTACGGTGACTCGCCGTGTTCGGACGCCGCCCGTCCCTCACCTTCGTAGTCGGAGATGTCGACGAACGGCGGCCCCGAGTGTCTGCTGTCGTCGCCGACCTCCGGCCGCTCGATCTTGATGACTTCCGCCCCCTGGTTCGCAAGCATCAGCGTCGCGAATCCGCCGGTCACGAACGTCGTCAGATCGACGACGGTGATGTCGTCGAGAATCCCACGGCTAGCTCTGGCTACCATACACCAAGGATGCGAGAATACCGTATTAAATCTTGTCGTTGGTTACCTGCCCTCACCGTACAACGTGATCAGGGTGATCACGATCCCCGCACCCACGAGCGCGAGTACACCGAGTGTTCCGAGGAGCACGGTCTCGCTCGCGTAGGTGAGCAGTGAGCCGGCGAGTGCGGCACCCGCCGCGCCGAAGCCGAACATCCCGAGGTAGGCGTAGCCGTAGGAGAGGCCGTGGACGTCGGCGGCCGCGTACTCGGCGATAACCACCTGGTAGATCGGCGCCGTCGCGTAGAGGAAAAACCCGAGCGCGGCACAGACGAGTAGGAACGGAGCGAGCCCCCAGCCGACGGAGGGGATGAAAACGAACGCGAGCACGCCGAGAGCGAACAGCGTCGAGAAGAACGCGTACTCCGTCCGAACGTGGTCGGTGACCCGGCCACCGGCGTACTGTCCCAGAATGCCGATCATCAGGATCCCCGTGTAGATATACTGTGCGGGCTCGGCCTCCTGGCCGAAGATTTCGTAGGTGCCGAACTGCGGCAGTCCCCCGATCATGTCGGGCAGGAACGTAAGCAGGCCACGGTAGTAGATTCCGTAGATCATGATCGCGGCGAACGTGAGCAGGAACCCGGTCGTGAGCAGTAGCCTCGAGTCGTCGACGATCGACTGGAGGTCCATCGGCGACCCGTCGTCGTCGGTGTCGTCCGTTCCGCCGTCGGCCGCGGTCGCGGCGTTCTCGTTGAACTCGATCAGCGAGCCGAACGCGACGACGGCCACGGCCGGGACGGTGAGTGCGACGACGACGAGCCGCCAGTCGAAAAAGAGGAGCAACGAGGCGGTCAACAGCGGGCCGAACGCGGTGCCGATGTTGCCGCCGACGCCGTGGTAAGCGAACACCGTGCCGCGATTTTTCGCACCGCGGCTGATCAGCGACAGACCGGCGGGGTGGTAGACGCTCGCGGCGACACCCCATATGACGATGGCTACCATCAACACGTAGACGTTCGGCGCGAGCGCGAGGAGGAAGAAGCCGCCACCCATTCCGACCACCGAGGCGACGATCAGTCGCCTCGATCCGTAGGTATCCGAGAGCAGACCGCTCGGGATCGCACCGACGCCGATGAGGCCGTAGCCGATACTGACGACAACGCCGAGGACGAACGGCGAGACGTCGAAGACGTCCAGCCAGATGACGATGAAGATGGGGATGCTCAGCTCGTAGGTATGAAAGATGCCGTGTGCGAGCATCGTAAACCCCGTAATCGAGCGATCGTTCTCATCCATCGCCGTTCACCACTTCCTTCCAGCGGGAGGACGAACCTGGCATGGCATAACGAAGCGTGTCGAATCTACTTAACCGATTCCCTGTCGCGTTCGCTCTCGAGCGGGGTGTGCTGGCGTAATCTGTCCCAGTTATTCGGATGGGCCTAAATGAGGCTCGGGACAGTTGTACGAGACTCGGAAGGCGGTTATTTTGGTATCAGTCCGCCAATGTAGCATCCGAGAGTCCGGGATGTACGCGAAGAACACCAGAACATGACGAATGAGGCCACATCACACGTCCGACTGCTGGCCCCGTGGATATCATTACGAAGGTACGAATGTAATTTCATGGGACGGCCTCGGTTTTGGATGATAATATATTGGGATTGTTGTCGGAAAACGGCCGAAACAGGAGTCTCTGTCACGGTGCGAAAGTCGCTGATCCCGCTCTGTAGGATCTAGAGGGAGACCGATCTGGAGGCCCGTCTCCGCAAGGAGTGGCATAATTTATAATGCCCGGGTTCCCAGGATCGAGTATGGCAAACAAACCCAAATCGGGGGCACGCACGACCGAGACCTCCATACGAGTCATCGATGCGCTCCGAGAGCTGGGAGAGGCGACGATCCACGAACTATCCGAACATCTCGGACTCGCCCCGAGCACCGTCCATCGTCACCTCGTCACGCTCCGCGAGCACAGCTACGTAGTGTGTACGGACGGGCGCTACCGGATCGGATTTCAGTTTCTCACCGTCGGCGGCCACGCCCAGCGAACGACGACCGCGTACCCGATGATCAAGCAGAAGGTCGACGCGCTGGCGGCGGAGACCGGAGAGCGCGCCCAGTTTATCGTCGAGGAACACGGCGAGCGGGTTTACCTGTACACCGAGGTCGGCCAGAGCGCGGTGCAGACCGGCGCCCACATCGGAAAGCGCGGCCCGCTCCACACGAGCGCCGCGGGAAAGGCGATCCTCGCGAACGTGCCAGCGGACCGTGTCGACGAGATCGTCGCGACCCACGGGTTACAGGGCGTGAGCGAGAACACCATCACGACGCGCGCGGAACTCGAGGAGGAGTGCGAACGAATCCGAGAGCGCGGGTACGCCTTCAACAGGCAGGAAACGACGGAGGGCGTTCACGCGGTCGGCGCGGCGGTAACGAATGCCGACGACGAGGTGATCGGTGCGCTGAGCGTCTCCGGACCCGCCCACCGCGTCAAGGGAGCACAGCTCACCGACGAGCTTCCGGAACGGGTGCTTGGCGCAGTCAACGAACTCGAGCTCCACATCGCTCACTCTATATAATCGTCAGTCACCGGTCTCACTGCTTGCCCGAACTCGTCGGTGTCTCCCGATTCTGCTCGGTCTCGACGGGGACGAGCCATGGCGGCGACTCCGCACCTTCGGTCGGTTCGAGGACGACCAAGTCGCCCGGCTCGAGAGCGGTCTCGAGGCGGGCGATGATACTCGCATCGCCGTCGAAAGAGGCAAGACCGAGCCGGTTCGGGGCGCTGACGCCGTCGGGCGTGACGTGAACCGCCGTCACCGCCTGTACGGTTCCGACGCCCGGATCACGGGTGCGTAGCCCGTCGGCGCCGCAGTCGAGACAGCGGCGTTTCTCGTAGAAGGTTCGTCGACTGCAGTTCGGACACTCGAGGACGCGCGTCATCCGCTCGCCTCCACGATCGTACAGACGCTGTTGTTCCCGAACCCGGCGACGTTGATCGCAAGTCCGTACCGCGGCGAATCGACCGCGCGGTCGTTGGGCACGTCCCCCCGAAGCTGCCAGACGAGTTCGACGAGTTGGGAGATCCCTGTGGCACCCAGCGGATGGCCCCGGGCTTTCAGCCCGCCACCCGGGTTGACCGTCAGGTCCCCGTCACCGTCGATATCGGTCCGCCCCTCACGGGTCAGCTTCCACGCCTCGCCCCGCTCGGCAAGCCCCAGTTCCTCCATCTCGAGCCACTCGAGGATGGTGAAGGCGTCGTGGATGCACGCGACATCGATCTCGTCGGGACCCGTTCCCGCTGCGTCGTACGCGGCTCGCCCGGCGGCCGCAGCGCTCTCGATCCGTAACGGGTCGACCCGATCCGCGACGGCGTGGACGCCGACGGCGCTCTCGCAGGCTGTCACCGACACGTCTGCGTTCGCCGCCGTGACGACCACCGCGGCGGCTCCGTCCGTCGTCGGGCAGCAGTCGTACAGGCGAAGCGGCGTCGCGACCTCCGGCGAGTCGAGGACGTCCGCGACCGTCACGTCGCTCTCGAACTGTGCGTACGGGTTCCGACGGGCGTTCGCGTGGTTCTTCACCGCAACCCGTGCGAGGTCGCGCCGGGTCGCATCGTAGCTCTCGAGGTACCGAGCGGCCGCGAGACCCGCGAACGAGGGAAGGGTGATCCCCTGGTCGTACTCCTGGCTGTGCGTGATCCGGCTGATGATCTCGGTCGCGACCGACGTCTCGGCGACCGACATCTTTTCGCCGCCGACGGCGAGTGCGACCTCGGCCCGCCCCGCTCGAACGGTGTCGACCGCGTCGAGCACCGCGCTCGCTCCGGTCGCGCTGGTGTTTTCGATCCGGCGTGCGGACGCCCGGCTGAGGCCGAGGCTGGCGGTCAACGCGTTCGCCAGTCCGGAGGTGTTGTTGAACGCTTCCGCGGCCATGTTGCCGACGTGGACCGAATCGACGGCGTCCGGTTCGACGTTGGCGTCGTCGAGCGCCCGTTCCGCGGCGGTCTCTAGCAACTCGGCGAGGGATCGATCGTCGGACCCGGTAAACCTCGTCATTCCGACGCCGGGGAGTCCGAAGTGAGCCGGCGATGCCTCTGGCCGACCCGAAATGGAGTGATGACTTACCATCTCACTGCGTGAGGTAACAAACCACACTGACTTATAGATGTCGTTGCAAACGCCCGAAAGCGGGACGAATACCCGCCAGCATCCCGATTCGGTGGCGTCGGCTTCCGGGGGGAGCATCGGCTTTCTCACCTCGTCCCCGGCGAATCCGCCTCGAGATCGAGTGGTTCGAGAGAGGGACGCTCTCTCGGCGTCGAGCGAGAGTAACGGTTTCACGGGCCTTGCGGAACGGATCGAACGATGTCGGCGAGGCGATTCGTCATTACGAGACGGCAAGCCATCTCGAGCGACTCCGGTCCGCTCAGCCATCGAAGACCTCGCCTTCCGTACCACTCCGAGGCGCTCGGCCTGCTCCGCCCGTAGATTACTCGTTCGCCCGGCTTCATCGTTCAGTCGGTCGAGACTGGGCCCGTGACGGGTGGCTCGAGCAGCGTAGCAGCCTCTCGGCAGGCGATCGGACGCGGCCTCATAATCGAATCTGCGCTCGCGGAAACTGTTCGTCTCGGTCGAGAGTCGTTTCCGTCGAGATTGGGGTTCTGCTGGTCCCAGAAAGGGTAGTCTTGCTCTTCTGTCACCTCCATCCGGCAGTAGAATTGTGTTTTTATAGCCATACTGTGGTGTGCAACACTCGAGTCAGTCACAACCGATCGTGACCGGTTGCTCCTTCGTTGGGTCTTTGCTCGAGGTGTTTAGGATCGGGTACCGGTGCTGAAATGGGGACGAGGGCCCGGTATCGGATCTAATTCGGGGCTGTTGTACACGAAGCAACGATCAGTTCTGCTTCGCGTTCCCGGACGAGCCGTCGTGATCGTATTCCGCCTCTTATCCAGTGTACTATAGTTAGTATATCAACTATTTGGGAATCTAACTAGATAGTAGAGTATTATAATAAATATTCCAACGTATTTCGTGTCGCTCTAATCGGTTCGAGCCCGCCAGTCCCTCCGAGGCGACCGAGCCCGCTCGTCGGAACTCCGACGGACCGTCGTCACTCTCCCCCTCGAGTGTCCGACAACTGGCACCGAACGCAGCGGTCGCCGGGAAAGCAAGCGCCGTTCTCGTACGGACAGTCCGATTCGTCGACGTCGACGGAGAGCTCGCGTTTCGCGTCCTCCCACGCAGCTTCCCAAACTTCGATCTCCATCTCCGCGGAGGTGAAGACGACGTTCTCGTCGCGGTCGAGGATCTTCGCGGCCGTCACCGACCGCTGGCGGTCCGTCACTACCTCGATCGCGTCGGCGTACGAGTCACACCGGATCGTCCTCGTTTCGTCGCCGTCGTCCAGCAGGCGAACGATCACGGAGCCGTCGGTCTCCTCCGTCGGTTCCAGTCCTCCGACCATACTGCCGGGGTCGGGTCGCCGACACAAAAGGATGCCCTCGAGTTTCGACGAATCCGACGTTCGTATTGGCGGACAGTATTACCCTCGCCCGAAGTGTGAGCAATCCAAAGAGCCATCCGATACTCCCTCGTCAGAGAGTGGTATGGTCACCGTTAGATCGGTCGCCCAGTGGGGGCTGGGCGTGCTCGTCGCGCTCTTTGCGCTCACCGCGCTCTCCGCGATAGAACTCTCACCGCTGTCGATACTACAGGGAGTACTCGCCGCCCTCCTGTTTCTCGGCGCTGCAGCGCTCATCGTTCCGCGAACGCGGGCCGAGATCGGCGGACGGACCGATCGGTCCCTCTCGTCGGGCGTCCTCGCCGTCCTCGTCGTGGTCGCGGTTCTGACGGGGATGCTCGTCACGCCGCTCGACGCCGACGACGATCCACCGGTCGACGCCGATGCCGAGGACCTCGAGGCCGCCGATACCGACGGCCAGGCGGACGACGGCGGGACGGAGGCCGACGAGACGGACGATCCGGACGACGAGGTGGAGTCCGACGACGGTGCAGCAGACGAAACCGATAGCGAACCGGGATCAGCGCAGGCGGACGCCGATGACGACGGTACCGAAGCGGAAGGCACCGACGACGGCTCGAGCGACGACACGGGAGCAGCTAGCACGGACGGCGACCCGGAGACCGAACGGACGACCGACGTCGAGGGCGAACTTGAGATTCACCACATCGACGTCGGTCAGGCGGACGCGACGCTTCTCGTGACGCCCGACGACGAAACGGTGCTGATCGACACCGGCGACTGGCGCCAGGACGGCTCGGAAGTCATCGCCTATCTCGAGTCCCAGAACGTCGATCGGATCGATCACCTCGTGGCGACCCACGCACACGCAGACCACATCGGCGGCCACGCTGCCGTGATCGAGCACTTCGAAACCGACGGTGACGGCGTCGGAGCCGCCTACGACTCGGGCGTCGCCCACGACTCCGCGACCTACGAGAACTACCTCGACGCGATCGAAGAACACCACGTCGACCTCTTCGAGGTCGAGGAGGGTGACGAACTGCCAATTGACGGGGTCGAGGCGACCGTGCTGAACCCGCCCGCAGGCGAATCCGACGACGACCTCCACTACAACAGCGTCTCGATCGCGTTCGAGTTCGGCGAGTTCGCCTACCTGACGACGGGCGACGCCGAGGCCGACGCCGAGCAGCGGATGGTCGAAGCACACGGCGGCGCGCTCGAGGCCGACGCGTACCAGGCCGGCCACCACGGCTCGTCGACGTCGTCCACCGGGCCGTTCATGAACGCGGTCGATCCGGAGATGGCCGTCATCTCGAGCGACTACGACAGCCAGTACGGTCACCCGCACGAAGAGGTGCTCGAGGAGTACGCCGACCGGGGGATCGAGACCTACTGGACGGGCGTCCACGGCGACGTCGTGGTGACGACCGACGGAACGGACGTGGGTGTCGAGACCGAACGGGAGTTCTCGACGGACGCGGCCGACCTCGTGACATCCTCCTCGCCGTAAACGACGAGGCTTCCCACGACAGTGGGATTCCGGCTATGCCGTAGGTTTCAGTCCAAGTAGGCCGCGAGCGTCATCTGCGAGGATTTCTCGCTCGTCTCGCGGTGGACTGTGGCGCTGTCACTGGCGCTCCCGTTCCGAGGCGAGTCATTGCGTTCCGGTTCCCAAGGAACACTCTCTCCCCACGGATCTACGCGACTTGCGATGTTCGCCGCCGCGTTGATATCTGCTTGGAACTCTGTTATGTGGCAGTCGTCGTGTGGACACACGAACTCCGCTTGCTGACTACGCCGACCGAGGCGGTCGCACGCGTGGCACGTCTGCGAGGTGTACGCCGCGTTGACGTACTCAACCCGAATCCCTGCTTCGGCCGCCTTGTCTTCGATGCGACCCTGAAGACGGGCGAATGCCCACGCGTGAAGCCGCCGATTCATGAACTTGCCGTAGTCGAGTCGTTCGAGGATATACGACAAGTCCTCGAGTACGATCACCGGATCCTCGAAAGACTCGGCGTACTCGACAGCACGCCAGGACACCTTCTCAACGATATCCGTGAGTGCGTTCTGGTAGTGGTCGAAGCGTTCGTCCACGCGCCAGTCGGCGGCGTCACGCTCTTGTAGACGTTTGAGCGTCGTGAACATCTCTTTGCGGAGGTGTCGGGCACGACTGCCACTCTCGAGCATCGGTTTCCGTGGTACATCGCGCTTGAGGGCACAGCCCGTAATCAGCGCGCTCTCGCCAATATCGAAACCGATGTACGTCTCGTCGCCGTCTGTCTCGGCTTCTTCGACCGAGTACGTGACGGTGGCGTGCAACACCCAACTGCTCCGGTTCTGCTGAAGTCGGATCTGCCCGGCCTTTGCATCCTCGCTAAGGATATCGTGCCAGAGAGATTCCTGTTCAGGGTTGATCCGAAGCGGAATCCAGAAGTTCGTTCCACGACCTGGCATGGGAACGTTCCAGCAAATCTCGTGGTGTCTGGATTCATCCCGGTCGAACTTCGCGGCCTGGTTCGTGAGCCGGAGTGGATGTTCGTCGTCAAGTTCGCGGGCGTTGTACGTTTTCCGGAGCTTCGGGACGTAGCTGCACAGTGCAGCCTTCGCCTGATACGGGAGGTCGAACGGTGTTACCACATCGGAGACGCCGTTCATCGTATCGGCACCGGAGTCGAACGCGTCGTGCAACGCCTCGCGGTAGGTGGAGAGAAGGCGACGGAGACGCACCGCTTTCCCCTGTGTCGGTGGGGCAAGCGTCGCCTCGAGCGTTTTCGCCACCTCCTCTGCCATACACACTTATACACATCCGCCACATTTATACATTACGGAGTTGTAGCGTGACGTGATGCAACGGAAGCAGATAACGATTCGAGAGGATCAAGTCGAATGGATCGACGAAAACCACATCAACCTATCCAGCCTCGTGAGAGGCTGCATCGACGAACGTATGGAATCCAGTTCCGCCGAGTAGCGGCGGCTGCAAAATCAAGTGACGCGATTCACGCCCGCCGTAAACGGCGGGATTCTCTCGCTGTTTAAAGATAGAAGAGCGACCGGACGAGCAGGCCAGCGTCGCCACACCACAGGTTGATACGGCTACGGCCGGTGTATCCGGGTAATGACCGCTGACGGCTCGTTCACCTGCGTCGTCGATCGCATCGTCGACGGGACGACGGCCGTCGTGCTCGTAGAGGATGACGGCGACGTCGTCGACCAGCTCGATCTCGACCTCGAGACGCTTCCGGAGGAGTGTCGACACGAAGGGGCGCTGTTCGACGCCGACGTCTCCGACGGGGCGCTCGTCGACCTCGAGTACCGACCCGAGCGCGAGCGAAAGCGACGAGAGCGGCTTCAGGAGAAGTTCGATCGGCTCTCGAAGCGACTCGACGAGCAGTAGTTTCCTCCGGTGTCGCGCGGTTCACGACGGAGTCGCAGGCGGATGAACGGGAAGTTTCGACTCGCTGTGAAGCGTCGAGCCAGTCCGGCCCGAGAGGATTCGCGTCAATGCTCTCGAGAACGGGGCGGTAGTTGACCGCCCGTATGCTCGATTCAGTCCGCGCTGTGGGCCGGAATGGATCCACACTCCGGACAGCCGGCGTGTTTCGTCGTTCTGTAGTCGAGCGCAGCGCTGCACCGGGTGCACTTGTAGTGGGTTTCAGTCATCGAGCGCAGGTAATCCGCTCGAGCGTATATGCCTTGTGTGACGTCTATAACGGTTAATCGGCAGATACGGGGCATCTCACCTCGCAGTCAGCCGGCACGTTCGTCGGCACCGACGTTCTCCCGGCTCTCGAACGAGTCGGGATCGGGCTCGATGTTGGCGAACTGGACCGCTCGCGTTCCGAGCGTCTCGACGCGCTGGCGAACGTCCTCGTCGACCAGTTCTCGGCCCTCGAACCGACTGTGAGCGTTCGGCACCGCTGCCTGGTGAGGTAACACCCAGGCGTCGAGCGCCCGGCAGACGACCCGCAGGTGGTCGAGCGCCCCGATGGGGAAGCTCCCGCCGGAGACCGCGAGCAGTCCAACCGTCTTGTTTTCGAACTCGTCGAACCCGCAGTAGTCGAGCGCGGTCTTCAGCACCGAGGAGTACGACCCATGATACATCGGCGTCCCCAGGAGGATGGCGTCGGCCTCCCGAACGCGCCGGGCGAGTTCCGACGCGTCGCCGGCCTCGTCGTCGTCGGCGTCGAACAGCGGAATCTCGAGTTCCCGGAGGTCGACCAGTTCGGTGCTCGCGCCGGCGGCTTCGGCGGCGTCTAAGGCGTGGCGCAGGGCTGGGCGGGTGTAGCTCTCCTCGCGGAGGCTGCCGGCGATGGCGACGACGCGGACCGTGTTCTCGTCCATAGGCCACGTTCGGAAGGGCGGGTTAAAATCGCTCTCCCGCACGCGGCGGCCCGGTCGGTCCGCTACTCGTTCGTCGCGACGGGGTCGTCGCTCGCGGCCTCGAGCAGGAGGATCGCGCCGCCGAGAAGGGCGACGTTCTTGCAGAAGTTGATCTTGTTCGCCTGGCGCTCCTCGCCCTCCATCGTCCAGAAATCGTGGATCCCCGGCGTCGTCCCGAGGAAGAAGACGATCACCGCGCCGGCGGACGCTCGAGGGAACTTCCAGAGAACGATCCCGAGGTTGGCGACGAACAGCATGCCGGTGACGAACGGAACGAGCAGGTCGGGAACGGGAACGCCCTTCTCGCGGGCGATCCCGACGCGTTTCTCGTTGCTCTGAAACCCATCGACGGCCATGTACATGAGCGTCGCTCCATACAGCAGCCGGCCCAGTCTCGAGGGTGGAGACGAGTCGGCCATCGCTCAGATCGCCTCCATTCGGCTGACGTTCGCACCGAGTCGCCCGACCGTCTCGTACTCCCCGCTTTCGTCGCGTCGCATGATCCGACCCTCGACGTCGTCGCGCTGATCGGGGACGTCGAAGAGTCCGGAGCCACAGAGCACGTCGCCGTCGTGGACCGTCCAGGTTTCGATGACCTCGTGGGGCTCGCCGGGGAACGGCACCCGCTCGAAGTCCCGTCCGAAGTTCGTCGACTCGAACAGTGCGACCTCGTGTTCGTCGTCGACCCAGGCCGGGGGCGCCTCCTCGCCGCCACAGAAGAACAGCCGACCGTCGTGGACGAAGACGCACCTGATGTAGGAGTAGTCGTTCCCGTCGTCGAGCCGGGTCCACGAGTCACCCGCGTCGGTCGTCCGGTACAGTCCGCCGACGCCGACCGCGTGACCCAGACCGAGGTTCTCGAGGTCGTGGTCCAGATACCCGGTCGTCGCGAGCCAGACGTCTTCCGAGATCGGCAGCACCTGGTGGACGTCGTCGATGATCGTCTCTCGACGGTCGAGCCAGGTCTGACCGCCGTCGTTGCTCAGGTGGATCCCACCAGCTTCGACGCCAGCGATAAGTCGTTCCGGGCGACCAGGGACGGCCTCGAGTGCGCGCAGTCGTGCGTAGTGGGGATCGATCGGCGACTCCCAGTGACCTCGGGAGGGAAGTTCGCGAAAGCCCTTCAGTTCCGACCACGTTTCGCCGTCGTCGACCGAGCGGTAGATGTAGGGATCGTTCGTCCCCGCATAGAGCGCCCCGTCGGCCGTCGCGAGGATCGACCACACCTCGCTCTCGCCGGCGTGCCAGAAGCGGTCGCCGAGGGGGACCTCGAGGTCCTCCCAGGTCCGGCCGCCGTCCCTCGAGCGGTACGCCCCCGTCGACGACGCGACGAAGGCGCCGTCGGCATGGTCCCACGATCTGACCGCCGTGACGACCCCGCAGTCGAGCACTTGCTCCGCCTCGTCCCGGTCGAAGGGGACCCCGGCGACCCGGTAGAGGCCGTCGTCCGTCCCGATCAGCAGCGCCATGTGTGTCACGTTACTTCCACACATAATAAAGTTTTACCAGCCTGTAAAACGCTAAGTGCTCGCGCCGACGATAGGGATCCGTCGTGACTACAACGGCCTCGCCCACACCGTTTGCGGTACACCTGACCTGACCCATGCCACCGACACACCCGACGAAGCGGCCGACCGATGCAGCGCATCTCGACGACCACCCGGAGCTGCCGACCGAGCTCCTCAACTTACCCTGGATCGACGTCCACAACCACGCCCACACGCTCTCGTGGGACGATCGCGAGCGGTACGCCCTCTCGGGCTGCGAGTCGATGGTGATGGTCGCCTCGGGCTACCACTGGACGCCGTACAAGCCGGTTAGGGCCGAGGATATCCGGTACCTCTGGGACGACGCGATCAACCGCCGCGCGGCGATCGAGCGGAACCACTTCTTCGAGGCGAACCTCGGACTGGGGATCCACACGGGCGTCCGCATCGAGAACCCCGACGAGGCGCTCGAGGCGATGGCCGACTACTGTGCACTCGAGGAGGTCGTCGCGATCGGGGAAACCGGCGTCACACCTACCCAGCACGTCAGTAGCTGGGACGTAGACGAACAGCGCGCGATCGTCCAGGCCCAGATGGAGCTCGCGGCCGACCACGACCTGCCTGTGCTCCTCCACACGCCGAACACCTCGAGCGATTCGGGCCGGTCCTACCGTTCGGAAATCGGAACGCCGGGCTACGAGAAGAACCCGGGGCTGGGCCAGGAGCCGGTGATCGACGCCGAGAACCCGGCGCTCGAGGCGGCGAAGATCGACGTCGAGGCGGCTCGAGACGCGGGTCTCGACGAGGAACGGGTCGTCGCCTCCCACGCCGACGGGAACAACACCGAGTACCTCATGGCGGAGACCGACTGCTATCTGAGCTACACTATCGGCCACTCGTGGCTGATCGGCGTCACCGCGGCGGACGTCGCCGACGCCATCGACGAGTACGGCCCCGAGCGGATCATGGTCGACACCGACTGTGCGAACGTCCTACGGACGGATCCGTTCGCGCTGAAGCGGGCCATCCTCGAGCTGTATCGCTACGGGATCGACGAGGCGGCGATTCGGCAGGTAGTGCTCGAGAATCCGCGCGACGTATTCGACATCGGGCAGTGATCCTCAAGGAGGGGATCGTCACCTGTTTCGCTTCGGCATCGTCGAGTGGCGCTTGACGGCGTGCATGTCCGACCGTTCGGACGGCGGCGGCGCCATCGTCGAGAGACGGGACGACTCGCTCGATCCGAGTCCGCCGCTCCCGTCGTCGCCCAGCCCGAGGAGCCCGTCGTCGCCTTCGTCGGCCTCCCTGGTGTCGGTTTCTTCCGCCTCGTTCCCGTCGTCCTCGTTGTCCGTGTTGTTCGCCATCACCTCCTCGAGTTGGTCCTGGACGTCGCCGATCTCGTCGCCGAACGTCTCGAGCGGCGAGCTCATCGCCTTCGTGAGGCGATCTCCGAGATCGGCGGCGGCCTCGCTGCTGCCTTCGTCGGCCATCAGCTCCCGATCGGAGGGGGCGTCCCGGTCGGTATCCTCCGGTATCGTCTCGTCCGTCTCCGACTGCGCCCGCTGGATCGCCTCGCGGATTCCGGCAGTGGCGTCCTCGAGCGCGTCCTCGTCCGATCGGTCGCCGAGTTTCGCGAGGCGCAGCAGTCGATGGAGATCCTCGACGCGTTCGGGCTCGCCCTTCGCGATCCCCTCGAAAACGGACTCGGCCTCCGACCCGTCCGGGAGCGTCCCGAGGCCGACGGCCTCGAGCAACGTCGTCGGCTCCGAGGACGCGACGAACTCGTCGGCTTCCCGTGCGACTTCGAGAAGGTCGCGTCCAGCTTCGTCCGCCGTCGCCTCCGGCGCCAGCAACGTTTCACTCTCGGTGCTCGCGTCGTCCAGAATCTCCGCCACTCGAGTGTCGTGTTCGTCGGTCATGGATCGATCCGTGCAGAACGCTCACAATCGGTCTAACCGCACTTCATCGTCCGTAACCGTCTCGACGTTTCGTTCGGCGAGCTCGTAGCTCTCCTCGTCAGAATCGCCCCACCCGAGCTTCGATCTGATGGCGTCCGTAACTCCCGGATCAGGGTTGACGTAAGCGCTCCCGTTTTCGACGGTCTCGATGATGCCGATTTCGTCACCCTCTGCGTTGACGACCCGTTTGCCTTCGTCGTCGTCCGTGAATCGAGCACACATACGGCAGTTCGTCAGCGAGTACCGAGTAAGAGCTGTCACCTCCATGTGCCGGGAACTCAACCCCCGGTCCTCGCCATCTCCGAAATCCGACTCGTCGTTCTGATCCGTACGTTCACCGACCGGTGGACTGGGAGACGCAGCCGGGCGAGAAATCGATCCCCTACGAGGTCGAGTTGTCGGGCTGTTGGGCGTCGTTCGATCTGATGTAGACCTCGAGGATACCGTTTTTGAACCACGCGTTTCGCATTTCCGACGAGGTCCAGGGAAGCTCCACCCGTCCGACGGTAGTGCCCGTCTTCTTGATGACGAGTTCGTTCGTCTCTGGATTGATTCCAGCCGTGAGATCCTCTTTGGTTGCTCCGGGAAGGTCTGCGACGACGACGAACTCCCCGTTGTCGAGACGAGTGTCGATCAAACACTCCGCAGACTCGGATTTCCGTGTCCCTTTCTGTTCCGAACCGTCTCGGTGCTGTTTTCGATTTACCCGGCTTCTCTGAGCCGGTGGGCGTGATCCGGGCGGCCCTCTCGAGGAACGCTTCGCCTCTTCTCCGACCACGTTCTCTAACCCCTCCGATAGCGATCGTAATCCCGCTTGAAGCGAACTCTCGATAGCTCTTGCAAGGGACGGATCGGTTCGTTGTCGATCGCGTCCGGATGCATCTCGGTCACTGTCCTCCCGCTCGTTTTCGTCCTTGTTGCTCATGGGGGGGTCACCTCTGTATCGCGATTATCTCGTACGTTATGTGATAGCCTCTAGCGGGATAAGCCTCCGTACCCGTCAGTTGCTACGTTTTCTTTTAGGCTACCTTCTGAGCGGTGAAGGCAGTGCACTGGCCTCGGAGAGGGCAACTCAGTCCTCGGTTCACATAACCCACACAAATCGATCCTCGAGAGGTGGTTCGCGGGACTGCTCACCACACCCTTCTCACGGCCGCTCGCACCGGTTCATACGGGTAGTGAAACAGGCAGCCACTCGACGACGAAAATCTACGGTACGGAGCCGCTCGTTCTTGGAGGGCGCTCGCGAGTCCCATGCTCGAGCGGCGCCGCAACGGTATCAGCTTTGACCGTACGGGACGGTGGCTCGATCCGAACTGAGACGCATCCCCACCCTTCCACGAATCCCGGGCAAGCACGAACTGCCGAAACCGTGCTGCCCTCTGGCGTTAGCTATCGAACGCGCAGGTGTTCGTCAGTTCGCCGAGCCCTTCGACGCCGATCGTGACCTCGTCGCCGTCCTCGAGCAGTACCGGCGGCTCCCGATAGACGCCGACTCCGGGCGGCGTCCCGGTGAATATCAGGTCGCCCGGCTCGAGCGTGAACGCCTGGCTGCAGAACGACACCAGCTCGTCGATGCCGAAGATGAGGTTCGCAGTGGTCGACTCCTGGAGGCGCTCGCCGTTGACCTCGGCCCGGATCTCGAGGTCGTGGGGGTCGTCGACCTCGTCGGCCGTGACGAGTTCGGGTCCGATCGGGGCGAAGCCGTCGAGGCTCTTGCCGCGAACCCACTGGCCGTCGCCGTGCTGGAGGTCCCGCGCCGAGACGTCGTTGCCCACGAGGTAGCCGGCGACGTGCTCGAGGGCCTCGTCCTCGTCGACGCACCGGGCTTTCTCCCCGATGACGGCGACGAGTTCGGCCTCGTAGTCGACCTTCTCGGTGAGGTCGGGATCCCAGCTGATCGTGCTCTCCGGACCGGTCACGGTCGTCGGGAACTTCGAGAAGAGAACGGGTTCGTCCGGGATCGGGTTGTCGCCCTCCTCCGCGTGATCTCGGTAGTTGAGCCCGACACAGACGACCTTCTGTGGATTTCCTACCGGCGCGTGTCGCACCAGGTTGTCGTGCTCGTAGACGCCGACTCCCGTCTCCGCGGCGTGCTCGACGGCCAGTTCGGCCTTCCGCTGCCACTTCCAGCCGGCCAGCAGGTCGGTACTTCGCTGGGGCAAGTCGATGCCGGCGGCGGCGCCCGCCTCGGCGAGGTTGACGACCGTCTCGTCGTCGATTCTGGCGCCACACCAGGGCTGTTCTCCGTCCGTCGTCGCGTACTGTCCGAGTCGCATTGTGGTGAATCGGTGTGGAGTTACTCGAGGTCGACGCCGGCCTCGTCGAGCAGCCGTTCGCCGGAGGCGACGAAGCGGCCGAACTCCTCCTCGACGAGCGGGTTGTGCAGTTCGCCGTCGCGCTTGACCGGTTCGCCGTCGACGAGCACCGTGTCGATATGAGACGGATCGGACTGGAAGACAACGGTCTGAACCGGGTCATGACACGGAGCAGTCATGAGGTCGTCCGTGCGGATCATGACGATGTCCGCCCGTTTGCCGGGCGTGAGCGAGCCGATCTCGTCCTCCATGCCGAGCGCCCGCGCCCCCTCGATGGTGGCCATCTCGAGGGTGTCTCGGGCCGTGGTCTGTACCTCGGTGACCTCCGAATCGCCCTCGAGGATCGCCTGGTTCTCGAACATCCGCTGGACCTGCAGGCCGATCCGCATCTGCGTCGCCATATCGCCGCTGATGTCCGAGCAGACGTCGACGCCCCACGCCGGCCGACCGCCGGCCTCGAGGACCTTCCCGGTGACGGGGATGCCGTGGCCCATCTGCATCTCGACCTCCGGCGTTGCCGAAAAGGAGACACCCTGCTCGATGGCGTAGTCGATATCCTCCTGGGCGAAGTGGTTCCCGTGGGCGACGTTGACGTCCGGCCCAAGCATATCCTCGATCGCGCCAAAGCCCTGGTAGTCGTCGCCGTAGACAGACGAGGGCCAGCACGCAGCGCCCATGTGAAGCGTGGCGATAACGTCGAGTTCACGGGCCAGCTCCAGGTCGCTGCGAGCGGCCTCGTCGGTACAGAAGTCCGGCCCCCGAAGCCCGAGCGCGAGGTCGAGCAGGTCGTCGTCGCTGATCTTCTCGTCGTGGAACTCGCGGATCTGCTCCTCGGGAAGGGTGACGTCGCTGTCGAACCACCACGTCGCCGCGTCGTCACCCGGCGGCCCGTATGTGTACACCGCGCGCAGTCCGGTGTCCTGCAGCGCGTCGACGGCCCGTTCAGCATGCTCGAGCGAGTTTGGGTACGACCAGTCCAGGGCCGTGGTCGTCCCCGTATAGAGCTTCTCGAAGGCGCCGAAGAGGCCCCCGAGGTACATGTCTTCGGGCTGGTAGAGGCCGGCGATGTTGCCGAGCATGTGATCGAAGTAGTCGCCCATGAGCGACCAGTCCCCGGCGATACCCCGTACCTGAGTCTGTGCGAGGTGGATGTGTGAGTCGACGAACCCCGGCAGGACGATGTGGTCGGAGGCGTCGATCTCCTCGGCGTTCGACGCGCTCAGCCCGCGTCCGATCTCGGCGATCTCGCCGTCCTCGATCAGCACGTCGCCCTCCTCGAGGTCGCCGATCTCGGGATCGAGCGAGACGACGGTGCCGTCCCGGATGAGTGTTTCTGTCATGCTCGGTCTGACAGACTGACCGCGAGAATAAAAGTTTACCGTCTGGTAAACTCCTATCGTCGGAGCAATCGAACTATATATCGTTCGAACGGAGTAATCGTATGAGCGAGTCCGACGGGAGCGCCTCCGGCAAGGAAACCGAGGAGGTGATCATGGAGGCGACGTTCCGTGCGCTACGCGAGCACGGGTACGCGGATCTCAGGATGCGCCACATCGGCGACGAGATGGAGCTGACCCGGCAGGTAATCCACTACCACTTCGAGGGGAAGTACGATCTCCTGTCCTCGTTTCTGGAGTACGTCATCGACCAATACGAGGGAAGTGTCGACGTCGACCGCGACACGGACCCGCGAACGGAGCTCGAGGCGCGGATCGATCAGTGTCTGTTCGGTCCCGAGTTCGAGGAGTTCACCCACTGGGACCGGATGAAGGTGTACCACGAGCTGTACACCTACGCACAGAACGACGAGCAACACCGGGAGATCTTCAACGAGCACTACGAGCGGATCCGCGGCAGCATCGTCGAAGTCGTCGAGGACGGCATCGAGCAGGGCGTCTTCCGCGACGTCGACGCCGAGCGGATGGGCCAGCTCGTCACCGACGCGATCCACGCCGCGCGCGGACGGCGGATCTCACTCGGTCACGACGACGCCCCCGACGAGGCGCGGCGGGCCATCCACGAGTTCGTCCTCGACCCGCTGTGTATCGACGCGGAGGGCAACCGATACTCCTGATCTGTCGCGCGCAGCGCCGACGACGTCGACTTCACGACCGGCGCACCGAGCGTCAGTCTTTCGATACTGTTATTCCGCCGTTGGATAACAAACGCGTATGCGACGACGGACGCTACTCGGGGGTGCCGGGACGACGCTCTCGATCGCGCTGGCCGGCTGTGGCGACGACGAAGCGTCTCCCGATCAGAGCGACAACTCCGGCGCCAACGATTCCGACGGCGACGACTCCGGCACCGACGACTCCGGTAACGAAAGCGACGAACCGACCGACGACGCCGACGACGAGCAGGTGTACGAGGATGACTCCATCGAGGGGGACGTAACTCTCTCCGGAGACGCGGGCGAATCGCTTTCGGCCCGGCGGCACACCTACACGTGGGCGGACGAACCGCCGACGGACTACTGTCACATCCACGTCGAACTCGAGAACGAGGGCGACGAGGAGCCGACCATCGACATGGAGGCGCGGATCTACGACGACGACGGTGGGGAGCTCTCGAGTACGCGCTACGCCGACGAGACGGCCCCCGAACCCGGGGAGGCGGAGGTCTACTCGTTCTCGCTCAGCAACTGCGAGGAAACCGCCGCGTACGAACTCGAGATCGGAGACGTCGAGACGGACGACGAGAGCGACGACGAGAACGGGGCGACGATCGACGACTTCGAGGAGTACGACCAGGGTCGTCTGGTCGGTCCGTGGACCCTCGACGGGGCCGGCGACGCCGACGTCTCCTCGAGCGCGGCCCTCCACGAGGGCTCGAGTCAGGGGCTTCGACAGGACGGCGACTCGAACGTCCGCTCGTTCCCCGGGCAGGGACTCCCGAACTACCCCGAGGACGGCCGCGAGGTCTCGGTGCTCGTGCGCCCCGAGTCGGGTGCCTCCCAACCCTGGATCCTCGTCGGGATGGAGGAGGACGTCTGGTCGACGCAGACACCCGGCTGGCGGCTCATCGTTGATCCAAGCGGCGAGATCCGGCTCGGGCGTGAGACCGGCAACGGCGTCGAAATCCTCGAAGAGGACTCGACGGTTCCGAACCTGGCGGGCGAGACCGTCGACTGTCGGTTCGTTTTCGACAGCTCCGAAGGCATCGAGTTCCGGATTCAGGATCTCGAGGGGGCGACGCTCGGATCGGTACAGACGAGCGAGACGGACGGTATCGACGACGAGATGAGTATCGGGTTCCGTTCGACGAGCGGGGCCGACTGGGACTGGCTGCGGCTCGTCGACGAGTAGCGATAACAGCGGGAGGTCTCTGCGGAGTCCTGGCGACCGCGATCTGCTCCTGCGGGATCGACGCCTCGAGTCGCTTCCGTCGCGCTCGAACCGTTTCCATCGAGACACCCACACGGGGAGCGGTTCTCGATCCGGCGGCGCTCTCGCCACCGTTTCACCGTGCATGACTCCGACGGCGAGGAAGAGCGACGACAGGAAGGAGATCCACGCAGCCGCCTTCCGTTCGCCGCTTCGAGACTGGTGTCGATGAGGAGGGCGAATCAGTCCTCGCGGTCCGCCTCGAGTTCGAACTGCTCGTTCTCGGCGACCTTGTTGAGCACGATGCTGGTGTTCGACTGTTTGATATCCGGGTCCGTAACGAGCGCCTTGATCTGATCGTTCATGTCGTCGGTATCCTTGAACTTCCCGATCGCGACGATGTCGTAGTCCCCGGTGACCTCGTAGACGGACATCATCTGCTGGTGGTCCCGGAGCGTCTCCGTGATCTCCGCGAGCGCGCTCCCCTCGGCTTTGAGCTGCATCACTGCGGTCACGTCGTAGCCGGCGGCGTCGTAGTCGACGATCGGCGTATAGCCCTCGATGACGCCCTCGTCCTCGAGGTCGGAGAGATGGTTCGAGACCGTCGTAACGGAGACGTCGAGCTCTTCGGCGAGGCTCCGGAGGCTGGCGCGGCCGTTCCCGAGCAGTTCGTTCACCAGATCGGTGTCCAGATGTTCGTAGGTCATTGGTTTGGATATTTTTCTCCTTATACTAGGGTGTTACGAAAACTGATTCGGCGAATTCCGGAAAGGATTCAGCCGAGTTTATAAGCTACAATTTGTACTTTCAGGAAAGTACTCGACAACGAGCATCGGCGAGTCGAGATACCTCGAGCGGATCGCGAGGGAAAACCCACAGTATTACGGCTCCAATTCGCCGATACCGGCAACTCGAGTCGTCTGACGAAGCTAACGGCGGTCCTCGAGGCCAGCCAACTAGTCACCTGGGAACGGCCACAGAAAGACTTCCCCGAGGGGAAGACTGGGTGCATGGGTGCAGGGTCGATACCACTGCATGTGTGAGCAAGCGACGGTATAATACAGTTGTTACGGTATTAGTTGAATAATAGCTATTGCTAGTATTATCTACTCATAGCGGTTTCGAGACGCTCGTGACCCGACGACTGTCTCGAGACACTTTCCGCTGCTGGCCGGTCGGGGCCAGCTTCACGGCCGCTTTCCGGGAGTTACAACACGTCCACGGCCGAGCCTCGACACGGAGAATGACCGACGACACCGACACACAGGACGGGACCCCCGAACCGGAACGACGCGTGGTCGCCGGCTGGCACGGCCGCTACTACGAGGACTTCGCGGTCGGCGACGTCTACAAACACCCCTTCGGCCGTACCGTCACCGAGACCGACAACGTCTGGTTCACCAACGTGACGATGAACCTCAACCCGATGCACTTCAACGAGGCGTACGCCGCCGGGACCGAGTTCGACGAGCGGCTCGTCGACGGGACGTTCGTCATCGCTCTCGCCGTCGGGATGAGTGTACTCGACGTCTCGGTGAACGCGACCGCCAATCTCGGGTACGATCGGATCCGTCACCACGCACCCGTCTACCACGGCGATACGATCTTCGCCGAGAGCGAGGTGCTCGAGAAACGCGAGAGCGACTCCCGGGACCACGTCGGGATCGTCACGACCGAGCTTCGGGCGTACAACCAGAACGGAACGAAGGTGCTGTCGCTCGAACGGACGCCGATGGTGCTCAAACGGGGGCACGCCGACCCGTCCGCCGCGCAGCCGCCCGGCTGGCCCGAGGGGATCGGCACCCAACCGGAGGACGCGTGAGCCGAGATCGTTCGTCGGCGGAGCCGAACCGGGACGGAAAGGCAGCGTTCGAGCGGCTGGCTGACGCAACCGCAGCCGCCGGAGCGGACGCCTTCGTCCACGTCGGAGACCGGTTCGATGACAACCTGCGGTACCTGACCCGCTTTGACGGGCCGGATCGGGACTACGCGTTCGTCCACGTCGCCGGGCGCGCCGTGCTGTGTGCGCCCCGGCTGTTCGCCGAACAGGCCGAGCGGGAGTTTCCGGAAACGGTCGCCCCGGCCGGCGAGTCCTCGGCCTCGAGCGCGGCCGGACGGGCGCTCGAGGTGCTCGACGACCGACTGGCATCACCGCTCGAGGACGTGCGCGTGCTCGCCCTCCCCTCGATACCCGCCGGAGCGACGCGGTCTCTCGCTGACGCCGTCGGCGAGGTCGTACTCGAGCCGATCGACCTCGGTCGGGCGCGCAAGACGAGCGCCGAGCGGGACCGACACGCATTCGTCCAGCGGGCGGCTCAGCAGGGGATGGCCAGGGCGGAGGCGGTGCTCGCGGCGGCGACCCCCGAGACCACCGAGGACGACGGGCACGGCGAACTCCGCTGGCGCGGCGATCCCCTTACCACGGAGCGGCTGCGCCGCGAGGTGAACGCGACCCTGGCGAGATCGGGAGTTCGTGACGCGGGAAACACGGTGATCGGTGCCGGGGAAACCTGCGCGGACCTCCATTTCACCGGCGAGGGTCGTATCAGCCCGGACGAGACGGTGCTGCTTGACCTCTCCCCGCGAGGTCCACAGGGGTACTACGCCGATCTCACGCGGACCTTCGTCGTCGGTGACGTCGGCGAGTGGGAGCGACGGGCCTACGAGGCGGTCGGCGAAGCCCAGGACGCGGCGTTCGACGCGCTCCGCGGCGGGGCCGGGATGCGCGCGGCCGACGTCCACGAGGCGGCGACCCGGACGCTCGCCGAGTACGGGTTCGAGTCCGGCGACGTCGACGTCGGCATGTACCACGGCACCGGCCACGGCGTCGGCGTCAGCCTCCACGAGGCGCCGTCGCTCTCGAGCGAGGATCCGCTCGAGGCCGGCCACGTCGTCACCGTCGAACCGGGAGTGTACGACCCGGACCGTGGCGGGGTGCGACTCGAGGACCTCATCGTCGTGACGGCCGACGGCTACGAGAACCTGACTGCCTACCCCTGCGAGATCGAGCCAAATCCGACCCGAACTGAGACGATTTCCGACCTCTCCAACTAAATACAACTCTACTTTCGCTGTTTAGGGCTTGTCTGCGCTTCGGACCGTAATCACAAAGACGTTCCGACACTGAACGTGAGAGTACGCCGATCCAATGAGTGAACAACCCGACGACGACCTCGAGGAACTGGGGATCGACATCTCGATCCGCGGCCCCGACGGGGAGGATCTGGAGTACGACGGCGTCTCGGCCGACGAGGAACTCGAGAGCGGCGTCGCGCCGGCCGGTGCCGACGAGGAGTGCTCGCTCGAGGCGGTGAGCAAACAGTCCACGCGGGACTACCCCGACGACTGGGATCGGCGCCGACAGGAGGTCTACCGGCGCGACGACTACCAGTGTGCCAACTGTCGGCGCCGCGGCGGCCCCCACGGCGACGTCGAACTCCACGCCCACCACATCGTCCCGAAGTCCCGCGGGGGGATCCACGAACTCTCGAATCTGATCACCGTGTGCGAGGCGTGTCACACCGCGGTTCACAACAGGGATGCGGTCGCGCCGACCGCGATCCCGCCCGAGGAGCGGGGGAAAACCGCCGGTGGCGAGCTCGCGGAAGCCGTCGACGAGATCAAGTCGGCGCGACGGCAGTACCGCTCGTGGAAGCGACTGTTCAACAAGTTCTTTTGAACTCTCAGCGGGCGACAAGCAAAGTAGCTCCGGGCGAGACACCCTCGTATGCCACGTGTCCGCGTCCTGAGCACCGGCGGAACAATCGCATCGACTGACGGCGACGGCGGCGCCACGCCCTCGAAGGACGGCGACGACCTCGTCGCGGCCGTCCCCGAACTCGAGGACGTCGCGACCCTCGAGATCGAATCCGTCTGCGACGAACTCAGTTTCCATCTCTCCGCGTCGAACGTCGCGTCGCTGGTCCGCGCGGTCGAACAGGCCGACGAGGACGGCGTCGACGGCGTCGTCGTCACTCACGGCACCGACACGATGGAGGAGTCGTCGTACTACCTCGATCTGGTGAGCGACGCCGACGTCCCAGTCGTCTTCACCGGCGCGCAGCGACCTGCCGATATGGCGGGCGCCGACGGCCCAGCGAACCTCCTGCAGGCGGTCCGCACCGCGGCCGACGAGCGGTTCACCGACGGGGCGTACATCGCGTTCGGCAACCTCGTCCACGCGGCCAGGTGGGTGACGAAGGCACGAGCCGGTCGCCCGGAGGCGTACGCCTCGCCCGACTCGGGACCGGTCGCGGAGCTCACGGCCGACGGAATCTCGCTGCGCCGCGACCCCCGAAGCGAGTCGGTCTCGCTGCCCACGACCGAGCTGACGGATCGAGTCGAGATGATCCCCAGCGGGCTGGCCGTCGACGCCCGCCAGCTCGAGCGCGCCGTCGAGGCTGGCGTCGACGGCCTCGTCCTGGCGGCGAGCGGCATCGGGAACACGACACCCGCGATCGGCGACGCCGTCGAGGATGCTGTCGAGGCGGGCGTCCCAATCGTCGTCGCGACGCGGTGTTTCGACGGCGCGGTGAGCGCTCGGTACGGCGGCCCGGGCGGCAGCCGAACCGTTCGCGAGCACGGGACGATCCCGGCCGGCGACCTACCGCCCTGGAAAGCCCGGATCAAGCTCGGGCTGGCGCTGTCGGCGTTCGACGACCTCGAGGCGGTTCGAGGGGCGTTCGAGGACCAGCTCGGCGTCCCGACGACGGAGTAGCGCTCGCTCGTCCGAACGCGTCACCCGCCGTGTTTTCGGTACCAGACTCGAGCGCCGACCGGCGACTCGCCGTCCTCGAGTTCCAGTCGCTTCTCGACCAGCTTCCCGAGAGCGGACGTGGCGAGGAACTCGACCGAGTCGCCCTCGTCACGTTGCACCTCGACGGCGTTTCCGTCCCGATTGCCGGTTCGCTCGACGGTGCCGACGGTCCATCGATCGACGTCGGTCGTCGGTTTCCGCGCGCGGATTCTGTCGTGACTCATGATCTTAGTAGTCGCCGAGGACGCCGAGCCGTCTCGCTCGACGGGTCGCGTACTGGAACACGACGTACCCCAGAACTAGGTAGCCGACCGCGACCCCGACGAGGAGCCCCACGTCGATCGGCGAGAACTCCCAGAGCCGGATCCCGTCGACCATCGCGCGCTGGAGGAGGGCGCTGCCGTGAGCGAGCGGGAGGAGCCGCATCCAGCCGAGGTCGAACGCGGGTGCGGAGATCAACACGATGAACCCGAACTGGAGGAGGTTGAGCCAGTTGCCGATCTGTTTGTAGAGCACGGTGACCCCACCCGCAGCGAGGCCGAGACCGAGCACCGAGACGATCGTGAGCGTCGCGACGACGACGATCGTCAGGAGGTTCAGCTCGAGCGTCGTTCCAGTGATGACGATCATCACGGCCAGGATCACCGTCGAGGTGAGGAAGGTCCGAACGATCTTCGCGACGCCCTTCAACAGCGCAACGGGCGCGAACCCGAACGGCGTCATCACGTGGCGCTCGAGGGTTCCCCACTGGACCTCGCTTCCGATGTCGTTCGAGATCGAGGAGTAGGCGCCGACCGAGAGCGTCCACAGGAAGTAGCCGACGACGATCCCCTCGATCGAGTCGGTGAGCGCCTGTCCGGCGACCATCTGGCCGCCGTAGAAGAGGACGCCGAAGAAAAACAGCGCGACGACGATCCCCCCGACCGCGTTGGCGGGGTAGCGGACGAAGAGCAGGAACTCCCGGTAGAGGACGGCTCGAGCCAGGTGGCGGTAGCCCGCCTTCCGCGACGTCTCGGCCACAGCGGCTTCCCGGGCCGTCATCGGTCGCCCCCCTCGAGTCCCCGCATGGTCCGCTCCTCACCCTCCGCGCTCGTCAGCTCGACGAACACGTCCTCGAGGTCCGGCTCGACGGTTCGCACCCGCTCGAGGGTCACCCCGGCAGCCCGGAGCCGGGCCATCAGTTCGTACAGCCCGTCGCTGTCCGTCGTGACGTCGATTCGTCCGCCAGTATCGAACGCTTCGACCTCGATCACGGCGAACCGATTTCGCAGCTCCGAGACGATCGAGCCGACGAGATCGGGACTCGAGATCCGAATACGATGACGGTCCGTTCCGCGAAGCAGCGCGTCGACGGTGTCGTCCGCGATGATCCGTCCGTTCGAGACGACGAGGACCCGGTCACAGACCGTCTCGACGACGTCCATGTCGTGGCTGCTGAGGACGACGGTGAGCCCCTCCTCCTCGACGAGACGCCGCAGCTCCCGCTGGAGGGTGCGCGAGCTCTCGACGTCCAGTCCCAGCGTCGGCTCGTCGAGGAAGATCACCTCCGCTCCCCCCGCGAGGACGGTCGCCAGCGACACCTTCTGTTTCATCCCCCGGGAGAGGTCGCGGACGGGGACGTCCGCCTTCTCGGCGAGCCCCAACTGGGCGAGCAGCCGCTCGTGTCGGCCCCGCACCGAGTCCGGATCGACGCCGCTGATCGTGGTGAAATAGCGCAGGTTCTCCCTGACGGTCAGCCGCCAGTAGTCGTTTCGCGCGCCCTCGAGCATCGCGTCGACGAACGCGTACGCCTCGCGAGGACGGTCGTAGACGTCGATCCCGCAGATCCGGACCGTCCCTTCGTCGGGAAACACCATTCCGAGGATCGACTTGATCAGCGTCGTCTTTCCGGCGCCGTTCGGCCCCAGCAGTCCGACGATCGATCCGGTCTCGATCTCGAGCGTGACGTCGTCGACGGCCGTGATCGCCCCCGCTCCCTCGCCGAACCGCTTGCACAGCCCGTCGACGGAGACGGCCGGAGGACGACGCGCCGGTAGCGGTCCGTCGGCGTCGTCGCCGACGCGGTCGATCGGCTCAGCGCTTGAGCCGGACCGTTCGGCCGAGCGTTCAAGAAGGGGTTCAGCGGCCGTCTCGCCAGTTCCCGCGCCTTCGTTCTGCCGACCCGCGAACCGGTCGCCCTCGCGCACTGTCACACGCCGTAGAGGCAGCGAAGCTACAAAAACTCGAGGCCTCCGCCGCGATCCGGGTCGGAGCTCACCCGCAACATCCGTTCGGCCGACCCGGGCGAGTCCGCGTCGCCGATCGAACGATCACGGCGAAGGAGAAAGCGTTTCGGCCCCTCGCCCCGGAGCGGTGAGTAGATGAGCCGAGAACGACGGGACCGGTCGGTCGACGTCATCAACGGAAAGCTGGTGTGGCCGTTGATCGTCCTCTCGGTTCCGATCGTCATCACCAATCTGCTGATGGTCGGCTACAACCTGGCCGACACGTTCTGGGTCGGTCGGCTCGGTCAGGCGGGCGTCTCCGCGCTGTCGTTTTCGTGGGCGATCATCTTTCTGGTGATCAGCTTCGGGATCGGCTTCAACGTCGCGGGGACCGTCCTCGTCGCCCAGAACAAGGGTGCCGGCAACGTCGAGCGGATCGCCAGGGTCGCCGGCCAGACCGTCACGTTCGTCTTCGCCCTCTCGGTGCTGATCGGAATCGTCGGCTTCCTGCTGACGCCGACGATGCTCCGGCTCGTCGGCGCCGAGCCGGGTACCCTCGAGTACGAGTACGCCCGCACCTACACCCGAACGGAGTTCGCCGGAATGCCCTTTATCTTCGCGTTCTTCGTCTTCCAGTCGCTGCTGCAGGGGTGGGGCGATACGCGCACGCCGCTGTACCTCATGACGTTCAGCGTCGCGCTCAACGTCGCCATCGACCCCTTCTTCATTCTGGGCTTTCAGGACAACGTCGTCTTCGCCTGGTTCGGCCTCGAGGCGCTCGAGTCACAGCTGTTCGCGCTTACGGGATTCGACGGCTGGGCCGTCCAGGGAGCGGCGTTCGCAACGATCCTCTCGCGGGGGCTCGCGGCCGCGATCGGCATCTGGCTGTTGCTCACGGGACGGGTCGGGATCGAACTCTCGGCTGGCGACTTCCGACCGGAGCTCGAGACCGTCAAACAGCTCGTGACGATCGGCCTTCCCGCGAGCGTCGAGGTCAGCACCAAGGCGTTCAGCGTGACGATCCTGACCGCGCTGGTCGCGCTGGCCGGCCCGACGGCGGTCGCCGGCTACGGCATCGGCACCCGCGTCACGTCGATGGTCGTGTTGCCGGCGCTCGGGCTCGCTCGAGGCGTCGAAACCGTCGTCGGGCAGAACCTCGGCGCCCAGCAGGTCGACCGCGCCAAGCGCGGGGTGTACGCCGCGGCCGGACTCATCGCCGGCTGTTTCCTCCTGTTCAGCGGGTTCGTCTACCTGCTCGCCGATCCGATCGTCAGCTTCTTCATCACCGGCTCGGGAGCGGCCGAGGTAACGGCCGTCGGCGCCGAGTACCTGCGGATCGTCTCGCTCTCCTTTGTCTTCCTGGGCGTCTTCTACATCGTACAGGGAGCGTTCCGTGGAAGCGGCAGCACCCGGACCGCGATGGGGTTCGCGATCGTCGGCTTCATCGTGCTCCGCCCACTGCTGGCCTACGGCCTCGCCGAACCGCTGGGAATGAGCGCGACCGGCGTCTTCATCGGGGACGCGCTGACGAACGTCGTCATCGTCGTCCTGGCCGGACTGTACCTCCTCCGGGGGACATGGACCGACAGCGTGGTCGAGACGGAGCCGGATCAAGAGCCCGAACCGGGCGCCGAGGAACGGCCGCCGACCGCAAACGGCGGATTCGAGGAGGACGACTGACGAGGCGGACAACGAGCGTTCGGCGGCAAACGACCGCTACCGGAGGAGCAGGCAGCTGAAAGCAGCAGTGTTTACTATCCCACTGAGTATCAGAATATATGTCTATTTTCACGGCAGTAAAAAAGCGTCTCTCGGGGAGCGCTGCCGTGGTCTACGAGTGTCGGAACTGCGGCACGGTGCTCGAGACGAACGAGTGGACCTGTTCGTGCTGTGGCTCCATCGAGATCGCGGAGTACGAGAGCGGGGAGTACGACGTTCCCTGAGCGACTCGAGCGCTACGGGCTCCGACGAGGAAGGGGCAGATCAACTCCCACAGCGGTCGTTCTCGCGAGGAGTCGACGATCAGGACGACGTCGACGGATCGTCCCGAAGCGGGGCCTGAAGCTCCTCGACGTCGACGATCACCACGTTGTTCGTCTCCTCGATAGCCGTGATCTCGCCGACGACGACGAGACTCGAGACCGGAGAGGGACCGACGACGATCGGATCCCCCTCCTCGAGGTCGCGGACCGACTGCTGGAAGTGGAGCTGCGCTCGGCAGAGGTCGGGGTGATGAACGTTCGTGAAATCGATCTCGTCGACCGTCGCGTCGACGCGGTCGTACTCGCTGGCGAGGGTGACGGTTTCGGCGTCGTCCAGCTGCCGGCGACCGAGGATTCGGTAGGCGGCGTCGGTCGGTTCGTATCCGCCCTTCGGCCCGGCGATCCCCTCGGCGAGTCCGATCGAGGTGAGCGTCCGCATCTGATTCCGGACCGTACCCGCGTTCCGACCGGTTTCGTCCGCGAGGGCGCGGGCGTTCACCGGTTCGCCGGTCGCCTGGTACTCGTTGATCAGCGTCGTTATCGTCAGCCGCTGACTGTTGCTCAGATCGATTTCGTCCATACTTGCACAAACGGTCGTTCAGTTATACGGATTGTGGTTATCAGTTCGCTAATACCGACGAAGTGGCTACAGTCGAAGAGCTGTGCTTGGTGAAAGAGAGACTACCGCTAGCAGGCCTTCAAACGGGGTCGACACCGTAATTCACGCTCTCTTTCCGCGAACCGTACTCCGCCGACCGTACGTGACCAGGTAGGCGGTCACTGAGGTGAGCAGCAACAGCGGTAGCGAGTACAGAACGAGCGTGAACGGATCCGGAGGCGAGACGATCGCCGCGATCGAAACCGCAAGCATCGCCAGAAGCAACGCCGTCGACAGGAACCTCGAGAACGTTTTGGAGTGCATACCGGGAACACTGCTGTTATTTCATTATATCCTTTGTGTCGGCGCGGATCCGGTTCGAGCTCCGGAGGGTATCGGGTCGAGTTTCCGCATCCCCTGCGTTCAACTGGCGTCGAGGAGACGGAGTCGCATGGAGGATCGATCACAGCCGTTGCTGACGAGGGACGCCCGCTCGGTCGGAAACTGGATCTCGATCGGCCATCCGACCGTCGCGGAGCTCTGCGCTCGAGGGTTCGATTTCGTCGTTATCGACACCGAACACACGGCTCTCGGCCTCGAGACCGTCGCGAACATGCTCCGGGCGATCGAGGCGCTCGACGAGGCGGTCGCGGCGATCGTTCGCGTTCCGGGGAACGATCGGACCCGAATCAAGCGCGTGCTCGACCTCGGCGTCGACGGACTGATGATACCGAGGATCGAGACGGCCGAAGAGGCCGAACGAGTCGTTGACGCGATGCGATACCCGCCGGAAGGGAGTCGCGGGGCGGCTCCCGCTCGAGCGTCCGACTACGGCCGAGCGTTCGGCGAGTACGTCGAGCGCGCGAACGGGGAGCTGACGACGATCGTCCAGATCGAGACCGAACGCGGCGTCGAGAACGCCACGGAGATCGTCTCGGTCGACGGCGTAGACGCGATTATCGTCGGCCACGGCGACCTCTCTGCGTCGCTGGACGTCTTCGGCCAGTGGGACCACGAACGGTTCCAGTCGGCACTCGAGTCGATCCTGGAGGCTGCCCACGGAGCCGGGAAGCCAGTTGGGATGCTCGCGACCGACGACGAGGAGATGCGGCGCTGGATCGACGCCGGCGTCGACTTCGCGATCGCCGGCGCGGACCTGTGCTACCTCGCGGAGGGGAGCGACGCCGCGCGCGAGACGTTCGAGTCGACGACCGCTGGCGACGGCTCGGACTGAGTCCAGGCAGAGAAACGGCCTCGCGGGAACGAATCCCGAGAGCCGCCGCTCTCGGCCCAACGACTATAGTCACCGCGGATCATGTCCTCCCATGGTCGAGGCACATCTTCGGGAACTCGACGGCGAGCAGATTCGGTACAACGACGACACCTGGGAGTTTACCGGAACGATCGACGTGAAACAGAACGGAAACCGGATCCACGCGGCCGCGAAAAAACCCGAACGGGTCCGCGGAAACACCGGCACCCTCAATTTCACGCTCGACGAACCACCGGCCTCGCTCAACCCAGGGAATCTCGGCGACCTCGGGTGTGAACTCGAGCAGGGAGCGGACGGTCCAGTCCTCGTCGTCGACCGAAACCACACGGTCGATCGCTACACGCTAGATAGTCTGAGCTACGATTGAGCGCGCGGTTTTGACGTCTCCACCGCTCGGGGTCGAACTCAGTCGATTCTGACGACCGGTTCGTCGTCGAACTCGATGCGGATCGTGTGTCCGGCGTACGGGAACTCGACCGTCCCGATCCGCACCGCTTCGCTCTCGGGATCCGCGAATATCGCCTCGAGCGCGTCGGGATCGACCGCGTCGAACAGCGGTGGGAGCGCCACCGGATCGACGTTCTCGAGCGTCGCGACCCCGACGACGATCCGTTCGTGTATCTCGGTACCAGCCTTGGTGAGTGTTTCAGTCATTGTTCTCTGGAACCATATTATTTCGTAAATACTTTCGGTTGATTATTTCTCGGTGTACCGGGAGACCCACTCCAGACGGTCCTCGATCGCCTGCTCTCCGGTCTCGGTGAGTTCGTAGTAGTTCGTCCGGCGATCGAGTTGCCCCTTCTCGACGAGGTCCTTGTTGACGACCGTATCGAGGTTCGGGTACAGCCGGCCGTGGTTGATGTCGGCGCTGTAGTACTGCTCGATCTCCGCTTTGATCTCCTGGCCCGACGGCCGTTCGGCACCCGCGATCACATAGAGGAGGTCTCGCTGGAATCCCGTGAGGTCGTCCATGCTATGAGAACGACTACAGGTGAGTAGTTTGTTATGTGCGTCTTAGAGACTGTTTGGGATAGTAAACGTTGTTTCCTTATGACGGCGGTACTACCGTCGCCCGCGAGCAAACGGGACAGCCCTCGTAACGTACTCACCGCTGTCGGCATCGCGGAGGAATTGCGTCGTTCGGCCCTCGAACGGAGATACTACCCGATCGAAAGGCGGAGCGTATTTCGGCCGTTCAGGGCCCACAGGTATCGGTATTGCCCTCCCTGAACGCCAGGTCTCGACAGCTCCGGTAGCCGGCAGCGTCCCGATAGCGGAGCAGCTAGCGACGACCACTCGACAGTACGGCGTAACTGTCGGCAAGTAGAACTACGAAAACGATCGTTCAAGGACGGCCCGGGGCGCCGCTACGGCTCAGTCACCGTTCTCCCTCGAGTCGTCTTCGGCCGTCCGGCGAGCCGTCTCGGTCAGGCGGTCAGATAGGCGACGAGCCTCCTCGGGGGTCAGCGTCGCGTCGACGTGGCCCGTGCCATGATCGCCCGCCATCGCGTCGACGCTCAGGACGACGTCGTCGCCGGATTGGCGAACCGAGACGTCGGCCCGATCGGGGTAGTCCCGCGGCGGACCGATCTCGAGGTCGTTCTCGCCGCGCGTGACGCCAAACTGGATCGCCTCCGGTCGCTCGAGGTCGAGAGTCTCCGTCTCGTCCGAGTCGGACGTCTCGTCGCGGTTGGAGTCGGTGACCATGCCGGAACGTAGACCGGCCGGCGACTTGGCTGTACTGCCGGTCGGCAACTCGTCGCGGCTCCGCGACCGGTCGTCGGCAATCGATGGGACGGGATCCTGGATGCAGACGCGGCGAACGGGGACGCGCTCGCGTCAGCCGCCACACCCGCATTCTTGAGAGAGATCGAGTGGCTCGTCATCCGACGGGAGGGGACCGCATCCCACAGGACCGTTCAGTCGACGGGGCCGAAATCCGTCTCGGCGACGTCCGCCCGGCAGAAGAGACACCCCCTGCCGAGAAGCTCGGCTTGTACCATCGAATCGACGACGACGTCCTCCCGACAGCTCGGACACACGAACTCGTACCGATCCGGATCGGATCCCATACTCGAAAGAGGGGAGGAGCGCACATATCGGGCGATCCACAGTACGGTGGGTAGTGATCCCACGCGTCGGTCGACCGAGCTTGATCCCCGTCTGGTCACGGACAAAAAAGGTCGCGACAGTCGCTCAGAACATCCCGTACGGGAGGACGTAGAGGACGACCGTCAGGAACGGGAACAGGGCGAGCAACATCACGGCCGCGTACCCGAACATCTCGCGAGCCTTGATGCGAGTGATGGCCAGCAGCGGGATCGCCCAGAACGGGTTCAGCAGGTTCGTGTGTGCCTCGCCGACGGCAAAGGCCATCGTCGCGTGCCCGAACTCGACGCCGAGCTGGTCGGCAGCCTCGAGGATCGAGGGACCCATAACGATCCACTGGCCCCCGCCGGAAGGGACGAACAGGTTGAGGACCGCCGCCGCCAGCCACGCGAAGATCGGGAACGTCTCGGGGGTCGAGAGCCCGATGATGAGTTCGGCGAGCGCACCGGCGAGACCCGAATCCGCCATCATTCCCTGGATCCCGGCGAAGAAGGGAAACAGCAAGATGATACCGGCGGCTGCCGACGACGCCTCGCCGAACTTGTCACGGTACGTGGAGGGATTCGTCCAGACCAGTATCCCGGCCATCAGGAACGCGAAGTTGATCGTGTTGAGGTCCCACAGTTCGATCCCCTCAGTGACGAGTACCCAGACGACGTACGCGACTCCGGTGAGCGCGAAGAGTCCGCCGAGAACGCGGCTGTTGTTGATGCGCTCGGCCGGGACCATCTCGTCGGACTGCGCAGACTCCACGACGTCTTCACCGCCGTCGCTCGCCGTCTCGTACAGTTCTTCTTCCGGAATGTACTCGGTGATACCTCGTGCTCGCTCTCCGGACGGCGTGATGAGGTAGAGGACGGTAACCGCAAAGAGGATCGAGAGCACCGTCAGCGTGATCGTGTAGGGATGAAGAATCGTCTCCGTCACCGGAACCGGCTCGGGGACCATGGCGAAGGCCGTCCCCTCGCCGACCTCCGTCTCATCGGTGAGCAACAGCGGCGCCGATCCGGACCACCCCCAGTGCCAGGTCAGACCCAGTCCCATGTACCCCGCGACACACAGCAGCGGATAGTGGACGTCGATCCCCTCCTCGTGGGCGACCTTTCCCATCTCGCGGGCGAAGATCGCGCCCAGAATGAGGCTGAACCCCCAGTGAATCCAGGCGACGGCCATCGAGAATCCGGCGACGAGCACGACCGCCTGTGCGGGGCTGTTGGGGAGTTGGGCGAGCCGGACGAGGAGCCTGTTGGCGGCCGGATGGTACGCGAGCACGAACCCGGTCATCAGAATTACGACCATCTGCATCGAGAAGTCGAGAAAGCCCCAGAATCCGCCGAACCAGAACTCGATCATATCGACCGGACCGACCGCCCCGCCACCGTTCGGCGGCTCGATCGTCCCGGTTTGATTCAACACGAGCCCGGCCGCGAAGACCAGATACGTGAGCAAGATTGCGAACAGGAACGGACTCGGCATCCACCGCTCGACGATACTCGAGAGCCCGTACCCGAACCGCTCGATAGCGGACCCCCCTGTGTCACTTTCGGACATACAGACTACGTGTACGCAACTCCGAGGATAAATAATATGGTTCGGATACCGTTTAGCCCGCTAACACGTACGCAGGCGATTCGTGTCGTCCGCTCGGTTCGCCAGTCGGCGATTCGTACGCGGACGCGACACGGTCGGACCGCCGATGCGCTTACCTTGGAGAAGTGCGAACAGCTATCGATGGAAGACCTGAGTTCGTACGAGGTCGGCGACACCGTCCACGACATTCGAGGTGAGGGGAACGAGTACGAAATCGTCGAGAAGGAGCTGTCCTCCGTCGGGAAGGTCAGCGCCGTCGTCGTCAAACCGGTCGGCGAAGACGACGCCGAAACGCGGGTCAGGATCCCACAGTCGGAGTGGAGCGACACGTGGACGGCGTGATCGGCAGGTCGACGGCGGCGTGTACTGCTGCCTCTCGAGCGAGATCCGACCCGTGCTCACGGAGCTTCGCTCCCGGTACGCGGGGGCGTCCGGCGAACGAATCGTTCGTCCGGAGACGACGGGATTCCGGTTCGACGCTCGGTCACGCCGATCGGGCCGCCTCGCCGACCGACAGGGTGAGGTGTTGCAAACCGCACTCGAGACGGGGCGCTTCCAGCGGCCGCGAGACGCTACCGTAGGTGGGGTCGCGGACGTCCTCGGTACTGACCGAGCGACGTCCGTGGAGTCCCGCGTGTCGACACGGCGGACGCTACGTCCAAGTATCGTCTGCAACCGCGACTGAGGGGGCTCTCCAGGTCGGACCCGATGGCCGCGGGAGCGACGATCCTACGAATCGGCGTACTGTTGTTCCCACTCCCGACGGTTGCGGATCGTCCGCTCGCCGTCGTCGGTGATCGCGTAGTAGTTCGTCCGTCGGTCGAGTTCGCCCTTCTCGACGAGCCCCTTGTTGACCAGGGTGTCGAGGTTCGGGTACAGCCGACCGTGGTTGATCTCGGCGCTGTAGTACTGTTCGATCTCCGATTTGATATCCTGGCCGGAGGGTTGGTCGGCGCCCGCGATCACGTACAGGAGGTCTCGCTGGAACCCGGTGAGGTCGTCCATCTCGTCGGAGAATTCAACGAATATGTATTTGATAGCTTTCCCGCCTCGCGTTGTATGTCCACGGGCTATGAAAGTGATCGCGGACCGGGTTTGACCGGCGACGCGGTATCAGGGGGAACGCGTCGACGCGGCGCTTCCGGCGGTCGACCGCGAGTCGTCGGGAACGCCGTAGCCGAACACGCTGGCGACCGCCGCGAGGACGGGAACGACCACGCGTCGAACCGGGGTCGGAACGTCCGCCGGCCGCATCTCGTGGCGAAACTCGTGGAGCAGCGCCGCACCCGCGAGCGGGTTGGCGGGCATCCCCTCAGCGTCGAGCCCGCCCTCGCGGTCGAGCGCGACCATCGACCGGAGGAACTCCTCGAATCGCAGCGCTGGCCGGTGTTCGGTCGTCATGCGGAGCTTGCCGTCGCCGACGTTCCAGAACGTGTGCGGCGTCCCGGCGGCGACCGTTGTTTCCTCGCCCGGTTCCAGCACGAACTCCTCGTCCTCGACGGCCAGTCCGAGCCTCCCCTCGTGGACGACGAACCGCTCCTGTTGGTCGGGGTGGCTGTGGAGCGGACGTTTCACGCCGGGGTCGAGGGTCGTTTCGATCCGCAACAGCTTCCCGTCGGTGTCCGCCGCGGTGTCCCGAAGGGCGAACCGCTCGCCAAAGCTGGTCTCGAGCGTCCGTTCCGCGCTGTCGTGATCAGGTATCTCCATCGGATCACACCTCAGTAAGTGGTGCAATACCAATGCGCATAGTACTTGGCCGGAAACGCTCGGACAGCAGTCGGCGATCGCAACCGCCCGACGTCGTCGCTCGCGGGGACGAAACGTCGCAGCGATTTCCGGCATCCGATTCCTTTTGCCGTCGATCTCTGTGGTATGGGGTATGCCGACACCAACGGAGCGGGTTCGTCGAGCCGAGCGCTCGAGCATCCGCGTCATGTTCGATCTCGCGGAGCGACACGACGGCGACCTCGTTCGCCTCGAGGTCGGGGAACCCGACTTCGACACCCCCGAACACGTCATCGACGCCGCGGCACGCGCCGCCCGGGAGGGAGCGACCCACTACACGTCCAACGCGGGCCTTCCCGAGTGCCGGCGTGCGATCAGCGACACGCTCTCCGGCGAGTTCGGCGTCGAACACGAGCCCGACGAGATCGTCGTCACCACCGGCGGGATGGAGGCGCTCCACCTCGCGGTGCTGGCGACCGTCTCGCCCGGAGAGGAGGTCCTCGTCCCCGGACCGACCTGGCCGAACTACGAGACCCAGGCGCTGCTGGCCGACGGAACGTTCCGCGAGGTCCCGCTGTCGGCCGCGTCGGGGTTCGCCCTCGAGGCCGACCGCGTGATCGAGGCGATGAGCGACGACACCGCGGCGGTCGTGCTCACCACCCCCTCGAACCCGACCGGTCGCGTGTTCGACCCCGAGGCGTGTCGGGCAGTCGTCGAGGCTGCGGCGGACCACGACGCCTACGTGATCGCCGACGAGGTGTACCTCGGACTTACGTACGACGGCGAGGCCGAGGGGATCGCGTCCTACACCGACCACCCCGAACACGTGCTGACGGTCGGCTCCTGCTCGAAGGCGTACGCAATGACCGGCTGGCGGCTGGGCTGGCTCGCGGGCGACGACCACCTGATCGACGAGGTCGTCAAGATCCGCGAGTCGACGACCGCCTGCGCCTCGAGCGTCGCCCAGCACGCCGCGATCGCCGCGCTCACGGGACCACAGAAGCCCTTCGAGGAGATGCACGAGGCGTTTCGCCGACGCCGGGACCTCGTCGTCGATCGGGTCGCCGAGATCGACGGCCTTTCGTGTCCGCGACCCGAGGGTGCGTTCTACGCCTTCCTCGATCCCGGAATCGACGACGACAGCCTCCCGATCGCCAACCACCTGCTGCGGGAACACGGCGTCGTGCTCGCCCCTGGAACCGGGTTCGGCGAGACGGCACCGGAACGACTCCGTCTCTCCTTCGCCAACTCCGAGGATCGGCTCCGGGAAGGGTTCGATCGGCTCGAGGAGGGGCTCCAAACCTATCGTACCAGCTGAAACTGTTTGCACACCGATTGCACAGCCTCGTGCGATCGGGTGGCACCGACGTTCAGTGGCTACTTATTACCCCATTCGCTCGCCGCCGTTTACGTTCAGCGTCTCGCCCGTGACGAACGTGGCGTCGCGAAGGTAGGCGACCGCCTCGGCGATATCCTCGGGCCGACCGTACCGATCGACGGGGATCGCCGCCAGCTCCTCGCGCTTTTCGTCGGGCGTTCGGTCGCTCGTCATGTCCGTCTCGACGTGGCCCGGCGCGACCGCGTTCACGCGAATCTCGGGAGCGAAATCCGACGCGTGGCTCCGGGTCAGCGAGAGCAGCGCTCCCTTCGAGGAGGCGTAGTGGCACTCGATCGCCGCACCCGTGTGGGCGAGAATCGAGGAGACCTTCGTCACCGACGGCTCGTCGGCCGACTCCCGGAGATAGGGAAGCGCTGCCTTCGTGACGTTGAACGCCGAGTTGACGTTGACGTCCATGATCCGATCGAAATCGTCGGGCTCGAGATCTTCGGTCCGGACGTGCTGGTCGATTCCGGCGTTGTTGACGACGTGATCTATCCCGCCGAACGCGTCGGCTGCGGCGTCGACCAACCGGGCTGCAGCATCGGAATCCGAGACGTCGGCTCCGACGACGATCGCTTCCTGGCCCCGGTCGCGGATCTCATCGGCAACCCGTTCGGCGGCGTCCTCGCTTGAGCGGTAGTTGACAGCGACGTCGTAGCCGTCGTCGGCGAACCGAAGCGCGATTGCCTTCCCGATACCTCTGGACGATCCGGTGACGACTGTGGCTGGCACGCCTCGAACTGTCGGTCGGGACGACTTGCCTGTTCCGACCGCCGCGGGCGGAGTCGTGATCACGTCCGCGAACTCGATCGTCACGGCCTGCGCGTTGAGCCCGGTTCGTCGTTGGAACACGAATCCTCCGGGTGAGCCTCCCGAGACGGAACGGACGCTGATACGCGATACGTCGGAAAGGAGATATTTGGGGAGATAGAAGGGACGCATCGTCGCGTAGCGAGTCTTCGGTATCGGCGGCAAAGTTACCTTACTAACTTAGGTGAGAGTCTAATATAAGAGTCTTAGATTTCTTACCAAGATTAAAGCGTTAAGCAGATTTCGAAGGAGGCTGAGTCGAGAGACACCGATCACGGGAGAACGGACGCCGGATACGATCGGAAGGCGACCGAAATCAACGGTCAGTCCCGTCGACGGTCAGTCTCCCGTCGCTCACCAGTCGAAGGTTTCGTGGACCCGCCGACCCTCCTCGTTCAGCACAGGTCCGACGACGTCGGTGACGTCCTCGAGAATCGTCGCCGCGCGAACCGGCGGCTCGTGGCCGGTGAACTCGCAGATCTCGTCGCCGCCGACGCTGTAGACGGCCCGATCGAACCCCGCACGGATCATCCCGCCGGCACACATCGGACACGGCTCCGTGCTGGTGTACATGACCGTCTCGGCTCGATCCTCGGGCTCGAGCTCCCGACACGCGCGGTAGGCGAGATGGAGCTCGGGGTGGCGGCGAACGTCGTCTTCGGTCACTACGCGGTTCGACTCGGACATGACGACTTCGTCGTCGCGGACGAGGACGCTGCCGAACGGTCGATCCCCTCGAGTGGCGGCCTCGCGGGCGAGTTCGAGCGCGTCGTGCATGTGAGCATCGTGGTCGAAGTCGTCGGCATCCATGGAGTCGCGTTCGCGCGGCGACGGCAAAAGGGATCGGCCTACTCGCTCGAGTCGTTCTCGAGGTACTCGATGAGTTCGATCCGTACGTCGCCGGGCGCGACGAAGAAGGCGATTCGCTTGTCGCCGTAGACCGCGGGCTCCATGACAATTTCGACGCCGTCGTCGGCCAGTCGCGCGAACGTCTCCTCGATGCCGTCCTCGACGACGTAGCCGAAGTGAAGGAAGCCGAGCGGCTGCTCCTCGACGAGCCCCGCGGCCTCGTAGGGCGCTTTATCGAAGAGGTAGACGCGCTTGTCGGCGATGCCGAGGACGACCGCGTCGACGGCGAACTGGTCGTCCGACTCCGCCGCTCGGCGACGCTCGAGGATCTCTGCGTCCAGGTGCTCGCGGTAGAACTCCGCGGCGGACTCCGGCTCCTCGACCTTGATCGCGACGTGGAAGAACGACTCGGGTTCCATGAGTGTCACTGTTCGGGCTTCCCGATTAAGTTACTGGCGGACGGATCGTCACGTCCTCGTCCGGGTCGAAGGATGGGTTTCGTCGATCGGGACTCTCCCGTGCTCGGGCAGCCGATCCGGCTATCGTTGCATCAGTGGCTCTCCCGACACGTACCGTGACGGTGCCTCGACGCGAGAACGGTTCGATCGCGAATCGGAAGGGCTGCTGTTGTTACTGCCGTAACGGCAGCCTCGTCACTACGGTCGCCTTCTCGGTCGGCTTAACACAATCAAGGCCATCGGAACCGGTAATGACGACGGATACTCGATCGAAGACGGCCGCGGTCTGTGAGAACTGTGGGAAGGCGGTCGCCGCCCGGCTCTCGGAGGACGGGGAGATCCGTCCCATCGGATCGCGTCGCGGCTGTTCCTGCGGCGGGACCTCGTTTCGAACGTTGTAAACTCTCCTCGAGCACCCGGACTCGAGATCGGCCGTCGTCGCGTTCGCGACCGGTTAGCGAACGACGACGACCGGCGTCGGCGAGCGACGGACGACGGTCTCCGCGACGCTGCCCAGCAGGATCCGCGAGACACCCTCGCGGCCGTGGCTGCCGATAACGATGGAGTCGTACTCGCCGTCGACCGCCTGGCCGACGATGACGTGGTTCGGTTCGCCGATGATCATCTCGGTCTCGATCTCGCGGTCGTGTGCCGACGCCGTTTCGCTGGCCTCGTCGAGGAATTTTCGTCCCCGCTCTTTGGCCTTTTCGGCGTTTGGAACCCTGTCTTCCGGTTCCTCGAACGACGCCCAGTAGCCTCTGGGTGCCGGAACGACGTACAGCGCGGTGATCTCGGCGTCCGGAAACGTCTCGAGGGCGTACTCAAGTGCCTGTTCGGACGGCTCCGAGCCGTCGTACGCGAGGAGGATGCGTTCGGTCATACGCGACAGTACGTCGGCTATTGGTATAAGAAAGGGTCGTTAGCCCCAGTCGCTGGGATTCGGCCCGAACAACGATACCGGTCGAACGGCCGCCAAGCAACGCACGTTCACGATCGGTCGTCTCCGAGGCGAACCTATTCGGGAGAAGCGGCTTCGACGAGCGGATGGACGGGCTACGTACAACGCGGACGAACGGATCCCACTACTATGACCACGACCACAACGATCGACCCCGAAGCCCCGCTCGGACGGCTCGTCGGCGACCATTCCGAGTTCGCGGCCGTCTTCGAATCGCTCGGTATCGACTACTGCTGTGGCGGCGACACCTCACTGCGGCGGGCCGGCGAGGAGAACGGCCTCGAGGTCGAGGCCGTCCTCGAGCGACTGGCAACGACCGATTCGACCGACGAACTCGCTCCGGCCGAGGCGTCGATCACCGAACTCGTCGACGACGTCGTCGAAACCCACCACGACTACCTGCGCGCCGAACTCCTATCCCTCGAGCGGACCGTCCGCAAGGTCGCCCGCGTCCACGGCGACGCCCATCCCGAACTCGAGGCGATCTTCGAGTAGGCCGCGAACAGTCCCGCCGGCCAGGGCTCTTCGGCCGAGGAGAATTCGTGGAGCGTCCCGACGCCCTGGCTCTCGAGGAACGTCGCCACCTCCTCATCGTCCATCTCGACGCCGTACGTTCCGCTGGACATACGGCAGGTTCCACCGACCGGATAATGAACGTGTGTTGACACTGAGAGCAAAGTCACGTCGGCTGACCGGACGGCGTTCGAAACCAGTTATCTCGAGTGAACGTCTTCCGACGGCGAGTGTAGGTTCGGGTTTCATTCCCGCGGTCGTTGTAAAGGGTTCCGCGGCCGCAGATTCCAGCGCGTAGCCGCGCCAGTATGTCCCCAATCCGTATCCTCTCCGACGTCCTCTCCTCGGTCGGCCTCCGCCTCGTCGAGGGGATCGAAACGTCGTTTCGTGGCCGGCTGTTCGTTCTCGGCGTCCTCGTCGGGATCGCCGGCGGGCTCGGCGCCGTCGCCTTCCAGTACCTGCTGATCGGGTTCACGGCACTGTTCTTCGCCGGGGCGACGTCGCAGGCGGCGCTGCTCGAGCGCGCCGCCGATCTCCCCTGGTACTATCGGATCCTCGCACCTGCCATCGGTGGTGCGTTCGTCGGGCTGATCGCCAGCTACAGCGGCGGCGGTCTAGTGAGAGGTGAGGGTGTGCCGGAAGTGATCGAGGCGATCGAGCGGAAGCGTGGACGGCTCCCGCTGAACATCGTTCCGGCGAAGGCAGTCGCGTCGGCGGTCTGTATCGGCTCCGGTGGCGCGACCGGTCGCGAGGGACCGATCGTCCAGATCGGCGGAACGATCGGCGCCGCCGTCGGCAACCGCCTCGACCTGCCCGATCCCCAGACGTCGGTGTTGCTGGCGGCCGGGGCCGGCGCAGGGCTGGGCGGGACGTTCAACGCCCCGATCGGCGGGATGATCTTCGCCTGGGAAGTCTTGCTCGGGCGCGTCACGAGGGAGAACGTCCCACCGATCGCGATCGCCGCAGTGGTCGGGACCGCGACGGCGAACGTTATCGTCGGCCTGCCGGATCCGATCTTCTCGGTCCCGCCGATCTCGGTGGAGAGTCCCTGGGAGGGCGCCGCGTACGTCGGTCTCGGCGTCGTCGGCGCGGCCGTGGCGCTCGCCTTCGCGAACTCCCTCTACGCCGTCGAGAACGGGTTCGAGCGGCTCCCTCTTCCCACCGGCCTGAAGCCGGCGCTGGGGGGACTCTGTCTCGGCGTCCTCGCGCTCTCGGTTCCGCAGGTCTACGGCGTCGGCTACCCGGTGATCCAGGACGCGCTCGTCGGTGCGTTCGCCCTCGAGGTCGTCGTCGCGCTCGGGGTTGCAAAGATCGTTGCAACGAGCCTCACACTCGGGAGCGGCGGTTCTGGCGGTATCTTCGCACCCGCGCTCTACGTCGGCGCGATGACCGGCACGGTCTACGGGACGCTACTGAACGAGACGGTTCCCGTACCCGTCGCCGAGCCGACGACCTACGCTGCCGTCGGTATGGGCGCTGTCTTCGCTGGCGCGTCACACGCACCACTGACGGCGATCGTCGTCGTGTACGAACTGACCGGCGACGTCCGGATCGTTCCGCCGCTCGTGATCGCCTGTCTCATCAGCACGGCACTGTCCCGGCGCGCGAGCGAGGGGAGCATCTACACGATCGGGCTCCTCGAGCGCGGCATCGAGGTCGACTCGAGGCGGTTGTTCTGAGCGAGGGCTACAGGTCCGGTGGATACTCGCCGGTCTTCCGGTACTCGGAGACGACCGCTATGAACGCGACCACGTGGAGGGCGACGACGATGACGATCATCGCGAGGTAAATCAGGTGGAGCGGATCGTCCGAGGGAACCCCATCTCTTCGTACGGTCGGAGGTTCGCTCGATCGTAGCCGTGGACGGCCACGAGCCAGAAGATGACGTACGTGCCGTGGCTCTGGTGCCACTTCGGGGCTTTCGGTTCGAGGTAGTCGTAGGCTCTGTTGTTGGACGTAAACGCCAGCACGATCGCGATGAGGACGGCCACGCTGGCACCGAACGCCCATGGACTCATGTCGACGAGATAGCCGATGACGTCCCAGTCGCGTGCCCAGAAGACGAACAGTACGTGGACGACCGACCAGATCGCAAACCAGATCCCCAGTTCCGATCGCCAGTTCACGGGGAAGTTCCCGGAAAACCGACGCCTGATCGACGGCCTGATACGGACCAGCGGGCCGATAACCAGTACGACAAACAGGATGAAAAAGGGAACGGCAGCGACGACTCGCTGGCCGCGGTATCCGATGCCCCACAGCAGAACCGCCACGACGATGCTGCCGATCGCTACGCCCAGATGATGGGTGAGCTCGTTGTTAGTATCAGATGTCATGACACCTCAATATCACGTGTCCGTTGCCGAACGGACACCGATCACTCAGATAAAACTGTTCCCGTCCCTCACGGTCGCGTGCAGAGTGGCATTCCGAATCCTCTCTCGGCAGACGTGGGCCTCACCTTCAGCGAGGGACGCCCACGACGTTAATCGCGGGAGCAGTCCCCACTACCAGCCCGAAGTAGGTGACAGCGCGACGTGAGATCCACGGTGGTATGGTTATGCCGAGTCAGTCAGACGACGCGGTCCTGAAGCCGGTCGAGGTACTTGGCGTTGTAGACGAGCGCGATCGAGTCACTCGTCGGCGTCGCGACGCAGGTCAGTCGCATGTCGTGGTTCTCCACTTCTTCCTCGGAGAGACTTCGCTGGACGTCCATCTCGAGTCCCCCCTCGAGCAGCACGGCGGTACAGTTCACGCAGCCGCCGGCCCGGCAGTGAAACGGCCAGTCGTGACCGGCCACCTCGGCCGCGTCGAGGACGTACTCGTCGCGCGACACCTCGAAGGTGCCGTGTGCCGTCTCGTCGAGACCGGCGTCCGCAGCGCGCTCGAGGAGGTTGTCGTCCTCGAGCGCCCACCCTCGTTCGTCGACGACCCGATAGTCGAGGTACTCGACGGTTGCGGCCTCGGTCCGAGGAGCACTGACTCCGATCACCGGCACGCCGGCAAAGCGGACGACCCGCTCGGTCGAACTCCCGAGGAGGTATCGCCGCAAGCCGGTCTCGCCGTGGGTCCCCATCACGACGCAGTCTGCGTCGTGCGTGGCCGCGACCGACAGAATCTCCTGGTCGACTCGACCGTCGGGAACCGAGACGTCGACGGTCTCCAGCGGCGACTCGCGCAGTCGCTCGAGCGCGTCGTCGACCGGTTCGAGGCCGAGTTCGTCGTCGCTCGAGAGGTCGATCGTCTCGGTTCCGTCGACGTCTCCCTCGTCACTGACGTGAACGACGTGGAGTCGGGCCCCCGTTTCGACTGCGAGGTCGACGGCGTGCTCGAGGGCGGTCGCCGCGCTGTGGCTCCCGTCGGTCGGTACCAGGACGCGTTCGAACTCGTCTTCGAGGGATGTCTCTTCGTGGACGGTCGCGACCGGGACGGGCGACTCCCGAAGCGTCTGCTCGGCGACGCTGCCCAGCAGGAATCGGCCGAGTCCGCCGCGACCGGTCGTCCCCATCGCAATCAGGTCCGCATCGCGCTCGTCGGCCGACGAGAGGATCTCTTCGTGAACGTCGCCGTCCCCCTCGCGGAGTTCGCGTGTCACCTCGAGACCTCGGTCCTGTGCTCGGTCGACCAGTTGGTCGACGGCCTGTTCGCCCTCGTCTTCGTCGTCGCCGCCGACGAGTCCTCGCTCCAGTACCGAGACGGCGTGGAGCGCCGCGTCGAAGCGCTCCGCGAGTCGGATCGCGTACGTTCCAGCGTCTTCTGCCACCGGACTTCCGTCGGTCGGTACGAGAATCGTGTCGTACATCGCACGGCCCCTACCATGCTCGTCCCAAAGAACCTCTAGGGGTGTCCCCACGGTTACTGCCACGTGTCGGTGTAACTGGAGCGCCTGCACCGCGTCCAAAGCTGAGGTTCGTGTCGAGGAGTCTGATTGACACCAAGACGCAACGCGTCCCGCGAACGCTGAAGAAACGCGCAATCCTCCGATCCCCATCCAAGAATCGTACGCTATCGAGCGTGGGAGGAGGTTAAGTACCGCGACGGCCCATGTCATGGTATGAAATGGCAATGCCGTCTGTACGGTCATTGGTGGAGCCACCCGTGGAACCACGAGGTCGTCCTCACACAGGATAGCGGACCGGTCTATCCGCTTCGGTGTGATCGCTGTGAGTCCGTCAAACTCCTGGACCGGAACGGAAACGGCCGGCAACCCACCGAGCGTGAACTATCGTTCCACGACGAAATCGAATCGCATCGGCGCTAACTGCGGTCCACTCGTTTCGGTCGGCCGCGGCCGTCACCGGACGATCAGGACAGGGACCGGTGCTCGTTTGACGACGGTCTCCGCGACGCTACCTAACAGGAACCGTTCCGCGCCGGTTCGACAGTGACTCCCCATGACGATCCGGTCGATATCGTGACCCTCGGCGTACTCGAGGATGACATCGTCGGGTTCGCCGAACTCGAGGACGGTCTCGACGCTTCGGTCGTGTTCGGCCGCGATCTCTCGCGCGTCGTCGAAGACCGCCTGGGCCTTCGATTCCGCTCTCTTGTGCCACTCGCGCCAGTACTCCGGCGACACCGATCCTGGCGGAGAGCCGTCGTCGAACGTCGGCCGCATCACGTCAAGGAGGCTGAGACCCGATCCGATCGGGTCCATGACGTGGCAGACAACGATATCGGCGTCCGGATAGTCGGTCAACGCCGTCTCGAGGGCTTTCATCGAGAGCGGCGACCCTTCCGTCGGGACGAGGACGGTCCGAGTCATACGTCCCATACCCCGCGTTCGAACAAGTAGCCACTGGGTGTTCGGACGAGTGGGAGACCCGTCGGTTGCGTTCTCGGTTCCCAGAACGGCCGAGGGCTCTTCATCTGTCGGGGTGTTTTACGGCGCGCTCGTCGCGACCGTATTCGTCTACAACGCAATGTTTCGGAATCCGTCCCTGCCGACTGCGCAGCCAAAGCGGGCGGCAGCGGCGATCGTCTGGCACGCGTTCCTGTTCGTACTTGCGCTGACGGGTTCCTTCGGGTAACGTCTCGACTCCCACCGCGGGCGAGGAGTCGGCACCCGATCGGAACGGTCAGGCGGTCAACACCGGACGATCCGCGGTTCGAACGATCCGCTCGGCGACGCTGCCGATCCGATCCGTTCGCGTGTGGCTCTGTCCCTGGTAACCGATCACGATCAGGTCGGCGTCGATCTTCGCCCCCTTCTTGCGAACCTCTTCCCACGGACGGCCGTGACAGACGTTCCAGCGACAGTCGATTCCGGAGCTGTCAGCTCGGTCGCTGATCTCCTCGAGCATGGCGGCGCCCTGGTCCTCGAGGTTGTCGACGATGAGTTCCGTGCTGCTCAGTGCGGGTTCGCCATACCGGTGCGTCTCGACGCAGTACATCGCGTGCAGATCGGCGCCGTATCTGTCCGCAAGGATCAGTGCGTGTTCGACCGCTCTGTTCGCCGGATCGCTTCCGTCGGTCGGAACGAGGATCGTATCGTACATTGGCGTGGAACTTCACGTCGAAGGCTGCCAAATAGCTAATACCGGGCGAGCTTACAGGTCGACGACGGAGCGGTCAGACCGTGAGCGTCGGTCGGTCGACGTACCTGACGACGCGTTCCGCAGTGCTGCCGATTTCGTCACTGGCACCGCGGCCGCGGTTACCGAACACGACCAGATCCGCGTCGATGGAGTCGGCGTACGCACCGATCTCCTCGTGCGGACGGCCCTGCCGGAGTTCGGTCGTCACGTCGACGCCGGCCCGCGTCGTGACGTCCTCGAGGACGTCGTCGGCCCGCTCTCGCAGGTCATCGACAAGGCGTTCCGTTCCGGACAACATCGAGTCGCCGTATCGGCTGGTGTCGACGACCGAAACGGCATACAGCGCGGCGTCGAACGTCGACGCGATATCGACCGCTGCGTCGACTGCACGGTTCGCCGGGTCGCTGCCGTCGGTCGCGACGAGAACTGTCTCGTACATACTGTAGGGGTCCCACCACCGATTCGACCAAATAAGTTGCCGTAGTACCGACGGCTCGAGTCGGTACGGCTCCATCCCGGCTACCGCCCGCTGGCAGCCGGCCGAGTGAGCCGAACGCTGACGATCCGTCTGTCGGCGACGTCCTCGACGGTGATCGTGACGTCGTCGCAGGCGATCCGATCGCCGTCCTCGGGGAGGTGTCCGGCTCGGTCGAGGACGAGTCCGGCTACGGTGTCGAACGTCGCCGCCTCGGGGAGGGAGAGATCGAGCGTTTCGTTGACCAACGCGACGGGGACGTCGCCGCGAACGATGACCGTCCGCTCGTCGACGAGGCGGATCGGGGCCGGTTCGCGGGGGCCGAGGATCTCACCGGTGATCACCTCGGTTGGATCCTCCGTGGTGACGATCCCCTCTGTCGTTCCGAACTCGTCGATGACGACGGCCAGATGGACCTGCGCACGCTGCATCTCCGCGAGCACCTCGTCGGCCGGCATGGTCTCGGGGACGTGTACCGTCGGCTGCATCACGTCCGCGAGCCCGAGCTCGTCCGGTTCGCGCGCGCCGTAGTCCCGCTCCCGGAGCAGGTCACACACGTGGACCGTCCCGACGACGGTGTCGAGACTCTCGTCGTACACCGGGAGGTGGGTGAACCCGCTGTGCGCACAGGTCTGGAGCGCAGTTTCGAGCGAGTCTGCAGTCGACACCGCCACGACGTCCGGACGGGGAACCATGATCGCGCTCACCGGCGTCTCGTCGAACCTGAACGTGCGGCGCAACCGGTCGCGTTCGTCGGGCTCGATGGCTCCGGCGCGCTCTCCCGCCTCGATCAGCTCCTGGAGGTCGCTGCGAGTGAGGTAGGCCGACTCGATCGACGTTTCGGCGCCGACGAACCCGTTGACGACGCGGGTCAGCTTGTCGAACAGAACGACGAACGGGTACAGCAGGTACTCCGCGTAGCGTATCGGCCGAGCGACGCGAAGTGCCCACGACTCGGTGTTTTCGACCGCGTACGATTTCGGCGCGCTCTCACTGAAGAGCAACACGAGCGACGTGATCCCGAACGTCGCGATCAGGACGGCCTGTCCCTCGGTGACGTAGAGCCCGAGCAACGCCGTCGCGACGCTTGACATGGCGACGTTCGCGACGTTGTTTCCAACCAGGATCGTGACGAGCAGCCGGTGTGGGTTTTCGCGGAGTTCCTTGACCACGGGTGCGTTCGGCGTGCCGCTCTCGACGAGGACGTCGAGCCGATGCTTCGGCAGCGCGAACATTGCGATTTCTGAGGACGAAAAGAACCCCGAGACCGCCATCAGCATCGCGATCGTAAGCACGCCAGCGGCGGTGACGAGCCACAGCGGTAGCTCGGGAACGGGAGTCGCCAACCCGATCGTCGCGACGGCCATGGCCACAGGCTCCGATCCCACTGGCGCGAACGTCACAGTTCGCTCGAGGGGTCCCGCAGTCTCCAGTCCCATCGGTTGCTGTACGAGACAACAGTAGAAAAAGCGGCGCGGCAGGGCGGTGTCGTACGCCGTCCCTACCGAATGAGGACGGGAATACCGTTCCTCAACGGATGAACTTGTCCGATCGTTCGTTCACACTGGCAGACACGTTCCTGTAGCCTCTATAAGCGAGTCCATGATATAGACGGCTGGTGTCCGAAATGACTGATACGTGGTACGGCCATACGATGGCAGCGGACGAGATCGCAGAGTTCCTGAACGAGCAAGCGACGGGCGTGCTCTGTCTCTCGAAGGACCGCCGGGCGTACGGCATCCCGATGTCGTTCGCGTACGACGCGGACGAAGAGCGAGCGATCATGGACCTCGGGTTCGCCGACGACAGCAAGAAACGCGAGTTCCTCGAGACGACCGACGAGGTCTGTCTCACCGTCTACGAGTGGGACGGACCGCACGACTGGACGAGCGTGGTTCTGAGTGGATCGTTCGAACCGCTCTCCGAGAGCGACGTCGACGACGACCTCGAGGCATGGTACTATCGCGTGGCGAAAGATATCGACGTCTCGGCCGGCGACGTCGATCTCGAGTGGTACGAACTCCAGGCGGCAGACCTGTCGGGCGTGGCTCTGCACGAGTGAGGACGTTCGGAGACCGTCGCTTCCGTACGAACGTGGTCGGATAGCCTAGAATTATTCCGTCGTTCGTCGTCAAGTCGTTCCGATGCGGTACCTCGAGATCGTAGTACCCGAGAAGCGACGAGAGACCGTCCTCGACGTTCTCGACGCTGAGGGGATCGAGTACGTCGTGACCGACGAAACGAGCGCCCGCGGCGCCGATACGGTCGTCAGGTTCCCGGTGCCGACCCGCGCAGTCGAGTCGGTCCTCGACCGACTGAACGAGGCGGGACTCGACGACGCACGGGTCGTCGTCATCAACGCCGAGACGGTCGTCTCCAAGGAGTTTGAGGAGTTGCTGGATCAGTACAGTCGGGGCGGACAACGGGGTGAACGGACCTCGAGACAGGTGCTTCGAACGAAGGCCGACGAGCTCACGCCCGCGTTTTCGATCTACGTCGTGATGTTGTTGATCAGCGCCGTCGTCGCGACGGCGGGGTTGCTCGCGGACTCGCCCGCGGTCGTCGTCGGTTCGATGGTCATCGCCCCCTTGCTCGGTCCCGCACTCGCTGCCAACGTCGGCATCGTCACCGGTGACGACGACCTTCGAACGACCGGCTTTCGCTACCAGGTCGTCGGCGTCGCCGTCGTCATCGCCGCGTCGATCGGGCTCGCGTCTCTCGCTCGGCTCGGCGGACTCGAGCCGGCGGGTATCGACATCGTGGTCGTCGCCGAACTCGAAGAGCGAGTGTCGCCGAACCTGCTCTCGCTCGCGGTCGCGCTCGGGGCTGGCGTCGCCGGCATCCTGAGTCTCACGCGGGGGTTCTCGGAGGCGATCGTCGGCGTGATGATCGCCGCGGCGCTCATCCCACCCGCAGCCGCCGTCGGTATCACTGCCGGCTGGGGGATGTACGGCGCGGCCGCGGGTGCGTTCGTCCTCGTCGTCGTCAACGTTCTCTCGATCAACGCCGCCGCGCTGGCCACGCTATGGATCGCTGGCTACCGACCACAGGGGCTGTTCGAGGTTTCCCCGACACGGAAGCCGACGATCAGATACGCGACGGTCTTCGGGGTCGCGTTGTTGGTGCTCGCGGCTCCACTCGCCGGCATCACGCTGCTGGAGTTCCAGACGACCCAGCTGAAATCGACCGCGGAGAACGAAGTCGAGTTGGTGCTCGAAGAACCGCAGTACGACGACCTCGAGCGCACGGATGTCGAGGTACTCCTCGACGACAACTATCCGATTCGGTCGATCGATCGCGTCGTCGTTACGATCAGCGGAGCCGAGCCGACACCGGCACCGGAGTTCAGCGAGCGGATCCACGAGCGCATCGAGCCACACGCGGACGATCCGCTCGTCGTCGAAGTCCAGTACGTCGTCGCCGAACAGCACGGCGAGGAACCGGAGGAGCGAGTGGTCGTTTCTACCGGGCCCTCCGATCGGTGACGCGTCGGCGCCGAGCGCGTTCGGTCACTGCCTCGGCCGAGACGTGCCAGCACTCTTCGTTCCGGTCGCCCTGGCGAGCACACAGTCGCTCCGTACTGCACCATCGACGACCCCCGAACGGTCGATCGCCGGGCCGCGGGACGGTCGCCTCCGTCGAACGGCCGACACCGCGGATCGACGACAGAGGCGGCATCGATCGCTACTCGTCCGCCGGCTCGAAGGCAGGTGGGAGTCCCTGGTGTTTGATCCCCCTCTGCTCGTCGACCCGGAACTCGTAGACAGCGACCGATCCCGAGAGTGCTGCCGACTCGAAGAGACCCGGTCGCCACGCGTCGTCTAGCACCCCCTCGAGGTCGTCCCACGACGACTCCGGAACGGCGGAGAGCCGTCCCGTCAGGAGGACGCTCTCCCAGTTGTACATCGTATCCACGGAAAAGGCGAGGAAGCTCGCGGCCTTGGCGGTCTCGGTCAGCGACTCCTTCCGGCTGCTCGAGCCGAGCAGGTAAGTGAAGTAAAGCCGGGAATCGCCGTCGTAACCGAACGACAGCGGTAGAAGGTACGGCGCCTCGTCGTCCGGGAGTCCAAGGACGCCCGCCTTCCGAGACGAGAGGAAGTTTCGGATCTCGGCATCGTCCATCTCGACCAGACCGTACTCCCGCAGTTCGTCGATTGACATACCGAATCGGTCGTCGGATAGCGACAAAAACCCCTCCCTTCATTTCCAGCCGGTGGGGATCTGTCGAACGGCTATCGGACGGACGCGGTTTCGTGTTCGACCGTATCGAGAACCGCCGAGACGAGGTCACAGCGGTAGTACCGAATCAAGCCCTCGCGTTCGTCGTAGTCGAGAAGCCCTGCGTCCCGGAGCATCGGCAAGTGGACGTGGAAGAGTTCGCCCTCCCACCCGGCGTCCCCGATGGAGCGGGACAGCTCGTCGGTCGTAATCCAGCTCTCGGCAGCTCCGTCGAGCGCCGCAACGATGTCGCGACGGCGTTCGTCGGCCAGCACTCGAAGGATCTCGTCCACCTCACACCGACGACGCACGACCCCGTCTTCGTCGCGAATTGGACACTCAGCCATAATCTGTTAGCAGCATTATGGGGCGCAGTAGATAAAGTACCACTCACCAGTTCCCAGGAGGTGGAAACATCGTATATCGCAGTCCATGGCGGTCGCAGCAACTTTCATCCAAAATATAGTTATCGGTATTCGGTTACATATGTACCTGCGTAATTCACCGTTTCGTACGAGAGACGCGAGCCACATCTGCGCACCGGTCCAGGCCTCGTCCGGACACGTTCGTCGTCGAGCCAACGAACCTGCTCCGACCGTCACCACGGTCGGTCCCGTTCGCGATATCGCCCTCGAGCAGCGACGTTCGAGCGGGGTAGATGGAACCGGGAACACCCATGTGACATCCTCCCTGCGGTGAACGGCGGGATTCTCTAAAAGATAGTCGTGCTGGGAGTGGAGGCCAGAGAGGCCGGGACGAGTCGAAAACCCCGCACGAAGCGACGTCGTCACCGCCACGACCGAGGATTCGATCCATGAACTCACGGCGACGATGCGCGATCGGGACGTCGGGAGCGTCGCCATTATCGCCGTCGACGACCCGAGCGAACCGCTCGCCGACGAGTACCAGAAGCTTACGGACGTCGTTCGAGTGCAGCGACCGCCTTGCGGCGGTCGGTCACTCCTTGAGGGCGGGGCCTTCTCGCAACGGCATTGTGCCCCGTGACCCCATGTATGGACGTGGCCTGGCTTCCTATTACGGTCCTGCCGTCGACGCAGGCGCGTTGTTTGCGCGTCCCGTTCCGGTCGACGACGAAGAGTGTCCCGCCGATTTACTTCCCGGTGTCCTCGCGCTCCATCCCCAGATGAGAAACGGGAGTTCAACCCGTTCGCGGTCGTCGTTCCCGAGTACAGAGTGCGACGGCACCGCCGTCGCACCACGGGAGCCAGTTTACTGGTGGCTCCTGCCGACCCCGATGTATGCGAGGACGACAGTATCGCAGCGTACGCCGCGCGTGTGCTTACCGCTGTGTTCACTGATTCTCACACGTGCTTCCTCCCCTCCCTGCTCGCGCCTCCGGGCGTCGTCAGAAATCGAAGATTTCTGACTGCCACTCAGAACGCGAAGCGTTCTGATGACGCTCGCAGAGGAAGGGGACCCCGCGCTGCCGTCAGCTGAGATCCGAGAGCGACGCCGCCCTTCCGGCCCCGTCAGTCCAACACGGTCGTCACTCGAAGCCGACGCTGCCTCGGGCCGTCGCAGTCGACGAACAGGATCGCCTGCCAGGTCCCGAGCGCGAGCTCGCCGTCGACGACCGGAACCGTGACGCTCTCGCCGAGCAGCGTCGCCCGAAGGTGGGCATCCGCGTTGTCGTCGATCGCGTCGTGGGCGTACCCCTCGCCGCGCGGGACGAGGCGCTCGAGTGCGTCCTCGAGGTCCGAGAGGAGTCGGTCCTCGCACTCGTTGACGATCACGCCGGCCGTTGTGTGCGGAACGTACGCGGTGCAGAGTCCGTCCTCGAGGTCCGCTGGGAGTGTGTCTTTGACGTCGGCGGTGACGTCGACGATGTCGACCCGCTCGTTCGTTCGAACGTCGATCTGCATGGGCGACTCGACGACCGACTCCGTGATAGGCCTGGCGCCGCGAACGGCCGCGCTCGAGCCCCGTCTCCCCCGGATGTTTACCGAGCGGGAACGAAAGACCCGCATGGTCGCATCGAACGGCGGCTGGGTCGCGCTGTTTTCCGGCGGAAAGGATTCCTCGTGGGCGCTGTACCAGGCGCTGGAGGCAGGTCGCGACGTTCGCCGGCTCGTCGTCGTTCTCCCTCCGGAAGGGAGTCACGCCTACCACGCCCCGGCGACGGCGGTCACACGGCTGGCTGTTCAGAGTGTCGGTATTCCAACAGTCGATGCGGGGCTCCCTTCGACCGATCTCGAACCGCCAGATCTCCGAGAGATTGGGCAATCGCCCGCAACGGACAGCATCGGGGAGCTCGAGCCGCTGGAAGCGGTGCTGGAACGGCTCGACGACGCGTTCGACGGCGGCCTCGAGGGCGTCGTCGCCGGCGTCGTCGAAAGCGAGTTCCAGGCCGACCGCCTGCGATCGCTCTGTGACGGACTCGGCTGTGACGTTCTCGCGCCGCTGTGGCGAGCGGAGCCGCGGGAGCTCGCGATTGAGATGATCGACGGCGGCCTCGAGATCGTGATCGTCGAGGTCTCCGCACCGGGGTTCGACGCGGATTGGCTCGGTCGACGGCTGGATCGGGACGCTCTGGCCGATCTGGAGGCCCTCCGTCGCAAGCAGGGGACCCACGTCCTGGGTGAGAACGGAGAGTTCGAGACGGTCGTCACCGACGGCCCGCATATGACACGACCCATCGCGCTCGAGTTCGAACGGGAGTGGGACGGGGAGTGGGGCCGACTACGGATCACCGACGCTCGGCTCGAGTGACGGCGTCCGGGTCGCTGACGGAACTCGTCCCGCCTGGCGGGACACCGGCCCGACTCGGCGACCGAGACGCGCTCGATCCGCCGGTATCAGGAGTCGGTTTGAACCTCCTTCCGTCCCGTCATCGTCTCGGGCTCGAGGCGGAAAAAGCGAAACCGAACCTCCTTCGGCGGTCGTTCGAAGACGTCGACGAGCGGGATCTCGACGGCCCACATCCCGTGGAGCGCGCCCGGATCGAACGGATCGTCGGAGATTTCCTCGAGTTCGCCGCTGGCGACGACGCTCCGCCAGCCGTCGTCGGTGTTCCGATGCGTGACGAACGAGACGGATCGGTCGACGAGCTCAGCCTTCCGGCCGTCCTTCGGCATCGAGAGTCGGTAGTAAAGCGCTGCCTCGTCCGGGTTGTACCCGTAGGAGACGGGGATCGAGACTGGAGGTTCGTCCGTCCCCGTCGCGAAGGAGATGACCCCGACCCCGCCTCGACCGAGGAACTCGCTCATCTCGTCGGCGCTCAGCTGAAGCCAGCGCAGTCCTTGCATATCGATACGGAGGATGGGGAGGGAAAAATACCCTGCTGTACGAAAACGGGACGTTCACTCGGGGGTGAACGAAACGGCCACCTCGGCTCGAGGACGGACACTTGCTGGAGCCCGCTCGCTCGAGTCGGCTTTCGGGCTACGGCTTTACCGATTCGCACGCCGTAGGGCGGCACATGGACGACAATTCGGTTCGAGTCGGCGTTCTGAGTTTCCACGACAGCAAGGAGTCGAAGGCGATCTGTAACGCCGTCGAGGAGCTCGGCCACGAACCCGTCTGGCTCCGCGAGAACAACATCCTCCTACGGTTTACTGACGATTCGTTCGTCCTCGAGCCGGACGTGGACGTAGTGATCAACCGCCTGCTGCTGTCGACGGCGACCCAGCCCGTCGAGGCCGTCGGGATCGCGAACGCGATCGCTCGCTTCCGGCCGATGGTGAACGATCCCGACGCCGCGGCGCTCGCCTCCCACAAGATCGCCGCTGCCGCGGCGATGGTCGCAGCGGGTGTGCCGATTCCGAAGACGGCGCTGGCGATGGGGACGACGACGGTCGGACGGATCGGCCCGACGTTCGGCGAGGAGTTCGTCTACAAGACGATCGTCGGAACCCACGGCGGCGGCGCGTGGAAGGTCCGCCAGAACGACCTGCTCACCGGAACCGTCGGGACGCGGCGCGCGTTCCTGCAGGAACTCGTTCGCGCGGACCGCGAACGAACGCGGGATCTCCGCGTCTACGTCGTCGACGGAACCGTCGTCGGCGCGATGTACCGCTACGCTGACGAGGAAGAGTGGCGGACGAACGTCGCACGCGGCGGATCCGTCGAGGACGCGACCGACGCGCTATCCGCCACCGTCGAAGACACCGCGACGACCGCGGCGTCCGCGGTCGGACTGGACTGCGCCGGCGTGGACCTCATCGAGAACGAGGACGGCTGGTACGTTCTCGAGGTCAACCCGACCGCCGGGTTCAGGGGACTGTTCCGCGCGACGGGACGGAGTCCGGCGCCCGTCATCGCGAAAGTCGCGGTCGAGCGCGTTGGAGGGGCGGTCGACGACGAGCTAGTCGAGCGGTTGCGGGCGACGCTCGACGATTCGGTTCCGTCGTGTGTCCCGAGCGAGGGCGAGCCGATCGGGAACGACGCACCGGTCGTCGGGCTCACCGAGCGCGTCGTCGTCAGCGGCACGACCGACACGAAGTCAGTGGCTGGCCGGGCCGAACCGGTCAACGCGCGAACTCGGATCGACCTGCAGCTCGCGGCCGCGATCGGCGCTGGTCCGATCCAGGTCGGAACCACCGACTCCGTCGAGAACGGCCGTCGTCGGCGACCCGTCGTCGACGTCGTCGTCGGCGTCGCCGGAACCGAACGAACCGTCGACGCGATCGTCGAGGACCGAGCCGGAGAACAGTATCCGATCCTGCTCGGTCGCGACGTGCTCGCCGAGTTCCGAATCGACGTCGCCAGCAGGTACGGCGGTCGAATCGACGAGTCGTTCGAGGAGTGAGAGGTTCCGCTTCGGGCACTTCTCGAAGCGGTGCCGTCGGACCGCGCTCTGCCGTCGCTACCGTTCGTCCTCGAGGATGCGCTCGTACACGTCCAGAATCGGACGGTACCGGTCGCGGTGACTGTCGGGGAGCTCCCGGACGACGTCGTAGCTGTCCTCCGAAACGACGATCGTTCGCGGAACCCCCTGCCAGTCCTCACGGTGGCCGAAGAGCTCCCGCTCGATCCCGTATCGGCCGTTCTCGTCGACGTAGGCGACACGAGTCACCGGGAGGTCGAATCGTACGTTCGGAATCGAAACCTCCTCGAGCGAGCGGGCGACGGCGGCGAACCGACACCCCGATCGCTCGGTATCGGCGTCCTCGAGCCGGCGGATCGTCTGCTCGTCGATCAGCGCGACGTCTCGGGCGGGGGCGCTACCGGCGGCACGTTTATTACCGTCTCTCGTTTTCGTATTCATGTTCTCTGAGATCCCGGAGGACACGAGGTCCGCTGTTGGCGCAGCGGGCCGGAAATCGTTCCCGACACACCTCGAGTAACTACCCACATCCTAGTGAGCCACCGTTATAAACCTGTGCCGTTCCTTTCAGACTACGGACTATCAGAAAAGCAACCCCCGTGTGGTAGTTCTGACAGTCATACTGTAACGTACCTGGTAGGAAGATTGAGGGTGGGGAAATCGGCGGTTCCGTGGACGGTTTCGGGCGGCCAGAGTCAGTCGTTGTTCGGTTCGTCCTGCCCGCCAATCCCGGCGGCGAAGACGAAGGTAACGAACCGAATCGAGTCTGCGCCCTCGAGACGGTGACGAGACCAACGAGACGTGAGACGTGGCGTGACCGTCGGAACCGGCGCTGCCGCCGCAGAGACGAACGACCGGGACCGAAACGACCCCTCGAAGGAACCGCTCGACGTTCCTTTCGACGCTCCGAAAACGCTCGTGTTGGCCGCCCTCAGTGACGACCGTTTCGGCCGGGAACCTCGAGCGCAGCGGTGAGGCGTTCGAACAGTCCGGGTCGATAGGCACCGACGCTCTCGGTCGTATCGTACTCGGACTCGAGCGTGCTCTCCCCGTCCTCGTCGAACGTCAGCACCGTCAGCTCCGAGCCCTCCGCTCGCTTCGCGACGTCGGTCTCGACGGTTCCCGAGGTCGTCACGACGACCGGGTGTGCGCCGACCGATTCCGCGAACGCACAGAACTCGTCGACGCTCTCGGCGTCGGGCGTCTCGTGGACGGTGACGATCCGTCGTTCGCCCATCAGCCCGTCCTCGGCGAGGACGTGAACGCGTCGGGACCCGCTGTCGTCGACGGTGGTGTCGACCTCGGTCTCGAAGCGACGCTCCTCCAACGCCTCCGCGGCCGTCCGACGGGCTGCCTTCTGACGGGCGAGCCACGTCTCGCCCTCGGGAGTGAGTGTGTACCGGTACAGGACCCGTTCGATCGTCTCCAGCGGGGGAAACATCGACGAGCACTCCCGGCACCGAAGTCGGTCGTCCGGCACGTCGAACGACTCGGTACACTCCTGGCAGCTGTAGCGGAGTTTCTTCTCGATGTCGACGGACTCGAGGTCCTGCTCGCAGTCAGGACAGCGGTAGCCGGTCTCGGACTCGAACTCCGATTCGGGACCCGCGTAGCCACAGACGTGCTCGAGCACGGTCGTCTCGATAGCCTGTGGATCCCCGCAGCCCGGACAGACGGTCGTGTACTGTAACCCCTCGGTCGTACACTCGGGGCAGACGTACACCTTCGAGACGAACTCGTCGGCCAGTACCCCTCGAGTGGCGAACCGCTCGAGGACGACGGTCGGATCGTCGTCGATCTCGTCGAGCAGGTCGGCGGCGGCCGAGTAGTTCACCGACCCGTCGTCGGAAATGTCGGGCTCGAAGGCGTCGTCCTCGAGCAGCGTATCGATCAGTCGAAGCTCCCCTGGTGAAACCATAATCCCGGTTCGAACTGGGAGGACAATTACCGTATAATTTCCCCTTGAGTGGCTACTAGTTTCTCGGTGAATGTCCGTTGTTCACAACTGGAGTCGAGAGGTGCGGGTTCGATACTCGTCTCGAGTAATAGCCGCTTTGCTCGTGAGAAACGAACCGTTTCTGTTACCCTCGAGACGGGGAAGATCGCTATTCGATCGATTGGGTTACTGTGCGAAGCCCCCATCTCGAGTGAGGGAGCGGTGACGACCGCCTGTGGCGGCACTGCTTCGAGAGGAGCGAACTGCGGCAAAGACCACACTCGTCTCCGTCAGGAAACGACCTCGACGTGCTCGGTAGCCGTTACGAAATGCGGTGGAGTTCCTGCTCCGGACGGACAGTCGGTCGGAAGGACTGCGTTCCGTGAGATTCATCGTCGAACCTGCGTTCGCGCCTCGTACTCGCCCCACCAGAGGGAAGGGGACACCGGGTTCGCGTCGCGTATCAGGTGTCGCTCGTGAAATACCATGTCTGAAGTTGTTCTCCAGAGCTGCCAAATCGTGTTTCGCGACGGGGCGTTCAAGCCGCGAGTTTCGTACGAACCAGCATGGAGAACTCCACGATGATCATGAACAGCGCGGCGAGCAGCGAGACCCAGAGAACGGTGGTCGGGAGGATATCGAGCAGTACGAGCGAAGCTGCGGCGGCAGCAGCGAGCAGGACACCCGTGACAACCTGAGTGGAACCCAGCGTTTCGAGCACGGTTACCATCCGCCACCATTCGGTAGCTGTGGCTTAGTGTTTGTCCCTGGCCGGTCCGAGCGCGTGCCAGTCACAGGTTCGCGCGGAAGCGTACCCCGAAAACCGCTGAGTCCGACGGATGGTCCCTCGGCACCTGCTCGCGAGCGGAGGAAGCTCCTGCTGTGGGGCGTATCACGCGAGTGGCACCGTCGACGGCAGTCTTGCTCGGCGGCGACTACTACACGGGTCGGACGCTCAGTCCCGACGGGGGACACGATGCGCTGGCGGGAACCGATCCACAACACATCACCGGCGGAACGCCTCGAGGACGAGGCGTCGAGCGCTCCGAGCACCCGTGTGCTCCCGGCAACCACCCACTCGGCGGTGAAACGCCGCCGTTCTTCTCGGGACGGGATCATCGGAACCGATCGCACCGAGTGGGTCTTTGAGAAGCCGACCGGCGAGCGGACCCGGACGAGTGTCGACGGGGAGCCGATCTCCCGAGACTCGATCGATCGATGCCGCGATCCGCCGGAACGGTCGGAGATGAACGCAAAACGAGCGGGTTCGAACGGTTCGGACGCCGATCGCACGGCGCTCGCTCGAGCGGGCGTCCGCTACTGCTGACGACTGTGAGTGGTGTTATCCCATTATCATAATATTTCCTATCTACTTCCCCGGAGAATAGGAGTGAGGGGTAGGGGAACTACACCGCCAGTGTACGTGTTCTTTCGGCCAAACCAGTTCCTACATATATTCCCAAGTGACTGGAGTCTGAAACAGTCGTAACGTCGTGTCCGACGGAGTGTGACCTGTACAGGTGCAGGAACTTCCATCGCGACAACCCCAAGACGATGACAAAATCATACGCGTCCGAACCGACAGCCCCCGAGGAACCGACCAGCACGACCGCGGTAGACGACAGATATCCGCTCTTCGCGCGAATTCCGCGGCGTGGCTTCATGATCGTAGGCGCCGCCACCGGGATGATGGAGTCGCTCGCGGGCTGTACCGACTGCTCAGCGACGACGAGCAGATCTCGGCGGCCGACGTCGACACGGAGGTCCCGCCGGGCGAGCACGACGACTACTACGCGTTCCTCTCGGGCGGTCACTCCGGCGACATCCGCGTCTACGGGGTCCCTCGATGCGCCAGCTCATGCGCATCCCCGTGTTCAACGTCGAGAGCACGCGAGGGTACGGGTTCGACGACGAAACCCACGAGATGCTCCAGGAGTCCGGCGGCTACACGTGGGGCGACATCCACCATCCCCGCGTCAGCCAGACCGACAACGAGTACGATGGTGAGTGGCTGTTCGTCAACGACAAGGCCAACGGCCGGATGGCCCGGATCACTACTCGAGCGTCGACTACCACCTCGAGGAGCGTGAGGAGACCCAGTATATTTCGACCCACGCCGGGGCGTCGGCGTTCGCCGACGAGCACGGCGGCGAGGTCAGCGCGTGGGAGGAGCTGGGAACCGCCGAGTGAGATCCTATGCCTCGAGCGGGACCCGTCGAGGGCGCGGGCTCGAGGTCCTCGGAACGGGACGAACGCGATCCACGGGCTACCGATAGGCCTCGAACTCCTGGCCGAAGATCGCGAAGTAGACGACGCCGATCATGCCGATGACCGTTGCGATCGTAAAGGAGAGTTCGGGGTCGACGAACTGCCAGAGGAATCCGCCCAGCGCACCGCTGGGGATCACGATCGCGCCGCGGATCAGGTAGTACGATCCCGTTACGCGGCCGCCGGCTCCCTGTTCGGCCGGGCCGACCACGAGCGCCTTGTGAGCGGGCAGGCCGGCAAAGCGCAGTCCCGAGAAGGCAAACAGCGCGATCAGGATCCACGTTTCGTCGATTCCGCCGACGTACTGGGGACCGAAGATCAGTAGAACTGGAAAGATCGCGTAGACCAAAAAGCCCAGCCCGACGACCGGTTTGAGGCCGACGTACTCGGCGATCTTCGCCGCCGGCGCCATCGTCAGCAGTGCAACCAGCATCTCGATACTCAGGAGGAGGCCGAAGAAGGCCGCGGGCGAGAGGTCGATCGTACCGACGACGGGAAGCGAGAGCGTCAGTCCGATCTCGAGCAGCTGGGTGATCACGAGGATGAAGAAGGCGTACACCATCCCGTTGGCGAACCGGACGAACGTGTCGGCGACCAGCAACGGTCGCAGCGGGCCGGGGAGCGCCCGCAGGTCGTCGGCGATCTGACCGACGCCCTCGAACTCCTTGCCCACCGAGTCCTCGTCGGCCTCGTACAGCAGGTGCTGGGCGATCGTCCCGAAAGCGGCGAAGACGATTCCGATGGCGAGCACCCAGAGGAAGCCGGGCATGAGCTCGTCGGCGACGAGGACGGCGACGATCAGCGGCGCGATCAGGAACGCGGTCCGACGGAACGTCTCCGTGCTGGCGAAGCCCTGCGCCAGTCGGCTCGGTTCGGTCGCCTGCTTGACGATGGCGTAGTGACCGCCGATCCCGAAGGACTTCCAGCACTGCGCGAGCAGGAGTCCGACGAACACCCACACCCATGGCTCGAGGACGACGGCGCCGAGGTCGATCGCGGGCACGTACGCGGAGCCGAGCCAGATCGCGAAGCCGAACGTCGAGAGGAAGCCGAAGACGGTCAGCGCGTACCGTGATCCCACTCGATCGGAGATGATTCCGCCGTAGTAGGGGTAGACGGCGCCGATTACGTTGCCCAACGTGGCGAACAGGCCGACGACGAACCCGCCCGCACCGAGGTAGACCAGATAATCCGGCAGGAACCGGTTTGTCATCTGGAACCCGAGACTGAACGCGAACATCGCCAGCGAGAGCACCAGCACGTCCCGCTGCAGCGAGAAGAACTGGCGAAACGGTCCGAAGAGGTCGGCGGTTTCGCGTTCCGTGCTCATCTACAGATCGTATTGAATAGCGTGGTAAATACATTTTACTATACTACTCGGTCGGTGTCGAGAGCGTCGACGATTCCGAATCGAGAGGAAGCTGTCCGGCGGCGACGGAGCTAAACGAGGAAGAAAGCGCCGACGCCGATCGCGCCGCCGGCGGCGATGAGGTACGCGGCGTGGACGCCCCGGACGAACAGCCAGTAGGTGACGATCGCCAGCAACACGGCGAACAGGTCGAGAACTGCTCCGGCGGCCGGGATCGGAACGGTCGGCTGCTCGACAAAAAACGACTCCTCGGCGAGGATGACCGTCGCGCCGAGGATCGCCCCGATGACGGCAGCATTGACGGCGGTCAGGGCGGTCTGGACGAGTTCGTTCTCGCGGACCCTCGCGAAGTAGGGAAAGAAGCCGATGATGAACGCGAAGGAGGGGCCGAACGCGCCGATCGTCGCCACGAGCGCGCCGATCACGGCGACGGCGACGACTCCACCGGAGACGTCGAGCATGAGCTTGTAGCCGACGAACGCCGTCGTCATCACGACCGGACCGGGCGAGAGCTGTCCAATCGCAATCCCATCGACGAACTCGCGTCCGGCCATCCAGCCGAACTCGCTGACCACGTAGGTCTCGATGAAGGGGATCAACACGAGCCCGCCGCCGTAGATGAACGAGCCGGTGTAGATCATGAACGCGAACAGCTGGACCCAGGGGTTGGCCCAGAGCGCGATCAACGCCCCCCAGATCGGGCTGGTCTCGAGCGCGCCGCGAACGGCGGGACCGAGAGCCTCGAGGACCCGATCGCGGAGGACGAACAGGAGCCCTGCGACGGCGCCGAGGATCGCCCACGGCGCCAGTCGGCGCGCGTTCGTCCGGACCCAGTCGGAGCGGTAGACCACGACCCCGACGAGTCCGGACGCGATGAACAGCAACACCGGGTTCGGACCGAGGACGGCCTGAACGACCGTGGTCGCGACGAGCAGGACGACGAGCAGGTAGTCGACGGTCCACGATTCACCCCGGACCTCGAACTCGGTATCCGTTCGCCCCTCCTCGAGGGCGCTTCGGGTCATCGAGTAGCAGGCGCCGACGATGAGGCCGATGACGACGGGGTTGATCCCGTAGAACACCGCCTCGACCGCGGGAACCTGCTGGTAGGCGAAGTAGAGCCACGAGAAGAAGACGACGAGGACGAACGTCGGCAGCATGAAGAAGAAGCCGGCGACGAGCGAGCCCTTCGTCCCGGCGTAGATCCAGCCCATGAAGATTCCGAGCTGGGTCGAGGCCGGTCCCGGAAGCATGTTACAGATCGCGAGCCCCTCCATGAACACCGACTGATCGGTCCACTCCTTGCTGTCCTCGCCGACGAGGTCGTCCTCCATCATCGCGATGTGGACCATCGGACCGCCGAAGCCGACGATCCCGATAAAGAGGTAGTATCTGGCGACCTCGAGGAGTTTGGCGGGGGTAGCGCGGCCGCGGTACTCCGTCTGCGCCGCGTCGGCCGTCGCGTCAGCCATCGCTCTCGGCGGTCATCGATCGCCGGCGGTCGGCCGTCTTGCGCTCGTGGATGGCACAATCTTCATGCCGATCGGGGTGTCATCTCGACGCATGAGATAACGTCACGATGTTCGGGTAAATATATTCCTATTTATAGGGTATACAGAATGTAGTACCAGTGCTGGCGGATCGGAGCCGAACGAACACGACGCAACCATGACGGACCGAAAGAACGCGATGTTGACGACCGAGGATCGTCGGTGGCTCACCGGGGAGAAGTCCTACGAGGGTGAGCACGCCAAACAGCAACGCTACCAGCGCCGACGCGACATCCGCAAGCGGGTCCACAACACGATTCTCGATTTCACGATCCTGTTCGAACACCTCGAGGAGGCCGAACGGGAGAAGCTCTTCGAGCGCCTCGCGGACGGCGACGAGGACGACGAGTTCACGGCGGGGCTCCGAGACGGGCTGGCCTTCATCCTGTACAACGCAGGGATCACGGAGGCGATGCTCGAAGAGCGCGCGGCCGGAACCGAGTCGACGGCGGAACAGCTCCTCCGGGAGGCCGTGTACGCGGCCGGGAGGCGAGACGAGATCCTCGTCGAGAACGTCGACCTCACGATCGACGCGACCCGTGCACCGATCGCGTCGATTATAGAGGAGTTGCGGGCGGGAAACGAGGTGTCGACCGCGGAGCTGTGTCTCCTGCTGGAGAGCGAGGCGGTCGACACCGAGGACGCCCGAAACTGTATCAGGGAGCTGGTTCTCGATGCGGAGTGAGCGACTGGGACGGCGGGCAGAGCTATCCGACCGATATCCGTACACGCTACGCGGGAAACGACCATGAGCATCAGAACTGAAGCGGACATGTTCGAGCGGGAGCTACAGAAGCTGTACCACGCGGAGCTGGAAATTCTCGATCTGAACGGCGACCTCGCGGAGGCGGCCGCCAGCGAGGAGATCAAGAAGCTGTTCGCCGGCCACAGGGAGGATACGGTCGCACAGATCACCCGGATCGAGGAGATCTTCGAGCTGACCGAGCTTCCCCTCGAGGAGCGCGGCAGTCCGATCATGGAGGGGTTGCTCGCGGAGAAAGACGAGTTCGTCAACGAGGTCGAGAGCGACGAGCTGCGCGATCTCGACGCGATCGGGGTCGGCACGATCAACGAGCGGATCGAGATCACGCTGCTCGATCGGCTGGTTCTGCTGGCCGAGAGCCTCGATCACCCCGAAGCGGTGGTGAGTCGACTCGAGCAGAATCGATCCGAAGCCGAATCCGCGCTGCGGAAGATGCAGGAGTTCCGGGAGCGAAGGCGGAGGAGCTGAGACGGACGTGCCAGCGGTAATAAACCGTCGCCAACGGCCGTACATCCGGTACTGATCGACAGTATGTCTACAACTCCATTTGTGAATTGAACGATGGAATAGTCACCCGCAATCGGGGTCGGAAGCTCGGATCACACTGTTGCAGTGGCAGGTGCCGGTTATCAGTGTCTCGAACCGAAAGAGCGGTGCATGAGCGTCGTCGCCGAGTTCACGATCCCCGCCGACGGCTTCGCGCTGGAACGCACGTTCGAGACCGTGCCCGACGCGACGGTCGAGATCGAACGGCTCGCGACCCACAGCCGCGAGTGGGTGATGCCGTTCCTGTGGGTGACGAGCGACGACCTCGAGGCCGTAGAGCGCGCCCTCGAGACCGACCCCGACGTCGAGGAGGTCCGAACGCTCAACGTCGCCGACGACGTCGGCTACTTCAACGTCCGCTGGAGCGAGGAGGTCCAGCGACTGATCGACGAGGTCGTCGACCAGCACGGGATCGTACAGGAGGCGGAAGCGAAGGACGGACGCTGGTACCTCAAGTTGAAGTTCGTCAGCGAGAGCGTTCTCGAGGAGTTTCAGGCATACTTTCGCCGGCAGAATCGCACGTTCGAACTCCAGCGACTGCGTCGGGCGACGGACAACCTCGTCAGGAACACCCTCACCGTCCCGACCCCGAGCGGGCTATCCGACGCGGAGTGAGTCGTCGAGCCCATATAAACACTCTCGAGCTCAATGCAGAGTAGGTTTCGACCAGGGCTGTCTTGAGCCTGATAAATGAACGATCGTTCCGGCCGCGATTCGGCGGCCGATTCGGACGCCGACGCGGAGACGACGCGGAAAGTCGCAGCGATCTGTACCACCTGTGGGAAAGCCTACGCCTCCGAGCAGCGAGCCGACGGAACTATCCGGCCGATCGGACAGCGAACGGGGTGTAAGTGCGGCGAAACGTCGTTCGAGGTCGTCGACTCGACGGAGGCCACCGCCGACGACTGAGCAGTAGGTTCGGACCAGCCGAGGTGGGCGGTTCCGACGGGATTGCCTCGAGCAACGTGACTGAAGCGCTCTCGAGTGAGTGCAGTGACGAGCGACGCGGGAGGGCGCCCGTCTCGACCGAGACGGGCGAGTGCCGTTGGTGTGGCTCGCCCGAAACCGGGCGGTGTGAGTGGTGAGCTACCGAGAGTTCGCCGCGAATTCCGGCATGGAACCGGGCTTCGAGGGCGACAGCGACGGTCCGGTAGTCGTCGCACGAGGGTTACCGATTACCCCAGTCGGGCCGTCCGCGCGGCGGAGCGAGAACACCGATTCCGATAGCGGGGTCGCACGATCGGTTCTCGGCACCGTGACGTTCCCGGCTCCGAAAGTGATAGCAGTCCCCGGGCTCGAGCCGTACCTCCTCGCCGTCGGCTATCGCGACCAGGGTCCCCTCGAGCATGTAGCCGATCTGTTCGTTGTCGTGTTCGTGGACCGGGAGGGTCGCTCCCGGATCGATGCGCCAGTACTTCACGCTCGCCTCTCGTCCCGTCGCGAGGTCCGCGAGGTAGACCCCGTCATCGACTTCCTCGAAACCCGCGTCGCCAGTGTTCACCTTTTCCATGATATCACGCCCCACGACACATATCCACACTCCTCATTATAAAGGTTGACCAGAAAGGTTTATCAGTGAATTCGTGAATACTGTGACTGCATGGCAGACAATAACACGCTCAAACTGTTCCACCTCCCGTTCTCGTTCGTGTTACCACAGCGGGTGGCGGTCGAACGGGGGTACTTCGAGGACGAGGGGCTCGATGTCGACCTGATCGAGCGCGACCGCGGGTCCGTCGAGATCAAGTACATCCCCGCGGAGGAAACGCTGACAGGCGACTACGAGATCGACCTCTACCCAGTCTGCAAGTGGGAGAGCCTGAAGCGAACGTGGGGGATGGGCGACGGCGAGGTCGTCGCGAACGGTACCTTCGCCGACCAGCCCTACACCGTGTTCACCCGACCGGAGACGCCGATCGAGTCGCCGGCCGATCTGGCCGGCGTCGAGGTCGCCGTCAACCGCAGAACCGGCCAGGAGTACACCGCGATGCGGGCCCTCGAGGAGCACGTCGCCCCCGAGGACGTCTCGCTCGTCCATTACGGGATGCCGACGGATCGACTGCGGGCGCTACGGGACGGCGAGGTCGACGCCGTCACGCTGCTGGATCCCCAGTCCACGTTGGCCGAGCAGCTGGGGTTCGAGCCCGTCCTCGAGTTCGAGAACCACATGGGGATCGTCGGCGGCGACGGCGTCGACTCCGACCTGCTCGAGGCGTACGTCGCGGCCTACGGCCGCGCCGTCCGCGATATCAACGAAGAGCCGGAGGCGTTCCGCGAGGAGTACCTCGAGATGCTCGAGAAGGACGCCCGCGTCGCGCCCGATCTTTTCGAGGACGTCGACATGGACGCCCTTCGAGAGCGGGTAACGGTCCCACGTTACGAGGTCCCGGAGCTCGCCGATCGGGAGGATCTCGGCGCCCAGCTCGAGTGGATGAAAGAGCGCGAACTGATCGACGACGAGGCCGAAATCGACGCCATCGTCGCCTCGCTGGGGTGATCGAGATGTCGGAATCAACTGCCGTCGACATCGAGAGCCAGCAGGCCGAACTCGACGCTTACCACGACGAGCCGGGCGACCGACCAGTCTTGCGGGCTCGCTTCGAGCACAACGGGAGCCCGCGATACATGCTGTACACGATCAAACGGCTCGGGCTCGATCACGAGCACGGTTTCCACCTCGACGTACAACTCGTTTCGGACTCGCTCGAGGGTGGCGTCGAGACCGTCGAGGCCAAACTGCAAGAGGGCGACGCCGACCTCATCGACATCGACTACATCTCGACGGCCCGCGAGCGTGCCGGTGGGGCGCCGATCGTGGCGATCCACCCGTACGGACGGACCGTCGGCGGGCTCGTCACCCCCGAGGACTCACCGATCGAGGACCTGACCGACCTCCGAGGCCGTCGGATCGGCGTCGTTCGCCGCCTCGACAAGAACTGGATCCTCGTGCGGGCCGCCTGTCGGGAACGTCACGGGTTCGATCCCGACGAGGAAGCGACCCCCGTCGAGGCGGGCTCGAAGGTCGAGCTCACCCGAATGCTCCAGGACGGCGAGGTCGAGGGTATCCTCCAGTTCTGGCCGATCGTCCCCGAGATCACCGAGACGGGACCCTATCGTGAGGTGCTCCCAATGTCCGAGCTCGTCCAGGATCTCTCCGAGACCGACCGGAAGCTGCCGATCTCGACGTTCCTGACCAGCGAACAGTACCTCTCGGAGAACCCCGACGCGGTGCAGGGGTTCAAGCGCGCCTACCGGGACGCCGTCGGCCGACTGACGAGCGACGACGAGCTCTGGGCGGACATCGGCGAGCGCCTGATGTACGAGGACGACTCCGAGATCGTCCGGGCCGTCCGGGACGGCTGGCGGGACATGGTCGTCGCCGACTGGGACGAGGAGACGATCGACGGGATGGATCGGCTGTTCGACCACTTACTCGAGGTCGCGGGCGCCGACGCGCTCGGCGTCGATCACGTGCCCGACGAGATGTTCCGTCTGGAGGTGTGACGGATGGAGTCGCTCACCTTCCAGCTCAACTGGGAACCGAACGGGTTCCAGGCACCGTACTTCCTCGCCCGCGAGCGCGGGTTCTACGAGGAGGAGGGCGTCGACATCGCCTTCCTCGAGGGACACGGCTCGCCGTTCGCCGCCGAGCAGGCCGCCAAGGGAGAGGCAGATATCGCCCTCGCCGGCGCCAGCGCCGTCCTCTCGGTACAGAGCCAGGGGCACGATCCGCTCGCCGTCGCGGCGGTGACCGCGAAAACGCCAGCGGCGATCTATACGCTCCGGGACGTCTTCAGCGAACCGCTCGAGGAGCCCGAACAGCTGGTCGGTCGCACCGTCGCTCCGTCCGCGACGAAGACCAGGATTCTGACCGCCCAGCTCCTCGAGGACGTTGGCATCCGCGAGGAGGTCGACCTGCTCGAGGTCGATCCCCACACCCACCACCGCGTCCAGCACCAGGTGCTCGACGGCAGCGTCGACGCGGCCGTCGGTGTCGTCACTAACGGGTACGAACTCGAGGACGAACACGACCGGGTCGCCGACGAGCTGCCGATCGGGAACCACCTGCCCGTCTACGGGATGATGCTGGTCACGAACCCCGCCTTCGCCGCCGAGGAATCCGAAACCGTGAGCGCGTTCCTCCGGGCGACCACCCGCGGCTGGGCCGAGGCGACGGCCGACCCGGAGGCCGCGATCGACGCCCTGGTCGCCCGGAACGCGACCCTCGAGCGACGCCGGCGGATCGAACGCGAGAAGTTCGAGACGGCCGCGCGGGACCTCCAGTTCAGTCCGCACGTCGAGGAGGCTGGGTGGGGGAACCACGACGGGGAGCGCTGGCGACGCCTCGCGAGCGCGCTCGCCGAGACCGATCTCCTCGAGGGCGAGATCGATCCCGACGTCGCGTGGACGAACGACTACCTCGACGACGAAGCTCCGATCGTCCGGGAGTACGCCCAACGGGTGGGGCGGTGACGATGCGAGCCGTCGATCACATCAACGTCGACGTCGACGACCTCGAGGCGACGTACCCGTTCTACCGGGACGTACTCGGGCTGTCGGTTCGACGTCCGCCGGAAGACTTCGAGGGCGAACACGCCATGTTCGCGGTCGGCGACACCGTCGTCACGCTCGCCGAGACGGGACGAGCCGACGGCTGGAACCGTTCGGATCTCGAGCACCCGCTGGACAAGGCCCACCTCGCGTTCGAAACCGATCGGGCGAGCTACGACGAGTTCGTCGACGATCTGGACGGTCAGTTTCCCAATCAGGGTCCCTACGACTGGGGCGAGTTCGAAGGGTTCTACTTCCTGGATCCGGACGGGAACCTGCTCGAGGTAGTTACGTACGAATCCCCGGCGGACGGACGCAGTCGGGAGCTGCTCACACACGACGACGTGACGTGAGTACTAGCTTCGGGACGGGATCACCAAGGTGACGCGAACACCGACCGCGACTCGGACCTCCAAGGTAACGCGGACACCGACCGCGACCGGGACCTCCAAGAGGGTCGGTTTCGACCGGGTCCGTATGACCGACGACCGCAGCCGCTGGAACGAGAAGTACGGCGATCCCGAGTTCGAACTGCCCGAGGATCCGATCCCCGAACTCGAGCGCTGGATCGAAACGCTGCCGAACGGTCGTGCCCTCGACGTCGCGACCGGAACCGGGCGAAACGCGCTCTACCTGGCCGAGCGAGGGTACGAGGTCGACGCGGTCGACGTCTCCGACGAAGCCCTCGAGCTGGCACGGAAGCGAGCCGCGGAGCGGGGCGTCGACGTCGACTGGATCCGTGCAGATCTCGAGGAGTTCGATCCCGAACCCCGCACCTACGACGTGATCAGCGTGAGCTTCTTCGCCGCCCTCGAGTATCTCCCCGAGCTGAAGGAGGCGCTCACGCCGGACGGTGTACTGGTGTACGAACACCACCTGCGTTCGGCAGACGACGTCGAGATCGGCCCCTCGAGCAAACGCCACCGGTACCGTTCGAACGATCTCCTCCGCGCGTGTCTCGACCTGACGATACTTCACTACGAGGAGCGCGTGCGAACCGTCACCGACGGAACCGCTGCGGTCGTGACCCTGATCGCGCGAAACTCGAGCGGCGGGACCCAATCGTATCCGAATCTCGCCGAAGCGGGCGAGACGTCGTAGCGAACCGTCGCCTCAAGCCGCCGGTATCGCCACAGGAGACACCGCCGGGAAACTACGCACGACGACATGTGTTCCGTAGTCCGCTATCGGAGCCAGGTGTCTTAGATTTATAGAACACATTCATAGACAAGTGTCTTAGATGTTTGTCTTAGACTACTGCCTTAGGTTCGAGTGTGGTCAGGTTCGTAGTGGAGCTACTCGGGTGAGCTACGGAGGCAGGACCGAAATCGAAGCGGCGTTCGGTTACGTCGATCCGCGAAGATCGCCCCCGCCCGAGGACGTACAGCAGGAGCTAACCCATTTCCTCATTCCCAGAGCTAAGTATCTAAGTGCCTTAGAGTAGAATCTTAGATTAGATTCGCAAGTTGGTTCGAAAGGTACGTGACTCACCTGTCATTCATAGATTAGTTGTCTGACGTACTTTCATATCTGAGCGGTGAGTTCCAGGAAGTATGCTCTCGTATACCGTTTACTCCGAGGCGGGGGGTGTCGGGAAATCGTCGCTGGCGGCGAATCTCGCCGTCGCGCACGCTCGAGCGGGACTCGACGTACTCGTCGTTCCCCTCGACCCACAGGACGGCGACCTCAGTCGGCTGCTCGGCGTCGACGAGGAACGCGCGGATCGAGACGTCGACAACCTCGTTCGTCACCTCGTCGACAGCGGAAAGGGGTCGTTCGACGGACTGATCCGATCGGCAGAGGGCGTCGACATCGTCCCGGAGCACAACATGCTCTCGGATCTGTCGAACCACCTCGCGCGCGAGAAACGGAAAGCCGAGGAGCTCGGCGACGCGTACAACATCTACGCACAGCTCCAGCGGGTACTCCAAGAGGGTGGGGTCGCCGAGAAGTACGACGTACTGATCTGTGATCCGCCCGCAACCGAGTCCGACCACCTCTACAACGCGATCTACGCGACCCGAAACCTCGTGCTCCCGGTCGAGCCGAGTGCGAAGGGACGAGCCTCCGTCGATGGCCTCGAGGAACTCGCGAGCAATTTCGCCGACCAGATGGGAATTGAGGTCGGCGTCCTGGCGGCTGTTCCGAACGGATTCAAGCGGACGAACGACCAGACAGCGCTGATCGAGGAGATCGAGTTCCCCACTCCGGAGGTGCTCCCCGACCGAACCTCCCTGATGGAGGGCTGTTGGAAGGAGCAGTGCTCCGCGTTCGAGTTCGTTCGCGAACACCGCGACCGTCGTCGTGACTACGAACTCGAGACGCTGGCACAGTTCGATCGTCTCGCTCGCTATCTCGAGGACCAGGCCGGAATCGACGCGCCGAACCCGCCGGAGCCGGGCGCGCTCGAGGAGGTGCCGACGGCATGAGCGGATTCAAAAGCGGCGCGAGCAGCGACGATCCGTTCGGCGGCGAGGACGAGAGCGACGAAGAGGGCGAGTCAGCCAGTACGAAATCCGACGCCGAACGATCATCCGCCCAGTCGGCGGGTGGGTCGGACACCGGTCTTCAGAACCGAGAATCAACAGAAGGCGACTCAAGCGTCGGTGAGTCGGCTGGTGGCTCGTCGGTCGGTGGATTGCCGTGGATTTACAGACGCGATAGCATCTCCGACGACCGACCGAAGACGGTCCAGCTACACCTTCAGGAGTCGACGCTCGACCGCCAGCGCGAGACCCGCCGAACTCTCGAGGGGGAACTCGGCGAGTCCGTCAAGAAGGCCGACCTCCGAGAGGCCGCCCTTCTCGTCGGAATGACTCGCGTCGACGAGGTCGCCGACGTACTACGCGGCTGGGGCTACGACTTCGAGTAACCGCTCTCGGACCGAGACCGGATCGGAGTTCGATGGAGTAGCAGTCGGAGCAGTGATCCGAGCCGAGAACCAATATATCGTATATCGCGATACACACATTGAACTTCTGACGTTGGGCTATTTCACAAGACAGAGAGTAAAACGTCGAAGACAGCAGTATTCTAACACCAAAACTGGCTGGAATTATGGTCGATGCGAATATCACCACTACCAGTCGGTAGTTCAGAAAAGAAAACCGGGAAAACGGCGACTACACAGTGATGTCGCCACTAATGAAGAGGAAAACCTGGAACCGAAAACGTCAGTCAGGGGGATCTCATCCGATGTAATCCTTCGCAATTGTCAGGAACAGATCCGCCGTCACGAGTGGTCATATCGGAACGCGGACTCAGCCCGTAGCTCCAACTTCACCAGTAGATCGCTGAGTCGCCACACATTGTATAGCGTACAGGAAGTTGAAGAACCGGTGCTCGTGGTTCATCGGCGTGGTACGGACACGGATGATCACTACGGTTCCGAATTGACCGATTACTTGTTTACCACTCGTTTGTTATAAATAAGGTATGCTAACGGACCCATTAGAAGATGAATAAGGGCAGTCATTCCTAAAAATAGTTCGTTGGAACCGGTTGCTAAATTGTAGAATGTACCGATTCCAACAAGAATGTATGCTGCGTCGAATGCCCAAATTATCGACTGATAAAATAATCGTTGTGGAGCCTTTGCTCCGTACTAACCGATCAAGAGAGTAGCAGAACATCATTCGAGTTGAGAACCATTATAGACTAATGAAATAAGCGGAAGCTAGTGAACTTGTCTGAACTTGTTCGGGAAATCGTCGCGCTCTCGCTACGGACCGTCACCGAAAGGGGTTTTATTGCTGAGCAGCAGTCAATCCCAGAACATTAGTCAGACACACCTCGTTTCCGGTGAAATAGACCTACGCGAAGGCCAGTTATCGAGGGTACCAGAAACCAACGGTTGGGCGGACTTTCACCGGAACCCCGGTGTGCCGGCGGGCGGATGCTGTCGTCGACGGAGACACCATCCTTCCGGTGAAAAGTTGGATAGGGTGGTTAAATTGGAAACAAGTGCGCTGTAGCCGGGGATTTCAGAACCAAGAATCAACAGAAGTGCGGTCGGTCGAATCGGACTTGTACGACGGGCGAAGGCACACCGAATTTCCGGTGGAAGAACACACCATGTTTCCGGTGAATCAGGCCGTTTTCTTTCCGCAAACGGGTGGTTCCATCAGGATCGATCGGAACGGTCGTTCGGGTACTACTCAACGGTGTCCTCGAGGACATTTTTGACCACTTTGGGATCCTCGAGGAGTGTGTGTTCGGTATAGCTCCCCTCCGCGCTCCCCCCGCTGTGGCGGGTCTGCTCGAGGATATCGAGGAAGGCGTGTTCCTTCAGGAGGTCGCGGACGCGGCGAAGCGAGAGCGCATCGGTTCCCTCCTGCCGACAGATCTGTTCGTAGACGTCGTAGATGCGGGTGGTTCTGAATCCGCTGTTTTCGACACCTTCGTCCTCGCGTTGCTGGTCGAGCGAGAGCACCGTCAGCGCCTGCAGGACGTACCGGGAGTGAGGAGTCGAACCGCGGATGAGTTCGCGGAATCGATCGACCTCCGCGCGTTCCCGAGCCTGAACGACGAACTCCTCTCGAACGGTCTCCGTGCCTCGAGTTTGGGCGATTTCGCCGGCGTACCGGAGAATGTCGATCGCCTTGCGGGCGTCGCCGTGCTCGCGGGCCGCCAGCGCGGCGGCCCGTGGAATTACCGCGTCTTCTAGCACCCCCTTTCGGAACGCATCGCTCCTGGCGGTCATGATCTTGTTGAGCTGACTCGCGTTGTACGGGGGAAAGACGAACTCCCGCTCGCAGAGACTCGATTTGACCCGCTCGTCCATCCGATCTTTGTACTTGATCTTGTTACTGATCCCCATGACACCGATCTTGCAGTCCCTGACCTTTCCCGCCTCGCCGGCCCGAGAGAGCTGCATCAGGATCGCGTCATCCTCGAGTTTGTCGATCTCGTCGAGGATGATGAGCGCAACGTCGTACTCCTCGTTGAGCAGACGCCAGAGTCGTTTGTAGTAGGTTGCGGTGCTGATCCCCTTGTCAGGAATGTAGATATCGGTCTCCTCGGTGTTGACCGAACTCGCGATCGTCTGGACGGCCTGGGTCTCGGTGGTATCTTGCGCGCAATCGACGTACGCGAAGACTGCGTTGATATCTTCTTCTTTCGCGGTTTCGACGAGTCGCCTGGAGATGTACTTCGCACAGAGGGACTTTCCGGTCCCGGTCTTTCCGTAGATGAGGACGTTGCTCGGACTCTGACCGAAGATCGCCGGGTTGACCGCGTTAGCGAGATGGCTGATCTCCTCGTCTCGACCGACGATACGACCCTCGTCCGGAAGATGACTGATCTCGAGGAGTTCCTTGTTGACGAAGATCGGATCCTCCCGGACGAACAGGTCATCGGACTCGGGCATTGATTCAGACACCGTGTTTCCGGTGAATCGACTTGAGGGTTTCGGCGAGCGGGATCGGCCGGCCGCACACACACACCACGTTTCCGGTGAAATCGGCTCCGAAGGAGGGTGGGGTGGAGGGGAAACGGGGGTTTTCCAGGAGCCTATACCCAACTCACCCGGCAGATAACTCGAGACGCGGTTAGTTTCCAGCTGCCGATTTGGACGCGAGAGACAACAGATTCGGCTGGAGAGGGCAATTCACTCGGTGACTCTAGTCACCTTTATTAGAACGTGATCTACTTAGTGAACTTTACGTACTAACAGATAATAAAACTACTAGGTGAACAGTCCAGAGGTGGAGGATATCGAACTAGAAAAGTCTGACAGCTGTCGTCAAATCTGTCCGTACCCCCCTTCCTCTCGAGCCGATTTCACCGGAAACGTGGTGTGTGTGTGCGATCGACTTCTCGGCCTTCGGCTGTCTCCTTTTGGGCCTCTCTATCCGATCCGTGGTTTGTAACACCTCTCCGACTGTTTCTCCTAGTAGTCTCCCACTCTCTCAGCACCCCTTCGTTGGAAATACTCTCTCGGCACCTCTTTGTTGAAAACCGTCTTCGTACTCGCTATAATGCTCAACTCGCCCTCACAAAGGCCGTCCCTGTCAGGACGGCTCCTGCTGAGACCGTCCCTACCAGAGCTGGAGTCTTTCCGACATCGCGCCTTTCGATGCTGCAAGTTTACCGCAAGTTATGACAAACCGAACCCGAGCGGCGGTAAACCGATCAGTTCAGTCACGGGTTCGCTTCGACGAGTTCCGCCTCGCCGTAGGTCTCGTCAACGCTCGTGACCCGGACTGTCGCCTCGATCGCCGCGATATCCGCCTCGAGAAAGAGCACGAACCCGTCCTCGGTCTTACAGACGAGAGTCCCGTCGGCTTTCTCGTCGACGATGTCGACGGTCACCTCGTCGCCAGGTTCGGGTTTTCCGCCGAGAGGTTCCCCGCATCGCCAACATTCCGCGTCGTACTCCGCGGATCCTTCCGGGGCGTTGCTCGCTCCGCATCGAGGTGCGTCGCACTTGATGAACGAATCGTGTCGTCCCGGCTGATATCGTCCCACACCGCCATCGTCGCTGCCGTCTCTCAAAAGCGTGCCGCTCGTCCGTTTTCGAATCTCGACCGAAGTCGGACTCGAAGCAGCGAATTCGGCCGTGTTCGGATCTTTTGCCGCTGACCTCGTTCTTATTATTCGCTATCGTAGACGCGTCACAGCTTGGCCTGTCGTTCCCAGATCGGCTGCATGTCGTGGCGGGTTCGACGGTAGTGTTCGTACAGTTCGTCGTACGTTTCCGCGATGTCACCGTCAGGCTCGTAACGCCGTTCCGTTTCTCCAAGTTGGGAACCGGCCTGCTCGAGAGACGGTTCGATTCCGAGTCCGACCGCGAGCAGCGTCGCCGCCCCCTTCGCAGCGGGGTACTCCGTCTCGGGAACGAGCAACTCGATTCCGAGACAGTCCGCGAGGAGGTCACACCAGAACGCCGACCGACTCCCTCCGCCGGTGAGATACACTCGAGTCGGCGTCGTGGGAAGATGTTCGATACAATCCCGGACTGCCAGACTGAGCCCCTCGTAGACGCTGCGGACGACGTGTGCCCGCGTGTGCTCCGACGTCAGTCCGACGAATCCGGCTCGAGCGTTCGGATCGGTGAACGGCCCCCGCTCGCCGGTCGTGCTGAGATACGGGAGAAACAGTACTCCTCCCGACCCTGCCGCCGCAGACGTGGCGATCGGTTCAAGGGCCTCGATCCTCTCTTTCTCGAGCAGCTCCTCGCACACCCACTCGAGGCTCGGCGTCCCTGCGTTCGAGCCGATCGCCGTCGTCCAGCGATCGTCGATTCCGAACGCCATCCCGATCCCGCGGTCGTCGGCTCCCGGACCCTCGGTAATCGTCTGGGCAAACAGTGACGTCCCGAGCGAAACCGCCCCGTCGCCCGGCGCGACTGCACCGGCGCCGACCGCCGAAGCGACGACGTCGATCGCTCCGGCCACCACCGGCGTTCCTTCGGGGAGTCCCGTCCCCGAGGCGGCGTCGCTCGTTACCGTCCCGACTACGTCAGTCCCGGTACGAACGTCCGGAATGAGGTCACTTTGCTCCGGAATCCCAGCGCGCTTGAACACCGCCGGCTCGAACTCACCCGTTTTGCGATCGAGAAACGGCACCGTCGCCTCGGTATAATCGGTCGCTCGAGTTCCGGTCAGGTTGTAGCTGAGCCAGTCCTTGCACGAGAACGCGGTCGTCGCTCGCTCAAGCGCTTTCGGCTCGTGCTCGGCGAGCCACGTCAAAATCGGGAGGCACATTCCCGGATACACGGGTGAGCCACACGTCTCGACCAGTGCGTCCATCGTTCCGTCCGCTGTCCAGTTCTCGAGGATCGGTGCCGCCCGACTGTCCGACCACAGGACGGCGTTCCGAACAGGCTTTCCGCTCGTATCGATCAGCCAGCAGCCGTCACCCTGGCCCGTAATACCGACGCCAGCGATCTCGACGTGTTCGTCCAGCCTCGCGACCACTCGCGCGATTGCTTCCCTGGTGCGGTCCCAGACTGTCCCCATACCCAGTTCGGCCTGACGGGTGTCCGGACGGTCGACGGACTGCGTTTCCATCGCGGTCGCGAGAGCTAATCCGCTTGTATCGTACGCAACAGCCGTGATAGCGGTCGTCCCGGCGTCTATCCCGACGAGTGCTTTCATGCGAACGGCGACGGGCGCGTGTCTTATCAAGGCGTACGATGAGCAAAACCGGTTAATTTTTCGGACTTCTTTTCAGATCGTTTCGCTACGATCACTCCCAGCGTTTAACCTTCTCGGGTCACTCTCTCTACTCGACTGATGAAACGCCCGACCCGTCAGAAACAACGTGACGAGCAGACGAAGAACAACACGACTGAACAGGAGGGCGTTCGGGCGTGTCCGGAGTGCGATTCGACGGCACTCGTCCGGAGTTCGGACGGAAGCGAGGTCAGCTGTGAGGACTGCGGGCTCATTCTCGAGGAGGGCGGCATCGACCACGGACCCGAGTGGCGGGCGTTCAACCAGTCGGAACGGGACAGCAAGTCCCGAGTCGGGGCGCCGACGACCCAGACGATGCATGACAAGGGGTTGACCACGACGATCGACTGGAAGAACAAGGACGCCTACGGCCGATCGCTCTCCTCGGAGAAGCGTAATCAGATGAGCCGGCTCCGGAAGTGGCAGGAACGCATCCGAACGAAAGACGCCGGCGAACGGAACCTGCAGTTCGCCCTTTCCGAAACCGACCGGATGGCATCCGCGCTGGGGGTTCCTCGCTCGGTTCGGGAGGTAGCCAGCGTCCTCTACCGGCGCGCGCTCGACGAGGACCTCATCCGGGGTCGATCGATCGAGGGCGTCGCCACGAGTACCCTGTACGCCGCCTGTCGAATGGAAGGCATTCCGCGCTCGCTAGACGAGGTCGCAGCCGTCTCACGGGTCGATCGCATGGAGATCGGCCGAACGTACCGCTACATCTCCCAGGAGCTCGGCCTCGAGATGGAGCCCGTCGATCCGAAGAAGTACGTCCCGCGGTTCTGCTCGGAGCTGGACCTTCCCGAGGAGGTCCAGCTCAAGGCCAACGAGATCATCAACACGACGGCCGAACAGGGGATGCTGTCGGGTAAATCGCCAACCGGGTACGCCGCAGCCGCGATTTACGCGAGCGCGCTCCTCTGTAACGAGAAGAAGACCCAACGGGAGGTCGCCGACGTCGCCCAGGTGACCGAGGTCACGATCCGGAACCGGTACCAAGAACAGATCAGCGCGATGGGTATTCACGACTAGGGACGACGATCATCACGTCGTCGATGGACTCGGCGACCTCAGCTCTCTGTCAATATTTGAGCAAACCCAAGAGCCCAGGATCTCGTTATTCGTCGAGTCCCTCGAGCCCCTTGAGTCCCCAATGTTCCTCGAGCCTTTTGGAGACCGCTTCGATACTTCACCTTTCCCGCGCACGCGGGAGATTTTGGCCTGCCCTGCCGAACGATCTCCTTGCAGAGCGATCGACGACGACGGGAACTCCCGGAACATCGGGGTAGCTGGGGACTCAAACCGCGATGAGCGTGACGCCGACAACTGCCAGTACGGCCGCGACGAGTCGAATTCGGAAGTAGCGCTCTCCGAGGAGGATCCCGCCGAGAACGACGGCGATAATTGCCTGCGTGTTGATCACGGGCGAAGCGATGCTCGCCGGCAATAGGGCGAACGCCAGCGTCGTGAGGTGCTCTCCGAGCGCGACCATTGCTCCTCCGATAGCTAACTTGGGGAGATCTGCCCGGATCTCGCTCGGTGGGTTTCGGATCGCACTCGGAAGGAGAACGACAGCAACTCCGGATAGCAACAGCGGAACCCAGAGCGTCTCCGGGATAGCGAGTTCCTGCAACGAAACGCGCTTCCCGAGATCACTGACCGCGTAACACATCGCGCTCACCAGCGCGAGCTGTGCGGGCCGCGATCGCGCAGCCTTGACGAACGGCCGGAAGAATCCGCCGGGATCGTAGTTCGCCACGTACACTGCGAGCGTCGCAACCACGACTCCCGTGACCTGCAACGGTGTCAGCAGCTGCCCGAGAAACAGGATCTCGAGCGGAAGGACGAACATCGGGACGATCTTGTTGATCGGTGTCACGTACGAGACGTCCCCCTGTGCGATCGCTCGCAGAAAGAGGACGAACGCGGCGGCAGTCGACACGATCGTCAGGACGACCACGCCGACCTCGAGAAGGCCGAACCCACCGAACGCCACTGCGGAGCGATCGGTTCGCGTGAGCGAGACCGGAAGATACCACGCGATAGCGAAGGTGTTGATGAGGACCGTCAGCGCGGCGGGCGGATATCCCGAGAACGAACGCTTCAACACGTAAATGTAAAATCCCCAGACGAAAGCGGCGACGATCGCAAACCCGAGTCCGGCGTCCATCGTCCAGACGGAGGAATGCCCGTGGTATCAGTCGTTCGATTGGTCACCGATAGTTTCAATTCTGTCCCTCTGTCGGTGCGTGGTTTGCTAGCCTCCGTCTGATGCCCGTCTCGCTAACAAGTTTTATTTTATGACTGTAATATTTTTATTACTGTACTTCCTATAGACTACCGATGACGGAAGACAACAACACGCGTCGACGGTTTCTCGCACTGTCGGGATCGGCGACGCTCGCGGGAATCGCCGGGTGCACGAATCGATTCAGTTCGGAAGCGTCCGAGGAAAACGGCAGCGGGTCGTCGAACGAATCGACGTCCGATACGACCGGTCAGGGAGAGACGAACAGCTACGAACCGCCGGCGCTGACGGTCGAGACGGAGTACAACAGTCGCGAGGAGTTCGGCCAGCCCGGGGAGGCGTTCGACGACTTCGAAGAGCTCGACGTCTGGGAGACGGTTCAGGGTTCCGCGGAGGCCGACGAGGACGTCGCGTTCGAGGGCTCCCAGAGTCTCAAACTCACCGCCGAGGACGGCGAGAACGTCATCGTCGAACGGAGCATCGAGACGACTGACCTGACCGACCGGGAGTTTTCGCTCGCTATCCGGACGTCTACTCCCCGAAACGTCGCGGTCGACATTCGTCTCGTCGACATTTACGGAGGGTACGCCCACCACCAGCTTCGGAGCGTCACCTACCGAACGCCGGATATCGGCTGGTTCCGAACGAACCCCGGCGTCTTCGAGGAGAGTACGACTCCACTCGAGCGCGACGTCGTCGACGAGGTCCAGATTATCGTCTACAACACCGACGAGGCGGAGGTGTGGGTCGATGATCTTCGCATCCACGACAAGCCCGAGAAGGGGTACGTCGTGCTCTGCTGGGACGACGGCTTCGACGACTACTACGACGTGGCGAGTCCGCTCCACGACGAATACGGCGTCAACGCGGTGCAGGCCGCGGTTCGCCAGTGGACGAGAGGACAGCGCGACGGGATCATGACCGCCGAACAGCTCCGCGAGCGCCAGGAAGCCGGCGACCAGATCGTCGCTCACGGGACTCACACCCACCTCGCGCAGATGGACGAGGAGTCGCTTCGGGACAGCCTTCGACGAGACAAGAACTGGGCGGTCCAGAACGAGTTTCAAGGCGGCCACTATCTCGTCTACCCGCACAACAGCTTCGATCAGACGGTTCTGGACGTCGTCTCGGAGTACTACTACGCCGGCGGGTTCAACCAGGCCGGTGACGCTAACCTCACCGGCGTCCACGGCTTCGATCCGCTCGTCCTGCCGCGAACGATCGGTCACGATCTCGGCGTCGCAACGCGGTGTGTCGACCTCGCTGCACGGCACCGTCAGTGTGCGATCTTGAACTTCCACGCGTTCGATCTGGACAACACGATCGACGTCGACGAGTACGAGACGCTGCTCGAGCACATCGATAGCAAAGGCGACGCGCTCGAGGTTATCGACTTCGACGACCTCTGGACGATGCGACGCAACGGTCACTGATCGAAGACCCTTCGGGTGGATTTCACTAGTGGTACGCTTTAACATGACTCGAGACGTACCGACGCTTGGAATGAGCCCCGACCAAGATTCCCCGATCGCCGACAGCGAACTTCGGAACAAAGAGGAGACGGAGATTCCGATCGGCGAACCCCGAGAGCCCGAGAACCGAGGCCACAACATGTGGCGGTGTCGGGAGTGTGGCGAGATGGGACGATTCAGCGAGAGTCTTCCCGACGCGTGTCCCGAGTGCGAAAGCCCGAAAGAAGACCTGTACTACTGGGAGGAGGACTAGAACTTCAACCGCCGGATCTCGTCCCTTGCCGAGCGAGTATCACGATGCCGAAGATTGATCTTGTGTTGTAGTCCGTCGTGAGGGACCGAACCCGTCGTTTGTTCCGACAGTACCCTCCCGGCGTGTCCGTGTCAGCTTCTCGGTCAAGTACCTGTACGAAAACTACACTCCCTCCATATCCTCTCCGATCTGAAGTGCAAGAATTCACACCACTGCGCGCCCGTGAACCGGGAGATTTTGGGGTGCGTGGCTACGCGGAGTGATTGACTACGAACGCTACAGTGATCTTCATTCTCAGTCAAGTCCGCAAGTTCTCGAAGAGCTTGCTGAAGCGTTCAACGGCTGGTACAACTCCGATGGCGGCAACAACCCACCGGGCTACAGGAACCATGGCAATCGACACCCCCACTCCACCGTGACGTGGAAGCAAAAGGGCATCAAACACGATGACAAGCACAACCGTGTTCGCCTCTCGAAAGGGTTCAACCTGAAAGAGAGCCGGTCTGACTTCATCCACGCGGAGTACGAAACCCGCCCCGACATAGAACTCGAGAATATCCAGCAGGTGCGTGCCGTCTGGAACGGCGACCGCTGGGAACTGCACCTCGTCTGCAAGAAGGAAATTCCCGTTGAGGACGCACCCGGCGAAAAGATGGCTGGTATCGACCTTGGCATCAGCAACTACTTGCCATTGACTACGAGGACGGTCCCTCGGAGCTGTATCCGGGGAACATGTTGAAAGAGGACAAGCACTACTTCACCCGCGAGGAGTACCAGAGCGAAGGCGAGAGTGGGCCGTCGAAGCGTGCGCGCAAGGCTCGTCGGAACCTCTCCCGTCGCAAAGACCACTTCCTCCACACGCTCTCGAAACACATCGTGCAACGGTGTGTCGAAGAAAGCGTGGGGAAGATAGCAGTTGGCGACCTATCTGTGAAGACGAGAACGGCGACTCGCGGAACTGGGTTGCTTCGGGGAACAAGAAGTTGCACGGATGGGAGTTCGACCGATTCGCTCGTCTGCTCGAATACAAAGCCGAGGAACACGGTATCCTCGTTGACCGTGTAGACGAGGAGAACACAAGCAAAACGTGTTCGTGTTGCGGGCAAATTCGGGATAGCAACCGCGTGGAGCGCGGTCTGTGCGCCTGTTCATCGTGTGAAACGATAATGAACGCAGACGTGAATGGTGCGGTGAACATCCGGCGAAAGATAACTCAGAGTCCCCCGACAGGGGATGAGTAACGGCTGGTTGGCACAGCCCGGAGCCTTCCTGTTCGACCGCGAGAGCGGACGGTTCACACTGAGAGAACGGGGAGACTGCAAACCGTAATATCCCAACGCTTGGGATTCCTCTGCCTGAAGGCGGAGGAGGATGTCAAGCGGTGAACGGCGAGGTTTCCCACCTTTTGTACACGCAGCCGTCACGGCTCACACTGTGCTCAAACACGTTTCCTATACGAATGCTCTTGGGGCAAAGATGAACACTGAACCGAGCCAACGGTCTTAGCGTGCTTTTCGCCCAGTAACGAATTGTTCTCGAGTCATTGATCGAGTACAGTTACGGTGGCAGAGCTCCCCGCTTGGGCGACCGACGTAGATTTGTATACTTGGCCACGGTGTATAGGCTTGCGTCTGGTCACGAGGCTCACCCGTGCCGTCTGTTATTCCTATATTCGGCAGCTAGAACGTACCAGCCGTTCGTTCCAGCAAACTCGGCTCTCCGGGAGCATGCCTTCGAAATGATATGGCACTATGAAGTTTATATCCACACCGAACCAACATCGTCTATATTGTATATCTTAGTTGTCCAGGCTGAGACAACCAAATACACGATAGCTTTTAGTGAGTGTCACGAGTAGCGAACCGTACGAAAATGATACTCTTAGAATCACCACGACCCGGAGGAAACGGGCTACTCGAGGCGATTTCACGTGAGTAGCGAGCAAATCCGGTGGTCGCACAAATCGCTCGAGGAACTCCGCGAGTTCTGGAACACCGAAATTGAACTCGAGCTGCAACGGGCAGGCCACGATCTCGAGGACAGACCCACCTACCGGGACCTACTCGACGTCGGCTACGGCGGACTCACTTACACGCTTCGAGAGCACCACGAGATGACTCTCTCGGAGTTTCTCGAGTCTGTAGGCTATGTTGAGGAGTCTGAAGAGGGGTATCCGTGGGGTATCGACGACGAAACCACTACTGAGGAACTCGAGTCGTTTATCCGGACGCTCGAGCGCCGACAAGGCCTTGCTGACACTACAGTCGCGACGAAACGCTCACGACTCGCGACCTATGCACAACTCTACGACGAACTCCACAACCAGGCCAACCTCGTGGATCGCGTCGTCGATACTACCGAACGAGCTGCCGAGATTCGACGCGTCCTCACGGTGTTCGACGAACTCGACACCGATCTTGGGACTGACGCGTCGAAGCAGCGGTACCTAAGTGACGTCAACCAGTTCTACAGCCATCTCGAGCGTCGAGCGATCGCGGCGTTCAATCCGGCCTCGAGAATCAGCGAGGAGTACAACTGGACTCGCGAGGAGAGAGATAACCAGCCACTCTCGAGCGAGGACGTCCGGCGACTATACGGAGCTGTCGAGAGTTCTGAGGAGGAACTGCTCGTGCTCGCGCTGTGTGCGTGGGGCCTTCGACGGAACGAGGTCGCATCGTTGCACGTTTCTCAGGTGGTCCTCAAGGGCGAAGATCCACATATCTACTTTGAGGAACGAAAGAACGGCCCGGGGACGGTCGCGTTAGTCTACGGTCGCGAGCAACTGGCGGATAGAATCGACATGCTCGGCGCTCGAGATGAGGGGTGGAACGGGTATCTGTTCCCTTCGACGGCGTCCTCGAGTGGCCATATCGTCGGTGAGACAGTCCAATTGCGGTTTCAGCGGCTTGCAAATCGTGCCGGCGTCACTGTCCGTGGCGAGACGCCGACCTCGAAAATGGGTCGACGGTTCTGGTATACGACGTACATGGATGCCCAGAAACAGCTACTCGAGAACCTTGACGTGATCGCGGGCGACCAGGGGAGCTCCGACGCGAGCGTTGTCCTGGAAAACTATCTCTCGGAAGCCGAGCGCCGGAAGTATCGCCGGGAGTTTATGCACGAGCGATTAGTGGATGTATTTGATACAGACTCGTGAATAGATTTCACGTTGATCTACACAGCTTTCTCTCGCTGTTTCTTTTTTCTACTCTACCCAGAGTCCCTTTAGTCGCTCCTCTCTGTTACTATCCTCAGACGGCACTGTCTAGTTTAGCATCTCCGCTGGCGTTTGTCCGTTAAGTGATTGATGCGGTCGTTGTGTGTTATAATTGTGTGAGAACTGTTCAAGCCAGCCTCTGACGCTTGCCCGACTGCCCACCCACGAGTTACGGAAACTGTCGACTCGAATTTTGAGGTTATGAAACCACTTTTCAACGAGGTTTCGGTCGGTATGGTCCACTTGACTACTCAATCCCAATCGAGAGAGCAGTCCGTTAGCCAAATCGATCGACGAGAAACTCAGCCTTTGAGAGATCGTGTTCCTCGCGAAGCCATGCAGAAATGAAGCCGCCGGATCAGTACCATGCCGAGTAAATAACGCGACATCGAGGATCAATTTTGACTCAATGTCTATTGCAGCACATAAATAAGATTATCTCCAGTAATCCTGACAGCGATCTCGTCAACAGCGACCTGCTTCGACTCAGGTGGGTCGCGTTCGCTGTCAGCCAGCCGATGACCCCAGTTCCAGGCCGCCCTATGAGAGCGCTCAACGCCTAATTCCGCGAGAACCGCTGTTGTCTCTCGACCCGAACAACCAGTCAGGTGCAGGCGGACGGCGAACGCCCTGTCCGCTCGTTCTTCCAAGATCTTTTAAACTTCTGTCATAACCCTCTCTGAACAGGTCTGCAAGTGTCATAGCTAAATTAACTCTACGACCTGCTCTTTTCTCAAACCGCGCTAACTAGACGGTGCCCATTCGCACTATATATCGCACGTCTCGTTCAACCCCTCCAGTAACTGGTAGAAGGCTCGTGCCAGAGACAGTGGTTGAATTGCCCGATGTATGGGTGTGCTCTCACTGCTAGTGAGTTAGAAGTCTACGAGGGTTCTTGTGGATGAACACAAATCATGTTCTGGGTCGCTTCTACTTCGGTGCCAGCATACTCGAAACAGATACGGACATCCGACTGGTGGTTGAGAAGTGAGGCTAATGCCTCTCCGTCGACCCACTCGTAGAGGGGTGGCAGTTCGTCAACAGACTTCTCCTGAACACTTGCCACGGCATCTGTGAATGCCACGATAATCTCCTTCTCTCCAATCTGATAGCAATGGCTAGATTGCTGTTGTTCCATATACCCCTCTAAGGGTTGTAGAGCAATGCCATTTGAGGACGATTCTCATGGTGGGGGAATGTAGAACTCTCAGCCTTGTTGCAATCCTCACGCGGTGATAGGTTTAGTGGCTGTGCTGAATACAGAGCGCGCATGTCGCACCGGAGATGAACTGGAGTGGCGTCCGTTTCGGGACGGTATAATTGCACGTGCGTGCGTGCTCTGTGCAGATCACTCGACCGATTCGGGACAACTACTTACACTTCTCGTACTCGCGCTTCTTGCGCTTGTGGGCGGGTTTTTTATTTGGGGGTTCTATAGTAGCCACTGAAAGTCAGTGCGCACCCGATCGCACGACGGCTATGCGATCGATGTGCAAACAGTTTCAGTTGTTACTATAGTGGCACCTCCGCACACGGCGCGTCGATCGCCTGGATGTTACCCTCGAACAGCGTCTCGTCGTCGTGATCGCGTCACAGGTCACCTCGAGGTCCTCGATGCGTGGGTCTTTTTGGCTCCGGCGTGCACGGTGCGTCCTCGGCGACGACCTCTTGGTCGTCAAGCACGAGGTCGCCGAAGTTGACGACGAGGTTCGTCGGGTTGAGGTCGCCCGGCAGGATGAACGTCGCGGTTGTCCTGAACGGTCGCCGTGAACGTCTGCGTGGACTCCTCGCCGTCAGCGTCGAGGAAGGTAACTTCCGCGGTCAGCTCCGCCCCGTCGGCGATGTTTATCGTGGTGACGGCAATCTCGTCACGGGTCACTCTGAAATCCATGAGCGCGGGTTGTGGCTCATCAGGATCGCACTCGTAGAACGTTGCCGTTTGTTGCCGTAGCTATTCGATTCGAAGGGTATACCAGACGGTATACGTATGAAGCAGCCTAAATTCTACTGTGCCCAGACCTCGTTGGCGAATCGTGTTTGTGGGAGTTGTTCTCGGACTGGGGGCCCTCGCTGCGGTGGGTGTCTTCGTAATCGATGTAGAATCCGCAGCACCCAAACCGGCATCTTTCGACGATACAGTTTCGATGGGTCTTGCTGCGGACGACGAGTACGGACTCGAGGAAGGTGTCGAACTGCCGAAGGCACAGGTGTTCTACTCGCAATACGAGTACGTCGTCGGTTACTACGGCGTGGAGCGGTTCGTCGAGACACAGCGACAGGACGGCCACACACAACGGTTCGGTCATCCTCAGACGGTCTACGTTACGGACTACTCGAGCGTGGACCTCGAGTTGACTACTGACGGCTACCCGACAGCCGATAGTGATCCAGCCTGGACCGACGGGGAAGACGCATGGTTCGTTCACGGAAGCGACGCCAGAACGCCGAGTGGAGAGACGCCGCTCCCGTTCTCGGAGCGCGACGATGCAACCGCGTTCGCCGACGCCCACGGTGGAACGGTGCTCACGTGGAATGACCTGCTCGACGAGCGATTCGAAATAGACGATGCGAGCGTCGTTCGGGATCGGGTTGAGGGCCAACACCAGGACGCCGACGAGCGCGTCGACTCCGCGGCAGAACTCCGCGAACGGCCCGTTTCGACAGTGGTCGGCGACGATACGGAGACGATTCAGGAAGCGATCGAGCAGGCTCCCGAAAACACCACGATCGTGATTCCCGAGGGCGAGTACGAAGAGACACTCGAGGTTGAGCGACCGCTGACGCTTCGTGGTGACGGAAACGTTACTGTCCGTGGTGACGGCACCGGCTCGGTCATCACAACGACTGCGGATCGGACCGCAGTCGTCGGATTGGCCGTTACCGGTTCGGGGTCACAAGGAGCACAGCGAGGCGGTGATGCGGAGTTGCCCGGAACCGAGAACGAAACCGGCGACTGGGACGAAACGTTCGAGCGAAACTACGCGAGCGGCGATGCCGGAATCGCCGTTCACACCGCAAACCAATCGCTGATCGAAGACGTCACCGTCGATTCGTCAGTGACGGGTGTGCTCCTTCGCCGCAGCGGCGAGTCTGTCGTCCGAAACGTCACCGTTCACAGCCCGGCGGACTGGTCGGACGGACACGCGGGAATCCTCGCGTTTCGTACGCCAGGCGTGATCGAACACACGACAGTGTATGACGGCAGAGACGCGGTGTACTCCCACCACTCCCACGGCCTCGTCGTTCGCGATAACGAACTCGAGGGGAACCGGCTGGGGATCCATCTCATGCATACGTCGGATGCGCTTCTCGGAAACAACCAGCTCAGAGAGCAATCCAACACGGGGGTTTACATCATGACCGGGCCGGAACGCAACGCGATTGTCAACAACGACATCCGGGATACGGAGCAAGCGCTCTCACCTGGCGGGAGCGACTCGTACGTCGCGGGAAACGTTCTCGAAGGAAATAACGTCGGGTTACAGATCTCCGCGACGAACTCGATCTACGAACGCAACGTCATTGCGGGCAACGAGGTCGGGGCCGACGTACAGGTACTGTTGCCGACAAACCAGGTGCTCGAGAACGATTTCGTCGAGAACGAGCGACACGCGACGGCAAGTTCCGGTCCACTTCGAGTCTGGACCGACGATGGAAGCGGTAACTACTGGCAGGGGGCAGTCGGTTTCGGCGACGGCGAGACGATCGACCGAGCGTACTCGCCGACCGATCCAGTCGATCAGCGGTTGCACCGAGTCGACGGCACACCAACACTCGCACAGGCACCTGCCCTCGAGGCACTCGCCGGCCTCGAAGGCACTGTTCCCGGAATGCGGACCGGGAGCATCGTCGATCTAGCGCCGACCTGTGAGCCGAACAACCCCGAGCTACTCGAGCGAACCGCGTGGCAAGACCGAGCGTGGCCCTGCGACAGCGCAGCCTAACGAACTCATGACACGACAAACCCCAGTATTGGAGATTACGTCAGCGGACTACAACTACGGCACCGTCGAAGTGTTAGATGATATCACGACTACCTTCGGTGAGGGAACGATAACTGCACTGATCGGACCGAACGGCTCCGGAAAGACCACCCTCCTTCGCGTCCTCGCTGGCCTGCTTGAGCCGACCAACGGAGCGGTTCGCTACCGTGGTACCGATGCAACCCGCCGAATCGGCTATCTTCCACAACAGCCGGCCTTCCGACCAGGTTTTACCGTCCTCGAGACGTTGCAGTTTTACTCGTCGCTGGTCGGAGCCGGAGAGGCCGACGCGAGGAAACGACTCGAGCAAGTCGGCCTCGAGGATGCAGCCGAGCGACCCGTCGAGGCGCTTTCCGGAGGAATGACCCGGTTAGTCGGGATCGCCCAGGCAACGATCGGGGATCCGCCGGTTATCGTGCTCGACGAACCGGCGAGCGGGCTCGATCCCGGAATGAGCAAACACGTCTTCGAGATCGCGACTGACCTCGCCAGTGCAGGAACGGCGGTCCTGTTGAGCTCTCACGACCTCGAGTTGGTCGACCGAACTGCGGACGAAGTTTTGATACTCGACGACGGACGTGTCGTCCGTCACGGCCCGCCGGGGTCGATTCGAGCGGAACTCGGAGTCGAGTCGCTGCGTGCGGTATACGAAAATTCGGTTGCTGCGGAAGAAGGTACCGTTCGGGTACAGGGGGTGAGTTCGTAGTATGGAACACGAATCCGCACAGCCAGCCAGCGAGCAGTCACCGTCGACGAGCCACCTCCTGGGAACTGTCATCGGTCGAGAGCTCCGGACAGTGGTTCGAACCCGAACCTTCTATCTGCTCACGGCCGCACTTGCGGCCGTCGTCGTGGGAATCACCTGGATCGGTGGTGGCTACGCGGCAGGATACCTTCCGACGGCCGTCGATCTCTTGACTCCCCTCGAGTTGCTCGTCCCGATCGTCGCCGTTGCCTTCGGCTACCGGGCGATCCTCGCCGACGAACAGCGGGGAGAACTCGACGTTCTCGAGACGTATCCGATCTCGCCACGCGAACTCGTTCTCGGGGTGTACGCGGGCCGCGCCGCTGGGTTGGTAGCGGCGATCGCCGTTCCGATGGTACTTGCTGCGGTCGCTATCGCGGTCACCGATACCGACGTACTCGCGATTTACGCGACACACACCGGCGCCGACTCGCCGCTGTTGTTCGCTCGGTTCTTCGTGCTGACCGTCCTGTTCGGTCTCGTCGTCCTCGCTATCGCGCTCGCGATCTCCTCGCTTGTCAGCGGAACTCGGAGCGCGCTTGGGATGTCGATCGTAGCGCTCGTCGCCCTGCTCTTCGGATTCGATCTGGCAATCGTCTACGGACTTACCGAGGGACTGATCGGTGACGACAGTCTCCTCTACTCACTTGCGATGAGTCCATTGAGTGCCTACCGCGGTCTCGTTCTCGAGACAACGGTCGCCGTCGCGTCGGGAACCGGACCGCAGGTCGCCTCACCCGTTGTGAGTCTCTTCGGGTTCGCCGCCTGGACCGTGGGGTCCCTTGCCGTCGCCATCTGGAGTGTCGGTCGTTAACGCCTTCTACAGAGATACAGCAAGAGTGCCTCGGGGTCGTACGAGAATCTCCGATTTTCGTAATGACGAGACGCCTTTGACGTCTCGAACCACTTGACCCCGAGGGCGAATCGTGTAAACTATATTACTAATACCGCCGTATCGAGTGATACAGTTGCGACGTGGGTTACAGACCGTAATCCGAAGCAACTGCGCGCAGTTGTGAGGAATGCGACACCTCTCAAAACCCACGTCTTCGGCGTAGTGAGACGGGTGTTGTCGGGTCGTGGTGGAGCGACCGACCCTCACGGACGTACCGAACGTTCGGGTGTTAATTCCAGCCGACCCTTTTCGGGAAGGTCGAGGGGAATTAAATTCGCCTGCGGTGGCAGTGTGGACCAAAACGGTGAAGCCTCGGGGCTTGTGCCCGAGGTACTTCACACCGTTCGCCGTCCGTTGTGCCACACGATACACCTACACAGGAAACGACCACAGGACAGAGCGAGCAGGGAGTTTGCAGTAGTCCTTACATCAAAGACATGACGAGCTCGCCGGTCACATCCTCGTGTTCGTACAGATCACCGCCGTACTCGGCCTGGAAGTCGTCGGCTTCGGAAGCGTCGGTGAAGCCGATCATTGACGCCCCCATTGCTCCCTCGACGTCGCTGTCGACGACCAACATGAGGCCCTCGACGTCAGCGAATGCCTCGTCCTCGAGATGGTTACTGATCTCCAACGCGTCCTCGCCCTCCTCGACCGCGTAGTCGACGCTCGAGTAATCGGTGAGATAGCTTACGTCCGGATCGTGGCCGGCATCCTCCTGCTCGAACGTGAACGTGTACGTACACAGTGAACTGCAGAACTGTGCCGGTCGATCCTCGCCGACGATGTCGTTGGGATCGGGGTAGTGGGTCTGTCCAACCGGTCCGGGATGCTGGCCGATCGCCATCGTACAGTGATCGCAGTCCTGGTCGTCGTCAATCGTAACGGGATCGGGAAGATCGTCGCTATCGTCATCGAAACAGCCGGCTATCGCGGCGACGCCGAGACTGGCGCTCCCAGCGAGAAACGTTCGTCGTGTCAAACAGCGCTCGTGGGAAGATATCGGAGCTAGTCGGTCGTCCATACTAGCTATTGTGACCAGCCTGGTAAGTCGAATTTGGTTCAGTTATCGAATGAGCACCGCGAATTAGATGATTGCACCAGATCGCTCTTCAGAACCCGAATACTAGCATCGCACGATGAATCGACGCGATCTTCTCACCAGTAGTGCGGTCGTCGGGCTGGCGCCCGTCGCGGGTTGTCTAACCGGACTCGTAGACGACGAACCATCCGGTGAGGTGGTGTTGGATCCGCCAGAAGAGAGCACGCAGGGAGAGCCCTCGTATCCAACCTACGGTGAGTCTTTCCCGACGTTCGAGCTCTCTGACCCCCTGCTAGAAACGTCCGTCGACGTCGATGGTATTGACGAGGAGTGTCTCGTCTGCACGACGTTCTTTGCGACCTGCCCCGCCGAATGTGTACCACTTATGCACGCGATTTCGACGGTTCAGGCCAACAGCCTCGAGAGCGGACTCGGCGACGACGTCCGATTTCTCGCGATCACGTTCGATCCCGAGCGAGACACTGCAGACGAACTTTCGGATCACGCCGAGATGGTAGACGTCGATCTCGAGGCGGGCAACTGGCACTATCTACGTCCCCAAGACGACGACGAAGCGAAAACAGTCGTCGAGGACGAACTCGGCATCCCCTTCGAACGCGAGGAATTGGGTGACGACTACGATTTCGCTCACATAACCGTCACCTTCCTCGTCAACCCGGATGGGTACGTCGAACGAAGCTACCGCGGTGAGAACCCTTCGACGGAACAGATCACCGACGATCTGGAAACGGTAATAGACGACCGAGAGTAACAGATGCGAACCCTCCACCAGGGACCCGTCTTAGAGACCTGTTACGATCCAGGGCTGGATCCGACTGCCGTTGAACCGGTCAGTCTCGTCGTATTCGGTCTGATCGGATTACTCGGTGGTGCACACTGTCTCGGAATGTGTGGGCCACTCGTAACGACCTACTCTGACAGAATGCGGGCCAAAGACGGCCATCATAGAGAACGTAACGAACTGACAGTCAGAGAGGTCAGACAGCATGCTCTGTTTAACCTCGGCAGAGCCAGCAGCTATGCGATTATAGGTGGAGTGTTCGGTCTTGCAGGGACAGTCGTATTCGTTTCCCCCCAGGCAGTGACAGCCGTTGCGACGGACGTTCATGCAGTCGCCGGCATCGGTGTGGGGACGCTCATCGTCGCAATGGGGATCAACTATCTAATCGGTCGGGGTTTCGTCGGCGGGTCGATCAGCGTTCCGCTTGTGGGAGCAACGCTCGGACGTCTCCACCAGACGCTGCTCGCAAACGTCGACTCGTGGGTCGGTAACAGCAGAATCGCCGGACTCGGCGCGGTTCACGGGTTGTTGCCATGTCCGTTGCTCTATCCAGCCTTTCTGTACGCGTTTATCCGGGGATCGCCTGTCGAGGGATTTCTCTCGCTGGCTGTACTTGGACTCGGAACGGTCCCCTCGCTGTTCGTCTACGGGACGCTTTTCCAATCACTGAGTATCGAGACGCGAACGAAACTCCACCGTGTTCTGGGGGCTGCCTTCGTGTTGCTTGGCTACATTCCGATCCAACATGGGCTCGCAACGCTCGGTATCGGCCTCCCGCCGATTCCGCTCCCACACTATCAGCCACTTTGAGAATCGTCCGAGCGGGGGTTGATCCAACTACGGTAATCGGTCCTCTCTGTACATCCGCGCGATGTCCTCTCCTACCTCTGAGAGTGCGACTGTATCATCTTCGTCAAGGTCGTCGTATTGCCCGATATACTTGCGGGCGTCATCCATATCTACGTAGACACGTGGATCGAGACCCATTGGGTCGTCAGTACGGTGTTCGTCGTGTTCAAGTACGTAGACGGCGTCGAACCCGTCAACGAGAGATTTCGTTTCAAAATCAGTCACCCATGCACCGACGATGTCGCTCTCTGGTGCACCGAACTGGTCCGGAACTCCGTAGTAGGCGAACAAACAGCCTGGGCTACAGAACATCATCCCATCTCCGTTTTCGTGGGCGAGCTGAGCGTTTCGGTCGGAGTAGTCAGTCACGGCCATCGAACAGACACCACACAGATGCGAACTCGAGAACGCTTTCGGCTCGTCGACCGGATGGTCGACGAGAAACTCGGACTCCGAGGTATCAGGATCCGGAACATCCGAATTAGCGTTGTCATCTGTATCGGAGCAGCCTGCCAACATACCGGTGATACCGATAGTGGCAAGCACTCGCCGTCGATGCCAGGAACCCAAAGCACGGATTGTCATGGCGTAGTTTCACAGTCGCCTGCTGCAAAGTCGATCTGGTACACGAAACGAAATGCGCTCGGTCGCTTCGATGGCCGTACCAGATCGTCTATTGTACTACACCGACCAGATAGAGATACGAGATGGCTCTCTCCCACAAACTTTTGATCTCGGTCCTCGCTGGTATCTGTCTTCTCGGGGTCGCTGGGATTTTCATAGCAGATATCGGATCGACATCGCCTGATCCGGTACCGTTCGAGGACACCGTTGCTACGGGTGTCATCCTCGAGAACGAACCTGATGAGGACCGAATCGACGTTCCGAAAGCGCAGGTGTTCTATTCTCAGTACGAGTACGTCGTCGGCTATCAGGGGATCGAGCGATTTGTCGACGCTAGCCAGCAAATGGGGCATGAAGACCGCTTTGGCTATCCGACTGGAGTCTATGTGACTGACTATAGCGGGAAAGCGTTCGAACTCACGACCGACGGCCACCTAGCCGCGAACGGAACGGAGAGCTGGACCGATGCGGAGTCTGCGTGGTTCGTTGTCGGAAGTGAGGCGAGAACACCAGCTGGGGAAACCGTCGTGCCCTTCTCGAGACAGGAAGACGCAGAGGCGTTTACGACCGAACACGGTGGCACCGTAGTGAGCTGGGAACGGCTTCTCGATCACTCGTTCGAGATCGATGACGCTGATGTCGTCCGGGATCGAGTCGACGAACGTCACGCACGTGGTGACGAGCTGGTTTCGGATGCAACACAAGCCCGCGATAGACCAACAGAAGTCGTCGTTGGTCAGGATGTAGCAACCATCCAGGAGGGTATCGATACCGCATCCAGGGGAGCGACAGTGTTCGTCCCATCTGGAACCTACAACGTCTCCGACGCTATCGACGTCGACCGGCCGGTCACTGTCGCTGGAGAAGAGGGGACGACGGTTCAGGGGGACGGCAACGGAACCGTCATCCGAATCGAAGACGATCGAGCTGCGGTAACGGATCTCCAAATTTCCGGTGTCGGTGATGTAGCGGAGGCTGACACTGAAGACAGGAATCTGGATGATAGCGAAGACGTCCTCGAGATGGCCTACGGCCAGGGAGATGCAGGTATCGAGGTCAACGGCTCTGAAAGAACCGTCGTCGAAAATGTCTCGATCGAAACGCCAGCGAACGGAGTCCTGCTTCGGGATAGTCCGGAAGCCGTCGTTCGGAACGTTACTGTTGACGGCAGCGATCACTGGGACGACGGCTACATGGGAGTTATGACAATGCGATCTCCAGGCGGTGTGATCGAAGACTCGCACTTTCGCGACGGTCGTGACGGGATCTACACCCATCGATCGCACGAACTGATCTATCGGAACAATACATTAGAGGGGAACCGAATCGGTGTCCATTTGATGTATACCTCGGATGCATTGATCGCCGACAACCAGATCTTGAGTGCAGAATCGACCGGAATCGATGTGATGACAGATCCAGAGCATAATGCCGTCGTCGGGAACGAGATACGGGATACGTCGCAGGGACTCTTGATGGGAGGATCGCAGTCGTACATCGCCCAGAACGTCATCACTGATACAGAGGTCGGCATGACAACTGCAGCAGGGAACTCGATATATGAACGAAACGTCATCTCGGGGAACGTAGAGGGCGTTCAGGCGAACCAGTTGCTGCCAACCAATCAGGTGACCAACAACGACTTCATCGGCAACTATCGGCATGCAACTGCACGACTCGGAGTACTTCGTGTTTGGACAGCCGACGGACAGGGTAACTACTGGGAGGGAGCAGTTGGCTCGAGCGATGGGTCGAGTCTCGAGCGGTCATACTCGCCGACCCACCCCGTCGACGAGCGACTTCATCGCGTCGATGGGACGCCGACACTCACACGGTCGCCTGCCCTTGACACACTTACCACGTTTGAGGGGGCTGTTTCCGGTATGCGTGCGGAAAGCATCGTTGATACGGCACCACGCTGTGAACCTACGAATCCAGAACTGCTCGCTCAGATCGAGCAAAATTCCTCGAAGTATGATTTGTGCGAACCATCGCTATCAGATCGCGGCTAGGACCGCCCAAACCAGAAGCGCGTGCCAAATGATCGCGGCGGCGGCTCGCTGGAAGTCGCTTGCCGGAAGTGGCGGGTTCCGAAACATCGCGTCGTAGACGAACGGCGTGGCGAGCACAAACGCGGCGGCTAGCCCGTACTCCATTGGGACCGGCGTCAGCGCGCCGATGAGCCCTCCACCGACGAGAGCGATGGCGATGGCCAGCAGGATCCAGTCGTAGCGGTGCACAGTTGCTCACCTTAACCATACGAACTCAGGAGAAATAGGTCTTACACGGCTCCACAGGACAGTTCAGCACAAATTCAAGCCGTTCGGAACGGTCGCCGCTTTCCTCTAAGTGAACAAGAAAAGCCACGGATCACCCGACCCATGGTCGTTTACAGGCAGCCGAAACGAATGCCAGGGAACCGTCCGGAAATCAAGGATTTCGGTGGTCACGAGAATCTCCGATTCTCGAAGCACTTGATCCGGTCGATGAAGCCGATAACTCGTGATCCAACGATCGAGGTCCAGCACCCCGAACAAAGAGGTGTGTCGGCACTCCTCACATCTGGCTTAACGTCCAAAAACACGGACGATCAGATGCTTCGCCGTCGCTGCCGAGTAGGTCAGGGAGCGACCGAATCCGAGCCTGCGGAGACTGCGTCCCCTCTGGATTTCGAGTACTCTGACCGTCGGCTATTCTTAGTACCGGTGGGCAGTTTGTATCAGTTTGAAGATGGAGATCACAGTCTGGAATAGACATGACTCAAACCATTGTTAATATAGAGTAGGACTGGGTGTAGGGGCTGGTGCATGAGCGTTCAGATTGCTGGCAACGCCAGCACGCCGTTCAGCGAACATCCTGACTTCTCGACCCAAGAACTGTTCACTGATGTCGTACTCGAGAGAGTCTCCTTGTCTGTACGCAACCTTGAGGGACAGGTCGACCGGAAAGGCACATATGCAACGTGTTATACCGAACTAGTTTCTTCGCTTGACGAAGGCGGCGTAACGACGAGTGTGTTGGCGTTCAGTTTCCGGTGTACACCGCGAAACCGTTGTGACAGCGATTGATGGGTCACTTCGAGAGCGTCAGCAACTTTCTCAAGTGTTGCCCCTCGCAGCGTTTCAAAGTAGCCGACTTTCCAAGCGGCGACGAGAGCGGCTTGTTGTTTGTCAGTCAGCCCGTACTGTCCTCCTGTCATCAGTTTGGTCTCACGGTAGAGGCGCCGTAACGTGAACGCAGTGGCGTTCTCGGAGCAGAACGATTCGAACTCTGATAATTGTGCGCGCCCCTCAAATTGGATCCGAACTTCCCGCTCGGGGGATCACTGGAGGCTTCAAGCACCACAACGTTGCTCTCCACGTAGTGGTAGATCCGCTCAACGTCTGCGTATAACCAGTCCACCCGATAGAGCGCCTGGCCGTTGTACGAATCGATCCGTACCACGTCTTCGAGCGAGGGATTACGCTCAGCGAGTCGCTCGAACGCCGCCAGATTTGGAGCCCCAACCCAGACGTACGACGTGATCGTCTCGGAACACATTGGTCTCGAACAGAACCTCCACAAAGACAGGGCCATTTCCATTACTAATGGGGCTCTGTATACCTCTCTGTGCGTCGAGTAGCCGGAGTCGGTTATCACAGTGACGACCTCGGGCGCTTCACCGACAGTCAGAAAGCCGTCCACCCGCCGTCGACTGGGATGTTGGCTCCCGTGATGTAGGATGCCTCATCGGAGGCCAGGAACGCGGCCATCGGGGCGATCTCCTCGGGCTGGCCGTGACGGTCCATCGGCGTCTTCTGTTCGAGAAAGTTGTAGAAGCGCTCGTCCTCGAGCAAGTCCTCGGTCATCGGCGTCTCGACGAAGCCCGGACAGATACTGTTGACCCGGACGCCCTGATTGGCGTAGTCGATCGCCACCTGCTGGGTGAAGTTGACGACGCCCCCCTTCGCGGCCGAGTAGGAAGCTGCGCCTTTCCCACCCACCAAGCCGTAGATCGAGCCGAGGTTGATGATGCAGCCATCGGACTCCTTGAGGTGGGGCAGCGCGGCCTTCGTGCCGTGCACCACGCCGTCGAGGTTCGTCTCAACCACAGTCTTCCACTCCTCGAGGTCCATCTCCTCGACGGAGGTCACGCTCGCGACCCCGGCGTTGTTCACCATGACGTCGAGGCCGCCGTGGGCCTCGACCGTCTCCTCGACCAGCGACTCGACCTGGTCGTAGTCGGTGACGTCGCAGTGATTGAACTGGCAACCGATCTCTTCGGCGGCCGACTCGCCGTTGTCCTCGTCGACGTCGGCGATAACGACGGTCGCTCCCTCGTCGACGAATCGGGCGGCGATAGCTTTCCCGATACCGACGGCGCCGCCGGTCACGATCGCGATCTGATTGTCGAGCATCGCCCACTCCCTACACCGACGCCGGATAAATGGGTTCGTGTCTGTCGGACGGGTAACTGGTTTCTGGGGGTATTAAGAGTCGGATCGTGGTAGCGGCCGGCGCATGACTGTCCAGATCGCTGGCGTGGCCAGCACCGAGTTCGGCGAGCATCCCGACTCGTCGACCCGTGAACTGTTCACCGACGCCGCGCTCGAGGCGCTCGCTGACGCCTCGCTGACGCCAGGCGACGTCGATGAACTGTACGCCGGCAACTTCATCGGCGACCTCATCGACGACCAGGCCCACGTCGGGGCGATGGCAGCTGACTACCTCGGAGCGCGCCAGGCGGCCTCCATGCGGACCGAGAGCGCCTGTGCTTCCGCGAGTTCGGCCGCCAGGTCGGGCGCGCAGGCAATCATGGCCGGCGACGCCGACGTCGCGCTCGTCGGCGGCGTCGAGAGGATGTACGCGGCCGGTATCCAGGAGGTTACGGACGCATTGGCAAACGCCGCGGACAACGAGTACGAGAACAAGGCCGGCCTCACGTTCCCCGGCATCTACGCGCTGATGGCTCAGGTCTATCTGGACGAATTCGACGTCAGCCAGGAGGATCTCGCGGAAGTCGCGGTCAAGAACTACGAGAACGGCGTCACGAACCCCTTGGCTCAGCGCCAGGAGGAAACCTCCGTCGAGCGCGTGCTCGACTCGCCGCCGGTCGCGACCCCGCTGAACTTGGGCGACTGCTGTCCGATCACTGACGGCGCGAGCGCGGCCGTCCTTGTCAGCAACTCCTTCACCGAGGAACACGGCATCGAGACCGAGGTGTCGTTCGAAGGCAGCGGCCAGTCGACCGACTCGCTGGCGCTCCAGGACCGTCCCGATCTCGCGCGGACCCGGGCCGCTGAGCGAGCAGCCGACCAGGCCTACGACAGCGCCGGGATCGCGCCCGAGGATGTCGACGTCGTCGAACTCCACGACTGCTTCACGATCGCGGAGGTCCTCGCAGTCGAGTCGCTCGGCTTCTTCGAGCGCGGCGAGGGTGTCCGCGGCGCGGTCGAGGGTGAAACGGCCGTCAACGGCCGGATTCCGGTTAACACCTCCGGCGGACTGTTGGCGAAGGGCCACCCGGTTGGCGCGACCGGCGTCGCCCAGCTCGTCGAGATCACGAAACAGCTCGAGGGGCGCCACCCAAACCAGGTCGACGACTCGACGATCGGACTCACGCACACGGTCGGCGGTAGCGGGGCGAGTTGTGTCGTCAACGTCCTGCGGGCGGGGGGTGAGTGAGTATGCAGCGGTGGTTCATCGACTTCGCCGAGCGCATCGACGACGGCGACCCGATCTACCTCGCCTGTGAGGAGTGTGGGCAGGCCGCTCTACCGCCGCGGACGGTCTGTCCGGAGTGCTCGAGTCGGGCACTCGAGGAACGTTCCCTCTCGGAGACGGCGACCGTAACCGCGGCGACGACGATCTACAGTTCGACACCGCGGTACGCCGACGAGACGCCGTACACGATCGTCGTCGCGACGTTCGAGGAGGGCGTCCGACTCACGGGGCAGCTCCGCGGCGCCGACGAGGTCGAACGCGGCGACGACGTACTCCTTGATGCCGAATCCGACGGTGACGGTCACTGGCTCGTCACGTTCACCCCGTCAACCTGAACGATCGGGCGACCGCACTGACCGGTGACAGCCATTCGACTGTGGTGGCGGCCGGTCGGAAACCGGTGGTCGGATCGACGACTCTCGACGAGGCCGGATCGACGAGCGGGCACCGACGTACCCGGTCGTCAAATGAGCCGCTAAACTGAATATTATTTACGACGCCGACGACACCCCATTCGTGGCAGAGACCCAATACAGCGAACGCGCACACCCGGAGATCGAACCCGCGGTCGAGTGGCACGCGCATTCGCTCGAGGAGACCTACGAGGAACTCGAGACCTCCGAAGCGGGCCTCGATTCTGAAGAGGCTGCCGACCGTCTCGACCGATACGGCCCGAACGAGGTCGAAACCGAAGCCGGTGCATCGGCGCTTCGGATCTTCCTCGAGCAGTATACCTCGGTATTGATCTGGGTGTTGATCGTCGCCGCGGCCGTGATGGCGGGGATCGGCGAGCTGATCGACGCGGGCGTCATCGCCGGCATCGTGGTGTTGATCACCCTGTTCGGGTTCGTCCAGGACTACCGCGCCGAACAGAGCATTCAGGCGCTCGAGGAGATGTCGACGACGTACGCGATGGCCAGACGCGACGGCGAAAAGACCGAGATCGACGCCACTCGCGTCGTTCCGGGCGATATCGTTTTCGTCGAATCCGGCGATGTCGTCCCCGCCGACGCACGGGTGATCGAGTCGTCGAACCTCCGGGTCGACGAGTCGGCGCTCACGGGCGAGAGCGTCAGTGTCGCAAAGACGCCGGAGACGATCTCCGAAGACGTCACGATCGCCGAGCGCGAGAACGTCCTCCACAAGGACACCGTCGTCGAGCGTGGCTCGGGAATCGCCGTCGTCGTCGAAACCGGCTCAGAGACGGAGATCGGCCAGATCGCGACCGCAATCGAAGAGGCCGAAGAACGCGATACGCCGTTTCAGGCCGAACTCGACCGACTCGGCAAGATCATCGCCGCAGCCGTCATCGGCATCGTGACGGTGATCGGCATCACGGAACTGGTGATCGGCGACACCGAGCCGGTCCAGGTGTTCATGACCGCGGTCGCCGTCGCCGTCTCCGCCGTTCCCGAAGGACTTCCGGCCGTCGTCACCCTCTCGCTCGCCCTCGGCGCCCGACGGATGGCCGACCAGAACGCGCTCGTCCGTCGGCTCCCGATCGTCGAGGCGCTCGGTTCCGTCGACGTCATCTGTACCGACAAGACTGGGACGCTGACCGAAGAGGAGATGACGGTTACTCGACTGGCAGCGAACCGCGAGATCTACGAGGTCACCGGCACCGGCTACGACACCGACGGGGAGATTCGCCACGACGATGAACCAGTCGACGCCGAGCGCGTCGGCGAACTGCTTCGCTGTGGCATGCTGTGTAACAACGTCGAACTCGGCCGGCGTGAAGACCGCGACGACGAGTCGGCGTCCGGAGACGGCGAACTGGCGTATCTCGGTGATCCAACCGAGATCTCACTGTTCGTCGCCGCCCGGAAGGCTGGCTTCGACCACGAAGAGATCCGCGAGCGCTACCCCCGCGTCGGCGAGGTTGAGTTCACCTCGGATCGCAAGCGAATGACCACCCTCCACGAGACGCCCGACGGCGACCACGTCGCCTACACGAAAGGCGCGCCCGAGGTCGTCCTCGAGCGGTGCACCCGCGAGTACGTCGACGGCGAGTTCGTCGAACTCACCGAGGAGCGACGGGCGGAACTCGAGCGTCGCAACGAGTCGTTCGCCGAGGACGCCCTGCGCGTGATGGGCTTTGCGTTCCGGCCAGACGCACCCGAGACGGTGAGCGAAGACGACGAACAGGGTCTGGTCTTTCTCGGTCTCCAGGGGATGCTCGATCCACCCCGGCCTGAGGTGGCGGGCGCGCTCAAGGGCTGTCTGAACGCGGGAATCGACGTGGTCATGATTACGGGTGACAACGCGACCACCGCACGAGCGGTCGGCCGCGAGATCGGCCTCGAGTCGGCCCGGGTGGTGACCGGCCTCGAGCTCGAGGAGATGAGCGACGAGGAACTCGCCGACGTCGTCGAGGAGGTCGACGTCTTCGCACGAACGTCGCCGGAACACAAGACACGGATCCTCAAGATGCTCCAGGAGAAGGGCCACACAGTAGCGATGACCGGCGACGGTGTCAACGACGCACCGGCGATCAAGAACGCCGACGTGGGCGTCGCAATGGGAATTCGCGGGACAGACGTCACCGAGCAGGCCTCGGACATCGTCCTGCTCGACGATAATTTCGCGACGATCCGTGACGCCGTTCGCCAAGGACGGCGGATCTTCGACAACGTCCGCAAGTTCGTCAACTACTTCCTCTCGGCCAACGGCGCACACGTCCTGCTGTTGTTCTCCGGGATCATGTCCGGTGCGGGGCTGGTGATGACGCCGATCATGTTCCTGTGGATCAACGTGGTCACGGACGGTATCCCCGCGTTGACGCTGGGCGTCGATCCCGAAGCCGACGACGTCATGGAGCGGCCGCCGCGGCCCCCAGGTGAGGGCGTTATCACCGAACGGATCATGTCATCGATCGGTGGGATCGCTATCCTGATCACGGCCACGTTACTGCCGCTGTTTTACTATTATAACCAGGTCGTTGGCGATCTGGTGTTGGCCCAGACGATGGTGTTCACCGCCTTCGTGTTCATGGCGATCGCCCGTATCGGGGCGATCAGGACACGATACGGCCTTGGGTTGTTCTCGAACAACCGGTGGCTGGTGCTCGCGATCGCGATAACCTTGACGCTCCAGTTGCTCGTGCTCTATACGCCGCTGAGTATCCTCTTCGGCGTCACGCCGCTGGCGCTTGGCCACTGGCTCCAGATCGGCCTCGTCGTCGCGGTCTTCTCGATCCTGATGGCCGGCTTCGTCGCGCTTCAGGATCGGCACTTCGACCGGTACTGACCGCTGGTCTTTGCCGGTCGGTCGCTTCTCGAACGCCTTTTTCGAGCGACGTGCCGCTCACTTCGAGCACGAAATCCGTGGAAGGGGATCAAAGCCCGGGCGGATACTCGCCGGTTTTCCGATACTCGGAGACGACTGTGGTGAACGCGACCACGTGGAGAAGGACCACCACGACGATCATCGGAGATAGAGCAGGTGGTACGGATCGTCCGAGGGGAACCCTATCTTCTCGTACGGACGGAGGTACGCCCGGTCGTAGCCATGGACGGCCACGATCCAGAAGATGACGTACGTGCCGTGGCTCTGAGGCTACTTCGGGGCTTTCGATCCGAGGTAGTCGTAGGCCCTGTTGTTGGACGTAAACGCCAGAACGATTCCTCGACCGCGAGGGAACCAGCTTGGCACCCCGGCGACGAAGATAGACCGTCGATCCACGAACAGGTCCTCGAGTTCGACGTGAAAGAGAAGCCGCGACGGCGATACTGAACCGTCGTGTCACCGGATGACCATCACTGGAACCGGTGCCCGTTTGACGACAGTCTCCGCGACGCTCCCCAACAGGAACCGCTCCGCGCCGGTTCGACAGTGACTGCCCATTACGATCCGGTCGACGTCCTGGTTCTCGAGTACGCCGAGAACCAGGACGTCGGGTTCGCCAAACTCGAGAACGGTCTCGACGCTCCGGTTGTGCGCGTCGGCGGTTTCGAGCGCGTCGTCGAATGTCGCCTGAGCCTTCGATTCCGCTTTCTCGTGCCACTCGCGCCAGTACTCCGGCGGAACTGATCCCGGAGGGGAGCCGTCGTCGAACGTCGGCCGCATGACGTCGATGAGACCGAAACCCGAGCCGATCGGGTCCATGGACGTGACAGACGACGACGTCGGCGTCCGGGTAGTCGGTCAGCGCCGTCTCGAGTGCCTTCATCGAGAGCGGTGATCCTTCCGTCGGAACGAGGACGGTCCGCGTTATGTCTCCCGTACCTCGCGTTTGAGCAAATAGCCACCGGGTGTTCGTGTAAACGGAGCTACCCGTTCGGTTCAGTTCGAGGTAGCGATGTACGGTCGTTCGAAGCGACCTCGAATAAGTATCTGTACTCGTTAGTTGACCGGTCGATCGGTCCGGGATCCGTCTCATCCATACTATTCACTCAGCGAACAAGTGGTGAACGAAACGGTATAGAATGAACCTGTTTTGAGTCCCTCATTTTTCCGTCGAAGCGGTACGAGTATCATTATAAAAGCTTATTGTTCGCTTAACAGTCCAAGACGAGACGGGTAGCGAGCGTATTCACCGCGACAAGTCGAAATCGTCCGCCTCGAGAAGGCCCCTATACTACTGTTTTCCGAGATGAAAAAGGTGATTCCATGACGTTCGTCGTTCCGTTTGATGGATCCGGACTGGCAGATGCCGCGCTTGTCGGGCAGTCGAGTACGGTCGCGCGCTCAACGAGGACGTAACGGCCGTCACCGTCGTCCCCAAAACGTTACGCGCAAATAAAGGGTAGGATCGGCGAAGCCGACTCGTTCGTCCTCAAAGCCATCGTCCGGTCCCTTCGCGACCAGGTGCAGACGCTCACACCGGACACATCGTTCGAGCACGAATGGATCCGGGAGTTCCCCCGGAAGCACAGATCGCAGAGCAGATTGAGCGACTAACCAGGTCGTACGATCCGAGCGTCGTCTTCCTCGGGAGCGGTAACGTCGGACGCGTCGTGACGCCGATGACCGGCGTCGGCGTTCACATCGCCGACGAAGACGCCTACGACGTGTTCATCGTTCGGCAGTCCGGACCGCCGACGTTACGGCCCGAGCGTTCGAACCGTCAGCACGGGGACGCTCGCGTTGGGTACCACGCGCTGGGAGACGCTCCCGACGACGAGTCGCTCGAGGTTCGACTTGCTCTCGGTTCCCATCACCAACAGGTCGATGTCCTCGGCCTCCGTGTACTCGAGAATCACCTCGTGTGCGCTTCCGGAGGCGACGGATCGGGTGGCCTCGAGCCCGCGGTCGCCGGCGCGGTTGGCGACGGCGGCCGTCGTCTCCTTACCGTGTTCCTCGAACCTGCCTCGGATTTCGTCGTCCCCCGACGCAACGTCGACGGCGTAGAGCGCGTGCAGTTGCGCGTCGCAGGCGTCGGCGATGTCGAGGGCGTGTTCCGTCGCGGCCGCCGTGCCCGACCAGCCGTCGGTCGCGAGACACACGTCGTCGATGCCACCCTTCACTCCGTTGCGCGCGACGGTCGCGCTAACCGAGAGCACCGGCCGTCGCGCGTCCCGGATTACCTCGAGCGCGACGCTTCCGAGGACGACCTGCTTCAGCCCGGTTCGGCCGTGTGTACCGACGACGATGAGATCGACGTCGGCCTCCTCGGCGTATCGACGGATCTCGGTGGCCGGTCGCCCGTTCCGGACGACCGTCTCGGCCGCACAGCCAGCGTTCCGGGCCTCGCTCGCGACCGCCTCCGCGTCGGCCTCGCGTCGCTCACGATTCGTCCCGTCGCCGCGGCTCGATTTGACGACCGAGACGGCGTGGACCGTCGCGTTCAGAGTTCGTGCGAGCGAGATACCGACGGCTGCCGCGTCGCTCGCGACCTCGCTACCGTCGGTTGCGAGCAGAACATCGTCGTACATAGCTGCCCGTACGATAACCATCGTCTTGGTTCTGTGGAAATATGATTCGAGTGAAGCGCTTCGACTCACCCTACCAAGGAAGTCGCTCACGCCGTTTGCCGACTACTGCGAGTCGCCCCTCGTCGTGTTCGCCGGCGAAGAAGACGCTCGCTGCCAACCGTCCCGACCGGACTCCCACGACGACGACGACTGCGTCATCGAACTCGAGAGCCCCGCTTCGAACGCTCGGGACAACACGATACTTTGCGGTTCGGCACGAGATCACTGTATGGCGGATGCACTCGACTCGGCGCAACGAGACCGGTATTCGAGACAGCTTCTGATCGATTCGATCGGGGAAGCCGAACAACGGACGCTACTGACGGCCCGCGTTCTCGTCGTCGGAGCCGGCGGTCTGGGTTCGCCGGTGCTCCAGTACCTGGCGGCCTCGGGGATCGGCACGCTCGGGATCATCGACGACGGAACGGTCAAACGATCCAACCTGCAGCGACAGGTCATCCACGGCGTCGACGACGTCGGCGACCCGAAAGTCGACAGCGCAGCCGAGGCTATCGAAGCGCTCAATCCCGACGTCACGGTCGAGAAACATCCGATTCGAGCAGACACGGATGTCATCGAGTCGCTTCTCGAGCGGTACGACGTCGTCGTCGACGCAGTGGATAACTTCCCGGCTCGATTCCTCGTCAACGACGCCGCTCAACTCGCCGACGTTCCGTTTATCCACGGAGCGGTATACAAATACGAAGGGCAGATGATAGCGTTCCTTCCCGGGGGCCCCTGTTACCGGTGTTTACTCCCTTCCGCGCCGGACCCCGACGTAGCTCCCTCCGGCGAGCCAATGGGGATCTTCCCGACGGTTCCAGGCACGATCGGCTGTCTACAGGCGACGGAGGTGCTCAAGTACCTCCTCGACGTCGGAGAGGTACTCGACGATCAGTTGCTACGGTACGACGCGACAGACGCGACGGTTACCCGAACCCCGCTCGAGCGCGACCCCGAGTGTCCCGTCTGTGGACCCGACGGAATCGAGTCGCTCGACGGCGTCGATTACAGCGGCTGCTGCCGAATCGAGGGAAAGTCACGGTGAACCACAACCACCAGACGAATTATCGGCGTCTCATTTCGACGGTTCGAGAGCGTTCGTTCACGCACTCCGTGTCGAGGCCAGGTGTGACGAGAACTGACACGGACGTCCGATACGCATTTTAGCTCTGACAACGGTCGCTGGCCGGAAACTCCGATCCCGACTGGAAACGGACTCGACGTTCGTACTCGTGGGCGTAGACGAGAGCGACTCGCGCATCTTTACGATCGACAGGGACACTGGCGTTCTCGAGGAGGCATTCGGAGAGACGCAAATCGGACCTGATCGTAAATTGCTATTTCAGCTGTCTGTACTCGGGGAGAACGTTCATTATCCAACCCGTGAGATCACAGATATGCGTGAAAGCGGCGGTGCCGCAATGGCGATGTTCGTTGCTCTAGCCGTGTTCGTCCTGGCTCGTCTCCGGCGAATCGGGACCGTTTGTGGGAGGTCAGCATCCTCATCAGTCACGGTTATGCCACTTCAGGAGACGGATCTGTCCGAGTCAGCGCGGGTGCTCGCTGCCGCGTTTGCAACTGAAGTGCCTTGTTGAACGCAAGACAGCGTCGGGATGGGGTTGATCATACACGGTT
>NZ_JARUKW010000001.1 GCF_029688845.1 Natronococcus sp. A-GB1 | reverse complement strand
CCTAGGGTCGCCGCCATCAGTCGTCACCCCGCTGTCGTTCGGCGGTGGCCTGCTCGTCCTCGCTCTCGACGACCTCGACGGCGTCCTGGCCGGTGGTGTTGTAGGCGGTCGCCCAGCGGTAGCTCCTGTCGGTGGCGCCGCCGAAGGCGACGTCCTCGCTGTCGATTTCGCCGATCTCCTCGCGGGGGACGACCCAGAGGCTGTTCGTGGGTTTGCGCCGACCGTGCTGGATGGCCGCGAACTGTTTGGCCATCTCGCGGTCGGGCGCGTGGACGTTTCCGCAGTGGGTGTGGTACCCGCCGGTCTTCTCCTGTCGGAACACTTCCCAGATCATGGTCAGTCGGCCGCCTGCGGCGCGTGGCCGCCGGCGGCGGGGGTGTCTTCGTCGATCGTGTCGCGAACCCACTGGACGGCATCCTGTGCGTATTTGCGACCGTTGATCTGGCCGATTCCTGGCTCGTAGTTGTTTTTGGCGATCGTGAAGAACTCCTCCCAGTCGAGGTCACCTTCTTCGACGGCGTAGGTGCCGTCGTCGCGTTCCCGGATGCGGGGCTCGTCGGGGATCTCGAGGCCGTGCTTGCGAGCTTTGGGGATGTACTGGTCGAGAAAGGCGTCCCGGAGTTCGTCGTTGGACTGCTGTTTGAGTCCCACCGACGCGGCGAAGTCGTGGTGGGTGCTCTTGTCGTCGGTCGGGCCGAAGAACTGGATGATGCGGGGCCACCACTCCTCGAACGCTTCCTGGGTCCGTTGCTGTTCGGCGCGCGAGCCGGTCATCAGCTCCTTGAGGATGTCCTCGCCGTGTTTGACGTGAAAGCCCTCCTCGAAGCAGACCTTGTCCATCGCGTGGGCGTAGGGTTCCCAGCTGGTTCGGCGCAGCGTCGCCTGCCGGCGCATCGCCGCCCCGTCGACGAAAAACGAGATCATCGGCACCTCGACCCAGCTCTTCAGCGGGTAGTGAAAGCAGTTAAGGAACTTCCCGTCGCCGTTGGCCAGGTCCTCGAGCATCTCCTCGCGAGTCTTGACGCCCAGGGACTCGGCAGCACGGTACAGGAGCTGACCGTGGCCGATCTCGTCCTGGACTTTCGCCGAGAACGCCAGCTTGCGGTCGATGCTGGGCGCTTGCCGGATGAACGGCCGCTCGAGGTAGGCGCCCATGATCTCGCTGTTGGCGTGGAACTCGATCATCCGCGTTGCGGCCTCCCGGTACTCCCGCGGCAGGTCGTCCGCGGGGCTGAACTCCCGGGGCCCCGCGCGTTCCGTGACTGCGTCGACGTTCATTACTCTACTGCAGAGTAGATTCCTCCATAGTATTTCACCCCCATATGAAGTGGTTTTAAATACTCCCGAAGGCGTCCGTAACAACTGCTGAAGCCAAAACGGCGTTCTCGGGCGGACAGACGTCTCAATCCGATCGACCCAGCTCCGGTGGGTTGGCCATACCCCCCGAGGAGTACGACCGCCAGTAGTTTCTTTACTGGTCGGCACACGGGTAGCGGTATGACGTCTATCGACGCCATCAGGGAGCACGTCGAGAACGACCCCTACTGTGAGACGCTCGGTATCGAACTCGTCGCACTCGAGCCCGGATACGCACGCACGGAACTCGCGGTGACCAGCGATCTGACCAACTTCCACGGGACCCCCCACGGCGGAGCCATCTATTCGTTGGCCGATGCGGCGTTTGCCGCCGCATCGAACTCTCACGGCGACACCGCGGTCGCACTCGAGACGAACGTCTCCTATCTCGAGGCCGTCGACGTCGGCAGCGTCCTGACTGCAACCGCCGAAGAGACACACGTCGGCGGCCGAACTGCCGAGTACGAAGTATCCGTTACCGACGAGGCCGACGACCGGGTCGCGACGTTTCGCGGACGCGTCTACGTCCTCGAGCAGTAGTCTCGCAGTCGGAACAGGAGGCGTCGGCCATCGACGGCGACGGGGTCGTCGCTGCCGTCAAAAGAAGGTGCCGTCGCGGTCCCCGTCAGCGGTGATCGTAGACTCGCTTTACCTTCCCGACCTTGGTGCGCTCGATCCCGCCGGGCTCTGCGATCGTCAACGTGTCGGGCGTGAACGACAGCACGTTCTGCAGTCGCGTCATGACTCGATCGCGCAGGTCGTCGACGGAGCCGTCGAACTCCGGTTCGCGCTCGATCGTGACCTCGAGGGTGTCGAGGTTGTCCACTCGATCGAGATCGATCCGGTAGTAGGGAGCGACCTCGTCGAACTCGAGAACGACGTCCTCGATCTCGCTCGGATAGAAGTTGACGCCCCGAACGATGACGAGGTCATCGGCGCGACCAGTGACGTTGTCCATCCGGACCATCGTCCGACCACACTCGCAGGTCTCGTAGGTAAGCGACGTCAGATCTCCGGTTCGGTATCGGAGTACGGGCAGGGCTTCCTTCGAGAGCGTAGTGAGAACGAGTTCACCCTCTTCACCCTCCGGAAGGGGCTCGCCCGTTTCCGGATCGATAACCTCGGGGAAGAACCTGTCCTCCCAGATGTGGAGCCCGTCCTGGGCCTCGTAGCACTCGTTCGAAACCCCGGGTCCGATGATCTCCGAGAGGCCGTAGATGTCGATCCCAGTCACGTCGAGGCGCTCCTCGATCTCCTCGCGCATCGGGTCGGTACAGGGCTCGGCCCCGAAGATGACTGCACGGAGGGGGAGTTCCTTGATGTCGACGCCCATCTCCTGGGCCGTCTCGGCGAGATACAGCGCGTACGACGGCGTACAGGCGATCGCGTCGCTCTCCAGATCCTCGAGCATCTCGACCTGACGCTGGGTGTTGCCGCCGCCGATCGGGATCACCGTCGCGCCGAGCTCCTCGACTCCGTAGTGGAGACCCAGACCGCCCGTAAACAGCCCGTAACCGTAGGCGTTCTGGACGGTATCGCCGGCTTCGACTCCTGCCGCCGCGAGGCTGCGGGCGACGACCTCGCTCCAGACCTCGAGGTCGTCTTCGGTGTACGAGACGATCTTCGGTTTCCCGGTCGTTCCCGAGGACGCGTGAATCCGGATGATCTCGTCGTCGTCAACGGCGAAGAGGCCGTCGGGATACTCGTCGCGGAAATCCTCCTTCGTCGTAAACGGGAGTTTCGTGATGTCGTCGACCGTCTCGATGTCCTCGGGTGTGACGCCCTCTTTGTCGAGCTCGTCGCGGTAGTAGTCGACGTTTTCGTAGGCGTTCCGCACAGTCCGGCGGAGTCGATCGTTCTGCAGCTCCCGTAGCTCCTCGCGGGAGGCAGCTTCTATGTCTTTGTGTACCATCCTCAACTACCTCTCTACCGGGATACGGTAAAAAATGATGTGGTATTCTCTCCGGGCCGAGTTCCGAAGCTATATACTAACTCGTGACAAGGCCTCGATATGCGAGACGTCTATGTTATCGGCGCGGGACAGACCCCCTTCGGCTCGTTTCCGGACCGGAGTTATCGAGACCTGTTCGCAGAGGCGTACGGAGCCACCCGTGACAGCGTCGACAGCGGTATCGAGACGGACGAAATCGACGAGGCCGTCGTCGCTACTCTCGGTGTCGGCGGGCGACAGCTCGGCCTCTCGGGCCCGGCGGTAACCGAACACGTCGGCCTCCACAACGTGCCCTGCTCGCGGACCGAGAACGCCTGTGGGGCGGGTGGCTTCGCCGTTCGTCAGGGCGTTCAGGCGATCAAAAGCGGCATGGCCGACGTCGTTCTCGCGGGCGGCTTCGAGGTCATGACCGACCTTTCCGGCGACGTCACGAAGTACTGGCTCGGCGTCTCCGGAGAAACCGAGTGGGAGCGTCTGACCGGAACGACCTTCTCGGGTGTCTACGCCCAGATGGCCAGCGCCTACATGGAAAAGCACGACGCGACCAAAGAGGATCTTTCTCGGGTCGCCGTGAAGAACCACGGCAACGGCGCGAAGAACCCGAAGGCTCACCTCGGATTCGAGTGCTCACTCGAGGACGCGGTTTCCGCCCCGGCGGTTGCGGACCCGCTCAACCTCTATCACTGCTGTCCGACCTCCGACGGCGCGGCGGCCGTGCTACTGGCTAGCGAGGACGTCGTCGACGAGTACACCGACGAGCGCGTTCGCGTCGCGGGAACCGGCGCGGCCAGCGAGCGTGTCGGACTGGCTCAGCGCGACAGCTACACCGAGATTTCAGCTTCGAGTGAGGCAGCGGACCGCGCGTACGAACGCGCCGGAATCGACCCGGACGATCTCGACTTCGCCGAGGTCCACGACTGCTTCGCGATCGCGGAGCTCATCGCCTACGAGGACCTCGGGTTCTGCGACCGGGGCGAGGCGCCCCGCCTCCTCCGCGAGGGCGTCACCGACCCCGACGGCGACCTCCCGGTCAACACCTCCGGCGGCCTCAAGTCGAAGGGCCATCCCATCGGCGCGACCGGTACCGGCCAGGTCGTCGAGGCGTTCGACCAGCTCACCGGGCGTGCGGGTGATCGCCAGCTCGAGAACCCACGTTACGGACTGACCCACAACGTCGGCGGCAGCGGTGGTGCGACGGCCGTTCACGTCTTCGAGAACGAGGAGGTGGCGCAATGATGGGATTCGAAAGCGTCGGTGCCTACGCCCCACGGTATCGACTGACCGCCGACGCGGTCACGGACGCCTGGGGACAGTTCCACGGCGCCGGCATCTCCGAGACCGCGGTGCCCGCAGGCGACGAGGATACGCTGACGATGGCCTACGAGGCCGCTTCGCGAGCGCTCGAGGCGGGCGACGTCGATCCTGACGCCGTCTCGCACCTCTTCCTCGGCACGACGACGCCACCCTACGAGGAGGAGGCACTCTCCCCCCGACTCGCTAGCTTCCTCGACCTCGACGACGCCCTCGAGACGCGCCAGTTCGCGGGTAGCACCCGCGCCGGCGTCGACGCGCTGACGTCGGGACTCGAGGTCGCGGACGGAACGGTGCTCGTCGTCGCGACCGACGCCCCTCGCGGCGCGCACGATGACGAGATCGAACACGCGGGCGGCGCGGGAGCCGCGGCGGTCGTCCTGACGCCCGACGGCGCCGGAACGGTGACCGACCGCGCGGAGCGGGTCAGCCCCTTCCCCGGGACGCGGTTCCGCCCCGCCGGCGAGGCGGAGACGACGGGACTTGGCGTCACGGGCTACGACCGGCGGGCGTTCACGGAGACAGTTACGGCCGCCGCGGACGCCCTCGAGATCGACCTCTCCGCGGTCGACGCGGTCTGCCTGCAGTCGCCGAACGGGAAACTCCCCTACCGCGCCGCCGGGTCGCTCGGCGTCGACTCCGAGACGCTCCAGGCGGGGACCACGGTCCACGACCTCGGCGATACGGGCGCGGCGAGCGTCCTGCTCGGATTTGCGAGCGCGCTCGAGGACGGACACGAGAACCTCGTCCTGCTCGGCTACGGCTCCGGTGGCGGCGCAACCGCAGTGGCCGTCGACGCCACCGATGTCGCGGTCGCGACGACGCTCGAGGGCCGCGAGACCCTGCGCTACGGCGAGTACCTGCGCGTTCGTGGCGACGTGACGTCCGGCGAGCCCGACGGCGGCGGCGCGTACGTCAGCGTTCCGAGCTGGAAGCGAACGATCCCGCAGCGCCACCGCCTCGTCGCCGGTCGCTGCGAGGAGTGTGGGTCGCTCGAGTTCCCGCCCGAGGGCGCGTGTCCGGACTGTGGTGCGCTCGAGGCGTACGACGAGGTCTCCCTCCCCGGAACCGGAACCGTGGAGGCGGCGACGGTCATCGGCCAGGGCGGCGCGCCCCCCGAGTTCGTCGAACAGCAAGCCCGCGAGGGCTCGTTCGTCAGCGCCGTCGTCGCACTCGACGGCCCTCGAGACGACGACGGGACCGTTTCGACGCCGACGCAGGTGCTAACTGGCGCCGATGAGACCGTCGAGGTCGGCAACCGCGTCGAAGCCACGATCCGGCGGATCTACACGCAGGAGGGCGTGACCCGGTACGGGTTCAAGATGCAACTCGCGGCGGAGTAGAACAGGAGGAGCGACGACGCGCTTACGCCCGTTCGAACACTACCGCAACGCCCTGTCCGAACCCGACGCACATCGTCGCCAGGCCGTATCGCCCGTCACGGCGCTCGAGTTCGTGCAGCAGGGTCGTCGCGATGCGTGCGCCCGAGCAGCCGAGCGGGTGGCCGAGCGCGATCGCACCGCCGTTGACGTTCAGCTTCTCGCCGTCGATGCCGAGTTCGCGCTTGCAGTAGAGGCTCTGGGAAGCGAACGCCTCGTTGAGTTCGACGAGATCGAGATCCTCGACGGTGAGGTCGGTGTCCTCGAGCGCGTCGCGGGTCGCGGGTACCGGGCCGGTCCCCATCACGGTGGGGTCGACGCCGGCGACGCCGCGCGAGCGAACGCGAGCGAGGGGCTCGAGGTCGTGTTTCTCGGCGTACTCGGCGCTCGTCACGAGCAGTCCGGCCGCGCCGTCGGTCAGCGGCGAGGCGTTGCCGGGGGTGACCGTCGCCTCGTCGTCGTCGGCAAAGACGGTCGGAAGATCGGCCAGCGTCTCGAGGTCGGTGTCTTCCCGCGGGCCTTCGTCGCGCTCGACGACCCCCTCTGGACCGTCGACGGGAACGATTTCGCGGTCGAACCGACCCTCGTCTCGGGCCGCGACGGCGCGCTCGTGAGAGCGAAGCGCGAACGCGTCCTGTTCCTCGCGACCGATGTCGTACTCCCGGGCGACGCGCTCGGCAGTTGCGCCCATCGGGAGGTCGTCGGGATCGTAGCGCTCCTCGATGTCGGGATGGAGCCAGTCCGAGAAGGGGATCCGGCTCATGTGTTCGACTCCGACAACGGGGTAGACATCGCCATCGCCCGTCTCGACCGCACGAACGGCGTCCACGAGCGTCGTCAGCGAAGAACCACAGAGTCGGGTGGTCGTCGCGCCCGGCACGCTCTCGGGGAAGCCACCCGCGAGCAGCGACTGGCGGGCGAGGTTCCGGCCCTGCTCTTCCTCCTGGTTCGCACAGCCGAGGCGGAAGTCGTCCCATTCCTCGGCTGGGACGCCCGTTCGCTCGACCAGCGCTTCGAGTACGGCGACGACGAGGTCCTCGGGGTAGACATCGGCGAGTCCACCGTCTTTTCGCCCCTGCGGGGTTCGTACTGCATCGACGAGTACGGCCTCAGCTCGGGTCATCGACCGAGAAATCGAACGGTCGATAGTTAAGTTTTGCCTCGTGCACGGTTCTGCGCCGTCGATCCGTGGAACAGTGCATATGGATGATCATTCGATACAGTTTTCAACGAGGACGGTATGCTACGTGATAGGTAACACTCACCACGTGGTAGCGAGTTAGCCGAAACGGCCGATTCGCGCCGACGGACGAGCTGGTCGCCCACCGAACGGGTCGGTTCCAGTACTGCAGTAGTGTCGACGCTACCGACCCCACGTTACACGGCACCCAGGGCGCTACTCATCCGGAGGCCGATCGGATCGGAACCCTCTCTCGAGGTCAGGATGACAGGAAACGAAACCGCATCGGCGGGACAAGACGAGCCCGCCGATTCAGACGCACGCACCGCTCTCGAACAGAACCCGCAGGGACAGCAGCTGCTGTCACGACTACTGCACGTCGATTTCCGGGCAGGAGCCCGCGACTCAATCGGAATCCTGTTGGGACTCATCCCGTTCGCGCTCGTGTTCGGGATCGCCGCCGACGGCGCGGGGTTATCGATCCTCCAGACGGTTGCGATGTCTGCAGGAATCTTCGCGGGCACCGCACAGCTCGTCATGGTCGAGTTGATGGCTACGAACGCGGGGCTCGCGATCATCGTCCTCACCGGACTCGTCATCAACCTCCGGATGCTCATGTACTCGGCCTCCATCGCGCCGCATTTCACCGAGTACGGAAAACGAACGCGAGCGTACCTCGCGTACTTCCTCACCGACCACGTCTACGCGGTGTCGATCGGGGAGTACGCCAACGAGTCCCGTGATCGAGACAAGCGCCTGTACTACCTCGGGCTCGGGGTGAGCATCTGGCTCGTCTGGGTCATCACGACGGTGATCGGGTACGTCCTCGGAGCCGGCATCCCGGCCTCGCTGAACCTCCAGTTCGCGATCCCGCTCGTCTTCCTCGCGATTCTCGTGCCGGCTATCGACGCGTATCCCCAGCTCGTCGCCGCGCTCACGAGCGCGCTCGTCGCGATCGCCGCGGCGCTCGCCGTCTCCCAGACCGGGCTCCCAGAGGGTGCTGATCTGCTCATCGCCGCGGGCGTCGGAATCGGCGCTGGCGTCGCGGCCGAGGAGGTGATGGGGCGATGAACGGGTACTCGATGCTCAGCATCTGGGCCGTGATCGTCGCGATCGCCGTCGCCACCTACCTCATCCGGTTGTCGTTCATCCACCTGTTCGGTCGGGTCAACCAGGTTCCCACGAGGGTCAAGCGCTTCCTGAAGTTCGTCCCTGCCGCGGTGCTGGCGGCGCTCGTCGCACCCCAGCTCGTTACGCCGAGTGCGGCGGTCACCGAGATGGTCCTCGACGAACGCCTACTGGCGGGTGCCGTCGCCGCCGGCGTCGCGTGGTGGCGAGGCGACATCCTGCTAACGATCATCTCCGGGATGGTCGCCCTCTGGACGTTCCAGTTCCTTCTCTTCTGAATGGTGTCGGGTTTCGGGAACGGAAACGGCTTTGACCCGCCTCGTTCTATGCGTCGCGTATGCGAGTCGCAGTACTTGGAGCTGGCACGATGGGCCACGGCATCGCACAGGTAACCGCAATGGCGGGTCACGACGTCGTCGTCCGGGATATCGAGACGGAGTACGTCGAGGACGGGCTCGAGTCGATCGAGTCGAACCTCGAGGGCGGCATCGAACGCGAGAAGGTCACCCGCGAGGAGGCCGACGCGGCGCTCGAGCGCCTCTCGGGAACGACGGATCTCGCCGAGGCGGTCGAGGGGGTCGACCTCGTCGTCGAGGCCGTTCCCGAAGACGTCGACCTGAAGAAAGGAACGATGGAAGACGTCGAAGAGCTGGTCGACGACGAGACGGTGATCGCGACGAACACCTCGTCGCTGTCGGTCACGGAGATCGCAAGCGCCGCAGAGCGCGACGGTCGCGTCATCGGCCTCCACTTTTTTAATCCCGTCCACATCATGCAGCTCGTCGAGATCGTCGTCGCCGAACAGACCAGCGAGGAGACCCTCGAGTTCGCTCACGAGTTCGTCGAGGACATCGGGAAGACGCCGGTTGAGGTCACCGACTCGCCCGGCTTTGCCTCTTCGCGACTCGGCGTCGCGCTCGGTGTCGAGGCGGTCCGGATGGTCGAGGAGGGCGTCGCCGACCCGCGGGACATCGACGCCGCGATGGAACTCGGCTACAACCACCCGATGGGACCGATCGAACTCGGCGACGTCGTTGGGCTCGACGTTCGCCTCGACATCCTCGAGTACCTCCGCGAGGAACTCGGCGAGCGGTTCCGACCGCCCCAGGCGCTCAAGCGGAAGGTCCGCGCGGGCAAGCTGGGCAAGAAGACCGGCGAAGGGTTCTACGTCTGGGAGGACGGGGAGATCGTCGGCGTCAGCGGGGAGGTGGACGAATGAGCCTTCCCGGGAGCCCCGTCGAGGGGACCGAGGCGATCGACGAAGCCGCCGCGGACTGCGAAACGGTCCACGCCAGCGTCGGCGACCGCGTTCCCGGCGTCGCGACGGTCACTCTCGATCGACCAGATGCGCGAAACGCGCTGAACGCACAGGTCCGGGCTGAACTGAAGGACGTTCTCGCGGCGGTCGCCGACAGCGACGTCCGGGTCGTCGTCCTCACCGGCGCGGACGAGGCCAAGGCGTTCGTCGCCGGCGCCGACGTCGGCGAGTTCCGCGACCGGAGCGCTCTGGACCAGCGCGAGGCCTCGAGCCGACCGCGGGTGTACGAGGTCGTCGACGACCTGCCCCAGCCCGTTATCGGTCGACTCAACGGGCACGCGCTAGGCGGTGGTTGCGAACTTGCCCAGGCCTGTGACGTCCGCATCGCCCACGAGCGCGCGAAGATCGGCCAGCCCGAGATCAATCTCGGGATTATGCCCGGCGGCGGCGGCACGCAGCGCCTCCCCCGCCTCGTCGGCGAAGGACAGGCGATGCGGCTGATCCTCTCGGGCGAACTGATCGACGCCGAGGAGGCCCACGAGATCGGTCTCGTCGACGGGGTCTGTGCGGATTCGGAGGCGCTCGACGGAGAGGTCTACGACCTTGCCGAGTCGATGGCCTCGAAGAGCCCCGTCGCCCTCGAGTTCGCGAAGCAGTCGGTGAAGGCGGCCTCGCGGATGGATCTCGAGCAGGGAATCGAGTACGAGGCGGAGCTGTTCGCCCAGCTGTTCGCTACCGAGGACAAAGACGAGGGGATCGACGCCTTCTTCGAGGATCGCGATCCCGAGTGGAACGGTCGATAACGTCTTGATTCTGGCCGATTCAGCCCGACTCGGCCGAGACTGTTCGGCGGCGGAACGGACGGTAAGCTGGCGATACCTCGCGGACGAACTGGCGCTCGAAGGAAAACGTATATATTACACTTTCATGAACAACAGACCATGGCATACAGTTACGAGCCACACCACTTCGAGGAGTTCGAAGAGGGCCAGGAGTTCGAAAGCGTCGGTCGAACCGTGACGGAATCCGATTTCATGATGCACTCGGCGCTCGCCGGCGACTGGACGGAACTGCACACCAACAAGGAGTACGCGGAGGAGGGACCGTTCGACGGCCGGATCGCTCACGGCCCGATGACGTTCGTTCAGGCGACGGGCTTCGTCTACCGCACCGGTATCGTCGAGCGCACGGCGTACGCGTTCCTCGGGATGAACTACATGGACCTCCCGAACCCGGTCTACATCGGCGACACGCTCTCGCTCGACATCGAGGTCACCGAGAAGAAAGACGTCGACCACGACGACGCCGGCATCGTCGTCCTCGATACGGTGATGACCAACCAGGACGACACCGTCGTCCTCGAGGGCGACATGAAGTTCCTGATCAAGCGCAAGGAGTAACGGCGAGGACGTCCAGCCGCCCTCTCGGTCGCGTGTAACCGGTTTCGAGACGGGGACTCAAGAGACGCCACCGAAGGTGGATTACAGTTCGAGGAACTCTTCGGCGTTCTCCCAGAGGATTCGTCGCTGTAGCTCCTCGTCGAACCCCAACTCTGCGAACTGCTCGAGCCAGCGTCCCGGCTCGAGCATGGGATAATCAGTCCCGAACATCACTTTCTCGGAGAGGAGGGTTTTGGCGTAGTGGAGCACCTGGTCGTCGATGTACTTCGGCATCCACCCGGAGAGATCCATGTAGACGTTACCCTTCTGCTGGCAAATCGCGAGCTGTTCTTTTTCCCAGGGGTAGGCAGGGTGGGCGATGAGGATCTGGAGGTCGGGGTAGTTCGCGGCGACGTCGTCGATCAGCATCGGGTTGCCGTACTTGATCTTCAGTCCGCGACCACCCGGCGAGCACGCGCCGAGCGTGGAGTTTCCGCCGTGGAAGACGACAGGAACGTCCAGATCCTCGATCGTCGCCCACAGCTCTTCGTGTTCGGGAGCGGAGGGATCGAACCCCTGTGCGATCTGCTGGAACTTGAACCCGCTCAGGTCGAGGTCCTCGACGCAGCGGATCGCCTCCTCGACACAGTCGTCTTTGAGCGGATCGACCGAACCAAACCCGATGAAGAAGTCCGAGTACTCGTCGCGAACCTCGGCGACGTAGTCGTTGGGAACGGGTGGATTCCCCGTGTTCGTCTCCGCGTCCCAGCCGAGCAACACGGCCCGACCCACGCCGGCCTCGTGGTATTGCTCGATCATGTTCTCGTAGGTATCTGTCTCGAGATCGGCACCGAACCGATCGGCGGCATCTTTCATCATCTGCCCGCCGGCGTCGTGAAGGAACTCGCTGGTCGGCTGGTGAGCGTGCGTGTCGATTGCGCGCGGCTCGTCGGCAGGGATAGTCGGGCCCATACGGTAGCCGTTCGTGCCGACGGTACATATGTGTGATTGATGATTGAATTGAGAACGGGAGGAGAACGGACTGAATCTCGAGTGAGGGAGACACTTACACTGCTCGTATCGATACCCGTCGGGAGAAGGTCTCCCCCCTCCGCGGATCCGCAAAAGGAACCAGACATCCACCCTTTAATAACAACAATATTATGATAGTGCTAAGCTACCAGTTTCAAATAGTACCGGGGCGAGCTCGGTCTGGACGAGCAAATATGAGTGTGAAACCAGCATTTCGGGTTTTAATACCGTTCTAATGCGATTTTCGATAGATACGGGCTACCCGAACGTACGGAACGGAACTCAGACGGGGAAACCGACTTTGGATAGCGATAACCCCACTTGTGGTCTTTTCAGGCGTTCAATGGCCTGTTTAAAGAGCAGGTTGATTAATGGGACCGACGAGTCTCGTTCACCTTCCGGAGAGAAATATCATATTCTAGTGTAAATATTATATTTGTTAGACCGGTGGCTGAGGATCGAGACGAGAGTGCTATCGACGCGTGGAATCGAGCCAACGTACCTCGATACGAGGGCTCTTAGGCTCCACTCGAGAACCCCCTCCTATGCAGCTACCACCGATCGGACTCGGTACGATGGGGATCGAGGATCCCGACACGGTCGCGACCGCCCTCGAGTGTGGCTACAGACACCTCGACACGGCCCAGATCTACGGGAACGAGGCCGTCGTCGGCGAGGGCCTGGCTCGTAGTTCGGTCCCCCGAGAGGACGTCGTCGTCGCGACGAAGGTGTGGGCCGACAGTCTCGCGCCCGACACCATTCGCCGGACGACCGAGGAGAGCCTCGAGCGACTCGGCCTCGAGGACGTCGACCTGCTGTACGTCCACCGTCCGATCGAAGCCTACGAGCCCGAGCGGACGCTATCGGCGTTCGACGAACTGTACGAGGAGGGAACGATCGGCGGCGTCGGTCTGAGCAACTTTTCGATAGCGGAACTCGAGGCCGCCGCCGACGTCCTGGAGGCGCCGATCGCGGCCCACCAGGTCGAGTACCACCCGCTGTTCCAGCCCGGGGACCTGCTCGAGCACGCCCGAAAGCACGGCTATCCGCTCGTCGCCTACTCGCCGCTGGCGAACGGCCGCGCGGGCGAGATCGAGGCGATCGTCGACGTCGCCGAGGCCCACGAGACCACCCCCGAGGCAGTCTGTCTCGCGTGGTTAGCCGCAAAGGCGGGCGTCGTCCCGATCCCGAAAGCGAGCAGCCGCGAACACCTCGAGGCGAACCTCGAGGCACTGGAGCTCGAGCACGATCCCGACGATCTCGAGCGAATCGACGCCGTCGAGCGAACCGAGGAGCTGTTCCCGGAGTAGGAATCCGAAGACCGGTCAACTGTGTGGTGGCACACGCTGGGCGGCGACAAGCGAACATCGAGTCGGCGTTCGGCGTTGTGCGAAGTCTTCGCAAGTAGCGCGGGACCGATAGTCCCGCGTACCGTGCGAGCGGGCACTCCGTGCCCGTGGGCAGATAACACGAGCGACCGGCCTGGCAGAGCGTGCGCTGCCAGTGGATGAGTGAGCGAAGCTCACGAACCAACCGGCCGGGGGACGCGGAGACCCCTTGTGTCCACGACTCGCCGTACGCTTCCTTCGATTGTGCTCCCGGATCTCGTTAAACGAGGTCATCACTGTCGTGGTTCGTTGATTGTACCATAAGCCATTATAATGGGTTGCACAATATTGTGAATATGGGGACAAACCGTTCACCCAATCCCGAGTCGATTTTGAACCGTCCATCAAACCCTATCGGATATCTCGCCATTGTAATGGCACTCATAACAGGTGTACTACATCTAGTGGCATCGACGAACGCGATCGAAATGAGCCTGCTACTCGCTGTTCTCTTTATTCTCAACGGTCTCGGTTTTCTCGGTGGAGCTATTCTTTATGTGACCCGATTCTGGCGACGGTGGTTGTTCATTGTCGCGGCTCTATACGCGATCGTAACGATTCTGGCACTGTTCCCGGTCCAAGGATGGGGTGTGGAAGCCTTCTATATGGAAGGAAATGTAAATCCACTCGCGGTGATCACAAAAGCTGCTGAAGCGGTGCTTGCAGTCTGTGCGATCTATCTGTATTTCGCCAGTGGTGAATAATCAGCGATCCGTGCAGGTATCGTGTAACTCGCTGCTGCATTCATCCGCTCCATTCAGCAGTCGGCTTTTGACAGCTCTCGGAGAGATTGATCGTCTCTCCGTACCTGCTTGACCTATATTTAGCAGGACGTTCTTGACAGCTAGCAGAGGAACCGATTGCTGTGCCGTTACCTACTTGCCCTATACGTAGCGGCTGTGGCTCTCGAGTACGGTTGTGCTGGAACTAGATAGGCGTTACGTAGAGAGTTCGAATGGAACACTGCGGGAAATGCCGAGCATCCGTGAGCGAAGCGAACGGTTCACTGCCGGAGCGGGAAGAAACCCCGTGATAGCGGCCTTTTGGCATCATCAGAACCGCGAAGCGGTTCTGATTAGCAGTCAGAACGTGTTGCGCTCTGACGACATCGACGGGTTCTGCCGGGGGTTGAGGCTGGCGTCGTAGACGCCAGCCGACGCCCCCGATAAAAGAGGTTGCTGTACGTAGCGGTAGGTCACTCGCCATCTCGAGCACCGAAATCCTTCTTCCACCCGCAGAGACCAGAACGGCAAACCCAAACCCTTGTTTCGTCGCGGTCACTCGAGACGAACGATGACCGACCTCGCCGACTCGCCGGCGGTTCGCCGGCTCGCCGACTGGGACCACGAGCGACTCGAGGGTCTCGCCGACGAGTACGAGACGCCGCTGTACGTGATGGATCTCGACCGCGTCAAGGAGAACTACACCCGTTTCTCGGAAGCCTTCCCGGACGCCGAGGTCATGTACGCCGCGAAGGCCCACACGGGGAAGGCGGTCCTCGAGGCCGTCCTCGAGGCCGGCGCCGACATCGAGTGTGCGGCCTGGGGGGAGCTCCAGCGCTCGATCGACGCCGGCGCGGATCCCAACACCTTGCAGTATACCGCCGTCAACCCGCCGGATCACGATCTGGACTACGCCACGGATCTCGCCGAGGAGGCGCCCGGCCTGACGATCACGATCGGCGCGACCGACACGCTCGACCGACTCGCCGAGCGGGGCTACGACGGCCGAGTCGCCATTCGGATCAACCCCGGAATCGGGACGGGTCACCACGAGAAGGTCGCCACCGGCGCCGACGCGAAGTTCGGGATTTCCTACGAGCAGGTGCCCGAAGTCGCCGACCGCGTCCGCGAGGAGTTCAAGCTCGTCGGGCTCCATGCCCACGCCGGCAGCGGCGTCCTGACCGAGGGGCTCGAGGAACACTGCCAGGCCATCGAACGGGTCGGCGAGATGGCTCGCCGGGTCGGTGACGAGGACCTCGAGTTCGTCGACGTCGGCGGCGGCTACGGCGTTCCCTACCGCGAGGACGAGGAGCCCCTGGACCTCGAGAAGACCTCGAATATGGTCCGCGACGCAGTGGGCGAACTGGAGGCGACGCTAAAACTCGAGCCCGGGCGCTACGTCGTCGCCGATGCGGGACTGATCCTGACCGAGGTGAACACGATCAAGGACGCTCCGGACACGACCGTCGTCGGCATCGACGCCAGCCTGGCGACGCTGATCCGCCCGGCGATGTTCGGTTCCTACCACCCGATGTACAACGTCAGCGCGCCCGAACGCGATCCCCACCCCGTCACGGTCGGCGGGCCGGTCTGTACCAGCGCGGACGTCTTCGCCCACGACCGCCCGGTCGCCCGGCCCGAACGCGGGGATGTCCTCGCGATCGGCAACGCGGGCTCGTACGGCTACGAACTCGCGAGCCAGTTCCACTCCCAGCCCCGGCCCGCCGAAGTGGGACTCGAGGACGGCGAGGCCCGCGTCGTCCGCCGTCGGGAGCGCCTCGAGGACGTGACGCGAGTGGAGCAGTAGCCCAGCCCGCAACTCCATCGAAGCCGGACTGTCAGGCCCGTACGACGGTGTGTGGTGGTTTTAGACACCTCGAGCCCATCGGTAGCTGTATGAGTACTGTGAGCGAACGACGGTCGACACGAACGGGGCGGTTGCCGCCCGTTCCGCGCCTCGCCGGGCTGGCAGCGGTGCTTGGCACCTGGATCTTCTGGTCGGGCGTGTTTGTGACGGGATTCGGCTGGATCGTCACGAACAACGTCCTCGTCGGCGCCGTCGCGGCCGCGTTCGCGGCCTACACCGCGGCCCGTCCGTCGGGCGGTCGGCTCCCGGCACCAGTCGCCCCGCTGATCGTTCTCGTCGCGGGAGCGTGGACCGTCGCGGCGCCGTTCGTCTTCGGCGTCGAGATGGGAATCCTGTTCTGGAGCAACGTCGTCGCGGGCGCGCTCGTCGCCGTGCTGGCGGCGGCTTGCCTCTACGGAGGCCGGAAGCTCGAGGCGGAACCCTCGACGTCGGCGTAGCGCCCCCTCTCGAGGACGGAATTCCGGATTCGAACGCCAGCGGATCTCGACGAAAGCGGGGGCTTATGACTCGCCGCCGGAAACTGACGGTATCGACGCGCCGTCGCCCGATGACGGCCGATACTCATGAGTTTCGACATCACCACCTTCCACGCCGAGGCCGTCCGAACTCCGTCCCACGAGGACGTCTCGGCAATGCGCGAACTGCTGCTCGAGACGCTACGCGAGGCCGGCCGCGAGCCCGAGGTCGACGCCCGCGGGAACGTGCTGGCGAGTCGCGGGAGCGACGACGGTCCCCACCTCGTCCTGAACACGCACTTCGACACCGTCGCGCCCCACGTCCCCTACGAACGGGACGGCAACACGGTGCGCGGCCGCGGTGCCTGCGACGCGAAGGGGCCCCTCGCCGCGTTGCTCGCAGCCTTCCTCCGCGTGAAGCCGACCACCGGACGGGTCACGCTCGCCCTGACGCCCGACGAGGAGACGCTGATGACCGGCGCCGAACACCTCGGACGGACGCTGTCGGCCGACGGCTATATCGTCGGCGAGCCGACCGAACTCGACGTCTGTGTCGCCGCCCGCGGCCAGTGTGAGGGGACGATCACCCTCGACGGCGAGGCCGGCCACGCGGCGAGCGTTCCGGCCGAACGAAATCCGGTGTTCGGACTCGCCGACGTCCTCGAGGCGCTGGGGCGCTACGACGAGAAGCGGGGGCCGGAGGCGGACCCGATACTCGGCGAACCGAAGCTGACCCCCTCGGCGCTGTCGGGCGGCGAGGCGCCCAACCGCGTACCCGACTCCTGTCGGCTGACGTTCGACCGCCGGAACGTCCCGCCCGAAACGAGCGACTCGTTTCGCGAGGAGCTGCAGGCGTTCCTCGAGGCGCGCGTCCCCGACGAGTTCTCGGTATCGGTCGAGTTGATCCGACCCGACACGCCGTTTCCGGATCCGTTCGTCACCGACGAGGACGAGCCGCTGGTGCGTGCGCTTGAGGCCGCAAGCGAGGGCGAGATCCGCCCGTTCGGCGCGGCGACCGAGGCCTCCTTCTTCGCGACCGATGCGCCGACCGTCGTCTTCGGACCGGGTGTGCTGGCCGACGACGACGGTCCCGTCGCCCACGCCGAACGCGAGTACGTCCGACTCACCGAGGTCGAAACCGCGGCCGAGACCGTCACGGAGACGCTCGAGTCGCTGCTCTCGTGATCGTCCCGCTCGATCGGTCGGTCGGCAAAATCGTGCGCGATCGATCACGATAGGTTTAGAGAGCTACCCATAACTTCGACTGGCAGTCGGCTCGAATCCGAGCGATAACACTATTCACGGTTGACGTGATAGATCACATCGACTAATGACTGCGGAGAAGGCAGATGAGGGCGCCGCCGGTGGATCCGACGACGAGGCGGTCCACGAGGCGCTGTTGCTGCGCGAGCAGGCGATAGACGAGGCGCCCGTCGGGGTCGTCATCACCGATCCCGGCCGGGAGGACAATCCGATCACGTACGCGAGCGAGGGGTTCGTTCGGCTCACCGGCTACGCCCGGAGCGAGATCCTCGGCCGGAACTGTCGGTTCCTCCAGGGAGAGCGAACCGATCCGGAACCGGTCGAGCGAATGCGAGTGGCGATCGACGCGGGCGAATCGGTCACCGTCGAACTGCTGAACTACCGGAGGGACGGCGATCCGTTCTGGAACCGCGTGACGATCGCGCCGCTGTTCGACGGTGACGAGGTGACGAACTTCGTCGGGATCCAGCAGGACGTGACGGACCGCAAGCGATACGAGCGCGAACTCGAGCGCGAGCGCGAGTTCATCGAGCAGGGACTCGACGTGCTCGACGACATCTTCTACGTGCTCGGAACGGACGGACGACTTCGTCGCTGGAACGAACGGCTTCCGGAAGTGACCGGTTACACCGACGACGAGATCACCGAGATGAACGCCCTCGAGTTCGTTCCGACCGACGAGCGGGAGCCGATATCGAGATCGATCGAGAACGTCCTGAGCGGCGAACCTGAAACCGTCGAATCGGCGCTGCTTACGGCCGACGAAGAGCGAATCCCCTACGAGTTCACCGGCTCCCGGCTGACAGATCCCGACGGAGAACTGATCGGACTCGTCGGCATCGGCCGGGAGGTCGCCGAGCGAACGCGCCATCGGACCGTCCTCGAGTCGCTTCACGAGATCGCGACGACGATCCAGACCGCGGAGTCGGTCGACGCCGTCTGTGAACGGACCGTCGATGCAGCGGCCGATGTCCTCGAGTTCGACCTCTGTTCGTTGTTGCTGTGCGAGGGTGAGTGGCTGGTTCCGCGGGCGACCTCGGCCGACGCCCCGACGGAGGGAAGCCGACCGATGCGCCTCGATCAGGGGCTCGCCGGCAAGACGTTTCAGTCCGACGAGTCCTACCTCGTCGACGAAATTACCCCCGACGGTGACGCCGACCCCGCGAAGGACTGCTACCGATCGGGCTTCAGCGTCCCGGTCGGCGACTCCGGCGTGTTCCAGGCGACCAGCACCGAGACGTCGGCGTTCGACGCCCAGGACGTCGAGTTCGCGGAGCTGCTCGTCAGTCACACTGCGAACGCGATCGAGCGACTCGAACGCGAGGCCGCCCTCGAGCGCCAGAACGATCGCCTCGAGGAGTTCGCCAGCATCGTCTCACACGACCTCCGGAACCCGCTGAACGTGGCCGCGGGCCGGCTCGAACTCGCTCGCGAGGCGTGTGACGACGACAACCTCGAGGACGTCGCGCGGGCCCACGATCGGATGGAGGCGCTGATCGACGACCTCCTGACGCTGGCGCGGGAGGGACGGTCCGTGCTCGAGACCGAACCCGTCGACGTCGGGGCGGCCGTCGCCGACTGCTGGTGTCACGTCGAGACCGCCGAGGCGTCCCTCGAGGTCGAGACGGAGCGATCGATCGAGGCGGACCCGAGCCGGCTCCAGCGGCTCCTCGAGAACCTCGTTCGCAACGCGGTCGAACACGGCGGGCCCGAGGTAACCGTTACGGTCGGGGAGCTAGACGGCGGGATCTACGTCGAGGACGACGGGCCCGGGATCTCGGCGGAGAAACGCGAGGCGGTCTTCGAGACGGGCTACTCGGAGCGTCGGGGCGGTACCGGGTTCGGACTCGGGATCGTCGAGCGGATCTGTGACGCACACGGCTGGGACGTAGCCGTAACCGGCGGCACCGACGGCGGGGCGAGATTCGAACTCACCGGCCTCGAGTTCGCCGACGGCGAGCGCGAGCGGTGACGCCTGTCGCGTCTCACCACTGTGTCGAGATGTACAGCAGGATGATCATGCTGACGATCCCGATGAGAAAGAGCACGGCGGTAGCGATCTCGGGAAAGAGTGCTTCGAACATGGGTGTCCCTTAGCGGCCGTCAGTTCAAATCAGTACTGGTCGACCGGTCTTGAGGCGGGTGAAACTCGGCCCGACCCGTTCGTCGCCGAATCGGAGCAAGCTGCGAGGGGCCGACGACTCGCGACGGCACCGATCGGTAACTACGGCTGGAGGCTCGAACGTCTCCGTCGAGCCGGTCTGAGCCGGAGATCAGTCGAGGTCGTCGACGAGCTCGCCCGCGACACCCGTGTACGCGGCGGGGGTCAGCTCGCGCAGCTCCCGGCGAACGTCGTCGTCGACCTCGAGGTCGTCGAACAGTTCGTGGAAGTCCGCGAGCGTCACCTCCCGCCCGCGAGTGAGCTCCTTGACCCGCTCGTAGGCACCCTCCTGGCCCTCCCGGCGGAGGATCGTCTGGACGGCCTCGCCGATGATCTCGGGGGTCGACTCGAGGTCGTCTCGCATGACGTGTTCGTTCGGGACGACCTTCTCGAGGCCCGCCATGGTCTTGTCGTAACCGATCAGGCAGTGGGCGAGCGCCGCACCCATATTGCGTTTGACCGTCGAATCCGAGAGGTCTCGCTGGAGCCGCGAGGTCGTGACGTAGTCGGCGAGGAAGGCGAGATCGGCGTTGGCCTTCGAGAGGTTCCCCTCGCTGTTCTCGAAGTCGATCGGGTTGACCTTGTGGGGCATCGTCGACGACCCCGTCTCGCCCGCGACGGCCTCCTGGCCGAGGTAGCGATCGGAGACGTAGAGCCACATATCCAGGTCGAGATCCAGCAGAACGTCGTTGGCACCCCGAAAGGCGTCGAACAGCGCTGCGAGGTCGTCACAGGGGTTGACCTGGGTCGTCAGCGGGACGAACTCGAGGCCGAGGTCCTCGACGAACGCCTCGGCGAACGCCGGCCAGTCAACGTCGGAATAGGCGGCGACGTGGGCCGCGTAGGTGCCCGACGCGCCGCCGAGTTTGCCCGAGAGATCGTCCGCCGCGTTCCGGATCCGGCCCGTCGCCCGACCCAGTCGGGCCGCGTAGACGGCCAGTTCCTTGCCGAATGTCGTCGGCGTCGCGGGCTGGCCGTGGGTTCGGGCGAGCATCGGCAGGGCACGGTGTTCGCGAGCCATCTCCGCGAGGGTCTCCCGGAGGTCGTAGAGGGTCGGCAACAGCACCTCGGCGACGGCCTCGGCGAGGAGCAGGCGGTGAGCGAGGTTGTTCACGTCCTCGCTGGTCAGTCCGAAGTGGATCCAGGGGCCGGCGTCGCTGCCCTCGGGCAGGCGGTGGCGGACGAAATACTCGACGGCCTTCACGTCGTGGTTGGTCGCCTCGAACTCGCCGTAGCCGTCGGTCTCGAGGGTCTTGATCAGCCGGGCATCCTCCTCTGCGAAGTGTTCGTACAGCCCGCGCAGATGCTCGCGCTCCTCGAGGGAAAGCTCCAGCGGCGTCACTTCCAGGTCGGCCAGCGCGATCAGGTACTCGACCTCGACGCGGACGCGAGCCCGCATCAGCGCGGCCTCGCTGGCGTACGGCGAGAGCCGTTCGGTCCGACCCGCGTAGCGGCCGTCGATCGGCGAGACGGCGTACAGGGCGTGGGTGTCGGTCATCGTTCCGATCCTTTCCAGCGCGGTGCAAAAGCGTATCGAAACGAGGAGCCATAACCGTGCATACTTCGAGAATATGAAGACGAAATACTGCCATAGCAATGCTCGATTGTGCATACCTCGGCGGTCGAGACCGCAACGGCTTTGCCGATCGCGGGCGCGGATTCGACCATGACCCGAATCGCCGGACTGGCCGGCAACCGAGGCCGCAACCTGATGAACGTCGCCGACCGTCGACCGGGCGGGGCCGACCTCGCCGTCGTGCTGTCCGACGATCCGGAGGCGCCGGTTCTCGAGGCCGCAGCCGAACGCGGGATCGCCACCGAGGTCGTCCCGCTCAAGGGCGAGATGGACCGCCGCGAGCACGAACGGGCGGTCAACGAGGCCCTCGACGACTACGAGTTCGACCTGGTCTGTCTGGACGGCTACATGCGGATCCTCTCCGATACCTTCCTCGAGGCCCAGCCGACGACGCTGAACGTTCACCCCTCGCTGCTGCCGGCGTTTCCCGGCGACGACGCCTGGGGCGACGCCCTCGAGGCCGACGTCTCGGTGACCGGCTGTACGGTCCACGTCGTCACCGACGCGACCGACGCGGACGGCGAGATCATCGAGGAAGAGATCGACGCCGGTCCGATCGTCACCCAGGAGCCGGTTCCGGTCTACGAGGGCGACAACGCCGACTCGCTGAAAGAGCGCGTCCTCCACGAGGGCGAGTTCCGGGCGTACCCGCGGGCGGTGAAGTGGTTCGCCGAGGGTGCGGTGGACGTCGATCTCGAGGCGGGCGAGGTCTCGGTCGACGCGGACGTCTCGAGCGCCCCCGACGCCGAGGGACTCCCCGCACGGCGCCTCGCCTCGAGCGACCGCGTCGACACGCTTCGCTACGGCGAGAACCCCCACCAGGACGCCGCGGTGTACGCCGACTACACCTGCGGCGAGGCCAGCGTCGTTCACGCCGACCAGCTGAACGAGGGTGCGAAGGCGCTGTCGTACAACAACTACAACGACGCCGACGGCGCCCTGAACCTCATCAAGGAGTTCGACGACCCCGCCGCGGCGGTGATCAAACACACCAACCCCGCGGGCTGTGCAACGGCTGATTCGCTCGCGACGGCCTACGAGCGGGCCCTCTCGACCGACCCCATGAGCGCCTTCGGCGGCATCGTCGCCCTCAACCGAGAGTGCGACGCCGACACCGCCGAGCTGGTGATCGACTCGTTCAAGGAGGTCGTCGTCGCGCCCGGCTACACCGAGGATGCCCTCGAGATCCTCTGCGAGAAGGAGAACCTTCGGGTGCTCGAGGTTGGGGAACTAGGCGAGCGAACGGATCGGTTCACCGAGAAACCCCTCGTCGGGGGGCGGCTCGTCCAGGAGCGGGACCTGCAGTCGATTACCGTCGAGGACCTCGAGGTCGTCACCGAGCGCGAGCCGAGTGCGGAAGAGCTCGAGTCGATGGTATTCGCCTGGCAGACGCTGAAACACGTCAAGTCCAACGGAATCCTCCTCGCGCAGGGTACCGAGACCGTCGGCGTCGGGATGGGACAGGTCTCCCGGGTCGACGCGGTTCGGCTGGCGGCGATGAAGGCCGACGAACACGCCGAGGGGAAAGACGCCGAGGGCGCCGTGATGGCCTCGGACGCCTTCTTCCCGTTCCCCGACGGGATCGAGGAGGCCGCCGAGGCGGGGATCGGGGCCGTGGTCCAGCCCGGCGGCTCGGTCAACGACGACGACGTGATCGCCGCCGCGGACGAACACGGGATCGCGATGGCGTTTACGGGCCAGCGGTCGTTCAGACACGACTAACCAGGTAGGAGGCCAGCGGCTCGTTGAGGTCGTGGTTCAGGAGTAGGTAGTAATGGATTCCTCAAGGACACCCGATCCGTTCGGCTTGAAAGGTCAGATAACGACGGCGTGAGTGCATCTCGTCGTTCGGTTTCGATGTCACTGATCGTCTCGAAAACATCCGATCCGTGCGACTCGAGAACTACGGCGACGGTAGCGGTCGCTCACGAGTAGTAGAAAGACGGGGTAGGCCAGCCAGCGGAGACCGCACGTGGAAACCACGCGGGCCGAAAGGTAGCCGGCTGGCCGTGCCGTCCACCCAACTCTCTTCGCTGTCGCTACAAAACACCTCCGGAACGGGAACGAGACCACCGTCGATATCGAACCCCCGCGTCCACGGTCACCGAAACCGATCCCGTAGCCGACGCCACAGCGCCTCCGGAACGTCCTGTTTTCGCTTGGCCATGATGACGGCGCTCTCGGCCTCCCGACCGATCGCCTCGGGGACGTCCCCGACCAGCGCCCGCCGAAGAAAGGCGCCCTCGGCTGCGCCGACGACGGTCACGTCGTGCTCGCTCGAGCGCTCGACGATCGTCTCGACGACCGATCCCTCGAGGACGGTCTGCTCGACGGACTCGACGGCCCCCAGCGCGGGCGCCGTGCGGTTGAGCAGCTTTCGGGCCTCAGCAACGGTCTCCTCCTCGCGGTCGGGGACGACGGTGACGAGTTCGATCCGGGCGTCGTGGGCGCGGGCCAGCGCGCCCGCGGTCTCGGCGGCGAACTCGGTGTTGGGGCCGCCGGCGACGGGGACGAGCACCGACGAGACGGCGCGTCGATCCCGGTCGATGCGCTTGACGAGGACGTCACACGGTGGGTCGGCGAGGACGTCGTCGATGTAGCTCCCGAGGACGACATCGCGGCGACGGGGTCGGCCGCGCCAGCCCAGCAGGATCACGTCGACGGACTCGTCGGTCGCGACGTCGCGGATCCCGTCGGCGACGCTTCGGCCGAACCGAACCCGACCCGCCGCGGCGACGCCGTACCCCGTCGCTCGCTCGACCGCGTCGGCGACCAGCGCCCCTCGGTCGTCGACGTCGAACTGGCGGCGAGCCTCGCCGAGGGGAACCTGCATCGGGACAATGACGACCGAAAGCACGAGGATCTCGAGGTCGCGATCGGTCGCGAGGTCGATCGCCGTATCGAGCAGCTGGTCCGCAGTTTCGGGGTTCGCGACTGGGACGAGGAGACGATCACCTGACATGTGTCGGGTAGCCGTACTGTCTCCGTGCAGCGATAAGTAGGCTTTCCCGGCACGGCGAGAGGCGACTCGGGAAGTCGATGACGGCGGCCGTCACTCCCGATCCTGCGCGACGAACGCCTCGTAGAACGCCGCCGAGAGGTGACGGTCCTCCCAGGCCCGGCGCTCGTCGTCGTCGATCGACGCTCCCCAGATCGCGAGCAGGGTGACGAACGCGCCGATTCCGGGAACGACCGCGATCGCGAGCGTCACCAGCGGCTCGAGCACGAACACGCCGACGAACCGCGAGACGACCGCCCCGGTATCGAGACCGAACAGCGCCCAGCGACCGACGAACGGCGCGAGCGCGACGATCACGAGCGGGTAGACGACGGCGTTCAGCAACGGCCCTCCGGAGCCGCGAACGAACGCGAGTCCGAAGTACGTCCAGACGAGGATCGAGCCGGCCATCCCACCGACGCGCTGTGGGGCGACGTTCGTCTCGCTGGCGAGCACCGAGAGGTCGCCGTAGCTGACGGCGACCGCGCCGAAGTACCCGACCCAGAAGACGACGACCGCGACGGCGACCGTCGCCGCGTGCTCGAGCGGGCGCTGGTCGGCGAAGCCGTCGAGTGCGGGCGGACGGTCCATTACTCGAGCGAGGCGTCGCCTCGGGGTTCAGCGTTGCGGATCCGGTTCGAAAACGGCGCGTCGAAACTGCCGGGAGACCGAGCGGGGCTCAGTCGTCGGCGGGGACGGCTCGCTGGCTTCGGTCGCCGGCCATCGCGAGGACGTCGTCGAAGAAGTCGAGGGTGTCCTCGGGACCGGGGTTGGCCTCGGGGTGGTACTGGCGGGTGAGAACGTCGTACTCGACGCCGTCGAGCCCTTCGGGGGTGTCGTCGTTGACGTTGATCTGGGAGACCTCGAGGGCGTCGCCGGGTTCGGCGACGGTGTAGCCGTGGTTCTGGGTCGTCATGACGACGCGACCGGAGTCGAGGTCGAGGACGGGCTGGTTGACCCCGCGGTGGCCGAACGTCATCTTCTCGGTGGTGCCACCCAGCGCGCGGGCGACGATCTGCTGGCCGAGACAGATGCCGGCGACGGGCGTGTCCTCGACGAACGCCTCGACGAGCGACACCGCCTGCTCGTAGTTCGCGGGGTCGCCGGGACCGTTCGAGATGAACAGCACGTCGGGGTCGACCGACTCGACGTCCTCGACGCTCGCGTCGTAGGGTAGAACGTGGACCTCGGCGTCGCGTTCGACGAGCGAACTGGTGATCGACCCCTTCGCACCGCAGTCGATCAGCGCGACGGTCTCGCCGTCGTTGCCTGCGCCGTGGACCTCGGGCTCGTCGACGCTGACCTGGGCGCCGATCTCGGTGTGGTCGCTCATCTCCTTGCAGGCCTCGAGTTCGGCCAGGGCGTCCTCCTCGGTGACGTCCTCGCCGACGGCGATGCCACACTTCATCGCGCCCTCGTCGCGGATGTCGGTGACGACTTCCCGGGTGTCGAGGTGGTCCATCGCGGGAACGCCCTCGCTGTCGAGCCAGTCGGCGACATCGTCGGTGAGCTCCCGGGAGAGCACGGCCCGCGGGTGGACGCGGTCGTCCTCGAAGCGTTCCTCGCGGACGCCGTAGTTCCCGATCAGCGGGTACGAGAAGGTCAGAATCTGTTCCTCGTAGGATGGATCGGTCAGACTCTCCTCGTAGCCAGTGTACGCCGTCGTGAATACCAGTTCGCCACGAGCCGTCCCCGGAGCGCGGCCACGTCCCTCGATCACGTGACCACCTTCCAGCGCAACGTAGGCAGCTGTCATTACGAACTACGTATTTGATGCCGGGGCATAAGTGTTGCCTTCGAAGCTGAGTTACGAAATTCGTAATGGGTAAGTGAGGGTCGGTCGTAGTCCCGCATCTCTATGGACGAGCTGGATCGACGGATCCTCGATACGCTTCGGCGAGACGCCCGCACGCCGTACACGGAGATCGCCGACGAGGTGGGAACGAGCGAGGGAACGGTTCGGAACCGAGTCGAACGGATGATGGACGACGGGGTGATCGAGCGCTTTACCATCTCGACGCACACGGGCAACGTCAAGGCGATGATCGAAGTCAGCGTCGCCGTCGATGTCGACACGAAGGGCGTCTCCGAACGGATGGCCGAGTGGGAGGAGGTCGACTTCGTCTGGATGGTCTCCGGGGAACAAGACATCGTCCTGGTCGTCGACGCGGCCGACACCCGCGGCGTCAACGACCTCATCACCCAGGCTCGCGACCAGGAGGAAGTCGTGAGCACGCAGACGCGGCTGATTCTGGACGAGCAGCTCGGGTGAATCCGGTCGAGAGCCGGCTACGAGTCGGTTGCGTCCGGTGGCTCTCCGAGTCCCGGCGACGGCTCCGCGAGCAGCCCATCAGGATGCTTCCGGCTGTGGATCTCTCGGTAGAGCCGACGCAGCCCGCGATCGAATCGTCCGGTCGCGACTCGAGGTTCGACCCGGCCGTCCCGGATCGCCTCGACGACCGCCTCGGGCGTGAGTTCGGTGGCGTTGATCCGCGTGTACGCCCGTCCTGCCTCGAAGGGATAGTGAGCGTCGCTGCCCCCGACCAGGGGCAGGTCGTGGCGCTCGGCCAGCCGCTGGACCAGTCGCTCCGTTCGGGGGTGCTTGCCGTTGATCTCGATCGCATCGAACGGCAGCTCCTCGAGCTCCCGGATCGTGCTATCCCGGTAGGGATGGGCGACGATCGCCACACAGCCTCGGTCGTGGGCCAGCTCGACGACCTCCGCGGGCGTGTACTCACCCGGGGCCGTCTCGGTCGGTGGATCGGGGCCGATCACGAGGACGTGTCCGTGTGTCGTCGAGACCTCGATCCCGGGAATCGTCGCCACCCGCGACGAGAAAAACGGCGTGTAGTAATCGTGGTTCGTCGTCGCGACGCCGTCGAGCCCGCGGGCGTCGAGTGCGCGCGCGAGCAGCCGAAACCCGTGGGGATCGAATCGATCGCCCAGCGCCCGGTGACCGTGGAAGAACCGCGTGTGTGCGTGCAGATCGACGGCGAACATATCTAGCCGAACGTGAACTGGCCGTTTTGTTTTTCCGACTCGTACCGCCGGTATGGAGCGAGACGTCGATCGAGTCGGGCAGCCGAGCGGAGACGTCGAGCGGAAGGACAGAACCGACGCCGACCACGTCGTTATCTGCAACCCGGTAAGCGGTACGGAGGATCACCTCGGGCAGGTGCGGACGCTCGCACGCGAGCGTGGGTTCTCGGTTCGGATCACCAAGAGTGAGGGCGACGGCGTCCGGTTCGCCCGTGAGGCCGGGGCTGCCGGTGCCGACCTCGTCGTCGCCTCGGGCGGCGACGGGACGATCAACGAGGTCGTCAACGGCCTCGCCGAGGCCGAGGTCCTCGAGCGAACGACCCTCGCGGTCGTCCCGACGGGAACGGGAAACAACTTCGCGTCGAACCTCGGAATCGACGGTATCGAGGGCGCCTTCGACGCGATCGACACGGGTCGCCGTCGCCGGATCGATCTGGGCACCGCGAACGGCCGGGCGTTCGTCAACTCCTGTGTCGGCGGGCTCACCGCCGAGGCGAGCGGTGCGACGACGCCCGACGAGAAGCGGCGCCTCGGGGTCCTCGCGTACGTCTCCCGCGCCCTCGAGACGATCTCCTCGTTCGACTCTCTTCCGATTCGCGCGACCCTCGAGAACGGACCCGACGGCGACGCGAGCACGCGGAGGACGTGGACGGGCGAGGCGATGCTCGTCCTCGTCGGGAACTGCCGGCGGTTCGGCGGCACCAGGCGGGCCCAGGCGAACGTCGAGGACAGCCTGTTGGAGGTGACGATCGTCGAGGACGCCCCGACGACCGATCTGGTCGGCGAGGCCGCGCTCGCGGGGCTGTTCGAACGCGGCGAGCGACACATCGTTCGCCACCGCGTGCCCTCGCTCACCCTCGAGAGCCTGCGGTCGGAGCCGATCGAGTACAGCCTCGACGGCGAGATGCTCGACGCGGAGACGCTCGAACTCGAGACGGCAGCGAACGCGCTCGAGGTCGTCGTCGGGGATCGGTATCGCCCGGATCCGGACGCGGCCGGTGGTCGGTCCGGCTGAGGGCTGGAGTCGGGAGTAGCGAGACGATACTGGTTTCAAGACCCGCTGAGATTGTGCGGGTATGAGTACGCCACAGGACGAGGAACCCCACAAAAACGCACGGCAAGACGTCATCGCCGTCGACGAAGCCGACACCGAACTCGAGCTCGTCAACCGACTCGAGGCCCACACCGGTGACGGAATCCGCCACCGGGCGTTCACCTCGATCGTCTTCGACGAGGACGACAACGTCCTCCTCGCCCAGCGCGCACCCGGCAAGCGTCTCTGGGGAACCTACTGGGACGGGACCGTCGCCTCCCACCCCGTGCAGGGACAGAGCCAAGAGGAGGCGACTCGCCAGCGACTCGAAGAGGAACTCGGCGTCACCCCCGACCAGTACGACGACCTGCGGGTGACCGACCGCTTCGAGTACAAGCGGTACTTCGAGAACGCGGGCGTCGAACACGAGGTCTGTGCCGTGTTGAAGCTGACGCTATCGGATCGAACGCTCGAGCCCGACGAGGAGGAGGTCGGCGGCTTCATGTGGGTTCCCTACGAGCGCCTTCACGAAAACCCCGAGTGGTACCGCCAGCTTCGACTCTGTCCGTGGTTCGAGATCGCGATGCGCCGGGACGTTCGCTCCGATTGAGGACGGTTTCGTTCATCGAAACGGCTTACGGACGGACAAAACGGATTCCGGCGACCGAGCTCGGACTAGGAACGGGATAGTCGCCGAAAACGGTCGGGCGGACGTTCCACCGACGCTTCGAAAAACGAAAGTCGGCCGATCAGCGACAGTTCGTGCCGAAGTTCTGAGTCACGTACAGTCGGCCGTCCGAGGCGACTGCGGCACCGATCCCCTCGGCGGTCCAGGACTGGGAGAGGATGTTCTGGCGGTGGCCGTCGCTTCCCATCCACTGGTCGACGCTCTGGCGGGCGGCCGCGGTCGGCGACTCGTCGGCCGCGTAGTTGAACAGGACGTTCTCGGCCCAGCCCCGGCAGTCGATCCCGAACCGTTCGTAGCGGTCGCTCATCGTCTCTCCCTCCGGAGACGTGTGCGAGAGATAGTTCCGGTCGGCCATATCCTGGCTGTGGGACGACGCGACCGCCGCGAGGTCGTCGCGGTAAGCGAGGGCGTCCAGTCCGCGATCCGTTCGGATCTCGTTGACGCGGTCGTGGATCGCCGACTCGACAGCTGTCTCGAAGTCGACGTCCTGCGCTGCCACCTGGTTCGTTCCGGCAGCGAGCGCGGAGCTACCAAGGACGGTCACTGCTGCGTTACGCACGAACGATCGCCGCGAGTTGCGTGCCATCGTTTCTGCCTGCTTCCTACTGAACCTTTACTATAGTCAGGCTAACCTCAACTAGCCAATTCGACTGTTCGATTCTGTCACTGTGCCGAAGAAAACGGGACGGGATCGAGGGTGTCGACGACAAGGTGGTCCGACTCGAGCGGACGGGCGGACTATCGGGAGGAAACGCTGCGGTCGAAAACGTGCGGGTGCTCGAGGCTCGAACGATCAGGGCCGGGTCGTCGCCCACACCGCCGTCACCGCCAACAGGACGGCGGGGACGAGCGGCAGGACGATCAGGGCGAACAGGTAGTCGGTCGCCGGGGGCCACAGCAGGATGATCCCCGGCGCGATGATGAACGCGAAGACGATGACGGCCACGAGCGACCAGCCGCGCCAGTCGAACTCGCGGTCGGCCGCCTCCGGATGAACGGGTTCGTCGACCCAGTCTGCGGTCTCGTCACCGTCGTCGGTCGTCTCGCGGGGTTGGCCCTCCTCGTCGAACGTCGAGGGGTCGTGGACGTAGCCGCCGTCGTCGCTCGAGGTCACGTTCGGAGGTTGCGAGGCGACGGTCAAAGCACTCACGGTTCCGCCGTCCGAGCGACGGGTGCTCGAGGCCTACAGCTCGCTGTCAGGGCGGACGACGACCTTCCCGAAGCCCTCGCGGGACTCGATAATCTCGTGGGCGCGGGCGGTCTCGCTCATCGGGAGCACCTCGCGGATCGCGGGCTCGAAGGTGCCGTCCCAGACGAGTTCCATCACGTCGTCGACCTGTCCGGGGGTTCCCATCGTCGACCCGATGATCTGGAGCTGGTTCCAGAAGATTCGCGGGATGTCCGTCTCGGGATTTCCGCCCGCCGTGCCGCCGCAGGTGACCAGTCGGCCGTTCTTCGCGAGGCTCTTGATCGAATCCCGCCAGGTGCCGGCGCCGATGTAGTCGACGACGACGTCGACGCCCCGGTTGCCGGTCTCGCCCCGAACCCACTCCGCGAAGTTCTGCTGCTCGTAGTTGACGACGTGGTCCGCGCCGAGTTCGCGCGCGTGCTCGAGTTTCTCCTCCGTGCTGCCGGTGGCGTACACCTCCGCGCCCGCGTAGTCGGCGATCTGGACCGCGGCGTGGCCGACGCCGCCGCTGGCCCCCAGCACGAGCACCTTCTCGCCGGCCTCGATGTCGGCGCGGTCGATCAACAGCCGCCAGGCGGTCTGAAACACGAGCGAGGTCGACCCCGCAGTGACCCAGTCGACGCCCTCGGGGACGGGAATGAGGTTGTCCTCGGGAACGGCGGCGTACTCGGAGTGAACCCCGGTGACGTGTTCGCCGATCAGATGAAAGTTGACACACAGCGTCGGATCACCGCTGCGACAGAACTCACAGTCGCCGCAGTGGACCCCCGCGGTGACCGCGACGCGGTCCCCCGGCGCGAATCGGGTGACGTCCTCGCCGACGTCCTCGACGACGCCCGCCGCGTCGCTACCCGGCACGTGGGGCATCTCGAGGTCGAGCGTCGGCAGCCCGCGGCGGACCCAGACGTCGAGGTGGTTCAGCGCGCCCGCCTTCACGTCGACCAGTACTTCGTCGCGGCCGACCTCCGGGTCGGCGTAGTCGCCGTACTCGATGACGTCCGTTTCGCCGTGTTCGGTGACTTTGACCGCTTGCATACACGCTTCCCGACGGAAACGACCGGCATAACAGTTGGGCCGGCCCTCGGTGTGGTCCGCGATTCCTTTACCGCTCGCCCGCACAACTGCAGTATGGAGACGACGGAGCCCGACGACGACCCTGAGGAGGAACTGCCCGGGGTCGGCGTCGTCACGATCGCGACGAACCGCTCGCTTACGACCGACGCGGCCGGCGAGACCATCGAGGGGATCCTCGAGGAGCGCGGGTTCGAGGTCCCGATGCGTGAACACGTCGGCGCCGACCACGACAAGGTCCAGTCGATCGTCTCGCGAATGGTCGACCGCAACGACGTCGAACTGGTCCTTACGAGCGGCGCGACCAGCATCGAACCCGACGACGTCACGCTCCAGGCGGTTCGGCCGCTGCTCGACAAGGAACTGCCGACGTTCAACGACCTGTTCTCGACGCTCGCCTACGACGCCTTCGGCTCCCGCGTCATCGCGGCGCGGACGCTCGCGGGCGTCTCCGGTGACGTCCCCGTGTTCTGTCTCCCCGGCAACCGCGACGCCGTCCGGCTCGGCCTCGAGAAGCTCGTCCTGCCGGAGGCGACCCACCTCGTCACCCTCGCGAGCGAGGGGGAGACGGTCGCCGATCCCGAGATTGAGAAGGAGATCGAGGACGAATGAAAGAACAGATCCGCGAGCGGGTCTGGGACGACCTGGAGGAAAGCGGCGTCGCCCGATTCCCGTTTCCGCCCCACGGCCGAATTCCCAACTTCGCGGGCGCCGACGACGCCGCCGACCGCCTCGCCGACCAGCCCGAGTGGGCGGCCGCGACGGCGATCAAGGCCAACCCCGACGCACCCCAGCTTCCGGTCCGTCGCCGCGCGCTCCGGAACGGAAAGACCGTTTACATGGCCGTTCCGCGCCTGCACGACGAGCGGTGTTTCCTGAAGCTCGACCCCGACACCCTCGAGGACTACGACGCGGCGACGACGATCTCGGGGTCGTCCGAACACGGTGAGCAGGTCGGGCCGGAGGCCGTCGAAGAGATCGATCTGATCGTCTCCGGGAGCGTCGCGGTCACTGCAGACGGGGATCGAATCGGTAAGGGAGAGGGATACAGCGACCTCGAGTACGCCGTTCTCCGGGAGTTCGGTCTCGTCGACGAGTCGACGACCGTCGCGACGACGGTCCACAGCCGACAGCTGGTCGACGACGAGGTCGACACCGGCGAACACGACGTCTCGATGGATCTGATAGTGACGCCCGAAGAAGTACGTCGACCCGACGGTGGCGGGCAGCCAGACGGTATCGACTGGGAACTGCTCTCTGAAGAGCGTCTCGAGGAGATTCCGGTACTGAAACGTCTCCGTGAGCGATAGCTCGGGAGCGTACTGAAAGCCATACTGGGACACGACCCCGTGTCCCGAGACAGCGATGGTGACGCGGGTCGGTGCAGGGAACCCGCGTCACCCATCAAGCGGATAACGGTATGGCAATGTGGGGGAAGGGTGCTGTGGTGGGGTTGCTGGAAGTCACGGGTTGGCAGATCGGTGCCACTTGGTGGGGTCTGCCCGTCGACCTCCATCGACACCTATGAGTGGATACCACTTGAACTGGGGAGTCGGTATAGCTGTCTTACGCCGAATTCCCGCAGGCTTAACTCGAGTTTATCCGTTCGAAATAGCTCAATAGAACGTTCACGGCGGCCACAGACGAGTAAGTTCCCGTTGCCAGGCCGACCGTCGGAACAAACCGTCAGCCGACCAGCTCTTCGGCGACCAGGGTCGCGTCCATCAGCTGCGGGTCGAGCGCGAGATCGAGCTGGCCCCGAACGAACTCCGGGACCGTGCGCTCGCCGTAGGCGACCGTCCGAACGTCGTCGTTGAGATCACAGACGATCGGAATCGTCGTCGCCTGATCGACGTCGGTCAGCACGTACAGATCCGCCTCGAGGACGCCCGCCTCCTCGAGGGTCGGTCGGGAGAGGACGCCGTTGACTCGAGCGACGTCGACTCCCTCGGCCTCGAGGGCGTCGCCGATGCCGTCCTCGTCGGGGCCGGCGACGATGGCTTGCAGACTCATTCGTACTCGATGGTCGCGGGCGGTTTGTGGGTGACGTCGTAGACGACCCGTGCGACGTTCTCGTTCTCGCCGGTGATTCGGGACTGGATGCGCTGGAGGGTCTCCCAGTCAAGCTCCTGGGCGCGGGCGGTCATCCCGTCGCGGGACTCGACCGACCGAACCGAGACGACCCAGCCGTGGACTCGGTTGTCACCTTTCACGCCCGTCGCCTTGCCGATCACGGCAGCGAGAGCCTGCCAGGGGTCGTACTCCTCGAGTTCGTCCTCGACGACGTGACAGGCGTCGCGGGCGACCTCGAGTTTCTCCTCGGTGACCTCGCCGATCACGCGGACGGCGAGTCCGGGGCCGGGGAACGGCATCCGCTCGGCGACGAGTTCGTCGAGTCCGAGGTGACGGGCGACCTCCCGAACCTCGTCTTTGTACAGATCGCGAACGGGTTCGACGATGCCGTCGAAGTCGACGACATCGGGCAGGCCGCCGACGTTGTGGTGGGACTTGATTCCACCCTCGCTCTCGATACGGTCGGGGTAGATCGTCCCCTGAACGAGGTAGTCCGCGTCGGCGTCTGTGGCCTCTCGCTCGAACTCGCGAATGAACTGCTCGCCGATAACGGCCCGCTTCTCCTCGGGGTCGGTGACGCCCTCGAGGGCCTCGAGGAATCGGTCCTTCGCGTCGACGATCCGCAGCGACTCCATGTAGTCGAACGTCTCGCGGATCTGGGCGGTCTCGCCCTTTCGCATCAGCCCGGTGTCGACGTAGACCGGGGTGAGCTGGTCGCCGATCGACTCGTAGGCCAGCGCCGCCGCGACGGAGGAGTCGACGCCGCCCGAGAGGGCGATGACCGCGTTCGCGTCGCCGACTTCGTTCTCGATCTCTTCGACTGCTTCTGGGACAAACGTCTGTGTGTCGACCATCAGTGGGTTACCTCGGTTTCGCCGTCTGTCGTCGCGTCGTCTGTGGTACGCTCGAGTGCGGCCTCGACCAGGCCGAGAAACGGCGGGCTCGGCTGTCCCGGTCGGGACGTGTACTCGGGGTGGAACTGCGTGCCCAGGAAGTAGGGGTGATCCTCGAGCTCGAGGATCTCCATGCGGTTGCCCGCGGTGCCCGAGAACACGAGCGGTTCCTCCTCGAACCGGTCGAAGTACTCGGGGTTGACCTCGTAGCGGTGGCGGTGGCGCTCTGAACAGGAGGTGTCGCCGTACAGCTCGTAGGCGAGCGTCTCGGGCTCGATCACCGTCGTGTGCTCGCCAAGTCGCATCGTCCCGCCCATGTCCTCGACCTCGTACTGCTCCGGGAGGATGTCGATAACGGGGTGGGGCGTCTCCTCGTTCATCTCGGCGGAGTGGGCGTCCTCGAGGCCCAGCACGTTCCGGGCGTACTCGACGACGGCCATCTGGAAGCCGAGACAGAGCCCGAGGAACGGAACGTCGTTCTCGCGGGCGTAGCGGACCGCCTCGATCTTCCCCTCGGAGCCGCGCATACCGAAGCCGCCGGGAACAATGACGCCGTCCATCCCCTCGAGCTGGTCGTCGTGGTCGTCCGCCAGCTCGTCGGCGGCCACCCAGTGGACGTCGACGTCGACATTACGGTCGAAGCCGGCGTGTTTCAGCGACTCGTGGATGGACATGTAGGCGTCCTCGAGGTCGTACTTGCCGACCAGCGCGACGTCGACCGAGCCGTCTTTCTCCGTCGTGACGATCTTTCGCCACTCGTTGGCTCGCTGTCCCTCCGGTAAGGCCTCGCTCGCGAGCCCGAAGTGCTCGAGGACGTACTGGTCGAGCCCCTCCTCTTCGACCATCAGCGGAACGTGGTAGACGTCCTCGACGTCGGGGTTCGAGAACACAGCCTCCGTCTCGATGTCACAGAACAGCGCGATCTTTTCTTTCGTCTTGGGCTCGAGGCGGTCCTCGCAGCGTCCGACGATCACGTCGGGCTGGAGCCCGATCGAACGAACTTCCTTGACCGAGTGCTGGGTCGGCTTCGTCTTCTGCTCGCCGTTTTTCGAGTATGGGACGAGGGTGACGTGGGTGAAGAGGATGTCCTCCTCGTCTTCCTCGTGGGCGAACTGGCGCAGGGCCTCGAGGTAGGGCATCCCTTCGATGTCGCCGACGGTGCCGCCGACCTCGACGATGCAGACGTCGGTCCCCGCCGCCGCTTCGCGGATGCGCCGTTTGATGTCGTCGGTGATGTGGGGGATGATCTGGACCGTCTTCCCCAGGTAGTCGCCAGCCCGTTCCTTCTCGATGACGTGCTGGTAGGTCTTCCCAGTGGTGACGTTGTGGTCGGAGGTCATGTCGACGTCGAGGAACCGCTCGTAGTTCCCCAGGTCGAGGTCGACCTCGCCGCCGTCCTCCAGGACGTACACCTCGCCGTGCTGGTAGGGGTTCATCGTCCCCGCGTCGACGTTCAGGTAGGGGTCGACCTTGACCGCCGTCACGTCGAACCCGGCGTTTTTCAGGAGGCGACCGGTGCTCGCGGCCGTGATCCCCTTCCCGAGCCCCGACATAACCCCGCCGGTGACGAAAATGAACTTGTTCCCCAGCGAGGGATCATAATGAGTGTCCGATTCCGTCGGCATACCGAGTGTCCGCGCGAACGGTTGAAAACGATTTCGGGAGCGGGGCGCGCCCGGTAACGGCTGTCAGTGTCGACAGCAACGGGTGTCGCTACGACCCGCCGGGATCCTCGTCCTGTACCTCCACGATCCGGGACTGGTCGACGTACTCGATCTCCCCGCCCAGACGAAGCTGGATCGTTCGTCCGGGCAGGTCAGGGTCGTCGTCGTCGGTCGGCTCCTCCGGAACCGAGACGGCGGTTACGCCACCGACCGAGACGTCCCGGCGCTGGATCGGGTCGTCCTCGTATTCGATCGTCTCCCAGGTCTCGAGATCGAAGTCGTCGATCTCCTCGCCGAAGTACTCCTCGGGCTCCTTGTCGACCGTGTCCTCGGTCTGGGACTCGCCGGTCGTCCGGTTGTCGTCGAACTGAACCTCCTCGTGTTTGTACTGTTTGAGATGAATCAGCATACCTCGACACACCACAAACACGTAGTTAACGGTTGGAGTGGAAGGAGCAACCCGTTAATCAGTGACGTCGCTCCGCCGACGGGTCGGTTCGGGCCGACGACGGTCGCTCCTGCGGCGATCGGTAGCTCGAAAGGGCCCTCGAGCGTCTTCCCGAGTATGGACGTCCAGCCAGACCTCCACGTCACGGTCGGCGACCGCGAACTGACCGCAACCTGGGTCGACGGCGCGCCCGAAACACGGATCGCACTCCAGGACGCCCTCCCCGTCTCCGGCGACGCGACCCGCTGGGGTGACGAACTGTACATTTCGGCGTCGCTCGACGCTCCGCTCGAGGGCGGCCAGGAGGTCGTCCCCGAGGGGGCAATCGCCTACTGGCCTGCGGGCGAGAAACTGTGTCTGTTCTGGGGGCCGACACCGGCGAGCGTCGACGACGAGCCCCGCGCTGCCGCAGCCGTCACCGTCGTCGCCCGACTCGAGGAGACGGCACCACTCGCGGATCTCGACGGCGGTGCCGAGTTGCGCCTCGAGCGTGCCGACGAACCGTAACTCGAGCGAACACGTCAGACGCGTATCTTTTTGCGGATCGACCGCGTAGCGAACCGTATGTCCCTCGAACACCGCCGGCCGGTCGCGAACGCCGACCAGCCGGATCTCGGCTTCCAGGCCGCGTTCGGCTTCTATCTCGGCCTCGTCGCCGGCGGCCTCGTCGCCCTCGCCGGGCTGGCAGCCGACGTGACGACCGCGACGATGCTCGGCACGATTCCGACCGTCGTCACCGCCGTCACGCTTATCGGTCACGTCCTCGCGAAGCGCTCCCACGGCCTTCCCGAGCGGATCGGCCGTCGCCGTCGTCTGCGACTTGCCTGCTATCTGCCGGCCGTCGCCTTCGCCGCGGCGGCTGTCGCGCCGAGCGTGACCCCGCTCGGCTCCGACGCGCGGTATCTCGCGGTGACGGTTCTCCTGACGCTGGTAGTCGGCGCCACCGCCTTCGGACTCGCGAGCCTGTGCCGAAACCGGTTCGTCCGGGCCGTTACCCCCGACGAGCCGGCGGCAACGTGGGCCTATCGACCGGCGGGGCTGCTCCACGCGGGAGGCGTTCTGATCGCACTGTCACTGGCGTTCGTCTTCGTGGCCGGTGTCGCGAGTATCGCCACCGGAAGCCTACGCGGGCTGTTCTGGATCGCGTTCGGCGCCACCATGTTCATCTGGACGTGGGTCGTCGGCAAGGGTGACGACAACGGCAAGAAGTACTACGGCAACCGATTCTCGCTCGACGTGGATTCAGAGTTCCAGCAGGGAGAACTGCGCGCACACGAACGCGGTGTTCGACACGACCAGGGCCGCTCGAGAAGGCTGATTCCCTGGGAGAAGATCTCCGACGTTCGGCTCACGGAGGATGAACTCGTCCTCGAGCGGCGGTTCCGGAACCTCCGCTGTGATCGCGACGCAATCGACGACCCCGAGTCGGTGTACGAAGCGCTCGAAGCGATCCGTCCCGCCGACGAGCCGCGGCGGCACTGATCGAGACGTCAGACGGATTGCTGTACCGACGTCCCGGCGCACCCGCCGCACGAGTCGCGGTTACGCCGGTACTGACGTACAGTGAACCGTATCAGTGCTCCCGGGCTGTCGCTCCGAGGATACTTCGGCACTGGTGGCCGGCCGAGGAGTATTAAAAGCCGTTACGTGATCAAAGCGTACCCTCATTGAAGTACGGTGAGTCCGTTCGAACGATGAAGTCGAATGACAATGAGTCCCATACGTTGAGCTCTTCTCCGCCGAAGTCGGACGCTTCCATCGACTCGCAATCCGGTCTCCGCTACAGAGCCTGGTACCAGCGTGGCACCGAGACGCCAGTCACCGCCGTAGTCAAGGCCGTCGCGTGTGCGAGTCAGGTCGATGCGACCGAACTCGAACCGTTGTACACCGCTATCGACCCGAGCGCGCTAAACGCGTTGTTCGAGCGATCCGGGTCGCGGTCGACGAGGGACTGGGAGCTCACGTTCCGGTACGCCGAACACACCGTCACGATCGCCTCGACGGGTGAGATTACGGTTTATCAAGCAGTGTAAGTACCTCGGGGCTTGCTCCCGAGGCGATTTGACACGTAGTATACCAAGGTTAGATCTGTGAACCTTGATATTCGGTAGCAAAATGCACAACAATTGATAAGGACTCCCGCTGTAGGTCCGCATACCCAATGACTCTCTTTGGAGAGTTTTACGTTCCAGCCAAGTCGTTCGCCCTGTACGAAACGTTACAGGCACTTCCGGATCTCGTGATCGAGGTCGAGCGGGCCGCGGCGACCGACGAGATCATCACGCCGTACTTTTCGATCGCCGGCTGCCGGCCCGAGGAGTTCGAGCGGGCGGCCGAGAGGGACAGCTCGGTCGCCGAGCTACAGAAGATCGACAGTCTCAAAGGTCAAGCGCTGTACCGCGCGGACTGGGTCGTCAACGTGGAGTCGATCATCTACGCCTACACGGCGATCGGATCGACGATTCTCGAGGCGTCGGCCCAGTACGATAGCTGGGAGCTCCGGATGCGGTTCAGCGACGAGGAGAGCCTCGATCGGTTCAGCGAGTACTGTTTCGAGCGCGGGATCCCGTTCGAACTCACCAAGCTCTATCATCAGGCGAACCCTCGATCGGAGGGAAGGTACGGACTCACACCGAAACAGCACAAGGCACTGGTCATGGCCTGGGAGATGGACTACTTCACATCATCGAAAGTGACTCTTGTCGACGTCGCCGAGCAACTGGATATCTCCGCGCAGGCGCTCTCGAAGCGGCTGAGCCGGGCGCACGATAGCCTGATCGAACATACGCTTATGGTTACACCACCAGGGGGCAGTGACGACGGGTAGCCGGCCCATATGTATTTAACGATCCGAACAACGAAACCACGACAGCTATACACATTCGAATCGATATCATTGTTCGATGGAGTCGACCTCGTGGCTCGACGACGTACTTTCGATTCTCGCCAGCAGTCGCCGCCGGACGATACTCGCCGTCGTCGACGATGCGGAGGGATGGATGTCGCTCTCGACGCTAGCAGCAGCCGTCTTCACTCACGAACGGAGCGGTCGGGCGGGCGCCCTATCGCCGTTTGCCATCAGAACCGTCGAGACGTCGATCCGTCACACGCACCTCCCGGTGTTGGTCGAGAACGGTATCGTCGAGTACGATCGGAATCGGAGCGCGGTCAGAGCCGCCGACATCGATCGGCTTAGTCCGCTTTTCGGGTTTATCCGTCGAATCGAAGCGGACGGTAAGCGGCCGTCGAACGTCGGCGAGAACCGGTTCCGATCGTAGCAGCCTCGGCCGCCGGCCGGCGAGTGGTCGAACCGGCTCGAGACCCGACTGGAATCGCCATCTCACTTGCCCCAGAACGGGTCCCGGCTGCGCTGTTTGTCGAGGTACATGTTCAGCGCCTCGAGCTCGTCGCCGGGGATCTCGCTCGAGAGCTCCTGTTCTAAGATCTTCGCGTGTTTCTCGGGGATCTCGATCCAGAGCTCGTCGTCCTCTTCGATCTGGCGGCCGACGGTGGGGCCGTCGATGGCGACCGAGACGCGGTTGCCCGCGCGGGCCTCGTCGACGTCCTCGCCCTGCTCCTGAATCCCCTTGACCTGGCCGACGCGTTCGGGCTCGTTGCCCTCGAACTTCACGACGTTCGCGTTGTTCTGGACCGTTCCGGAGTTGACCTCGACGCCGACGACCGCGGGATTGTTCTGACGGAAGGTGTGATCGGGCAGGATCCGGAAGCGCGCGGGACGGACGATGTTCTCGAGGATGGTGTCCTGCTGGGCGCGCTCGAGTTCGTCGACGAACTCCTCGTACTCCTCGATCAGCTGGTAGATGACCTCGTCGGTAAACACGCGGACGTCCTCGATCTCGGCGCGCTGTTCGGCGTCGCCGAGCACGTCGACGTTGAACCCGAGGATAACCTGCTCTTTCCCCTCCTCGGCCGTCGAGGCGACCGAGACGTCCCGCGGGGCGACGTCGCCGACCTCCGCGCGGACGATCGGCACCTCCGCCTCCTCTAAGGCGTCGGCCATCGCCTCGAGGCTACCGAGCGTGTCGGCCTTGACGACGACGCCGGTTTCCTCGGTGTCGACGGCGATACTCGCGAGTTCGTCCTCGACCTCCGCGACGACGTCCGCGCGGTCGCGGTCGCGGATGACGCGAACCGGAGCGCCCGCGATCGCGTCACCCAGGTCGGGCGCGGCGACCTTGATCCCGGTCGCGGCCGACACCTCGTCGACCTTCTCGAACCGGCTCTCGGTCCGGATCTCCTCGAGCGGTCGGGGCTGGAGCAGCGCGCGGACGTCGGTGACGATCGGCTCGTTCGTTCCGCCGACGACGATCGTATCGCTCGCCCGGAGCGTCCCGTCGTAGAGGACGAGATCGATCGTCTTCCCGAAGCCCTTCTCCTCTTTGACCTCGAGGACGGTGCCGACGCCGGGGCCGGTGACGTCGATCTCCATCTCCTCTTTCATGTAGCGCTGGGAGAGCCCCATCATCACCGCGAGCAGGTCCGGGACGCCCTCGCCGGTCATCGCCGAAACGGGGACGACGCCGACGTTGCGCTGGAAGTTCTGGACCCGCCAGTAGAGATCCGCGGAGAACCCCTCGTCCGAGAGGTTGCCGATGATCTCGTAGAGGCTCTCGTCGAGGCGCGAGCGCACGCGGTCCGATTGGGCCTCGTAGGTTGCGTTGATCGGCGAGTCCTCGTTTGCGTTCCAGCCCGGGACGGTGTCGATCTTGTTCGCGGCGACGATAAACGGCGTCTGGGAGCGCTGGAGGATGTCCAGCGCCTCGAGCGTCTGGGGCTGGAACCCGTCGTTGACGTCTACCACCAGGATCGCGATATCGGCCAGCGCCCCGCCGCGCGAGCGCAGCGTCGTAAAGGAGTGATGGCCCGGCGTGTCGATGAACAGCAGGCCGGGCAGGTCGAAGTCGTCGGGGTCGACGAGTTCGCCCGCAATCGAGGAGATAACGTCGAGCGGAACCGCGGTCGCCCCGATGTGTTGGGTAATCGCGCCCGCTTCACCCTCGATGACCGCGGAGCCGCGGATCTTGTCGAGGAGACTGGTCTTGCCGTGATCGACGTGTCCGAGGACCGCGACGATCGGCGTTCGCAGAGATGTGGGGTCGTGTGTATCCGAATCAGACATGGTGACCACCCGAGAAGGTCTTGGGTAAACCGTCCGTAGGACGGTAGTTAAACCCATCGTCACGGCGCTCGGGTTTGTGGAACTCAGTGCTCGATCGGCCCGTGGAGTTTAATAGCAACTAGTAAGTACGGGGTAGCATGAGCGAAGTGCTCGCCGAGAACCTCTCGGGGAAGTCCGTCATGGGGTCTGACGGGACGGAACTGGGAATGCTCTACAACATCACGACCGAGATCAAATCGGGGACCCTCCACGACCTCGTTATCGAACCGAACGACGAACTACCGAACCAGACGATCGACTTCGATACCGACGACGACGGCCGGTTCCGCGTGCCCATCAACCGCGTCCGCGCCGTGAAAGACTACATCGTCATTCAGCGCTAACCGTATGTACGTTCTCGACTCCTCGGCTTTTATCCACGACTATCACACGACCGAACAGATCGCGACGATTCCGCTCGTCCGCGAGGAGCTCAAAGACGAGAGCGCCTATCGCTACGACGCGATGGAGGGCTCGGGGATGCACATCCACATCCCCAACGAGGATACGACCGAGAAGGTCAGCCGCGCGGCGAGCGAATCGGGCGACCTCGAGGTCCTCTCGGACACCGACGTCAGACTCGTCGCGGCCAGCTTCGAGCTCGACGCGACCCTCGTCACCGACGACTACGCGATGCAAAACGTCGCCGAAAAGCTGAACGTCGACGTCGAGGTGATCGCCCGGGACGGGATCGAAGAACAGCGTAGCTGGCGGTTCCAGTGTCAGGGCTGCGGACGGGAGTTCGACGAGGAGAAAGAGCGCTGCCCGATCTGCGGGTCGGGACTGGCGCGCAAGAACCCGAACTAGAGGACCAGGATAATCATCTGGATCGCGTTGTACGCGCCGTGGACCAGCGCCGGTACCACCAGGTTTTCGGTCCGTTCGTAGATGAACCCGAGCACGAGCGAGAGTCCGAACAGCACGACCAGACTCGCGAGAACCTGACCGGGCCCCGCGGTCGCGTACGCGACGACGTGAACCCCCGCGAAGATGACGCTCGAGACGGCGATGGCACCGTACCGCGAGAACGTCTCGTACAGCGACTTCTGGATGACGTTTCGGTAGAGCAGCTCCTCGAAGGGACCGACCACTAGCAACATCCCGGGGACGATCACCATCAGCAGCTCGGGATTCTGTTCGACCTGCTGGGTCGTCCCGTGGTCGGCGGTGTCGACGCCGACGACGGTCATCGCGACCGAGATCGCGACCAGCGCGCCGAACAGCAGGATTAGCCCGCCGACCGTCCAGCCTACCGCTCGCAGGTTCGGCACCTCGAGGTCGAGAAACGACAGGTCGTACCCGCGAAGCGCCATAGTGAGCGCCGCGACGGAGCCGAGTCCAAGGGCCGTCGAGAGGTACTGGAGGAGCTGGCCCTGCATGCCTTCGGCCCCGAACAGGGGGGCGAGGAAGACGCTGACCAGCGCCATCGCGATCAGTCCGGCGAAGCCGACGACAGTCATCGTCGAGAACCGATACGTCCGCTCGATCAGTCCGCGCGCCGAGACGCCACGGTAGTCGGCGGCCGCAACGCCGATCGAGCCGCCGGCCGAGGCGAACGCCAGAAAGAGCAGCGAAACGGTTCCGTCGAGACCCGGAACGGCCGTCGATCCGGTGATCCCCTGGTTGAGCGCGTACCCGGTCAACAGCACGACACCCAAACTGGAGCCCGCGGCGAGGGCGGCGCCGGGTACCACGCCCAGCGCGCCGTGACGGCGAGCGAGGAAGGCGACGACGGAGACGACCGCGAGCGCCCCCGCCAGCTGGACGAACGGATCCCCGATCCCGTCGCGGACGGGAGCGAGGACGGCGACCATGGCGACGACTGCGGGAACGACCCCGAGCGACGGGACGAGCGAGTCGTCGGTCCCGCTCCCGTCGCTGGAGCGTGCTGTCTCGTTCATATCCGTGCATTCGATCGCGTACTCATAGGGGCTCCGCAATCGATCATCGGAACCGCTGCGCGATCGCACCGATCGAACGAAGAGTTAACAACCAGGATACAGAACGCACGCCCATGAAGCGTGAGAGCATACCGCGACCGAAACGCCGCGTCGATCGACGACCGGTAGCGGTTACCTGCCGACCCGCCTCCGCCGGGGATGCTCGCGAGTCTCGAGGCGGGAGCGAACTCGTGCGGTGAGCGAGATGAGCTTCATCGCCGAGTACTCGCTGTCGAACCACCCGATCATGCGAATCGCACGCCGCCGGGTGCCCGAGGTGACGATCGAGGTCGAAGACGAGCAGTCGGATCGTCACGACGGCTCCCACCTCATCTTTCGAGCGAGCGGCGCGACGGAAGCACTCGAGCGGTTCTTCGAGGCGCTGGCGGACGATCGATCGGTCGACGAGTTCGAACGGCTCTCGACGGTCTCCGAGCGGTGTCTCTTTCGCGTTCGGCTCGCCCCCGAAGGGGAGCGAGGGATGACCTACGCCGACGCCTTCGAACTCGGCATTACGTTTCTCGACATCGAACTGCGAGCGGAGTCAGTTCGATATCGGGCGCACTTTCCGAGCCGCGAGGCGCTGGCGGCCTACCGGGAGCGCTGCGACGAGCGGGAGTTGGCGTTTTCGCTGCGCCGGCTCTACCGGAGCGAGGACGATGCGGCCGAGCGATACGACCTCACGCCTCGCCAGGCCGATGTCCTGCGTCGCGCGCTGGAACGGGGGTACTTCGACGTCCCCCGGAAGGTTTCTGCCGAGGAGCTGGCCGAGGAGTTCGAGATCTCGAGCCAGGCGCTCTCGGCACTGCTCCGGCGCGGCCAGCGGACGATCCTGCGGGACGCGTTCGACGACGAGGAGTAGGAACGACTGTCGGTCAGGGTTACCGCTCCACGCGGAGCTCGGTCTTCTCCGCGACGGCGTCGGCCTCCTCGAACTCGCCACCGCCGAGCAGGCCGCGGGTCGCGTTCTTCGCCCACTCCACGGCGGGCTGTTCGAACGTGTTGACGCCGTAGAGTTCGCCCGCGAGCACGCAGGCCGCCTCCATCCCGTACAGCAAGCCGCCGAGTTCGTACTCGTCGACCCGCTCGAGTTCGATCCGGACGTTCGGCCGGCCCGCAGCGGCGAGGCTGGCCTCCGTCGCCTCGAACTCCGCGTCGAGTAGTTCGCCGAGCGTCGCGTCGCCGAGGTAGGCCAGATCGTCGACCTCGGTTCCGGGGATCGATCGATCCTCGCCCTCTCGAGGGGTGACGAACGTGACGACCTTGTCCCGCGGTCCCGCGCGGTAGAGCTGAAGCTGGGAGTGTTGGTCCGTGACGCCCAGCGCCCGCAGGGGCGTCTGCCCGAGGTCGTCCTTCCCGAGACTCTCGGCCCACAGCTGGGCGAACCACTCGGAGTAGGTCTCGAGCGATTCGGCGTAGGGGACCATCGCGTTCATCCCCGCGCCGCGGGCGTCCAGCGCGTAGCTGGTCGCCCCGTAGGCGTAGGCCGGGCAGTCGAACAGCGAGCCCGACAGGGTGTCGGCCTCGGCGGCGGCGCCCTCGAGGAGGGCCTCGAGGTCGTGGCCACAGACCGCGGCGGCGACCATCCCGACGGCGGAGAGGGCCGAGAAGCGGCCCGGAACCCCGTCGGGAACTTTCAGCGACGGCAGGTCGTGGCGCTCCGAGAGATCGCGGAGGGGGCCCGAGTCGCCCGTCGTCACGATCGTTCGCTCGGTCCAGTCGACGCCCGCGTCCTCGAACGCCTCCCGGACGACGAGGAAGTTCGCCAGCGTCTCAGCCGTGGTCCCGGACCGGGAGACGACGTTGATCGCGGTGTTCTCGAGGGAGAGGGCCTCGAGACGGGCAGAGACCCACGCGGGATCGACGTTGTCGAGGTAGACGGTCTCGGTGTCGGAGTCGAGCGCCCCGGTGATCGTCGCCGCGCCCAGCGCGCTGCCACCGATGCCGACCGTGATCAGCGCCTCGGCGTCGGCGACGGGCTCGACGGCTCGTCGGATCTCGTCGGGATCGGTTCGCTCGTTGAGGTTCAGCGCCTCGTAGCCGTGTTCCCCGTTTGCCATCCCGACCTCGATGCGTTCGTGTGCGTCGGCGACCTGCTCGTCCAGGCGCTCGAGCGAGTCTCGAGAGACGCCCGGCGAAGCGACCGACGCGAGCGCGTTGCCGATATCGACGTCCATGCTCGTGAGGGCACCCGCCTGCGGTAAAGTCGTTCCGTCACGCGGTAGCGGTCGACGAGCCTCAGGCGAACAGCAGGAGAGCGGAGACCGCGATCGGCGCCAGTGCCAGCAGGACGAACGCGTATCGCCAGGTTCCGTACGGTGGCTCATCGGTCACCCCGTCCCGCCGGTTCCGTTCGTACGCCACCCACGCCTCGTCGACGGCGAACGCGGTCGCGCCGTCCCGCTCTCGCTCCGCCACGGCGGACGCGACGCGGCCCCGACGATGGCCGTCTACTCGGTAGCGCCGAGTTGGGCGAGTAGCGCTTCCGAATCGAAGTAGGTACGATCCTCGACGATCCGTCCGCCGTCGATCGTCAGTGTTGCCATCCCGGCAACTTCGACCGTCCGACCCGTCGGTTCGATGCCGTCGAACGCCGCTTCGTGCGTTCCGGTCCACGTAAACTCGTGCATGATCATCTCGTCGCCGACGAGCGCCGCGTCCGTCTCCACCGTTCCGTCGGGAAAGGCGGACTCCTGTTCGCGGAGGAACTCCTCGAGGGCGTCCCGTCCGTGAACCTCGTCGAGCGGGGAGTGGAACGAGATTGACTCGGCGACGACGTCCAGTTTCGAGTGGTCACCGCTCCACAGTTTATCGTACTGCTCGAGGAGCCGTTCCGCGTCTTGGATCGTGGCTTCTGACATGGTTCGTTTACCCGTGTTCGCCACGAAACTCGGAATCATAGCGTCACCTCGTGACCAAGTGCCACGACGTGGGCGAGAGCAGACGGTGAGCGCGTCACGTCAGGGTGTGTTCTCCCCGACGAGCGACGGATTCGCTCCGATCCGAAACCCCAAAACCCGCCACGCACCTACGAGCCCCCATGACCGAACAGACGGGCACGTACGTCGTCACGCACGCCGAAGCGGAGTCGGCCGTCGTCCGCGACGTCGAGACCGCACAGGTACACACGCTGTCGTCGAACCCCGGCGTCGAGGTCCACGACGTCCTCGAGGCCACCGTCGCGCCCGAACCGCCACTGGAGGTCGCCTGGGAGGTCGTCGACGTCGCCGATCGGCGGACGATCGAGCTGGTCGACAGCGACCTCGAGCCGACCCGCCACGAGAAGGAGCTCGCGGCCGACGCCGAGATCGGCGAGCTGATCCAGGAGGAGCGGGCGGGAACCGGCGAGATCCACGTCTTCAACCTCGAGGGCGAGATCGAAGCTGCAGCGCAGGACGTCCTCGAGGACGAGGAGACGGTCGCTCGAGCGGCCCGGCTCGAGGCGGTCCGCGTCGAGGTGCGTCGGTCGGCCGAGGACGGTGTGTTGAGCGTTCGGTACCTCCCGGACTAGCTGCTCGGGCCGCCCTTGCTCTGGACCCGCCAGCTCCCCTGGACGCCACAGGCCTCGCGGACGTCGTACTCGATCTCGGTGTCGTCGACGATCCGCGAGCCGCCCTCGACGTCTTCGACCCGTAGCGGGACGTCGAGCGTGTTACCACAGCAGCCGACGCCGACGAACTCCTCCCAGACGTCGCCCGGCTCTGCGGTGTCACGGGTCTTCCGGAGGAACGCCCGGAACGAGGGTTTCTCGACCTGAAACCGCCCCCACTCGGAGAGATCCGCGGGGTAGGAGACGATCACTCGCTCGGCGAAGGCGTCCCGGGCGGCGTCGGCCGGCTCGTCTATCATCGTCGACGCTTCGGGTTTCTCTGCGGTCATACCCCGATCTACGGGCTCGAGCGGTTTTAGCTCGTCGTCGAAGTGCGGTTATTCTCACTGGCAGTTGGCACAGAAATTAGGAAGGCTTACACGGCCCGACTGCCAGGTGGATGGTATATGGGGTATTTCGACGTACCGGAGATCGATTACACCCGGTACAGCGACCGCCAGCTGGCGGCGGTACCGCTTGCGGTTCTTGGGGTCGCACTGCTCGTTCTCGTCGGGTCGTTTCTGCTGTTCGGAACGCCAGTCCAGCTCGGGATGGACTTCGCCGGCGGAACGGAGCTGACGGTCCAGACGACCGCATCGGAGGGTGAGATTCCGGAGGCGTTCGACGAGGAGCCCGAATCCGTCCAGTCGGTCGCCTCGGAGGAGAACCAGTACATCGTCCAGTTCGCCTCGACGAATCAGGAGGCGTTGAGCGAGCAGGCCGAGGCGAACTTACAGCCCGACGGCGACGCCGCGGTCATCCAGCAGGTGTCGTCGACGTCGGCGAGCTTCGGCGAGCAGACCCAGCAGACCGCGCTGCTGGGGATCGCCGTCGCCTTCCTCGGGATGAGCGTGCTCGCGTTCATCCTGTTTCGAACGTTCGTTCCATCGATCGCGATCGTCGTCTCGGCGTTTTCGGACATCGTGATTCCGCTGGCGTTCATGTCGATCGTCGGCATCCCGCTCTCGCTGGGGACGGTCGCCGCGCTGTTGATGCTGATCGGGTACTCCGTGGACTCGGACATCCTGTTGAACAACCACGTCCTGCGTCGGGGCGGTGACTTCTACGAGAGCACCCACCGGGCGATGCGAACCGGGGTGACGATGACCGTTACGTCGATGATGGCGATGCTCGTGATGGGGATCGCCGCGTGGCTGTTCGGCGTCGAGTTGCTGTCGTCGATCGGCATCATCCTCTTCGTCGGCCTCGCCGCGGACCTGATGAACACGTACATGCTGAACCTGAGCCTGCTTCGATGGTACATGTTCCACGGGGTGGCGCGATGAACCCGATCGCGTTCGTCAAAGAGTACTGGCGGATCCTCCTGCTGGTGCTGTTCGTCAGCGTCGCGCTCGTCGCGCTGTTCGTCCCTGGCGGCGTGATGGACGACGACACCCTCGTCGAGGAGGAAGACGAGGAGTTCGACGAGGGGCCGACAAACCTCGAGTACGGCCTCGGCTTAGACGGCGGGACCCGAATTAGCGCGCCGCCGGTCGGCATGAGCGCCACCATTGACATCGATCCAGAACAGGAACGCGAGGTCGAGTCGACGCTTCAGGACGAACTCGAGATCGACGCCGCCGATGCGATCGTCCGCTACCACGAGGACGACAACCGCTTCACCGCCGAGGTGTTCGCCGAGGAGGTGACCGCCGCGGAGTTCGCCGCCGCCTTACAGGAGGCCGGCGTCGAAGTCGACGAGGGTGACGTCAGCGACGAGGTCACCCAGCAGACCCGCGACGAGATCATCCAGACGATCGAACTACGGATCAACGAGGCCGGGCTCTCGGGCGGCACCGCCTACCAGGAGGCGACCGTCGGCGACGGCTACTTCATCGTCACCGAGGTCCCCGGGATGAGCCCCGCCGAGCTTCGCGAGATGCTCACCGAGCGCGGCGACGTCCAGATCGTCGCCTACCACCCCGACGAAGATGGCAACCAGACCAACGAGACGGTCCTCCAGGGTGAGGAGTTCGCCAGCGTCGGCTCGGCGTCGTACAACGACCAGGAAGGGTACCACTACGTTCCCGTCACCGTCGACGACGCAGAGGACGGAGACGGCTCCAGTCCCGCAGCCGACTACCAGGAGGCGATGAACGAGTACGGCTTCACCGGGGAAGGGGTCGGCCAGTGTGCCATCCACGACCGCGAGACCGGCGAGTTCGACTTCGATCCCGACGCCCCGCAGTGGTGTCTGCTCACCGAGGTCGACGGCGAGGTCGTCGACGCCCACAGCATGAGTCCCGACCTGGGCGAGAGCATGGCTTCGGGTAACTGGGTGAACGATCCCGTCTTCCAGATGATCGTTCCGACCCAGCAGGACGCCCACAACCTCGCGGTCAACCTCCAGTCGGGCGCCCTGACCGCGCCGCTTGACTTCGAGCAAGAACAGACGTTCTCGCTCGAGCCCGCACTCGCCGATCAGTTCAAGACCTACTCGCTGCTGATCGGCGTCCTCTCCATACTGACGGTCAGCGGGATGGTCTACCTGCGCTACAACGACCGCCGCGTCGCCGCACCGATGATCCTCACGGCGCTCGCGGAGGTGATCATCCTGCTGGGCTTTGCGGCGCTGATACGTATGCCGCTGGACCTCTCTCACGTCGCCGGATTCATCGCCGTCGTCGGGACCGGGGTGGACGACCTCATCATCATCGCCGACGAGGTGATGGACGAGGGCGACGTCAGCTCCCAGCGTGTGTTCGAGTCACGCTTCCGCAAGGCGTTCTGGATCATCGGCGCCGCCGCCGCGACGACGATCATCGCGCTGTCGCCGCTGGCCGTGTTGAGTCTCGGCGACCTGCGCGGCTTTGCCATCATCACCATCCTCGGGGTGCTGATCGGCGTGCTCATCACCCGGCCCGCCTACGGGGACATCCTCCAGCGGCTGCTGACTGACAAGTAACTCGAGTCGACCGCTCGCCGCCTCGTTTTGCTCACTCGTCGCGACAGCGCGGACACCAGTCGACGCGTTCGCCGTCGCCGTGGGCGCGCACGAAGTCGAACGACACGGGATCGTCACACTGTGTGCAGATCGGCATCGGTGTACTCGCAACTGGAGCGCCTCTACAGGTAAGAGGCGGCTCCCTGCCACCGCAACCCGGATTCGCTCGAGACCATGTCACACCGAGTCTACGTCGGAACGACGTTCAGAACCCCGACGCTCTCGAGGACGAGCCAGACGACGAACACCCCGTACGAGCCGAGCAACAGCAGGCCTCCCGCTCCGAGAGCAGCATGTCGGTCCGGGCGATCGCGAAGAAGACGACCGTCGCGCCGGCCGCGAGGACGAGCAACCAAACGATCTCGAGCACGACGTATCAGCTACGACGCAGGTCGGGACCGCGCATAAAACGGCGACATGAAGCCGACAGGGATCGTTCCATCAGAACTGCTCGAGGCCCGTCTGCTTGGCGTCGGCGAGGACGTCCGCACAGGTCGACCACGACTCGCGGGCAAAGGGCGGCAGCTGGTCGTGGTCGGCGACGTAGGACTCAAGGAACTCCCGCGTGGTCGGATCGCTCGGGTAGCCGCTGCCGACCGGGCCGTACTCGTCGGCCAGCGCGGCCATCGAGGCATCGCGTTCCACCTTGGCGACGACGCTGGCCGCGCCGACGATCGGGTCCTCGTCGTCGGCGCCGTGTGCGGCCGTCAGTTCGAGCTCGAGGTCGCGCTCGGGCTCGCAGGCGTCGGCGACTCGCCGAGCGAACCGATCAGCGTCGGTGTCACAGGCGTCACAGCGCCCGGACGCCGATGAATCGGTGGAGAGGTCGGCGGCCTCGAGAACCCCGTCGATCGCCTCGGCGTGGGCCCTGACTGCCAGCGAGTTCATGTCGGTTTCGGGATCGTCGATCAGGGGAGGCGTGATCTCGCTGACGCCGACGGCGATTCGGTCGTCCTCGCGCAGGGTCGCGGCCAGCTCCTCGCGGCGCTCGGGTGCGAGGCGCTTCGAGTCCGCGATCCCATCCGGGAGTGCGTCGGGTTCCGGAACGTGGACGGCCGCGGCGAACATCGATCCCAGTGCGGGCCCCTTCCCCGCCTCGTCGACGCCGAATGGCATGGCTCGACGATCCGTCCCGACCCGCTAAACCGTTTCGTTGTTCGAACACCGGATTCTTCCTCCCGGATGCCATCTCGCCCGCGGTCGTCCCCCCGAGAAGGTCGAACAACTCCTGCGAGACGGTTTCGGGTGGGCCCGCAACACATATTATAGATCGATGAAACGTAGTTGGCGTGACCGAACGAACCGAGCTTCCGCTAGAAGCGTTTTACGACCTCACGGAGATCACCGACGTCGCAGTCTCGCCCGACGGCGATCGGGTCGCGTTCGCCGCGACCGAGTACGACCAGGACGCCGACGAGGCCGTCACCTCGTTGTTCGTCGCCCCGACGGACGGCTCGAGAGAACCACACCGGTTGACGACCGTCGCCGGTGCCTCGAGCCCCGCCTGGAGCCCGTCCGGAGACGAACTCGCGTTTCTCGCCGCGCGGGAGGCGGACGTCGGGCGACGGGTCGGGTGGCGGGACCGGGACGAAGAGGGTGACGACTCGAGTGCAGCGGACGGAGACGAAGACACCGACGCGACGAACGACGAGGGCGGATCCGAAGCCGACGACGACCCGAAGCCGCAGGTGTGGCTGTTCGACCTCGCTCGAGGCGGCGACGCCAGACAGGTGACCGATCGTGAGGAGGGTGTTGCGGAGTTCGACTGGAGCCCGGGCGGCGACCGACTCGTGATCGCCTCGCGGGACCCGACGGACGCCGAGCGCGAGTACCTCAAGCGGGTTCGCGGGGGCGGCCCGATCGAGACGACGCGTCTCCAGCACAAGGTCGACGGGTCCGGCTGGACGGACGACGTAACGACCTACCTGTTCGTCGTCGACCTCGAGTCGGGCGAGACCGAGCGGCTCGACGACGCCTACGGCGGCGGTGCGTTCCAGGACCTCACGGGGATGGAGCCCCGCTGGGGGCCGACCGATCGCATCGTGTTCACGTCGTGTCGACTCGGGCGACTCGACGACACACTGGTTCGGGACGTGTACACGATCGCGCCCGACGGCTCGGAGCTGCGGCGGCTGACCGATGGCGAGTGGCAGTGTACGCGCCCCTCCTGGCGCGACGACGGGACGCTCGGTTTCGTCGTGCGCGACCCGGAGGACTGGACGAAGCCCGACGAACTCTACTTTCATGACGGCGAGGAGCCGCGGTCGCTGACGGCCGACCTCGACAGGGGTGTTGGCCGCGGGGCGACGGTCAACTGGGTCGACGACACGGCGTACGTTCTCGTCGGCGACGAGGCCCGGACGCGACTCGCTCGCGCCGGCGTCGACGGGTCGACCGAACGGGTCTTCGAGGCCCAGGGCGACGATCGAGCGATCCTCGCGTTCGATGTCGCCGAGGACGGCTCGAGGGCCGCGCTCGTGTTCTCCCACCCTCGGGAGGGGACGGACGTCTACGCAGTCGCGGTCGACGACCTCGAGGCGAGCGAGCCGCCAGAATCGCTTCGACGGCTTTCGGCCGTCAACGACGAACTCCTCAGCGAATTCTCGATGCCAGAGGTCCGTCGCCTCGAGTGGGAGTCCGACGACTGGACGATCGACGGGGTCGTCTACCACGATCCGGGGCTCGATCTCGAGGACGGCCCGCACCCGCTCGTGGTGGCGATCCACGGCGGTCCCCTGTCCTACGACGAGCCGGTGTTCAGCTTCGCCCACGCGGCGCTGACGAGCCGGGGCTACGTCGTTCTCCGGCCGAACTACCGCGGCGGTACCTCCCGCGGGCGGGAGTTCGCCGACGTGCTGCGCGGCCGGTGGGGAACCGCGGAGGTCGCGGACATCGTCGCGGGGGTCGAAGCGCTCGTCGATCGAAGTTGGGTCGACCCCGATCGTGTCTTCGGCTACGGCTTCTCCTACGGCGGCGTCGCACAGGGCTACCTCGTCACGCAGACGGACCTGCTGACCGCGGCCGCGCCGGAGCACGGCATCTACGACCTGCGCGCGGATTTCGGGACCGGCGACACGCACAACTGGATGGAGGCCGACTTCGGCCTCCCCTGGGAGAGCCCGGAGAGCTACGACGCGGCCTCGGCCATCCTCGACGCCGACGAGATCGATACGCCGCTGCTCGTGACGGCGGGCGGCGAGGACTGGCGCTGTCCGCCGTCGCAGTCCGAACAGCTCTACACTGCCGCGCGCAAGCAGGGGGTCGACGCGAAACTAATCGTCTACCCCGACGAGCACCACAACATCGGCGACCCCGACCGGGCGATCCATCGCCTCGAGCAGATCCTCGGGTGGTACGAAACCCACGATCCGGAGGTCAAAAATCGGACGGATGGCTGATCGACGGGCGCATTATTCGGTGCCGACTCGCGGCTCGTCCCGGAAGAATTCCTCGAGTTCGAACGGCTCGTCCTCGCCCTTGACCCCGGTGACGTCCAGGGCCGTTACCTCGGCGTCGGTCTCGAGCAGCCCCGCGAGACTCGGCTCCGTGCGGCCCTCGTCGCTGCTGATGAGCTCCTTCACATAGAGCCCGCCCGCGCCGTGGAGGCGAACCTCCGCGTTCGTGGGCGACTCGAGGTCGCCCTCGATCTCGTAAACAGTGCGCTCGCGGGTCAGTCCCGCGCGACGGTGATCGACGCGCTGAGGGGTGTACTGCTCAACGGTGGTTCCCGAGAGCTCCGCGAGTACGGTCTCGAACGCGTCCTCGTCGACGGGGTCGGCGAACTCGACGTCCGCGCGGTAGCGCTTGCTCGCGTCGTGTTCTTTCACCCGTTCGACCATCTCGTAGGTCGCGAGTCGCAGCCCCTCGACTGCCACTGCGCCCTCGGCCGCGGCGTTGATCTCGCGCTCGAGGTCGGCGGGGTCCGGCTCCCGAAAGCGGGGTCGCTTGACCTCGAGGACGAACGGCCGACCTTCCTCGAGCATCCGGGCGTCGACGTCCTCGCGGCCCGCGCCGTGGAAGGTTCCCCCCTCGCCGTCCATCGCTTCGACGATGTGGGGACGGACGACCTGTTCGACGCTGGTGTCGTACATGTAGCCCGAGCCGCCACAGTAGTCACAGGGCTCCTCGCCGTCGTCGCCGAGCTGGATCCCGCTGCCGCCACACTCCCGGCAGGGCCACTCCGTCTGGGGGATGTCTCGCTCGAGCTTGCGATAGCGGCCGTAGACGAACGCGGGGTTGATCTGGACGTCGACTGCGTGGCTCGTGACGGCGTCGTCCGCGTCGAACTCGAGGGGGTCGAACGCCTCGAGGTCGACGACCGCGAGCACGTCGGGGCGATCGAAGTCGACCTCGGCGCCCGTCTTCGAGCCGACGCGCCGACCGACTTCGCGGTTCATCTCGCGTTTCATCGACTCGCCGACGTCGGGCTCGAGACTCCCGTCCTCGCGAAACAGCCGTTCGTTCTCCTCGACCAGCGGCGGAACCCGGGTGCCGACCTGGTAGGTAGCAAAGTCGACGCCCTCGAGTTCGTCGACGATCGTCTCCGCGATCGCGTCGAACGTGGCGCAGTACCCCTCACAGACCCAGCACGAATCGGGCTCGACGGGCTCGAAGTCGTCGTCGTCCTCGATCGCGATCGTCGTCCGCAGCGCCCGGCCCCGCTCGGCGTTGGTCAGCCCGAAGCTCCGCTCGGCGAACGGACGGCCGAGACAGGAATCACAGACCGATCCCGTCGCGAGCAGCGCGCGGGCGTCCTCGGTACTCATATGCGCCCACTCGGGTAGCCGCGGGTAACACGTTTTCCTTTCGACGCCTACAGCGGGTCACCGTGTCGGACTGTCCCACGAGGTTCAAATACGTCCGGTACAACCCGTCGGTATGGATCAGTATCGACCGAGCCGCCGCGGCGTTCTCGTGGGTGCGGGCGTCGGACTCGCCGGCCTGATCGCCGGCTGTGCCGAGCCGCGGACCGAGAGCTCGATCGAGGGGGATTCCTCGAGCGGGATCGATCGGGAGAACCGCGCGGACGGGTCGACCTACACCGACGTCTACGAGATGATCATCGACTCGGTGACCCAGATCCGCGTGTTCGGCATCGAGGACCCGTACACCGAGGAGGAGGGTCGGGGCCAGGGGTCGGGGTTCGTCGTCGACGGCGAGTACATCGTTACGAACGAACACGTGGTCGCCGGCGCGGAGGAGGTCGACCTCCAGTACATCAACGGCGACTGGTCGGGTACCCGATTGTTGGGCAGCGACCGCCAGAGCGACCTCGCGGTCCTCGAAGCCGACCACGTTCCCGACGGCGCGACCGCGCTGGGGCTGGCCGAGGAGCGACCCGTCGTCGGCCAGGAGGTGCTCGCGATCGGCAACCCCTACGGTCTCGAGGGCTCGATGTCGTCGGGGATCGTCAGCGGAGTCGATCGAACCGTTCCGGCACCCCACGGCGAGTTCACGTTCCCGAACGTCGTCCAGACCGACGCGGCGGTCAACCCCGGTAACAGCGGCGGGCCGCTGGTCGACCTCGACGGGAACGTCGTCGGCGTCGTCAACGCCGGCGGCGGCGACAACATCGGCTTCGCGATCTCGGCCGCGCTCTCCCGACGGGTCGTCCCCGCGCTTATCGAAGAGGGCGAGTACGACCACCCGTTCCTCGGAATCGCGCTCGCGACCGTCGACCGACTGATCGCCGAGGAGAACGACCTCGAGGAGGCGACGGGTGTCATCGTCACCGAAACGACCCACGAGCCCGCGACCAGCGCCCTCCAGGGGGCCGATCGAACCGTCGAGCGCGGCGGAGAGCCGGTCCCGGTCGGGGGGGACGTCATCCTCTCGATCGACGGGGAACCGATCCCGGACCGCCACGCGCTCTCGACGGTCCTCGCACTCGAGACCAGCCCTGGCGATACCGTCGCGGTCGAACTGCGCCGTGACGGCGAGGTCAGCACCGTCGACCTGACGCTCGGGGTGCGACCGACCGACGAATGAAGGGAACGAGTATGGGACCGAACGGCGTCCGTAGGGTCGACGATACCGGTTGTCGACAGCGAAAGTAACCGGTATCGATACAGTACATTCTCGATTTCAATACAGTCTTTTGCAACTGATTAAGGAGCATGAAAGGCGTCCGAGAGGAACGCTACCGCGACAGCTCGATCAATTAAATCCTCGATAACAATAGTGGGCTTCGGCGTAGTCGTCGATGGCGCAATGGCCGCCTGTTCCCTATGACCAACACCAACACAACCGACCCCGACGCCGGGCAGACTCCCTCCATAGACGTACATCTCGAACTCGACAGCGTCACGATCCAGAACAACGACGGTCCCAACGAGTGTGCGATGTTTCCGCGGGACGCGACCGAGATGGAGCTGATGACCAACTGGATCGCGGCCTACGACGACGCGTTCGTCAGGCTCGAGTCGATGCGCTGAGCCATGTACGCCTGGAGCACCGTCACCGCAATCGGGTTCTGGATCGGGACCCTCCTCCCGGTCGTCTACCTGCCGGTGTTTATCGCCGGCATCGATTCGGTGCAGGCGCTGACGCTGCTGTTCGGCCTGCTCGCCGTTCATGCGCTCGCCCTGATCGTCGGACACGGCTACGACGGGTCACGAACCCGGTGACCGGTCGATCCCCGCTGACGCCCTTTTCAGTTCGCGGGCTGCCAGACCTGTGCCTGCGGCGTACCGCAGTCGTCACAGACCGCGGCCGCGTTGTCCTTGTACTCCTCGCGTTCGAGTTCGCCGTCCTCACAGACCGGACAGGTCCGTCCCTCGAGGATGGCGAGTAGGTTCCGTTGCTGCCCAGCAGTGGACTGCGGTTTCGACATACCACTCCCACTGCCGCCTGACTGAGGTGAAACCGTTTGCCCTGTGTATGCAATGTACGGGTTGGTGAAATTACTGTGTGAGAGAGGGTCGCGAAGAAGTCGTTTCGACCGAGTGCGATCCGAAACCGTCGCCCCTATCCCCGCTGCTGACGTCCCACCGGTATGCGCCAGTTCGTACTCATCGGTCACGAGGTCCCGACCGAGCCGTCGTTCTCGCTGGACGACCTCGCGGGCGGAGCCGGTCGGCTCGATGCGCTCTGTCGATCGATCACGTCGGCGTTCGTCACCTCCCACGGGATCCGCGAGGACGTCCGAGTCCATCTCGTCGTGGGCGACGAGTTCACGATCACCTTCGACGGAAGCGAGCTTCGGCGGCTGAACCCCGACGAGCGAAGCACCGCCGCGCTGGTCCGGAAGGCACTCGAACACCGCGAGGAAGCCATCGGTGCGATGCCGGCCGAACCCAGTCCCGGGGTCGAACTCTATCGCCGCGGATTCGAGGATACCCTCGAGACCGTCGCCGACGAGGGCACCGTCGTCCAGCTCCACGAGGACGGCGAGCCCGTTACCGAAGCGGGAACGCTCGAGGATCCGATCTTCGTGCTCTCGGACCACCGGGACTTCACCTCCGAGGAGGCTGGGTTCCTCGAGACCGCGGCCGAGCGACGACTGCGGCTCGGCCCCGAACTCCTCCACGCCGACCAGGCGATCACGGTGGCCCACCACTTCCTCGACACCGACGGCTACGAGCGCGTTTAGGTAGTTGTTAGAGATTGGTTGCTAACAAGCCCCATGGTTTCGGCGGTGTATAACGGGAGTCGTTTCGCTCGAGCAGTTAGACGGCGCCGAGGCTCGAGGCAGGCACCGACGGTCGAGACCTGCCGTCAGCCGGCTCGAGAGCCGTTTTCGGAAGGGTTAAACGAGCGGCTGTCCACACTTTACCTGCGGGCCGGTGGGGTAGCTTGGTATCCTTCGGCCTTCGGGTGGCCGTAACCGCGATTCGAATTCGCGCCGGCCCACTTTCTCCCGCACTACAACAACGAGAAGCGGAGCGACGAGTCTGCAAGAGGGAGCCAGCCCGAAACAGAGTCAACCGAACGGGAGACGCACGGTAACGCGGATCCGTCACAGCGCGACCGTCTCTCGAACTATCAGAGGACTCGGTCGGGCCGAATCCGAACTATCACCCGCTCGGTTTCGACCGGGTTCGGATACTCCTCGACGTCCAGATACCGCTGCGAAAGCTCGTCGATGTGGGCTCGAGCGCCGTCCGTCCGCAGTCCTTCGACCTCACCGACGACCGACAGGTACCGGTACGGATCGTCCGGGTCGGTCATGCTGACCCCGACGGCGGGGTTCGCCCGCACGTTGCGCTCCTTCTGGCGGCCGCGCTCGGTGTTGACCAGCAGTCGCTCCGCCTCGGGATCGTAGTCGATCCAGACCGGCGTAATATGGGGCGCGCCATCGGCGGTTAGGGTTCCGACGTGAGCGAACGTCGGTTTCTCGAACAGGTCGTGGTACTCCTCGGGGATCGGGATCATGGTTTGGGACACGCTCGCCGACTTCTTGGTGCTGTCTCTCACTGGCGTGCTCGCTTGAGCGCCCGGCCACGCGAATGCCGGGGAGCGGCGTATAGTGGTCGAACGAGACCTACGGGTATGGATCAAACCCGACGACGACTGCTGCAGGTCGGCGGCGCGACGATGGCGACCGCACTGATCGCCGGCTGTGGCGACGACGAAGACGATGAAGAGGCTCCGGAGGACCCCACCGAAGAAGACGAGGACGGCGGACTCGACGGCGGCGAGGACGATCAGGCCGAAGCCGAGGAGGGAACCGGGAACGGCCAAGAGACCGACGAGGACGACGAGGAGTAACCTCGCGACACCACGTCGAGGCGATTTCTGTCGACTCTCAAATCGACTCGACCGACGGCACACGGATTCGAACCCAAACCGTTACCGGATTCGAGCGCCTCGAACTGACGATGACCGACGGACTCGACAGTGACGTCGCCTCCGCGGACGACGTCGCGAAGCGACGCGACGATGTTGCAGCCCGCGTACGAACTCACGCCGGCGAGATGGCCCGTGAGTTGGCGGTTCTACAGGGCGGAGACTACGGCCAGCGGACCTTCGAAACCGACGACGGAGACTGGACGCTGAAGTACGAGGCCGGCGACGTCCAGTACCTGCGATACGAGCCGAGTTCGGGCGCCGAGATCTACGTCGTCTCGAGCAAACAGCCGCCCGAACCGGGCCCGCTCGAGCGGGCGCTCGAGGACTACGACGCGTTCGTCGAGGTCTTCAACGACCACATCGAGTCGTTCGAGGGGCTGTTCGACGACGCGGCGACGGAGCTCCCCGCGGTCGCCAGCGCGGCGGAGCTGGCCGCCGAGCGTGACCGCATCCTCGAGCGAATCCGGGAGGTCGCAACCACGATGGCCCAGCAGCTCCACCGCTACGACGGGGAGTACGGCACCTATCGGACGACGGTGTCGGGCACCCGCTGGGAGCTGAAGTGGGACGGCGACGCGGTTTCGTACCTGCGAGTCGGCGGATCGGACGGTACCTACCTGCTCTCACAGTACGGTCCCGCGCCGGCCCCCGAGGTTCGTCGGCTCGTCGGCGACGTCGGCGCGTTCGTCTCCTCGTTCAACGAGGACGTCGCCGACCTCGAGGCGGACCTCGCCCGCGTCTCTTTCGAGACGACGACGTAGGCGCTGCCTACGGGTACAGACACCGACTGTAGGGACTCCGTTCTCCGCGCCTACTCGAGGACGCATCCTACGGATTCTGCCCGGCACTGGCTGGGAACGGTACCTGTGTCCGTGCCCGGACGACCGATCCCAGACCGTTCGTCCCGGCCTCGAGAGGGAAAGCAGGCACGGACGAACCGCTCGAGGCCGTCGCTCTCCGGCGGGTGACGGAACAAACGGAACGCCCTCAGACGTCGACGTATCGACTGACCCACTCCTGGCGCTGCTGGAGTTCGCGTCGACCTTTCGGCGTCAGCGCGTAGTAGTTCGTCCGCCGGTCGAGCTGGCCCTTCTCGATGAGTTCCTTCTCGACGAGCGCGTCGAGATTCGGGTACAGCCGGCCGTGTGTAACCGGCTGGTCGATGTACTGGTTGATGTCGTCGAGGATTTCCTGTCCCGACGGTCGGTCCTTGCCCGCGATGACGTACAGCAAGTCGCGCTGGAATCCGGTTAGTTCGTCCATGGAGTGTCCTCTGAGTGACGACCTTCAGCGATCTGTGGCTTTGTTATAGAGCGGGTACGTTCGCTCGTCCCACCGGAACGCACTACATAGGCGGCTTTCGGCTCACGCTACTCGGTCACAGTCCGAAATCGTGACGGGGCGTTTTTTACGTCGACTGCCGTATCGGGAGTTATGCCAACCGATCCGCTCGCCTGGGAAACCCTCGAGGAACGGACGTCGTACTCCTGTCCGGGGTTCGACGTGATCACCGAAACCGTCCGGCTCCCGGACGAGAGCGAAACCGAGTTCGACTACGTCTCGGAGCCGGCGAGCGTCTGCGTCCTACCGTTTACGCCCGACGGCGACGTCGTCTGCATCGAGGAGTGGCGCCAGGCGGTCTCGCGGGTCAATCTCGGACTTCCCGTCGGCGGCACCGAACCCGACGACGACGACCTCGAGGCCGCGGCCAGGCGCGAACTGGCCGAGGAAACCGGCCACGAGGCCGAGCGACTCGAGGCGCTCGTAACGGTCGAGCCCGCCAACGGAATCGCCGACTCCGTCATGCACTTTTTTGTCGCCTACGACTGTCGGCCCACGACCGAGCAACGGCTCGACCACAACGAGAGCATTCGGGTCACCGCGACGAGCCTCGAGGAGCTCACGGAGGCGGTCCGTACCGGGGAGATCCGCGACGGTAGGACGGTGCTTGCGCTGTCGTACTACCGCTTGTTCGAGGACGGCCAGTAGCCGTACCGACCGTCGGCAAAGAAAGATCGACCGGGCTCTCGCGCCGATCAGGCGATGATCGAGAGCTGCTCGTCGTCGTTCTCGTCGTCCACGTCGTTATCCTCCTCGGGTTCGTCGTCAACCTCTTCATCGAGGGTGTCCTCGAGCTCGTCCGTATCGAGGATGATCGTTTCGGCAGTCGCGTCACTGATCGTAATCACCGACGCGGAAGCCTGGGTAACGACTTCTTCCTCGACCTCGTCGTTCTCGTTGTCTTCCTCATCGTTAGCGATTTCGTCGTTCTCGTCGTTAGCGACCTCGTCGTTCTCCTCTTCGTCGTTAGCAACTTCGTCGTCTTCCTCCTCGACGTCCTCGAGCGATTCGACGGTCATCGAGTCGAAGGTGATCTCGTCGACGTCGAACTGCTCGATGGTCAGCTGCTCGATCTCCTGTGTTTCGGCCTCGTCGTCGGCGACCTCGTCATCTTCGTCGTCAGCGACGTCGTTCTCCTCATCGTCCATCATCTCATCATCGTCGTTCATCTCATCGTCAGCGACGTCGTTCTCCTCATCGTCCATCATCTCATCATCGTCGTTCATCTCGTCGTCAGCGACGTCGTTCTCCTCATCGTCCATCATCTCATCATCGTCGTTCATCTCGTCGTCAGCGACGTCGTTCTCCTCGTCATCATCGAAGATACCCTCGAACCAGTCACCGATCTGGTCGAGGATACCATCGTCCTCGATGGTCAGCTCATCGATGCTCATCTCCTCGACATCCATCGTCTCGATGGTGAGATCCTCGACGACGAGTTCGTCAGCTTCCTCGTCGATCAGGTCGATTTCCTCGTCGTCAGCGACATCGTTCTCCTCATCATTAGCAACATCATCGTCCTCGTCCGCAACGTCGTTCTCCTCGTCATCGGCGACATCGTTCATTTCGTCCTCCTCGAATTCGAGGTCTTCCATCGTCACGTCCTCGAGTTCGAGCGACTCGATCTCGACGTCAGTAAGCATGAGTTCCTCAGCGACGTCGTTCTCCTCGTCATCGGCGACATCGTTCTCCTCGTCATCGGCGACATCGTTCTCCTCGTCATCGGCGACATCGTTCTCCTCGTCATCGGCGACATCGTTCTCCTCGTCATCGGCGACATCGTTCTCCTCATCTTCGTCGAGTTCCGCCTCGAGTTCCTCTTCATCAACGCTGAACTGCTCGACGTTCAATTCCTCGATCGTCGCGTCCTCGACGGTTGCGCTGTCGAGTTCGAGCATTTCGACCTGTACGTTCTCGAGTGTTGCGCTCGTCTCTCCGGCGTTATCGCTCGTATTTACGGACGCTCCGGCGAGGCTGGACCCTCCAGAGAGTGCGACCATTACTACGACGAAAATCACGCCGAGTTGCTGCAGTCGTGAGACCATGCGTTTCGGCCTACAGTCAGACCGCGACTAAAGCGAGGGGACTGTTCCACCATTATTTCAGAGAAAATCGCGATTAGCGCCAGCAACGGACGGCCGGATCACCAGAGAAGAAAAACGGTGAAGAGCAGCCACTTTATGTAGTAGTATCCTTGTTGTGCTTGCGGCTGCTGCGATATTATTTTTAGAGGAGAGTGAACGAGTGTTTACCGGAGTATTCGATCGGCGAAAAATTAAACGGTGGTTCGACCGAGAACCCGATCGAACCTCGAACCGCGTTCGGAGTCGTTCCGGTTAGCTCAGGATCGACGGCAGTTCGTCGTCGTTCTCCTCGTCGTCGTCGAGCAGGCCATCGTCTTCGTCTTCTAGCAGGCCGTCATCCTCGTCATCTTCGATGTCCTCGAGTTCGTCGGCGTCGGCGAGGGTGAGTGACGCGGCGGTCGCATCACCGATCTCGATCATCGATGCGGAGGCATTCGAGATGGTTTCTTCGTCATCAGCGACGTCGTTCTCCTCGTCATCCATCATCTCATCGTCGTCGTTCATCTCGTCGTCAGCGACGTCGTTTTCGTCATCGGCGACGTCGTTATCCTCGTCGTCAGCCTCTTCGACCGACTCGACGGTCATCGAGTCGACGTTGATCTCGTCGGCGTCAAACTGCTCGATGGTGAGTGAGCCGATCTCCTGTGTCTCGACCTCGTCATCCTCGTCGTTAGCGACGTCGTTCTCCTCGTCATCCATCATCTCCTCGTCATCCATCATCTCCTCGTCATCCATCATCTCCTCGTCATCGGCAACATCGTTCTCTTCCTCAACAGTCAGTTCGTCGATGGTCAGCTGGTCGACGTCCATCGACTCGATAGTGAGCTCTTCGATGGTGAGCTCATCTGCGTCCTCGTCGAACACGTTCGCTTCGTCGTTCTCCTCGTCGTCAGCGACATCGTTCTCCTCGTCGTCAGCGACATCGTTCTCCTCGTCGTCAGCGACGTCGTTCTCCTCGTCGTCAGCGACGTCGTTCTCAGTATCCTCCTCGAAGTCCTCCATTGTCACGTCCTCAAGTTCGAGCTGCTCGAGCTCGATGTCTGTGATGGTGACTTCGTCGACGTCGTTCTCCTCATCCTCCATCATCTCATCGTCGTCGTTAGCGACATCGTTTTCATCGTCGTCAGCGACATCGTCCTCCTCATCGAGTGCGTCCTGGAGCTCCTGGGTGTCAGCGTCGAGTTCCTCGACGTTCAGCTCCTCTATTGTCGCGTCTTCGATAGTGACGCTATCGAATTCGAGTGTCTCGACCTGTACGTTCTCGAGTGTTGCGCTCATGTCTCCGGCGTCGTCGCTCGTGCTCATAGACGCTCCGGCGAGGGCAGACCCTCCCGAGAGCGCGACCATTAGCACGACAAAGACCACGCCAAGTTGCTGCGGTCGTGAAACCATGCACGCCACGGTACATCCAGTCGGAGAGTAAAACGAGACGACTGTTACACCATTGTCATCGAGAAAAGACTACTTAGAATCGTGCAACCGTCCCTAATCTCTCGTTCATCGTATCGGCTGCTATGATCGTAATCAACATTGGTACGACAGCGGATCGATGCCGAGCCCGAGGACCGTCGGCGCGGAACGGAACGTTTACCGACGCCCTCGCCAACACACGGTCGATGCGCGAGTGCTTCGAACTCCGGGACGCCGACGCCGGCGGTCGTATCGGCGAACTCACCGTCCCGCGTGCCGACGTGACCGTCGAGACACCGGCGCTGTTACCGGTGATCAACCCGAACCTGGACACGATTTCCCCCCGGCGGCTCGCCGAGGAGTTCGGCGCCGAGATCCTCATTACCAACTCATATATCATCTACGGCACCGACGACGTCCGCGAGGCAGCCCTCGAGGACGGCCTCCACGAGCTACTCGATTTCCCCGGCGCGATCATGACCGACTCCGGCTCCTTCCAGTTGGCGGAGTACGGCGAGATCAGCGTCACCACCGAGGAGATCCTCGACTTTCAGTACCGGATCGGTTCCGACATCGCCACCCCGGTCGACATCCCGACGCCCCCGGACGTCTCCCGCGAGCAAGCCGAAGGCGAACTCGAGACGACCCAGGAGCGCCTCGAGATCGCCGAGACCGTCGACACCGGCGAGATGCTCGTCAACGCGCCCGTCCAGGGTTCGACCTATCCCGACCTCCGCGAGGAGGCCGGGCGCCACGCTGCCGGAACCGACCTCGACGTCTTCCCTGTCGGTGCGGTCGTCCCCCTGATGAACGACTACCGCTACGACGACATGATCGACGCCGTCGCGGGCGCGAAACGCGGCCTCGGCGCCGATGCGCCCGTCCACCTCTTCGGCGCCGGCCATCCCATGATGTTCGCGCTCGCGGTCGCGATGGGCTGCGATCTGTTCGATTCGGCGGCGTACGCGCTGTACGCCCGCGACGATCGCTACCTGACGGTTCGTGGCACCCGTCACCTCGAAAATCTCGACTACATGCCGTGTTCGTGTCCCGTCTGCGTCGCCCACTCGCCCGACGAGTTACGAGCGCTGTCCGACCGGGAGCGCGAAGAGGAGCTCGCCGCGCACAACCTCCACGTCACGTTCGAGGAGATCCGACGCATCAAGCAGGCCATCCGCGCGGGCAACCTCCTCGAACTCGTCGAACAGCGCGCCCGCGCCCATCCGACGATGCTCGACGGCTACCGGACACTGCTCGATCACGCCGACCAGCTCGAGCGTTCGGATCCGGTCTCGAAGGGCGCCTTTTTCTATACCTCCCACGAGAGTGCGCGCCGACCCGAGGTGCTGCGCCACCACCAGCGCCTCGACCGGCTCTCGGTACCCGACTCGCTGTTTCTCACCGAGGGCGACTCCGACAGCGAGCGCTACGACGAGTCCTGGCGGGTCCAGCCGCCGTTTGGCCCCTTCCCGCGGGCGCTCTCGAAGAGCTACCCCCTCACCGCCGAAGTTCCCAAGCGAACCGACCGCGGGGCGCTCGAGGCCGCGGCCGACGGCGTCGCCCGTTTAGTTGAGACGAATCCCGAGACCGAGTTCGCGCTCGGACACCAGGGGTGGCCGGCGGACGTTCTCGAGCGGATACCAGACGGCGTTGACCTCGTCGATCTGTCCGGGGGAGGCGGCTGAAAGTCCCGTTTGCAGGTTCGTTTGCGCAGCCACTACTGCACCCAAATAGCGATTACAGCGCGGCTCCTTGAGGGCCATGTCCGATACGGACCAGAACAGCAAAGGGGCGAGCACGACCCAGTAGCGGTATGCTCGGGGCCGCGTCACTCGTTCTCGGCGGAATCGTCGGGGTGTTTTTCATCTCGTGGCTGGTCGGCCGCGTTCGTTCTTCTGACAGCGAACGGCGAGCGTCCGCAGCGCGCCATCGGGAGGCCCAGCAACGCGAGCCGCCGGTCGAGATCGGCGACACTCGAACGGTCGCCATCGAGGAGTTCACGACACATCACTCCGGGACGCGTCAGGCGGTCTGCAGGATCGAGGGGTTCGTCGTCTTCGTCGAAGACCTGCCCGACGACCTCGAGGAACGAGACGTCATCGAGATCACGATCCTCTCGTTCAACCGCGGCCACACCTCCGCGACCGCGACTTTCCTCGAGCGGGCCTGATCACTCGCCGAGTTCCTCCTCGAGCGAGAGCCACCAGAGGTAGCCCTCGCCGACGACCTCGTGGCCCTCGAGTCGGCCGGCCTCGACCAGCGACTCGAGTTGGGGGATCAGCTCCCCGGGGGTAACGTCGAACTTTCCCGCGAGATAGGTAGTGTTGACAACGGGCTTGGGGGCGGTGCGGATCGCCTCGACGAGTCGGTCGTTGTCGATCGAGTCGCCCTCGGTGCTTCGATCCCCGTTCGGCGGTGGCGACATACGGGACGTACGGTCTCGACCGGGTTGAATCTGGGCCAACGGGAGACGGGAAGGGCTTTTCGCCGCTGCCGGTGTGGATCGGGTATGCTTCGCCCGCTGCTGCTCGCGTTCGCCGTCCTCGAGGTCCTCGTACCGGATCGGATCGTCGCTTGGGGAGAGCGACGTGCCTTCGAGAACCCGGAAAGCGGCCGACTTCGACCCTGGACGCTTCCCCTGGCGCGCCTCGAGGGTGTCACGGCGATCTGGCTCGTCCGAAACCGCGAGACGGCGTGGCCCGGCATCAAGCCGCTGTTCGCCGTTCTCGGCCTGCCGGCCCTGTTACAGCCGCGGGCGTTTCTGAACGTCGCGCTCGCGACGGCCTACGAGAACCCCGAGGAGATCGAGCTCAAGCCGTGGGTCGTCCCGTTCACGCGGGCTCTGGGCGCCTGCTACCTCGTCGTCGCGCTGTGGCCCGGCCGCTCCGGATCGCCGTCGGACGCCCGGTCGGACCCGTAGCCGACGGCTATCGACAGCCTCTTTCGCGCCCCACCGTCATATCCGGTATGACCGACTACTTCGAAGTACACGCACGCGACGGGGCCGCGCGCGTGGGCGAGCTTCGCCTCGAGGAGCCGCGTTCGACGCCCGCGCTCGTCGACGACGTCCTCGAGGACGCGGGCTCGCTGTGGAGCGCCGATCGGGGAGTACCCGAGGGCGACGACTCCAGTCTCACCGTCCTTCCCCACCGCGGGTTCCCCGGCGGCACCGCCGACGAGGTCAAGGAATCCTTCGCCGTCGAGTATCCCAATGTCGACTACCCGAGCGTCGCCGTCGTCTCCAGCGACCACGCCGACGACCACGGTACCGACGCCTACACCGTCTCGGACGTCCAGTCGATCACAGGCCACGGCGCGGCGCTGGTCGAGGCCGTCGTCGAAGCCCGCGAGGCGATGCCCACTGACACCGCACTCTACTTCTCGGGGGTCGCCACGCCGCGCAACGTCGCCGTGCTCGCCTACGCCGGCGTCGACCTGTTCGACGAGACGGCCGCTGTCGTGAAAGGAACTCAGGGTCGGTACCTGACAACCGACGACGCCTACTTCCTCGAGGACCTCGAGGAGCTGCCCTGTGCCTGCCCCGCCTGCGAAAAGCCGCGCGAGGAGTTCACGCGCGAGGACTGCGTCGAACACAACGTCAACGCCCTCGAGGCAGAACTGGGGATCGTCCGTCGACGGATCCGTGACGGCCGGCTCCGGGATTACGTCGAGGGCCAGGCCCGCCAGGACCAGTGGCTCACCGCCGCGATGCGCGAACTCGACAGCCAGTGGGGCTACCTCGAGGAGCGGACGCCCATCCTGCGGGATGCAGAGATCGACGCCGCGAGCAGCGATACGATTCGGCGGGTCGAGATCCAACGCTACGCCGACCGCGTGACGACTCGGTATCGAAATCGGTTTTCGAACCCGCTCGTCCTCGTTCCCTGTTCGGCGGCCAAACCCTACAGCGAGTCCCAGAGCCACCGCCAGTTCCACGACGCGATCCAGTTCCGGGGCCACCTCGTCTCGATGACCAGCCCCATCGGCGTCGTCCCCCAGGAACTCGAGACGACCTACCCCGCCCAGCATTACGACACCGTCGTCACGGGTCGCTGGTCCGAAGACGAGAAGCAGTTCGTGAGTCAGGTTCTGCAGCGGTACCTCGAGCGTAACTCCTACCCGGAGATCATCGCCCACGTCCCCGACGAGGGCTACCGGGATATCGTCGGACGGGTCGAGGACGAGCTCGAACTCGATATTACGTACACCGTGGAGGAGCACCCGACCGACACCGAGTCGCTGGCGAACCTCCAGCGGGCACTGTCGGGCGAACTCAAGTACTCGAAACGCGAGCGCGAGCACAACACCGTTCGCGCCATCGCGGACTACCTGCTGGGCGACGGGGCGGGCGACGAGCTCTTTTCGGACATCCAGACCACGAGTCGCTACCCGAAGATCCAGGTCCGTGATCGCGACGAGACGCAGCTGGCGACGATGGTACCCCAGTACGGGACGCTGTCGTTCACGCTCGAGGGCGCCAAGATGTGGGTCGACAGCGAGGCGCCGACCAAACGTGTCGAGATCGACGGCTTCGTCCCCCACGGCAGCGTGCTCGCGCCGGGGGTCGTCGACGCCGACGAGGAGATTCGGGTGGGCGACGAGGTCGTTGTCGAGGGGCCAAAGGCCTTCGGCGTCGGCCGCGCCGAGATGTTCGGCCGCGAGATGGCCGAAAGCACGCGCGGTATCGCCTGCGAGATCCGTCACGTCGAGGAGAAGTAGTCACAGACGCACATCCTCTATGCGAATCGTCCTGTGATCCATGAGTTGCGCTTCCGGTGGGTCAATTCCTCCCCTGGCACCAGTTCGGCAGCGTATCGTATACAGACCAAGCAGGTGACGAAACGATAGTCGGTTTCTCCCGTGGCCGTCGAGAATCGCGTACCGAGTACGCAGCGCGAACACGACGCCCCTCGTAAGCTAATCGACGGGGTTAATCGCCGGTCGGCACCGCCCACTGGCAATTAACCGGGCCGGCTCGTGCAAACCGTCCTGTTTTATCAGTACGTATTAGTGTGCATATACAATGAATACCACTCGGCGAACACTGGTAGCGTCGGGAACGTCTCTCGTCGCGGCTGGGATGTTCGGGTCGCTGTCGACGGCAGCGACCGAACACGACGAGGACGAAGAACCTGCCGAGGACGATTCTGAGTACGCTCCAGTCGAGGAGTCCGCGAGCTGGTCGTCGTACGTCGGGACCGTGGGAAATACGGGTGCCGTACCCGCAGACGGCGCTTTTCCTGAGCCGGAAACGGTCGCGTGGGAACACGACGACTCGGGTCACGTCGCCATCGCCGACGGACGGGTCTATCTCCGGTCGGAGAACTCGCTTTACGCTCTCGACGACGGTGATGGTTCGGTCGTCTGGACGGCCGACGACGTCGGAACCGAAGGCGGTGTCCGGTATGGAACGCCGGCAGTCGCCGACGAGACGGTCGTTATCGGCGGCGATCGACTGACGGCGCTCGACGCCGACAGCGGTGAGGTTCGCTGGAGCCAGGAGTTCGATACCGAGAGTGACGAGGCGGTAACGAGCCCGACGGTGGCGTTCGACACCGTGTTCGTCGTTGCCGACGAGGCCCTCCACGCCTTCGAATTAACTGACGGATCGCTCCGGTGGAGTCGGGAGTCGATCGAACTCGACCCGCCCGAGGATTCGGATCTGGACGACAGCCAGGATGTCGCCTTCGTCTCGACACCGGCCGTGTCGAACGAGTACGTCTACGCGGGTGTGGGTCACGACGACCCCGCTGGGGTGGCGGCTCTCGACGTCGATGCAGGCGAGACACAGTGGGCGCATGCTATCGAAGAGGAGACGAGGAGGTACGCCGAGAGCTTCAACCGTGATATTCTGGCGACCGAAGACAGGGTATACACGCGTGGCGGAGACGTAGATCAGGGGTTGTTGTATCCCGTTCTGGATTCTCGGACAGGTGAAGAAGTGACTCGAGAGAACGCATCCCGGACCCGACCGGCCGCGACGGACGAAGTTCGTGTCTCGACAGGGCGAAGCGGGTTCTCCGTCGAGAACCACGAGACGGACGAAGGGTGGAGCAAGGGTGGTGACGCCGACGGATGGAGTCACACGGACGCGTGGGGACAGCCGGCTATCGCCGGAGAGACACTCGTGATCCCGTATCAAGTGAATGCCCCGGAGGGAGACGAAAACGATGGAATCTACGGCTTCGAGCTCGAGGACGGAACCGAACGGTGGCAGTTCACCCACGCCGATGTGGACGGCACAGATGTCTGGAACACCCACGGGTTCGTCGTCAGCGGGGAGAGTATCTACGTCACTGGGGGAGATCAGCTCCAGGTCCTTCGCCCCGAGGATCAGGAGCAGCAAGAAGAGGGCGACGAGGAAGACGAGGAGCAAGATCAAGAAGAGGGCGGCGAGGAAGACGAAGAGCAAGAAGCGGACGACCAACCGGAGGATTCGGACTCCGAGGACGAGTCGTCAGACGAGGAGCCATCGGAGGGCGACGAAGCTGACGACGGGGTTGATGAAACGCCAGGCGACGACACGGCGGAAGATGCTGACGATGATGCGTCGGACGCGGAATCCACAGAAGGCGCCGACGACGCCGACACCGGTGATGACGACGACACAGACGAGGCCGACGAGGACGATACTGACGAGGCCGACGAGGAGGAAGACGATACCGGCACCGACGACGGGGGCGCCGAGGCCGACGAGGGTGACGAGGACGTGGACGAGGGTGACGACACCGCTGGTGACACCGACGACAGTGATGACACCGACGACGCCGATGGGGTGCCCGGCTTCACTACCGGTGCAGGTATCCTCGGTGGCGTGCTCGGTCTCGAGTGGATGCGTCGGCAGGCGAGGACGGACAAGTCGGACGAAAAGCAATAACAGCGAGGACGAGCCGGTCGTACCGTCGCATGCTGTTGTTCGTCCGAGTGGGACTGCACGGAGGAACAACGCGGTACGTACAGGTGGACCATGTATCAGTTCGGTCCGACCGTTCTTCCTGCGGTGGCGTGCGCTGTCGACCGACCGAGCGAAAGCGAGGACGGTCGATGATGCCGCGCGAGGTCTTCGTGAACAGCGTGAACGAAGGCTTGTCAGAGCGTGCTCTGACAGTGGACGAACGAGCGCAGCGAGTGAGTCGGTTGGGGAGGGCGTGGCGATCCCGTGTGTTCGTGCGAGCAGGACTGCTACTCGTCGGTAGTACCGTGAAAGCCCCTGGCCCCTTTCAATCCCACCCAGGGTGGATAGTTGGGGCTGCAGACACGACGCCGGCCGTTCCATTCGCTTACCCGCGGATCGACGGCACGAGATCTAGCGCAACCGCAGCGATGGCGAAACCGAGAACAACGAGTGCGAGGCTGACGACCGCACCGGTCGTCCCGGCCACCTCGAGCAACCCTCGAACCCCGGTCGCGACGAACAGCAAGGCGAACCCGAGCAACACAACGGTGCCGACGACGTCGAGCAGTGCGTCTCTGACGGCGGTACGGACGACGACGTACAGCTCATCGCGATCGACCTCGGCCGCCGTTCCGCCGTCAGGTTTCGGTTCCGTTCCCATACGCACCGACGCGTTTCGAGGCGTATAAGTTTTCGAGAACGAACGATCGAGAGCGTCGACCGAACGGTTATTCAGTCCCCAACTCCGACCGCCCGTCGTGAACCTCTCGATCGTCGATCTGGCGCCTGTTCGGGACGGAGAGAGCGCGACCGAGGGCTACGAGCACACGACCGAACTCGCTCGAGTCGCCGAGGAACTGGGCTACGAGCGGTTCTGGGTGGCCGAACACCACGGGCTGGCCGACTCGATCGCAAGCACTACGCCGGAGGTGTTGATCGCCCACCTCGCCGCGAAAACCGACAACATTCGCGTCGGTTCGGGAACCGTCCTGCTGAACCACTACAGTCCGTTCAAGGTTGCCGAGACGTTCGCCTCGCTGGACGGGCTGGCGCCCGGCCGAGTCGACCTCGGGCTCGGTCGCGCGACGGGAATGCCGGAAGTCGACCGCGCGCTGGGCACCGAGCGACGCAAGCGCAACCCCGATCAGGACCACCGAGAGAAGATCGAGGCCGCTACGAGCCATCTCTACAACGGGTTCGAGGAGGGCCACCCCTACGCGGATATCAAGATCCCGCGCTCGGCCGACGACGTCCCCGAGATCTGGGTGCTCGGCTCAAGCCCCTCGAGCGCCGAGATCGCCGGAGAGCTCGGGCTGCGGTACTGCTTCGCGGCGTTTATCCGCCCGCAGCTCGCCGAGCGCGCCTTCGAAACCTATCGCGACAACTTCGACCCCTCCGCGTTCGGCGCCGGCCCCGACGAGCCCCGGGGGATGCTCGCGGTGAACGCGGCGTGTGCCGAGACCGACGAGGAAGCGGCGCGGCTGCGGGCGACGGCCGAGGCCTCGTACAAACGGATGCAACGCGGCGTCGTCGGCTCGATGCCGTCGGTCGAGGAGGCGATCGACGAACTCGGCGGTGTTCCCGAACCGACCCCGAACCCGCTTCCGGACGGTGAGTGGCCGCGTTCGATTTCGGGGAGTCCGAAGACGATGCGGGATCTGCTCGAGCAACTGACCGTCCGGGTCGGCGTCGACGACGTAATCCTCCAGAACCTGATCGCCGATCACGACGACGTGATCCGATCGCACGAACTGCTCGCGGAGGCGGCCGATCTCACGGCCGCGCGCTGAGGCGACTCGGACGGGGTCGAAACCGCGCCGTTACCAGTGAACCGCCAAGTTGGCCAGATCGGCGCCGATCGCGAACGGAAGCAACAGGACCGTCGCCGCGTACACGAGGCCGACCAGGACGGTATCACGGACGCTTCGGTCCGGGAAGTCCTCCGACGTCAGCGAGTGACGTACCGCGCCGAGCAGCGTCCTCGTTTCTCCGAACGCCCGTTCGGTTCCGTTCATCGCCAGCGTTCACCCCCGTGACGGATTCGCATGATAATTCTCAATCTATTGTGTGGGCTGGATTCGGATAACTGTGCCCATTGCATTACGAAGGTGTTCGGGTACGGCAGGATCGATCCGACCGCCCGATTCGCTCACTCTCCGAGTATCGAATCGAAGAACTTCCGCTCCGAGGTCCGCAGATGTTGGTTGAACGTTGCGGGTGAGATGCCGAGTCGGTCGGCGATCTCCTCGCCGGTACTCTCACGGGGCCAGTCGAAGTAGCCCGCAAAGTAGGCCGTCTCGAGGGCAGCCCGCTGCTTTTCGGTGAGGTCGCTCTCAAGAACCGACTCCGAGCCCGACTCCGAGCGATCGCCCCGTTCGGTCGTCCGCTGGGCGAGGTAGGTGACGTCCGGGCGCTGTTCTTTGAGCAGTTCGATCATCTGGCGGGTGTCCCGGCCGCGAGGGAGTTCGACGACGAACCGGAACTCGCCGTCGGCGATCGTCGCGGAGGCGACCCGACCGCCGTGGGTCGCGATCGTCTCAAACAGCGAGACCGCCGTCGGCGCGACGAGCTCGAACTCGAAGTAGTCCTTTCGAGCCGAGAGGACCCGAGCCTCGCCGAGACCGTCGGTTTCCTCGATCGTCTCGAGGAACGTCTCCTGGTCGAGATTGGACGCGGAGCCGTAGACCAGCAGCGTCTCGTCGCCATGGATCATCTGGTCGAACCGGATCGTACACGACTCCTCGGTGGAGAGGGCGATCAACTCCGGAGCCATCTCCCCGATCCGGAACTCGAGTTCGATGACGGCGTCGCTGACCAGCGCGTCCTTGCGTTCGATGGCGGTGATCGCGTGGGCGATAACGTCGCCGATCCGCGAGAGGATCGTCGCCTCGGCGTCGGTGAACGACCGGGCCGATGCCGAGTAGACGTTCAACACGCCGTAGACGAGATCCTCGTGGACGATCGGGATCGCGACCGTCGATCGGTAGCCGCGGTCGCTTGCAGCCTCCCGCCACGGGCCGAACGTCTCGTCGGTCTGTGTATCCTGGGCGATCTGGACCTCGCCGGTTCGGATCGCCGTTCCGGAGGGTCCCTGGCCCCGTTCGTCGTCCGGATCAGCGGTGACCTCGACCTCGTCGAGGTAGCCGTTCTCGGCGCCGGCAGCCGCGGTTGGCTCGATCCGGTCGCTGCCAGGGTTGACGCTCCCGAGCCAGGCGAACCGGTAGCCGTCCGACTCGACGAGGCGGTCACAGACCTCCTGTTCGAGCTCTGCGCGGGTTTCGGTCGTGATCACCGCGTGGGTGATGTCGTGGCCGATCCGGTTGAGGCGGTTGAGTGCCTCGAGCTGTTCGCGCTGGCGTCGGCGTTGTCGTTCCTGGTGAGCCCGTTCGATCGCGTGGTGGATCGTCCGGATCAGCAACTCGTCGGTGACCTCGTCCTTGACGAGGAAGTCCTGGGCACCGCTTTGAATTGCCTGGACGCCGACCTCCTGGTCGCTGACGCCGGTGAAGACGACGATCGGCGTCTCGTCGGCGACGTCGTCGACCGTCTCGAGGGTGTCGAGCCCACGACTGTCCGGAAGGTTCAGATCGAGCAACACGAGATCCGGCGGCGTCGATCGGAGCGTCTCGAGGCCCTCCTCGAGGTGGTCCTCGTGGATCACCGTCGGCGCCTGGTTCGTCGACTCGTCGGGGTTGACTCGCTGGGTGAGTTCGGTCGCGTCCCGGAGCATCTCCTGGATTAGCCGCGCGTCGCCGGGGTTGTCCTCGATCAGCAGCAACTCGAGCGTGCCGCCGATATCGGCGTCGTCGCCGGCCCCGGAGACGACGTCGTTCATTGACCCTCCTCCTCGGGGGGGAGTCGGACCACGGAGAACCAGAACTTCTCGAACGCGCGGACGGTCTCGATGAACTCGTCGGGGTCGACCGGCTTCGTCAGGTAGGCGTTCGCGTGGAGCTCGTACGATCTGGCGATGTCCTCCTCGGCTCGCGAACTCGTCAGGACGATCACCGGGATCGACTGAAGCTGGGGATCGTCCTTGAGATCGGCGAGTACTTCCTCGCCGTCCTTCCGGGGAAGATTGAGGTCGAGCAACACGAGATCGGGTCGCGGCGCGTCCTCGTACTCGCCTCGCTGGTGGAGAAAATCCAACGCGTCGCTGCCGTCCGAGACGGTGTGCAGGTCGTTGTCGATCCGACCCTGCTTGAACGCCTCTCGGGTTAGACGGACGTCACCCGGATTGTCCTCGACCAGGAGCAGCTGTGCGGGTTCGGGGGAGTGCTGTCCTGACTCGCTCATTGGTCTTCGGTTAGTACTCGACGGTCGTTTCTGCTTCGGTTTCGCAGGTGAAGGGAGAGCTTCGACGCGGTCCTCGAGTCACGTTCCGCGTCCGAACTCGCGGAATCCGTCTCGAACCCGCAGCGAGCGCAACTGTTCGGAGACAAGGTTACCTGCAATTGTCGACGAAGACGGATATACGTGCGGTCTTCGCGTGCGAACCTCGAGTCCCCAAACGCGACGGTCGTGTCGTCGAACGCACCCCACTACGAGCGCGAGACTCCCCGGCTGGAACTCGATCCGTTTACAGGGAGTTCCGTATCGTAGTATAAACTGTATCGGCGAAATCGGAGTCGCGATAGCGACGAAAGCGAGTCGCCACGGCGTCGCTCGCCTCGCACGCGGAAGATAAAATACGGAAGCCGTCGCTCGAGAGTAGCCCGATCTTCGCGGTTCGGTTCTCGGTGGACGACGGATCCCGTGTGCTCGAGACAGGACCGGACGGCTCGGTACCGAATCGTTCCCGACGGGAACGGAGTTCCGTTCGCAGCCCTGTCGCTCCGCTACCGGCCACCATCTCGAGACGACCGGGAGTGAGTGCGGTACAGCTCGACAAACGACGAGGGCGATCGTCCGCGGGGAGTGCGACGTCGTGATCGTGTTCCGAATCACTGGGGACCGGTTCTCCCTCGAGCACGTCCGAGCAGCCTCGGTGTCGGCGTACTCGTACCGGTTTCAGGTAGACGGAAAACGAATATAAATCCGGTATCGCGATAGAGAATCGACTTCGGTAGTGCGATCAGTTTTCCCGCGTCCGCTCGCTTGTTGCTACCAGCGGTTCGGATCGTGCTCTGATGCCGTCGCTCGAAAACTGCTTTCGTACCGCCACACCGGAACGTCAGTCCCGATCCCAGCAGTCCGAGCTGGAGTGTGTACCGTCGGTTTCGTCGAACAGCAGCGACTCCGTACAGCTCGGGACGAGCTCGAGCGCGACCCAGTACTCCTCGTCGGACTGCTCGACGAAATACGCGCTGAGCTGTGGGTTGGAGTCCTCGTCGGCGTCGTAGAACGGGAGCTGTGACAGCGTCGTACCGAGTTCCTCGTACTCGTCTTGGTTGACCTCGATCGGGGTCCCGAGATCGTCGATCGCCTCTCGGAGGAGTTCGTGTTCGAGCGCGGACTCGCTCTCGTCGATCGCTACTGCGTCGTCAGGAATCCGCTCGAGCCCCTGTGCGTAGAGGTATCCGCCCTCGTACCCCTCCCGGCTGATGCAGCCGGTCATCGACACAGCGCCGACACCGGCGATCGAAGCCACCAGCTGCCTCCTGTTCAGGCACTGTCTAGTTCTGCACCTCCTCGATCGGCGTCTTTCCGTCGAGAGCTTGGTGCAGTCTCTGGCGGTTGTAGTAGTGCATGAATCGTTCAAACCATTCGCGTGCACTCGCCCGACTGCCCACCCACGAGTTATGGAAGCGGTCGATGCGCACTTTGAGGGTGTGAAACCATTTTTCGATGAGGTTTCGCTCGGTATAGTTGACCCGACCGCTTAACCCTAATCGAGCAAGGGCAGTTCGATAGCCGAATTGATCGACGAGAAATACGGTGTCGGAGAGATCGTATTTCTCGTTAAGTCGATGCAGAAACGCAGCTGCCGGAACGGTGCCATGCCGACCAAACAATGCGACATCGAGAATCAGCTTCGTTTCGGTGTCTATTGCAGCGCACAGCCAAGACCACTCGCCATTGATCTTGACAGCGGTCTCGTCAATCGCGACCCGCTTCGGCTGCGCCTCAGGCGGGTCGTACCCGATGTCAGCCAGCCGATGTACCCAGTTCCAGACCGCTCCGTGAGAGCGCTCAACGTCTAATTCAGCGAGAATCGTTGTTGTCTCCCGAAGTGAACAACCGGTCTGATGAAGGCGGACGGCGAACGCCCTGACGGGCGTCGCCGTCCGCTCGTTCTCCCAAGATTCTTCTAAATCCGCGTCGTAGCTCTCGCTGAGCAGGTCTGCGAGCATCCTAACCAATTCACTCAACGACCTGCTCGTTTCTCAAACTGGCTCAACTAGACAGTGCCCCTGTTCATATCACATATGACGTTTGATATGTGATGGGTTTTGCCTTGTTTCGGCCTCGAGTCGAGACGGTTCCCACGGTTGGTGCTGTCCCACCAGTGGTTTCCTCGAGCCGTTCGAACGCTGCCACCGAATGGCTGGCTAGTGGTTTCATACCGGTCCCGTTCGTACGGTCGCCCATGGACGAGATCTCACTCGGCGTTCCGGAACCGCTGCTCGAGCGACTGCCCGAGGACGACACCACCGCCGCGACCGACATGCAGGAGGCGGTTGGCGGCTGGGAACGACAGCTCAACCGCGTGATCGAGGAGTCCGAGGACGAGCGCGAGGCGGCCGGTCGAATCCTCGAGGCGATCGAGCGCTTCGAGGACCGATACCAAACCTACGACGAACTGGTCCCGGAGCTGCGGGCGTGGGGCCAGTCGCCGATCTACGCGATCGCGTGGCGGACGCTGTACGCCGACGTCGTCGCCCAACTGTACGAACACGACGGTCTCGGCGAGCATCTAGAGCGGGAGCGAAACGCCCAGTTGGTCGAGGACGGAATCCGGCTGCAGGACCTGTGACTTCCACCCCACTCTCCTCGCTCACGGCTGACGCCGTTCGCTCCTCGAGGGTAGCGTGAGACCGAAGATCTCACGGACCATGCGAACGGACGCGAAGCGCCCGTGAGCAGATGGGGCGTCCTGGCTTCCATGGCAGTGTCAGACGCAGTCTGACAGCCTGTCGAGATTCCCTCGACAAACGCGCTTTGCAGGAACCGAATCGGTTCCCATCGGGAGCGCAGTCTCCGCCGACGTTCGAAAATCGCTATGCGATTTTCACAGCCCATCAGAATCGCCGTGCGATTCTGAGGGCGTCGGCGCCGACGCGGGGATGCGGTCGACAGCGTCGCGAAACCGGCTGTCGACGCCGACGGGCGATGCTCTCGGTCGAACACTCCCTCGAGCAGCTGGCGCGGGTGTACGACGAGCCGTAGGAGCAATGGTACGCGGACGCATCCCAAGCGTTCAAATCCCGTGACTTCCTACAGCGGGTATGGAGTTCGCCGTCTCACGCGAAGGTACGACGCTCGTCACGCTGCACGGAGGAAGCAACACGACCGCCCGCGAGGACGCGGCCGCGGAACTCGAGGAGACGTTCGAGTCGCTCGCGACCGAGGGAACGCTCGTCGACTGGGCGGTGACCGACGCCGAGGTCCACGAACCGCCCTCGGCGCCGTTCGATCCGTACACGATCGCGATCGAGTTCGACGTCGTCGTCACCGTCGAAGCCGACGACGCCGAGGCGGCCGGTGAGCGCGGCGCCGAGACGATCGACGCGGCGCTGGCCGAGGCGGGCGTCGACTCGATCACGTACCGTTCGTCGCCGACGGCATCGGCCTGACATGGACTACGGTACCGACTTCGCGGCGTGACCGCAGTTCGATCACAGCTGTGCCAGAACTGACGTACAGCGGCCAGTCCGAGAGCCGGACTTATGGTTCCGGCCTCCGATCACCCGGTATGGAACTCGATTTGCGATTCTTCGCCACCTTTCGCGAGGCGGTGGGACAGAAGGAGCTGACGTCGTCGTTCGAGGACGACGCGACCGTCGGTGACATCCTGGGCGAGCTCGAGGCCGAGTACGACGATCTCGAGGGAGAACTGCTCGAGGACGGCGAGATCCGTCCCCAACTGAGCGTGCTGAAGAACGGCCGCGACGTGGTCCACATGGAAGGCCCCGACACCGCGCTCGAGGCGGGGGATACGCTGTCGGTGTTCCCACCGGTCGCGGGCGGGTAATCGGCGCGACGGCCAGAAGCGGTTTCGAGAGGAACTTATACGTCGTTCCCGGAGTCTCGAGTGGTGATGGAGAACGAGACGGAGACGAACGCGAGCGACGGCAACGCCACCGGAGACGCGACGGAGATCTCCGGCTCGACCGACGGCGCCGAGCCGGTGACCTTCGGTTGGCGGGGGGTCCGGGCGGGATTACTCACCTGCGTCCCGATCGCGTTCGGCGTCGCCGGCTACGGCGTCGCGTTCGGCGTCCTCGCGAATCAGGTCGGGTTGAGCGTCGCGGAGGCGGCGCTGATGAGCGCGCTGGTCGTCGCCGGCGCCTCCCAGATCGTCGCGGTCGAGCTCTGGGCCGATCCGATCCCGATTGCCGCCATCGTCGTCACGACGTTCGCGATCAACCTGCGGTACTCGCTGATGGGGGCAGCGCTCCAGCCCTGGTTTAAACGCCTGTCGGCGTCGAAGGCGTACGGCAGCCTGTTTTTCATGGCCGACGAGAACTGGGCGCTGACGATGCGGGACTTCCGGGCGGGCAACAGACGCGGCGCCTTCCTGCTCGGCAGCGGGATCGCGATCTGGACGTTCTGGGTTGCGTCGACGGTCGTCGGCGCGCTCGCGGGCGAGACGATCGGCGACCCCGCAGAGTACGGCGTCGACTTCGTCCTCGCGGCAGTGTTTCTCGCGCTGGCGGCCGAGCTCTGGGAGGGGCGGTCGTCGCTGGCGCCGTGGATGGCGTCGCTCGGAACCGCGGTGATCGCTGCCGAGGCGCTTCCCGGTCGGTGGTACATCCTGCTGGGCGGGCTCGCCGCGGCGGTCGTCGAGGTGATCCGCCATGATCGGTGACGGCGCGCTCTCGGTCGATCCGATCGTCGTCGGCGTCGTCCTCGCGATGGCCGTCGTCACCTACGCGACCAAAACGGGCGGGCTCTGGCTGCTCAACCGGATCGAGGCGAGCGAACGCCTCGAGGCCGCCCTCTCGGTGTTGCCGGGCGCGATCGTGATCGCCGTCCTCGGTCCCGAACTGGCGGCGGGCGGTCCGGCCGAGTGGGGTGCCGGCGTCCTCGTCGTCGCCGTGATGTGGCGCACCGAGAGCATCCTGCTGGCGCTGTGTACCGGCGTCGTTTCGGTCGTCGCGCTGCGAGCGGTCGTCTGAGGGAGCTTTATTCCTCCGGCGGCCCAACGGGTGGTATGACAGAACGGACGCGGGTCGAACGCTCCTTTCGCGGCATCTCCGAACGACTCGCGAGACGCTACCTGACGAACCTCGGCGGGGAGCGAGTCGACGACGAGACTGTCGCGGGCGAGGACTGGACGGCATCGCTCTCCTCGGAGACGGTCGGCATCGGCCCGTCGCTGACGCTAACGGAGGTGACGGTCGTCTTCGAGGGCGATCCCGACGCGCTCGACGGGCTGATCGAGGACTTCGCACAGAAGGCGATGCGCGCGGGTGGCTGATGGCGGGGGAGCCGATCGAAGGACAGATCCTGCTGCTTACCGCCGCGAAGGCGAGCATTACGCCGACGCAGCTGCCCGACCTCGTCGACGTCGCACAGAAGCGGCTGGCGGCCGACCGCGAGCGCTACCGCCGCGAGTACGAACGCCTCTACGAGGGCGACGGGCTCGAGGCGTTCGCCGTCGAGACGGGCCACTGGGCAGCACTGGGTGCCGAGCTGGGAATGAGCGACAGCGAGCGGTCGGCCGTCGAGCGCGCCCACGAGGAGCAGCTGTTACGGATCGGGCGGCGCACCGATCGCGAGGACGAGTTCGAAACCGCCCTCGAGATCCGCGAGCCGGTGTTGATCGGGTCCGACGGGTAGGCGTTCGGAACCGAGAACGGGTTACAGCAGGAGTGCGATCACCGCGAGGACGATGAAGATCAGCACGAAGATGCGTGCGATCTCCATCGAGACGCCCGCGACGCCACCGGCGCCGACCGCGGCGGCGACGAGTGCGAGGACCATGAAGATGACTGCCCAGTAGAGGAAGTCGACGCCGCCGATCTGGAGTGGGACCGCCGTTGCGAGTTCGTACATACTGATCGATCCCACGCCGACGATTATAAACGCCGGTGTCGGTCCGCGGCCCGTCGGTTCGGCAGGAGGGGAGTATCGACGGTCTCATGCGGTTTACTGTACGTCAGTATCGGCGTAACCGCGACCCGTGCGGCGGTTGCGCCGGGACATCGGTACAGCAACCCGTATCAGTCGTCGCCGAAGAACGCCCGACACAGTTTCGCCTCCGCGCCGCGGAGGTGTTCGTGGAACGTCGGTCGCGAGACGTCCATCGTCTGTGCGAGTTCCTCTCCGGTCGTCGGTCGGGGCCACTCGAAGTAGCCCGCGAGGTAGGCCCGCTGTAACGCCGTGAACTGCCGGTCGGTGAGCGACGCCTCGAGCCGCGAGGCGAACTCGTGACGGGAGCGACCCTCGTTCTCGCGCTGACGAAACGAGACGACGTCGGTCCCGGCATACCGGTCCTCGATCGCCTCGATGACCGAGCGAACGTTCGCCGATCGCGGTATCTCCAGCGAGAGTCGGGCGCTGCCGCCCTCGCTCTCGATCGTTCGGGTCCGAACGCCCCGGTCGGAGAGCCAGCCGACCGGATCGTCGTCGTCGGCCAGCTCGATCAGACAGCTCCCTTCGTGCTCGACCAGTACCTCGAGAGAGACGCCCGAGAGGTCGGCCGCGGCCGCTCGAAGCTCCTCCCCGCTCGCGTCCTCGGCGGTGAACAGCGACGCCGTCCCGTCACCGGTGCGGTGGACCGAGCGGCGGTACTCGAGGTGGGCGTCGGTTGCCGCCGATAGTGCGACGGCGGTGAACGCGGGGTCCGTGAGTTCGATGTCGACGGCGACGACGGCGTCGGTCGCGAGCGTGCGGCTGGTCTCGCGGGCGTTAACGCCGCTTGCGACCGCGCGGGCCAGCGCCGAGAGGATCACCGACTCGCGGTCGTCGATCGGGCGGTCGCGGTCGGTACAGACCGTCAGCACGCCGTAGTCGATCCCGTTGTACCGAAGCGGGAACGAGGCGTGAGTGGTGTCGCCGTCGCCGTCGACGGCGACGGCGTGGGTATCGAGCGCCGCTATCGAGGGGTGGTCGTCGCCGATCGAGGACCCGTCGACGGGAACCCCCGCCCGTTCTCGGACCTCGATGCGTTCTGTGGCCGGATCGCGCTCACCGATCCAGGCGCCGTCGTAGGCCTCCTCCGCGGCGATACGCTCGCAGACAGCGGCTTCGAGCTCCGACCGGGAGGTCGAGCCCGCGACGACGTCGGTGACGTCCTGGATCAGCCCCTGGACCCGCTCGAGGATGTACTCGAGTTCCTCGGTTCGGCGCTCGAGTTCGATTTCGGCCTCCTTGCGGGGGGTGACGTCGTTCTGGAAACCGACGTAGTGGGTGGTCTCGCCGTCGCCGTTGCGGACGGGCGCGATCGTTACCTCGTTCCAGAAGGCGGTGCCGTCCTTCCGGTAGTTGACGAGTTCGACCGTGACGGGGCGTTCCTCGTCGACTCCCGCGCGCATCTCCGCGATGGCTTCCGGGTCCGACTCCTCACCCTGCAGGAGCCGACAGTTGCGCCCGACGACGTCCTCGTAGCTGTAGCCGGTGATCTCTTCGTAGGCCTCGTTGACGTAGACCAGCGGGTTATCGTCGCGGTCCGGGTCGGAGATAGTGATCCCCACGGGCGCCTCGTTGATCGCCCGGTCCTTGACCGCCCGGTCGCTCGCCGGCGGCTCCTGTTCACCGAGGCGTTCGAACGCGATCGTCGCTCCGTCCTCTCCGCGGTGGATCCGGACATCGTACTCCGCAGTCTCGAGGGAGACGTGGCGGGCCGTGCCGACCGTCGTCTCGGTCAGGGCGGCCTCGATGCGCTCCCAGTGCGAGTCGAAAACCGGTTCCGGCTCCCTCGGGAGGGCGTCTTCCTGAAGGTCGAACTCCGTCCGAGCGGCCTCGTTCGCGAACGTGATCACCCCGTCCGTCACGGCCATGACGGGGTCGACGAACCACTCGAGGGCGGTCGCCGCGGTCCCGCCTCCGGGATCGTGTGTCTCACTGACGCTGTCCATACACCCACGTACGAAGGCGATGCCTAAGAACCATGCTGGTACGCTCGACGTATCAACGAAATCTCGCCTTTCGTCATATCTTTTCGAGAAGTGTGCTATCACACCAGTTTGCCCGTCTCCGTCCGAGCGGCTGCAGGAGAAGTTCGACGACGCGAAACTCGAGTATCGACGCTTGGGCTATCGCGACGACGGCGGCCGGAGCGTTTCGATGAGCGGGACTGGCATCCAGCGCCGGTTCGTCCGCTCGTCCTGTAAGGCCGACCGTCGAGATGTGGGATCGTGGGCTCGCGCTGTCGCGGAACGGTCACTCCTCGTCGAACTCGTCCGCTGGATCCGCTTCGTCGGCGTACGTCTCGCGCTCGGCGACCGTCACCTGGGTGTCGTCGGTCCCGACGGCGACCCGCTCGCGGTCGTCGACGCGCTCCGTCGAAACCTGTAGTTCTCCGACCGTCGTCGACTCGTTCGCGTCCGGGATCGCCGTCTCGCCGACTTCGGTACCGTCTTCGGTGATCCGAAGCGAGAACCCCTCTTCGGTTGGTGCGACCGACATCTTGTAACCGCCGACGGTCGCCTCCGCCTCGACGGGATCGGTGACGAACGTTCTGGTCGTCTCGTTGCCGACCTCGAGATCGACGGCGTAGGCCGTCTCGTTGCCGACGACCTCCCAGCCGGTTCGGTCGACGTCGACCGACTCCCGCCAGCCGAGCCCGCCGACGTGGACTGTCTCCTCGCCGGCGTACGCGAGGACGTCGTCTCTGACCGCGACGGTAGCAATCTCGCGCTCGTCACTGGCCAGAAGCAGGCCGTCCTGCTGGGACTCGATTGATTCCTCGCCGAGGTCGATCGGCGACCCCTGCTCGACGGACGCGTTCTGCTCGTAGGTGAGGGTGTACTCCTCGATCTCGAGTTCGTTCGAGCCGTCGACGGCGTCGTCGTCGACGACGGTCAGTCCGAGCGGGAGGCTCGGCGCGGCGACGAGCACCGTGGCGGCCAGCAGGACGATGAGCGCCGCTCGCCGACGCGGCGTCGGACTCGAGAGCCACCGGTCGGGCGCCAGCACCACCAGTGCCGGCAGCGCGACGAGTCCGACGGCGAGGACCATCGCGCCGACCGAGAGCGCGAGCGGGGCGCCCTCGCTGACGACGAGGGCGCCCCCCGCGATGAGTCCGAGTGAGAGGACAGCGAGCCACCCGAGCGCGAGCAGTCGCCGGACTCGCGTCGGGAGCGACACCGGCCACGGGAGCGGGCGATCGCTTCCAGCGACCGCGATCGAGAGCACCGCGGCCAGCAGAAGTACGAGGACGACACCAGGGGCCCGGTAGAGCACGAACGTGTCGTCGCCGACGGTACCGACGAGCAGCCAGAGCGACTGGGCGAACCCGAACAGTATCGTCGCTCCGAACACCCGGCTGGCCGCCGGCCGACGGTTGCGCCGCCGCAGGAGCGCGATCCCGACGAGCGCTCCGAGGAGAAAGCCGAGCAGGTGCGCCTGAAACCCGATCCCGGCCCACTCGGGCGGCGCCGGCGGTCCGCGCTCGATCGCTTCGGAGACGATCGGCTGAGTCAGCGCCTGGTACGCCAGCTGGACCCCGCTGGTTGCGACCACGCCGACGACGGTCGCCAGCGGGTGGGTAACGAGGGCGAAGCCGGCGATGGCGAATACGGCGCCCGAAAAGCCGAGTCCCGGCCCCAGCGAAAAGAAAGCCGTCGCGTAGGCGACGCCGAGCAACGCCGCAGGAAAGACGACGACCGCCCGAATCCAGGGACGAGCGAGGAGGCCGTCGGCCTCCCGGTCGCGCCCGTCCCGGGGATAGTGGCTCCAGGCGTACTCCGCGATCGGGGCGAACGCGAGTGTCCCGGCGACGTTCGAGACAAGATGTTCGGGCGAGCCGTGGGCGATCCCCGCGGTGAGCCACCCGGTCGGGTAGAGGTACGACCACGTGATGAACGGGTAGGTGAGCGGCTCGCTCCAGTGGTGGAGCCCACCCTGGACCAGCAGGTAGAACGCGACGACGAGACTCACGGTGACGAGCGTCCCCCAGGGAACGCCGTAGACGAACCGCGACTCGAGGAGCGAACGCCAGCGTCGGTGGTCGCCGACGGCCAGCGCGAAGCCGACCGCGGCGACGAACGCTGCGGCGAGGGCGATCTGAGCGGGAGCGAGAGGCATCGTTCGTCCGTTGTGCGAGGGAGCCCCTAACGATTCGGGAGCCGCGCCGTATAGACGAAGGCGCTTTAGGTACCCGACCGTTTTCTGCTCCTAATGAGTCACCCCACGCCCGACGTCTACGAGCAGGGCAAGGGCATGGACGCCCACAACCAGGTCATGCGCGAGATCCGCTCGCGCAAGGAGGCCAGCTACGACCCCCACGAGCCGACCCGCGTCTGGCTCGACGAGGACAACACTCCCAATGGCGTCAAGCGGAGCCTGACGATCATTCTCAACACCGGCGGCTGCCGATGGGCCCGCGCCGGCGGCTGTACGATGTGTGGCTACGTCGCCGAGAGCGTCGACGGCGGCAGCGTCAGCCACGACGCCCTGATGGACCAGATCGACGTCTGTCTCGCACACGAAGAAGAGAACGGAGACGAGCCCGCCGACCTCATCAAGATCTACACCTCCGGCTCGTTCTTAGACGAGCGCGAGGTCGGCGCGAAGAGTCGACGGGCGATCGCCGACACCTTCGCCGACCGCGAGCGAATGGTCGTCGAGTCGCTGCCCGACTTCGTCGACCGCGAGAAGATCGCCGACTTCACCCGTCACGGCGTGAATACGGACGTCGCGATCGGGCTCGAGACCGCAACCGACCGGGTCCGTCACGACTGCGTGAACAAGTACTTCGACTTCGCGGACTTCGAGGATGCCTGTGCCGAGGCCGCCACGGCGGACGAGGAAGCGGGCAGCGACGCCGATGCAGGAATCAAAGCGTATCTCCTGATGAAACCACCGTTCCTCACGGAGTCGGAAGCCGTCGCGGACATGATCTCCTCCGTCGAGCGCTGCGCCGCCGTCGACGGCTGTCACACCGTCTCGATGAACCCCTGTAACGTCCAGCGCTACACGATGGTCGACGACCTCTACTTCGAGGACGGCTACCGGCCGCCGTGGCTCTGGTCGGTCGCCCACGTCCTCCGCGAGACCGTCGATGTCAACGCCATCGTCGTCTCGGACCCCGTCGGCCACGGCTCGGATCGCGGTCCGCACAACTGCCAGGAGTGTGACGACCTCGTCCAGAAGGCGATCAAAGACTTCGACCTGCGGCAGGATCCCTCGGTGTTCGGGCAGGTCTCCTGTGACTGCGAACTGACGTGGGAGGCCGTCATGGAGCGCGAGCGGAGCTTCAACCAACCGCTGACCCGCTAGTCGCGTCGGCTCAATCCCGCATCGGATCGACGCCGTCAGGATCCGCCCGCGGGAGTTCGAGCGTGACGACGGTCCCCCGCGGCTCGTTGTCGGCGATGGACAGGCGACCCCCCGACTGCGAGACGGCCCAGTTGACCAGCCAGAGCCCGAGACCGTTCGTGTGCTGGAGCTGGGTGATCTCCCGTTCCTCCCGGAGCAGTTCCCGCTCCTCGGGCGGAATACCGGGGCCGTCGTCGGCGACCGACAGCGCGACCAGGTCCTCCGTCGGCCGATCCCGGACCGTGACCTCGATCGAGGGATCGCCGTCGTGGTGTTCGACCGCGTTCTCGAGGAGCTGTTCGAACGCGGTCTCCAGATGCGCTCCGCCGGAAACCGGAGCAGGCCCCGATATCGAACGTTCGATCTCGACGTTCGGATCGTCGTTCTCGAGTCGGGTCGTCGCTCGTTCGGCGAGCGCGGCGACGTCGATCGGGCAGATGTCTGTGCCGTCCCGATTAAGCGTCCGTTCGACGGTTCTCGACTTCTCGGCCAGCGAGGTGAGCTCGTTCGCACGTTCCCGGATCGTCTCGACACGTGCCGCGGCCTCCCCGTCGACCCGATCCGCGAGCAGGTCGGCACAGCCGCCGATCACGTTCATCCCGTTTCGCAGGTCGTGTCGTAACACCCGGTTTAGGATCTCGAGGCGCTTTCGTCGCCGCTTCTGCTCGGTGACGTCGGTATAGAGCGCGAACGATCGGCTCTCGGTGTCGTCGAGCTTGATCGGAACGAGTCGCAGCATGAACTCGCGGAAGCCGTCCGCTGTTCGACGTCTCACCTCGGCCTCGACCACCGACCCCTCGTCGCTGCACCGATTGATCGCCTCCGCCGCGTCCCGGTCCTCGAACGGGACGATGTATGCGTGCAGCGACTCCCCGATCAGCTCCGCCTCGTCGTAGCCGAACGTCCGTTCGAACGCGGGGTTGACCGCCTCGACGATCGGTTCGCCGTCCCGGTGTTGGACGCTCGCGACGGCGTCGGGAACGTTCTCGAACAGCGCCGCGAACCGATCCCGTTCGGCCCTGAGCACCGACTCCGACTCGAGCTGATCCAGCCTGTCGGTAACGTGGGAGAGCAGCAACTCCACCAGCTCCTCGTCGTGGCGGTCGAACGCGCCGGGCACTCGCGAGGCCGCCTGGAAGACGCCGTGGTCGCCGATCGGGGCGCTCAACACCGACGCGTAGGCGCCGGCGTCCGCCGCCGCGTCATCGCAGCGCTCGACGTCGTCGATCCGGTACGTTCGGCCGGTTCGGTAGGTCTTCCCCGCGATCCCGGTCTCGACTGGTATGCGGTCGACGTAGTCCGCGTCGTCGAGGTGTGAAGAGAGGGCAACCTTCACGAGCGAGTCGCCGACCGCCCGGTCGACGACGCAGACGTCGAACTCGAGGACGTCCTCGGCCGTCTCAACGATCAGCTCGTAAACGTCCTCGGGACGGCAACGGTCGTCCAGGCGGGAGGCGACCTCGTGGAGGTTCTCGATCTTGGCCCGGCGTTCCCGGAGTTCGCGCTCCATTCGTTTCCGGTCACTGACGTCGCGAACGACTCCGACAGAGCCCTCGATGTCGCCGCCCGAACACAGCAGTCGTGTGGTGGACTCACAGGGGATTCGTTCCCCTGACTCGGTCAGCACGGTCACCTCGTAGGTCGCGGCGTCTTCGGTTCCGGGCTCGAGGGCGCCGACTCGGTCCCGGACTCGATCGGCGCTTTCAGCGGTCAACACCGACGAGAAGTGGTCGCCGACGAGCGTCTCCCGGTCGTAGCCGGTTATCGATGCGAGCGTGTCGTTGACGGTGACGAACCGGCCCTCCCCGTCGGTCGCGTACACGCCGTCGCCGACGGCCTCGACGATCGTCTTCGCGCGCTCGAGTTCCCGCTGACGCGCCGTCCGGTCGAGGGCGGCCTCGGCGGTCGCGGCGAGCACCCGAACCAGGTTCATGTCGGCAGTCTCGAGTTCGCGCCCCCCGACCGAACAGACCGACAGCACGCCGTGTGCGCCGAGCGGATACACGATCGCGTTCCCGAGGGGGAACTCGAGGTAGTAGGGAAACCGCTCGATCGAGGCGTCCTCGACCACCATCGGTTCCCCGCGTTCGTAGACCTCCCAGAGAAGACTGTCGCTAGGGGTGACCGGCGATCGATCGACGCTGGCGTCGGCCAGCTGCGAGGCCGTCGCCGCGAGCTCGAGGGCCTCGCCGTCCTCGTCGGCGAACCAGACGCCGGCCAGCGAGCGATCGAGGACGCTTCCGGTCGCACTCATGGTAATCTCAGCGATCGTCTCGAACGAGGACGCGCCCACGAGCTGGCGCGTCGTCTCCTGGAGCGCCTCAAGGGTGTTCGCCCGCTCGAGATCGTCGGTGATGTCGCGGGCGAAGGAGAGCACTCGAACGACCTCGCCGTTCGCTAGCAGCGGCGCGGTGACCCACTCGCAGGTGACTTCGGTGCCGTCCTTGCGAACGTTCCGGGTGACGGATCGGGACGACTCTTCGAGGTCGGTCCCGACGAGTAGCTCCCACTGGGCCGCAACGTCGGTTCGGTCGCGTTCGCCGACGACCAGCTCGAACGCCGACGTACCGAGGGCCTCCGCTCGATCGTAGCCGAACAGTTCCGTCGCGGCCGGGTTCCAGCTGATCGCCTCGAACGACCGGTTCCACTCGATGATCGCGAGCGGGGACTGTTCGACGAGCAACTCGAACCGGCTCGAGTGGCCGACCGATCGCGAGTGAGAATCGGAAAGCAACGCGGCGAGACGCGAGCGCAGTGTCTCGAGGCCCTGAGACTGCGGCACGTAACCGTCGACGCCGGCCGCGATAACCTCGCCGGCCAGCTCTTCGCTGCCGGCCGAGGGAAACGCTACCAGCGGAAGGTCGGGTCGACGACTCCGGACCAGCGAGCAGAGCTCGGAACAGGTCGCGTCAGGGATGGTATCGGTCGCCACGACGCAGTCGGCACTCTCGAGTTCCGCCAGGCAGTCCGCTAGCGTCTCGACGACTTCGTCGAAGACGCCGTCGACGTTTTGCGGAACGTCCGACCCGACACAGACGACGCGCGTTGTCGTATCCATAGCCCGTGTTCCACGTAGTCGGGACCGTCGCCCGCTCGCTCCGGACGAGTCGACCGACACGTTCGACTAACTGTATCGATATCACACAGGTAATGGAATAAATATGTTGGCCGTAGCTACAGTTTATCGGCCACAGATTCGAACCCGCGGAGAATCCCCTGCCCGTCGGTCGGGCCGACGTCCGGCAGCGCGGCGCGCTCGGGATGGGGCATCAACACCGCGACCGTCTCGCGCTCGCCGAGCAGGCCGGCGACCGCCCCCTTCGACCCGTTGGGGTTCGAGTCGCCGTCGACCGCGCCGTCGGCGTCGCAGTATCGGAAGAGGATCCGATCGTCGGCCTCAAGCGCCGCCAGTCGGTCGTCGCCGATCTCGTAACGGCCCTCGCCGTGGGCGATCGGCACCTCGATCACGTCGCCCTCCTCGTAGGCGGCCGTCCAGGGTGTGTCGGCGCGCTCGACCCGGAGGTGGACCGGCTCGCACTGGAACCGGGCGCTCTCGTTGGTCGTAAACGCGCCCTCGGTCAGGCCGGACTCACAGCCCACCTGGGCGCCGTTACAGATCCCCAACACCGGAACGCCGTCGGCGGCCGCCTCGCGGACCTCGGCCATGATCGGCGAGCGCGCGGCCATCGCTCCCGCGCGCAGGTAGTCGCCGTAGGAGAACCCGCCCGGCAGAACGATCCCCGACGTCTCGGCTGGCAGGCCGTCCTCGTGCCAGACGATCTCGGCGTCGATACCGAGATGCTCGAGGGCTCGCTCGGCGTCGCGGTCACAGTTCGAGCCGCCGAATCGGACGATCGATACCGTCACAGTCGCCACCCCACGGTGTTGTGACCGACGGTCTCGATCGTCGTGATCGATACCGTCATCTACCGCTCGTCGACCTCCACGTCGTAGTCGTGGATGGTCGGGTTCGCGAGCAGTCGTTCGGCCATCTCGTCGGCGCGCTCGCGGGCGCCGTCGGCGGAGTCCGCCTCGAGGTCGATCTCGAAGCGGTCGGCCGAGCGCAGCGCCTCGAGTTCGAAGCCCAGCCGCTCGAGGGCCTGTTTCGTGGTCTCGGCCTCGGGGTCGAGGACGCCGCGTTTGAGTCGAACCGTCACCGTCGCGGTGTAGGCCGTCATTACCTGATACCCCGTAACCGTGCTCAAAAACGCTTTCGGCTTTCGTCCGAAATCCACGTTCGTGGATACCGACTGGAGCGCCCTCAGGGAAGCAGTCGACCGATCGCCGACTGCAATCGGTGGCCGATCGATCCACTCTGATAGCCGTTCCAGCCCCGCATCCCGCCGGCCAGGGTCACGGCGTCGTACCCCTCCTCCTCGAGGACGGACGTTGCTTTTCGTGCCACGATTCCGGCCTTGCAGACCGTGACGACCGTCCCGTCGTCGGGAACCTCCGCGAGCGATCGCCGGAGTTCGGCCTCGTCGCCGCGTCGCAGGTCGTCGTAGACGGGGACGTTGTGGCTCCCCTCGATGTGCCCGCGCCGGTAGCTCTCGGACGGTCTGATATCGAGAACGTAGTAGTCCTCGCCGCTCGAGCGGCGTTCCTCGAACGCCGACGGGCTGATCTTGCTCATACGGTACAACACCGGTCGGCGTACAAAACGGTGCGGATGCTCGCTTGGCGTTCGCGTTGCGCCGAGCCTCGTGCAATCAGAACTACCAGTCCGCTGTGAGAACCGCCCCCTCACGTTCGGCGATCGGTTCGACCAGCCGATCGGCCGCCCGCCGCGCGCCGGCGACGTTCCCCGCGAACGGGCCGACGGTCCCGGCCGCCAGCGCGCCGGTGACGAACACCGGGGATCGGGTGCCGTCGGGACGGCACCAGGCCAGCGTCTCGTCCTCGAGCATCGGCATCCCTCGGTAGCCGCGCTCGAGCCCCAGCTCCTCGGCGACCCGGTCGACGAACGGGTGATCGAACACCGGGGCGAACCCGGTCGCGAGTACGACGCGCTCGGCCGAACAGCAGCCGCCGTCCTCGAGCAGCAGTCGCACGCTGCCGTCGACCGCGCGGGCGGAGTCGACCTCGCCGATCCGGGTTCGCAGGTCTTCGTCAGCCACTGCCGAGTCGAGCCGATCGAGCAGCGTCGGCGGGACGGTGGCGTCATTGCGCGCCTCCTGAACGACCTCGAGGCGGTTCCGCGAACCGGCCGGGTGGCGATGGAGGTGTCGTTCGACGTGTGACCAGTTGATCCAGCGGGGATCGGCCTCGATCGTCGCCTCCTCGAGGTCGCGCCTGGAGAGCAGCGTCACGGGTTCCCGGTCGGCGAGGCAGGTCGCCAGCTGGGCCGCGGTAACCCCGCCTCCGACGACGACCGTCTCCTCGGCCCGACGGTCGGGGTCGAACCCGTCCCAGACGTGGGCGATCCCGTCGACGCCGTTCGCCCAGTCGGGCGTTCGGTACCGTCCACCGCGTCCGATCGCCAGCACGCAGGTTCGGGTTCGGATCGGTCCCTCGTCGGTCTCGAGGACGAGTGTTCCGTCCTCGCGTTCGCTGACGGCGTCGACCGCCGTTTGCCTGTGCAGCGCCTCGAGGTTCTCCCGGTCGATGACCCGGTCGGCGTAGTCGAGAAACAGCGACAGCGACGGCCGACGTGGGTAGCCCGGCGTCGGGAGGAGTTCGTCCTCGCGGCCGCGGGCCTCCGCGAAGCTCTCGAGGCCGAACGGCTCGGTGCCGACGTGGTGGACGAACGTCGAGCGCATCGCGTCCATCTCGCAGGCCCGGGCCTTCCGTCGGAACGAGGCCAGCAGCCGTTCGTTCGGATCGACGATCAGAACGTCCTCGCGCTCGAGGTCGCTGTCCTCGAGCAACCGCTGGACGAGGTACGTGCCGTGAACGCCCCCGCCGACGATGACGCAGTCGTACATGTGAATCGGATAGCCACCGTTGTTACTTCATACCCTTGTATTAATAATAATTGCGTAGAGTTCTGGGTTAGGATAGTAACCGTGTGAGCGATCCGGACGGGAAGCGCCCGGTCGTTCGGTCGAAAGCTGTGGGGTTTTCGTCGGTCCAACGCGTAGTCCCGTGGCGAGTGCCATGTCCGAAGAAACCCTCGCCGACCGGTTCGGCGCCTATCAGCGGCAGTTCGACAGGCTCGACGCGACGATAGCTGCGTACATGGATCGGTGGGGAATACCGGTGTTGCGGGCTGCGATCGGCGTCGTCTTCATCTGGTTCGGCGCGCTCAAGGTGCTCGGCGTCTCGCCGGCCGGCGAACTCGTCGCGGCGACCGTCTATCTGGTGCCGCCGGAGCTGTTCATCCCCGTCCTCGGCGTCTGGGAGGTGCTCATCGGGATCAGTCTGCTCTACCGACCCCTCATTCGGCTCGGCATCCTCCTGCTGTTCTTCCAGCTACCCGGCACGTTCCTCCCGCTGCTCCTCGTTCCGGAGGCGGTCTACGTCACGTTCCCGTACGCGCTCACGGTCGAGGGGCAGTACATCATCAAGAACCTCGTCATCATCGGCGCGGCGCTCGTGATCGGCGGCACCGTCAGAGAAGACGTGTAAGCAGCCGTCCGATCCACGCGAGCGCGAGCGCGAATCCGATCGCCGCCGCGGCCTGACGGGCGAGCATCTTCGCGACGAACCGGGCCGACACCTCGCGAGCGACCGTGATCGCGGTGACCAGACAGGGCAGGAGCACGCCGGCGAGGTAGACCGCGACCAGCACCTGGACCGGCGAGAGCGCGGCGATCCCGCTCGCGTCGGCTGTCAGGAGCGCGATGCCGTCCTTGCGGATCGAGGCGAGGACGATCGGCATGGCGGCCTCGGCGGGGAGGCCGAAGGCGCCCATCGCCGGCACCAGCGCGTCGCCGAGGCGTTCGAGCGCGCCGACGTACTCGAGCAACGCGGCGACGACGCAGATTCCCGCGAAGACGGGTAAGGCGGTCGTGAGAAAGCTCTCGAGCGAGGATCTCGCCTCCCGCCAGATCGCGCGCGGACGGGGCCACTCGAGGAACGTCCGACGATCGACCGCGAGCGACGCCGTCCGTGCCTCCGGGGGAGCGATCAGGCGGACGTAGAGCAGCGTCGTCGCGACGAGCACGGCAAGATAGGGGACGACGAGCCAGCTCATCCCGACCGCGGCGAAGACCGCGAGCGTGGCCGGAAACTGGTAGGAGCAGGCCGCACCGAAGGAGATCGCCGAGATGGTGGTACAGCGCGTGCAGTCCGAACAGCTCCGGGTGCTCGTCACGGCGGGGACGTTACAGCCAAAGCCCATCACGACGCGGACGAGATCCCGTCCCGTCAGCCCAACGCGGCTCATGATCGGGTAGAGTGCGGTCGTCACTCGCGTCACGAGCCCGCTGGCTTTGTATGCGCCCATGAACAGGGCGAAGATCAGCATCGTCGGCAGCGCCCAGACGAACAGGAACGGCCCCATCGCGAGCAGTCCGTAGTCGCTGACGAACACGGCCGCGACCGGCTCCGGCAGCGATGCCGCCTCGAACCAGGTGACGGCGGGCTCGAGGGCGGCACCGACGATCGGATCGAGTTCGCCTGCGACGGTGTTTGCGAACCAGACGGCAACGGCGGCGGGGAGGAGGAGAACGAGCGCGCTCGCGATCGGCCCCAGATACGGGCGCTCGAGGATCGTCTCGGACGGCTCGATCTCCCAGCCCGCGTGGGTCGTCGTCTCGACAGGAAACGAGCCCGCGTAACGAAGCGCCTCGAGGGTCGAGCCGGCATCGGCTCCCGCTGGAGGATCCGCGTCGGGAGCGATCCCGCCGTCTGCGGCCACCTGCGTCAGACGACGGGCGTCGACGGGGACGACCGGGACGCCAAGATCCGACTCGAGTGCGGCGATCGTCTCCTCGGCATCGCCGGGCTCGTCGACCCGGTCCCAGTGGGTGACGACCACCGCACCGGGACGGCCCTCGACGAGGGGCAGCAGCTCCTCGAGGTCCCGATCGAGATCGGTCGCCGGAAGGACGAGGACGACACGGTCGGTCGCCTCGAGTTCCGACAGCGCCTCGCGGGTCGTCTCGGTGTCGGCCTCGAGGGTGATCCCCGGCGTGTCGACCAGCTCGAACCCGTCGGTCCGGTAGACCTCGCTCGAGACGGTCGATCCCTCGACGTTCCGGTCGGCCGGTCTCGAGCCGGTCAGGCCGGCCGCGAGCGCCGATTTGCCGACGCTTTCCTTCCCGATCAGGGTGATCCGATCTCGACTCTCACTCATCTCGACGACTCCTCCGTCACCGGTGTACTCGCCGACGTCTCGGATCGGCCGGTCTCCTCGGCGGCGCGATTTCGGTGCTCCATCCGTGGCTGCTCACTCGCCGGCCAGTGTTAATAATAGTAACGTATAGAATAATAACTTCTATTATCCTCGAGCCTGTATTGGCAATCGAATGCCCGACAACTCGACCCCAGTCACGGTCCTGTCCGGAACGCTCGGTGCCGGCAAAACCACCGTTCTGAACCATCTCTTGCGCGAGACCGAGGATCGGGTCGCGGTCCTGGTCAACGATATGGGCGAGGTGAACGTCGACGCCGAACACGTCGCCGAATCCTCCGACATCGCAGACGAGGACGAGGAGCTGATCGAACTCTCGGACGGCTGCATCTGCTGTGAGCTCCGTGGCGACCTGCTCGAGGCGATCGACGAGCTCACCCGCGAGCGGGCGTTCGACGCCGTCGTCGTCGAGTCGACCGGCGTCGCCGAGCCGCTGCCGGTCGCCCAGACGCTGACGATCGGGTTCGACCAGAGCGACCTCGAGCCCACCGAGTTCTACGAGGAAACCGGGATGGAACCGCTCGAGGACTGTCACCTCGACACGACTGTGACCGTCGTCGACGCCCACCAGTTCGACGCGGCGATGCGCTCGGACGAGCTCCTCGACGACGACGGCACCGAGAAACACCTCGGTGACCTGCTCGTCGAGCAGGTCGAGTTCTGTGACGTCCTGTTGCTCAACAAGTGCGACCTCGTCGACGAAGAGACCCTCGAGCGCATCGAGTCGACGCTCGAAGTACTGCAACCTCGTGCAGAGATCGTCCGTACCGAACACGGTCGCATCGACCCCGACGCCATCGTCGACACTGATCGGTTCGACTTCGAGGACGCGAGCCAGTCGGCCGGCTGGATTCGGGAACTCCAGGAGCCCCACCAGTCCGCCGAGGAGGAACACGGCGTCACCTCGTTCGTCTTCGGCGCCCGTCGCCCGTTCCACCCCGAACGGCTCGCCGACCTGCTCGATTCGTTCCCCGACGAGGTCGTCCGCGCGAAGGGCCACTTCTGGCTCGCCGGCCGCAGCGAGGAGGCGCTAACGATCAACGTCGCCGGCCGATCGATTCGCGTCGGCCCCGCTGGCTCGTGGGTCGACGCCTTGCCGGAACCGGAGCGCAGCGAACACCTCGAGGAAAACCCCGAACTCGAGGAGGGCTGGCACGACCGGTGGGGCGACCGGAGCACCCAGCTCGTCCTGATCGGCACCGAGATGGACCACGAGGCGCTGCGGGCCGCCCTCGAGGACTGCCTGCTCGAGGACGCGGAACTCGAGGCGGACTGGTCGAGCTACGAGGACCGGTTCCCGACGTTCGAACCCCCCGAAGACGAGCCGACGGCGGAGCCCGAGGACGACTCGAGCCAGGAAGAGATCGGCATCGCGGACTGAAACCCACCAGTGACCGAGTACGACACCGACACCGACCCGTTCGCCGACGCACGCACCGAAACCGACGGCGACGTCTCGCCGTGTTACCAGGCGTACGTCGAGCGCCGCGACCATCGACCCGACAGCTGCACCGTCTACTGTGCGCTCGACGGCGAATCGATCGAGGATACCTGGATCCGCGCGAAGGGCGACGCGTTCGTCTCCCGCGAGGACGCCAGGTAACGGTTCCGAACGCTATACACTCCAACACGCCACACGACGATGTCAACCAACTTCCAGACCGCAGTCAGATCGAACGTCTCGCACGCAACCCGACGCGAAGCCATCGACCGTCTCGTCGCGGCGGACGAGCGACGGAATCTCGCACTCCTCGTCGAGATGGGCGGCCTCCGCGGGGAGGTTCGTCGCCGGGCCCTCGAGGGACTCGCCGACTGTAACGCGAACGAACAGCTCGAGGAGCTAGCCGAGGATACGACGGTCGATCCGTCGCTCCGGCGACGCGCGGCCGAGTTGTCCTAGCGTTACACCCGTTGACGCTGTCGGCGGCTCGGTTCGGCTAGCAGCAAACCGGGTCGATGTTGTTAAAATATATGGGGCACAATTACCCTGTTGCTAGTAACTCTTTTTACGTACCAAGCACTCGGTTAATAACGCTATGGCATACAGCTGCTCTACCTGCGACGAGTCGTTCCAGTCCGCGGCAGGCGTCACCCAGCACGTCGCGCTGCATCACAACACCTGTGCCGTCTGTGACGACGCGTTCGACGACGTAGACGGACTTCGCAACCACGTTCACGAGAACCACTAGCTGCGATCCCAGATTCCGTTTTGTGTCCGGTTCCGAAAAGCGCTGCTCGAACCCCATTCTCGAGTACGACCGTGGTGAGCCCGAAGTTCGTCCACGAATCTCCTACCGACAGTGGATACCCCACCGACCGAAACGGCTACACGCTCGTCGACTGAGCGTTGTGACTGCGCAGCGTCCGTAACATATCCTGACAGAGCGGCTCGGGGTAGTAGCGGACCGTCTCGCTCCGAAAGTCCCACTCTACCAGTCCCGAATCGGCCAGTTTCGGGAGGTGGACGTGGTGTATCTCGGTGGACAGCGAGGTCTCTCCCGACTGAGAGTCCACGTGTTCCACGAGCTCGTCGACAGTGGCCGTGTTCGTCGGTTGTTTATCGAGGAGCCGAAGGATCTGCCGTCTGTGACGGTGACACAACAACTGGAGCAGTTCGTCACACTTCTCGGCGTGGGGGTTGGCGTTCATCGGAATTCGACCCTTGGATAACAGAAACCGCAGCTCGCTCATAAGTGTAACGTATATGAACCTCTAAGAATTGCGAATTTCGCAGTTCTGTCCGAAACAGCTGCGGTTTCCGGTTGCGCTGTCCGTCACTCGCTACTCGGCTCTTTCGGCTCGAAGTGACCCCACGGCTGACTGTACTTTCTCGTGATGATCTCGGAGCTGTGAACGGTGAGCCCGTGTTCGTTCAAGTCCTTCGTCAGTCGGATGAGATCGGACGTGGAGGTCGCGATAGTTTCGATGTAGAGGTTGTGCTCGCTGGTGATCATCTCGGTGATATCGACGACACCGACGATGTCGAGAACGTTTTTGGCGACGCTCGAGCGGGCCGACGGATCGCTGGTACACACGAAAAGGAGCCGAAGCGGAAAACCCCCCCGTTCGTAGTCGATCTTGGGCTCGTATCCTCTGATGATTCCCGCGTTCTCCATCTTGTCGATCCGGTTGCGGACGGTGCTGGGCGAAACGTCCACCTCCGTCGCGATCTCGTTGATCGTGACGTTACGGGCGTCGCGTTGCAGCGCGAACAGCACACCTTCGTCGATGGCGTCGATCTCGACCGCCTCACCGTTCTCGTCGTCGGAATCGGATTCGGTATCAACGGACACGTCTTCGTCGGCCATATAGGGGTATACGGTTCGCCCAAAGAAAACTAATTCTGGCGGCCAGCGACGCGGGTTGCGTCCACGCTCAACAGTTGCAGTAGTCAGGTTCGCAACACTCGAGGTCCTCGAGCACCATCCGTTTCTCCCGGTAGGCCTCGAGCGACCCCGTCTCGACGCCGAGTCGCTCGCCGAGTTCCTCGACGACGACGGCGAAGCGCTGGCGGAACTTGTAGATGAAACAGAACTGCTGGCCGTTGTGTGCGACCTGCGGCCCGGCGAGGAAGAGGCCGGACGTCTCGGTCGACTCGTCCCGATCTGTGAGTTCGGGAAACTCGCCGTCGAACGCGAACAGGTCGTCGACGACCGCGAGGCTCCCCTCGAACCCGGTCGCGAGCACGGGCGGGGCTCGAGAGCGAACTCGATCGCCGGCGGTCGTCGTGACGAGGTACCCTCCGTCGTCGCGTTCGACCCCGGCGACGCGGGCGTCGGCGACGAGGTCGATCGGCGCGCCCTCTTCGAGGGACGTCTCGAGGCGCTCGTTCGTTCGCGGGGAGAGCACCTCGCTCGGGTCGGGGCTGCGGAACTGCCAGGTTCCCTCGTCGTCGAGCACCGTCACCGAGCGTCCCGCTTCGGCGAGTCCCAGCGCCGCGTCGATCCCGCTCTCGGCGCCGCCGACGACCACGACGTCCGAGACGGCCTCTGCCGCGGCTCCCGCGCCGTCGGCGGCGATCCGGTTCGGTCCGGCCGATTCGGTACTCGAGGCTCGCGTCGCGTACTCGGCCCACGAGTCGACGTTCGCGACGTGGACCCCGTGGGTCGCTCCATCGAGGTCCCCGCTCGAGGGGTACTGATACTGGCCGGCGGCCCAGACGATGTAGCGAGCGCGGATCGGTTCCTCGCCGGTCTCGAGGACGAACCCGTCCGTTTCTCCGTCTCGCTGCGGGAGGACGGACTCGACATCGATTCCGGTTTCGACGGGGAGGTCGTGAAACTCGGCGATCGCTTCGAGGTACTCGGCGTACTGCTCGCCCGTGGGGTGTTCACAGTCTAAGGCCAGTGCCGGCGAGGTGTCGATCGTGACGGCGTTCAGATCCCGAACTCCGAACGCGTTGGCCGGAAACGACGGCGTCAGCAGTCGCATCTCGTCGGGCCAGTTCCGGAAGGAGGCGCCGATGCGGTGGCGTTCGAGGACGGCGTAATCGACGTCGAGGCGCTCGAGCGCGACTGCAGTCCCGATCCCGGCCGGCCCGGCGCCGACGACCGCGACCTCGAGTGAGTCGTTCATACCCGCCGATGGTCGCTACGTGTTAATAATACTGTCCACAAGATTACTAACTAATGGCATAGATTGGGAGGTGGATGTTAACTCCGGCTCGTGGAGCGGCGATCCGCGGTGCTTTTGACTACCCGGAAACTGGATCCGATACTGATGACTCGACGACCGCTCGAGCGGAGGTGGCTGCGATGACGACCGACCTGACCGAGATCACCGTTATCGGAGATGACGACACCGGACTGGTCGCCCGCGTGACCAGCCTCCTGTTCGAGCGCGGAGCGAACATCGAGGACATGGACCAGGCGGTTCGGGACGGCGTCTTCCGAATGTATCTCGCGGTCGACACCGCGGAGATGGTCTGTACCGAGGAAACGCTGCGAAACGACCTCCGCGACCTCGGCGAGGACCTGGGGCTCGACGTGCAGGTCCGGTTCCCCGCCGACCGCGAGACCCAGCGGATCGCCGTCCTCGGCACAAGCGAGAGCCACTGTCTCGAGGCGCTGTTCGAAGCCTGGGCGAACGACGAACTCGGCGCCGACATTGGGGTCGTCATCGGCAACCACGACGACCTCGAACCCCTCGCCGAACGGTACGACGTTCCGTTCCACGACATCGGCAACGAGAACGGCCAGCAAAACGAGGAACGGCTGCTCGAGTTGTTGTCGGAGTACGACGCCGACCTGATCGTCCTCGCGCGGTACATGCGAATTCTGAGCCCGAACGTCGTCTTCCGCTACGAGGACCGGATCATCAACGTCCACCCCTCGCTGCTACCCGCGTTCCCCGGCGCGGAGGCCTACCGCCAGGCCCTCGAGGAGGGCGTCCGTGTCGCGGGCGTCACCGCCCACTACGTCACGACCGACCTCGATCAGGGGCCGATCATTACCCAGCGCGCGTTCGACGTCCCCGACGACGCCGACCTCAAGGATCTCAAGCAGCGGGGTCAGCCCCTCGAGGCCGACGCCTTGCTCGAGGCGGTGCGGCTCCACCTGAACGGCGACGTCTCGGTCCACCGCGGTCGGACGAGCGTCCGTGGGGGCGAGACAGCGTATCAGCTGGGGCTACCCGAGGAGATGGACGAACTCACGCCGGACCGACCGATCGACGGGATCGCCGACACCGTCGACGACGCGACGGTCTCGGAAGGGAAAAGCGAGGACGAGGCGGAGCGAGAGACAGAACCGGAGCCACCGGCGAACTATAGTAGCCACTGACAGTCAGTGCGCACCCGATCGCACGACGGCTGTGCGATCGGTGTGCAAACCGTTTCAGTTGTTACTATAACGGGACGTCGAATCGTCCCAGGACTCGCGACAGTCGACGCTACAGAACTCGTAGTGGACGGCTTCGCCGTTCTCGACGACGCTCACGACCCGACGCTCGCCATTTTGTGTCACCGGTTTCTCGCAGGCCTGACACGCCGGTGTGTCCTCGTCGCTCGAACCAGTCATCGATCCTCAAAATAGGATGCAGCTACTTGAACGATCCTGTTGCGGCGGTATCGGCCGGCCGATACGAGGACTCAGACGTCTTCAGGGTCGACCGCCACGCCCTCGAACAGCGGGTGGAGATCGCCGTCGAGCTGGGCCTTCAGGTCCTGGAGTTCACCCTGCGTGAGCGTGGCCGCAATCGCGTCGGTAACCCCGTCGGCGAACTGTTCGGCGTCGTCGCCTTCGATCTCGGTCCCTTGGAGGTGGTCACCGACGCGATCGACGAACGCCTCGCGATCGTAGCCGGCGCCGTCAAGATCGGCGTTCTCGAGCGAGCGAAATCGGCTGACGTCCGTGTTACTGAATCGTTTATCACGGTCCGGGTGATACTCTCACGCACAATGGCACAGCGAGAGGTTCAACAGGAGCTGTCGGTCGACCAGTACACGCTCGGACTCGTCGGCCCCGACCAGGAGTGGGCGGGAACGGTGGCCGACGGCGGGACGATCGAGACCTACACCCCGCCGGGCTGCTGGGGGCCGATGATCACTCCCGAGTTCCGGGGCGGCCACGAGGTAACGAGGCCGATTCGGGTCGAGAACGCCGAGGTCGGCGACGCCGTGGCGCTGACGATCCGGGACGTCGAGGTGACGAGCCTCGCGACGAGCACGGGGTCGATGCGCGAGCGAACGGAGGCGTTCGGCGACGACCCGTTTGTCGACCACCGCTGTCCCGACTGCGGCACCGAGTGGCCCGAGTCGATCGTCGAGGGCACCGGCGAGGAGGCGATCCGCTGTGCGGAGTGTGGCGCCAACGCCTCCTCGTTTGGTTTCGAGTACGGCTACACCGTCGTCTTCGACGAGGATCACACGGTAGGAATCACGGTCGACGAGGACGCCGCACACGACCTCGCCGAGGACGCCACGGAGCTGATGGACATCCCCGAAAACTCCCGCCAGCACCCGATCCTGCTGTACGCACCCTCCGAGATGCCCGGCACGCTCGGTCGGCTGCGCCCCTTCGTCGGCAATATCGGGACCACACCGTCCGTGGAGCTGCCCGACTCCCACAACGCTGGCGACTTCGGTCAGTTCCTCCTCGAAACCGACCACGACTGGGGACTCGAGAGCGAGGCCGAACTCGAGGCCCGCACCGACGGCCACATGGACATCCCCGAGGTCCGTGCGGGCGCGACGCTGATCTGTCCCGTCAAGGTCGACGGCGCGGGCGTCTACGTCGGGGACCTCCACGCCAACCAGGGCGACGGCGAGCTCTCCCTGCACACGACCGACGTCAGCGGCAGGGTGCGGATGGACGTCGGGGTGATCAAGGGTCTCGAGATCGACGGGCCGATCCTCCTGCCCAACGAGGAGGATCTGCCGTTTATCAGCAAACCGTACAGCGACGACGAACTCGAGACCGGGCGCGCGCTCGCCGACGAACACGGCGTCGACCTGCTCGAGGAGATGGGGCCCATTCAGGTCGTCGGAACGGGCGCGACGATCAACGACGCGACGGAGAACGCCTTCGATCGGGCCGGCAAGCTACTCGAGATGAGCGAGGGCGAGGTACGCTCGCGGTGTACGTTCACCGGCGGCGTCCAGATCGGCCGGCTGCCGGGCGTGGTCCAGCTCGACATGCTCGCGCCGATGGACGTCCTCGAGGACCGGGGGATCGAACACCTCGTTCGAGAACAGTACGGCGAAGGTGAACGAGAGGCCTGACTCCGGCCGACGTAACGCTCGGATTCGCAGGGGGAAAACAGCCGACTCCGCCCGTCCGGCGCGTCTCAGTCGGCTTCGTTCGGCTCGATGGTCGCGCGCTCGTCGGTCGCACGGTCGTCGCTCGCGGCCGTGCCGAGCCGTGCGCTTCGGTCCTCCGAAACCAGCGGTGCAACGGCCAGCAACAGCATCGCGAACATAAACACCGCCAGCATCGAGAGAACGACCGTCGTAACGCTGAACGGGACAATACCCGCGAAGATACCGGACGTAACACCCGCAAGGATTCCACCGGGAGTGACGGGACTCATCGCTTTCGGCCGTTCCTTTCGTATCGGCTCACATGAGTGTTACTTTTTCGTGGTCGACTTCGTGGAACCGCCATCCCCCTCCGTCGGGTGGGTCAACGGGACGACCGAACGGCATTTACAGCAGCAGCCGGACCTGTTCGTATGGAGATACCCGAGGGGCTGGGGTCACACGTCCTCGATACGCTCGCGCCGAACATCGCAGTGCTGGACGATGAGGGCGCGATTCTGGGGACGAACGAGGCCTGGAAGTCCTTCGCCGAGGAGAACGAACTCCAGCCGCTGGTCGACAGCGTCGGCGTCAACTACGTCGAGGTCTGCGAGGACAGCGACAGCCCGTACGCCGAGCAGGCGGTCGAGGGCGTTCGGGCCGTCCTTGAGGGCGAACAGGAGACGTTTACCCTCGAGTACCCCTGCCACTCGCCGGACTCGCAGCAGTGGTTCCAGCTGACCGTCGAACGGACGCGCTACGAGGACGAGCTGTACGCGATCGTCTCCCACTGGAACATCACCGACCGTAAGCTGAGCGAACGGCGGGTCGAGGAGTCCAACGAACGCCTCCAGCAGTTCGCTTACGCCGTTTCCCACGACCTCCAGGAACCCCTGCGAATGATCACGAGCTACCTCGGCCTGATCGAGCGTCGCTACGAGGACGAGCTCGACGAGGACGGCCGGGAGTTCATCGAGTTCGCCGTCGACGGCGCCGAACGAATGCGGGACATGATCGAGGGGCTGCTCGAGTACTCCCGCGTCGAGACCCGCGGGGACCCGTTCGAGCCCGTCGACCTCGAGAACGTTCTCGAGGAGGTCAGCACGGACCTCCAGATGGCCGTCGACGACGATGACGGCGAGCTGACGATCGGGTCGCTACCGATGGTCGAGGGCGATCGCAGCCAGCTCCGGCGGCTGTTTCAGAACCTGCTCGAGAACGCGATCACGTACTCGGGCGAGGATCCGCCACGGGTTCACGTGGAGGCCGAGGAGAGCGACGGCGAGTGGATCGTCGCGGTCAGCGACGACGGGATCGGGATCGCTCCCGGTGATCAGGATCGGATCTTCGACGTCTTCGATCGACTCCACAGCCGCGAGGAGTACGAGGGAACGGGGATCGGCCTCGCGCTGTGTGAGCGGATCGCCGAGCGCCACGGCGGGAGCATCGAGGTCGACTCCGAGCCCGGCGAGGGGTCGACGTTCTTCGTGACGCTGCCTGCTCCCTGAGACGGTTCGAGCGTCCTCGAAGTCCGTCACAGACGACGTTTCCGCGCGGAAGACGTTCGACCTCGTTTTTCACCCGAGTCCTCACACAATATCTATTATCGGACGAACAGTACGGCGCCGTATGCCCGACGGGGAGAGTGGACGAAGGATGGCCGTCTGCACCTCCTGCGAATCCGCTTACGCCGCCGAAGTATGGCCGGACGGAACGATCAAACCGATCGGAACGAAGGGGAGCTGTCGCTGTGGATCGACGGAGTTTCGAATGGCCGAATACTCGTCGGACGTCGTCCCGGAGCCGGAAGAGCCGACTGACGCTGCCGACCCGTAGTCCGCTCATGAGGTTGGTCGGACTCGAGCGGCAGTACGTCGAGCGCCCGGCTCGGTGACGACGCGGAGGGTGTAACGCTCGTTCCGGACCGTCTCGAGCGCGCCCGTTCCGAACGGTCCGGCCGACTCCGGACTCGGTGTGTGAAACGAAACATTGTCCGGAGGGGGCACCGTCCGCCGCCTCCAGAACCCCCCACCCCATTGTGTCCAGTGTCTCGGAGACTGAGTGTGGGATGAGGTTGTCGACGCTTGTCGACCAAAACTTGTAATTAGTATCTTTCCGGACGATAGCAAAAAAAGAGGGAGCGACAGGTCCGTTCGAGGAGAGATCGGGGTAGATGGATTGTCATAGAGATAATCGACAGTGCAATCACAGTACGTGTCGCGGTTGTATCCGTACACTGTTCCAGGGACCGCATACGGAGATGACCACATGCAAGACGACCGAAGACACTGGACACACTGGGGGGAGGGGGGTCGAACCGTTCGTCTCTGGTGTCGGACCGTCGCCCGTCCGTCAAAAATCGACTCGAGAGAGCGCCCGAACTACAGCCCCTGAACGGAGCCAATGGCACTCGAGAGCGGCGGGGCGTCGAAGACGTCCAGTCCGGTGTAGGTGTTGGTGCCGGCACAGTACATGTTTCGGGCCGTCTCGAGCACGCGGTCGTCGAGCGGTTTCGGCTCGACGTCACAGAGGGACCGCCAGTCGGCGATATCCTCCTGTTTAGCCTGTGCCTTCGCGGCCTCGACGGCCTGGACCCACTCGGGCTGGGTTCGCTTGTGGTACTGGCGCAGCACCTCCTTCGAGAGCTGGGTCGCCCCGTAGCTGAAACGGTTCTCGTCGAACGTGCCGACGACGTCCGCGACCCCGACGTCGCCCTTGTAGTAGAGACACTCGATCTTGCCGTCCTGATGGACCAGCTCGGTTTCGGCGGCCTGTTCGGTGATGACCCGGTTGACCTCGAGTGCGAGCGACTCGAGCTCGTCGAGGTCGGCCTTCCCGGCGATCTCGTCGGCCTCCGCACGGTCGAGTTGGCGATCGGTCTCCTCGTACTTCGTCGTGAACTCGACGACCGGCTCCGGGAGGTCGACGGGTTCGTCAGGCCAGGAGTCAAACTCGAGCCCGTGGTCAGCTGGCTCGGTGCGCCGGCGCAGGCTCGATCCGATCGGGACCCGGTTTCGGAAGACGATCTCGAGGGGGATCAGGAAGTTCTCCCCCGCGGCCTCGTGGTAGCTGTCGTAGTCGTACTCCAGGCCCTCGTTGGGCAGCTTCGGCGTCTGGGTGAGGTCGATCGCCATCTGCCAGGGCGGGCGCGAGGCCTCCTCGAGCGAGCGGACCTCGCCGTTCTCGACGACGCCGCGGTAGTGGGTCGGCACGCCGGCCTCCTCGAGGAGCTCGAAATTAAAGGCGCCCATCGTACAGAGGCTCGCGCCCTTATCGGGGATCTGGTCGGGCATCTTCCCCCAGTCGAACACGGAGTAGTCGTCGGTGAAGACGAACGAGCCCGCACCGAGGCTGTCGGCGGTGGCCTCCTCCTCGATGTGGAACTCCTTGACGCTCGTCATCCGAGACACCTCTGGGCAGCCGGGCGGCCGCGGTTCATATGTCAGATGCGGAGGCCGGGCGGTAAGAAGGTTTCAGTATCGGCGCGGACGGCTCCCACTGCGGCTCCAGAGTGACTAACTATTGACAACATACGCCAGACCGGCATCCCTCCGGACTCTCGGTGCGTGAACGGGACGAACCCGACCGCTCGCAGCCGCCGAGAGACCGGGACTCGCACGAACTGAACGACCGATCCACCACCCTTTTCTCGCTGTACTGGTATTGATACGCCGATGGAGCGACCGGTGACCGAGGCAGATCTCGAGTTCGATCACGTTCCCGACACCGACCAGTCCTTCGAGAACGCGCTCGCGAAGGCCCGGGACGGCGACCGGCTGACCGTCGACGACGCGATCGAACTGCTGACGACGGGGACCGATATCGAGGGGATCGACCGCCGACGCAAGGAGCGCGTACTCGAGGCCGCCGACCGACGCCGAGCCAACGTCGTCGGCGAGGAGGTCACCTTCGTCGCGAACCTGAACAACAACGTCACCACCGCCTGCAACGTCGGCTGTCTGTTCTGTAACTTCAAGGACGCCGCTCACACCTTCGAGAGCGAGTACGAGGCCGAGATGGCCGGGTTTACGAAGACGCCCGCCGACTCCCGCGAAACCGTCGCCGATGCGGTCGACCGGGGGATCTACGAGGTCACGTCGGTGTCGGGGCTCCACCCCGCGTTCGCCCTCGACGACGAGCACCTCGAGATTCTTCGCAGTCATCCGACTCCGAAGGAAGTCAACTTCAAACCGCCCGGAACCTACGAAACCGATCCCGGCACCTACGCCGCACAACTGGAAGCGATGAGCGTCGACGGGGTTCACGTCCACTCGATGACTCCCGAGGAGGCCTACCACGCCTGCCGAGGGACCGACTGGTCCTACGAGGAGGTCTACCGCAGATTACAGGACGCAGGACTAGACACCGTTCCAGGAACGGCAGCCGAGATACTCGTCGACGAGATCCGAGAGGTGATCTGTCCCGGCAAGATCGGCACCGACGGCTGGCTCGAGGCGATGGAGGCCGCCGCGGACGTCGGGCTCGGGCTCACCGCGACGATCATGTACGGCCACGTCGAGAACGAGGCCCACCACGCGATACATCTGAAACGAGTCCGTGACCTCCAGGAGCGCGTCGACGGCGCGATCACGGAGTTCGTCCCCCTCTCCTTTGTCCATCAGAACACGCCGCTGTTCGAACACGACGTCGTCTCGAGCGGTCCGAGCGACGACGAGGACGAGCTACTGATCGCCGTCTCGCGACTGTTCCTCGACAACGTCGATCACATCCAGTCCTCGTGGGTGAAGTACGGCGACGAGCAGGGGCTGAAGATGCTCTCCTGTGGCGCCGACGACTTCATGGGGACGATCCTCTCCGAAGAGATCACCAAGCGCGCGGGCGGCGAGTACGGCGAGTTCCGCTCCTTTTCGGACTACGTCGAACTAATCGAGTCGATCGGCCGCGTTCCAGTCGAGCGGTCGACCGACTACGAGAAACGGCGCGTGATCGATCCCGATGAGCCGCCGTTCGGCCCCGAGCTCGGCCCGAAGGCCGACGGGACGCCGCTGCTCGAGCGCGACGAGCGGACGGTTCCGGCCGACGACTGATCCCGACGCAGCTTTTTGCCGACGCCGCGCGTACCGGCGCCTATGAACCACCTCCTCGAGATCGACGACCGCAGCTGGCGGCTGCCGAACCACGCCCATCTCGTCGTCTACGAGCGCGAGGGAAGCGAGCGCGGTCTGCTCACGATCTACGACTGCGGGGCGACCCAGGGACCCCCGAAGGCGCAGTTGCTGGGAACCCTCGAGTCGGTCGACGTCGATGCCGTTATCGAGCCGAATCCAACCGGGCGCACCGTGAGTCTTCGCGAGGCGGCGACGCTCGAGCGAGCGGATGATGACCGGTACCGGATCGTCTATAGTAACAACTGAAACTGTTTGCACACCGATCGCACAGCCATCGTGCGATCGGGTGCGCACTGACGTTCAGTGGCTACTATAACTCCACTCACTTCGCGCCGCGGGCGAGTCCAGGTTCGTCGTCCTCGCGTTCTGTGAGTTCGACGGTCGGCTCCTCGCTCACCGAGCGGGCGACCGCGAGCGCGAGCGCGGCGATAGCCAGCAGGCCGATGGCGCCGCCACCGACGGAGACGATCGACAGCCCGCCGAGGAAGAGGCTGCCGACGAGGATCGCTGCACCCAGGACGAGCCCGGCAACCGGAACGCCGAACGCAATGGTATCACTGTGCATACGATTCCTACGGCTCGAACCAGAATATACGTCGTTGCCGCTTCACTGGTAGGTCCGGACAACAGGATAGTTTTGGCGTCTCGAGGGATCAGCTCCCACCCTCGCGTCCGCCGCCGTGTTCCGCGTAGAACCGATCGACGAGCCACTCCGTGGCGTTCGTCTTGTGCCCGTCGGGAACGTAGACGAACGGGATCGGCGCGTCGAACGCCCGCTCGCCGTACAGCCCCCAGTCGCCCGCCGAGCGAGTCGTCCCGCCGTAGGCGATCGGGATCTCCTTTAGCTCCGCAGGCTCGTACTCCGGGACGTACGAGCGCTCGATCCAGACCTCGTGAGCGGGCAAGTCGAACCGCTCGGCGAGCGCTGCCTCCAGCCGAGCGTCGTTCGAGACGAGCCACTGGCCGAAGGCGTCGAGGTCGGCGTCGATGCGGTCGGCGTAGGCAATGCGGTGTTTCCAGCAGGTCTTCGGGAACCGTCGCCGCCGAAAGCGCTCGTGGAGCGCCGCGAGCGTCGTTTCGGGGTTGTCGCGGGCGGCGACCCGGAGTCGCTCCATCACCGTGTTGTCGTCGACGTACCCCTCGAGAATCCCCTCGAGCGTCACCGGCGGTTCGCCCGTTACAGCCGCAAGCTCCTCGACGAGCTCCCGCAAGAGGATGTTCGCGTACACCGACTTGTGGTGCTGGGTCACCCACATGTACAGCGCAATCCGGCCCTCGAGGTAGTTGCCGAGCGTCGACAGGGCCTTCTCGGAGAGCGCCAGCCCCTCCTCGGGGTGGGCGGTGTAGGAATCGACCATCCGATCGGTGTCGAAGCTCAGGACGTCCGCACCCGTCATCTGGTTGTCCCGCGTGATGTAGTCCAGTCGGTCGACGTCGATCGGCGAGTGGAGCAGCTGGGCGCCGAGTCCGTGCTGCCAGGGACCGCCGCGCTCGTAGACGAGGCTGTAGCCCAGCACGTACGCACAGACCTCGAACGGGTCGACCCCCATCGCCTCCAGGTCCTCCTGGAACTCCCGAAGGACGATCAGACAGCCGAGCAGTTCGTGGTCGTTCGCTGTCCGGAGCGGCGCCCCGTCGACGCCGGCGTCGCGAAACGCCGCGCGCAGTCCGCGGTCGGCGAGGCGCTCGCGAATCTCGCCCGTGTCCAGAAACGGCTCGCAGATGTGGGAAAACGGCGGATGACCGACGTCGTGGAGCAGACAGGCACACTCGAGGGTCCGCTGAATCTCGTCGAGGGTGGACTCGGGCGTGTCGCGCACGAAGTAGGGCTCCTCGCGCAGGTTCTCGAACACCGTCCGACCGAGGTGATAGACTCCCAGACTGTGCTCGAAGCGCGTGTGGTTCGCGCCCGGGTAGACGAGGTTCGTCGCCGACAGCTGTCGGACGTACCGGAGCCGCTGGAACGCCGCCCGGTCGACGACGCGCTCGACCAGCGGTTCCGGCAGCTCGATGTACCCGTGTACCGGGTCCTTGATCTGGGTAACCATCGGGTGTGAGAGAACGCACCCGCCGCGGTCTTACGCTTTCGGTTCCCGCTCGCTTCGCGTGAGCGGCGTTGTCCGAGGGGCGCTCCTCGAGACCGTCGCGAGCCCGCCGACCGAGGAGCGATCTACCGAGCGCGCCGGGTTAGCAGCGGTTCACGAGGCTCTCGCCCTCGAGGACGGCCCGGTACCGATCGCCAGCCGCGTCGTCGGCCTCGAGTGCGTCCCGGATCCGCGACGGGATCCACTCGCGCTCGTCGTCGCGGGCGTCAGTTCCTGCGGCCGCGACGCCGTCGAACGCCGCCGTTCGCAGATCGCTCGGAAGGAACCGCTCGTAGACCGGCAGTCGCTCGCCCAGGGGCACGCCAGCTTCGTCGGCGATCGCCTCGAGCTCCCGCAGCGCGGGCCACTTGTACTCGGGATTGATGTGGTCGTCGGTGATCGGCGAGACCCCGCCCAGGTCGTCGACGCCGCAGTCGACCAGATCGCGGGCCGGTGCTAGGTTCGGCGGCACCTGCACCGAGATCTCCTCGGGCAGGGCGACGCGGGCCATCGCCGTCACTCGACGCATCGTCTCGAGTCCGGGGCTCCCGTCGGACCACCGCTCGTTCTCGGCGACGGGCTGGACAATCACCTCCTGGACGTGATCGTAGCGTTCGTGCAGCTCCCGGATGGCGAGCAGGCTCTCGGCGCGATCGTGCCAGTCCTCGCCGATCCCGACGAGGATTCCCGTGGTGAAGGCGACGTCGAGTTTTCCCGCGTTTTCGATCGTCCGCAGGCGCTGGCCCGGCTCCTTCCGGCGGGGGCCCGCGTGGGCGCCGACCTCGGCCGTCGTCTCGAGCATCACGCCCATGCTGGCGTTGACGTCCGCCACCGTCTCCATTTGCTCGAGGGTCTGGTCGCCGGGGTTCGAGTGGGGGAGCAACCCCGCTTCGAGGGCGACCTCACAGGCCGCCCGCAGATAGTCGTGGATCGAGTCGTACCCCCACTCCTCGAGTTGCGCGTGGATCTCGGTGTACCGGTCGTCGGGGTCGTCGCCGAACGTAAACAGCGCCTCCGTGCAGCCGGCGTCGGCGCCGCGCTCGCAGATCCCCCGGACCTCCTCGAGCGAGAGCAGCGAGGCCTCACCGGGTGGATCGAAGTACGTACAGTAGGTACAGGTGTACCGGCAGGCGGTCGTCAGCGGGACGAAGACGTTCCGGGCGAAGTGGAGTTCCGGCGGCGCGCCGACGTCCTCGGGGGTGACCTCGAGCAGCCGCTCGACGGCCGCGTCGTCGATCTCGAGGGCGACGCCGTACTCGCTCGCGCCGGGAATCATTGCCTCGAAGTGTCGTCGCCGGGACCATAAGGGCTTCTCGTTGGGTCGGGGCCGATCCCGGCCCGTGAGGACGGTGCGGTTCGGCCCGTCTTCGGCGGGACTCAGCTCGAGGTCGCGTTTCCAACCCGGACGACTCCGACCCGCCCGTCGTCGGCCTCGAGTTCGAACCCCCGCTCTCGGAGGGCTGCGGGCGCGTGGTCAGTGCCGTGGACCAGCACCTCGACGAGGTCGGTCGGTTCGTCGATGTCGGTCGAGAGCCGGAACGAGTCGACGACCGCGAGGTCGGCACCGACCTCCGCGGCGATCTCGCGGTGGTCGAGGAAGGAGCCGCCATGGTAGTCCACCCGAAACTCGGGGTGGTCCACGACGAGGGCGTTGGTCCCTGCGCCGCGGCCGGGCGCGACGACGACGTCGCCCTCGGCGGCGAAAAGGCGCTCGAGGGCGTCGGGCGTCGCCAGCGCGAGGTCGGCCATCACGACGGCGACAGGGTCGTCCTCGGAACGCTCCGGTAGCCGGGCGTCGACCGCTGGCGTCAGCGGACGGTCGTCGACGACTACCGGTGCCGGGATCGGCTCCTCGAGCTCGAGTGGTGCCGTCGAGAGCACCGTCGGCTCGTAGCCGACGGCGTGGATCGCGGCCAGCACGTCGCGCAACATCGCCCGCGCGAACGCCGCCCGCTCGTCGGCCGAGAGCACCGGCTCGAGGCGCGTTTTCGGAGCGTCGGCCGCAAACGGAACGAGGACCCGCATTCGGCTACCGTTGCCGGCACGCGGGCAAAAACGCGTCGGAGCTCAGAAGAGGGGTTCGAGCTCGTCGGCCTCGTCGACGACGAGGCTCTCGAGGTTCTGCTCGCGCTCGGCCTCGATGTCGTCGATCCGGTCCTGGGCCTCGATCGCAACTTCTTGGAGGCGCTTGATTCGCGGGACGTTCGTCACGCCCGACAGCAGGACGACGGCGTCGACCTCGGGTTCCTGGCGCGGGTAGTCGCCGCCGCGGACCTCCATCGAGCCGGTCTCGTCCTCGAGCCAGGTCCGGCCCCGCTCGATCCCCTTGCGGTTGAGATACGACGACGGGCCGGCCAGCACCAGCAGCGCGCGCTCGGTACCGTCGACCTCGCAGGGAAGGGTGAGCCGCCCGAGGGTGGCCTTTCGGACGAGGCTCGTGATTCGGTTGGTCGTCTCGGCGGTGTCGAGTTCGGCGCCCTCGTCACCGCCCGTAAACCGCGAGAGCAGCCCGCCCGACTCGAGTTCGACGTCCTCGCTGGCGAAGCCGATCGTCGAGACGCCCCCGCCTGCGAGGGTGTTGATGATCTCCGAGGAGTCGACGACGCTCTCGGCGACGTCTTCGCCCTCGCGGATCTCGCCGGCGCCGAAGAGAATAGCGAGCCGGCGAACGATCTCGCCGTTGATCTGGTCGTAGCTCCCCTCGACGGACTCGCCGGTCTGACGCCAGGAGTCGTTGTCGAAGACGAGCAGGTTGTCCGTCTCGCGGACGAACGTCTGGAACGATCGGGCCGCGTTGAGCGTGTAGATCCCGCCCTCGTCGGCGCCCGGCAACACGCCGAGCCCGTAAACCGGGATCGTGTAGATCCGCTTGAGGTGGTCGGCCAGCACCGGCGCGCCGCCGGAGCCGGTCCCGCCGCCCATTCCAGCGACGATCAGGAAGGCGTCGACCTCGTGGGTCGGGATCGAGTCGACGGCGTGTTGGATTTCGTCGACGTTGTTCTCGGCGATCTCGGCGCCGAGCTCGTTGTCGGCGCCCACGCCGTGGCCGTTGACCTCGGCCTGCCCGATGAGCACGCGGTTCTCCTCGGGGATCCGCTCGAGACCCATCAGATCCGCCTTCGCGGAGTTGACGGCGACGGCCGCCCGAACGATCCCGCTGCCGGTTCGATCGTCGTGCTCGAGGAAGCGATCGACGATCTTGCCGCCGGCCTGTCCGAATCCGATCATCGCCAGTTTCATGCGTATCAGAGGTCTCCGTTGTCTGACCGAGTGCTATCGCGGGCATAAGTTTTGTGTCAAAAGAGAATTTCAGCTTATACTACAACTGTGGCCGCGGTCCGCCACCGAGGACCGTCAGTCGGCGGTCGGCGCCTCGACCTCGAGTCCGAGATGTTCCTTGAGCGTCGTCAGCTCCTCGAGGTCGAACCCGAAAGCGGTGACGTCGTTGTCGGCGAGGGTGTTGTCCATCTCGAGCGAGCGGGCCTGGTCCGGGCCGAAGGGGATGAACGGAACCGGCTTCGCGGCCGTCAGCCCGAGTTTCGTCAGCTCCATCGGGATCGGCACGATGGTGACGGACTTGCCCTCGGCCGCGTAGGCCAGTTCGGTGACGTCGGCCAGCGTCGCGACCTGGGGTCCCGCGAATTCGTAGGTCTCGCCGACGTGGGCGTCGTCCTCGAGGATGTCGGCAAGCATCGGAACGAGGTCGCCGACCCAGATCGGCTGGAACCGCGTCTTCCCGCCCCCGGGAAGTCCCGTGACGTGGGGCGTCGTCAGCTGCTTGGTGAACCCGACGAACTCCCCGCCGTCGCCGAAAACGACGGAGGGTCGGACGATCGTCCACTCGAGGTCCGAACCGGTGACGACGGACTCGGCCCGACCCTTCGATCGGATGTAGTCGGTCGCCCCGTCGGGGTCGGCCCCGAGCGCGCTCATCTGGACGAACCGGTCGACGCCCCGTTCCTCACAGGCCCGGACGAGATTTTTCGTACCGCCGAGGTGGACCTCCTGGTGGCTGGTTCCCTCGGGGGGTTCGTACAGCGGCGACAGCGAGACGAGGTTGACGACGGCGTCGTGGCCCTCGACTTCCTCGACGATCGAGTCGTAGGCGCTGGCGTCGCCCATGGCGCGGTCGATCTCCGGGGGGAGGTCGGCATCGTCGGGGCTCCGGGAGAGTGCGGTCACGTCGTGACCCCGCTCGTGTAGTTCCGTACAGAGATGCGTCCCGATGAAGCCGGTGCCACCGGCGACGAGAACGTTCATACCTGCACTAGGTCCCTGGACGGACAAATAGGGGACGGCATCATTGTAAGGGTCGGCCGAGCGATGGCGATGCCGTCTTGTATCCGCCCGAGCGACGTGGGAGTATGCTCGTGACGCTCGAGGGACTGGACGGGAGCGGGAAGACGACGGTCTGGGAGGCCCTGCGGGACGTCTACCCCGACGCGACGTTTACGACCGAGCCTACCTCGGGAGAGACGGGGTCGTGGTACGGCGAGGCCGTCTATCGCTCGATCGCCGACGACGACGCCGACCCGCTGGCCGAACTCTTCCTGTATACGGCGGACCACGCCGATCACCTCACGCGGGTGATCGAGCCCGCTCTCGAGCGCGGCGACCTCGTGATCTCCGATCGCTACTCCGACTCCCGCTACGCCTACCAGGGGGCGACCCTCGAGGCGGACGGCCGGATCACCCGCCCGCTCGAGTACGTCGTCGGGATCCACAGCGCGTTCTCGATCGAGCCCGACCTGACGATCTACCTCGATCTCGACCCCGAGACTGCCGCTGCTCGTGCGGGGACGACGAACAAGTTCGAACGCGTCGAGTATCTCTCGAACGTGCGGGACAACTACGAGCGGTTGATCGAGCGGGATCCGGCCCGGTTCGTGCGGGTCGACGCCACCCAGCCGCCGGAGGTCGTTCTCGAGCGCGTCGAGAACGTGCTGGCGAGCGCGCTCGCGGACACGGAGTAACCGGAATTACTTTCAGCCATCTCCGCCAGGCTGGTGGCATGCACCGAGTCATCGGCGAGACCGCCCTCGAGGACAGTCGCGTCTCCGTCGAGGAGGCCCTCGATATCTACCGCGACATGGTGCGAGCGCGCCGGTTCGACGAGCGCGCGCTCGCCCTGCAGCGCCGGGGCTGGATGAGCGGCTACCCGCCATTCAGGGGCCAGGAGGGATCTCAGGTCGGGGCCGCACACGCCCTGGCGGAGACTGACTGGCTCGTACCGACCTATCGTTCGAACGCGATGCAGCTCGCTCACGGCGTTCCGATGAGCGACATCCTGCTGTTCCGTCGGGGGTTCCCCGAGTACGCCTCCGATCACGATCTGAACGTCTTCCCACAGGCGGTGCCGATCGCGACCCAGATCCCCCACGCCGCGGGGTTGGGAATGGCCGCGAACTACGGCGACTCCGAGGAGGCGATCTGCTGTTACCTCGGCGACGGCGCGACGAGCGAGGGCGACTTCCACGAGGGGCTGAACTTCGCGGGCGTCTTCGACACGCCCGTCGTCTTCTTCTGCGAGAACAACGGCTGGGCGATCTCGACGCCTCGCGAGCGCCAGACCGCGAGCGACACCATCGCGCGCAAGGCAGAGGCCTACGGTTTCGACGGCGTTCGCGTCGACGGCAACGATCCGCTGGCGGTGCGGGAACTGACCGAGGCCGCCCTCGAGCGCGCCCGCGAGGAAAACCCCGTCCTGCTCGAGAGTTTGACCTACCGCCAGGGCGCCCACACGACGAGCGACGACCCCTCACGCTACCGCGACGGGAGCGAGGAACTCCCGGAGTGGCGCACCGCCGATCCCCTCGATCGCTACGAGGCCTACCTTCGCGAGGAGGGAGTCCTCGACGACGCGTTCGTCGAAGAGGTCGAGGACGAAACCGAAGCAGAGCTCGAGGACGCCGTCGAGACCGCCGAATCGAGGCCCGCGCCCGAACCCGGGGAGGTGTTCGAGCCGGTGTACGCGGAGTCGACGCCGCGGCTCGACGAACAGCGGGCGTGGCTCGAGGGCTTCGCCGCCCGCGAGGATCCGCGGGAGCTCGAGCGTTGATGCGGCTCAGTCCCGGGGCGGGTCGTCGTTCTGATGGTCGCGACCGTAGTCGGTCAGCGAGTCCCAGCCGAGGCGCTCGCCGAGATCGGTGATCGCCTCCGAGAGCGTCCCCTCGTCCCCGAACTCGATGTCGACCTCGTCGCCGGGTCGCGGCGTGATCCCGCCGTCCTCGTTCACGTCGCCGTGGTACAGCAGGCCAGATTCGGCGCTGTGAAAGACGGGCGTTCCGGGGTTTGCCATTCCGATCAGCTGGAAGTCGTCGTCGGATTCGGAGTCGAGGTTCTCGGATGCGGGGCCGGGGTCGTCGTCCAGATCCGTCTCTCCGGGCCACTCGATTTCGGGCGGATCGTCGGTACGCTCCGGCTGGTCGTCTGCCATGCCGACCCGTACTCCACTCCACCGCAAAACGTCGAGGCCTCAGAGCGCAGGCTCGAGCGAACGCGTCACCGGTGGCCCGAGACGACTCCGATCTCGGCGCGCTCGCGACCCGGACGGGGGCGGGCCTTCGACCAGTGTGCGATAAAAAGAGGCGTCAGTCCATCGCGATGTACGTCTTCGTGTCGGTCACGCCCTCGAGTCCCTGAATGTCGGTCGAGACGGCCTTGAGGATCTCGTACACCTCCTCGGTGGTGACCTCGACGATGATGTCGTAGTTGCCCGCGACGATGTGGGCCTCGGCGACCGACCCGAGCCCCCTGATCGACTCGAGCAGCCCCTCGGACTTTCCGGCGGCCGTCTTCACCATGATGAAGGCGTGAACCATTCTCGCTGGTGTGGTACATCGTGGCATGACTAAAGCCTTTTGTCGGCTTCCGGCCGAGTGGTATGGGTCACCAGGGCAAACTTATTGGCGGGGGCGGGCGTACCCTCCGTTCATGCGGTTCGTGATCATCGGCGCCGGACGAGTCGGCCTGCGCACAGCGCGTGTCTTACGCGAGGAGGGACACGAGGTGACCGTCATCGAGCGCGAAGAGTCGAAGGTACGGCGTGCCCGAAACCAGGAGTTCACCGTCGTGGAAGGCGACGGGTCCCAGGAGACGATCCTCGAGGAGGCCGGCCTCGCCGAAGCCGACGCGCTGGGGGCGCTGACCGGTGACATGAACGTCAACTTCACCGCCTGTATGATAGCCAAACACCACGGCTGCCGGACGGTCATGCGCATCGACGAGGCCTACCGCGAGGGGATCTACCGCAAGTACGCCGAGGAGGTCGACGAGATCATCTACCCCGAACGGCTGGGTGCGATCGGTGCGAAAAACGCCCTGCTCGGGGGGACGATCCGCGCGATCGCCGACATCGCACAGAACCTCCAGATCGTCGAACTTACCTTTACCGACGAGGCGCCGATCAACGGCTACTCGATCAGCGAACTCGAGTTGCCGGCCGACGCGACCGTCATCGCGTTCGGCAAGCGCGACCGTCCCCTGGAGATCCCCTCCGAGGACGAATCGCTCGAGACCGGCGACCGGATCGTCGTGCTAGCGGACTACGAGGTGTTGAACTCGGTCAGACAGCTGATCGTCGGCGAGTCGGCGACTCGCGCGGCGGCGAACGCGGGCGCGGGAGGTGTCAACTGATGGTTACAGCGTACGTCATGATCAAGGCGAACACGGGCGAGGCGGATCGACTCAGAGAGAGCGTCGAATCGATCGACGGCGTCGAAGCGGCACACATCGTTGCCGGCGACGTCGACATCATCGCGAAGGCGGCCGTCGACACTCCCGCCGCGGTCAAGAAGATCGCGGCAACGGAGATCCAGGGGATCAACGGCGTCGAGGACACACAGACCTACATCGCGATGGACTGAGCGACGATCCCGTCCGGCGACTCGCGTTTACATCGGCATTCCGCCACTCTCGCCGTCTCCCTCGGCCGCCTCCTGACCGCGACTCTGGGCGCTTTCGAGCAGCGTCGCGGCGGGCCCGCGGTAGACGTAGCCGGGGATCAGCCCCTGGGCGTAGGTGCCCTCGACGTACTCGATCAGCGCCTTGGCGTCCTCGACGCCTTCGCGGGCGTCCCAAGCGACGAACTCGAGAGTAACCCGCACGGTCTCGCCGTCGCGCTCGACGGTCGGCTCCTCGTGGGTGCTCGTCCGGGCGACGGTGAAGGTGTCCTCGAGGCGGCGCTCGAGGGTCTCGAACCAGCCGTCTTCGACGACCGGCGCGACGGTCTCGTCGCCGACCGCGGCGTCGAGCGTCGGCAAGTGGACGATCACCCGAAAGCGGCCGTCGCGCTTGCCGTCCGCCTCGGTCGCGTCTACCGTCGTCTCGAACACCGTCGTCGTCAGCTCGTAGCCGTCCTCGAGCGCGTCGAAGGCGTCGTGACTCTCGAGTTCGCGCTCGACGGGCTGGGGAAGTTCGCTCATTATCCTCGTAAACGGGCCTGAGTCGAAAGGATGTTGCGTTTCTCGCGGATTCGGCGACCCGTTTCGCGACGAAGTCCGGTGTTTCCCGGAAAACGGCCCGCATTACTATCCCCGACTCGCTCGTCGTAGCTCGGCATGAGTCTCGATAGACACGCCGCGGATCGACGACGGTTCGCTCGACTGCTCGGTCTCGACGAGCGCGACGGCCTCGGTCTGCCGATCGGTCTCGATCGGTCCGTCGGCGACGAGCCCACGGATCCGACGCGGGCCGACGAGTCCGAACCTGACCCTACTGGATCGCGCGATCGCTGAGAACCGTCTCGACCGCGGTTGCGACCTCCTCGAAGTCCTTGATCGTGAGCCCATCGGTGGTGACGAACACGCCCTCCCTGTCGCTCGTGACCCGGATCAGAAAGCCGTTGTCGAACACGCGGATCGTGTAGTTGTAATCACCGAGCTCGGACTGCTGGTAGGCCGTCTGGGCCGTTTTGAATCCGCGCCACTCGTGACCGATGAACGTCGAGAGGTCGGCGTCGCGCTCGAGATCCTCCCGGAGGTACAGCTGCTCGTAGTCGTCCCGCGTGAAGTAGGTGACCGAGCGGAGACTGTCGCCGATCGCCGTTCTGCAGGTCGTTTCGATCTGGTCCGCGATCTCCGCGTTGAGGAGCCCCGTTGCCATATCCGAGCAGTGAACGTCCGATACCTTAACCCCGGGGGCTGGTGACAGGATCCGGAGAGGTGATCCGGGACCGCGCCCGGAGCGGCTGTAAGCAGTGGTTTCGACCGAGGCCGGAGATCGTAGCTCCTGATTACGGAGATTCGAGGAGAAAGCCCACGACTTCAGTCGTGGGAGGAAGTCAGGTGTTCGAGACCGCCTCGAGAAACTCGCGGCCGATCCGGTCTCGAACTCGGTCGACGAGCACCGCCTCCTCCTCGGCCGTTCCCGCGACGGGGGTGAGCGGAAGCTGCCCCCCGGCCATGTCGTCGTGGCCGCCGACGTTCCCTCGGTCGGCGAACAGTTCGATGAGTGTTTCGCCGAGATCGAGATCCGGTCTGTTCGTCCGTCCGCTCAGGTGGATCTCCTCGCGGATGATCCCGCAGACGAGAACGGTGTCGACGCCGTCGATGTTCAGGAGGAAGTCGGCCCCCTGGGCCAGGGCGACCCTGTTCTCCAGCCGGCCGATACAGGAGGCCAGACAGGAACCCCACCGAACCCGGTTGTGGATCACGTCGCCGAACGCGTCGACGCTGTCGGGAAGAAAGGACACGCCGTACAGCTCGCGAAGCCGGCTTGGATCCGACCGCTCGTGGAGGTAGTCGGCGACCGCGTACTCCCGGTCGGTCGGCTGGCGATAGAAGTCGAGCCGTTCCCGGTGGATCCCAAAGAGAAGCGCGGAGGCGATCCGCGGCGTGGGCTCGGTCGCCGACTCCCGAAAGTACTCCGCGAGGATCGTCGCCGTCGCCCCGTAGGACTCGCGGACGTCGACGATGTCGGCCGGGATCGGACCGTCCGCGGGGTGGTGATCGATCACGATGTCGATCGTCTCCTCGGGCGGAACCGGGTTGTGGTCGCCGGGAACCGAGTGGTCGACGAACGCGACGATGTCGTTCGCCCCGAGTTTCGCGTCGCTGTAGCGCTGTGGCGTGACGTCGAACAGTTCGACAAACGCGCGGTTTTGCTGGTGGACGATCGTCCCACCGTACAAGATGTCAACGGTGTCGACGCCGCGGGCTCGAGCGAGCGACTCGAGGGCGATCGCCGACGCCAGCGAGTCCGGATCCGGATCGTCGTGACAGACCACGGTAAGCGACGAGGCCGACCGCAGCCGGGTGAGCACCGCGGCGGCGTCCGACATAGACTGGAGTTTGCGCTACATCGGTGTTAACAATTGTCGTCTCTCTCCTGAGAGTCACGACGATCTGATACCGGCGAGACGGCACTGAACCGCCGCAACGCTCCGAAGCCGCAACGAGAGATCCTGAAGTATTTATGGGCCATAGACGATCGTTCGCTATGGGCGGAACCTCCGGCGAGGAACGGTCGACGACGCTCGGCGAGGATCTCGACGAGACGACCGCGGCGATCATGGATGCGGTGTACCGGGCGCTGTCACACAACGGCTACCCCGCGACGACGATGTCCGAGATCGCCGCCGAGTTCGAGAAGAGCAAGTCCCTGCTGTACTACCACTACGAGAGCAAGGAGGAGATCCTCAACGACTTCTTCGCTCACCTCTGTGAGCGCCTCGAGGCGACGCTCGTCGAGGACCCCTACGACGACCCGCACGAACAGCTACTGGCCCTGATCGACCGGCTGCTGCCCGCGGAGATGGACGACGAGTCGCTCCGATTCCGGCGGGCGTTCTTCGAGATTCGGTCGCAGGCCCCGCACAATCAGTCCTACCACGAGCAGATCGAGCGTTCGGACGAGATCATCCTCGAGGCGCTGACCGAGACGGTCCGTCGAGGCGTCGACGAGGATCGGTTCGCCGACGTCGACCCCGAACGGGAGGCCGAACTCCTCTTCTCGACGATCTACGGCATCATGGAACGGGGCGTCACCCTGGAGGACCGAGCGCTCATCGAACGGAACAAGGAGACCCTCCACGACCGCATCGACCGCTGGCTGCTCGAGTCCGAGTAAGGCGGACCGTGCCGTATTCGACGGAGCGCTCGGAGCCGCCCCTTAGAACACGAACAGCAGCCAGACCACCCACATGAGGAAGTTGACGGCGCCGAGGACGCCGATCATGACGCCGACCCACCGTCGTTCCATGATCCGAACCAGGTTGTACCCGCTGTAGGCCGCAAGCGCACCGAGCAGCGGCACGAACAGCGAGGCGATCGCCGCACCGATACCGTTCCAGACGTGGAACTTCGACTCGTCGTGTGCGCGCCTGAGGTCGTCCGAGAGACTCGCCTTCGAGTTGCTCATGAAACGTTCGTCCTTCGCGCCGAAGGTATATAAACTGACCGTTCAGTCAGGATCGGCGGGCGGCGTCGGTCGTGCTCGATAGCGAGCGCAGAAATCGCCCGGACAACGGGAGCTACGCGATCGGATCGGCCGACTCCCGGTCGATGCTGGCCTCGAGAACCGCCGATAGCTGCGTCCGAACCGCCGCTTTCGAATCCGGCGGACAGCACTCGACGATCGGCTCGATCCACTGCGAGCGGTCCGGCGGACAGCGCCGTCGGTCGGTCGAAACGCCGTTTCCGGACCGACGAGAGCGGACGCAGTAGCCGAGCGCGCTACCGTGCTGTGCCAGCTCCCTCCGCGGCTCGACGTCAGTGAGAAGCGCCGCGAGTTCGACCGCACAGCCCGTCAGCGAACCGATCCGGCGAACCGCGTCGGTCTCGAGAACCGCCGACTGCGGCTCGGACGCAAGCGACGCTTCCCCCTCCTGGACGGCTCGCGTTGCCTCGGCCAGCGTCTCGAGACAGCGTTCGACAAGCGCCGGCTCGGCGTCGAACCTCGCCGTCAGCGCGAACGCCTTCGACTCGAGGAGATCCCCGAGTAGAACGTCGTCCGTCGGCCTGTGGCCGGTCCGTCGGCCGTACTCGGCGGCGCTGCGGTGGAGACGCACCTGCAGCGAGACGAGCTCCAGCGACGCGGCGATCGGCACCAGTTCCTCGAGCGGACGCTCGTCGCCGAGCCCGTCGGCCATCGCCAGAAACACTTGGCCGCGAATCCGTGGCCGGCCGAGCTCGAGCAGTTCCTCGGGGGAGCGATCGAACGCACCCGCCTCGGGCAGGTGCGTCCGGAGCGCGTCCTCGATCGCCGCTCGTCGCCGCGCGATCGTCCGTCTCATGGCCGTCCCCGCTGTGGGTTCCCTCGCAGGGGACGCTTCGAAGTGAGGTCGGTCCCGCCGACAGTTCGTTCCAGGATTCCAATCACGTGAGTACGTTTCTGTGGATCGAGTACGATCGACATCGGTTCTCCGCGCTGACCCCGACCGATACCGCCGTCGGTCGGCTCCTACTGACCGAACGGTTGTTCAGGAGGGACGATAAGTATTGCGTCGTTCGATCGCCCCGGTGAGGGCTCGAGTGGAACTCAGATCGACTCGATCGCCCGGTCGAGGTCGGCGATCACGTCTTCGGGGTCCTCGATGCCGACCGAGAGCCGGACGAGGTCGTCGGTGGTTCCGCTGGCGAGTTTCTCCTCCGCGGAGAGCTGCTGGTGGGTCGTGCTCGCGGGGTGGATGATCAGGGTCTTCGCGTCGCCGACGTTCGCCAGCAGGCTCGTCAGGTCGACCTCGTTACAGACGGTCTCGGCGGCGTCGTACCCGCCCTCGAGGCCGAACGTGATCATGCCGCCGTAGCCGCCGTCGAGATACTCGCTGGCGTGCTCGTGGGTTTCGTGGCTCTCGAGGCCGGGATAGGTGACCCAGTCGACCTCGGGGTGGCCCTCGAGGTACTCCGCGACGGCCATCCCGTTCTCGCAGTGTTTCTCCATTCGCAGCGGAAGGGACTCGAGTTTCTGCAGCGTGACCCAGGCGTCGAACGGCGACTGCTGGTTGCCCAGATCCCGCAGGCCGCGGGTGCGGGCGGCGATGGCGAACGCCTGCTCGCCGAACGTCTCGTAGAAGTCGATCCCGTGATAGGCGGGATTCGGCTCGGTGAGTTCGGGGTAGTCGCCCTCGTCCCAGGGGAAGGTGCCGCCGTCGACGAGCACGCCGCCGACGGTCGAGCCCGCCCCGTGGATCCACTTCGTCGTCGAGTTCCAGACGAGGTCGGCGCCGTGTTCGATCGGCCGGCACAGATAGGGCGTCGCGAACGTGTTGTCGACGAACAGCGGCACGTCGTGGTCGTGGGCGATGTCCGCAATGCGCTCGATGTCGGGCGTCACGAGCGCCGGGTTGCCGATCGTCTCGAGGTGGACGAACGCGGTGTCGTCCTCGATCGCCTCCGCGTAGGCGTCGTAGTCGAGCGTGTCGACGAATTTCGTCTCGATGCCGCGTTTCGCGACGGTGTGGGTGAGGTAGGTGTAGGTGCCGCCGTACAGCGACGACGAGGAGACGATGTTGTCGCCGACGTCCGCGAGGATGAACGTCGCGAGGTCGAATGCGGCCATGCCCGACGAGGTGGCGAGTGCGCCGACGCCACCCTCGAGGGTCGCGATGCGTTCCTCGAGCATCGCGTTCGTCGGGTTCATGATCCGTGAGTAGATGTTGCCGAACTCCTCGAGGCCGAAGAGGGCGGCCGCGTGGTCGGTGTCGTCGAACTCGTAGGAGGTCGTCTGGTAGATCGGCGGCGCCCGCGCACCCGTCGTCGGATCGGGGTCGTGGCCGGCGTGGACGCTGTTCGTTGCGAACCGTCGGTCGTCCTGCTCGTCGCTCATGGCTGTGACCTCTGTCCCGTAGCTAATAAAGTCACCAGTCGACTATGTTCGGGAAAGCGACGGACGTGAACGGCTCGGGGAGAGAAAGGGCTACTCGAGCAGCGGCTCGCCGGTCATCTCCGGGGGCTGGTCGAGCACGATCAGCTCGAGGATCGTCGGGGAGATGTCGGCGAGGGTGCCGCCCTCCCGAACCGCCCGTCCGCCGCCGGTGCCGTCGGGGGCGAGGTAGACGAACGGCACCTCGTTGTAGGTGTGGGCAGTGTGGGGTTCCTCCTCGGTGCCCATGTCGTCGGCGTTGCCGTGGTCGGCCGTGATGAGGACGTGAGCCCCCGCGGCCTCGAGCGCGTCGACGAGTCGCCCGAGCTGGGTATCGACGGCCTCGACGGCCTCGATCGCGGCCTCGTAGTCGCCCGTGTGCCCGACCATGTCGGGGTTAGCGTAGTTGAGCACGAGCACGTCCGGATCGTCGGTCTCGACCGTGTCGATCGCCGTATCCGTTACTTCGGGTGCGCTCATCTCGGGCTGACGATCGTAGGTCGGGACGTCCGGGCTCTCGACGATTCTCCTGATCTCGCCATCGAACTCGATCTCGCGGCCGCCGTTCAAGAAGTAGGTGACGTGGGCGTACTTCTCGGATTCGGCGATCCGGAGCTGGGTTTTTCCGTGATCGGCCAACACCTCCCCTAGCACGTTCTCGGGCTGGTTCGGCGGGTAGGCGACGGGAAGGTCGAACGTCTTGTCGTACTGGGTGAGCATGACGACCTCGACGTCCGGCGGGTGGGTCTCGATCTCGTCGGTCCAGTCCTCGGGCCGGATGTCCGCGAGCATCCGGGTGAGTTGGCGCGCGCGATCGGACCGGAAGTTGAACCAGACGACCGAGTCGCCGTCCTCGAGGGCGGGCTGATCCGCTATCACCGTCGGATCGACGAACTCGTCGGTCTCGCCCCGGTCGTAGGACGCTTCGACCACTTCGACGGCAGATTCGGCCTCGTACTTCGCCTCCCGCTCGACGATCGCGTCGTAGGCCCGCTTGGTCCGCTCCCAGTTCTGGTCGCGGTCCATCGCGTAGTACCGACCCGAGACGGTGGCGACGTCCCCGGTGCCGTGCTCGTCGACGACGTCCTCGAGTTCGGCCAGGTACTCCCGACCCCCGGTCGGGGAGGTGTCCCGCCCGTCGGTGATCGCGTGGGTGACGGCCTCGACCTCGCGGTCGCCGGCCAGCTCGATCAGCGCGTGGAGGTGTTCCTGGTCCGAGTGGACTCCGCCGTCGCTGACGAGACCGACGAAGTGGACTCGGCCGTCGTTCTCGCGAGCGTGTTCGAAAGCGGACTGGATAGCGGCGTTCTCGCGGAAGGAGCCGTCGGCGATCGAGTCCGACACGCGGGTGTACTCCTGGTAGACGACCCGTCCGGCGCCGATGTTGAGGTGGCCGACCTCGCTGTTACCCATCTGGCCGTCCGGCAGTCCAACTCGTCGGCCGGCGACCTCGAGACGGCCGCTGGCGCCCGCCTCCGAGAGGCGGTCGAAAACCGGCGTGTCGGCCGCCTTTACTGCGTCGCGTCCCGTGTCGTCGCCGAGCCCCCAGCCGTCGAGGATGATCAGCGCAGCGTCCATACTCGAGGGCTGCGCGGCCTCCCGTAACTAGCTGTCGCTGTCGGCGAGCGTCGCGGCGCCGACCGCGAGATATTTGAAAGCGGGGCGAAAGGTCACTGCCATGACCCTCGATCCGGTCCACTTCGACGGGATCGCCGAACTTGCGGGACGGATCGACCACGGCGCGGACGAGCGGGACCGGCGGGCCTTCGCCGAGACCGTCTGGGAGGAGTTCCTCGATCCGCTCCGTCAAAACGGCCGGGTCGTCCTCGAGCCGATCGACGAACGATCCCGCCGGCTGGTCGACTGCGAGGACGTCGCGCTGACCGAGCGACCGTTCCCGACCGAGCACGGGCTCGACGCGGGAACGATCAACCCGACGACGTTCAAAAACGGTCTCGTCATCGACGTCGCCCAGGCGGCGATGAGCGCGACGCCCAGCGACCTCGAGCTCCATCGCTCGCGAACGGCGGTGATGACGGTTCACTCGAGCGACGCGACTGCAAGCGTCGACAACGAGGAGTGGGATCGCTTCGACGAGGAGACGAGCAGGCGCCGGGTGATCCGGATCGGCCGCCTGGATCGGTTCGCCGAGGGCGTCGTCCACGCACTGGCGCTCTATCTCGCCGAGAGCGAACACGCTCACGAGCACGCCGACGCGGTGTCGGACCTGCTCGTCCTCGACGGGCCGCTCTACCCGCGCGGGCTGCTTCGCTGGGCCGACCAACACCCCGACCTCGCCGACTTCCTGCTCGAGGACCCACGACCGACGACGGTCCTCGAGAACTACGTCCGGCTCGTCGAGCGGTTCGTCGAGCGCGACGTCCCCCTCGTCGGGTTCGTCAAGAACCCGGCGACGAAGGCGATCACCCGGGCGGTCCGGAAGACGACCGACGCGAGTGCCCCCTGGACGAACGACGCGGCGATGTTCACCCGGCTGCTCGAGCGCGGCGAGTACGTCGACGACGTCGATGGCGAGCGCTGGGAGCGGGACACCTCGGCGCTGACCTACACGAACTGGTTTCGCTCGCGGGCCGGCGTCGACCGACCGCTCTCGGTCGACGGCGACGCGCTCGGGATCGACCGCGAACTGCCGCCGGAGGCGTACGAGGTCACATTCTTCGTCGTCTACGACCCCCGCGACGACCTGCTGTACCGGATCGAGGCGCCCTACGCCGTTACCCGCGACCGGGAGACCCGCGAACGGCTCGCGATCCAGCTGCTCCAAGATGTCGCCGTCGCCCACGGACCGCCCACGATCGTCGGCAAGGCCGACGAGCTCGCCCGGATCAGCGCCCCCGAGAAGCGCTCTCTCAGGGAAACGCTCGAGAGCCGTTTCGAGACGAGTCAGGACCGCAGCTACGACGAGCACCGCTGGCTCGAGGACTACTGAGCGTCTTCTAGAAGCTATAACTCCAATCTACTACGACAACCAGTATGGCTGAATTCGAGGGCCGTATCGCCGGCCATCCAACCGTCCGCTTCGGAAACGGCGACCAACCGCTGGTTATCATTCCCGGGTTGAGTGATTCGCTGCAGGGCGACGAGACGTCTCGATTTACTCGACTGCTGCTGAAGCGATACTACATGCGGGCGTTCGCCGACGACTACGACGTCTACATCGTCAGTCGCCCACGGGAGCTTCCGGACGATACGACGACCCGCAAGCTCGCTGCAAACTACGCGGCGGTACTGGAAGAGATCGGTCAGGCGGCCGTCCTCGGCATGTCGATGGGCGGGCTTATCGCCCAGTACCTCGGTAGCGATCACCCCGCCAACGTACAGAAACTCGTCGTGTCCCTTGCGGGGCCACACCTGAGCGAGTCGGGAGCCGAGCACGTTTCGAAGTGGCTCGACAGCGCGCTCGAGGGGCGATGGAGCGAGGTCTACCTCGGATCCGTCGAAGCCACGTATTCGTCGACCGGAGCGCGTGCTGCCTACGGCACGCTGCTACAGCTTCCCGGGGTCGTGAGGCAACCACCATATCCGAGCGATTTCGTCACGTCGGCGCAGGCTTGTCTCAATCACGACTCGACCGCAGTCCTCTCGTCGATCGAACCTGAAACCCTGGTTCTCGGTGGTGAACTGGACGCCCTCTTCGATGCTGACGACCTTCGATCGATGGGAGGGACGATTCCGAACGCCACCACCCGAATCCTCGAGGGCACCGGACACGGAGCGTTCGAAGAGCGAAGAACGGATTTCACCGAAGCGATCACCGCGTTCCTCCGGTAAATCCTCGAGAGACCGTTCGGCGTCTGTACGTTCGGTTCGGAGAAGGCGACCGCTCGAGCTTCCGAGTCAGGTGGATGAGTTGCGAACGGTGCAACAGGACCGCGGTTCATTTTCGAGTGTCGTAATACCACTACCCGGGGCCAAACGCCGCGATATCGGCACCCACCGTTGCCAGCGCGTCGGCGGGGTTCGGATCGCTGTCGGCCAGGTGCGTGTACCGGTGGTCGGGGACGCTCGAGAGCGCGTCCGCGACGGCCTCGCTGTACGTCTCGACGCCCGGTTCCGTCGGATCGTCGCCGCCCCAGACGTCCCGGATGACCGTCATCGAGTCGATGCGCACCTCGAGGCTGCGGGGCTCGTAGCGGACCAAGAGTTCGGACAGTCCGAGCTGGAGGGCGACGTACTCGGCGGTGTTGTTCCCAGCCCGGGAGCCGACGGGTCGGCCGAGACGGGCGAGTTGGTCCCCCGAGGCATCTAAAATGACGGCACCCGCACCCGCGGGACCGGGGTTACCGCGGGAGCTGCCGTCGACGTAGAGGACGAAGGCGTCACCCGTGGGATCGGGAGTGGGTGGTCGTCTGAGTCCCGACGCCAGCAGCTCCTCGAGTGCCGAGCGCAACTCGTCCCGGCTGGTCGCGGGATCGAACAGCCCGCCGTAGCCGGGGACGGCGTCGTCGACGGCGTCGGTGGCGGCCGCCACCTCGTAGCCGACCTCCGCGAGGACCTCGTCGACGAGCGCGGCGGGCGGCGGGAGGTGTTCGGCCGGGAGAGAGTCGTCGGTCACGCTACCCCCCACCGGGCTCCGGCTTCGGTCCCCGAACCCTCGGTTTCGGACGATTCGGTCGGCTGGTCGCACCACTGCACATCGGTTCTCAGTGGTCAAACGGGATAACCCCTTCAGGTGTCACCGGCAGCAAACTGTTTCGAACCGGTCGGCTCCTCGAGCCCTCGAGTAATAGTAGAGACGGGTAACTGGTATCGTCGTACGTCCCGCGAAAGCTGCTGGCCCTCTCAGCCCTGCCCAGGAGTGGATAGCCAAGGCCACGCACTCGAGGCCGGACGTTCCGTTCGAACTCATCCGTGGCGATCCGACGAACCCAGGTTCGACGTGATCAGGGCTATCAAGGGTCCCGTTCGACCTCGAGTTCGACCGACTCCGGGTCGACGCCGATCCTGGCGAACTGCGTGCGAACGTGCTCTTTGGCGGCCTCGAGAGCCTGTTCGCGGGTGTCGAACCCGCGGGGCATCGGCGACTCGAAGGCGAGGTTGACCTCGCGGCCGTCGACGACCTGGACGCTGCCGCCGCTGTCGACCTCGTAGAACTCGTCGCAGATCCAGACGTACGCGGCGTCCTCATCGGGTGCACCCCGGAACGAGGGGGGTCGTTCGCCCCGCTCGTACACCGTTCCGGTGAGTTCGGTTCCGCCCGCTCGACCGCGCACGATGAACATGCGTTCAACTACGGGTCCGAGATGCAAAAATACCCGTACTCGAGTCGGTTCACGCTCGAAACCCAGGCGGGCCCGGTCGATGGCGTTCCGGTGCTGCCTCAGTCGGCGGCGTCGGCGTCTGTCGACGGCCAGCGACGGGGGTTTCGTGTGATCATCGCAAAAGTATAATAATACTAACCCAAACTGTTTCGGGGCCGGGTTTATTCCCGTAGCTGTACTGCCTTTGTATAATGAGCTCGGACGCACAGACTAGTAGCGACGGGGCACAAGGGGGAGTGGCAGCCGTCTCGCGGGAGTGGTACGATGCACTCCGGCATCCGAAACGGATTCACCTGCTGGCAGCCCTCGAAAACGGATCACACACCCTCGAGGAGCTCGTCGACACCATCGCGGCCCGGGAGCCGGTCGATCGAGACGAGATCCGGATCGAGCTCGTCCACAACCACCTGCCGCGGCTGGCCGACCACGGAATCATCGAGTGGGACGGCGAGATCGCCTGTCGGACCGTCGAGCGATCGTTCCCGATCGCCGACCTCTCGGAGCTGCTCGAGGGCGGTGACCGGGTTGACGGACGAACGCTCGAGACGCTCGTCCATCCTGTCCGGACCCAGCTGTACGCGATGCTCGCGGAGCTGGATCGGGCAGTCTCGGTCGAGACGCTCGCCGCCGAACTGATCGATCGAGACGTCGACTCGCTCTCGGAGCGTTCCGAGGCCCGCCTCGCGCTCTACCACGTCCACCTCCCGGCGATGACCGACGTCGGCGCCGTCGAGTTCGATCCCCGATCCGGAATGGTTCGAGGGCCGAACCGATCGACGCCGTCGACGAACTGAACGACTCCTGGCGTCCGACTTCTCCGAACCCGTTCGCGACCGGAGGGAAACGCGTTTGTAGACGGCCCCTCATGGGCGAGATATGACGGATCTGGGAGATTTCAGCGAGTTCGATACCGACGCGGACGCCGATTCGACGGCCGATTCGAGCGCGTCGACATCGACGTCGGCATCGGCGACCGACTCGAGCGGGTTCGAACCCGCAGACGTCGAACCGCGGGGCGAGGACGTCGGCATCGGAACGATCTGTGTCTCCCAGGGGCTTCGAATCGCCGAGGACGAAGACGACACCTCGTTGCGGGCCTACGTCACCAGCGGTAACCGCTCGTCGGTTCGGATCGGCAGCTACCTGGTCGCGCCCTACCCCGACGGCGAGACGCTGTTCTGTCGGATCACCGGCCTCGAGTACGCCCAGCAGTACCACGCCGACGACGCGACGGAGATCCACGCCCGCCGGGCGATGCGCCAGGACAACGTCGACGAGGCCGACTACAAGTTCGTCGCCTCGCTCGAGCCCGTCGCGGTGTTGTACGACGACGACGGCGAACTCAAACGGCGGATGACCGATCGGGTCCCCAAGCCCCAGACGGTCGTCCGGCAGGCAAACGACACGACCGAGATCAAGACCGGGCTGAAGATGCCCGAAGACGGCGTCTTCCTGGGCCACCTCTCGGTCGGCGGCGAGAAGGTACGGACCGCAGCCACCCCGCCGACGATCGACTACCGACTGAAAGACGACTACGAGGCGGGCGACCCGCTCGTCTTCCGACACACCCTGGTCGCGGGTGGTACCGGATCGGGGAAAACCCACGGTGCGAAGAACGTCCTCCGGCAGTACCTCGCCGATGAGCGCCAGTACCCGATGGAGGACGGTCGCACCGTCGGCCCCGCCGTCGTCCAGTTCGACCCTCAGGACGAGTACGCCCAGATGCACGACGACAACCCCGACCTCGACGACGAGTTCGCCCGTCGGCTCGAGCGCGAGGGGGTTGCTCATGGCGGCGTCGCGGACACCACGGCGTTCGTGCCGAAGGTCGGCGACGCCAGCTACTCGGCGGGCCACCACCGCGCCGAGTGCGTCGAGTTCACGATCCCCTTCTCGATGTGTCGCACCCGGCCGTGGCTCGTGTCGGGGGGCTCGCTCAACGACAACCAGTACGGCGCGCTGACCTACCTCCTCGATCGCTTTTTCACTGAGGCCGGGAACGACGGCTCCTACGCGGGGTTCAAATCGTTCCTCGACGACCCCGCCCTGCGCGAGGAACTCGACGAGTCGGGTCGGGTCCACGAGGCGACCTACGACGCCGTTCGTCGCCGGGTGTTCGGCTTCGAGGACGTCTTCGACCAGGACGCCCGCCCGATCACGGAGCTGATCCACGAGTTCGTCCGCCCCGGCGGCCTCACCGTCGTCCCGACCTACCACGTCTCGAACACCCGCGCGACGGAGGCCGTCGTTCTCGCGTTGTCCTCGCTGCTGATCGACGAGAAGCTCTCGAACGATCCCACGTACGACCGAATCAAGGAGACGCCGCTCGTGCTGGGGATGGACGAGGCCCACAACTTCCTCACCGACGCCGACAGCGTCCAGGCGCGAAAGGTCATCACCAAGTTCACCGAAGCCGCCAAACAGGGCCGCAAGGAACGGCTCGGTCTCTTCCTGATCACCCAGGACCCCCAGGACATCGACGACGCCGTCTTCAAGCAGATCAACACGACGATCGTGCTCAACCTCGGCGACGAGGATGCGATCAAGAGCGTCAACATCCCCGCCAATCTCGAGTCGAAGGTCCCATATATGGAGAAGGGGCAGATGGTCGTCTACTCGCCGGACAACTCGGAACCCGTCGAGCTGATCGGGCTCTCGAGTTGCGTCACTCGACACGGCCGGGACTGATCGCCTCGGCTGCGGCGCGACCCGAACCGAAACCGGAGACGACCATCCTCCGTCGGCGCCTCAGACGGATTGCTGTACCGATGTCCCGGCGCAACCGCCCCACGGGTCGCGGGTACGCCGGTACTGACGTACAGTAAACCGTATCAGACGAGAACCCGATCCGTGTCGATTCGCTCGGCGTAGGGCGCGTAGATCGAGACGAGTTCCTCGTACGTTCGCGGGTCGCTCGCGTCGAACCGGTCGGCGACCGCGGCGAAGCGCTCGAGGGGCGGCTCGTGCTCGGTCCCCCACCAGACCGGGTGGGTCAGTACCTGCAGTCGCTCGGCGTCGGCGCTCTCGAGGATCGACTCGAGCGGGTCGCCCTCGCGCCACCGGCCGCTCGAGTCGGAGACGTACGTCGAGAGCAGGTCCGGATTGTAGGCGTTTACCATTCCATCGATCGTTCGCGGTCCCTCGAGCACCCGTTCGGACGGGCGGTGAAAGGAGACTGAGGTGACCGGGTCGATTCCCAGCTCCTCCAAGTGCCGCCTACCGGCGTCGACCCGTCGGCGCTCGCTCGGCGCCAGCCCATCCAGGCTGACGGGCTCGTCGGACTCGACGCCGGACAGATCGCAGTGGAGGGCGATCTCGTGGCCGAACTCCTGGATGAGGTGGAGGAGATCCCGCTCCTCCTCGAGGTCGTACAGCGGGGTGTCGGGAAGGACCATGTACGTCGATCGAACACCGAGTTCGTACTCGAGTTCGGCCATCTCGACGGCCCGCTCGAGGCAGACGTCGACGTCGTGGCGGACGAACGCGACCCGGGCGCCCGCCAGGCGGTCGGGTCGGTACTCCGAGAGCGTCCGGAGCTCAAAGATCGCTTGCAGCGTCTCCAGTAGCGTCCGGTAGTAGTCGTAGCTGAAGTCCTCGGCCCACCCCTCGAGGTCGGCGTTACGCATCGCCGCTCGCCTCCTCCAGCAGCTCCCGCGTCCCCGCGGCCCCGAGGTTCATGAGCGCGTCGACGACCGAGAGGTTCGACAGGAACTTGCCGAAGCGCTGCTCGTACCGGGGCGGGTCGAACGACTGGTACTCGAGGGCGATCCCTGCCTCCTCGAACCGCGCGTGGTCGTTGTAGGATCGGGCACCCTCCCCCGAGTAGTACCGATCGGCGCCGAGTTCCGTACAGAGGCGAACGACCCGCTCGCTGCCAGCGGCGTCGACCTCGAGGGTCGACGCGCGGACGAACTCGCAGTCGAGCCCGAGTCGGTCGGCGAGCTGCCGAACGAGGTGGACGTTCAGCTCGCACAGCGACTCCCACGAGCGCGCGTAGGTCGCCGCGAAGAAGGCCGCGAACTGCTCGTAGTGGGCCGCGCCGCCGTAGCTCGCCTGCAGGCTCTTCCGGTGGGTCTCGCGCCAGCCGTCGTCGACGATCTCGACGTCCGCAATCGTCCCGCTCGTCCCTCGGACCGGGACGGTGAGCCACGTCCAGTCGTGTGGCGTCTTGATCCTGTTCCGGTTGATCCAGGACCCCGACGTGTACTCGGCGTCGTCGAGGAAGACGAAGACGTCGCTTCGACGGATCTTCTCGAAGTAGCCGAGCCAGGGCAGGTAGTTCGGCTGGTGGATCGCGACGGTGCACCCTCCCTCGCCGGCAGCCGACGCCGCAGCATCTGATTCGAACGCGTCCCTCGGTCGATCGAACGATTCGCTCACAGCACATCACCCCACCGTTCCCTCCTCGGGACGACCCCGTCCGCTCGACGGGCGTCGAGTCCGACCGGGCGACAGTCCCGAAGCGTCTTCAGTTTCATTGATACACCAGGCGATCGGAACAGTCCCGGAACTATTGTTAAGCGCTCGAGGAAGACTCACCAGGAGACGGATGTCACCGCGTAACGCGGATCGACGAGTCTCGTGTCGGGAACTCGCCAATTGGGCGCTCGTACGGACCGGTCGGCGAAACGCAGGCCGCGGCTACTCCGGCGTAATCGGTCGTTTCTCCGGGATCGACCTCGATCGAGTCACGCCGTCGCGAGCCGTTCAGCGAAGAACTCCCGGACCCGGCGGGTGATTTCGTCGCGCGTTCCGAGGAAGAAGTGATCGGCCGGGAGCGCCACGGTCTCGTCGCCCCGTTCGCGGACCTGTTCGACGACGGGCTCCCAGTCGACGGTCGTGTCGCGTTCGCCGTAGAGGATCAGGGTCGGCACCTCGAGGGTCGACAGCGCGGCGACCGCGTCGAGATCGTTCCCGTTACCGTCGGCGCCCGTCGCCAGCGACGCGGTGGGCGCCAGCGAGGCAACCCCGAGAAGCGGCCGATCGACGGCCGCGGCCGCCAGCAGCGCCTGGGACGCGCCGAAGCTGTAGCCGAAGACGCCGACCCGTTCGTACCGCTCGTCCGCCCATCGGATCGCGTTGCGGACGTCCTCGCGCTCGCCGTTACCGTCGTCCCACGGCCCGTAGTCGAAGCGCAGACAGGCGATACCCGCCTCGCAGAGCGCCTCGCTCACCGCCACTAGTCGTCCGTCGCTACGGGAGCCACCGTGTTGGGGATGGGGTGGGCAGGCGACGACGACGGCCTCCGGTTCGCCGTCGGGCTCCTCGAGCGTTCCTCGGACGTCTCGAGCGCCGGGGACGAGTACGTCGGTCATAGTCGTTGGTCGTGTTCGGGCCCTATAGTAGGTACTGCAATCGGCTCTCCAACCCGCCCGAACGCCGGATCTCGATCGGACCGTGCTACTCGAGAAATCGTCGGCGAGAAACCTCACACGGCGTCGCTCTCCCGACGACTGTCGCCGATGTGATGTTTTTAAGGGCGGGGAACCATACGTAGGCGTATGGGCATCCTCTCTCGGACCTCCTACGTCATCCGCTCGAAGATCAACTCGGTGCTCAACCGGGCCGAGGACCCGACCGAGACGCTCGACTACTCCTACGAGCAGATGCGCGATCAGCTCCAGCAGGTCAAACGCGGGATCGCGGATCTCACAACGCAAAAAAAGCGCCTCGAAATGCAGAAAAAGCGCCTCGAGGAGAACGTCGAGAAACACAACGACCAGGCCCGGACCGCAGTCCAGCAGGACCGGGAGGACCTGGCCCGGCGCGCCCTCGAGAAGAAGAAGACGAAGATGAACCAGATCGAGGATCTGGAGCGCCAGATCTCGAAGCTCCAGAGCCAGCAGGACAGTCTGATCGACCAGAAGGACGAGCTCCAGAACCGCATCGAGGAGTTCCGCACGAAAAAGGAGACGATGAAGGCCCGTCACGAGGCCGCCAAGGCGAGCTCGACGGTGTCGGAGGCGATGACCGCTACCGGAGACGAGTTCGAGGACGTCGGCCGCGCCATCGAGCGCGCCGAGGAACAGACCGAGGACATGGAGGCCCGCGCCGCCGCGCTCGACGAACTGCAGGAGTCGGGTGCGTTCGAGGACGTCATGTCCGATAAGGACTCGATCGACCGCGAACTCGAGGAGCTCTCGACCGACAGCGGCGTCGAGGCCGAACTCGAGACGCTCAGATCGGAGGTCGGCGGCGGCGCCGAAGCGGACGCCGAACCCGAGCCCGAGCCCGAGTCGGTCGACGACGAGGAGCTCGAGGATCTCGAGGCCGACGTCGACGACACCGAGATCGACGCCGAACTCGAGGAGCTCCAAGAAGAGGAGAACGCCTGATCGACGGACTTCGAGCGGAGTCCCGGTAAAGTAGACGTATTTTCACGACCGTAGAGCAAGGGCAACTGCTACCATCCGTCAGTTCATACGACCGCGTATGGTGGCATCAGAAGCGATCGACTCGCTCTCGCTGACCGAACAGCTGGTACTGCTCGCCGTCGCCGACGCCCATCGAAACGACGAAACGCCCGCACAGACCCACGAGGTCCGTCGGAGCTGCCGAACGCGGCTCGATGACCTCGAGTCCGAGGTCGTCGGCACGGTCACGGAGGCCGACGTCATGCGCTCGCTGTACCGCCTCGAGGACGCGGGGGTCGTCGAGGAGGTCGGGACCGGGGAACGGTCACCGACGGGGAAGGGACGGCCGAGCTACGCGCTCTCCGGATCGGCAGAGACGGTCTACGAGGACGTTTCCGACCGGCTGTTATGATTTGCCCTCGAGCTACGACGGCGTCCCAAGCACCGCGATGTCGTACTCGGCGACGTCCTCGGGGGACTCCAGCAGAATAACCTCGAACTCCCACTCCGAGCCGTCGTCGAGGTCGACGGTGCTGTCGAGGTAGTGGCCGAGCCGCGCCCCGGCGTCGTCGTACACGCGGACCCGAACCTCGACGGTCTCGAGGCGGTTGTCCCGATTGTTCTCGACGGTCCCCTGCACGGTCGGCCCCCGGTAGTCGTCCTCGAGGACGAACTCGTGGTCCGCGACCACGAGGTTGTCCCGCGGCGCGACGTCCTCGTCGATTTCCTGGTCGGCGAACTGTTCGGCGATCGACTGCTCCTCGTCGGTTCGCTCCTCGCCGTCGACGTCGACGGTTCCGCTCCGGTACTCCGGATCGGTACCACCCAACCCAACGCCGTCGACGAGGTCGACGCCGCCGACGTCGACGTCCTCGATCTCGTCGACGGCATCGGCACAGCCGGCGAGGGACAGCGTGACCCCGGTTCCAAGCGACGCGAGCACGGTGCGTCGACTCGGTCGGCCCCGTTCGGTCATCGCGATGTCCTCCGGCGACGAACGCGCTCTTTACAGTTGCGACGGCTGCTCATGACAGAACGGAGGACGTGACCGCATTTCAACGTGGGCCTTGCTCGACCCGTCCTCGAGGCGCTTGCGGACGGACTCCAGGGATGATCACTCCGCCCGGGCGTCCCGGGGGACGAAGCCGTATCGGTGGGCCAGCGGCGAGATGACCTTGTCGTGGAAGTACCACAGGATAGCGACGGCCACCACGATGATGACCCCGTCCTCGAGGCCGCCCATCAGCCCCAGCGCGACGATCAGCGTCGTCGCACACGCCGCGGCGTGGTTCGTCTTCGTCAGCAACATTGCCGTCGTCGTCAGCATCATCGCGACCGTCCCGCTGGCCCAGAGGTAGACGACCTCTATACTGAAGGCGGGATCGGGGCGGGCGAACACCACGTACGCGCTGACCTCGTTGCCGAACAGCGCGTAGGCGATCAGCCCGCCGACGACCGCGACGGTGTGCCCGCCGATGACGTGGTAGGCACCTTCGGCTCGAGGCTGCTCGCCGGTCGCGATCAGGTACGCCGACGGCCCCAGACTCGGAAACAGAAACGGACGACCCGTCACCAGCGCGATCACGCCGAGGACGGTGAAATGCAGAAAGACGTTGACCGTCGCGCTGTACTCGTCCTCGAGGTTCAGGACGTAGTCTGGGTCGTCCGGATCGAAGCTAAACCCCAGCAACGTACGCTGAGCAACGAAACGCACCACTAAAAGGACTCACTCTGCAGCTATTTTTCTACCTTGTAGGCGTGGATTTATTTGGGGCAGGCGGTCAGTCCGGGCCGCCGGAGGAAGGTGATCCGATGTGCTTTATCGTTTCGGGCCCGACGAGGCGGTAATGAGCGGACTGCAGTCGAGTCGGCGGCGGCTGTTGACGGCCGTCGGCACGCTCTCCGCGACCGGGATCGCCGGTTGCATCGACGACGAGCTTGGGGTAGACGATCCCCTGATAGGCGACCCCGAGGCCCACGTGGAGGTCGAACTGGCGGATGAGGGCGGCGAGCCCCGTCTCGATCCGCCGATCGCCCACGTCGTCGACGGCGGCACCGTCGAGTGGATCGCCGAAAGCGGCGTCCACGATACGACGAGCTATCACCCGGAGACTCACCGTGATCAGCGACGGACTTCCGAGAACAGCGAGCCGTGGGCGAGCGAGGTCACGACGTCGAACCCGTTCGACCGGGTCTTCGACGGCGAAGGTGTCTACAACTACGCGTGTACGGTCCACGAGCCGGAGGGATTGGTCGGTACGGTCCTCGTCGGTCTCCCGGATCCGGACGAACAGCCGGCTCTCGAGCCCGTCTCTGTGGATTATCCCGACGTCGTACGCGAGGAGCTCGAGTACCAGAACGATCGGATTCGGGAGGTGCTGACGGAGGCTCACGAGTAGCCGCTCGCCCGGTAGTCCATCCAGAGACGGCCGGGAAGGACCTACGCCGGGGTACCGATCGCGGCGACCTCGTAGTCGTCGATGTCCGCCAGCGGTTCAAGGATGATGACGGTAAACGACCAGCTGGCACCGGGGTCGAGGTCACCCCCGACGTCGAGGTACCGACCGACCTGTTCGCCCTCGTCGTTGTACACCCGCACGCGGATCTCGATCAGCTGGATCCGGTCGTCGCCGGTGTTCTCGACGGTTCCCTGTACGGTCGGCCCCCGGTAGTCGTCCTCCATAACGAATTCGTGGGACTCGAGCGAGAGTGACTCGAGCGTCGTCACGCCCTCGTTGGGCTCGATTTCGGCGAGCGATTCGGCGGCGGTCATCTCCTCCGCCGATCGGTCCTCGCCGTCGATCTCGCCGATTTCGCCGGACTCGTAGTCCGGCGCGTCGCTCCCCGTAATGTCACCACATCCCGCGAGGGTGATCACGGCGCCCGCACCGACGGCACCGAGCACGCGCCGTCGCGTCGATCGGGTGCCGCTCATCATCGGCAACACCACGTTCGAGGGCGCCCGTCGTAACTGATCATGACCGAACCGACGGTGCGAGCGTATTTCAGTCTGAAGCCTGATGGATCCGTCTGACGGGCGACCAACCGCGTACGGTTGTGTGAGCCCGTCACATCGGGTTGTCGTGTGCAACGGGGTACCTTATTGCCGGGCGCGCTGAACCTGTAGTTATGAGTTCGTCGCAGTCCGACGAGTCCCTCGAGTCCTACGGGGCGGAGGTCGGGAGATGGACGAGTTCGTGGGCGCGCGTCCGTGACTGGTTTCTGGTCGATGGGGATCGGCTGTTCCTTGCAATCGGGATCTCTGCCGCGGTGTTTCTCACGTTTCTCGTGCTTCAGGATATCGGCATCATCAGCATCGTCAACGACGACTCCATCACGCGGGCGGCTGGCGGTATGATCGCGGGCACGTTCTCGCTGGTCACGCTCGTCGTCTCGATCAACCAGCTCATCCTCTCACGGGAGTTCACCTCGGCCAGCGAGTCGAAGGACAAACTCGAGGGCGTGATGTCGTTTCGCGAAGACGTCGCCAGGGTCACGTCGGTGCCGGCGAGTCCGGCCTCACCCACGCGACTCATCCGGCTGCTCGTCAACGCGATGCACGACCGCGCCGGCGACCTCGAGGACGCCGTCGCCGGCATCGAGGACGACGACGTCAAGAACCAAGTGACGCAGTACGCAGCCGACGTCAAAGAGAGCACCGAGCTGATGGACGAGACGCTCGAGGAAACGGCGTTCGGGACGTTCAACACCGTCGCTGCGACGATCAGTTACGACGAGTCCTGGCACCTCTACGTCGCCAGACACCTCTGTGACCGACACCACGACGAGCTTCCCGAGGCGGCCCACGACGCGATAGACGACCTGGTCGAGACGCTGATGCTGTTCGACATTGCCCGCGAACACTTCAAGACGACCTACCTGCAGCGAGAGCTCACCCGGTTCTCACAGCTGACGATCTACTGTGGCATCCCCTCGATCTTCTCGGCGATGCTGCTCGGGTTCATCTACGCGGACTTCGCGGGTCCCTCGATCAGCCTCGTCTACCTTCCGTACGTCGTCGCCGGGCTCATCTCGGTTGTCGTCCTTCCGCTCGCGCTCCTCACGACGTTCATCCTCCGGACGGCGACGATCACCCGTCGGACGGCGTCGACGGGACCGATGGTCCCCCAGAAGGACCCCTCCGAGGGACCGTTCGAGGTGACGTACGGTGAGGACTCCGAACCCGGCTCGTCGGCGTCACAGTCGGACTGAGCCGGCACCTGCTCGCTGCCGGCCGCACGTATTTTTGACCGATACTCCTACCACCGTTCGAAGCGATGAGCGACGACAGTTCGCAGCCCGCCGATACGATGGTCGAACGGAGTTCGAACCCGAGATGGAAGCTGTGGCTCCTGCTGAACGGCAACCGGTGGTTCGTCACGGTCTTGCTCGCCGCGTTCGCGTTCGTCGGGCTGCTCGTGATCAGCCAGGTGAGTCCGGTCTCCCTGCGGGCGCTGATGGGAGAGAAGGAACCGGTCCACTTCCTGTTTCAGGCGCTCGTGACCTCGCTGATCACCGGTGTCACGCTCGTCCTGACGATCAACCAGCTCGTCCTCTCCCAGGAGCTGGGCGCCGTCGACGATCAGCGCGGGCGCCTCGAGGGGTCGCTCGAGTTCCACGAGGATGTCGAGAACGTGATCGACGCGCCGATCAGTCCGCCGGATCCCGCGTCGTTCCTGCAGGCGATCATTGACGCCTCGCAGGACCGGGCGGCCGAGTTCCGCGAGGCCGTCGACGACAGTCGCGACGAGGAGTTCGAGGAGCGGGTGGACGACTTCGTCGACAACGTCACGAGCCACGCGGAGACGGTCCACGACGAACTGGACGACGCCCAGTTCGGCACCTACGAGGTCATCAAATCGGCGCTCGACTACAACTACTCCTGGAAGATCTTCCGCGCTCGTCGGCTGCGCAACGTCCACGCCGACTCCTTTACCGACGAGGCCCGGGAAGCCCACGACCAGCTGCTCGAGTCGCTGAAGCTGTTCGGGCTCGCCCGTGAACATTTCAAGACGCTGTACTTCCAGTGGGAGTTGATCAACCTCTCGCGGGGGATCATGTACGTCTCGGTACCCTCACTGATCGTGGCGATGTCGATGATTGCCTTCTTTGACGCCGACGCGGTGTCGGGTACCGCCCTCGGAATCGACGCCGTCGTCTGGGTCGTCGTGGCGGCGGCGACGGTCTCGATCGTACCCTTCCTCCTGCTGGTCGCGTTCGTGTTGCGGCTCGGAACGATGGCCAAGCGGACGCTGGCGATCGGCCCGTTCATCCTCCGGGAGTCGAACCGCAACGAGGAGATCGACTGGGACTGAAACGGTTCGTCGATCGCCAGTTTCGATATGGCTGTGACGCGCGTCGCCTGATCCGTCTCGACGATCCGAACGCGGAAGGGCGTTCGGCACCTCTCCGAGCCCGTGACCGTCGTCATCTGCGGGCCACCTGGTGCGGGCAAGACGACCGTCGCGACCCGCGTCGCCGACCGACTCGAGGCCCACGGCGAGTCGGTTCGCCTGCTCCACTCCGACGACTTCTCGAGGCGGACCTACGAGCGCCTCTTCAAGCGAGTCGTCGCCGGACCCGACGACGTCACCTGGCTGGTCGACGGCACCTTCTACCGGCGGGAGTGGCAGGACCAGTTCCGAACCTTCGGCGACGTTCGGTTCGTCCTCGTGACCGCGAGCCTCGAGACCTGCCTCGAGCGAAACCGTCGTCGCGAGGACGCGATCGACGAGCAGGGCGTCCACGTCGTCTACCGGGAGTTCGACGAGCCCGCGGCCGATCTCGAGGTCGACACCGACGAGCTGTCGGCTACGGAAGCGGTCGAACGGGTACTCGAGGCGCTCGATCGGTGGCGCTCGGCGTAGCGAGCGGGGCGGCTACAGCCCGAGCCCGTCGGCCAGCGAGAACGACTCGGGGAGCCGATCCGGGACCTCCTCGTCGGGGAGTACGTCCCAGCCGAGCTCGTCCTCGCCGGGCTCGGAGTCGGTGTCGAACCCCGGATCGTCGGCCGGCTCGCGTTCGCGGTACTCCGGCGGGGGCCCGCCGTGAGCGTAGACGCCCTCGGGGTGGTCGACGGTCCAGACGTGCATCATACAGGGCGTCCGGCAGGGTGGCGCCAGCTCGCCCTCGCGGTAGGACCCCTCGTATACCGTCCGATAGTACCACCAGGCGAGTCGTCCCGGCGCGCCGGCGTGGTAGTGCCACGGCGAGCAGCGGTCAGGATCGCCGTCGGGGTGGTGATCGTGGTCGTCGTGCGGGTGGTCGTGATCGTCCTCTGGGTGATGATGGTCGCGATCGTCGTGCGGGTGGTCGTGATCGTCCTCTGGGTGATGATGGTCGCGATCGTCGTCCGGGTGACGGTCGTGGTCTTCGTGGTAGTCCCCGTCCTCGGGTGGCCCCTCCCAGGTCTCGTCGTCGGCCTCGTACACCGCCGGCGGCGGTGAGATCGGCTCGCCGTCGCGGGTCGCGATGAACATGACCCCGATCGAGCGCCAGGAGTCGTTGTCGACCAGCACCGACTCCGGACGCTCCGGATCGAGGACGGCGTCGTCGCCGATGTACTCCGGATTCAGCCAGTGGGACCAGCCGTCGTCGTCGCCGTCGAGCGTATCGAAGTAGGGTTTGAACCCCGCCTCGAGCAGGGCGCCAGCGTCGGGATACCGGTGCTCGAGGGTCTCCTCGACGGCCTCCCGGAGCTCGATCGTAACGGGGTGATCGTCGGCACACCCCTCCATGCTCGCACCTGCGCAGTGGCCCATACTCGGTCGGAGCGTCGACTCGGGACACCGTCCGGAAAGCAGTCCGCGTTCGCGCTCTCCGTCGGCCTGTGCGGTGCCGACCGTCGAGAGTGCGACCGTTCCGGCGCCGGCCCCCAGCAGTGCTCGTCGCGTGAGTCGTGTACCGCCATCGCTATCGCTCATGGCAGTACGTCGCACGACTCACGTCGTGTTAAGCGATTTTGGCGGTCGAAACGACTGTCGTCGCTTCGAACCGCTCGCGGAGTGCACGATACGGAATCGAGTGTACGCCGACGCCCTGACCGATCGCGGACCCCTGGACACTTCACACAGGGCGAGCGTAGCCGTCCGTACGCGATGGTCCCCGTCCCGTTCGAGGTCCTCCTCGCGTTGCTCCTCGTCGCCCTGCTGTCGGGGATCGGCTGCACGACGGTCGGCGCAGGCGGGATCTTCGTGACGATCGCGCTCTACCTGCTGACGCCGCTGTCCTCGGCGGAGATCGCGGGCACCGCCCACGTGCTGTTCGTTCTCGTGGGAGTGATCGGCGTCGTCGGCTACGCGCGCTCGGGCGAGCTGGTCGGACGGGAGGGACGAGCGCTGGCGACGGTCCTCGCGGGCTCGAGCGTGCTGGGTGCGCTGGCCGGGTCCGTCCTAAACGCGTTCGTCTCGCGACGACTGTTTGGGATCCTGCTGGGGCTCCTCATCGTCTGTACCGGGATCTTACTGGCGTACCGTCGACTCCGAGGGCTGCCGTCGCTGGCCGCCGTCGGCCCGGAATCGAGGGGCGGACGGCTCGTCTTTGCTGGGCTCGGGCTCGCGTTGGGCGCCGTCGGCGGGCTAGTCGGCGTCGGCGGTCCCGTCCTCGCCGTGCCGGCGCTCGTCCTACTGGGCGTCCCGATGCTCGCGGCGCTGGGGGTCGCACAGCTCCAGGCGATCTTCATCTCCGGCTTCGCCGTCGGTGGCTACTACCTGCAGGACGCCGTTTCGGTCGCGCTCGCGGGACTACTCGCGGTGCCGATCGCCGTCGGCGCCGTCGCCGGCTGGCTGGTCGCCCACCGGGTCGATCCGTCCCGACTCGAGCTGGTCCTGGGGATCGTCCTCGTTCCGACCGGGATCTACCTCGTGCTCTGACGCTACTCGAGCGCGGCGCCGGTGCCGGCTCGCTCGAGCCCCGCCAGATCGATCTCGCCGCCGGGCATCGCAACCCCCGAGTACGGGTCCTCCTCGAGCAGCAGGGAGCCGTCCAGATCGGCGTAGTCGAGCAGCGGCGCGAGGTGACAGGCCGCCGCGATGGAGGCGTTCGATTCGGTCATGCAGCCACACATCACCTCGAGCCCGTGGGCGCGGGCGGTGTGGATCATCCGTTTGGCCTCGCGGAGGCCCCCGCACTTCATCAGCTTCAGGTTCGCGATGTCACACCGGTCGGCGATCTGTGGAACGTCCTCGAGGCTAACGCAGGACTCGTCGGCCGCGATCGGCAGCGACGAGCGCTCGTAGACGAACCGTAGCCCCTCCGGGTCCTCGGCGGCGACGGGCTGTTCGACGAACTCGAGGTCGAACTCAGCGAGGCGGTCGATTTTCGACACCGCCTCGCGGGGCGTCCAGGCCTCGTTGGCGTCGACGAACAGGTCGACATCGGGTGCGACCGAGCGAATCGTCCGGACGATTTCGACGTCGCGGTCGGTGCCGAGCTTGACCTTCAGCCGTCCGTGGCCGCGCTCGAGGGCCGTCTCAGTCTTCTCGCGCATTGTCTCGGGATCGTCGAGCCCGATCGTATAGGAGGTCTCGAGCGTTTCCTCGGGATCGAGCCCCCAGTATCGGTAGAGCGGTACCCCCAGGCGCTTGGCTGCAAGGTCGTGGAGCGCAATGCTGACCGCACAGCGGGCCGCCGGATTTCGGTTGACGGTCTCGCGCATGCGGCGCTCGATCCGCTCGAGTTCGTGGGGGTCGCCGACGTCCTCGACGACCGCGAGCAGCTCCGGAAGAACGGCGGCGACGGTCTCGGGTGTCTCGCCGTAGTGCGGCGAGGGACCCGCACCGCCGACCCCGACCCGGCCCTCGTCGTCCTCGATCCGGACGGTGACGACCTCGGCCTCGGTCGCCGTTCCCCGGGCGATGCCGAAGGGGAACTCGAGTGGAAGACTGTGGCGTTCGAACGTGGTCTCGAGGCTCATTCGAGCAGCGCCTCCAGCAAGTCGTCCGTGCCGAACCGGATCACGTCGCTTGCGGGCGCGCCGAGTTCCTCGACGTACTCGTCGACGGCCCGTTTCGCCTCGTCGTCGTCCTCGAGGTGGCTCGTGTTGATCGCGCCCGCGGTGATCGTGGCGTCGGCAACGGGCTCGGCGAGGTCCTCGTAGAGGTCGACGTACGCCTGAATCGAGGGCAGCTCGAAGTCCTCGTAGCCGTGGATCGACTCCTTGCCGGCCTCGTGACAGAGCACGAGCTGGTCGGCCATCGAGCCGTGGAGGATACCGCAGGTGACCGCCGAGTACGCCGGGTGGACGATGCTACCCTGGCCCTCGACGAAGAGGTAGTCGTGCTCGTCGCCCTTCTCGAGGATCATCTCCTCGACGGCGCCCGCGGTGAAGTCCGAGACGACGCGGTCGATCGGGTTCCCCCAGCCCTCAATCATGATGCCGGTCTGACCAGTCGGGATCACGGCGGCGTCGTAGCCGGCCTCGCGGGCGTCGCGGGCCAGCTCCATCGAGACGGTCATCTTGCCGACCGAGCAGTCGGTGCCGACTGTCAGGATGACCTCGGCGTCGACGTCGCCGGCGACGCCGTCGGCGACCGTCAGCTCGTCGTGGGGTTTGCGGACGTCCCACAGCTCGCAGTCGTTCTCCTCGGCGAGGGCGGCGAACTCCTCGTCCTCGGCGAGGAAGAAGTGGAGCCCGGAGATGACGTCGCAGCCGCGCTCGAGTGCGGTCCGGACGTCCTCGCGCCAGCTCTCGTCGAAGCCGCCGCCGATGGGGGCGATCCCGATCAGGAGGGCGTCGACGTTCCCGACGTCGTCCATCCCCTCGACGATCGGGGCGTCCTGGACGTCGGAGACGTGATCCTGTACTCGGCTGCCGGCGCTGTCGCGGTCGAGGACGGCCTCGACGTCGTAGTCGGCGTAGCGCAGTACTCCGAGAGCCGTCTTGGCCCGGTCCGGGAACTTCTCGTGGGCGAGAATCGCGATCTGCATACCGGGCCATCGGTCGACCGACTACTTAACGGTAGAGAATTACGCCGGCCCGCGTCGTCCGGACCGCCGTAGTATCAGCCGTCGGAACGGTTCGTCGATTCTAGGTCGACCCGCGTCGGCCGATCCTCGCCGACCTCGAGGGGAAACGCGCGGTCGTTCTCGTCGGGATCGCCGGGCGCGAGTTCGGCCTCGACCTTCTCGACTAACAGGTCGACGGCCATCCGGTTTGCCCCCTCGGGGATGATGACGTCGGCGTTTTTCTTCGTCGGCGCGACGAACTGCTCGTGCATCGGCTTCACCGTCTCGAGGTACTGGTCGATGACGCCCTCGAGCCCGCGGCCCCGATCGATGACGTCGCGCTCGATCCGCCGGAGGATGCGGACGTCGGCGTCGGTCATCACGTACACCTTCAGGTCGAGCATCTCGAGGACCTGCTCGTCGAACAGCGAGAGGATCCCCTCGAGAACGATCACGTCGGAGGGGGCGACGGTGACGCGCTCGTCCTTGCGGTTGTGGAGCTCGAAGTCGTACTGGGGCATCTCGATGGATTGGCCCATCAACAGGCTGTCGAGCTGCTCGCGCAGGAGCTCCCACTCGAAGGCGTCGGGGTGGTCGTAGTTGACCTCGGCGCGCTCCTCGTAGTCGAGGTGGGAGAGGTCCTCGTAGTAGTTGTCAAGCGGGATCCGCGTGACGGCCTCGCCGACCGTCTCGGCGACGGTCCGGGAGACCGTCGTCTTTCCGGCGCCCGTGCCGCCGGCGATGCCGATGACGAACGACGGGATACTCATCACTCGAGTCTCGGACGGCGCGCTAATGAATGCCCTGATGTCCGCCCGTTTGCCAACAGTTGGTCGTCGTTCTTTGATCCGAGCTCGTGTGGAACTCGCGTTCCGTACAGATGGGGATGTATTGCGATAGAGTATGACCGATTCTGCGGTGGACCGTGACGGTTTGGCGTGTCCTTCCAGACAGAGGTTTAGATTCTCGAAGGTCGGGCAACTGATCAGTTTCCGGCAACTACGGACAATCGGCTCCGCAAGCGTAGCTTCCCACCGGAGTCGTTGACAGGTTCACGATCCCCACGCCTCGAGGAACTCCCCTGGCAGCGTCGTTACGTCGATTCCCCAAGCAAGGGGGAGCCACAGCACCGCCACGATCGTGATCAGGATGATCCCGATGACGTTGAGGCCGACACCGACGCGGGCCATCTGCGGGAGGGTGATGTAGCCGCTGCCGAAGACGATCGCGTTCGGCGGCGTCGCGACCGGGAGCATGAACGCGAACGAGGCCGCCGTCGCCGCAGCGATCATCAGCCCGTAGGGGTGGACGCCGATGCCGACCGCGACGCCCGCGAGGATCGGCATCAACATGGCTGTCGTCGCCGTGTTCGAGGTGACCTCGGTGAGAAAGATCGTCATCGTGACGACCGCGAGCAGGATGAGCACCATCGAGACGCCCTCGAGGGCGCGAAGGCTCTCGCCGATCCAGACGGCGAGGCCGGTCTCCCCGAATCCGGCGGCGATCGCGAGCCCGCCGCCGAACAGCAGGATTACGCCCCAGGGAATCTCGACCGCGCTCGTCCAGTCGAGGACGAACGTGTGCTCGCCGTCCTCGGTTCTCGTGGGCAGGGTAAAGAGCACGAGCGCGCCCCCGATCGCGATGATCGAGTCGACGTCGTCGGGTGCCGCGATCACCCCGGCCTGATCGAGCAGGCTCGCGCCGATCCAGCTCGCGGCCATCCCGACGAAGACGACGAGGACCAGCCGCTCCTGGCTCGACATCGGGCCGAGCTCCGCGAGCTGCTGTTCGATCGTCTCTCCGCCGACCGGCAGCTCGGAGAACTGCGGGCGCATCGCCGCGCGCGTGACGTAGACGTAGACGGTCACGATCCCGACGATGGAGATGGGCACGCCGTAGAGCATCCACTCGGCGAAGCCGACCGTCTCCCCGAACAGCTCGCCGGCCTGGCCCGCAAAGAGGATGTTCGGCGGCGTGCCGATGAGGGTGCCGACGCCGCCGACGGAGGCGCCGTAGGCGATACACAGCATCAGGGCGATGCCGAAGGAGAACTCACCCTCCTCGGTGGGGACGTCGAGGCCGGTCTCGTCGATTAGATCCGCGGTCTGGTAGATCACTGCCAGCGCGATCGGCACCATCATCATCACGGTCGCGCTGTTCGAGACCCACATCGAGAGAAACGCCGTCGCGATCATAAAGCCGAGAATGAGTCGGGAGGGCGAGTTCCCGACGAACGCGATCGTCCGGAGGGCGATCCGGCGGTGGAGCCCCCAGCGCTGCATCGCCATCGCGAGGAAGAAACCACCCATAAAGAGGAAGATCAGTGGGCTGGCGTACGACGGCGTCGTCTCGGCGACCGGCAAGGCACCGGTCAGCGGGAAGAGCACGATCGGCAACAGCGACGTCGCCGGGATCGGGATCGACTCACCCACCCACCAGACGGCCACCCAGGCGGTGACGGCGGCGACGGCCTCCCCCTCCGGCGGGAGCCCCGCCGGCGTCGGCGAGAAGTAGATCAACGCGAACAGGAGCGGACCGAGCAGGAAACTGATCTGCTGGCGCGGGCCGTAGCTGCCGCCCACGTCGAACGGCGAGTCGTCGTCGCCCCCGTCTTCTGGATCGTCCGGGTCCCGCGAGTCACCAGCGGGGAGGTCGCGCGGGTCGTCGCCGCGGTCGTCCTCGAGCCGTCGTCGAGCCGTCGGATCGTCCGGCACGTCGGCGCGGAGTTCCCCGTCTGCGATGTCGGCGGCGATCTTCGGTCCGTCGAGGGTGAGATACGCTTTCGTTCGAACACTCGATCGCCAGAGGGCCAACCGAACGCCACGAGTACCGCGGCGACACGCCTCGAACACGTCGTGCATGATTGATACATATAGTATTTGGGGATACATATAGAGCTTCTATGGCGGTTCGACAGGATCCTCTGAAACTGAGAGAGCCTTGAACGTCTACACCGGTATCTCGTGACGAGAGCTTTATCACTGGAGGTGGTACGACGACGCATGTACCGGGTGTTGCTCACCGCTGATGAGAGGGTCTCGCGGGCACGCGCACAGGCCGAAGCGATCGCCAAAAGTGCGGCCGACGACCACGTGGTCGACGTCCTCCACGTCCACGAGAGGGTGTCGCTGCCCGACGCCGAATGGGCGGTCGGTGGCTTCTTCGAGACCTACGCCGAGGAGATGGCCGACGCGATCCGGGAGGTCGACCGACTGCCAGAGTCGGTCGAGGCCGCCGTCGAAGTCCTCGAGGACGCCGGGATCGAGTACGCGGTCCACGAGACCGTTGGAACGCCAGCCGAGGCGATCATTGAGACCGCAGCGGAGCTCGACAGCGACGAGATCGTTCTCGGCGTCTCGAAACACACCCCAGTGGGGAAGGTGCTGTTCGGTAGCGTCGCCCAGGCGGTGATCCTCGACACTGACCGGCCAGTGATGGTCGTCCCCGACAAGGCGGGGTGAACGGCCTCCGACGGATCGGAAAGACGGTGACGCTGTAGCCTGTCGAAGATAGCCCGCTGCACGAGTTGCGTCCTCTATTCGGGACAGGATTAGGTCTCTGTGTCGGCAAAGGGTAAGCCTCACCCGCAGCACAGACACTGTGAAGTACCTCGGGGACAAGCCCCGAGGCACTCTCGCTGTCTCTCTGTAGAGAGATTGGAGTGGCGGTCGAATCGCTCCGGCGGTTTCGCGACGCCGCGGACGAAGAGGACGTGAAAGCGCGGATCGACGAGCGCATCGATGGACTCTGCGGGAGTGAGATGACAACGGGCAGGAACCACCCCTGCCACCGCCGCCGCTCGAGATCGACGGGGACGTGTGCAACCCTACGTAGCAGTTCGGCAATTCAAACCTGAACAGCAACACTGTAACAACTACTGTTAGATCACCGTCAGCGTCGTCGTCCAGAACGATCGGTAGGCGTCCTCGAGCGCCGGCTTCGGGTTCCCCGTCGCGTCGACGGCGGCGGTCGCGGCGGGCTCGAGGTCGGCCTCCTCGACCAGCGTATCGACGACGCCGCGCTGGCCGACGACGTAGAGGCGGTCGGCGTCGCGCTCCGCGAGGGCGTCCCGGCAGCGCTCGAGGTGGTCGTCGATCTGGTCGTCGCGGATCCGTTCGAAGCGGGCCTGCGAGAACCCTCCCTTCGAGTGGTTGCCCTTGACGTCGCTCTCGAATCCGCGGTAGTCGACGCGCTCGTCGTCCTCGTAGGTCCCGAGCGCGAACAGGTCAGCGCGCACGAGCGCGAGGGCGTGGCGCCCAGTCGGCAGGAACCACTCCCGCTCGAGGTCGAACCGGTCGTCCCAGGTCGCCTCGAGGGACGGCCGCACGGGCGAGTCGAGCGCGACCGAGACGAGGCCGGCGTCGTCGACACAGCACAGACAGGGCGCGGCGTCCTCGAGCAACGCGGTCCGCTCGCCGAGGACGTCCGAGAGATCCTCCCGGACGGAATCGGTGAGGGCGTCCTCGAGACTCGCGGTGAGCGCGCCCTCCGGAGCCGTTCGGATCGACCGGAGCCGCTCGAGAACGTCCTCGAGGCGGACGCCGCGCAGGTCGACGCGTCGGCGGACGGTCGGCCCGGCGTCGTCGGCCTCGACGCGCTCGAGTTCGCCCTCGAGCTGGGCGATACGGTCCTCGAGCCGATTCTGTTGCTCCTCGGCTTCCTGGCGGGCCGTCGCCGCGTCGGCTCGTCGTTCGGATTCGGCCTCGTACCGCTCCCGCAGCCGCTCGTTTTCCTCCTCGAGTTCGTCGATGCGCGCCTTCAGCGGGGCGCGGCCGAGCAACTCATCGAGCATCTGACCAAACACGCGAAGCGGGAGTACTTCTAGGTTCCGGCGCCGGGGTAGTCGTCGGTGTCGGGACCGGAGGGCTCCCAGCCGGCGAAAGAAAGCAGCTGTCGGGCCCGTTCGCGGCGTGCGAGCAACACCTCCTGCAATGAGGGCGGGCTCCGAACGTCGGTGTCCTCGAGCATCGACTGCGGGAGGGCAAGGGTGTTCGTCGGGACGGCTGAATCGCCGTGGACCGGGAAGTGGTGGGACTCGAGTTTCATCACCAGCGGGGCGTCGAGCCGTTCGACGCCCTCGCCGGTCGTGTACACTTCCTCGTTCAGGCGTTCGTGCTGTTCGTCGTGTATGAGGGCGTGTTGCCGGTCGGTCGGGGTCACGTAGAGGCGACCGAGGTAGTAGCTTCCGGAAAACACTTCGAACATGTCACTAGATACCACGGACCGAGGCGGTATAACTTTTCTGCGAGCTGCTCCGTGCATGTAGTGCAATCGTCAACCAATCGTTTCGGACGGTCGGGCGGACCGTCGCGCGACCACAACAGTTCATAACGCCGACGATAAACGCGACGAAAACGGCATCTGACGGCGGTAAATCCCGACTTCCCGGCGGATAAACGGTTTGAACGATCCGGCTTCAGACGGATCGTTTCGAGCCGTCGACGACGAGTCACCCGCTACGTACGACCGCTGCAACGCGACTAAAGCCAGTGTAAATTCACCGGGTCTTCCGAACGACTGAACCGAGGGCGTAAACGGTTCCGAACGAAGGCCCGACTTTTTAGGCTGGTCGACGGTCGAACAGGATAATGAACTCCACCCGGTCGGCCGCCCTCCTCGCTGCGGTCCTCCTCGTCGGGCTGACGGTCGCCCCCGTTGCCAGCGGAGCCTTCGCGAGCGTCGGCGCCGACGATCGGTCGGACGAACAGGACGACGAGCAACACGATTCGGAAGTCGAACGCGGCGTCACCACGTTCATGCAGTCGAGCGCGACGGACACCTCGAGCACGGTCGAATCTGAGATGTTCGAAGCGAAGTACGAAGCCGCCGACGACGACGTCCGGGAACGGCTCGTCGACGAGCGAGCGGACGGCCTTGAAGCGCAACTCGAGAGCCTCGAGTACGAGCGCGACGAACTCCGCGAACACGGCAACGAACTCTCGACGCCGCAGTACCAGGCCCGGATGACCCGGTTGACCGTCGAGATCGTGGCCTTGGAGCGGGCGATCGAACAGACCATCCCGTTCGCGGACGACAAGGAGGTCGGCGTCGACCGCCTCGAGGTCCTCGAGGAGAACGTCGTCGACCTCGGCAGCGAACAGATCGCGGCTGTCGCGACGGAGCTGCTGGGCTTCGAGGGCTATCTCGAGGGAGAACCGGTCGATGACGGCGGCGACGAGACGGACGCTGCGGACGGCGGGGAGTAACTGCGACCCACGGGACCGAGCGACCCGCTGAGAAGACACGCTTTTCAGCGGCGCCACCCAAACGCTGCTACGAATGGACTCTGCCGCCCTGTTGGACCTCCTCGGGAACGAAAACCGGAGACGCATCCTCCGACTGCTTGCGCGAAAACCCTGCTACGTGACCGAGATCTCGGAGTACCTCGGCGTGAGTCCCAAGGCGGTGATCGAACACCTGCGCAAGCTCGAAGAGGCCGGCCTGATCGAGAGCCGGATCGACGACCAGCGCCGGAAGTACTTCCACATCGCCCGCAACCTTCGCCTCGAGGTGAGCCTCTCGCCGTACGGCTACGTGAGCAAGAGCGCCTACCCGGCGAACAGCAGCTTCGACATCGCGACCTGTCGCCACCTCGAGATCGACGTCTCCTGGGACGACACTGACGACTTAGAGGAACTTCTGGCGTCCTTAGAGCAGCTCGAGCAGCTCGAAAACGAGCTGTCGCTGGCCCAGCGGTGGGTCCAGCGCCACGTCTGTGACGTGCTCGATCGAATCTCCGAGACGGTCGGCACCGGTCCCGAGAGCCGGATCTACGCCGACGTCCTCGCAAGCATCCGCTCCGAGCCAAAATCGGTCTCCGAGCTGGGCGAGGACGTCGACGCGCCCCGCGAGGTCGTCGCCGAGATCCTCGAGCTGATGGCCGACGAGGGAATGGTCCGACGGACGAGACGCGGCTGGGAGCTCGTTCCCGAGCCCGAGGAATCGTAGCCGAGCCGCAGTCGGTAGCACGGCCGCTTCGCTCGAGAGACGCCGCAACGTGGCTCGAGGGCGTTCGAGGATGCGTGACTCCCCAGTTACGGGGCCGGCGATTGCGTGTCCCTCACTCGGGAAACGACGCGTGCTTCAGCGGGGAGTAGCGGTGGCTGACCGTCCGTTCTGTGGTGCAGCCCGGCCAGAATGCGCTCGAGGGCGGCTCGGTCGCGCTCGGTGGCGAGTTGGACGTAAATCACGAGCGCGAACGACTGGTCCCGCGGTTCGGCAACGGTGAAGAAGGTTGCTGTCCGGGTATCACCACAGCCCGTCGATGATCGAGAGTCCCCTCGATAGAGCCCGTCGTCGTACGGACCCAGTTTGGTGACCGGACAGTCCCGATACCGACGGTCGCCGAGAACCCCATCAGTCCCGTATTCGAGGTCCGAAGAACGCAAGACCAGGAGTCCTGGCGCCTCGATGGTCTTCCGGAATCGCTCGACATCGGGTGCAGCGATCAAGCATGGGCCCAGCCCGGTCCGCCGATAACGTCGGTCGGCCCACTCGCTCGGCACGTCGGTCCAGATCGTCCCTGTCTCGTCAGTGAGCGTCGTGTACTCCGGATACGGGTCGTCAGTTCGTGCGTGCGCCGACGCAGGGTGCCCGAGGACTGGTTCGAGCGGACGTCCGTCGAGCGTTCCGGTGAGGAGGATGCCATCGCGGTAGACCTGAATCGGCAGTTCGTCGGCGGAGTCGTGTACGTCTAATACGTTACAGTACTCGCGAACGGTTCCGCCCGTCCCGACGTGTGTGTTCCCAATCGCGGTGAGCACGTCGCCGGGCTGGATGGTGGCGTTGCTGGCTGGACCGTTGGACTCCACCGCCAATACGTGAACTCCGGCCGGAGAACGGTCGTCGGCGGGAACGGCAGTACCGTGGATGCCGATCGATGCCGTAGCCGTCCCGGCTCGGATTTCCTCGACAACCGTGCTCGTGACCGTCGCACTGATCGCGAACTGCTCCGTCTCGTCGACCGGAGTGAACGGATTGCTGACCGCATAGTTGACGCCTACGGTGCGGCCGTCGACGGTGACCAGTGGACCGCCCGAGTGTCCGCCGCGAAGCCGGGCCGTGTGTTCGATCTCGGAATCGACGGCAATCCACCGATTCGCCGTCTCGGTGGTCCTCGAAATCGAGCCGTCGGTCGTCGTGTACGACTCGCCGTCCGGAAAACCAAGCGCCCACACGTCGAGTTCTGGTTCGGGCTCGTCGGTGTACCACGTAAGGGGTGTGTAGCCCTCGCCCGTGATCCCGAGCACGGCGAGGTCGGCACACTCCGAGACACCAAGCACGGTCGCAGCGGGCGAGGCCTGCGCTCGACCGACGAACAGTTCGAGCGAGTCGACACCGGTCACGACGTGACCGTTCGTTACGACGATCCCTGAGGCATCGATGAGGAAGCCGGAGCCGTCAACTGGTATCGGATCGTCGCCGTACTCGCCGCCCGTTCGTTCCGTACTGATCCGCACGACCGCGTCTCGCGCCTCGTCGACGCTTCTCACCTGCCGTCTCTCGTCCCCGCTCTCGAATCGCGCCTCGCCGTGCTGGCGGTCGGTATCGGGACGGTCGTGTCCCGCCCCGGAACGGCCAGCAACGCCGAGTACTCCGCCGGTCGCAAGCTGCTTCAATACGCGCCGTCGAGAACTCGAGGAAGGGGTGTGGCTGACCGACAGCGTCTTTTCGGGTCGGCCTGTGTCGATCATTCGGTTTCGGGACTCAGTCGCGTATTGCGAACTGGTCGTCTGTCTTCGAAATTCTGTTCATGCAGTACGTGTCGATTACGGTGCCTGCCGAGGCTATCGAACGGCACGAGTACTGAAATAGGTCTAGGGCTGCTCGAACACGCTCCCGATAGCTACCGGCGAACGCTCGCTTCTCCATCTAACCGCTCACTCGAGATCCTGGAACAGCCCGTTTCGGAGGTCCCGGCCGAGGTAGTAGCCGACGAGACAGGCGACCAGTCCGGCCGTCACGCCGACGGCCAGCACCGCCCGCCCCGACCCGGCGACCGCGAGCACCGCGTTGCTCACCACCGCGGCGATCCCGCCGACCGAGGCGCCTGCCGTCCCCACCTCGAGGTAGCGCCGTTTCGACGTGGCGAGCCCGATCGCGAACGCGACGGCGAACATGCCGACGATCTGGCCGGCGATCGGAATCGTTAGCTCGCCGGCGAAGAAGCCAACCCCGACGGCGAGGACGAGCGCGAGAAACGCCTTGGGGGAGAACGCCGTCTCGAGCGAGGGGCGGGGAAGCGACGGCAGGCGCGACCGGAGCGAGCTGCCCTTGGTTGCGTTCGCCTCCGCTTCCGTCTCGGGCGAGGCCGCGGGGGGCGCGTCAGCGCTCGAATCCGTGTCGACCTCCGCGTCGGAGCCCGAGAGCAGTCGCTCCGTCTCCTCGAGGAGCTCGTCGGTCGAACGCTCCCCGCGGTCGGCCTCGACGAACTCGTCCGAACGATCGCCCATACGCGAGTCGAAGCGTTCCGAGACCATGGCCTTTTCCCACAGTCGACGGGCGTTCTTTTTACCCCTCCCGACGTACTGGGTGGCAGTGACTACCGAGCTGATCGTCTTCGGGGTGATCTCGATCGCTCTCGGGGGTGGGTTGCTGTACGCCGGGCGCCACCTCTACCCGCGGCTCGATCTCACCCGTGAGGCGCTGAGTACCGTCCGCCTGCTGACGGCGGTCATCGCCGGCGTGCTCCTCCTGATGGGGATGGGACTCGTCGCGGTCGGTCTGTTCACCTAGACTCGCCGCCGAAAGAGTGCCTTCAAGTCCGGCGCCGCGCAACGGAGGGGTATGAATCCAGGCGACCGCGTTCGCGTCGATCGCGCGGACCGCAGCTACGAGGGCGTCCTGTTGCCCTCGAGTACGGACGAGCAGCTCGTGGTGAAACTCGAGGGCGGGTACAACGTCGGAATCGACCGCGAGGACGCTGCGGTCGACGTGCTCGAGGAGGACGTCTACGAGATCGACGGCTCGGGCGCCGACGACGAGGGCGGCTCGGCGGTCGAGTTCGACGCCGACTTGCCGACGATCGCACTGATCTCGACGGGGGGAACGATCGCCTCGACGGTCGACTACCGCACCGGCGCGGTGACGGCGCAGTTCGACGCCGAGGACGTCCTGCGTGCGGTCCCGGACCTGGCGGGCCGTGCGAACTACAGGGGGAGAGTCGTCGCCAACATCCTCTCGGAGAACATGGAGCCGCCGATCTGGCAGGATCTCGCCCGTGCGGTCCGCGATGAGATCGAAGACGGCGCCGACGGCGTCGTCGTCATGCACGGCACCGACACGATGCAGTACTCCGCGTCGGCGCTCGCCTTTATGCTCGAGACGCCGGTGCCGATCGTCTTTACGGGCAGCCAGCGCTCGGCGGATCGGCCGTCCTCCGACAACGTAATGAACGCGGTCTGCGCCGTCGAGGCCGCCAAGAGCGACTGCGCGGAGGTCATGGTCTGTATGCACGCCTCCGAGAGCGACGACCGCTGTGCGCTCCACCGGGGAACTCGAGTGCGGAAGAACCACACCTCGCGGCGGGACGCCTTCGAGACGGTCGGCGCCGAGCCGCTGGGCGAGGTCGACTACGACTCCGAGGCGGTCTCGTTTCGCCGGGACTACCAGCAGCGAAACGAGAGCGAGGTGGACCTCGGGCTCGAGGCCGACCTGGAGGAAGACGTCGAACTGCTGAAGTTCACGCCCGGAATGGACCCCGCCTTCCTCGACATCGTCGAGGGAAGCGAGGGACTGGTCCTCGAGGGGACCGGACTCGGCCACGTCCACACCGACCTCATCCCTCGTATCGAGGAGCTGATCGAGGACGGCACGACGGTCGTCATGACCAGCCAGTGTCTCGAGGGGCGGGTCTGTGACCGCGTCTACGACACGGGCCGGGACCTGCTCGAGGCCGGCGTGATCGAGGCCGGCGACACGCTGCCGGGAACGGCGAAAGTCAAGCTGATGTGGGCGCTCGCGAACGCCGACTCGGTCCCGGAGGCGATGGAGACGTCGCTGGCCGGCGAACTGCAGGAACGGTCGACCCCCTGGGAGTGAGATGTCCGTAGGTATCGAGATCCGGCGAGCGACCCACGACGACTACGAGGGCGTAAAGGCGTTCACCGAGGATCTCTGGGAGGACCGCGGCGGCGACTACATCCCCGAGATCTACCACGACTGGCTCGAGGACGGCGACGAGCGAAAGAAGACGTTCCTCGCGGACGCCGGCGACGAGGTCGCGGGGATCGTCCAGGCCGTGATGCTCTCGGACGACGAGGCCTGGTTCCAGGGGATGCGGGTCAACCCCGCCTACCAGCGCCAGGGGCTGAGCGGTCGGCTCAACGAGGCTTGCTTCGAGTGGGCCCACGATCAGGGGGCAACCGTCGGTCGCATCATGATCTTCTCGTGGAACGCGGCCTCACTGGGCGCCGCGCGCACTGGCGGGTTCGAGCCGCTGACGGAGTTTCGCTTCGCTCATCCCGACCCTGATTCGGATGCCTCGAGTCCGGACCCCGTCCCGAGCGATCCCCGACGCGCCTGGCGCTACTGGACCCACAGCGACGCCCGCAACCACCTGCGGGGGCTGGGTTTTGCCCCCGAGGAGTCGTGGGCGATGCGCGAACTCACGCGCGCGGACTTCGAGCGCATCGCCGACGAGACAGCGGTGTTCGTCGCCGAACGGGAGTCGGAATCGGTCGGAACGTCCTACCGCGTCCGCAGCTACGATCGCGAGGGCGACGACGGCGAAACCGAAACGTGGGCCGAGTACGGCGTCGGCGCCTGGGACGACGTCGACGCCGCGCGGTCGCTGTTCGGCGCGATCGCCCGGGACGCCGCCGCCATCGGCGCGGACCGAACGCGGGTACTGATCCCCGAGACTGCCGAGTACGTCAGCGACGCCTCCTACGCGGGCACGGAGATCTCGGAAGAGCCTGACTTCGTGCTCGGGATCGACCTCTGAGACGGTCTACTGGAGTGGATGAGCGAGGGAACGACGCGATCGAGTGGATCGGGTGGGGAGGATATGGAACTCAACGTATGAGTACGAGAGTCTCGTCGACCACGCGCGACTGTACCATTCCGATAGGAAACAGTACACCGACGGCCCATCTTCGTTCAGTAGTGATTGTATGAAGTCAGTAGCTACCGAATGCTGCATAGATACTCTGTATAGAACAGACCGGCTCCAATCACAAGATTTCCTGCTTAACCAACAACGGGTGCAGTAGAGGGGCCTCATTGGTTAACTACGCCGGTAGTAGATTGGGGATCAAACGAGACTCAGCTGCTACGGAGCTATGTGAGAAAGTGGCTGCTGCTCGAGCGGTGGCCCCAACTGAACGGCCTGGTTATCCTTGGTAGGTCCTGTCGCTGTGAGTGCAGCGGCTAACCGCATCCATGGGCCGATTATTGGATGCTCGAACAGTCGCGATGGATCCGGTGGCCAGAACAGCATACTCCCAAGCGGATCATCGGGATTGCCGTAACGGCCTGGTGTGAGCAGCGTCTCGAGGAGTGCGTCAGCTGCATTGAGGAGCATCTGACTCTCCTCGAGAACAGCCGGAACAACGGGGTCGCGTCGCTCAGTGGTTGCCTGAAACGACAACGCTATACTAACAACTGAAACTGTTTGCACACCGATCGCACAGCCGTCGTGCGATCGGGTGCACACTGACTTTCAGTGGCTACTATAGCTGACACCCGTTCTCGTCGACACGAATGAGATCGAGCGCCTCGAGTCGATCGCGGTAGTTCCGGACCGTCTGTGTCGAGACATCCGCTCGATCGGCGAGTTCACACTGTGAGAGACGCCTTTCAGCTGTGAGTAGTGTCTGAGCTATTCGACCAACTGTCGCCGGGAGATCGGAGAGTAACTGCTCAGGCTCGAGTGTTCCCAGCGCATAGCGGAGTTCGTCTGGTCGAAGCTCTCGGCGGCCGTCTTCGCCGGCGAGTTGCTGCAGTGCTTGAGCAGCGGCATACGGCGAACCAGCCAATGTATGAAGCAACGAAACGCTCTCTCGGGTTAGTCGGAGGTCCTTGGACTGCAGAATCCACGTCGCAGTCGCTGCGTCGGCTGCTCGATCGACTGTCGATAGGGAGACGTGGACTGCGGACTCGGGAGCGTCCTCAGCGAGGGCTGCTGGCGCCTCGATCTATAAGTGTTTGGGGAGTGATATCCCTTATCTAGGATGAGCACAGACCAATCAAATTCTACAGATGAACAGCCAATCCACGACCACGAGGACGTCGACGGTCCCGGATATCCGACGCCTGCGGCGATGCGGACCGAATCCGAACGGGAGAAAACGGCCTACGTGATGGCCCCCCGCGTCGGCATGGAAACCGACGGAAAGGATTTCGTCGGCGTCGTCGATCTCGATCCCGAGTCGGAGACGTACAGCGAGTTGATCGATACAGTGGAAATGCCGAACAAGGGTGACGAACTCCATCATTTCGGCTGGAATGCCTGTTCGTCGTCGTGTCACGCAGAGGGACTCGCCCGCCAGTATCTCGTAGTTCCGGGACAGCGATCCTCCCGCATTCACATCATTGACGCTGAAGATCCCCGGAATCCGCAGATCGTGAAAATTATCGAGCCCGAGGAGCTCTTCGAGTACGATCTTTCGGCGCCCCATACCGTCCACTGCGTCCCAGGTGGGAAAATCGTCATCAGCATGCTTGGCAACGCTGACGGTGAACTCCCTGGCGGATTCCTCCAGCTCGATCAGGAGGACTTCACGATCGACGGCCGGTGGGAAGCCGACACCGGCGAATGGGAGGGGATGCACTACGACTACTGGTATCAGCCTCGACACGACGTGTTAGTTTCCACGGAGTGGGCCGCTCCGAACACCTATTACCCGGGTTTCGACCTCGAGGATGTCGAGGCGGGCAACTACGGCGACAGCATTCATATCTGGGACTGGTCGGAGAAACGTCACGAACAGACCCTCGAGTTTGGCGAGGAGGGCCAGATCCCTCTCGAGGTCCGGATGAGCCACAACCCCGAGGAGACACAGGGGTACGTGGGAGCGGCCCTTTCCTCGAACATCATCCACTTCTACGAGACGGACAACGGCACGTGGGACTGGGACGTCGTCATCGAGGAGGAGGCCCGTGAACACGACGACTGGGATATGCCGGTGCCGTCGCTGATCACCGATACCCTGCTGTCACTCGATGACCAGTATCTGTTCTACGCGAACTGGCTCCACGGTAACCTTCGGATGTACGACGTAAGCGACATGGGAAACCCTCGACTTGTCGATACGATCTGGGCTGGCGGGCTGTTCGGCGATCGCCAGGAGGTCCAGGGAACCGACATCAGAGGATCCCCACAGATGCTCCAGCTTTCACGCGATGGCAGCCGGCTCTACTGGACGACCTCGCTGTTCTCCTCGTGGGACAACCAGTTCTTCCCAGAGATCGCTGAGGAGGGGTCATTGATGTTCAAGGCTGACGTCTACCCCGATGAGGGGCGGATGGAACTCGACGAGGAGTTCCTCGTCGACTTCGGCGACGCGCCGGGCGGTCCGGCCCGGGCTCACGAGATCCGCTGGCCCGGCGGTGACTGCACGAGCGATGTCTGGCAATGACCTGCTGCGATGACCCCAGCCACGTCGTTGAACTCCGTGACGCTGACGGGACAGTGGGGTCTATCCGGATCCCGACGGGGGAGTCGATCGTCGACGCCGCCGAATCGGCCGGGATCGATCTCCCCTACGGCTGTCTCTACGGTGCCTGTGGGACCTGCACCGCCCGGCTCCTCGAAGGAACGTGTACCCACCAGGAGCCGCCGCGCGCGCTGAAAGACGATGTACTCGAGGGCGGATACGTCCTTACCTGCGTCGCCACCCCGGTGACCGACTGTACGCTCCGGGTAGGTCATGACGTCCAAGCGGAGGCGATAGGAACGCCCTGGCGGTGACGGCGGCGTACTGGACGGCCCAGGGTGTTATAAAACGCAAGGAGAATACCCGCGCCTTTAGGCGCGTGAGGACTGCTTCGACGGTCTCGGAGCCAGCCGCTCCGAGGTCGTCACACTCATAAACCAGTTCTTCAACTTCGTCAACGAGTTCCGCTGAAAGAGCCACGCCAAACTTTTCTCTGGCCATTTTGAACGCCTCTCAGAACGCTGTGCACCGGGTGCACAGTCATTTTAACGGCCTACATCGGATCTGCAAACTTCATCCTGTCGAGTGACGATTTATTTGATGAGCGTCACTTTGGACATCACTATGAATCGCGAGCCGGTGTGCGACCTCCGCAGCGACGAGATCGACGTCGTCGGCGAGCGCGTGGCCGTCGACGATCGACTCGAGCTCGCGGTGGTACGGAAGCCACAGCGCCTCGACGTAGCGACGGACGGCCGCCTCGTCGGGCCGAAGACGCCGGAGCTCCATCAGCCGCCGCTGACGGGCGGGAACAGCGCCAGCTCGTCTCCCTCCTCGAGTTCGGTCTCGAGACCCTCCTCCTCGACTAAGACGTTCGTTCCGTTGCGCAACACGTTGATCTGGGAGCGCAGCTCGCCGTCCTCGAGGACACGGTCCTCGAGCTCGGGGCGTCCCTCGAGGAGCTCCTCGAGTGCGTCGCCGACGGTGTCGCCGGCGTCGGCCTCGACCGCGACGTGTTTATCACCTGCGCGCTCGGCGAGATCCGCGAACAGCTTCCACTCGGTCATGGATGGCGCTATCCGCGCCGCGGGCAAGTAGCTACCGCTCCGGGAGCCGACGGAGGGCCTCGGGACGGCCGAGGACGTACGCGACGTCGCCGGCAGCAAGACGGAGGTCGTCGGACGGGAGCGCGACGGCGTCGTCACCATCCCGGTCGACCGCGAGCACCAGTGCCGGCAGCGAGTCGACGGTCGTCCCGTCGAGGGAGCCACCGGCGTCGACGGCCAGCGCGGTGACCGTCTCGTCGGCCGCACGGAGCGCGGACACCAGCTCCCGTTCCGCGTCGGGCGTTCCCGGAAGCGTGACGAGTCGGTACGGGCGGTCGGCGTCGAACGCGCCAGCGTCGTCGGCGTCGACAGCGACGGTCGCCGCGTCGTCGGCCGTTCCCCGCAGTTCGCCGACCGCGAGCGGTCGAGGTCCGTCGTCGCTGGTCCAGATCTGGACGGCGTCACCCGGGCTGGCGTCCACGGCGGGATCCGCACGAATCGAGAGGGCGACGGTGCCGGGAGCCAGCGTCGGCCCGATCCCCGCCGGTCGGCTCCCCAGCCCGAGGTACTCGATTTCGCCGTCAGCTCCGAGCTCGACGTCGACGTGGCCGATCCCGTAGTCGCGCTCGAGGCGCGCGGTCAACCGATCGCGCAGCTGTCCGGCGGGCAGGTGTCGCGGGAAGAGAAACGTCCCGCCGGCGAGAGCCGCCTTCGTCTCAGCGTCGACGGGATCGTAGCCGTCGACGTCCTCGATCGTCTCCGGCAGCTCTACCGCGGTCACGCGGCCGGCCGAGCGGACGAGCTGGCCCACGTCGTCGATCGTCCGCGGCGCGGCGAGCGCGAACACGTCCCGCCCGAGATAATCTCCGACCCGTCGCCCACCGTCGGCGGCGATCGCACTCGTCGCGAAGACGATGACGGTGTACACCGCGGTCTCGATCTCGAGCAGCGGCGTCGTGCCGATGATCGCGTCCTGGAGGGCTGTCTTCGTGTTCAGCCAGATCGCGACGGCCGTAATACCGGCGAGGACGCCGACCCCCTCGGGGAGTTCGTCGGCGCTGTACCACCGGAAGGTCACGGCCGCGGCTGCCGCCGTTCCGGCCGCGAGGACGGCAAAGCCGAGTATCCTGCCGAAGACGTCGAGCAGCGAGTCGACGGCGGGGTCGGGCTGGGCGAGTTGCGTGACGAACGGATCGATCACGGACGATCACCCCGCCGACGATCGATTGTCGGGCAACTCATCGTCCGATCGCCTCCGCGAAGGCATCGGTCACCCCTTCGGGGCCGGCGACGAACACCTCGTCGCCGGCTTCGAGTCGGTCCCCTCCCCCCGGAACGAACCGCCACCCCTGGCGACGATCGTCGGGATCGGCGTCCTGTCTGCGGACCGCGAGTACTCGCACGTCGGACGGCGGATCGACGGGCGCCGACTCCGCGGTCGCGCCCACGGTCAGCCGACGGATCGCGTACCCGGCGCGTTTGACCAGCGCAAACGCCTCGAAATCCCGGTTGGTTCCCCGCGAGCGGACGATCAGCCGGGGTGCCTCGGCCTCGAGCAGCGGTTTCACGGCCGACCGGTCGACGGCGATCGTGACGAGGCCGACGCCGCCGGGGCTCGCGACGCTCGAGCCGCCCGGAGCCGGGGACGAGGACGGAGATGGGGAGTTCGCCGCTTCCCGATCCGCGTCCGACGCGGCCGGCTCGACCCGGTTCGCGTCGGACGCCGCCGACGGCTCCTGGGCCCCCGGTTGCTCTCGGCCGTCGTTCCGGTCGATCCGCGCGCTCAGTACCCTTCCCGCGATCGACCGGGAGCCCCCCTGTACGGTCACCCGATCCCCGCGCGCCAGCCCGGTCGGCACCAACGTCGCGATCGACACCGCCCGCTTTCCCTCCGGCACGCGCCGCGAGAGCCCGCCGGCCGACGGCGCCGCGGCGATCGTCGCGCGCCCTCGCTCGTCGATCGAGGCGGTGACGTCCGCGAGCTCGTGGTCGGTTCGAAGGCGCTCCTCGAGGCGCATCTTGAGTTCCGAGAGTGGAAGATCGGCCGGGAGCCGCCAGGAGCCGGTCCGGAGCGTCCTGCGGAGATCGGCCGACAGCGGGGGATACCCCTCCATGTCTCGGATCTCGCCAGTAGGTCGGATCGTAACCTGTCCGGCGGCCCCGACGAGTTCGATCACGTCGGCCGAGAGGGTCCGCTGACGGAGCCCGGACAGCGAGAGCCGCCGCGGCAGCTCGGCACCAAGTTTGTCGCCCTCGTTGTGAGCGTACAGCGCGAGCATCAGGACGACCAGCACAGCGACCAGCAGCCGGGGAGATTGGGCGATGTCGGGCTCGACGAGTCCGAGCAGGCCGCCCTGGACGCTGGCGATCGAGAGCGCCAACACGACCACACCGAAGCCGGGCAGCGTAACGCCGGTCACGTAGCGAACGAGAAAGCCGAGCGCGCCGGAGACGAACGCGGGCACGATTCCGGTCAGGAGACCGAGGTAGAGACCGAGCAGTACTTCGACCGGCAACGTCATGATCGGCCGGTCGGCCGGAACCGTTAAACAGCTACCGGCTCGCGGGACCACAGCCGGAACGAACTTGGTGGGCGATCGGAAACACTCGGCAACGACGATGAGTTCAGATCCACAGCGCGTCGCAATCGCGTGCCAGGGCGGCGGCAGCCACACGGCGTTTACCGCCGGCGTACTCTCTCGCCTACTCGAGGACGAAGCCCTCGCGGACGACGTCGAAATTGTCGGCTTCAGCGGGACCTCCGGCGGGGCGGTCTGTGCGTTGCTCGCGTGGTACGGCCGCGAACACCCCGATCACGAGCCCCGACAGCTGCTGGCCGACTACTGGGCGGACATGGCCGCCCACGGGCCGATCGACCGGCTGGCAAACGAAACAGTTCGCTGGACCGGACGACTCCAGCGGATGGGCGTCCCCACCCCCGAGGTCAGCCCCTACCAGTCCCCCGCCGCGCTCTGGGGTCGCCGGGAGTTCCTCGACCTGCTCGAGCGCCACGTCGACTTCGAGGCGATCCCCGAGCTGCTCGACGGGAGCGAGCCGGCGCTGTTGATTAGCGCCGCCAACGTGCTCTCTGGAGAGTTCAAGCTCTTCCGCGAGGACGAGCTCTCGGCGGAGGCGGTCCTGGCATCGGCCGCTATCCCCTACGCCTTCCCGGCCGAGGAAGTCGGCGGCGAGTACTACTGGGACGGCCTGTTCTCGAAGAACCCGCCGATCAAGGACTTCGTGAGCAACCGGGAGACGGCCGATCCCGACGAGATCTGGGTGATAAAGATCAACCCGCAGGAACGACCCCGCGTCCCGAAATCCCAGGAGGGGATCGCCGACCGACGAAACGAACTCTCGGGTAACAAGTCCCTGAACAGTGAGGTGAGCTTCGTCGAGCAGCTCAACGACTGGGTCGATGCGGGCTATCTCCCCGAGAAGTTCACCCACACCGAGATCGAACGCATCCGCTTTCGCCGGCCCGATCTGGGCTGGCGGACGAAGCTCGACCGGAGCCCGGACTTCCTCGAGGGATTGTTCGAAGACGGCGAGGAGGCCGCGGCGGAGTTCCTCGCCGACCAAGAGGCGACCGCGAACGAAGAGGTTTAATCGGCCACGCCTCCGAGCGGGGGTATGGTCGGCGAACGCATCGTGGAACGGCTGCCCGAGAACTGGCGCTGGGTGGTGACGACGCGGGCGGCCGTCGCGCTAGCCTTGCTCGTCGCCCTGCTCTCGGTCGCGACGGGGATCCTCAGAATCGATCAGCAGGCGGCGGACTTCGGCCCCTTCGCGGCCCACGTGCCGATCATCGTCCAGAACGCGGTCGGCTTTACGGGAGCGCTAACCGGGTTTCTGATGCTCGCAAGCGCGCTCGCGCTCAGGCGGCGACTGCGTTCCGGCTGGTGGGCAACGTTCCTGCTGTTGCCGCTGACGGCGATCCAGGGGCTGTTACAGGCGAGCCCGTACTCGCTGCCGCTGGTTGCCCTCTCGGTGTGTGCACTGCCGGTCCTGCTGCTCAGCCGACGGCAATTCGACCGCTCGCTCGCGCTGACGACGACGCAGCTGGCCGCCGGCGGCGCGCTCGTCGGCGTCCAGGCCTACGGCACGTTCGGCTCGTACGCCTTACGCGAGCAGTTCGACGGGATCGACCACCTGCTCGACGCGTTCTACTTCACGCTGATCACCTCGAGTACGGTCGGCTACGGCGACATCGGGCCGGAAACGGAGGTCGCCATGCTCTTTACGATGTCCGTCGTTGTGCTTGGCGTCGCGAGCTTCGGTATTGCCATCGGATCGCTCGTCGGACCTGCAATTCAGGCTCGCCTCTCCAAGACCCTCGGTATCATGACAGACTCAGAACTCGACTTGCTGGACGACCACATCCTCGTGCTTGGGTACGGGGACCTGACCGAACCGATCGTCAACGAACTCCACGATGCGGACCGCCAGTTTCTGGTCATTACGCGGGATCAGGAGGCCGCCAGCGCGCTCTCCGATCGAGACATCCGCGTGCTGACGGCCAATCCGAGCGACGAGGAACCCCTCCGCCGGGCGCGGATCGAGAACGCCCAGGCCGTCCTCGTCGCAACCGACGACGACGCCCAGGATGCGATGGCGGTGCTGACAGCTCGCGAACTCCGACCCGACGTCCGGATCGTCACCGCCGCGACGGATCGCCAGAACACGCGAAAGCTCGAGCGAGCCGGTGCCGACGACGTCATCAGCCTCGCCGAACTCGGCGGGCACCTACTCGTCCAGTCGGCGCTCGGCACCGACGAGTCGCCACTCGTCTCGCAATTGCTCGAGACGGATTGACATCCTCCCTGCCCTGAAGGGCGAGGATTCCCGCGTTGGGATATTACGGTCTACGACGTGACCCGTTCTTGCGGTGCGAACGCACCAGTTTCCTTGTCAAACAGGAACGTCGATGGCTGTGCCAACCAGCCGTTACTCCTATCACCGTCCCCAGAACGTAAGACGTTCTGGTGTGCGGACGAGACGCGATGCGTCTTGTCAACGCCATCCGTGACGGGACTCGGAGATACTTTCTGTCGAATGTCCTCAGCACCGTTCACATCAGCGTTCGCCACCATCCCGCACTCGTCACACACGTACAACCCACGTTCAACACGGTTAGCCTTTCGTTCCCGACCACAGAACGAACACGACTTCGACGTACCCCGCTCGGACACTTCTTCGACCGTAATACCTTCCATTTCGACCTTGTATTCGAGCATCGAGGTGAACCGGTCGAACGCCCACGAGTGCAAGTCGAGGTTACCGTGTTCACCCCAGTTTTTCGCTTCGCCGTTCTCGTCATCCTCGCGGATACCGGAGAGATTTCCCACCACAATCGTCCCAACACCCTCCTCAACACACCGCTGAACAATGTGCTTGGAAAGTGTGTGGAAGTAGTGACTTCTCCGTCGAGACTTCTTCTGATTCAACCTGGTGGCCTGCTCGGAATCCGAGTCGTCACACCGGGAAATCCGCTTGCTGAAGTAGTAGTCGTCCTGCTTCAGACAGTTCAGCGGGTACAGTTCGCTGTGGCCGTCCTCGTAGGCGAGTGCTGCGAAGTTGTTGATGCCAAGGTCAACACCCACGGTCTTCTCTCCGAGTGTTTCAGTCACTTCGACCTCAACTTTGCAGACGAAGTGCAGTTCCCATTCATCGCCCGTCCAGACTGCCCGAACCTGTTGGACGTTCTCCACGGTGGAGAGGTCAACGTTAGGGCGAGTCTGGTACTCACAGAGAATGAAGTCCGACCAATACTCCTTGAGGTTCGACCCTTTCGAGAGTCGAACACGGTCGTACCGGATGTCGAGTTCAAATCCGGCGGCTTTGAACGTGACTGTGCTTGCGGGTGTTCGTCGCCGTGTTTGCGGTAGCCGGGCGGGTTCGCCCGTGTGTCTCCATTTTGTCGTTTGCCGTACCAGCCGTCGAACGCCTCAGCGAGTTCTTGAAGGACTCGCTGCCTTGACTGAGAATGCAGGTCATCGTAGCGTTCGTGGCTCTTGAGGTACGCGGTGAGTTCGTCATGTTCTGGGATATAGTTGATTTCGTCCCAGACACGACTGCACGTCCATCGTCCGACGTTCCAGAGTTTCGAGGCGGCGAACCCGAGCGAATCAAAGTCGTCAGACACCTGTGGCTGATTCCTGATGGAAGCAATGTAGGTGCGGGTGACGACCTGTTTGGCCATACGTAACCTATGTAGACAAATTTATTTGAAAGTGCGGATTACACAGCGTGGAATATCCTGCCGTTCAATCAAACGGCGGTTTGTGAACGGTATTGTCGGATTCATCCCCGCCCTAAAGCGCGGGGCTTTCTCCTTGACTCTCCGTAACCCGTCCGCAGCGGCGTAACGTCACTCGACCATCCGATTACAGCCAATCTCACCGCAAAAAATATAGTGCGCTGGGGATGAGTGTGTGTATACAGGACATGACACAAATGATACGTGAACGGATCGTCAGCCGGATCGGTGGTCCCGGTTCGAGACGAGGCGTACCGAATCGCTCGTCGCTCGAGCCGGTGGAGGGAACGTAGATGCTGCAGCTACTCAACGCCGCGTTCGTGCTTCAGGCGGAAGGCGAGGAGCTGCCGATAGACGAGTCGACGTTCGTTCTCATCGCGCTGGCCGTCTCGCTCGTCTTCCTGGTGATCACGATCGGCGTCGCCTACTGGATCTACAAGGACGCCTCGAAACGGGAGAACAACGAACTCCTCTGGGCGCTCGGCACCGCCGGGCTGTTGTTCCTGTTCTTCCCGCTCGGCGTGGTCGCCGCGATCGCGTACTTCGTCGTCCGCGGGGAGAAGACGCCCGAGGACGAGGGGGAACCGCGGCAGGCCGAACCCGCCGGCCAGGAGTGGTAGCGACCGGGAAACGCTCCCTCGAGCCAGCGAGTCCGTCCTCGAGAGCTCGATACAGCAGGTATCGTCCGACGATTACCTCGATCTCGCCCGTCCGAAACAGTTGCGGGAGGAACAAATCAGCCGTAGCAACTGGATAGTAATCGGACGGTCTATCGTCGACACCCGTATGACGAAGTGGCGACGGCGTTCGGTGCTGGCGACCGGTGCAACGCTCACTGCAGGGGGGGCCCTCGCGTCGGTCGGTGCCGGGGAGGAGTCGGCCGACGACGACCTACCGGATCCGGACCGCGATCCGAACCCGGGGATGGACGAGGACTGGCCGTCGTTCGACGGCGACGCCGGGCACTCGAGGTACGTCCCCGACGGGACCGCGCTCGACGGCGACGCGCTCGAGGCAGCCTGGTCGGTCGACTTCGGCTTCGGACGAGACGCCGGCGTGGCCGTCGCCGACGACGTCGTCTACGCGACGAATGCGAACGGAGTCGTCGCGCTCGACGTCGCCGACGGTTCGATTATCTGGGAGAACACCGACGTCGACGCGAACGCGCCGTCGGTTGTCGACGACACCGTCTACGTTACCGGCGACGAACTGTTCGCGCTCGACATCGCCGATGGAAGCGTCCGGTGGCAGACCGAGTTCGAGCCGGAGGATCCGATTCAGAGTCAGACCGTCGCGTACGGAGGCGTCTTCGTCGTCGTCAACGGCACGCTGTACGCCCTCGAGACCGACGACGGCTCGGTGCGATGGGAGATCGACACGCTCACCGCTGAACCCCAACACGATGACGAGGGCGAGCAGGAGTACGACTTCCTCGATACGACCGCCGCGGCGAACGGCGTCGTCTACGCCGGCGCGGGGGATCTGGAAGGTGGTGCAACGGTTGCACTCGACCCCGATACGGGTGATGAGGTCTGGCGAGGGGATTCGAAGTTTTACACCGGAGGCGCCCAGGCACGGGCGACGGCGACCGCCGTCGTCGTGAGCCGGGTCGATTTCTACGCCCGGGTGCTCCTCGACGCACAGACCGGCGAGCATATTGCGAAGGTGTCGGCGGAGGGGATCTCGGTGACGCTCGGCAAGGAGCGCTACCTCAGCGGGTACGAGGCCGACCAGCTCACGGGAAGCGCCTATCACGGCGACGAGGACGACTGGGGTGTCGACGTGTCTCGAAACGTCGGCCGCGCGATCATCGCCGGCGACACCGTCTACGTCTACTTCAGGGGAACGGATGCGACGTACGGAGAATACGACGGCGAACTCGTCGCCCTCGACAAGGACGACGGGAGCGAGCGCTGGGCAATCCAAGCCGGGGAGCTGCCGGTCGGCAACGTCCTGGGTATCAGCGACGAAACGCTCTACGTCGAACACGAGGACAGTCTCGTCGCGCTTCGCGAGGAGGATGATGGGGACGAAGAGACCGGCGAGGACGACGAGAGTGACGAAGACGAAGATAAGGGAGAAAACGGCGACGACGACGGAGACGAGGACGAAAGTGAGGAAACGGCGGACGATGATCGCGGAGATGGGGACGACGAGGATGACGACGACGGTGAGGAGGAGAGCGAAAACGGAGACGACGAGCAGTACGACGGAGATGAGGAGGGCGAAGCGGATGACAACGAAGGGGTGGCCGACGACGAAGACGAGAGCGAAAACGGAGACGACGAACAGTACGACGGAGATGAGTACGACGGAGATGAGGACGAATCGGATGACGACGGCGACGGCGACGACGAGATAGACGACGAAGATGAGGACGATATCGGCGATGAAGACGACGTCGACGACTCCGAGGAGGACGATATCGGCGACGAAGACAACAGTGACGACGAGGACGGCGATATCGACGACGACGAGGCCGACTCGGTTCCCGGCTTTACGACCGGTGCCGGCCTTGTCAGCGGCGCGTTAGGGCTCGAGTGGCTGCGCCGACGGGCCGCGGCAGACGAACAGGCTGACGCCGCGGCCGAGCCGCCGACGTCTGGGGAGGAACGAACCGAGTAACCGGCAATTTGGGCCGGTGTTCCGCCAGCCGAACCGACGAGCTCCGTCCAGCAGTTCCGATCCGACCTTTGAGACGGTTGTTGAGCGTTCAATTCAGTGATAACGACCCGGTAGTAATCCACATGGGCTAATTTCCGGCCACGTATGACGACGTGGCGACGACGGTCAGTGCTGACGACGGGCGCAGTGTTCGCTGCCGGTGGCGTACTCTCCTCGGCCGCCTCCGCTGACGGCGAGGACGATGATGAACAGCTTCCGGACTCGGATATCGACCCGAACCCGGAGACGGATGCGATGTGGCCGTCGAACGACGGCGATGCCGGCCACGCGAGGTACGCCGCCGACGCCCCCGAGTTCGATGGCGAGGCGCTCGAGGCCGCATGGACGGTCGAACGTGCCGATGGAAAGCCGGCCGTCGCCGACGGCGTCGTCCACCTGCAAACCTTGGACGGGATCGCCGCGTTTGACGCTGCGGACGGCTCGACCATCTGGGAGATTGACGGGGATGACGACTATGACTGGATACGATCCGCCAACGGGATCGAAACGAGCGATCCAGCGGTCCTCGGAGACACAGTCTACTTCCGCAGCCTGGAACCCAAAGCGGACGAGTACGGCGACCGAGTCTACGAACCCAACGTGGTCGTTGCACTGGATGCTGCAGACGGCAGCGTCCGTTGGGCGGAAGACCTCGACGAAGTGGGTACCTTGACCGTCGCCTATGGGACCGTCTTTACCCTCTCCGGTGACACCGCCTCCGAGGACATGGACGCCACGCTATACGCCCTGGACGCGGACGACGGCTCGGTCCGGTGGGAACGCGAGTCGATTACTATCGGAGCTGAGGACGACGAGGAGTACGAGCTGTTTGGGGAGACGGCTGCCGCAAACGGCGTCGTCTACACCGCAGCGAGGAGCGAGTCAGCGGAGATTGTAGTCGCGCTGAATCCGGACTCCGGTGACGTGATCTGGCACACCGAGGACGATCTGGATGAGACACGAGGCGTCGGCCAGATCAGGGCGACGACAGGGGGTGTCGCCCTCGACACGCCCGGGTCCGACGCCCGGTATCTGTACGATCCGGTGACGGGCGACGAGCGGGAGACGGTAACAGCCGACGGGATCGACCTCGTCCTCGGCGAGGAGATCTCCATCGGTGGCGACGGCGAGAGCGAGATCAGCGTCCACTCTCACGACGACGAGAACGGCGGCTGGGACATCGAGGTGGACGAAAACGTCACCGACGCGGCCGTCATCGGTGGCGACACCGTTTACGTCTACTTCGCCACGAGTGACTCTTCCGAGTGGGACGGGTACAGCGGGGAGCTCGTCGCCTTCGAGAAGGACGACGGGAGCGAACGCTGGACGGTTTCGACGGACGACCGCTCCGTTGGAAACGTCGTGGCCATCGACGACGAGACGCTCTACGTCGAAGACGGTAACGCCCTCGTCGCGCTTCGAGAAGATCTGAACGAGGGCGATACCGAGAGAGACGACGAGACTCCCGAGGAAGACGAGGATGAATCTGTCGACGAAGACGAGGACGGCGACAGGGATCCCGAGAGCGACGACGAGGATGCGGACGACGAAGGGGGAGAGACCGACGACGAATACGAGGGCGAGGAGGACGGAGACGACGAATCGGATGACGTCGACGACGGTGACCAGGAGGAGGGCTCCGACGACGGAGATGACGAGCCGGATGACACCGAGGGAGACGGCGAACCGGATGACGACGACGGTGACCGGGATGATACGGACGGCGACGGGGACGATAGCCGGAGTGACATCGACGACGGTGGCGACGGCGAAACTGATGGCACTGGAACTGGAGACGACCCAGACGATACCACAGAAGACACGGACGGCGAAACCGACGACGATGCCGATTCCGTTCCCGGGTTCACGACCGGTGCCGGCCTCGTCGGCGGCGCGGTAGGGCTCGAGTGGCTCCGACGGAAAGCGGGGGCGAACGATACCGTAGACGAGCCAACGGAGGCTACGGAGGACCGAACGGAGTAACCCGCAAGTCGGATCGGTGGTCCGCCAGCCGAACCGACGGACCCCGTCGAGCAGTCCAGATCCAATCTTGGGACGGTTGTTGTGCGATCAATTCAGTGATAACAACCCGGTAGTAATCCACACGGTCTGAGTTTTAGGCACGTATGACGTGGCGACGACGGTCAGTGCTGACGACGGGTGCAGCGTTCGCTGCCGGTGGCGTACTCTCCTCGACCGTCTCCGGCGACGGCGACGGCGACGCCGACGATAACGACCTCCCGGACCCGGCTATCGAACCGAATCCGGAGACGGACGCGGTGTGGCCGTCGTTCGACGGCGACGCCGGCCACGCGAGATACGCCGCCGGTGCCCCCGAGTTCGACGGCGAGGCCCTCGAGGTGGCCTGGACGTTCGAACGCGCCACTGGAGAGGCGGCAGTCGTCGACGGCGTCGTCTACGCGTCGAGTCCGGACGGAATCGTCGCGCTCGACGCCGCGGACGGCTCGACGATCTGGGAGTACACTGACGCCGACGCGAATAGGCCGTCGGTCGTCGACGACACCGTCTACGTCGTCGATGACGAACTGTACGCGCTCGACGCCGCCGACGGAGACGTCCGCTGGCAGACCGAGATCGAGCCCGAGGATTCGACAGGGACACAGACGATCGCCTACGGGAGCGCGTTCGTCGTCGCCGACGGCACGCTGTACGCCCTCGATACCGACGACGGCTCGGTTCGGTGGGAGCTCGAGTCGATCACCGCCGAGACCCAGGGCTCAGACGACGAGGAGGCGGAGTTCGAGTTCAGGAGTACGACCGCCGCCGCGAACGGCGTCGTCTACGCGCTGGCGGCGGACGACGACGGCGGCGCGCGCCTCGCGCTCGACCCCGAAACGGGCGACGAGGTCTGGCGGGCCGAGTATATACAACACGACGGCTTCGGAATTCCGCGGGCACGTGCGACCACGACTGTCGTCGCTCTCGGCGGGGTAAGCCACTACGCACGAGACGTCCTCGACGCACAGACTGGCGAAGAAAAGGGGAAAGCACGGGCCGAAGGAATCGCACTCGTGCTCGGCGAGGCGATCCACATCGGCGGCTACGACGGCGACGCGCTGACCGCAACGTCGGTTTCCGACGACGCTGACGATTGGGGTGTCGACGTGCTTCGAAACGTTAAGCATGCGGCGGCCATCGGCGGTGATACCGTCTACCTGCACATCAACGACAACGCGGGGACCGGCGACACCACAGATGCCGACGAGCTCGATCACTCGGAGTACCACGACGAACTCGTCGCCTTGAACACGGACGACGGGAGCGAGCAGTGGACGATCTCGCCCGACGAGCTGCCGATCGGCCATGTTGTGGCTATCGACGACGAGACCCTTTACGTCGAAGACGACGACAACGAGGGCGAGGGCCTCGTGGCACTTCGCGAGGAAACCGACGAAGACGGTCAGCAGGAGGATGACGATGGACAGGAAGACAGTGAGGATGAAGAGGACGGTACCGATGAGGACGAGCGGGAGGGGCCGGAGGAAGACGGCGAAGACGACGGAGACAACGGCGACGAAGACGAAGATGGCGACGGTGACGAAGACGAGCAAGACGACGGTAGCGAGGAGGATGACAGCGGGGACGAACAGGATGAAGACGACGAGGATCCGGACGATGACGACCAGGGAGAGCCGGAAGGCGATGGCGAGGACGAAAGTGAAGCCGACGACGACGAAGAGCCGAACGGCGACGATCAAGAGCATGACGACGAGGAGGAGAGCGCTGACGATGGAGATGAGGAAGACGACGCCGACGAGGACGACGAGCAGTACGGCGGGGAAGAAGGAGACGAGGACGAAGCCGAGCGTGATGACGGCGCCGGCGACACCGACGAGGACGACGGTATCGGCGAAGAGGGAGACGATGAAACGGGTGACGACGACCCGAACGGAGACGACGAAGTCGAAAGCGAGGACGAGCCGGACGCCGACGACGAAGACGATGAAGCCGATACGGACGACGATGACGACACGGACACCGAAACCGACGACGAGTCCGACTCCGTCCCCGGGTTTACTACCGGTGCGGGTATCGCGGGCGGTGCGTTAGGGCTCGAGTGGCTCCGCCGACGGGCCGCAGCCGACACGTCGGCGGAGTCGATGAACGAAAAGGGAGAATCCGCGGACGAACCCACGAACTAGCGGGTCCATCGCGGCACCGTCAACGACGCCTTTTCGACGATTCGATCGGCAGAAACCGAAACGCTGCCGTGCTACTCCGGCGCGCCCTCGAGGATCTCGACCCCGCTCGAGGCGCCGATCCGTTCGGCACCGGCGTCGATCATCGCCATCGCCTCCTCGTAGCTGCCGACGCCGCCGCTTGCCTTGACTGGAAGATACTCGCTCATGAGTTCGACGTCCGCGACCGTCGCGCCGCCGTCGGCGAACCCGGTCGACGTTTTGACCATCGCGGCGTCGGCCTCGCGGGCGGCCTCGCAGGCGTCGCGTTTCTCGTCGTCGGTCAGCAGGGCCGTCTCGATGATCACCTTGACGGGGATCGGGACGGCCGCGACGAGCTCGGCGAGTTCGTTTTCGACGGCCTCGAGCCGGCCCGTTTTGACGTCCGCAACGTTGAGGACGACGTCGAGCTCGTCGGCGCCGGCCTTCCAGGCGAGGACGCCCTCGCGGCGTTTCACGTCGGGGGCGTTCTGACCGTGGGGAAAGCCGATTACGGTCGCGACGGTGACCTCGGGGGCGTAGTCGGCGGCGTGTTCGACGGCGTACGGCGGGATACAGGCGTTCATCCCGTGTTCGGCTGCGACGTCGAGGACGGCCTCGACGTCGGCGATCGTCGTTTCGGGGCCGAGGACGGTGTGGTCGATCAGGGGAGCGAGTTCGTCGCGATCCATACCGACCCGACTCGCCGAACGGTCAAAAATCCGTCCGATCCCTTATTTGGGTTCGGTGGCTACTGGCCGCCATGGACGAGGAGCAACCCGACGTCGCCCCCGTCGTCGAGGCGACGGCCGACGATATCGCGACGATGGAGATCCGCGGCGCGGCGGCGATCGGGGACGCCGCGGCAGAGGCGCTTGCAACCCAGGCCGAGCGCTCCGACGCGTCGACCCCGGCGGCGTTTCGCGACCAGCTTCGCGCCGCCGCCAAGGAACTGTACGAGACCCGGCCGACCGCCGTGAGCCTCCCGAACGCCCTCCGGTACGTCCTGAGAGGGATCGAGGGCGAGACCGTCCCGGAGCTTCGGGAGTCGACGATCGGACAGGCCCGGGAGTTCCAGGCCGACCTCGAGCAGGCCCAGGAACGACTCGGCGAGGTCGGGGCGAACCGCTTGCGGGACGGCGACGTCGTGATGACCCACTGTCACTCGACCGACGCGCTGTCCTGCGTCGAGGCGGCGCTGGATGCGGGCAAACACGTCGAGGCGATCGTCAAGGAGACCCGACCGCGAAAGCAGGGCCACATCACGGCCGAACAGCTCCGGGAGTGGGACGTTCCCGTGACGCTGGTCGTCGACAACGCGGCCCGGCGCTACCTCGACGACGCCGATCACGTGCTGGTCGGCGCCGACAGCATCGCGGCCGACGGCAGCGTCATCAACAAGATCGGGACCAGCGGACTGGCGGTCAACGCCCGCGAGCGCGGCGTTCCGGTGATGGTCGCCGCCCAGACGATCAAGCTCCACCCCGACACGATGACGGGCCACACCGTCGAGATTGAGATGCGCGACGAGTCGGAGGTACTCTCCGAGACGGAGTACGCCGACATCACCGGCGGCGACCGCGCCGACGACGGCCTCACGGTGGAGAACCCGGCGTTCGACGTCACGCCGCCGAGACACGTCGACGCGATCGTCACCGAACGGGGCCAGTTCCCGCCGGAAAGCATCGTCACGCTCATGCGGGAGCTGTTCGGCGAGACGACCGGCGAACCCTGGGAGGTGTAGACGGGACGACGGCACCTCGAGGCGGTCGGGATCGGAAGCGGTTAGTCGCTGCTGTGTTCCAACTCGAGTATGGTGCTTCCCGAGGGGTTCGCGCTCCCGCCCGCGCAGTTTCTCGTCCCGCTCGCAGTGGCAGCCGTCGCCGTCGCCGCGGCGCTGTGGTCGGCCGATCCGCCCGTAACCGATCGGACGGTGCTCGCCTTCGTCCCCTGGATGGTGTTCGGCTCGAGCCTGCACGTTCTCCACCGGCTCGAGGCCTACCCCGACGACCTCGCCGTGCTGTTCGGAACGCCGAGCGTCTACGTGATAACGGGGACCGTCGGCGGCGCCGTCTGGCTCGGTGGGATCGCGCTCGAGCGAACCGGAGCCGTCTCGAGCGAGTCCCTCGTCGCCGCCGTCGGTACGCTCGGCTTCGTCGGCGCTGCAGCGACCGCCGTCAGCGTTCAGGGCGGGTTCGGCAACGTCTTCTGGCCGCTGCTCTCGGTCGTCCTGACGGTGCTGGTCACGGCCGGCGTCTGGGCCGCGCTCGGCCGGCGCTACGACCGAGTCGCCGCAGTCACGGGCGCGACCGGCGCGCTGGTCGTCTTCGGCCACACCCTAGACGGGATCTCGACGGCGATCGGCTTCGACGTTCTCGGGGCCAGCGAGGAGGTTCCGCTCTCGCTCATGATCCTCGAGGCCGGCCACGCCCTCCCGACGGCCGACTACATCGGCGGCGGCTGGCTGTTCGCCGTCGTGAAGGTCGCACTCGCAGTGGTTATCGTCGGCCTGTTCCGGGCGTACGTCGAGGACGCCCCGCGACAGGGTCGGGCGCTGCTCGCCCTCCTCGCTGCAGTCGGTCTCGGACCGGGCGCGCACAACGTGCTCCTGTTTCTCGTCACCTAGACTTTTTGCCCCCCGCGCCCTCTGTTGATAATCTGTTATGGTTACCGTCCTCACCGCGGGTCACGTCAACTGGGACGTGACGCTCCGTATCGATCGACTCCCGGTCGCCGACGGCGAGGCCTCGATCCGCTCCCAGCAGCAGTCCGGTGGCGGCAGCGCGGCGAACGTCGCCGCGACGCTGGCCGGACTCGAGGTCGACGTCGGTCTCGTCGGCAGCGTCGGCGACGACGACAACGGACTGCTCGCCCGTCACGAACTCGAGGAGACCGGGGTCTCGATCGACGGCGTTCGGATCGTCGAGGACGCCGAGACGGCCGTCAAGTACCTGCTGGTCGAGGACAGCGGCGAGGTCGCCGTCCTCGGCAACGACGGTGTCAACGAGGCCGTCGAGCCGGCCGACCTCGAGCCCGAGCGAATCCGGGCGGCGAGTCACGTCCACCTGACGAGCCAGCGTCCCGACACCGCCGCCGAGATCGCGTCGATCGCCAGCGAGGCCGGCGTCACCGTCAGCTTCGATCCAGGACGTCGCCTCGGCGAGCGGGACTTCGGCGACGCGCTCGCGCTCGCCGACGTGATCTTCGTCAACGACCGCGAGGCCGAGGCGATGCTCGAGGCCGAGTACAACGATTCGGCGTTCGACGACCGGTTCGTCGTCGTCAAACACGGTGCCGACGGCGCGTTGCTCCACACGCCCGACGGCGACCACGTTCACCCCGGGTTCGAGGTCGAGACGGTCGACACCGCGGGCGCCGGCGATGCCTTCGCCGCCGGCTTCCTCGCAACGATGGCCGCTACCGGCGACGGCGAGTTCGACCCCGAGCGAGCACTCGAGTACGCGAACGCCTGCGGTGCGCTGACTGCCGGACGGAAGGGAGCACGAAGCGTCCCGTCGGCCGCCGAGGTCGAGGCGTTTCTCAGCGAACGCCACTGATGGGTTATTTTATATGATCAAGTATGGTAGATGACGGTAGATGTCTGACATACGAATGACGGCTGTATGACGAGCGGATGAGAGCGTCCGCGTCCGGCGGTTCTCATCGAGTGTTTCCCGGCGGTACCTATTTGTCGAGTGCCGTTGGCCAGTGGTCTAGGGAGTCACGGCGACGTGACTGAGAGACATGAACGAACGAACGACACCCAACACCCCTGGATGTGGGTTCGGTCAGCGCGTCCAGTACGACCGAGACGACAACGAACCGCCCAGTATCGCCGTCGCGACGGCACTCGCGACCTACCACGGTGAAGAGGTCACCGACTCGAGCATCCGGCTGTACGACTACATCGATCCCGAGGCGCTCGACTCGCTGTTCGTTCGTACGTACGGCGGCGGCGATCGGTCGGCCGGGACGGTCGTCTTTGACGTCGACGACGTCACCGTCACCGTCAGCCCGGACCAGGTAGAGGTAACCGGGTAGGCCGACTGCGCGCTCGAGGGTCGACGGGGGCTCCGGGGGTGCCCTCGAGGCCGTGCCGGCCTCGAATCTTTTTTCTCGTCGCCCGCGGAACGCGAGGCTATGGCAACGCAGCCACACCTGCTGGTCGAGGAGGGAGACCTGACGGACGTCGCGCTGATTCCGGGGGATCCGGGTCGCGTCGATCGGATCGCCGACCACTGCGACGAATCCGAGACCGTCGCCGAAAACCGCGAGTACAAGGTCGTCAACGCCACCTACGGCGACCGCGAGCTGACGATCTGCTCGACGGGGATCGGCTGCCCCTCCGCGGCGATCGCAATCGAAGAGATGGCAAACGTCGGCGTCGAGACGTTCATCCGCGTCGGAACCACCGGTGCGCTCCAGTCCGATATCGAGATCGGCGACATGATCGTCGCGACCGGCGCCGCGAAGAACGAGGGAACCTCGAAGCGATACGAGGACGCGGAGTACCCCGCCGTTCCCGATTACGAGGTGCTGTCCTCGCTGGTCGACTCGGCGGAAGCCAACGACGAGGACGTTCACATTGGTCCGATCGTCTCCGACGACGCCTACTACGCCGAAACCGACGAACACGTCGCCGACTGGGAGAACGCTGGCTTGCTCTGCGTCGAAATGGAGGCCGCCGCCGTCTTCACGCTGGCCCGACGGCGCGGACTCAGCGCGGGCGCCATCTGTACCGTCGACGGCAACCTCGTCGAGGGTACCCAGAAGGGGACCGACACCGAGGACGACGAACTGCCGGAAAAGGCCAAGAACAACGTCGGCCGCGCGATCGACATTGCGCTCGAGGCGACGACCCAACTCTAAGCAGTTCCTGGTGAAACCCTAACCCGTTACGGGTTGTACCGGGCGTATGCGAGACACACTGTTCGAACTCGAGCACGCCTACGACCGCGACGAGCTGGCCGCCATTTTCCGCGAGTTCGCTGCCGCCCTCGAGGCCGAGACCCCCGTCGAACTGCATAGCGGCAAGCGCCGGCTCACGATCGACGTCCCCGCGGACGTCGTCGCCGAGCTCGAAGGCGAACATGAGGACGGACGGACCGAACTCGAGTTCGAACTGGAGTGGGACGATCCGGACGGCTCCGGCATTCGCATCACGGACGCCGGGGCAGAGGAGGGTGCCGAAGACGACCGGACGCCCGCCGCAGACGAGAGTGCGGACGCAGACGCTGACGAGGCGAGCGACCGCGTCGAGACGAGCGAGTCCCCGGGCCGACGGAGCCGATTCGAGGTGTACGAGGACCGCGCGGAGGAGTGGCGCTGGCGACTCGTCCACTGGAACGGGAACGTGATCGCCGACAGCGGCGAGGGGTACGCCTCCCGGTCGAACGCCGAACGGGCCGTACGGGGGGTCATGCGGAACGCTCCGAGCGCGCGGATCGAACGTCTCGACGGCTAACTGGGAGCGGCTCAGCGCTCGAGCGTCTCCTCGAGTTTCAGGGTCTCGCGACGGGGCGCCCGCTCGTACTCGAGGGTCGGCGTCGCCGACTCCGGGATCGACTCGTACTCCCGGAGGAACGACAGGATGCCGCGCTTGCCGCCGAAGTCGCCGCGGTACCGCCAGAAGAGGCGGGGAACCGTCGCCGTCTCGTCGTCGGGATCGTAGCCGACGGTTTCCTCCAGGTGCCAGCGGATCGAGATGTCCAGCTCCTCGTCGACGTCGGCCGCCGAGTAGACGGCGATCGGCGGACAGTGGTCGCCGCCACGACTCAGCGCGAAGTGGATCCGCGGATCGCACTCCTCGAGTCGGAATCGGCGCTCGAACCGGGAGGGAAACGGCCGCGGGACGTAGCCGAAGCCCCAGGGATGTTTCGATCGGCGGAGCATCCCGTGTTGAATATCGTTGAGACTCAGCCAGACGCCGCCGACGGGGATCCGGTCCCGGCCGAAGAACGTCCAGCGGTCGACGAGCCCGCCCTCGAGGAGTTCGGGCGACTCCTCGAGTAGCAACTGCGCATAGGCGTTGTAGCAGTTGAACCAGAACGCCAGTCGGCGCTTGCGACTCGACAGCGCCCGCTCGAGCCGGGAGCGCTCGAGGGTCGCCAGGTGCGTTCGCAACCAGTCGTGGTCGCCCTCGGTTTTGACCGTGTAGAGAAGATCGGCCGACAACGAGAGGGGATCGAGCTGGGTCGACATCCGAACTAGGCTAGGTGAACCAGCTTCTTGAAGGCGTGTTGCGACTGGCTACGACACTCCGCTGTCGGAATATGTCGGGTCCGGCTTTATCTTCACGACGCCGGAACAGTAAGTCGTGAACCGCAGCAAAGGGTATCTACTCGTTCTCGTCGTGATATTTGCCTATCTCTCCTGGCAGCTCGTCGTCCCGTTCTTCCAGTACGTGTTGCTCGCGCTGTTGCTCGGGTTCGTCCTGTTCCCGCTCCAGCAACGGCTCGAGGAGTACGTCTCGCCGACGATCGCCGCGCTCTCGCTCGTCTTACTGGCGATCGTCGGCTTCATCGTTCCGTTCGTGCTCGTCGCCGCGGTGGTCGCCGAGGACGCGGCGAACCTCATCCAGGACACCGATCCCGACGACCTCCAGATCGCCGAGATCGAGGCGCTGATCGAGGAAGAAACGGGAATGGAGGTCGACATCGTCGGAACGGTCGCCGACTCCGCCCAACAGATCGGCTCGATCGTCCTCGAGCAGGCGACGGAGTGGTTCAGCGCGCTCGCCAGCGCGCTGATCGGCTTCGGGCTGGCGCTGTTCCTGCTGTTTTATCTGCTCAAGAGCGGGGACGATCTCATGGACTGGATTCGCGCCCGGACGCCCCTCCCCGACGACGTCCAGGACGACCTCTACGGCGATCTCAACGAGGTCACGTGGGCAGTACTCGCCGGCCACGTCCTGATCGCGATTATCGAGGGCGTCATCGCCGGCCTGGGGCTGTTCGCGGTCGGCATCCCCAACGCCGCGTTCTGGACGTTCATCATGGTGATTCTCTCGCTGGTGCCGCTGATCGGCGCGCCGTTCGTCTGGGTTCCCGCCTCGCTGTACCTCTTTGCGACCGGCGAGCCCGTCCTCGCCGCGGCGCTTGCCATCTACAGCGCGGTCGTCGTCGGTATCTGTGACGACTACCTCCGGCCGGTCGTCGTCGATCGCTACGCCGAGATCAGCCCTGCCGTGATCATCCTCGGCGTGCTCGGGGGTATCTATGCCTTCGGCATGATGGGCGTGTTCTTCGGTCCCGTCGTCGTCGGTGCGTTCATCGCCGCCGTCAACGTTCTCGACGAAAACTACGACCGGCTCGGGGCGGAGTCGGGATCGAGGTAAAGGTCACGGAGACGGCTACCGCGCTCGGTGCCGCATCGTCCTGTAACCGGCGTACGCGAGTCCGGCGAGCCCGAGCCCGAACCCGAACGTCGCCTTCCCGGGCGTTCGCCCGCGCTGTCGCAGCCTGGTGTAAAGACTCGACTCGGCGACGTACCCCTCGTAGTCGCCGCGTTCCTCGAGGTCACCCGCAGGCACCTCGAGCCCGCTCTGGGCGTCCGGACGCGGGGGTTCGCCCTTTCGCTGCTGGGGGCCGAAGACAGTCTTCATCAGTGTATCCATCAGCTCCGGGGTGTACTTCCCGAGAAGCGTGAACTGTTTCCCCCCGCCGCCGACGGTAACCTCCCGCTGGGGGTGTTCCGCGGCGTGGAGGATCGCCCGCGCGACCGTGTCGGGCGCGTACACCGGCGCCGGTACCGTCGCCGCCTCGTCCATGTGGTTCTCCGCGTTTTGCGGGTAGGGCGTGTCGATCGCGCCCGGTTTGACCAGCGTTACGGTGATCGGTCCCCCCTCCTCCTCGAACTCCACCCGCAGGGCGTCGGTGAAGGCCTTGACCGCCTGTTTCGACGCCGAGTAGCTGCCCTGCAGCATGATCGAGCGATCGGAGACGATGCTGCCGACGTTGATGATCGTCCCGCCGTCTTCGAGGACGTCGAGGGCCTCGAGCGAGCCGTACAGCAGGCCCCAGACGTTGGTGTCGAACTGCTCGCGCATCTCCTCGACGGGGATCTCCTCGAGGCGGCCGTAGATCGAGACCGCGGCGCCGTTGATCCAGGTGTCGACGCCGCCGTAGCTCTCCTCGGCGACGCGGGCGATCTCGCGGACGTCCTCCCGGTCGCCGACGTCGGCGACGACGGAGGTGGCGTCGCCACCGTCGGCCTCGATCCCCGCGACGGCCTCGCGCAGGGCGTCCTCGCTGCGGGCGGCCAGGACGACCCGCGCCCCGCGCTCGGCGGCCATCCGCGCGGTCGTCAGTCCGATTCCCGACGAGGCGCCGGTGATCACGAGCACCTGCTCCTCGAGCGGTTTCGGCTCGGTCTCGATCTCTCGTCCGCCGGTAAGTCGTCGGAGCATCAGTATCGTCCCAACGAGGACGAGGGGTTTGCGCTCGAGGCCTGTATGCGCGTGTCCACCGGCTCGCGCGAGCGCCGCATCGTCACGGTCGGCGGGGCGAGCGCCCGTCCGCTCGAGACCGACCCCGATCCGTCGGGCTTTTGGCTCGCGGGGCCCGAAGGGTGACAACGACGATGGCCCGGTATCACATCGAGACGTACGGCTGCACGTCCAATCGCGGGGAGAGCCGCGAGATCGAGCGACGGCTTCGCGACGCGGGCCACCACCGGGTCGACGGCCCGGACGAGGCCGACGTGGCCATCCTCAACACCTGCACGGTCGTCGAGAAGACCGAGCGCAACATGCTCCGCCGGGCCGACGAGTTGGCCGACGAGACCGCCGACCTCTACATCACGGGCTGTATGGCGCTGGCCCAGGGCGAGGAGTTCGCCGCGGCCGACGTCGACGGGCGAGTGCTCCACTGGGACGAGGTCCCCGAGGCGGTCACCAACGGCGAGTGTCCGACGACGACCCCCGACGCCGAGCCGATCCTCGACGGCGTCGTCGGCATCCTCCCGATCGCGCGGGGCTGTATGTCCGACTGCTCGTACTGTATCACCAAGCGCGCGACGGGGAAGATCGACTCCCCGAGCATCGAGGAGAACGTCGAGAAGGCCCGGGCACTCATCCACGCCGGTGCGAAGGAACTTCGGATCACGGGCCAGGACACCGGCGTCTACGGCTGGGACGAGGGCGAGCGAAAGCTGCATCGCCTGCTCTCCGAGATCTGCGACCTCGAGGGCGACTTTCGAGTCCGCGTCGGAATGGCCAACCCGAAGGGCGTTCACGGCATCCGCGAGGAGCTTGCCGGGGTCTTCGCCGCGAACGACGAACTGTACGACTTCCTGCACGCCCCGGTGCAGTCCGGATCGGACGACGTGCTCGGCGATATGCGCCGCCAGCACCAGGTCGAGGAGTACCTCGAGGTCGTCGAGACGTTCGACGACCACCTCGACTACTGGACGCTGTCGACGGACTTCATTGTCGGCTTCCCGACCGAAACGGATCACGACCACGCCCAGTCGATGGCGCTGCTCCGCGAGACCCGCCCCGAGAAGGTAAACGTCACTCGCTTCTCGAAGCGGCCCGGCACCGATGCAGCCGAAATGAAGGGCCTCGGCGGGACGATCAAGAAGGAACGGTCGAAGGAGATGAGCGCAGCGAAGCGAGAGATCGTCGGCGAGGCCCACGCGTCGATGGTCGGCGAAGTCCGCGAGGACTGTCTCGTCGTCGAGGACGGAACTGCCGACTCGGTGAAGTGTCGCGACTCGGCGTACAGACAGATAATCGTCCAGAACGCCAGCGACCACGGCATAGAGCCCGGCGACTTCGTCGACCTCGAGGTCACGGCCCACGAGACGATGTACGCCTTCGGCGAGCCCGTCTGAACCGCTTCGACCCGCTCGACTGTCCTCTCCCGGGCGCCACCGACACTTTTGGCACACCCGTCCGTACCCGCACGCGATGCTCGAACTCTACCAGCTCGAGGGCTGTCCGTACTGCGAGGTCGTCGCCGACCGGCTCGACGAACTCGAGGTCGACTACGAGAGCGTCTGGGTCGAAGCGCTCCACTCCGAACGCGACGAGGTAAAACGGGTCTCCGGCCAGCGCGGGGTTCCCGTCGTTGTCGACGAGGCCTACGGCGTGACGATGGCCGAGTCCGAGCGCATCCTGGAGTTCCTCGAGTCGACGTACGCCTGAACGGCAGCGCGAAGCGGGCGACCGCTACTCGCTCCCCTCGTCGAACTCGCCGGGATCCCGCCCCGGGTCCTCGACGTTCGGCGCGCCGACCGCGAGTACGATCCCCTCCTCGTCGCCGACGTTGCGGTGGCCGTGGCCGACCTCGGGTCTGGCCAGCCAGAACGCGCCGGCCTCGATCTCGCGGCGCTCGGTGTCGCCGTCACGGCCGAGCGTCAGCTCGAACTCCCCCTCGAGTGCGAAGTACAGCTCCTCCTGTTCGGCGTGGGCGTGGTACCGGATCTCCTCGCCGGGCTCGAAGTACCAGAGCTTGAGCTGGACGTGCTCGCTCGGGAGGAAGTCGTCGATCGCCCGCATCTGTAGATCCGAGGGTACCTCGTCGATCTCCGAGAGATCGGTCAGCGGGACGTCGTCGGTGTGTACCACCTCGTACTCCATGTGACCCGAGCCACGGAGCGGCAGCTCAAAAAGCATACGGACGGGACCACACTTGCTGTGGTTCGATCGCGTCGCTACTCGAAGACGACGGCACCAGTATCGGGAACGGTCGCACCCTCCTGGTCGGCGAACGCCTCGCGGACGCGCTCGTAGGTGTCCTCGAGGGCCTCGACGATCACCGACGTGTCGCCGATGACCGGCATGAAGTTGGTGTCGCCCTCCCAGCGCGGGACGACGTGGGTGTGGAGATGGTCGTCGATCGAACCGCCCGCGCCGTCGCCCAGGTTGAGTCCAGCGTTAAACCCGTCGGGGCCGAGTGCGATCTCGAGGGCGTCGAAGGTGCGCTGTTTCAGCCGGGCGTGATCGAGCAGCTGCTGGTCGTCGAGTTCGCCGTAGTCGCCGGTGTGTGCGTCGGGAATTACCATCGCGTGGCCGGGGTTGTACGGGTAGTTGTTCAACAAAACGAGGGCGTGCTCGCTGCGCGCGACGACCAGGTTCTCTCGGTCGGCGTCGTCCGCCGAGAACGTACAGAACACGCAGCTGTCGTCAGGGTCTCGCTCGTCCCGTTCGACCCACTCGATCCGCCACGGTGCGAACACTTGTTGCATATCCCGGTACACTCGAGGGATCCCTATAGTCGGATCGAAGGACGGCGGGGAGGCCGTTCGAGAGACGAACCACAGTATCCCGGTTGTATGACGGAACGTGGCACCGGGTGGGAAACGTTTCGGAGAAGGGGCGATGAACGATATAAGCGGATTTGAGGACTTATCGGGGACGAGAGCCGGTCGACGAACACGTCAGTATACTTCTCGAAACGATACAGAGGTTTAAGATGGTACTCCGAGAAGAGAGAAGTAATGGCAACCACAGACGACTCGTTCAACGGGCTGACCGAACACTGCGAGGACTGCGGCCTCGACACCCCACACGAGGTGTCGGTCCAGCTCCGAACCGAGAGCCGAAAGGAGGAGAACGCACAGTTCTCCCGGGAACCCTACCGCGTCGCCGAGTGCAAACGCTGTGGCACGCGGACCAGTCAACGGATGAACAACGCCTAGCGATCCGAAACGATCAGGACGTCGTCACTTCGCAGCCGTCCTCGGTGACGATGACCGTGTGTTCTTTCTGACTGACGAGACAGCCCTCGTCCTCTTTCAACACCGGATAGCCATGGACGATGTCGTTTCGTTTGAGTCGGCGCAGCGCCATCTCCGGCCGGCTGGTCTCGAGCCAGCGGGTGGCAAACGGCAGCGTGCGGAACTCCTCGGTGATCTGTTCTAAGGCCTTGCGGGCGTCCCGGTTTCGAACCGATCCCTCGCGCTCGAGGGCGAAGATCTCCTCGCTTGCCCCCTCGGTGACCTTCCCGCCGCCGTCGGTCGCGAACGGCTCGATCGCGACGACGTCGCCGACCTCCAGGGTCGTCCCCTGCGAGACCGCGCGGTTCGGGATCGTCGGACTGGTGTGTTGCTCCCAGTGACCCAGCCCGTGACCGGTGAGGTTGACGACAGGGTTGTAGCCGTAGCTGGTGATGACGTCCTCGATCTCCGCGCCGATCTCGCCGGTCTCGACACCCGGTTCGACCATGTCGATCGCGGCCTCGAGGGCCTGTTCGGGTGCCTCGGCGAGTTCGGGGTTGCCCGAGTGGTCGACGGTGATCGCGGTGTCGGCGAGCCAGCCGTCGATACAGACGCCGATATCGAGGTTGATCATCTCCTCGCCGAACGTCGACTCGTCGTCGATCGAGGGGGTCGCGTGGGCTGCCTCCTCGTCGATCGAGATATTCACGGGAAACGCCGGCTTGGCGCCCAGTTCCCTGATGCGGTCTTCGGCGTACTCTGCGATTTCGAGGTGGCTCGCGCCGACCTCGACGCGGTCTGCGGTCTCTGCGCGCACCTGCGAGAGGATCTCCCCCGCTTCGCGGAGCTTCTCGTACTTCTCGGAGTCGAAGTCCACCTCGGATTCGGCCATGTACCCGAGTTACACCGGTTGGCAAAAAGAGGTTCCGTCTCCCGACGGGCGAGGCGTTCTACCGTTCGGACGCCGACGACGCGATCCAGCGACACGCCGGACAGGTCTCGAGACCCTGAACGTTCGAGAGGGTGGTCTCGCACTCGGGGCACTGCCGAGCGCCGTGGTGGGGTGGTTCGAGCATCGACTCGGAACTCGGTACGACAATAAATAAAAGTATTCACGACAATCGTCGATATCAGCCGCCCGAGTGAAGTGGTACCGATGAACCAGCCGTTACGTGGAGTAACCAGGCGCAACTGCGCGAAACGGTCGTCGCAGTTTTATCGCTCGAGAGCGTCCGTGCTCGCGGCGTGAGAGACGCCAGTTCGGGTACCGCACGCGCCGACCGATCCTCGGGGTCGACGGTTCGCACCCGGCGTAACGACTCCCCGGGGGTCGTTATCGGTCGGTCGCTCGAGCGGTTTGCATTCCGTCGCTGTTGTATGCCGAGCCCAGCCGACCCCGAGCGTCGATGGCGATGACACCGGCGGTCGCGCCGGTGAGTTCGGCGAACTCCTCGATCGCGAGCTCCGCGGCGGCGTCGGCGTCGAGGCCGCGCTCGACGTGGCCGGCGACCCGTTTCGAGAGGGTTACCCGTGCGATGTCCTCGCCGGCACCGGTCGCGCTCACCGCGGTCGAGGGACAGCAGTAGAAGCCGGAGCCGACCTGCGGGACGTCCCCGACGCGACCGGCCAGCGCGAGCCAGCGTCCGCCCGTCGACGTCGCGGCGGCGAGGGACTTACCGTCGAAAGCGACCGCACCCACCGTGTCGTGGTCGAGGTCCGCGGCGTCCGCATCGATCTCGGCCCCCTGCTCGTCGCGCCCGTCGGGATCCGTTCGGCCGTAGCGTTCTCGGATCCACTCGAGTTCGCTCTCGGTACCGCCGGCGGGTGGCTCGAGGTCAGCCCACTTCTCGCGCGTGCGTTCCGACCAGAGGTCGACACCCGTCTCGACGCCGAACGCCTCGGCCAGCGAGACGGCGTGCTCGCCCGAGACGAACCCGTGGGGCGTCTCCTCCATGACGATCCGGGCGACCTCGACCGCGTGTTCGACGTCGGGCATCGAGCAGGCCGCACCGACAGAGCGGTCGTCGGTCATGATCCCCGCATCGGTTCGGATGCGGCCGTCGCTCTGGACCGCGCTGCCGACGCCCGCGTTGAACCGTGGTGAGGACTCGAGGACGCCGACCGCGGCCTCGACGGCGCCGACCGGGGTCGGTCGCTCGGCACCGGTTTCGGCCGCCCGCTCGAGTACTTTCCGTCTCCGTTCCGGCTCTTCGGGTGTGCTCCCGGCGCCGCCGTGGACGAGTAGCTGCATACCGACCTCTGGTGAGGCGAACACGGTAACGGTTTCGCGACGGCCTGGAAACCCTACACACTTACCAGCGGGGACTGAGTAGCAACGTCGAAGATGACGTCGGCCCTCCTGCTCGCCGGGTTCTGCGCCGCGATGACCGTAGTCGCCGTCGGTCGGCTACTGACCGGCGACGAGCCGACTCCCTACCAGGGTGGGATCGCGCTCCTTGCACTCGGGATCACGCTACTGGCCGGTCTCTGGAGCGCGATCAGGATGGGGTGGTCGACGGAAACGGGGCGAGCGCTGCTCGGGGCGAGCGGCGTCGCCGTCGCGGTTGTCGGTGCCGTCCTTCTCGCCCGGTACTGGGGGACGGCGGCCGACGGGGCGCGCGATCCCATGGGGTGATCGCCGTTCGTCGGAGACGGGTTCGACAGCCGACGAACGAGTGTGTCACGATCGAAACTGTGTTTTACCGGTATGAGGGGTGCTCGAGCGGATTTTTCGACGATCGGCTTCGGTCGACCGATTGACGGTGGAAATCGGATGCAACATCGGCGGAAATGGGAGCCCTTTTAGCCCCATCGGAGCACGGTACAGACGAGATGAGCTACGACAAGATCGAGGTCCCCGAGGAGGGGGAGAAGATCACGCTGAAGGAGGGTACCGACAACGAGCTGGAGGTCCCCGACAACCCGATCATCCCGATCATCTACGGCGACGGCGTCGGCAGCGACGTCGGCCCCGCCGCCCAGAAGGTCCTCGAGGCTGCCGCCGAGGCGACCGGTCGCGAGATCAACTGGATGCGCGTCTACGCCGGCGAGTCCGCCCGCGAGAAGTACGACGAGAACCTGCCCGACGAGACCGTCGAGGCGATCAAGGAACACCGCGTCGCGATCAAGGGGCCGCTGACGACGCCCGTTGGCGCCGGCTTCCGCTCGCTGAACGTCGGTCTACGCAAGCTGCTCGACCTCTACGCGAACGTTCGGCCGACCTACCACCTCGACGGCGTCCCGTCGCCGGTCAAATCGCCCGAGCAGATGGACATGGTCACCTTCCGCGAGAACACGGAGGACGTCTACGCCGGCATCGAGTGGGAAGCCGGCTCCGACGAGGTCGAGCAGGTCAAGGAGTTCGTCGAGGACGAGATGGGCCAGACCGACATCATCCACGACGGCCCCGTCGGCATCGGCGTCAAGCCGATCACCGAGTTCGGCACGAAGCGACTCGTCCGCCGCGCCATCGACTACGCCCTCGAGCACGACCGCGACTCGGTCACGCTGGTCCACAAGGGCAACATCATGAAGTTCACCGAGGGCCAGTTCCGCGACTGGGGCTACGAGGTCGCAGAAGAGGAGTACGGCGACGAGGTCATCACCGAGGATACCCTCTGGGAGGAGCAGGACGGTGAGGTCGACGACGACACGCTCGTCGTCAACGACCGCATCGCCGACAACATGCTCCAGCAGATCCTCACCCGCACCGACGAGTACGACGTCATCGCGACGATGAACCTGAACGGTGACTACATGTCGGACGCCGCCGGCGCCCAGATCGGCGGTCTCGGCATCGCGCCCGGTTCGAACTTCGGTGACGGCCGTCTGCTGGCCGAGCCCGTCCACGGCTCCGCGCCCAAGTACGAGGGCCAGGACAAGGTCAACCCGACCGCGATGATCCTCTCGGGCCGCATGATGCTCGAGTACCTCGGCTGGGACGACGCCGCCGACCTCGTCCGCGACGCCGTCGAGGAGACCATCTCCTCCGGAAAGGTGACCTACGACCTCGAGCGACAGCTCGAGGACGCCGAGAAGCTCGCCACCAGCGAGTACGCCGACGAAGTTGTCAGCAACATTGAAAAACTGGCATAAAGCCAGTTTTTCGAGCAGTCGGATTCGACAGAATCCGACGACAGTGAAAAGCTCTCGTAGAGAGCTTTTCAAGCAATCAGCTGCCCTTGCAGCTGATGATATCGAGGAGCTGTCGTAGACAGCGTTCTGGTCTGCTTTTTTGATCTGACGGTGCTCGACAAGCAGTTTAAGTAGGGGATAGCCTCGCCACGGCCGAATCGCCGGGGTACGCGGTTCCGTTTTAGAGACGGCATAGGGACGAATTTCAAAATTCAGGACGAGGGATTCCTTACAGAAACCATATTAACTGGGTAGATACGTTCGACCACTCCGAAGATCGATCTCATATCTATCAGTTTCGTCGAGTATTACGAGGGATATAGAGAAGATTATGAAGTAGCGCCGAAGAGACATCGGAACGAAGACATGATACTCGAGGGAGCACACAGTCGGATCTCGACGGGGGAAGGCTACCGATCGGTCGGCGCCAGCGAGGCCGAGCGAACCGTGGACAACGCGTCCGAGCGACGAACGGCCATCGGAGTCGGAGGACCTCCGAGCTGGCTGTCGGCTCGAGGTGAGCCGTAGATGCGTCGGCGGAACCTGCTGGCGGTCCTGGGGGTCACTGCGGCCGGCGGCGCCGCTACCGCATACGGGGTTTCTCAGCGCGATTCCGACGAGAACAGTGGGGCCGACGACGATCAAAACGGGTCGGACGGAAACGGGGATGACGAGTCGGGAAGCGAGGAGTCGAGCGACGAGTCGGCCGACGACGAACAGGCGGACGACCTCGAGGAACGCCTCGAGGGCAGCGAGGGGATGCTCGTCTTCACGTACGACGACAGTCCGATCGAGGACTACACGCTCACCTACCAGGTCCACAAGGAGTACGACGTTCCCGGCTGCGTCGCGGCCTGTCCCGGCTGGATGCAAGACGACGGCGGCGGCGAGTACCTCTCTCCGGACCAGCTTCGCGAGATGTACGACGACGGCTGGGGGGTCATGTCCCACACCTACTACCACCGTGCACTCGGCGAGATAGAGCTGACCGAAACGGCTCAGGAGGGAGACGACCGCATCTACGTCGAGGCGAACCGACACGCGGACATCGAGGAGGATCCGCTGGTGATCTTCGACGACGAGAACAGAGCGACCGCGACCGTCGCCGGCGGGGGGAGCGACTCCACCGGGGAGTACGTCGAACTCGCCGAGCCCCTCGAGGAGACGATCGACGCCTCGGGCCACGTCAGGTATCCGGAGGAGTTCATGCAGGATATCCTCGACGACACGGACGCACAGCTCGAGGAGTGGGGGCTCACGGTCGTCGGATTCGTCTACACGTACACGCGCTACCACGGACTCATCGAAGATCTCGTTCGGGATCACTACGACGCCGTCGCGAACCACCGCTTCGGCGGCGGCCACAACGAGATCGACGGCCTCGATCCGACGACGATGCAGCGGATGTACATCGAAACCGATCGGGCAACCGAGGAGGAGATCGAGGAGTTCATGCAGACCGCCGCCGAGGACGACGTGCTCTCGGTCGTCGGCGGCCACTCACACTTCGAGACGATCACCGAGGAGCGACTCCAGTATACGATCGAGACCGCTCTCGAACACGATCTCGCGATCGTCACGATGGAGGAGGCGCTCGACGAACTCGAACTCCGTTAACACCGATTTCGACGATCACTTTGGCTCGGCCGTGTCGACGGATCAACGTCAGTTCTCTCGGGCTCGACGAACGCCACGAGAGATATGGAGAGCATTATAACGTCGCGCAGGTGAACTGTCTGAACAAGGATATGACACCCGAGGGGGTATGCAGTCGGATCTCGAAGGGGGAGCGATACCGTTCGACCAGAACCGACCGGCTCGAACGAACCGAAGACGACGCGAACGGGCGATCAACGGGTACCAGGACCGAAGCCGCCTCGAATCGGTGGCCGACTCGAGGTGAACCGTAGATGCGCCGCCGGAATCTGCTGGCGGTCGCCGGGGTCACCGCAGCCGGCGGCGCCGCTACCGCGTACGGAGTCTCACAGCGGGATACGGACGAAGACGGTGACAGCGACGACGGTCGGAACGAGTCGGACGGAGACGGGGACGGCGAGTCGGCGGACGAGGAAGCCGACGACGAACGGGCCGACGACCTCGAGGAACGGCTCGAGGGCAGCGAGGGGATGCTCGTCTTCACGTACGACGACAGCCCGATCGAGGATTACACGTTCACTTACCAGGTTCACCAGGAGTACGAGGTTCCGGGCTGTCTCGCCGTCTGTCCCGGTCTGATGGAACAGGATTCTGACGCGTATCTCGAACCCGATCAGCTGGTCGAGATCTACGAGGCTGGGTGGACCGTCATGTCCCACACCTACGAACACCGGGCGCTGGGACACACGCCCCTAACCGAAGCTGCAGACGAGGGCGACGACCGGGTCTCCGTCGAGTGGGGTCGACACGGCGAGTTCGAATCGGATCCACTCGTCGTGTTCGACGACGACGGCGCCTACAACACGACGTCGGTCGCCGGCGGCGGCACCGATTCGACCGATGCGTACGTCGATCTCGAGGAGCCACTGACCGAAACGGTCAGCGCCGACGGCTATCTCAGACATCCGGAGGAGTTTATACAGGATATCCTCGATCGGACCGACGACCGACTCGCCGAGTGGGGGATCGACGTCACCGGGTTCGTCTATACGTACGACCGCTACCACGGCGTCGTCGAGGAGATCGTCCGCGATCAGTACGACGCCGTCGCGAACCATCGGTACGGCGGCGGCCACAACGAGATCGACGACCTCGACCCGACGACGATGCAACGGATGTACATCGAGACCGACAAGACGAGCGAGGAAGAGATCGACGAGTTCATGCAAACCGCTGCGGACGAGCGGGTACTCTCGATCGTCGGCGCCCACTCCCAGTTCGAAACGTTCACCGAGGAACGCCTCGAGTACACCATCGAAGCCGCCCTCGAGAACGATCTGGCGATCGTCACGCTCGACGAGGCGCTCGCGGAGCTGGGGTACCTGTAACCGTCTGATCGGACCGTAACGCTCTCGAGTCGCCTCGCCGTAGCCGCCTGCCATGATCGAAACCCGGATCGTCGACTCGGACACCGAGCACGAGGACGCCCTCGCCGTTCGTCACGCGGTGTTCGTCGAGGAGCAGGGCGTCGACGAGGACCTCGAGTACGACGAGTACGACGCCAACGCCGTCCACGTCGTCGCCTACGACGGGAGCGATCCCGTTGGTGCCGCGCGACTTCGAGAACTCGAGGACGGCGCCGGCAAGGTCGAGCGCGTGGCCGTCCTCGAACCGCGACGGGGCGAGGGGATCGGCCGGAAGCTGATGGCCGTCCTCGAGAAGCGAGCTCGAGCGGACGGGTTCGACGAGCTGAAACTCCACTCCCAGACGCACGCGGCCGGCTTCTACGCGGAGGTGGAGTACGAGCGGTACGGCGAGGAGTTCGAGGAAGCCGGCATCCCCCACGTACGGATGCGAAAGAAGCTGTAGCTGCGAGCGGGCCCGTCGCTACCGCGAGTGAGCACGGAGCCGATCCCGAACCGCGGTTCCGACGAGTCCGACGATCGCGAGCGCCATCGCCGCGGCGAAGGCGACGACGAACAGCGCGGTCGGATCGCCCGCCGACGCCGCCGGCAGCTCCTCGAGGACGAACTCGCCCGCCAGCACGACCGCCACCGCGAACAGGACGAGCCCGCCGACGTTCTCGAGGACGGAGTTGGTCTCGCCGACGACGTCGGCGTCGTTCAACAGGACGAGGATCACTGCGAGCGCGAAGGGAGTCCCGACGAGACCGAAGGCGAGGACGAGCACGAGCAGTTCGAAGAAGGCGCCCTCGAGGAAGGCGCCGATCGACGAGGCGAGCGCGACGACGACGAGTGCGACCCGGTAGCGCGGGTCCTCGACGGACTGCTCCCAGCCGAGCTTGTCAGCCAGCAGGTACGGCGGAACGATCGTGTTCCCCCCGAGCGTCGAGACCGCGGCGCCCCAGAGTCCGAACAGGAACAGCCAGGTCGCGTACTCGCCCGCAACCGGCCCCAGCGCCTGCGCAGCCTGGATCTCGTCGATGGTCGCGGGATCGACGCCGGCCTCGGGGAGGACGCTCGCCGCCACGAGAAAAACCGCGAGGCTGAATATTCCGAAGGCGACGAGCATCGAACTCACGACGTCGAAGCGCGCGATCCCGCGGTCGCGCTCGGTCCACCCTCGAGCGCGCATCGTGTAGCTCTGCATCGTCAGCAGCGTGATGTGGACGGCTCCGCCGAGGACGCCCGCGGCGACGACCGCGCCGCCGACGCCGGCCGGCATCGAGGGAACCAGTCCGGTCGCGGCCTCGGTCGGATCAATCGGGACGACGAACGCCGAGGCGACGAACGCGAGTACCACGAGCGAGACGAGCAGCTTCGCGCCAAGTTCCGCGACCCTGTACCCCCCGCCCGCGAGTCCAAGCGAGAGAATTACCGCCCACGTCACGCCCCACAGTCGGGGATCGGCCAGGGCGGCGACGCCTGCGCTCCCGACGATCGTCGCGCTGACGTCGGCCAGCGTCTTCATGATCACCAGTTGTGCGAGCCCTGCCGCGAGCACGACGTCGATCACGAGCACCCATGCCCAGAACGAGCCGAGGCGGTCCTCGACGACGGCGACGATCCCCGCCTTGGTGAGCAGGCCGAGGCGCATTGCGAGGTACTGGCCGAACGTTCCCAGGATCGCCGAGAGGACGACGACCCACAGCAGCGTGTAGCCGAAGCTCGCGCCCGCGACGAGCAGACTGACCATCGTCGCCGGCCCCGCGGCGATCGCGCCCGCGAGCCAGGTCGGCCCCAGACGCTCGAGATAGCCGGTCACACGTCCGATTCCCCAGCGATCCGACGATCGCGTCTCCGTTCCCATCGGTGTCCTTTTCGCCGAGACGGGTATAACTCCGTGGTATTCGTCAGTTGGGAGAGGGTGGTCCGACGCTCGTTAGTCGTCGCCTGGGATCCGGTCCGTCTGGGAGACGTCCGACGCGAGCGCCGCGGACGGCCGAGAGACGAACGCGAACGCGAGGAGTCCGAAGGCGAACATCACCAGCGCGACCGGGCCGGCGACCTCGCCGTAGCCGGCCTCGGGATCGATTCCGATCGCGGCGGCGCCGCCCAGGAACGCGACAGCGACGACGGCGGCTGGGAGCGAGCCTCGAGCCGGAATCGCTGGCGGTCGAGGGACGCGCCCGGCGACGGCGTCCAGGCTCGCGTGACGGCCGGCGAGGGTGGCGGCGACGATCGCGCTCGCGAAGACGAGGGGAGCGAGGCGAACGAGTCCGAGCGCCGTCAGCAGCGCGAGGTAGCTGACAGCAGCGACCCCCGCGGCTCGCGTGCGATAGCCGACGAGCAGCGCGATTCCGATCGCAGTCTGAACCGCGGCGAACGCGAGGACCCACGCGCTCATCGCCGGCAGCACCGCCAGTTCGATGAACGCGCTCACCGGAGCGACGTGCGACGCGGCGATCCCCTCGAACACCTCGGCCTGGGCGTCGGCGCTCGCCCAGCCCGGGAGGGCGTTCGCGCCCGGCTCGGATCGGACGACAATCTCCTGGAGGAACCGGTAGCCGACGAAGACCCGGAGCGCGTCTGCGGCGACTGCCGTCGGGTTCGCTCCGCGATAGACGTAGGAGAGGCCCCCGGCGGCGAGTCCGGCGAAGACAGTCAGCTCGAGGCTCGTGACGTGGACGCGGGTGTCGACAGTTTCGGGAATCGAAAGCAGGTAGTACGCGCCGACGACGGCAACCGCTGCGGCTAGCGGCGGGTACCAGGTCCGCCGGATCGGCAGCGGTGCGTTGACGGCCCGCGTGAGCCGCCCGACCACGTCGGGACGGTTCCAGAGGACGGCGTCGAGCCCGTAGTATCGTCCGGCGTTCGCCACGAAGGCGAACGCGATCGGGACGGTAAACAGCGGCGACGTCCGGATCATCCCGAGATGAAACACCGGGAGGAAGTAGACGATGCCGAGCAGGGCGGCGGGCCGCGTCCAGAGACCGAGAATCAGCCCGACGGCGGTGGCGATCTGTGCCGCCAGCGCGAGGACGGTCCAGAGCTCGGGAGCCGGAAGGACGACGGCCTCGAGCAGCGCCGCGAACCAGCCAAACGTTCCCTCCTCGATCGCCTGTTCGGAGACCCCGTACACCTCCGCGCCGGCGTCGGCGCCGACCCACTCGGGGTTCGGCCCGGTCGTGATCCAGCCAAGTTTCCACCAGCCGCCGAGGGTCAGTTCGTACAGGACCAACAGACCCGCGAAGATTCGGGCGAACGCGATCCACGATCCCGCTCGTTCGTCGGTCAGTGACTCCGTCTCGGTGTTCCGAGAATTTAGCATTTAAATCTAATAAATTAGTATTTCTTAATAACCTTGTCGGGTTAGTTATTACACAAGAGATTGACTGAAGGCCGCCCCTCGAGCCTCGAGTAAAATGGGTGTCGCCGCTGTCGAGCGGTATCGCCGGAGAACGAGCCGGTCGGCCGTCTCTTCGCTACTCCTGCCAGGTCGGATTCTCGCGGGGCGGGCTGAAGATGTCGACGCCCCGAACCGTCTCGTCGCCGCGGTTCTCGGCGGCGTGGGGCTGGTCGGCGGGGATCGCGTAGGAGTCGCCCGGACCGCAGACGGTCTCGTCCCCGTCGCTCCGGAAGGTCAGTTCGCCCTCGTAGATGAACCCCGTCTGTTCGTGGGGGTGGCTGTGCTCCTCGACGGCGGCACCCGGCTCGATCTCGAAGTGCTGGACGTTCATCTCCTCGGCACCGGCCATGATCGCGAGGTGGACGCCGTCTGCAGCTTCCGAGATCTCGCTATCGGACAGGGAAACGCGTTCCATACGTCTCGAGAGGCGAGGGCGGAGCTAATAGTCCTACGCCTCGACGACTACTTTCGCTCCGCGTACCGAACCTTGAACTGCAGTCCGGTCCCACCTCGAGCTAGCATGTACGCCGTCGTCGGCTGTAGCGACTGTTCGCACCTCTGGATGATCGAGGGCCGCTCGGAGACGACCCAGTGTCCCCGCTGCGGTTCCAGAAAGGCCTACGAGCGCCGCAAGAAGTTCGTCGAGACCGACGACGCCGACCACGCCCGGGACGTCCGGGCCTCGATGCTCGCGAACCGCCAGGGGGAGGGCGAGGCCTTCGCGAAGCTGGATTCCTTTTCGGATCTCGAGCGCGACGTCGCCGACGGCGTCGTCGACGACGAGGAGTACCTCGAGGCGTCGGGACTGGACACCGACGAACTCGAAGCGGCGGGCGAGCGCGATCCTCGCGGTTCGACGAACAGCGGCAGCAAAAAGGAGATCGTCGAGCGCGCACTCGAGGACCTCGAGCGACCGACCGAGAGCGAGGTCGTCGACTACGCGGGCGAACGCGGCGTATCGGCCGGCTACGTCGAGGACGCCCTCGAGAAACTCACCAGGCGCGGTAAGGTGAGCGAAAGTCAGGGGCGGTATCGTCGGCTCTGAGCGCGACGCCCTGCTCCGCGGCCACGGCCCTCGAGCGGCAGTTCTTTGCACCCGCAGTCGGTACGGAACGACAATGGACGAGACGGTCGACGTGCAGGCGATGACAATCGGCGTCGGAACGGTGGTCGCGATCGCGCTCCTCGGCTACGGCGCCGCCGTCGGTGACTCGCTGCTCGGCGTCGACACCACGACGCTCGCGGTCGGCGCGTTCGCCCTGACGTTCGTCGCGCTCGCAGTCCTCCACGGCGCCTACGGTCGACGGGACTTCGCCGCCGCCTACGGCGTCGCCGGGATCGGACTGGGAGTCGTCGCCGTCGCCTCGAGCGGGTTCGGGGTACTCGGCGGCTACCTGTTGCTTGCCCTCGGCGGTGGGTACGTCGCGATCGCGACGGTCCGGGTCCGGAGGAGCGTCGAACGGGCCGGGTAACTCGGGACGTTCCGAACGATTTATCTGATCGGTTTACAGTACGACTGCGTATGGAGGACTCGACTGTGATCACCGCCGGTTTCGCCGCACTGCTCGTCGGAGTAACCATCATGCTCGTCGGAGTCTTCCTCGGTGGCGAACTCGCGATCATTACCGCGGGCGGGACGCTCATGGTTCTCAGCGTCGCCGGATTCGTAATCCCCGCACTCGGAGACGACCACGGCGCTGCAACGGGTGCGCACTGAACGATCCGTCGCGAACGACCGCATTTTTCGTACGACGCTTCGGCCCCGAGCGTCGCGGCTGTCGATCGCTCCGTTCGACTACCGGCCGAGGTCCTCGTGAGCGCTCGCGAGGTGGTTCGACGCCAGCGCCGCCAGAAGCGAGAGTTCACCCGCGAGTGCCGCGACGGCGATGATCTCCGCTAAGGCGTCGGCGTTCGAGCCCGCGGGATCGCCTCCGCCTCGGAGCCCGAGGATCTCGAGGGCCTCCGACTGCGTGGGGAGTTTGGTACCGCCGCCAACGGTGCCGACCTCGAGCGAGGCCAGCGAAACCGAGGCGTAGAGGTCGGTCGCGCCGTCCTCCGCGTTCCGGGTGTCCATCGTCGTGATCGCGTTCGCGCCCTCGACGACCTGGGCTTCGTCCTGGCCGGTCGCGAGGAAGGCGGCGCCGACGACGTTCGCAGCATGGGCATTGAAGCCCAGGCTGCCGGCTTTCGCGCTTCCGACGAGGTTCTTCCGGGTGTTGGCCTCGACGATCGCTTCGGCGGTGGTGTGCAGGCGATCCTCGACGAGTTCGCCAGGGATCACGACGTCGGCCGTCACGGATCGTCCGCGCCCCTCGACGGCGTTGATCGCCGCGGGTTTCTTGTCCGAACAGAGGTTCCCCGAGAGCGCGACCAGGGAAGCCGGCGTCTCGCGTTCGACGACCTCGCAGGCCGCCTCGGTGGCGATCGTGGCCATGTTCATCCCCATCGCGTCCTTCGTGTCGTAGGCAAAGCGCAGGTAGACCGAGTCGCCGACGACGTAGGGTTCGATCCCCAGTAATTCGCCGTGGCTCGTCGTCGATTCGGCCGCCTCCCGGAGCGCCTCGAGGTTGTCCTCGACCCACTCGACCGCCTCGGCGGCCTCAGCGACGCCGTTGACCCGAAACACGGGGGCGCGGGTCATCCCGTTCTTCGTGACGCGGGCGTCGGCGCCGCCCGCGGATCCGATCACCGAGAGTCCGCGGTTGACCGACGCCAGCAGCGCGCCCTCGGTCGTCGCCAGCGGCAGGTAGTGGTCGCCGTCGGCCGCCCCGCCGGAGACCGAAACGGGGCCGACGACGCCCATCGGAACCTGGGCCGCGCCGATCATGTTCTCGATGTTCGGCTCGGCTCGTTCGGCCGGGAACGCGTAGTCGCCGATCGTCTCGAGGTCGGCGCCGGTCTCGCGCTCGACGAGCAGCCGGCGGGCCTCCGCGGCGGTGTCGAAGTCGGCCTCGGCCTCGAGTTCGTGGATGCGAAGCTCCCCCTCCTGGACCCTGTCGACGAGGGATTCGGGATCTATCATGGTGGGGCCAACACGCGGGCCCGCCCTAAGGATTGCTGATCGGCGCGCGAAGCTACGGCCGGGAGGCGGCGTCGCCGCTCGCGTCCCCGTTCTCGATCGACTCGCGGTATGCCGTACGGATCTCACGACGGCAGACGACCAGCAACGCGATTCCCGCGATCCCGAACAGCAACAGGGACGGCGTTCCGATCGGCGCCGCAACGAACCCGACCACGAACAGCCCTGCGAGGACGGCGGCGACACCCAGCCTAGTTCGGGGCGCGACCTCGTCGTCGGTCCGCGCGAGGTACAGCTGCGGGAGGACGATCGCGACGGCGAACGCGAACACGGCGAGCGGGCCGTCGCCGACCGGGACGCCGAGTGTCGCCTCGAGAATCGACAGTCCAGCGAGGGCGAGCACGAACACGCCGAAGGAGGCCATGATCGCCCGGTTCTCGCGGCTTGGCATGCCTGTGTCTTCGATTCCAGGATACTACTAGATTCTGGCCTGACAGGGTTGGCTTGCAGCGGGACGTTCTCGAGACGGCGACCACTACCGTTTTGCTCCTCGCGTGTGGGATTTTACCTATGACCGAGGCTGCCGATCTGGTGGTGACGAACGCGCGGATCTACACGCTCGCGGGCGAGGACAGAGAGGCCGAACCCGACCCCGAGGAGGCGCTGGCCGTCCGGGACGGCGAGGTCGTCCGCGTCGGCGACACGTACGAAATCGAGTTCCTCGAGGGCGTCGAGACCGAGCGAATCGACTGCGAGGGACGGGTCGTGCTCCCGGGCTTCGTCGACGCCCACACCCACGTCGAGAACGCGGGCCGATACCTGGTCCACGCCGACCTCTCGGGTGCCGACGACGCCGCGGACTGTCTGGATCGCCTCGCCCGACGGGCCGCGGAGACGGAATCCGGGTGGGTGCAGGGCTTCGGCTACGACGAGAGCGAGTGGGACGGCGACGACGGCTACCTCACCCGCGAGCAGCTCGACGAGGTGAGCGAGGACCGCCCCGTCGTCGCCCTGCGGATCGACATGCACGCCGCGTCGCTGAACTCGGTTGCCCTCGCGGAACTCGAGGACGAACTTCCCGAGGACGACGTTCGCCGCGCGGGCGGAGAGCCGACCGGGATCGTCGTCGAGGACGCCGCCGAGCGGGTTCGCGAGCACATCGCGCCCGGCTACGACGAGACCCGAGAACTCGTCACGTCGGGCCTCGAGCGAGCGGCCGAGAAGGGCGTGACGGCCGTCCACGACATGGTTCGCAACTCCCGGTCGCCCCAGGTGTACCGCGACCTCGAGGCCGTGGGCGAGCTGCCGATCCGAGTGCGGATCAACTACTGGGCCGACCACCTCGAGAGTGCGATCGAGGTCGGGCTGGCGACAAACGCGGGCAGCGACCGGGTGCGGACGGGCGCGATTAAGACCTACACTGACGGCAGCATCGGCGCGCGGACGGCGAAGCTGTTCGAGCCCTACGAGACCGAGGCCGAACCCGATCCCGGGGACGACGGAGAGTGGGTCATCGCCCCCGACGAGCTCGAGGAGATCGTCGAGCGGGCCGACGGCACGGGCTTTCAGGTGACCGCCCACGCCATCGGCGACGAGGCAATCGAGGAGGCGCTGTCGGCGCTCGAGGCCACCGACGATCCCGAAGGGTCGCGCCACCGGATCGAACACCTCGAGCTGGCGACCGACGACCAGCTCGAGCGAATGGCCGAGGCGGGGGTCGTCGCCTCGATGCAGCCGAACTTCCACCAGTGGGCCGGCGAGGACGGACTCTACGACCAGCGGCTCGGACGGGAGCGGCGGAACCGGACGAACCGCCTGCGACGGGTCCTCGAGCACGGGATCCCCCTCGCCTTCGGATCCGACTGTATGCCCCTGGATCCCCTGCTGGGGATCCACCACGCGGTGAACGCACCGACCGACGCCCAGCGGCTCTCCGTTACCGAGGCGATTCGGGCTTACACCCGTGGAGCGGCCTACGCCGGCTTCGACGAGGATCGGCTAGGAACGCTCGAGATCAGTAAGCGGGCGGATCTGGTCGTCCTCGAGGAATCGCCATGGGAACAGCCCGAGCGGATCGACGAGATCGACGTGGCGACGACGGTGGTCGACGGCGAGGTCGTCTTCGAGCGCTGACGGGGACCGATCCGACACCATCTCACCGGGAACAGTCGGCGACGCACGGTCGATCGATCCCGGCGAGAACCGTCGAACACGTCGAGCGGAAGTCATGTTGTAAGGATTAATACGACAAGTAGTGTACCCCCAATGACGGATGGTGGCACACGACACTGGTCCGGGGGCGGCCGCGGTAACGGCCGAGAGCGTCCGCCGAACGTACCACCTCGCCGAGCCGGTTCACGCCGTCGACGGCGTCTCGCTGTCGCTGGGCGAGGGTTCGTTCACGGCTGTCATGGGACCGAGCGGCTCCGGGAAATCGACGCTGATGAACCTCGTCGGCTGCCTCGATACGCCTGACGAGGGACGGCTCGAGGTCGGCGGACGCTCGGTCGGGGAGCTGTCCGATACCGAACGGGCGCGGCTGCGGGGCACCGAGATCGGGTTCGTCTTTCAGACGTTCAACCTGATGCCGCGGCTGACCGCTATCGAGAACGTCCGGCTGCCGATGGTGTTCCACGACGGCGTCGGGGCCGATCGACAAGAGCGCGCGCGGAGCCTGCTCGAGCGAGTCGGTCTCGGCGACCGTCTCGAGCACGAGCCCAGCGAGCTCTCGGGCGGGCAGCGCCAGCGGGTCGCCCTCGCGCGGGCGCTGGCGAACGAGCCGACACTGGTGCTGGCCGACGAGCCGACGGGAAACCTCGACACGGAGACCGAAGCCGAGATCATGGAGCTGCTGGTCGACCTCAACGAGGCGGGCGCGACGATCCTGCTGGTTACCCACGAGCGGGCGGTCGCCGAGTACGCCGACCACGTCGTCCACCTGCTCGACGGCGAGATCGCGTCCCTGGAGCACCTGAGCGGCGCCCGCGACGTGACGGCCCGCGAGAAAGCGACGGAAGGGGCGGGGAACCGACGGTCGACGGGGGAGGGTGAGGCATGAACCTCCGGGAGAGCCTGCGGATCAGCTGGCGCTCGATCAGGGCCCACAAGCTGCGGTCGGCGCTGACGACCCTGGGCGTCATCATCGGCATCGCCGCCGTCATCACGTTCATGGTGCTCGGTGGCGGGTTCTCCGAGGACGTTGTCGGTGACATCGAGGCCGAGCAGGAGCCCGCGATGACGGTCCAGACCCAGACCACGCCGGAGGACGGGTTCGGCGTCATGCTCGTCGAGACGCCGATCTACACCGAGAGCGACGTCGACGCACTCGAGCAACGGGAGGGAGTCGAGTACGTCGCGCCACAGGGATCGCTCGACGTCGTGCAGGCGGAGTCAGACGGCGAACAGCTGACGGGCGTCGTCGACGCCCAGGCGACCACGGCCGATCGGTTCGAGCACGCGACGTTCGTCGACGGCGGACCGTTCGACGGCGCGGACGAGGCGGTCGTCAACGAACAGGCCGGCCAGGCCTTCGAGGAGAACGTCTCGGCGGGTGACGAACTCGAGCTCACCTTCGAGGACGGCGAGACGACGAGCGTGACGGTCGCCGGCGTCGCCGAGAGCGAGATCGGCGAGCAGACGCCGCCCCAGGTGTTCGTCCCTGCCGACGAACACTACACAACGACCGTCGAGACGCCCGACGGCGACGAGGAGCGGGCGTACCCGACCCTGCAGATCGGCGCCGAGGGACTCGACGACGTCGACCCGGTTCAGGAGACCGCCGTCGACTACCTCGAGGACGACTCCCACGCCGCGGAGCTGAAAGCGGACGACGACGAGATCGCCGTCCAGACCGTCGAGGACGCCATCGAGCAGTTCGACGACCTCGTCGGACAGCTCACGGTCTTCATCGGCGCCGTCGCCGGAATCGCGCTCGTCGTCGGCTCGATCGGCATCGCTAACATCATGATCGTCAGCGTCACCGAGCGAACTCGAGAGATCGGGGTCATGAAGGCCGTCGGTGCCACGAAACGCGATATCATGCAGCTGTTTCTCGTCGAGTCGGTCGTCCTCGGCGCGATCGGCGCGGTCGTCGGCGTCGCCGCCGGCCTCGGCTTCGGCTACCTCGGCGTGTGGCTGCTCGGCTGGCCGATGGTCTACCCGCTCGAGTGGGTCGCCATCGCAGTCGCCGTCGGGATCGGCGTCGGGGTCGTCTCCGGGCTCTACCCCGCCTGGCGGGGCGCCCGCGTGGATCCGATCGAGGCGCTGCGCCACGAGTAGCGCATCCGGGGGCAACCCCTGCGCCGACGTGTCGCTTTCCGTACCGGTATCGTTATTGTCATCTCGCGACGATACGGACGCATGTTCGGCCCACTGCTCGTCCTCGGCGGGTTCGTCGCCCTCGCGATCGGACTGTTGAAGCTCAGGCCGGCCTACCACGTCTACCGGGGTGAGACCGACGACGTCGTCGCGGTCGAGCGCGCCGAGGGGCCGGTCGAGATCGAGGGAACCGCGACTCCGCTCGGCGATCGGCTTCGGGCACCGATCACGGGGACGGACGCGCTCGCCTACGAGTACGAAGTCGAGGAGTACCGCTCGAGCGGGAAGAACTCCTCCTGGAAGACCGTCGACGAGGGACGGGCGGCAACGGCGTTCCGGCTCGAGGACGCGACCGCGAGCGTCCGGGTCGAGCCTGCGGGCGCCGAGCTGGCGCTGTCGACCGACACGACGATCGAGGTCGGCGGCGGCGAGCCCGAACCCGAGCCGATTCGGGAGTTTCTCGCCCACGAGTCCGACCTCGAGTCGGAGAACACCTCGCTCGATCTGAAGGTGGTCGAGCTCGCGACCGGGAACGACCGCAGGTACCACGAGCGTCGGCTCGAGCCCGGCAGGGAGGCGTACGTGTTCGGCCAGTCGAGCTACGACGTCGACGCCCGCGAGACGATGCGTGACGTGAGCGCGGTCGTGAGCGACGGCGACGGAACGCCGGCGTTCGTCGTCTCGAACTCCGGCCAGGAGGGGACGGCGCGGCTACTCGTGAAGCGACAGCTGCCCTGGTTGGTCGGCGGTCTGCTCGCGATCGGCGTCGGCGTCTGGCTGTTGCCCTCGTCGGGGCTGTTCTGAGCGACGGGGCGACGCCGTCGATCCCGGCGACGGCACCGACGCTTTTGTCCCCGCCCCTCGTCGGGCCGTCCATGGACACGGGACTGTTGACGACGAGCACCGACGAGCTCTCGGAGGCCGACGTCGCCGTTCGCGCCGAGGAGCTGGGATACGACGACGTCTGGCTGCCCGAGCTGTGGGGCGAGAGCGGCGTCGTCCGAGCGACCGAGATCGCGACCCGGACCGACGAGCTCGGAATCGGGTCGGCGATCCTGAACGTCTACTCGCGCTCGCCGGCCGTCCTCGCGATGACCGCGGCCTCGCTGCAGCGGGTTTCGGACGGCCGGTTCGTCCTCGGAGTCGGCACGAGCACGAAGAAGTCGATCGAGGACCTCCACGGCGAGGCGTTCGACCGTCCCGTGCGGCGCGCCCACGAGACGATCGAGCTCGTCCGCGCGTTCACCGCGGATGAGGGTCGGATCGAGTACGACGGCGAGTTGCTCGAGGCGAAGGACTTCCCCTCCCTCGAGGTGCCGACGCCGATCTACCACGCCGGACTGGGCCCCGCGAACCGCCGGGTCGTCGGCCGGCTCGCCGACGGCTGGATCCCGCACAACATCCCCTTCTCGAGGCTCGAGGACGCTTTCGAGGAGGTCGCGACGGCGGCCCGAGAGCGGGATCGAGATCCCCAGGCGATCGCCGTCGCGCCGTACGTTCCTGCGGCCGTCAGCGAGGACCTCGAGGCGGCCCGGGACGCGATCCGCGGCCACGTCGCCTACTACGTCGGCAGCGGCGAGGGGTACCGGCGGGCCGTCGGCGCGGCGTACCCCGACGAGGCCGATCGGATCGCCGAGGCCTGGCGCGACGGAAACAGGGGCGAGGCAGCCGACGCGGTGACGGACGAACTGGTCGCCGACCTCGGCGTCGCGGGGACGCCCGAGGATGCCCGGGATCGCCTCGAGTCCCTCGTCGCCGAAACCGGAATCGATCACCCGATCGTGGTGGTTCCCGACCCCGCCTCGGACGAGATCGTCGAGCAGACGCTCGAGTCGCTCGCGCCGAGCTAGCGGAGGGCGGATAAACGGGTTGAAGCCGCCGCACTAACGGCTCCGCCGTCGGTTCCAGCCGTTCTCGCAGTCGAGTTCATAATCGGTATCTCGAGCGCACGTCGTCGAATTTCTTCCGAGCCGCTCGGTTCCGGGGTTTCGCCGTCGAGTCCGTCGTTCGTCCGTCGCACGACCTTGAGCGCGTCCCACGGTCCCAGGACCAAAACCGGTCGTCGGCCCCAATTGAGGGTATTATCCTACCAACCTCTAACCATCGGATGGTACCTGTGCATGATCCTATATCGAATAGAAGAGTTATTCAATAATGGTTGGTGTGTGCTACTAGCCACAGGGAACCCAAATGGCCAAACTAGAAAGCACGGAGTTCGAAACTGACCTGAGTCTGTTCAAATATGACCACCTCGAACAGCTTCCATCGGAGTATCGAGGTCTCGAAGAGGACGAGCGAACGAAGCGAATCGAGGACGCCCTCGAGATACTCGGCGACGATGTCGTCGTCCTCGGACACAACTACCAGCGACGGGAGATCGTCGAGCACGCCGACTTCGTCGGCGACTCCTACGGGCTCTCGAGGGAGGCGGCCGCGGCCGACGCCGAGTACGTAATCTTCGGCGGCGTGACGTTCATGGCCGAGAGCGCCGACATTATCACCGACGACGACCAGACGGTGATCCTCCCCAGTATGGAGGCGTCCTGCCCGATGGCCGGGATGGCCGAGGCGCTGCAGGTCGACGCCGCCTGGGCGGAGATCACGGCGGCCGCGCCCGACGCAGAGATCGTCCCGATCACGTACATGAACTCCTACGCCGACCTGAAGGCGTTCTGTGCGAGCCAGGGCGGGCTGGTCTGTACGTCCTCGAACGCCCACGAGGCCTTCGAGTGGGCCCTCGAGCGCGGCGACAAGGTCCTCTTTCTGCCCGACAAGCATCTCGGGGAGAACACGGCCCACCATCTGGGGATGGCCGACGAGACCGTTACGTGGGACCCGTGGGACCCTGAGGGAAAAAGCGCCGAGGCGGTCGCCGAGCGGGACCTGATTCTCTGGAACGGCTACTGCCAGGTCCACGAGCGCTTTAGCGAGGCTCACGTCGAGCGAGTACGGGAGGAACAGCCGAATGCGAACGTGGTCGTCCATCCCGAGTGTCGCCGCGAGGTCGTCGAGGCCGCCGACGTCGTCGGCTCGACGGCGACGATCCGCGAGACCGTCGCCAACGCCGCCCCCGGCGAAACGTGGGCGATTGGGACCGAGATTCACCTCGCCGAACACCTACAGCGCTGGCACCCCGAGGTCGACGTCGTCCCGCTGTGTGGCGACGCCTGCATGGACTGCAACGCCATGCGCCAGATCGACCCCAACTACCTCGGCTGGGTCCTCGAGGAGCTCGTCGCGGGCCGAGAGCGCAACGTGATCGAGGTCGCTCCCGAGGAAAAGGAGCTCGCCGGGCTGGCCCTCGAGCGTATGCTGGAGCTCTGATCGACCATGTCCGAGACACCACCTCACGACACCGCGGACGTCCTCGTCGTCGGCAGCGGCATCGCGGGCTGTGCGGCCGCCCTGCAGGCCGCCCGCGAGGACGCGGAGGTACTGCTGGTGACGAAGGCCGAGCGACCCACCGACGCCAGCACCGACTGGGCCCAGGGCGGCATCTCGACGGCTCGTGGCGACCCCGAGGCGCTGAAACGTGACGTCCTCGCGGCCAGCGACGGAACCGCAGATCCCGACGCCGTCGACGTCCTCGTCCGCGAGGCCGACGCGGCCGTCGAGGACGTCCTCCTCGAGACTCTCGAGATCCCGTTCGACGAGCGCGAGAACGGCGCGTTCGACTACGCCCGCGAGGCGGCCCACTCCGAGCGACGCATCCTCCACGTCGACGCCGCGACCGGGACTCACATCCTGCGCCCGTTCCTGAACTACCTCGACGACCACGAGCGCGTCGAGGTTCGACAGGACACCGCCGTCCTCGAGCTGATTACCCACGAGGGCCGCGTCCACGGCGTCCTCACCGACGAGGACGCGACCGGCCACCCCGTCTACGCCGGGGCGACGGTGCTGGCGACGGGCGGCATCGGGGCGCTCTACCTGCGCTCGACGAACCCCGAGGGGGCTACCGGTGACGGGATCGCGATGGCCGCGCTCGCGGGCGCCGACGTCGCGGACCTCGAGTACGTGCAGTTCCATCCGACCGCTTTCGACGGGGAGGATCCGTTCCTGCTCTCGGAGGCCCTCCGCGGCGAGGGCGCCGTCCTCCGGGACGCAGACGGCGACCGCTTCATGGACGACTACCACCCAGACGCCGAACTCGCGCCCCGGGACGTCGTCGCCCGCGCGGTCGCCGCCGAGCGCGAGGCAACCGGCGAGGTCGTTCTGGACGTACAGACGCTCGAGGGCGATTTCGAGGACGAGTTCCCCGGGATCGCCGAGAACTGTCGTGACCGCGGAATCGACGGCTACCAGATTCCGGTCGCGCCCTGCGAGCACTTCCTGTGTGGCGGGATCGACGTCGACCACGACGGGCGAACGAGTCTCGAGGGACTGTACGCCGTCGGCGAGTGTACCCGAACGGGCGTCCACGGCGCGAATCGCCTAGCGAGTACGAGCCTGCTCGAGGGACTGGTCTGGGGATTGCGGGCGGGCGAGACTGTGGTCGGCTGCGAAGCGAAACCTCGGGTCGTCGACGCGCCAACTCTCCGAGACAGCGATCCCGCACTGCCCGAGCGCTTCGCCGCCGAGAAGTTCAGGCGGCTGCGGCGAACAATGGCCGAACAGCTCGGCCTCGAGCGCGATCCCGACGGGATCGCCCGCGCGAGCGCTGTCCTCCGGCGGCTCAAGGGCGAGGTCGACGCTTACACCCGCACCAGGACCTCCCGCGAGCTCTACGAGCTTCGAAACGCCTGCGTCACCGCGCTGTTGATCGCGCGGGCCGCGGGCGAGAACGCGGAATCGCGAGGCTGTCACCACCTCGTGACCGAGGAGTCGACGGCAGCCGAATCCACGGCGGACGACTGACCATGATTACGGACTCACAAGTCGAGCGCTGGCTCCGCGAGGACCTCGGCCACGACGACGTCACGAACCAGGTCCCCGGGGAGACGACCGGGCGACTCGTCGCGAAAGAACGGGGCATCCTCGCGGGCCTCGAGGCTGCCCGCGCAGTCTTCGACTATCTCGATGTCGACGTTCTCGAGGCGCTCGAGTCGGAGACGGCGATCGAGCCTGGCGACGAGGTTCTCCGCGTCGCGGGGGCTACGCGCGAGGTCCTTCGAGGCGAGCGCCTTGCGGTGAACCTAGTCGGGCACGCCTCGGGCATCGCGACCCGAACCCGCAGGGCGGTCGACGAGGCGCGAGCCGAGTCGGACGACGTCCGGATCGCCGCAACCAGAAAGACGACGCCCGGCCTGCGGGGCCTCGAGAAGCGAGCCGTCGTCGCCGGCGGGGGCGACACCCACCGCCTCGACTGTTCCCATATGGTGATGGTCAAGGACAACCACGTCGCCGAGCTGGGGCTCGAGGACGCCGTCTCGCGGTTCCGGGAGCGGGTCTCCTTCGCGACGAAGGTCGAGGTCGAGGTCGAGTCGCCGGGGGACGCCCCACGGGCCGTGGAGGCCGGTGCGGACGTCGTCCTGCTCGACAACATGTCTCCGCCGGAGACGCGGGAGGGCGTCGACCTGCTCGCCGATCGCAGGGGCGTGCTGACGGAAGCAAGCGGCGGAATCGAGCTCGAGGACGTCGCCGACTACGCCGCAACTGGCGTCGACGTGATCTCGATGGGGTCGCTGACCCACTCGGCGCCCGCGCTGGATCTATCCTTTCGAACCGGCGAGAGAGTAGCGTAGAACGCGCCGCTTCGTACACGGCCTTTTTCGTTCTCGAGCGCTACCGACCTCTCGTGACGGAGCCAGTTCGAACCTGCGCGGAGCACGGCCCGCTTGCGACCGACGACGGGAGCTGTCCGCGCTGTGGTGCCCGTGGGACGGAGCTGCTTTCGGGGGCGCGGCGGCGTCGCCTCTCGAAGTTCACGAGCGGTGCCCTCCGACACTTCCCGGAGGACGCCAGTCTCGAACTCGACGACCGAGGGTGGACGAGCCTCGAGGAGGTGGTCGCCGCTGTCGAGGGGAACTACGACTGGGCGGAGGCCGAGCACGTCGCGGCCGTGATCGCGACCGATCCGAAGGGGCGGTTCGAGCGAACCGATGGGACGGACGGCGACGACCGCGTCCGCGCAGCCTACGGCCACTCCGTCGACGTTGACCTCGAGCCGACCGACGCGCCGGTGTCCGACGAGCTCTACCACGGCACCGCCCCGGAGAGCCTCGCGTCGATCCGCGAGTCGGGGCTACGACCGATATCCCGCCAGTACGTCCACCTCTCAGAGAGCCCCGGGGCCGCCGGGCGAGTTGGACGTCGTCACGCGAGCGATACCGTCGTCCTCGTCGTCGACGCCGCGGGGCTGCTCGCGGACGGCCACCGGATCACGAAACGCGGTCGCGAGACGTACACGACCGATCGGGTGCCGCCGGCGTATCTCGAGGGGGTCGACCGAGCGTCCGAGACGAGCGACCAGCGGTCGGGATCGATCTAACAGCCACCGATTCGAGACGGAACCGACTGCCGTCCGATCGGCGAGTGTCGCCTCAGCCAGACCGATTTGGGATCTTCGTCTCGGAAGGTGGCTCCCGTGTGCGCTCGAGGCGGCTCGAGAGAAGAGATTCGAATTGCGGTCGTTTCGCTCCACTCCCTGATTCAAATCCTTCGTTTCGCAGCTACCGTTCACGTGTTCTAGAACGCGAGGGAAGGGATTTGAACCACCTGAACTTCGGTCGCTTCGCTCCCTCGTTCCGTAGTTCAAATCCCTCCGTCCCGCAGCTACCGCTCACGGATGTTCGCGGTAGCATGCGAGGGAAGGGATTTGAACCCTCGGACCCCTACGGGAGCGGGTCTTAAGCCCACCGCCGTTGGCCTGCTTGGCTACCCTCGCACAGAAGTGCGCTCGAGGGTAGCCACCGTGCGGGAATGTGTGTTTCGGTGTTCGCTCGCACCTCGCTTCGGCCGACCGACGTCGGAGCGTAGTTATTTGAGGAGCGACCGAATATCGTGGGTGTATGAGTGAGAGTAACTTGCAAGAGGAACAGGAACCGCTGAAGGCCGAGTACGAGGAGAAACCGGAGTCGGCCCAGATCACGCTGACCGCGACCGGCGAAGAGCAAGATGACAGCCGGAGCTGTAACGTGGACATCGGCCGGGCGATCTACGAGGCCGAACTCCACGAGGGCGCCGGCGGTCCCGGAACCGGCGCCTGTTCGGGCGACTTGCTGTTAGGTGCGCTGGCGGCGTGCTCGCAGCTCACCGCCCAGGCAGTCGCGGAGAACTTCGGCCTCGAGGTCGATATCGGCGTCGAGGCCAGCGGCGACCTCGATCTCCGCGGGACGATGGGCGTCGACGCGGACGCACCCGTCGGCTTCCAGGACATCCGCCTCGAGGTCACCGTCGACGGTGACGTCGACGACGACACGAAGGCCGCACTGCAGAAGTACACCGAACGCTACTGCGTCGTCTACCAGACCCTCGCGGAGCCGTCGGCTCTCGAGACCGAGTGGACCTTCCGGGAGGGCGAGGCGGACTGATCGAGCGAACGACACGTCGGGGCTGTGCCCTCGCTACCAGTCGACGCTCAGCGTGCCGTCGCCGTGGGGATCTGGAGCGATCTCCTCGTCCGTGCGGCGGTCGATAACGTGGATACAGCCGTCGCCCTTCTTCGCGGGACAGACCTCCGCGGCTCGGACGTTGTGCTCGAGATCGTCCTCGTCGAAGAAGTAGGCCTCCGGCTGAGCGATTCCCGACTCGAGGGACATGCCCCAGTTGTCGCTGACCTCGGCGCACTTTCCCGCGCCGAAACACTTGTTCGCCTCGAAGACGATCTTGTACGGCTTCTCCGAGACCGGCGGCGCGTCCGCGGAGCCGACGTCGCTCGCGCACGTAATCTCCTCGTCGCTCATTGCGTAGGAGTTCGGCCGAACCGTCTTTCGCGTTACGATCGGCTCGAGGGACGACCGATTAACTCCGCGCCGGCACGCCGGCTTTCGGCTCCGGGAGGTCGTACGTGACGCCGGTCAGATCGCTCGAGACCGCCCACAGCCAGCGGGCCGTCTCCTCGTCGTACGATCGCTCCGAGGACGCCTGGCGTTCGGGCGGTCCGCGTATGCTCGCGAGCCCACCGGGGCCGTAGTAGGCGCCGCCCTCGGCTTCGGGTGCCGTCGCGGCGTACAGCGTCGGCAACGCACCGTCCGCCGAGGACTGCGCGACCGCCCCGTTCAGGAGCTTCATCGCCGCCATCCGGAGCCGACTCCCCCGCATCTCGGGACCTCGGTACTGCAGGTTCGTGTCCGCGTAGCCCGGGTGAACCGCCATGCTGTCGGCGTTTAGTCCGGCCGTGAGAAACCGACGCTCGAGCTCGTACGCGAACAGCACGTTCGCTAGCTTCGACTGCGCGTAGGCCTCCCACTCGTCGTAGGATTGCTCGCCGTGGAGATCCTCGAAGCGGATCCGTCCCCGCTCGTGGACGGCGCTCGAGACGGTCACGACTCGCGCGGGCTCCTCGCCGTCGGTTGTGAGGTTTCCGAGGAGCAGACCCGTCAGCGCGAAGTGGCCGAGGTGGTTGACGCCGAACTGCGTTTCGAACCCGTCTGCGGTCTCCGAACGGGGGATCGCCATGACACCGGCGTTGTTGATCAGGACGTCGATCTCGTCGTCCTCGAGCCGATCGGCGAAGGCCCGAACCGACTCGAGGTCGCCCAAGTCACACTCCTCGACGCGAAGTTCGGCGTCGGGCGCGTCCCGACGGACCTCGCGTGCCGCCTGCTCGCCTCGATCGGTGCTTCGACAGGCCATGATCACCCGAGCGCCGTTGCGCGCGAGTTCGCGGGTCGTCTCGAGGCCGATCCCGCTGTTGGCTCCCGTGACGACGATCGCCCGGCCGCTCTGGTCGGGAACGTCCGCAGCCGTCCAGTTCATACGACAGCCAGGGGGGCCGTGCCCCTAAGCGTAGCCGTTGCATCGTTCGGCCGAACCGGGGGTCGATCCGGCTCCGCCGAGCTCAGTCTTCCCTGAGCGACGGCGACGCGGCGTCGATCGTCGCCTTGAGCTTGAACCCGTCGTAGGCGGCGGCGACGGGAAGCTCGAGGAGGTCGCCGTCGGTGCCGGTGTAGCCGTAGTGTTCCTCGTCGGGTTCGAACTCACCGAAGACCCGCAGCTCCTCGGCGTCGGTGGTGGCGAGGAACTGCTGGAGGTCGCCGGTGTCGTACCCGATCCAGAGGAGACCGTTCTCGATCTCGGCGGAGACGGGGTCCGGAGCATCCTCGTCGACGTCGGCCGTCACGCTAAAGAACGTCTCGGCGTCGCCGACCTCGGCCGCCCCCTCGGGGGTGTCGAAGCAGAGCAGCGTTCGGCCGTTCTCCCGGCGAACGTCCCGGTGGCTCCCGACGTCCTCGTCGACCCGCAGGATGCGGTTCTCGAGTTCGGGTTCGACCGGGCTGTGCTCCTCGACGTACTCCATCACGGCGGGCCCGAGGACGATTCCGCCCTCCCAGAGCAGCTCCGCGTCACGGAAGGGCGCGTAGTCCTCCGCGGTGTCTTTGAGGTAGTCGGTCGTCGAGACGACGTACGTCTCTTCGGGCTCGAGGGGTTCACCCTCGACGTAGACGTCACCGACCTCGGGCTCCTCGTGGCCGCTCCACTCGTACTGGAGACCGCCGACCTGCTGGCCCTGCTGGGCGCCGAAGGTGTTGTCCGGGAGCGTGTCGATGCGGTTCTCGAGCACCTGCAGGATCTCCTCGCCGGTCGCCTCGAAAACGACCGCCTCGTTGCCGAACGGGAGGATTCCCAGCACGTCGCCCGCGGTGAGTTCGCCCGGGCCGTACGTGGTGTTCGTTCGGATCCCGCCGCCGTTCTGGAAGGCGACCTGTGCGTCGGAGTGCAGGTCGAGCATCGTATCGGTGATGAGATTACCGATCAGGGCCTCGCGGCCGTAGGTGATCGAGCCCGAGGTGTCGAGTTCGACGGCCGTCTCGCCGATCACCTCCGAGAGCTCCTCATCGAGCTCGTCGTACTGGGCCTCGATGCGCTCCTTGAACTCCGGATCGGCTTCGGTGTCCTCGTCCAAGTCGAGGCGCTCCCAGCTCACGAGGTTCCCCTCGGAGTCGAGGGTCATCACGCCCAGGTGGAAGTAGGCGTAGCCGACTTCGCTGATGACGGTTCCTTCGTATTCCTCCGCGGTATCCATCGTGTAGTGGGAGTGCGAGCCGAAGATCGCGTCCAGCCCGTCGACCTCCTCGGCGAGCTCGAAGTGGGTCTCGTGGGGGGTGTGCGACGAGCAGACGACGACGTCGGCATCCTCCTCCTCGCGAAGCAGCTGGGTCATCTCCTGGGCCGTCTCGACGGGGTCACGTTGTTCGTAGTCGTCCGGGTAGTCCGTAATCCCATGAAAACCCCGTAGAACGACGTTGAACAGGCCGACCGTGAGGTCGCCGATCTCGAGGGTGGTGTACTCCTCGGTCTCGGGGAACAGCTCGCCGTCGGGCGTGTACAGCGCCGAGTTCAGCCACGGGAACTCGCTGTCAGCGAACCGTTGCTCGGCGACCTCGACGCCGTAGTCGAAGTCGTGGTTGCCGACGCCCGCTGCGGTGAGGTCCATGTCGTTCATGAAATCGATCTTGTGCTCACCCTCGGTGAAAAACGAGATCGTCGACGAGCCGAGTTCGTCCCCGTTGGCGAGGAAGACGGCGTCGTCCCGATCTCCGAGTTGCTCCTGGACCACGTTCCAGTAGCGCGCGATGTTCGGCTCGCCGGGTTCGCCGATCTCGCTGTGGGTGTGCAGGTCGTGGACGATCGTGACGGTATCGCCCTCGGGCTCCTCGGCTGCGACGCCGGAGACCTGCGAGCCGAGCGTCAGCGCACCCGCGGTGGCTGCGGTCGCCCCCATGAACGTTCGGCGGGTGTGCGTTCGTCCGCAGCCACACTCCCGAGCTACCTCCGAGGGCTCCTTGGGACGGAGCTCGCCGTCGTCCTCGACCGCGTAGACCTGGCTCCGCTCCGTCGCCGGGTTGCCCCGCGTCGATCGACGCCCCGTTCGCCGTCCGCAGTCCGACTTGTCGGAAGACATTGATCGATAATTGAAAATCACCCGTGAAAGTTGTTCTCATACACTGCCTATGCCTGTTGTAATCTGACACGACTGGTAAAACAATCCGCTCGAGCAGCGCATCAAATCGACAGAAGCGGCTCGAAACCGTGGAAACGACGGGCCCAAAACGAGAGAATCGCTCGAGTCGTTACTCGTAGTCGACCGACACCGACTCGAGGACGACGTCCTCGCGTGGTCGGTCGTTGGCGTCGGTCTCGACGTCGCCGATCTCGCGGACGACGTCCATCCCGTCGGTGACCTTGCCGAAGACGGCGTGGCGGTCGTCGAGGTGGGGCTGGGCGTCCAGCGTGATGAAGAACTGCGAGCCGTTGGTGTCGGGCCCGGAGTTGGCCATCGAGAGGATCCCGGCGTCGTCGTGGCGCAGCTCCTCGTGGAACTCGTCGTCGAACTGGTAGCCGGGGCCGCCACGACCGGTTCCGGTCGGATCGCCACCCTGAATCATGAAGCCGTCGATGATTCGATGAAAGATCACGTCGTCGTACAGCGGCTCGCCCTCGACCTCCTCGCCCGTCTCGGGGTCGGTCCACTTCTGGCCGCCCGTCGCGAGCCCGACGAAGTTGTCGACGGTTCGCGGCGCGCGCTCGTCATAGAGTTCGACCTCGATGTCGCCCTCGCTCGTGTGCAGGGTCGCAGTAACGTTGCCCATACGTCGGCCGACGGCCGGACGGGTGAAAACGGTAGTGGTCTCGGAACGGTGGGGCCGCCTGCCGCAGGTACATACCGCCGGGCATGAAACGATCGCCTATGACAGCCGGAACCCACACGACCGAGGAGGTGACGCTCGCACGGTTGCCGTCGGGCGTCGAGATCGCGACGACGGTACACAGCTACGACGGCGCCGACGACGGGCCGACGCTGTACGTCCAGGCCGCCCAGCACGGCCGCGAGATCAACGGCACCGAGGTGCTGCGTCGGTTCCACGACCGGCTCCCGCTCGAGTCGCTATCGGGACGGATCGTCGCTGTCCCCGTTGCGAACCCCCTGACGTTCGATCGCGTCTCCTACACGACCCCGGAGATCATCGACAGCGTCAACCCGAACATGAATCGGGTGTGGCCCGGCAACGCCGACGGGAGCCTCCACGAACGCATGGCTGCCCGGCTCTGGGAGTACGTCGGCGACGCCGACGCCGTCGTCGACCTCCACACCGGGAGTCCCGATATGCTCCCACACGTCGTCTTCCTCGAGGGCGACGAGGAGTCGCGCGCGCTGGCCGAGGCGTTCGGCACCGACCTCCTGCTCTCGGAGGAGGCCGACGACGAGGCGAGCGAGGAGTGGCACCGCCGCGGGTTCGCCGGCAAGCTGCGGGTCGCAGCCGCAAACGAGGGGATTCCCTCGATCACGCCCGAGCTCGCCCACAACAAACAGATCCTTGAGGACGCCGTCGAGATCGGCGTCGACGGGCTGCTCGACGTCTGTCGCCAACTCGGACTCCTGCCCGGCGACGTGCCGAACCGCGAGCAGACGCTCGCCAGGAACCACCTCGGCCAGGTCGTCGCCGACCACTCGGGGCTGTTCCGGCCGGATCCGGCCCTCGAGATCGGCCAGCCAGTCTCGGAGGGCGACGTACTCGGGACGGTGTACGATCCGACGACGTACGAGGCGCTCCAGGAGGCCGTCGTGGGTCGCGAGGGACTGTTGTACACCCTCACCCAGGAGGCGACCGTCCCGGCCGGCGAAAAGCTCGCGAGCGTTGCGCTGATCCGCGAGGAGTGAGCGTCACGTCCCGTGCGTCGTGACCTCGAGGACGGACAGTGACTCGTCGAGGGTCGCCTCGAGTCTGTCCCCCTCGAGCTCGATCTCGACGCGGAGCCGATCGGAGTCGGCCACAGTCGAGACGTCGACGGCGGTGAAGAACTCGGGCGTCCACAGGGGCCGCTTCCGGACGTCGATCCCGTGGTCGTAATAAAAGGCCGCGACGGTCGGGTGACGCAGCAGGCTCACGATGACGGGGATCTCGACGCGAACGCCACAGCGCGAACACCCCGTGTCGATCGACGGGAGTTCGGCGTCCGGGTCGACCGTCGCCGACCACTCGAGCCGGGCGTAGCAGTACGGGCAGACCCGTTCGACCGCGAACGCGAGGTCTCGCCTGGACTTGAGCGCCAGCAGGTCGACGAGTTCCGACAGCGTGCGGTCCTCGATCGCGCCGGGCGGCAGCGCGTTCCGAAACACGTGGTCGTTCGGACAGGCGACGACGAGAAGGCCGTCCTCGTAGGTCGCCGTGAACGGTTCGTCACAGCCGGGGCAGCTATCTTCGAGGTCGGTCGGGCCGAGCCGCGTCCCCTCGCCGTAGACGCCGGTGATCAGCGCGGTCACGACGAGCAGCCCCGCGGGGGCGATCCGGTACCCCTCCGGCGTCCCCCTGACGAACCGTCCCTCGAGTTGCTGCAGATGGTAGTTGAAATTCCCGGAGTCGCGAACCCCGACCCGTCGGCGGAGATCGGCGAACCCGATCGTCGGGTTCTCGGGACGTTCTCGGAGTCTGTCCGCGAGCGCTCGAAGGATCTCGACGCGCGTTTCGTCGCTGAGCAGGTCGAACCCACGCTGCGGGTCGGATCCGTCCGCATCGACCATATGCGATGGTATGACAACTCATCGTACAAGGGTTTCGGCGCGTCGTCGATCCGTCGACCGAACCGGTCGGATCGCGAACTGTATCGCGTTGCTGGATCGATACAAGTGCCAGCAACGCGAACTGTAGTTCGGAATGACGACGACCTCGTCACCACTCGGGCGCGTTCCGAACCGTATCGATCCGCTGACCGCCGGCGGGATGACGATCGTTCTGCTCAGCGTCGCCGCAAGCGCCGTCGCGTACACCGTCGGTCCCGAACACCTGCGCGTTCGCTGGGCCTACGGGGTCCACTACGGACCCGAGTACGCTCCGGCCGCGCTCGTTCTGGTCGCGTTCCCGCTGGTCATCGTGGCGCTCTACGCCGGTAGTCGCTGGCTCCGGACGGTTCTCGAGCGATCGAACGAGTTCGAGGCGGTTCGGACGACCTACGACGCCTGCGTGCTCCTGACGCTGGGAGCGCTGCTGGGCGTGCAGTGCGCGCTCGTCCTGGCGAACCTCGGTCCTGTCTGATCGGGAGTCGGACTCGCCGTCGGAGGCGACCCGAACGAACTTCAGCAGGTCGAAAAGCCGCCGTCGACGACCAGCCCGTGACCGCTGACGAACGAGGCCTCGTCGCTCGCGAGAAACAGGATCGCGTCGGCGATCTCCCCGGCTTCGCCGAGCCGCTTGAGCGGGTACTCTTCGGCCATCGCCTCGCGGGCCGCGTCGGGGTCGTCCCGCATCGCCAGATACTGCTCGAGCAGTGTCGTATCGGTAAAGCCCGGACAGACGGTGTTCGCCCGGACCCCGTAGGGACCCGCCTCGGCGGCGATCGCCCGCGTGAGGTTGAGCACGGCGCCCTTGCTCAGCGAGTAGGCGGCCTGCTTGGGCAACCCGAGGATGCTCGCCAGCGAGCCGACGTTGACGATCGACCCCTCACCCTGCTCTTTCATGTGCGGCAGAGCGGCGTGACAGCCGTTCCAGACGCCCTTGATGTTGACGTCGATGACGAAGTCCCGGATCGAGTCGTCGGTCTCCTCGAGCCGCGAGGAGGGGTGGCCCGTCCCCGCGTTGTTGACGACGATATCGAGCCCGTACTCCTCGGCGACCGTGTCGACGACCGCGTGAAACCCCTCGCTGTCGGTGACGTCGAGTTCGTAGAACTCCGCTTCGGTGTCGCCGTCGGCGAGTTCGGCCGCAACGGCTTCCCCGCCGTCGCTGTCGATATCAGTGACGATGACGCGTGCGCCCTCGTCTGCGAAGCGTTCGGCCGTCGCGCGTCCGATCCCCGACGCTGCTCCCGTGATGAGGGCCGTCTCGTTCTCGAGTCGCATACCACGATGCTCGGACGGCTACTATATAAATTCGTTCGTGGTTTCGACCGATTCTCAAACTTCGTTCGGGATATTGGCACAGATTCAAAACACTGGTAATCCCGCTCGAGCCGATCGCTAGAACTCGCTTTCGGCGTAGACGCCGATAACGCCACCGAGGGCGCTCAAACCAACGGTGTATATCGTCACGAAGAGGAGCGCGACCAGTCCCAGCAGGCCCAGCACCGCCGAGTTTGCGCCGAATCCGAGGAGAAAAAGCAGGAAGAACCCGATGACGCTCAGCGGGAGCAGCACGACCAGTCCGGCGAGCGCGCCGACCCTCAGTCCATCGTCGGTGTCGCCGCCCTCGAGGTAGCCCGCGACGGCGCCCCCGAGCACCGGCGACAGCGGAACGAACGAAAGGACGATCCCGACGACGCCGCCGAGGACGGCGTTGAGCGCGGTACTCGTGCCGCGTCCGGGATCCTGTTCGTCGACCGGGGGCGGCGTCGAGTTCTCGACCGACGGCGGCGGATCGTTCGGAGCCATACGCCAACCAATACACGATAGTTGATATATCTGGCTGTCAGGTCGCCGGAGTGGGCGGGACGATCGTCGGCGAGGTCCGATCGCCACGTTCCGACCGACAGCGGGCTCGACCGTGGCGGCTCCTCGTGCGAGTCGGAAGGAAACCTCTCGGCTCAGAACTCGCGTAGTTCCTCGAGGACCACCTGCGCGCTGCCGTCGGCGATCACGTCGCGAGCCCGCTCGAGGCCTTCCTCGAGCGAGTCGACGTCCTGGCGGGCGTACATCCGGAACGCGCCGTTGAGCGCGATGGCGTCGGCGAACTGATCCTCGCGCTCGCCCGCGAGAACGTCCTCGGTGATCGTCGCCGAGGCGGCGGCGACGTCGTCGACCGCGAGGTCTTCGCTCTCCATTTCCATGCCGTACTCGGCGGTCTCGATCTCGTAGTCGGTCAGGTCCTCCCCCGCGTTCCACTCGGCGACCTTCGTGTACCCCGGCCGAATGTCGTCGTACCCCTCCATCCCCTGGAAAAAGATGGCTCTCGAGTAGTCGAGTTCCTCGCTTTCTCTGAGCAAGTCGGTCAGCTTCTTCGCGAACGCGAGGTGGTAGAAGGAGCCGAGGTGGACGTCAGCCTCGGCGGGGTTGGCGACTGTCTCGATCGTGTTGACGAACGTCCGAACGCCCATCTCGTCGCGTCGCTCGAACAGGCCGTCGATTCCCGGATTGAACGCGGGCTGGTAGTAGAAGCCGAAGCCGGTCTCGTCGACCATGTCGGCGCTTTCGTCGGGCTCGAGTTCGGTCCGAACTCCCAGTTTGTCCAGCACGTGCTTGTAGGCGGTCTCCTTCTGGGTCGGAACGCCGTCGCCGGAGTGGACGACGACCGGAGTGCCGGCGGCCGCGGCAACGACGCCGGCACCGACGCCGAGCAGCGCGGAGGTGTGCTTGCCGTCGTAGTTCGCGCCGCAGTCGACGGGGTCGCAGTCGGGGGCAGCGGTGACGACCGACTCCTCGCGCATGACGTCGGTGTAGGCCGCCAGCTCCTCGGGCGTGTTTCGCTTCCAGCGGTTCGCCAGCCAGAACGCGCCGAGCGTCGTCTCCTCGGGCTCGCTAGCGAGAAGGCGCTGGAACGCCTCGCGGGCCTGTTCGCGGGTCATGTCGTCGGCCGATTTGGGTCCGGAGCCGACGACCTCGGTCAGCAGCCGCTTGAGCGGCCACTCGCCGAACGTCTCGGAGTTGTTCGTCATGGATCGTCGTTACCGAAGCGGGCGCAAAAGATTCGCGCTTCCGGCGCTTTTTCGGGGCCGTCTCCGACGCCGAGCGACGTGGCTGGGTTCGGTCCGGGCCTCGCTCTCGAGGCGTCTTGCGGTTCGTGGCCGATCCGAGTGCCGACACCGGGAGCCGTCTCAGCGGACGATCGTAACCGGGACCGGTGAGCGGCGAGTGACTGTCTCGGCGACGCTGCCCAGCAGGATGCGACTCGCGCCCGAGCGACCGTGGCTTCCCATGACGATCCCGTCGATGTCGTGGTCGGTCGCGTAGTCGACGATCGATCGGGCGACCGCACCGGTGACCCACTCCGTCTCGATCTCGGCGCCGCGTTCGGCGGCCGTTTCCTCGACTTCCGCGAGCAGCGCCCGGGCCTGCTGCTCGTAGTTCTCCTGGATCTGCTCGTAGTTGGTCGTGATGCTGCCCTCGATACCGGTCCCGGAGTAGAACTTCCGCGGATCGACGACGTGGAGTGCCGTGATCGTCGCGTCGGGGTGGACCTCGAGGGCGTACTCGAGGGCCTCGTTCGAGCGCTCCGAGTCGTCGATCGGGACGAGTACGGTGGAGACCATGGCGGGTCCTACGACAGGCAGCGCCATAAACCGACTCCTCGAGTGCTGATCGGTCGACTACTCGCTTGATTCGTCGCTCCGAATCACACTCCGTCCGTCGATGGGATCCTCTTTCGATGTTTCTGACATGTAATATTCGGATTGAACGTATATGGTTCACAGAATATATCGATCGGTTGTATCCATAGATTATTTTACACTGTCTTGGTAACGTATCTCGCGTCGTATGACACGAAACAGATCGCGTCGAGCAGTGCTAGCGGGAACGGGCGCCGCGGTCGCCGGACTCGCAGGGATCGGATCCCAGGCGGCCGCCGACGGACACGACGTACCGGTCGTCATCGAGTCGGTGACGCCCGAGCAGGACCTTATCGTCCTGCGCAACGAGGGGGAGTCGACCGTCGATCTTTCCGGCTACATCGTCGACTGGCTGTACAATAATCCGGACTACGATCAGTCCGACTCGCTGCCGAGCGGAACCGAGATCGCGGCGGGAGGAGAGCTTCGCGTCACCTCAGGGTACTACGACACCGACGCCGACGTCACCTACGACTACGACGGGGGACGGATCGACAACGAGGGCACGAACGTGATCGCCCTGTATACGCCGAGTCGGTCCAACGCAGTCTCGGTCTACGATACCTCGACGGGTGAAACCGAGCCCGGCGATCCCGTCGACGACACGGAGGACGAGGAAGCCGAAGACGAGGATCCTGAAGACGAAGAGCCCGAAGACGTCGAGGAAGACGTCGAGGAAGAGCCCGACGAGCCGGAGCCCGAGGCCGAGGAAGAGGAGACGGCCGAACAGAAGGAAGACGACTGTCCCGAGGAGGAAGCTGAAAAAGAGGAGCCAAAAGAGGACGATTGCCCCGAAGAAGAGAAGGAAGAACCCGAAGACGACGACTGCCCGGAGGAAGAAAAGAAGGAACCCGAACCCGAAGACGACGACTGCCCGGAGGAAGAAGCGGCGGAGCGATCCGAAAAGAAGGAAGAGGACTCCGGAAAAGAGACGGACAAATCGGTACGCACGGAAGACGACTGCTAACCAACAACCGGGTAGCGCGATTCGCTACCGGGCATTTCGACTGGAAGGTTTCGAGCGGGAGCTACCGAAGCGCGGCGTCGACGAGTTGGATCGGCGTCGGGGGCTCCTCCGTGTCTCCGTCGCGGTTCTGCAGCTGGGTCCGACACGAGGCGCCAGGGGCGACAACCCGCTCCCCGGGACTCGAGTCGACCTGGTCGTAGAGGATCGAGGCGATCGCGTCGCTCATCGAGCCGTGTTCGGCCTCGTACCCGAAACTGCCAGCCATCCCGCAACAGCCCGAGTCGAGGGGGTCGACGGCGTACCCCGCCCGCCGGAGGACGCCGACGGCGTGGTGGTCCTTGGCCGTCGCCTTCTGGTGGCAGTGGCCGTGGTAGGTCAGCGACTCCTCAGGCGCGTCGAACGCGAGCCGTTCGTCGAGCCGAAACGTATCGAGGTACTCGCAGATTCCGTAGCCCGCCTCCGCCAGGGTTTGAGCCTCCTCGTCGGAGAGCAGGTCGAGGTAGTCCGACTGGAGCATCACCGCATCGGAGGGTTCGATCACGACCACGTCCCACCCCTCCTCGACCAGCGGGGCGAGCGCCCGGACGTTCTCGCGGGCGGTCTCGCCGGCCTGCTCGAGAAAGCCCTTCGAGAACGCGGGTCGGCCCGTGTCGTCCAGGTCGTCGGGCACCCTGACGGGGACGCCCGCGGCCTCGAGGACGCGCACGGCAGCCTTCCCCGCCTCGGGGTGGCTGTAGTTGGTGTAGGTGTCGGGGTAGACGATCGCCTTCCGATCGGCGCCGCGCTCGGGAACGCGCGAGCCACCTCGCTCCTCGAACCAGTCCCGAAACGTCATCGGTTGGAACGACGGCAGCGGTCGGCTCGAGTCGATCCCGACGGTCGCCTCGAGCAGCTTGCGGGCGCCGGGGAGCTTCGGGGCAGCGCTCGAGAGCAGCGGGAACTTCGACCCCCACTTCGAGAGGGTCGAAACGTTCGCAAAGAGCCGATCCCGCAGCGACGAGCCGTTTCGTTCGTGGTACTCGTGGGTGACCTCGGCTTTGAGCTTCGCCATGTCGACCTCGCTCGGACAGTCGATCGCACAGCCCTTGCAGCCGATACAGAGGTCCATCACCTCCTCGACGAACTCGTCGGAAAAGGCCTCGCCGGGCTCGAGGTCACCGCTCATCGCCTGCCGGAGCGCGTTCGCCCGCCCGCGGGTGCTCGTAATCTCCTCCTCGCTCGCCCGGAACGTCGGACACATCACGCCGCCCGTCGTCGACTGCTCGCCCCGACAGCCGCCACAGCCGTGACAGAGCTCGACCATCCCCTGAAAGCCGTTGTCGTTGTCCCACTCGAGGGTGGGCTCGAAGCCGGGTTCGAACTCGTAGTCGGGGCCGAAGCGGTGGTGCTCGGTCACCTCGGTGGGATCGTCGTCGCGGAAGACGACCTGGCCGGGATTGAGCAGCCAGTCGGGGTCGAACGCCGTCTTCAGCTCCTGGAAGGTCTCCCAGAGCTCCTCACCGTACAGCTTGCGGTTCCACTGGGTGCGCGCGCGGCCGTCGCCGTGCTCGCCCGAGACCGAGCCGTCGTACTCGACGACCAGATCGGTGACGGCATCGGCGATCGATCCCATCTCCTCGAGGCCCGCCTCGGTCTTCGTGTCGATCAGGGGTCGGATATGCAAAACGCCGGGTCCCGCGTGGGCGTAGAAGCTGGCGTAGGTGTCGTGATCCTCCAGCACCGCCTGGAAGTCCGCGACGAACGCCGGGAGGTTCTCGGGCGGGATGGCGGTGTCCTCAAGGAAGGCAATGTGCTTCTCGTCGGTCGTCCGCGAGAGCAGGATCGGGAGCCCGGACTTTCGCAGCTTCCAGATCTGGCTTCGGCTCTCGGCGTCGTGGGCCTCGATCGCGTCGAACGCGTGGACCGCCTCGTCGGTGACGATACGTTCCTCGGGGGGGTCGACCTCGCCGACGGGATCGACCGACGGACAGCGGTCGGCCAGCAGGTTCGCGACTCGTCGCTTTCCGTCGGCGGCGTCCTCGGCGTAGAACTCGACAATGAGGACCGCTCCCGTTCCCTCCGGCAGCATCTCCGTGACGGGCGCGAACTCGGCTGTCCCCCGTGCGAGGTCGATCAGCACGTCGTCGATGACCTCGACCGCGGCCGCGTCGTGGTCGACGATCGCCGCCACGTCGTCCATCGCGTCGAGGACAGTGTCGTAGGCGAGCAGCGTCATGCTCTTCTCGGCGGGGATCGGCTCGAGCGAGACGGTCGCCTCGGTGACGATCGCGAGGGTTCCCTCGCTGCCACAGAGGAGCTTCGCGAGGTTGATCGTTCCGCCCTCGGAGTCGGGCTCCCCCACCCCGCGCTCGGCTCCGCGGGCGTCCTCGACCAACCAGTCCAGGTTATAGCCGGAGACGTTGCGCTTGAGGTCGGGGTACGCTTCCTCGATCAGGTCGCCTCGCTCCTCGAGAACGCGAGCCACCTCGGCGTAGATCGCTGACTCGAGATCGTCGCCGTCGGCGAGCTCGGGCAGCTCCTCTACGGCGACCTCGCCGAACCGCGTGCGGCTGCCGTCGGCGAGGACGACCTCTACTTCCTCGACGTAGGCGTCGGTCTTGCCGTACTGCAGCGAGTGGGCGCCCGTCGAGTTGTTGCCGATCGCGCCCCCGAGGGCGCTCTTGTCCCCCCAGGCCGGGTCGGGGGCGAACTTCAGCCCGTGGGGCTCGAGGGTCTCGTTGAGCGTCTCGAGGTAGATTCCGGGCTGGGCGGTCGCCCGACGGGCGTCGGGGTCGACGTCGACGACGCCGTCCATGGACAGCGTAAAGTCGAGTACGACCGCCTCGTTGACCGTCTGGCCGGCGAGGCTCGTTCCGCCGCCCCGCGGCAGTACCGGGATCCCCCGTTCGGCACAGTACTCGACGGTCGCGGAGACATCGTCGGCCGAGCGCGGGAAGACGACCGCGACGGGCGTCACCTCGTAGATGCTCGCGTCGGTTGCGTACAGCTCTCGCGAGTACGAGTCCGCGCGCACGTCGCCGTCGATCAGCCCGCCGATGTCCTCGACCAGCGCCGGCCGATCGACGTCGTCACTCCGGTAGTCGTAGTCGGCTCTGGGATCGTCGGCCGGATCCGACCGGGAGGGTGGCGTCGTCGTCATAGGGGTGGTCGGCGTTCGTCCGCGGTGAAAGTTCCTGTCGCGATACTTGAACGACCGCCGAGAACCGAAGGGGGACGGTCACCGCCGCGCTCGAGGGAGAATCGAACGGCCATTATCCGACCATGAGTGGACCCCACATATAGTTGCTGGGCTAGAGGAGGGTTTTCGTCACGGCCCCTCGCGGCCGACCCGCGAACCGACCCCTCGACGGCACCGGGGAGTCGCTCCCGGTGGTGAGACAGCCACTCGAGGGAACGGGTTGCACAACAGTAATGTGGATCGGGTCGCAGGGTCGAGATATGAGTACCGAATCAGGGTCGCTTCGACGGCGGTTCCAGGACTCGCTTGCCGACCTCGAGGTCAGCGTGAGCCGGACCGAACCAGCTTCGTTCGAGGCGACGCTCGAGGACGTCGTCGACGACCCCGTCGTGGGTACCCCCCTCCCGTTCGACGGCGTCTCGCTGCCGGCGTGGGTCGACGAAGAACCGTCGCCGCGGACGCTCGAGGCGGCGACGACGGGCGTCACCGCCGCCTCGTTCGGGATCGCCGACTACGGCAGCGTCGTCCTGCCGTCGACCGAGGACGGCGCCGAGCAGGTGAGCCTCTTTCCGGACCTCCACGTCGCCGTCCTCCGGGAGGCGGATCTGGTCCCCGACATGCCGACGGCGATCGACCGCCTCGGACCGGCACTTCGGGACGGCGACAGCGCGATCCTCGCGACGGGTCCGAGCGCGACCGCCGACATGGGGTCGCTCGTGAAAGGCGCCCACGGGCCGAAGGCGGTCCACGTCGTCCTGCTCGAGGAGGGCGGCGATGAGTAAGCCCGACGACCGACGGGCGAAGGCAGCCCGGATCCGCCACCTCCTCGAGACCGAGGGCGACGCCGTCGAGGCCAACACCGCCGGCTTCAACCGGGGGCGGTACGAGGCCGTCGCCGACCTCGAGTCCTACGAGGAGCTAAAGGGTGAGGCCCGCGGCATCAAGGAGGACGCGATCGAGCGCCTACCGGAGCTGCTCGAGCAAGTGACTCAAACCGTCGAGGCAAACGGCGGGACGGTCTACCTCGCCGACGACGCCGCAGACGCCAACCGCTACATCCGGGAGATCGCCGCCGAGAAGGAGGCCGACCGGGTCGTCAAGTCGAAATCGATGACCAGCGAAGAGCTCGAGGTCAACGACGCACTCGAGGGCGACGGCGTCGACGTCGTCGAGACCGACCTCGGCGAGTGGGTGTTACAGGTCGCCGACGAGTCCCCTTCCCACATCGTCGCGCCGGCGATCCACCGCTCACGCGCCGAGATCGCCCGGCTGTTCAACGACCGCTTCGACCTCGAGGAACCGCTCGAGACCGCCGAGGAGCTGACGATGTTCGCCCGCGAGCGACTCGGCGAGCAGATCCGCGAGGCCGACGTCGGGATGACGGGTGCGAACTTCATCACGGCCGACTCGGGGACGATCATGCTCGTCACCAGCGAGGGAAACGCCCGTAAGACGGCCGTCGTGCCCGACACTCACGTTGCAGTCGCGGGTATCGAGAAGGTCGTCCCCTCGGTCGAAGACCTCTCGCCGTTTATCGAGCTGATCGGGCGGTCGGGCACCGGACAGGACATCACCTCCTACATCTCCCTGCTGACGCCACCGGTCGAGTCGCCGACCGTCGATATCGACGAGCCCGACGTCGCCTTTGCCGAGCGAGAGGACGACCGCGACTTTCACCTCGTGTTGATCGACAACGGCCGCACGGCGATGCGCGAGGACGACCAGCTCCGCGAGACGCTGTACTGCATCCGGTGTTCCGCGTGTGCGAACTCCTGTGCGAACTTCCAGTCGGTCGGCGGCCACGCCTTCGGCGGGGAGACCTACTCGGGCGGGATCGCGACGGGCTGGGAAGCCGGCGTCCACGGCGCCGACAGCGTCGCCGAGTTCAACGACCTCTGTACGGGCTGTTCGCGCTGCGTCAACGCCTGTCCGGTCGAGATCGACATCCCCTGGATCAACACAGTGGTTCGCGACCGGCTCAACCACGGGGTCGATCCGGACCGCTTCGAGTTCCTCTACGACGAGCTCGTCCCCGACGAGGAGCCAAGCGGGCTCGACCTCCAGAAGCGCCTCTTCGGCAACTACGAGACCCTCGCGAAGCTCGGCAGCGCGACCGCGCCCCTGGCGAATCGAGTAGCCGAACTCGGGCCGGTTCGGTCGCTGCTCGAGCGATCCGTCGGCGTCGACAGCCGGCGCCCGCTGCCGGCGTTCGAGCGCGAGACGCTCCGTGAGTGGTACGACGAGCGGGGCCCTCGAGTCGCGGCGAGCGAAGCCGACCGCGAGGTCGTCCTTTACCCCGACACGTACACGAACTACGTCGACGTCGACCGCGGGAAGGCCGCGGTTCGGGTACTCGAGGCGCTCGACGTCCACGTCACGGTGCCCAACGTGGGCGAGAGCGGGCGCGCACCGCTCTCTCAGGGGATGATCGCGACCGCCGACGAGCAGGCCAGCGAGGTGTACGCGGCGCTGGCCGAACACCTCGACGCGGGCCGAGACGTCGTCGTCATCGAACCCTCGGATCTGGCAATGTTCCACCGGGAGTACGAGAAGCTGCTGCCCGAGCGCTCGTTCGAACGGCTCCGAGACGGGAGCTACGAGGTCCTCGAGTACGTCTACGGCTGTCTCGAAAACGGCGCCGACCCCGCTGCCCTTCGCGCGCCCGAGAAGCCGATCGCCTACCACAGCCACTGCCAGCAGCGAACGCTGGGACTCGAGGCGTACACGACGGCCGTCCTCGAGGAGCTCGACGCCGACGTCTTCGAGAGCGACGTCGAGTGTTGCGGAATGGCCGGCAGCTTCGGCTACAAGCAGGAGTACTACGAACTCAGCATGGACGTCGGCGACCGACTGCGCGACCAGTTCGAGAGCCCGACCGCAGCGGATCGACTGGTCCTTGCCAGCGGCACCTCCTGTGAGGATCAGCTCGACGACCTGCTCGAGCGCGAGGCGAGCCATCCCGTCGAAGCGATCGATCCAGGTGGCGGCGTCTAGACCCAACCCATCAGGGCTAGCACAATTAACTGAAATAGATAGGTTCGGTCGGTCGCCGGCGCATGGAATAAACCTATCGAGCCGCTTCTCGGGGACAGATCTCGAACCAGAAGTCGATGATCCTGCCGGTAAATGGTCCCCTACCAGGGCATATCTCTCCTCGAACGATCGTCTTCCGTAGCGTACAAAACTGTATTCGAACGAGAGAGGGACCAAACTATTTGATTTATTCATTCCGATACTATATCATTCCACTCTATACCGGAGACAACTTTCCAATCTGGACAGAACGGGCCGAATGCATTGCCGCGCGAAACAACCAGGTTTCGTCAACCGAACGCTTCCCGTCCCGGGAGCGACTACAGCAGTCGGTCGGCGATGATGTTCTTCTGGATCTCGCTCGTCCCCTCGTAGATCTTCGTAATCCGGGCGTCGCGGTAGTACCGTTCGGCCGGGTAGTCCGTGACGTAGCCAGAGCCGCCGTGGACCTGGATCGCCTCATCGGCGACGTCGACCGCGTGCTCGGAGGCGAACAGCTTCGCCATGCTCGAAAAGCGCGCGGCGACCTCCTGGTTGTCCTGCTCGACCTGGGTCGCGGCGCGGTAGGTCAGCGAGCGGGCGGCCTCGACGTTCGTGGCCATCTCGGCGAGCTTGTGCTCGATCGCCTGGAACTCCGCGATCGGCTGGTCGAACTGTTCGCGTTCCTGGGCGTACTCGAGTGCGGCGTCCAGGGCACCCTGGGCCGCTCCGACGGCCTGGGCGGCGACGCTGGTCCGTCCGGCAGCGAAGAACTCCATCAGCTGGTAGAAGCCCTCGTCGACCTCGCCGATGACGTTGTCTGCGGGGACGCGGAGGTCGTCGACGACGACCTCCGCGAGGTCGGAGGCGCGAATCCCGAGCTTGTTGTCGATCTTCTCGGTCCGGATCCCGTCGGAATCCATCTCAATGAGGAAGGCGGTAATGCCGCGGTGGCCCTCGTCGGGACTCGTCTTGGCCATCAGGACGCCGACGTCGGCGACGGTGCCGTTGGTGATCCACATCTTGTTCCCGTTCAGCACGTACTCCTCACCATCTTTCTCCGCAACCGTCTCGATCCCCGCGACGTTCGAGCCGTGTGCGGGTTCGGAGATCATCGAGCACGACGCCGTCTCGCCGTTGGTAATCTTCGGGAGCCACTCCGCTTTCATCCACTCGTCGCCGAACTCGAGGATCATGTTCGTCCCGAAGCCCGCGGAGCCGACCGCGGAGCCGATTCCGGGGTCGGCCCGCCACAGCTCCTCGGTGACGATCGTCGAGGAGAGCTTGTCCATCCCCGCGCCGTCGTACTCGAGCGGAATCCCGGGAGCGACGAGGTCGTACGTCGCCGCCTCCTTGCGGATCTTCTCGGGATACGTGCAGTTCCGGTCGTATTCCTCGGCGACCGGTTCGATCTCGTGTTCGCCGAACTCGCGGACGGCCTCGCGGATCGCGCGGTGCTCGTCGGACAGGGCGAATACCATACCCGGATGTCGGATCCTACGTACAAAATATCTCCGACTATACTAAACATCGTAAGGGCTTGTAAGATATATAAAACCGTCGTAAGATACTGTCGGTGAGGGAGGTCGCTTGAGCAGCCCCGTGGACTGGACGGACGACCCTGATCACGACGTGTGACAGAATGCGTACCACAATGCCTATTGGCTCGTTGGCGTACTATCCGGTATGCTGGATTTCGTCCAACTCGAGGCCGATCTCGACCAAGAGGAGCGCATGATCCGGGACACGGCCCGGGAGTTCGTCGAAGAACACGTCAAACCCGACATCGGCGATCACTTCGAGGCCGGAACCTTTCCCGAGGAGCTCATCCCGAAGATGGGAGAACTCGGCTTCTACGCGCCGAACCTCGAGGGGTACGGCTCGCCAAACGTCTCGGAGACCGCGTACGGACTGCTGATGCAGGAGCTCGAGGCCGGCGACTCGGGGCTGCGCTCGATGGCCTCGGTGCAGGGTGCGCTCGTGATGTATCCGATCCACGCCTACGGCAGCGAGGCCCAGAAGGAGGAGTGGCTCCCGGCGATGGGACGAGGCGAAGCGATCGGCTGTTTCGGCCTCACCGAACCCGAGCACGGCTCGAACCCCTCGGCGATGGAGACCCACGCCGAGGCTGACGCGGACGGCTACGTCCTGAACGGCTCGAAGACCTGGATCACGAACTCGCCGATCGCCGACGTCGCCGTCGTCTGGGCACGGGACCGCTCGAGCGAGAACGACCCCGTTCGCGGATTTCTCGTCGAGACCGATCGGGACGGCGTCTCGACGAACAAGCTCACCGAAAAGCTCTCCCTGCGAGCATCGATCACGGGCGAGATCGGGCTCAACGACGTTCGGGTTCCCGAGGAGAACGTCCTGCCCGGCGTCTCGGGGATGAAGGGGCCGCTGTCGTGTCTCACGCAGGCTCGGTTCGGGATCGCCTGGGGTGCGGTCGGGGCCGCCCGCGATTGTTTCGAGGAAGCCCGCGCATACGCTACCGAGCGCGAGCAGTTCGGCGGGCCGATCGGTCGCTTCCAGCTCCAACAGGAGAAGCTCGCCGAGATGGCGACCCAGATTACGCTCGCTCAGCTGCTGGCCTACCGCCTGGCGGAGCTCAAGGAACGCGGCGAGATGCAACCGCAGCACGTCTCGATGGCGAAGCGAAACAACGTCCGAACCGCCCGGGACCAGTCGCGAGTCGCCCGCGAGATGCTCGGCGGGAACGGGATCACGACCGACTACTCGCCGATGCGCCACATGGCGAACATGGAGACGGTCTACACCTACGAGGGGACCCACGACATCCACACGCTCGTCCTCGGCGAGGAGCTGACGGGCTTTCAGGCGTTCACGTAGCAGTGGCGATTCGCGACGACTGATCCGCCTATCGCCGAAAAGGGCGTCCGATCGAGCCGAACCGCTAGATCTCGGAGACGACGTCGTGGCTCTGGGCCAGCTGTTCGGCGTCCTCGTCGAGCAGCGCCACGACGAGGTACGGCGCGTACGATTCGAAGTACTCGACCAGCGCCGTGATCCGCTCTGCATCGATCGCCTCGAGGGAGTCGAGCAGCATGAACGGCACCGTCTCGTAGACGTCGTGGACGAGGTACCCTGCCAGTGCGAACACCAGTCCCGTCACCTCGCGTTCGCTCTCGCTTAGGTGTTCGATCGCGTCCTCGTAGGCTGCACCCTCCTCGGTGCTGCGGACGATCTTGAGGTCGAAGGAGGACCGCGAGACCTTCCGACGGCCCTCGCGGACCTCCCGCGTGGTGCGATCGATCCAGATCCGATCGAGGTTGCTGTAGCCCAGCGTCTCGAGCAGGTTCTCCATGTGCTCGTTAAACGCCTCGACAGCGTCCTCCTCGATGCGGTCGATTCGGGTTCGCAGGTCCGTCAGCTCCTCGGTCGTCTCCTCGCGGCGGCTCTCGAGACCCTCGCGGTCGCCGAGTCGGTCCTCGACGTCGGCGATCTCGTCTTCGATCTCGTCGCGCTCGCGCTCCTTGCGCTCGAGTTCGAACTCGAGCTGGTTGACCTCGCGATGCTGTTCGAGGATGTCCTCGGAGCCGTCGCTCTCGAGGTCGTCGATCTCGCTTTCGAGGTCGTCGATCTCCTCGGTGAGCGACTCCCGCTCGTCGGTGAGGTCGTCGATCCGGTCGCGCCGGCGCTCGATCTCGTCGTCGATCGAGTCGAGTCGTCGATCCGCTCGGTTGTACTCCGTTCGGTTCTCGTTTATTTCGGTGAGCGTCGCCCGCTTCTCGTCGAGCTCGTCGTCGATCCCCGAGCGCTCCTCGAGTCGGTCCTGGTGGACCCCGCGAAGCTGCTCGAGCGTGCTCTCGATCTGTTCGGTGGCGACCGACGAACCGCAGGTCCAGCAGGTGACCGTCTCGGAGTCGCTGTCGGCCAGCAGCTGGTCGGTAACGGCGCCGCCGTCGTGTTCGTGGCCATCGTCGTCGAGGAACTCTCCAGCCTCCTCGAGCAGCCGTTCGTTGAACTGCACGGTCCGCTGGAGCTGCGAGATCTCCTCGTTGAGATCGTCCTTCTGGGACTGTAGCGAGTCGATCTCGGCCTCCAGGCGGCCGACGTCCGTTTCCTCGCCCGTCGAGAGCTCCTCCAGCTGCGCTTCGACCTCCTCGCGTTCGTCCTCGAGGGCTGCGATGCTCTCGCGTTCGGTGTCGATCCGGTCGCGGGTGCGCTCGAGGTCGGATCGGGTCCCGCGAAGTTCGTCCAGCTTCGTCTCGAGCTCGGAGCGCTCCTCACGGCGGGTCTCGACGTCGACGTTCGTCGCCTCGAGCTGTGCTTCCGCTTCCTCGAGCTCCTCCCGGAGCGACTCGATCTCGTCGCTCACCCGCGTTCGCTTGGCCTCGAGATCGGGAAGCCGATCCTCGAGTTCGTCGAGTTCGTCGAGTTCGTCATCGATACGCTGCTTTCGCTGTTCGAGCTGCTGGATCTCGGCCTTGATTGCGTCGGTGTCGACCGGACGCATGATCAGATCCCGAAGCTCGTCGCCCCGAGCGACGGCCCGACGCGCTTCGTTGGACTCGAGCAAGAACGCGAACAGATCTGCAACCTCCGGATCCTCGAGGTAGGGATCGCCCTCCGTGACGACAGTCCCGTTCTGACGGTGGAGCGTCCGGCGGTACGTCTCGTCGCCGAACTCAAGGACGGCCTCACCCACCTTCGCGTCGGCCTTGAGACTCGCTCGGTCGCTTCCGAGTGCGGCCATGATGCCCTGGAGCAGCGACGTTCTGTTCGTCGCGTTTCGTCCCGAGAGGACGGTGATCCCCTGCTGGAACGAGACGGTCGTCTCCTCGATGCCGCCGATGTTGCTCACCGAGAGCGTCGTCTGGTCTGGAGTCTCCCGATTCGATACGTTCTGGCTCGTCTTCATACAGCCCGGTAACGCGGCCGGGCAAATAGGTATTGTCCATTCAGCTTCCACCAGGGCCGGATTCAGCTCTCGTTAGGCCGAACAGTCGCAGGCTCGCTCGTCGAGGAGTTCGCGCACCGTATACTGCTGCTGGCACTCCTCGCAGGTCACCGTCACGGAGACGAGCACGTCGAACTTACCGATGTCGACGACGTCGTTGCGTCGCAGTTGGGCGATCGTATCGCCCGTGACCGCCTCGGTCCGGTTCTGAAGCGCACCCAGTTTCTCCTCGGCTCGTTCGAGCCGTTCCTCGTCGCTCGGGGTCGCGAGTTCGGCCTCGAGACACTTGGTGAGGTGGTTGTAGACGGTCTGGTGGGAGACGAAGTTCGATTCGACGTCGTCGACTGGGACGCCGTCGCGCTCGAGTTCGTTGCGCGTCTGGACTCGAGTCCCGCTCGTCACGTCGTCGGCGCTGAGCAGCCGATAGGTGTTCTCGATCTCCCCTTCCTTGTACGAGACGCCGGCCGTCTCGAAGGCCGCCTCGAGGATCCGCTGGTTGACGATCGTCGCCAGCTCTCGCGTGCTGTACTGTTCGTCGCCCGTCCCGGTCCAGTACGAGACCAGATCCTCGTCGAGTCCCGAGAGCGAGTACGTCTCGGCGACTCGGCCGAGCTTGCAACACGTCGCGTCACGGTCAGCCATTAGTACGGCGAACGGCGTACCAAGCAAAAAGGGTTCCGAGACCGCGGTGCGTTTACACAGGTATGTCCGTAATACGGACTGGAAGCTCAGCGACAAGTACCAGATATATATATAATACTAGCTTTCTATATCTATCGACACAAGATCGAACGATACAGCAACGATCCGATCTTCAGATTCGAAATATTCTATGAGAGTTACTCTAATTATTATACCTCTATTGACCCAAGTATCGTCCTTAGGCTCCAGAATGGCTTGTGGCCGATTCATCACCGAAGTGCCCTATTTAGACACCTCGTACTCGAATCCGGCTTTGCATATTTGTTTGTATCCGTAGTATTCTACCTATACATATGAAATCTTATTAGTCTCGGTGCTCGTGATCGAACTGTCCCTTCCGGTTCCACGAATTTATATATCAAACCGAGGCCAACCGAGGTATGACAGATCGAACGAAACTGTCGCGACGAACTGTCCTTCGAACTGCAGGCGCATTCGGAATCGCATCGGTCGCCGGATCGAGTGCGGCCGCTGCGCGATCGGAATCGGCCTCGAGCGAGGGCGTCGACCAGTACATCGGCGTCGTCGATCGGATCGTCGATGGCCGACACGTCGTGATCCTACTCGAGGAGGACAACCGGGTGGTCGACCAGCTCGTCGTCGACGTCGACGAGTTCGCCGAGATCGACGAACGGGACGTTTTACTCGTCGTCGTCGAAGAGAGAGCGCTCCGTAGCTACCAGCACCTTCCGGAAAAACCCGAGAGCACCGGTCAGCCCTGACGCTCTCGGGAGCGGCGTCGTGGATTCACGACGGACCAGCTCGGCAACGAGGCGATTCTCGATCGAAACGATGTCGACCAGCGAGGACACGGGCAGCGACGACAACAGTTCGCGCTCACGCGTCAGTTGGCCGCCCGAACGTCACGACTTCGGGCCACGGTTCGAAGGGGACTGCTCACCGGAGCGTCCGTGGCCCGTTTCGTCGTCACCGCCGAAGCCGGCGCTGATGATCCGCGTCAGCGCGGATTCGGTGGTCTCGTCGAGCTCCGTGATATCGTCGGGGTCGGCCTCGAGTACGAAGCCCGTGGAGATGTTCGGCGCCGTCGGCAGGAACAACAGTATCTGGTCGTCGTCCGTCTGGTGGCCGGTTTTGAACGCCGTCATTCGGACCCCGTGCCAGATCTCGAGTTTGACCGGTCCCTGGACGGAGTCGGAGCCGACCGTTACCTCGGTCGTCGTCTTCGAGGCGTTGTAGACGAGCCGCAACCCCGGGACGCGGTTCGCGGCGCGGTCGAGCCAGGCCTCGAACAGCTCTCCTGCCGTCGTCCGCGCGAGGTGGCCGAGCAGGTACATCAACGCGACGACGATCGAGAGGACGGTAACGACGCGCAACAATCCTGCGGCGACCTCGCGCGCTCGGTCGCCGACGCCGGGGAGGACTGGCTCGAGAGCGGCGCCGTCGAGCAGCATCGTCGGAACGAACGTCGAGACGAACAGGTAGAGCACGTAGACGAGAAACGCCGTGATCATGATCGGAACGATGACGATGAGTCCGCGCCCGAAGTCCCGCTTCCACGTGCTCAGGTCGGTTCGTTCCACACTCACGGGTAACCGCCTCGTCCTATGAATAGGTTTAGATCGCGACCGGTGAGGATCAAACCACCCGCCGGAGTTCCGCGAGCAGGGACGCCGGCAGATCCAGCCCCGCAAGCAGCGTCTCACGCTGGCTTCGGTTACCGTATCCGGCGACGAATCCGTTCAGTCGCGCGACGACCGTCGAGTCGACAAACGAGTCGCCGTACAGCGTCTCGAGTTCGTCCCCGACCGTCGGTCTCGAGCGGAGTTCGTACTTCTGGTGGGACGGCTCGGCCGAGTAGAACGCCGAGAGTCGTTCGATATCGGTCGCCGGCGACCGTCCGGTTCGGTCCGCGATCGCGGCCCGCTCCCGACTCGCGGTTTCGTACTGGTCGTCGTCGTGAGCGAGAACGACGCTGCGGTACTGTCGCTTCGGCGCGCTCGAGTGCCAGTCGTGGTTCGCCCAGAACGTCTCGAGGAGGTCCTCGTAGGACAGCAACTCGGGGTCGTAGACGACCCGGACGACCTCAGTGTGATCACCCAGCGCGAAGTACGTCGGATCGGGCTCGGTCCCGCCCGCGTACCCGACACGCGTTCGGGCGACCCCCTCGAGCGCGCCGAAGCGAGCCTCGGGACCCCAGAAACAGCCCATCCCGAACGTCGCCGTCTCGGTTCCGTTTGGGAGTTCCAGTGAGGCGTCCTCGAGCAGTGCCGGCTCGCCGGCCGCGGACTCCGTCGGTTCCATACCGACTCTTCGGGCCGATGCTGATGGGGATGTCGCCGTCTATCGAACGGCTCTGTGCCGTCGACACGCGCAGCCCCTAGTTTCTTGCTCCTCGTCGGTGGCTCTCCGGACGAACGAGAGTGATTGATATGGCCATCGGTGTCGACGCGGACTGCGTCGCCGGCCGGCTCGATTCGTACGACGGCGAGGACTCCCTTACCGACCTCTCTCGAGGCCTGTCGACAGGGAACGATGGAGGTCCCCGAACGCCCGCGCTGTTCGACGAACAGGACGTCGAGACGCTGGTTACAGGGATTCCGAGATCATCCTGCTGTTCGAGGAGTTCGTCCAGTACGTCAAGCGCCACGAGAACGCGCAGTTCGTCACCCTCGAGACGGTCGCGGAGCGGTTCAGGGACGATCCGTCGGTGTACGAAAGCGAGGGCAACTACGTTTGATCGGCCGAACCGAAGTCGACCTGCGGACGACGACCGTCAGCCGAGTCGCCGGCCGACGGCATCCCCGATCTCGTTGCGAACCTGCCGGACGGTCGGCATCGGATCGTCGCGGTGGAGGAAGTCGAACGACCGATCCTCGACGCACGATTTGGCGATCTCGCCGGCCCGTCCCGCGAGCGATGGCCGTTCGACGAACGGCGACTCCTCGCGGGCGACGCTGACGAGGTGCTCGAGTTCTCCGTAGAGATAGTGCGTGCTGACGCCGGTCTCGTAGGTGGGATCGATCAGCTCGCTGCGACCCGTCGCTGCGAGCCAGTACCAGGCCGGGAAGTCCGCGCCCGCCTTGACCGCACAGGCCAGCGACTGCCACATCCGCGGGTTGATCTCGACGATCGAGAACTCGCCGGTCTCGGCGTCCTCGATGTACTCGATGCAGGCCAGCCCGTGCCACTCGAGCTCGTCAAGGATCGCGCGCCCGGCCTCCTCGAGTTCGGGGATATGGACCGACTCCCGATAGACGCCGCCGCTGCCGGTGTAGGAGTCACCCCGGAGCTGACGGTGCTGGAAGGTGCCAAGCGCCTCGCCGTGTTCGTACATCGCGCCGAAGACGTACTCGTCGGCGCCCTCGACGTACTCCTGGACGATCGGCTCGTGACCCATCTTCTCGATCAGCGCGTCCGTATCGGGCGTCTCGCCGGGTGCGATGTGTTCGACGGATTTGGCGATCTTCGAGTCCTCGAGTTCGAACTCCTCGAGGTAGGCGTCGGTGAGCAGGTTGTAGCGGGACTTGACGATCCGGTTGTCGCTCCAGTCCTGGACCTCGGAGAGCAGTTGCGTCTCCGGGATCGCCACGCCCGCGTCGGTCGCGATCTCGGCGAGGCGCTTGCGGTCGTGGACGTTCCGAAGCATCTCCATCGGCGGGACGACGAGGTCGACGTGGCGGTCGAACGCCTCGTACTCCCGCGAGAGGATGTAGGTGTCGTGCGGGCGGTGGGGGATGATCGTCCGAACGTCGGGACGGGCGGCCAGTCCGAGCAGCGCATCCCGGTAGGCCGGGAGGTCACTCGGCGGCGGCACGAGCGCAGCCTCGTCGCAGTAGCGCGAGGCGGTGACGCTGAGATTCAGATCGTCGACCGCGGCGATCGTGTACACGCCTTTCGACCCCAGCGAGCGGACCGAGGTGTAGCCGTGTGGATACCGGGATGCGGGGATGACGACCGCGTCGCGTTCGTCACTCAACGTCGATCACCCTCGATTGACGGTACCGCGAGGCGTTCGGCTTCGCTCGGTTCGGGTCGGTCGTCTCGGAGTCGGTGAGGTGGGCGGTTACTGGCATGGTCAGGACGGTCAACAGCGTGTACAGCTCTCCGACGCGGTCCTCGTCGTGGCAGTGCGTGTGGTACAGTCTGCGGATCGCATCCGCGTTCGGACCGGGGAACGCGTCGGCCAGGTGACCGCGCTGCTCGAGGACCTCGCCTGTGAAATCGAACGACAGGAGCAGTTCGGCGTCGTCCAACCACGGACCGTCGGTCAGGTACGGCTTCGGCGGCGTCCGCTTGGTCACGTGCTTTCGCCAGAACTCCAGGAAGTGTTCGCCGGCGTACTCAACCGGGAACGATCGAGAGAGCGAGACGCCGGTGCTGGCGTGTGGGATTGCCGCGAGGTCGGGATCGAGCCGAGTAACGGCCTGTCCGATCAGATCCCGACGCAGCTTGTACCGGGGCGGCATCGACAGCGAGAGATCGAGCAGTCGGTTGTCGAGGAACGGCGATCGGTACGGAAGCATCCGGCGGAGATCGCTGTGGAACCGCATATCGTCGTCGTTCGAGAGCGGGTAGCAGTCGCCGTAGTAGACGACGTCCTTGAGCGATTCGTAGGTGACACCGTGGTGGACGACCTGATCGCCATCCCGGTAAATGTTCGACTCGAGGATCGTGCGGAGATCGGTCGGCATCTCGAGGTCGTCGGCTGCGGTCTCCAGCAACAGGTCGATGTACTCGTCGACGGAGTCGACCGGCCGTTCGATCGGGACCGTCATCGAGCCCAGGGGCCCGAGCGAGACGTTCGGCGATGGCACGCCGTACTCGCCGAACAGTGAGTCGCTGTACAGTCCCGATAGCACGCCGTCGACCCGACTGGTGATCTCGGTTTCGAACCCGCTGGTGTACGGCTGACTGAACCAGCCGTTGAACGAGTCGGCCCAGCGGTTCCGTTCGAGCGCACCGATTCGGTAGTCGGCCCCGCGCTCGAGCAGTCGGAACTCGGCGCCGGCCTCGAGGGCCACCCGCTCGGCGATGCGCGCCTCGCGGTTCATCCAGTCGTTCATGTGGAACGCGGTGGCGTTGTCGAGGGCGGCGAGGACGAGCCGGGAGTCACTGCCCCCCGACAGTAACACGCCGTACTCGCAGTCGTCGTGTGTCCACTCGTCGACGACGGTCCGGAACCGGTCGGTGAACTCCTCGACGAACCACTCGAAGGACTCGTCACGTGGTCGGTACCGGGGTCGCCAGTACTGGTCGGCCCGAACCGATCCGTTCTCGAGTCCGATCGACGTGATCGCTCCGGGCTCGAGCTTTTCGACGCCCTCGAGCGGCGTCTTGACACCGAACGTGCGTCGAAACGCGAGATACTCGTGGAGGTATGCCGGATGGAACGCGGTGTCGACGTCGGGGTGGAACGGAATCAGTTGGACGTTCGTCGAGAAGACGATCCTGTCGTCGTCGGTTCGCGTCCAGTAGACCGGAACCGTCCCGAATCGATCCGTACAGAGAGTAAAGTGGCGGTTCTCACGATCGTAGAGCAACAGCGTGTAGTTCCCGTTGAGTCCCTCAAGGAACTCGAGTCCCGTTCGTTCGTACAGAGACAGACAGTACTGTGCGGGGTCGATGTCGGCGGGTCGGGGCTCGTAGCCACCGGATCGACCCACGCCGCCGGCTTCGTAGCCGTAGACGTCACCGAGCAGCCAACAGCGAACGGACTCGTTCCCGGCACCCGCAGACTGACCCGACGAGTGACACTCGTTGGGGTCGGTCGCGATCGCAACGTGGTCGGTCGTGTACTGAATCGCCGGCTCGGACGGAAGCCACTCGTCGAACGCTCCGTCCGACAGCGATCCATCAGCACAGACCACACCGTTCGTACACCTCACGAAATGTCACCTCAGCTCCGGATCGGCGACACCGGTTCGGCCGATCGGTAGCAGTCGGTGTTTACGGACTGGCAACATCACAGTCAGGGAAAATCTATTCTGGCTGTTTATTATAGCGTCGGTAAAGATCACTCGGCGGGAATCGGGATGGCCGAAGATCGATGACACCCACGGTCGCGGACGGATTCGGTTCCAAACCGATCCTCGAAAACCGCTTAATTGACTGTTAACCGTCCAGACTGGAACATGGACGTATCACGGCGAATCGACTCGAACCGCTGCAACGATGGACGAAACGAATTGAAGAAGAAGCTATATTCTACCGGCACGACCACCAACAGTTCCTCACGGGCGGGCCACTCGATCAACCGATGGTCACCACCTCAAGACGCTGTCCGTAGAACGGAGTGACTCGAGCTGTCCGTCCGAGCGGATACCGGCCGGAAGTTCGGGGTCATGTCTTCACAACGGTTCGGTAGGGCCACTCGCGAACTCGGTCGCTACAAACGACGGACACGGTCAGACCGTAGTCAACTCGAACTCATTTCGCTCCCGTCCGCGAATCAGCGGCCAGCACGACAGCGTCTCAAATCTCGAAGCAGCACGTGCTCATCGTTTACGGAAATCAGTTCAGAGCAAGAAGTGCGCCAACTCGGATTTGAACCGAACGAAGACAGTCCTGCTCGCCTCGCTACGCTCGGCTGTCGGGCATGAGACTTCTCTACTTCAAGTCCGAGCTTCGCCACGGATTTCCGGCTCACGGTGTTGTTCGCCGGAAAACCAGTGGGCCAACTCGGATTTGAACCGAGAGCCTCCACCTTATCAGAGTGGCGCTCAACCTAATTGAGCTATTGGCCCGCGTCCGCATCAGTCAGTTGTGCGCTGGGATGGTTAAGTGTTTCTTTCTGGAAGAGGCGTGAGAATCGCTACCGGGCGTAGGGGTCGTCGGGATCCTCGTCGCTCGAGTCGGTACGTTCGTCGCCGAACTCGACCGTGTACGACTCCTCGCTGTCGACGCTGTAGTCGTCCTCGCTGAGGTCGTAGGTGTTGCCCCCGTCGGACCACTGGGCCTGTCCCTCGCTTCCGTTGGCGCTGCCCTCCGGGAAGCCAAACGTCCAGACGTTCCCGCTCGCGAAGCCGCCGGTCTTCTTGTCCGCGTACGGAACGATCACGTAGCGTTTGAGGGCGGTTCGGATCGGGATCCGGGTCAGCGGGACGACCAGCAGGAATCCGATCAGGTCCGTGACCAGCCCCGGGGTGAGCAGGAACGCGCCGGAGGCGATCAGGAAGCCGCCGTCGAGGAGTTCGTCGGTTGGCGGCTTCCCCTCGGCGAGCGAGCGCTGCATCTTTCGGATCGTTCGTCGCCCCTCAGCCCGGACGAGTAACATGCCGACGAGACCGGTCAGGACGACCAGCAGTACCATCGGCACCCAGCCGATGTAGGCGGTCGCGACGAACCCGAGGAGTATCGCATCGAGAAACGGGATCAGCAGTAGTGCGAGGATCCACCGGAGCATGCCCCAACGTAGCCGGCGACGAGTGAAAACCCTTTACACTCCCTCCCGACGGTTCGGAGAGAGCCGAACGAAGCGCTTACCCTGCCGACGGCCCGACGACCGGTATGAACGATTCGACGCGCGTCGAGTGGCGCGAGTGGGGTCAGGACGCCTTCGACGAGGCCGAGACCGCCGACGTCCCGATCCTGTGTGCCCTCACCGCGACGTGGTGCGATCACTGTCACGAGATGGACGCCGAGACCTACGCGGAACCCCGCATCGCGGCCCACATCAACGACGGGTTCGTCCCGATTCGAGTCGACGTTGACGCCCGCCCTCGCGTGCGCGATCGGTACAATATGGGCGGGTTTCCGTCGACGGTCTTTCTGGCTCCCGACGGCACCGTACTGACCGGCGCCGGCTACCTCGGGCCGGACGGAATGCGCCAGGTGCTCGACAGCGTCCGGACGATGTGGGAGACGAAGGGCAGCGGTGCCGGTCGCGTTCCCCGACCGCTTCGGGAAGACGCGCCGCCGGCCGGCAAGCTCTCGAGCGACACCGAGGCGTCGATGCTCGGCCAGCTCACCGAATCCTACGACGAGGTCGCCGGCGGCTGGGGAACCGAGCCGAAGTTTCCCCTACCGGACGCCCTCGAGTTCGCGCTCAAGCGCGACCGCGAGATGGCGTTGCGTTCGTTCGACGCCGTTGGCGCGAACCTGTTAGACGAGTACGAGGGCGGGTTCTACCGGTTCGCCGCCGAGCGCGACTGGGCGGGGCTGCAACACGAGAAGCTACTCGACTCCAACGGCGCCCTCGTGCGTGCGTTCGCGAACGCCTACCTCCACACGGGGAAAGACGAGTACCGCGAACCCGCCGAACGAACCGTCGAGTTCCTGACGACGACCCTGTGGAACGGCGACGCCGAGGCGTTCGCGAACAGCCAGGCGCCCGGTGACCCCGAGAGCCACGGGCTCGAGCCAACCGAGCGCGAGGCGGCCGACGATCCGCCGGTCGACAAACGGGTCTTCGCCGGGCCGAACGCGCTGGCGACCGAGGGGCTACTTACCTACTACGCCTACACCGACGACGAACGGGCGCGGCGATACGCCGAGCGCGCGCTCTCGACGCTTCGGAACGAACTGCTCGAGGACGGCGTCGCCAGGCATCGACTCGAGTCCGACACCGAAGACGGATCCGGCGAGGGAGGGACGTGTCTGCTCTCGAACCAGGCTCGAGCGCTCGCCGCGCTGACGACGGCGGCGAGCACCCTCGACGCCGACGCGGTCACCGAGGCTGAGGCGGTGGCGAACGCGACGATCGATCGGCTCCGTGACGGCGACTCGTTCCTCGATAGTGAGGGGGACGGCGTTGGTCTCTGCGATCGGCCGCTGCGACCGCTGGATACGAACGTCGCTCTCGCCGATGGGTTAGTCGAGCTTGCGGTGCTTTCCGGCGAAGATCGGTATCGGAGGGTCGCCAGAGAGACCCTCGAGGAGTTCGCCGGCGCCAGCGACCGCTTCGGCGTCCAGATCGCTCGGTACGCGACGGTTGCTTCGCGGCTCCTCGAGGGACCGCTGGTGATCCGGGTCGGCGGCGAGCCGGGTTCCGATCTCCACCGCGCGGCGCTGCGACTCGCGGACCACGAAAAGGTCGTCGTGCCCGACGATGGCGGTCTGGAGGTCGGGACCGGACGCGTCAAGCTCGGCGAGAACGTTTCGGCAGTCGCCGAAACTCCGGAGCAGTTGAGCGAGAGGACACAGGAGGTTCTCGACCGACACACGTAGTGAGCCCCCCGAGGGCAAATCGGAGGCAAACCACCACAGCGTTTTTGTTTCTCGGGTGAGCGTCTACGGTATGGCCAGTCTCAGGGATCTCGGGCTCTCCGAGTACGAAGCTCGTGCGTATCGAGCACTGCTGAATACGGGCCCCACAACGGCCAAGGAGTTGTCGCGCGCGAGCGACGTGCCGATGGGGCGAATCTACGACGTCCTCAACAGCATCGAACAGTACAACCTCGTCCGCAGTCAGACCGCGAGCCGGCCGAAAAAGTACGTCGCGGTCGAGCCCTCGACCGCGCTGGACCGCCTGCTCGAGGACAAGAAGCGCGAACTCGACGAGAAGGTCGACCAGTACGAGTCGATCGTCGACGACCTCGCCGACGAACTCGACGCAGCCGACCCCGTCGAGGAGCAGTTCTGGACCGCCGCCGTCGGTCCCGAGGAGACGATCGACCTCCTGCTCGAGCGGCTGGCGGCTGCTGACGACCACATCGTGATGGTCGCCGCCGATCCCGTCCCCGAACGGGATATGCAGGCCGTCAGCGAGGACGTCCTCGCCCAGCTCGAGGACGCCCTGGACCGGGGGGTGTCGGTCGATATCCTGATGACCCGAAAGATGGTCAACTCGCTCTCGGCGAACGTGGGCGAGCGCTACCGGACGGCGTTACAGAGCCGCGATGACTTCCACGTCCGGACGAACGACGACGTCACGGGATCGTTCAACATCATCGACGGCGTCGAGATCTGCATCCAGGTTCCGAATCCGCTTTCGTCGGGCGACGCGTTCGGCATGATCGACCTGAAGGATCCGGAGTTCGCCGCGAACGTCCACGGGGAGTTCGCGCCGCGGTGGGAGGAAGCGGAGCCGCTCGTCTTCTAGTCGTCGACTTCCGATCGGAGCTGGTCCATCTCGACGACGCGCTCGGCGTGGGCGTTGTGCTGGTGGATCGACTCGTCGTTCGATTGTTTCATCGTTACCACGGCGTCGTCCGGGAGCTGGTCGAACTCGTCGACGACGCCCTCGGCCATCGAGCGCACGCAGTCCTCGACGAACTTCGCGTCCGCGTGGGCCGCGTAGGTCATGTGGTCCTCGTCGGGTCGCTTCGCCAGGTTGTAGATCCGGGCGCTCATCGAGTCCCGGGCGATATCGATGACGTCGTTCAGATCGACCTCCGGGTCGCCGCCAGCTTCGACCGTCAGCGTCGCGTGGCCGCGCTGGGAGTGGCCGGGCTGGGGGACCTGTTCCAAGAACTCCGTGATCGTCTCTCCCTCGACGCCCAGATCCTCGAGCGTCTGTTTCGCGCGCGCGGCGGACATCCCCTGCGAGCAGGGACAGACCGTCATGCCGACGACCGTCGCGCCGATCTCCTCGCGGGTGCCGTCCTCGGTCGCCGTCGCCGACGCGATGATGTCGACAGTATGTTGGGTCTCGCGGTCGCTGGCGGGGGTCTGCTCGCGGCGCATGAACTCGGCCTCCATCGAGACCTCCGCACGGGAGGTGTAGTCGTGTTTCCCGAGCAGGCGCTCGGCGACCTCGCCACAGACCTCCTCGACGCGGTAGGCCTCGTCGCGGGTCGCGTCCTCTAAGATCTCGTCGATGACCTCCATGTTGCGGCTCATGTCCGCGCCCTTGCGCCACGATGGGAGGTCGACGAAGACCTCGAACTCGGCCGTGAGCACGATCGGGCGCTTGTCTTCGCGGGCGATCTTGACGAGTTTCTCGACGCCGGTGACGCCGACCTGGCTCAGGCCGACGGTGACGTCGGGCGAGGACGCCTGAACGTCCGGGAGCTGCTGACTCATTGTCCGTATTCAGGGTAGCGTGCGATTCAACCTTTCGGAAGCGGGGACGTTATCCGATCACACGGCGCTCCGACAGCGAGCGTCGCCGTTCGTCGGGATTCGATCGTGTCGCCGGGGCGGCTACGCCGACCGTTCTTTAAGTTCCTCTGGCAACAAGGTAGAGATACGACGGGAGGTCGTCGTTCTCCGAGGACTCCAAATTCGTGGAGCCCCGCGTCCGCCGTCCAGCCGTTTCGAGGGAATCCTCGAGCGCTCGCTCTTTAAGTATCTCTGGACACAAGATGGAGCTATGACGGGAAGCTGTCGGTTCTACGGTCTCCAACTCTACCACAGCCGCGCGTCTCGAGCGGGCTCGAGATTCGAGGCGTCAGGGAGCAACGGACGGTAGCGATGGCATCGGTCCCCCGCTACGTACGCGAGACGGTAGACCGACACCTGAACGAGATCGAGCGTTTCCAGGAGATGTCCGTCGTTCTGGCGGTCGCCCGCGGGAGCCACGCCTGGGGCGCGGCAGGACCCAACAGTGACTACGACGTCGGCTTCGTCTACGCGCCGACGGACCTCAGACGGTACGCCCACCTCGGCGGCGTCGAGGCGGTGTGCCTCGAGGAACGCGGGAACTTCGAGTACCAGGGGTGGGACGTCCGCAAGTTCGCGAGCCTGCTGGCCGACTCGAACGACGGCGCGGTCGACCTTCTCAGGAGCCCGAACCGGTACCGAACGCACTACGATCCCGACCCGCTTGCGGACTACGTCGAGCGGACGTACAACCCGATCGATCTCTATCACGCCTGGCGCGGGATCGCGACGAACAACTACCGGAAGTACCTCTCAGAACATCTGGTTCGGAACGACGACAAGATCTTTCCGATCCTCGAGCACCGCGAAGACGAGTACCTCGTCGAAACCGACGAGGGGACGACAATCGTCGCCGCGGACGACGAGCGATTCACCGAGACGGGGACGCGGCCGACGGTCAAACGGAACCTGACCGTGATGCGTGCCGCGACGGCCGCGCACTACCTGAAGGCAACGGGCGAACGCGGCGACCACGAACTGCCGGCACTCGAGTTCGAGACCTTCCTCGAGGCGCAGGCGCCCGCGGTGTTCGACGACGAACGGATCGACCGTGCTCGCGACCTGCTCGAGCGAAAGCGTGGCGGCGAGGGCGGCGTCCGGATCGGCGACGCCGTCGGTCGCGCGTTCGCCCACCCGCCGAAGCGCATCGATCCGGCAGTGCACGCTCGGGACGGCCCCGATCGGGCACGGCTGAACGACGCCATCGACGAGCTGATCGCGGCGAGTCGGTAGTGTGGGTCGCTCGTTCTTTAAGTGTCTCTGGCTACAAGATGAAGATACGACGAGAGGTCGTCGCTTCTCACGTTCCTCGCTTCGGTAGCCACACGTATTCGACGGGAATCCGACCGTACCGGTCGCCATTTAAGTCCCTCTGGTCACAAGGTGGAGCTACGACGGGAGATCGCCGCTTCTCGTGTTCCAAACTTCGGTAGCTACGGGTATCCGGTGAAAACCGGTAACATCGCTCCTTCTTTAAGTGCTTCTGGCCACAAGGTTGAGCTACGAAGGGCTTTTCGCAGACGGATTCCCAAGCCAAACCTCATCGAGCGGAGGCTCTCGGCCTCGGTAAAACGAGCAAGTCTTTTTCTGTCTCCCGGTCTGAGCGACACACGATGTACGACGGTGTTGACTCCGGGCCAGCCCTCCAGCGGGAATCCGCCCCCGACGGCCTCGAGGAGGACCGTCGCCTCGAGACGCGTCCCGGTTCCGGGGCGCTCTCCCGGGCGGACGTCCAGCGCGACTCGACCGTCCGCCAGTGGGGCGTCGTCACCCCGAGCGCGACCGTCATCGGACGTGCGGATTCACCCGAGGGGGATCTCCCCGAGAGCGTTCGACGGCTCCACGACGAACAACACGGCGCGACGCCGGGGTACAGCAAGCGCGCTCACAGGCTCGACCGACTGCGAACGACCCAGGCACTGTGTAACGCCCTCGATCTCACACCCTGGCAGCGGGACCTCGCGCTCGGCGTGATGGACGAGATCGACCTCACCGAGTTTGGCAGCCAGCGGGCGATCCCCAAGGTTGCTCTCGTGGTGATCCGCCACGTCGTCGACGTCGATCGACGGGCGTACTTCGGGCTCGACGAGGTCGACGTCTCCGCGCTCTCTCCCGATCGGATGGACAAGCTGTTCGGCCAGTACCGCGCCCACGACATCACCGACGAGGAGACGTTCAAGCGTCTCGCCGCCGACCACGGGCTCGATACGACAAGCTTGAACCGCCTCCGGCGCGTGCTGAAGGCCCAGCTCGAGGAGGAGCTGCCCGCCTACGGACGCAACCCCTACCGGGATCCGAACCTGCCGAGTCTCGAGGATCGTGCCGACGAGGAATCGGTGGACACGACCGAAAACGAGACGACCGACGATCCGGACGCCACCGAGTAGGTTCGGCCCGCGTCGCCCGCCCGGAGCCGTCGCCTTTTCCGTCGCGAGGGACTATCGCGATCATGTCAGCGACGAACGGCGCCGATCGACTCACGATCTACGCCGACTACGTCTGTCCGTTCTGTTACCTCGGAAAACGGTCCCTCGAGCGGTACCGCGAGCGGCGAGCAGAGCCGCTCGAGGTCGAGTGGCACCCGTTCGACCTGCGGCGGGACAAACGTCGGGAGGACGGCTCGATCGACCACTCGGTCGACGATGGAAAGGACGACGACTACTTCAAGCAGGCCCGGGAGAACGTCCGTCGGCTCCAGGCGGAGTACGACGTCGAGATGAGCCAGACGCTCGCGATCGAGGTCGACTCGCTGCCGGCACAGCAGGCCTCGTGGCACGTCTTTCAGCACTACCCCGAAGAGTGGCCCGCGTTCGACGCGGCGATCTACGAGGCGCTCTGGCAGGCAGAACGGGACATCGGCGATCCCGACGTGCTGGTCTCGCTCGCGGCGGATACCGGCCTCCCCGCCAACGAGATCCGCGACGCGATCGAGGACGACGGGCTCCGAGCGGAGCTCGAGGACCTGTTCACCGACGCCCACCAGCGGGGGATCACCGGGGTCCCGACGTTCGTCCACGATGGGTACGCCGCCCGCGGTGCGGTCCCGCCGGCACAGCTCGAGCGTCTGCTCGAAGGCGAGTGATCACTCGAGCTTCTCGAGGGCCTCGAAGAAGTCGGCCTGAGGTCCGGCGAGCGTGACCGGATCGACCGCGATCGAGACGTCGACGGTCGCCGGTGGCTCGAGTTCGCGTCTGTTCCGCCCGTCGCTGATCGCGTACGCGGTCTCGGCCTCCGAGACGGCGAGCGTGATCTCCGCACCGCGGTCGACGACCAGCGGAGGCATCGCGTCGCTCGCGGCCATCTGCGTAACCACCAAGGTATCGCCGTCGGGATGGACGAGCGGTCCGCCCTCCCCGAGGTTGTACGCCGTCGATCCCGTCGGCGTCGCGACGAGGACGCCGTCGGCGTGGCTCTTTGCGTACCGGTCGCCGTCGACGCGGATCTCGATCGTCGCGCCGCCGCCGTGACCTCGTCGCGGTCCGTGGACGACGACCTCGTTGAGCGCCGGCTCGAGGGTCCACCCCTCGCCGCCGGCCCGGAGCCGATCGAGTTCTCGACCGTCGACGGCACCCGTCCGCCGGAGTGTCTCGACGGCGTCGGCGACGGCGGCGACGGCCTCGTCGGGAGAAACGGCGTTGAGAAACCCCACCTCGCCGAGGTTAACTCCGAGGATCGGCGTCCCGCCGACCTCCCGGGCGACGAACAGCAGCGTTCCGTCGCCGCCGATACTCACGACGAGGTCCCGATCGGCCATCGATCCGACCGGGACGCCGTCCTCGCCGACCGTGGCGCTCGTCGCGTCGTCGACGACGGTGGAAACGCCGTCCTCGAGGGTATCGACGAGCGTCGCGGCGAGAGTCTGTGCCCGCTCGTTGTCCCGCTGGGCGACGATTCCGACGGCGACGTTCATCGTCACCGCATAGCTGCCCGCGGACAAAAAGGCCACCCGTCTCGCGTCGGTCCGTGCGCCGGTCTATGCAATGTAATCGCAGCCCATAGTTTCTTTTTCGGGCGTCCGTTAGCTGCGGATATGGCCGAACGAACGACCAGCGACGAGGTAATGAGCCGAAGCGAACTCGCGACGTACCTCTCGGAGCTCTCCCAACGGTTCGAGGACGGCGGAGATGGCGTCGATGTCCCGGTCGGCAACAAGACCGTCTCCCTCGGCCGCTCGGACGACGTATCCGTCTCGGTCGACGTCGTCGAGCGCTCGTCCAGACTCCGCGGGAACCGCGAGACGGTGACAGTGACGATGAGCTGGAAGCCCGAGTCGTAACGATCACGGAACAACCGGTGTCGATCCCGTGATGGGCCGGTAGAGATGTCGACGCCGTCGGGAGAGCTCCGGCCACAGCAACGGGTAGATTGATACGGTAGCTCTCACAACTGATCGGAAATGCGTCGTTCGCACGCGGTTGCAGTCGCCCTCGTCGTCGTCGCGGTGCTGTTTATCGGCGGCCCGTCGCTGCTGTTTGCCGACTCAGTGGACGAGCAGGTGACCGAGGATACCCAGGAGACGCCGGAGCTCGTCTCCCTCGAGGACTCCGAGAGCGAGTTCTGGCGGTTCCTGAGTCCCGAGGAGGAGTTCCACGAACGAAGCCCGATCAACGTCATCGTCCGCGGTGAAAGCGAGGACGTCCTGCGGGCGATGAGCGAGCAGGGCGACGGCGACTGGGAGGAGATCGAAGAGGTCGAGGAAGAGGTCGAAGAGGATGCCGAGGACGGTCCCGGGAACGGGACGGTCCTCGAGAACAACACCGTCCTCGAGAACACGACGGTGCTCGAGGAACACCACCGCCACGCGACGGGCATCGCGTGGGGTGAAGCCGATGGGACCACCCGCTACGCCTGGGTCAACCCCGGCGAGGGCGAGGACGGCTACTGGGCCACCGAGTCGCTCCAGCTCGAGGAGGGGGACTACTACGGCCAGCGCTACCACATCCGGCTCTACGAGAGTCCGAACGCCGACGACGAGTGGATCGCCATGCAGGCCCACACCGAGCACTTCGACTGGTTCACGCTTCGCCACCGCGTCGACGGCGTCGAAGCCGCCCAGACGAAAGTCGAGCAGGACTTCATGAACCTCCCCGGCGTCGACGCTGAGACGGACGTCCGCCGGATCCACATCGACAACGCCGGTCCCTCCGACGCCGACGGCTGGACGACCGTCGTCGACCTGACGTCGATGGTCGTCCTTCCCGCCGGCGTCGGTCTCGCGGCGGGCCGTCGCTACCGGCGCTCGGCCGCGGAGAGCGTCGGGAAGGAGCGACCGCATCCCGCCGAGGAGGGCGCCCCCGAGCGCGGGCTCACCGACGTCGATCGACGACGACTCGCGGCCGCCTACGACCGCCTCGAGGCGGGCCACCTCGTGCTCGTCTTCGCCATCCTCGCGCTGTTCCTCGGGGTTCGGATGGGCGGACTCCTGCTCGAGCGACGGGCGAGCTTCCTCACGCCACACATGATCGCGGCGCTGCTGTACCCGGTGATCGCAGTCGGGATCCCCGTCGCGACGTACCTGATCGCACGCGGGCTCACCAGCCGGCTCGATGCCGCGATCGCCGCCGCCGGCTCGCTATCGCTCGCGATCTGGCTCGACTACGGACTGCTCGGCGTCGACGTTATCCGGCTCGACGTCGTGCTCCAGCGGAGCCTCGTCGTCATCGCGCTCGGGCTGATCGCCGCCGGCGCGGCGAAACGCGCGACTCGAGAGAGCCGATTCAACGACCTGCTGCTCGCCGGCGTCGCGATGTGGGTGCTGGTGCTGGTCGGAACGCTGTTCGGCTACCTCTGAGCGCAGCCCGCCGGACTCTTTCGTCTCCCTCCGTGCCGATCGAGAGAGCGCATCTGCGTGCAGTCCGCATACGGAACTCGCCACCGTACCCGTGGTATGGCGATCTGTCCACACTGCGACGACGAACTGGAACTCGAGGTCGAGCCGGATACGGTGACGGTCCACGAGGGCGAAGCGAGTCGGACGATCGAGCCCGACGTGTTCACGTGTTACTCGTGTGATGCGGTGCTGTTCGCGACGGTGAGCCGGGAACTCGCCGGTGACTGACTCGAGGCGGGGCCGAGTCTCCGGCTGCGCTCTACGCTGTGGTCATCGGCTGCTGCTCGAACTCCTCGAGAACCTTACTGTCCCGAATTTTCGCGGTGTGACGAAGGATGCGCGGTCCGGGATTTGAACCCGGGCTAGCTGCGTGGGAGGCAGCTGTCCTACCGCTGGACCAACCGCGCCCTACATCGGGAGATTTCCGGTCTACGAATTTAAACGCTCCGTCTTTCCGAGGGCGATACTCCGTACGGTGAACTCGCTTTCTAACGTCGCGTTCTCCCTTGATACCGCGGCCAAAACTGACCGATTGTCAACATTGTGCCGTTTGGGGGAGCCTATTAGGGCAGTCCCGCCGTACTGCCGGTCGATGCTCGAGCTTCACTTTTCGGACGCGGAGCTGGACGAACGACACGATCACATCACGAACTTCGTTCGCGAACAGGTCGACACAGCGGGTGCCGAGGGGGCCGTTCTCGGGCTCTCGGGCGGCATCGATAGCACGCTCGTCGCACACCTCGCAGTCGACGCGCTCGGCGCCGAGAACGTTCACGGGCTCGTGCTTCCCGCGCGGGTCAGCGGCGACGACAACATGGGCGACGCCGAACGCGTCGCCCGTGATCTCGAGATAAGCTACGACGTGATCGAGATCGAGCCAATCGTCGAGTCGCTGCTCGAGACCTACCCCGAAGCCGAGGGCGACCAGATGGCGGTCGGCAACGCTCGAGCGCGCGTTCGGGGGGTCCTCAACTACCTCGTCGCGAACCACGAGAGCCGGCTCGTACTCGGGACGGGGAACCGAAGCGAGGGCGCCGTCGGCTACTTCACCAAGTACGGCGACGGCGCCGTCGACTGTCACCCGATCGGAAACCTCTACAAGGCACAGGTCCGCCAGCTTGCCCGTCACGTCGGCGTGCCGGAGGACCTCGCGACCAAGCCCGCTACCGCCGAGCTCTGGGAGGACCAGACCGACGAGGACGAGATGGGGATGGACTACGAGACGCTCGACTCGATCCTGGTCACCCATATCGACGGCCCGCTGTCGGCCGACGTGGCCGCTCGAGAGCTCGGCGTCGAGGTCGAAACCGTCGAGAAGGTACGGCGGATGTACGAGCAGAGCATGCACAAGCGTCGGGTGCCGCCGTCGCCCGATCCCCTCGAGTAGTCAGGCCGAGGCCCACTCCTCCTCTAAGAGCCCGTACCGGTGGACGTCGTGGTACTCGCCGTCGACGAACGCGGCGTCGCGGTGGACGCCCTCCTCCGTGAAGCCGACGGACTCGAGGAGGCGCTTCGAGCCGCCGTTGAACGCGAACACGCGGGCCGACAGCCGGTGGAGGCCGAGCTGATCGAACCCGTGCTCGAGCACCAGCTCCGTGGCCTCGGTTCCGTACCCTCGCCCGTGGTGGTCCGGAGCGACCCAGTAGCCGACCTCGCCGCTGCCGGCTCGCCAGTCGATCGCGTCGAGTCCGACCGTCCCGACCGGTGTGGAGTCGACCGCGATCAGAAGGTGGATCGAGTCGTTCGCACAGACGGCCTCCTCGAAGAACTCCCGTTCCTGCTCGGCGTTGAGCGGCATCGAGTTGCCGATCGGTCGCCAGATCGCAGGGTCGTTGACCTGCGTCTGGAGGAATTCGAGATCCTCCTCCTCGATCGTTCGTAGCGCGACGGTTTCACCGGTCAGAAAGGCGGGTCCGGGCATCTACCGGTAGCCTCCACGCCGGAGGGAAAAAGCGATTCGGCCGTCCGAAGGTCACTCGAGCAGTCCCTCGAGCGACCCGGCGTGTGCGTCCACGAGTTCGCCGAACGCCTCCGCCTCCCGTCGCTCCTGGGTCTCTCGGTCGGCATCGTCGCGGATTCGGCGCTTCAGGACGGTGAGTGCGCCCGTCTCGTTCGCGGCGAGCTCCTCGGCAACCGCCCGCGGCTCGGACTCGATCCTCGAGAGCAGCCCCATCCGCAGCGCCTCCTCGGCGTCGACGACCCGACCCGTGCAGGCGAACTCGAGGGCGTCGCCCTCGCCGACGATCCGCGGGAGCCGGACCGTCCCGCCCCAGGCGCCGAACAGGCCAAAGGTGGCGCCGGGTTCGCCGTAGGTCGAGTCGGGCGTGCCGACCCGCACGTCGCAGGCGAGCGCGAGCTCGAGTCCGCCGCCGCGAGCGGGGCCGTCGATCTCGGCGACGACGATCGCGTCGCTGTCTTCGATACGTCGGGCGACCCGCTGGCCCAGCCGAGCGAACGCCTCGGCCTCGTCCCGCTCGAGTTCGGCGACGACGGAGAGATCGGCACCGGCACAGAACGCGGGGCCGGTGCCACGAAGCGCGATGATGGGCTCGTCGGAGCCGGCGATGGCACGCTCGAGCGCCTCGAGTCCCGCCTCGGTCAGCGCGTTCCGCCGGTCCGGCCTGTCGATCGTGACGGTCCGGATCGATCCCTCGCTGTCGACGTCGATCATGGAACGAGTCTACTCGGCGTTTCCAAAGGTCTTTGCCTGCTCCCTCGTAACGGCCCTATGATGGAACAGGCGGACAGCTGTCGGCGTGTGGCCATCGAGGCCGTCACGGACGTCGAACCACCGGCGCTCTACGAGCTCATCGAATCCACGCTCGAGAGCGCGTCGATGCTTCCCGGCGCGCTCACGCTCGAGAGCGCCGGAGCCGTCGCACCGAGTGAAACGACCGCCCGAAACGGGGACGAGCCGGACGACGGGATCATCACCCACGCCGCCGGCGTCCAGCTCATCTACGAGGGACTTCGACTCACGCGATCGCTGGCCCACGAGGAGCCCTGGAGCGACGGCGACGAAACCGACGTCGACGGCGACATGGAGATTCTCGCGGCCGATATCCTCGTCGCCCGCGGCTTCTACCTGCTGGCCCGGACCGACGCTGCGGACAAGGCGGTCCGCACCGTCCAGGCGTTCGGCCGCGAACAGACCCACCGCCTCGACGAGCGCGACGACGGACACGCGGCGACGACCCGCGATGCGACCCTCGAGCGGGACGTCCTCGAGCTGGCCGTTCTGGCCGGCGCCGCGGCCGTCGACGAGAGCCCGTCGCCGTCGCTGCTCGAGCGCGCCGACGAGATCGCCGCAGCCGTGGGGACGTCGTTCCCCCCCGCCGAGCCGTCGACGGCCGGCTCCGAGAGCTGCGTCTCCGAGCGCTCCCTCGAGGAGTCGACGACCGACCGGGCGACCTCCGTGACCGACAGCTGACCGCGCCACGGCCACCCACGCCCGGTGGCGAATCGAAACCCCTAAAATGGACTCGACGCAACCAACGAGTGCGCCTGGGTAGCTTAGCGGTAAAGCGCGTCCTTGGTAAGGACGAGACCCCGGATTCAAATTCCGGCCTAGGCTCTCACAGATTCTCGCGTCGTCGTGATGGTCTCGAGTCGCTGGTACCGGACGGAAGCTGGTAGCTACGCTGGGTTACGTTTTTACGTCGGCTGTGGGTTCGCTCGACCGGTGACTCTCGCGGGACGGGTTTCGAAAGGGATAAATTCGCCTCGAACGAACCACGAACTACGCGCCTGGGTAGCTTAGCGGTAAAGCGCGTCCTTGGTAAGGACGAGAGCCCGGGTTCAAATCCCGGCCTAGGCTTTTTACAGATAACCGCGAGAGGAGTCGCTGATCGTCTGTATGGAAGGCCTCACCCCCCCCCCCCTGAGCCGCTCGAAAGCGACGAAAACTTTCGGCAGGAAGCAACGAGTAGGTCGAGGATGGATACGATGACACAAATGCCTATCCTCGAGCGCCAGACGTCCTGATGGAACGGTGGCTCTTGCCACATCACGGCTGTGAACTGACGTCGTCTCCACAGCCAACCTTTATACCGACTAACCATGTGATGTGGGTTGTTGGCATATGCCAATAGATGTGCTCCTATGCCAGAAACACGATTTAGCGTTGATACGGAACGAGGCCCGGACGAACAGCCCGACAAGACACCACACAATCGATGGCACCCGGACATTCCGGCAACCGTCTCCGTAAAACCGGGAGACACCTTCCGGCTGGAGATGCTCGACTGGACGGGCGGACAGATCCACAATGACGAGAATCCGAACGATATCCGAGACGTCGAACTGGAACAGGTCCACTATCTCAGTGGACCGGTCGAGGTAGAAGGCGCCGAACCCGGCGACTTGCTCAAAGTCGAACTGCTCGATCTCGGACCGCTCCAGGAGATGGAGTGGGGGTTCAACGGTATCTTTTCCCAGCAGAACGGCGGCGGCTTTCTGACGGATCACTTCCCGGACGCCGCGAAAACGATCTGGGACGTCGACGGCACCGTCGTCTCATCGCGACACGTCCCGGACGTTCGGTACGAAGGCAAGATCCACCCCGGACTGATCGGAACTGCCCCGTCACACGAGCTCCTCGAGGAATGGAATACGCGCGAACGGGAGCTGATAGAGAAACACGAGGAAGATCCAGAATCGATTCAAAACCATCCGACCGGTGAGGAAGACCCACCGGTTGCGAATCCACCGACCGAAACGGCTGCACTGATGGGTGAGATGGATTCCGACGAAGCCGAAGAAGCTGCGCGGGAGGGAGCCCGCACCGTTCCCGGCCGTGAAAACGGTGGCAACTGTGATATCAAGGAGCTCTCGCTCGGAACGACGATCTACTTCCCGGTCTACGTCGAGGGTGCCAAGCTTTCGATGGGCGACATGCACGCATCACAGGGCGACGGCGAGATCTCGTTCTGCGGTGGTATCGAAATGGCAGGATACGCCGATCTCCGTGTTGACGTCGTCAAAGACGGAATGGAGAAACACGGCGTCGATCATCCGATCTTCCAGCCGGGTCATCGCGGTCCCGACTTCTCGGATTGGGTCACGTTCGAGGGCTACTCCGTCACTGAAGACGGAGAGCAGCGGTACATGGACGCCCACGTCGCCTATCGAAGAGCCGCACTCGAGGCGATCGATTACCTCGCGAAGTTCGGCTACAGTCGTGAGCAAGCGTACATGTTGCTAAGTACCGTCCCGGTCGAGGGACGGATCAGTGGAATCGTCGACGTCCCGAACGTCTGTGCGACGCTTTCGATTCCGAACGAGGCCTTCGAGTTCGATATTACTCCCGACTCGTTGGGCGAGTCCGAAAATCGAAGCAAGAGTGTCGTTACTGACGATCCTCTCTAGTCTACTTGATTTTGAGAGTCGACTGAGCGTGCTTCGAAGTCGTCTATAGTAGCCACTGAACGTCAGTGCGCACCCGCTCGCACGGCGGCTGTACGATCGGTGTGCAAACCGTTTCAGTTGTTACTATAGAGTTCGGAGCGGTATCGATACGTCATCGCTCGAAATCACGTTCGCTCGAGACGGGATACTCTGACGTCTCGATAGACGGTACCGAATCGAGTATCAAACACCCCCTGTCGACACCAGTGAGTCGGCGTGACGGAGAACTCTGTGCTTGCCTCTAGAGTGGCTTGCTCTTCGACCAGCAAAAATATTGGAACGCGGTCACTGTTTGCGGGCGCTGAGCGAGATGCTCTTGACGCCGTACTTCCCGCAGGCGTTCGCCGCCTGCTCCGAGATGAACTCGTACTGCGTGTTCTCCCGGAGTTCCAGTACCTCGAGGCCGGCGGCTTCGATCGTTCCCGTGTACTCGTCGGTCTGTTCGGCGCCGCCGATACACGCCGCCCAGAGATCCGCGTCGGTCTTGATGCTCTCGGGTAGCTGCCGTTCGCTGATGATGTCGGAGAGGGCCAACCGCCCGCCCGGTTTGAGTACGCGGTTCGCTTCCTCGAAGACCCGGTCTTTCTCCGCGGAGAGGTTGATCACGCCGTTCGAGATCACCGCGTCGAACGACCCGTCCTCGAACGGGAGCTCCTCGATGTACCCCTCGCGGAAGGTGACGTTGTGGAAGCCGTTGTCCGCGGCGAGGCTGGTCGCCTTCTCGACCTGTTCGGGAGTCATGTCGACGCCCGTAACAGACCCGGTTTCGGTGACGTTCATCGCGGCGTAGAAGGAGTCCATCCCCGAACCGCTACCGAGGTCGAGGACCCGCTCGCGCGGTTCGAGAGCCGCCAGGTCGAAGTAGTAGCCGACGCCCGCAAATGAATCGATCGCCTCGTCGGGGACGTAGGTGAGCGTGTCCGGATCGTAGCCGAGGCGTTCGGCGAGGTCCCGTCCCGTCTCGAAGTGGAACTCGGCGTCAGCGGAGACCGCAACCTCCTGATACATCGATTTGACCTCGCGTTCGAGTTTCTTCGTATCGAGTGACTTGCTCATCGTTGCTCACCGTCGGTCGTCGCCCGTCGCCTCGACGGGCGTGTCGATGGGTGTCTCGAGGACTCTGCTGTGCGCGATTTGCTGGTCGTCGGTCATGGTGTTCATCTCCGGCCAGAGACAGTACGAAGCCGAGGATGGTGTAGCTATTTTGTGACAGTTCTGCAGTTCCTACCGTTCGTTCACCCCCTGCAATCGATGCACCAACTGCAAGCCGATCGAGGCCGCTATCGACCGGGTCTCGGTCCACGCTCGACGGCTAGCGCAGGATACGTATCGTGCTGAGGGAACTCAGTCGACGAGCTGGCGGGGCTCGATCGGCCGCGCCTCGGACCGATAGCGCTCGTAGATCGACTGCGCCCACTCGCGAACCGCCGGAACGTCGGTATCGATCATCGCTTGGGTCATCCCGCTGTCCTGCTCGTAACAGCTGATGACGACGCGATCGTCGAGCAGACCGGTGCCGTACGGCGGGAGATCGTCGTGCTGTAGTACCGTGAAGTTGGTCCGTCGCAGCAGTTCGGCGCTGCGCTCCGGGTACGTCGTAAGAAAGTACAGATGGCAGTTCGGGCGGTCGATCAGCGTCACGTCCACACCGCTGTCGACCCGTTCGTGGAGACGGTCGAGGCAGGGGTCCATCAGCGCGACCTCGGGCCGAACGAAACGCAGCGTGGTCGTCCGCTCGAGAAGCGACTCAAAGCGGTTTACCGGCCGGTACGGGAGTTCGGGGTCGGCGACGGTGACGGTCAGCTCCGACCACGTCTCGGTTGGGAGTTCGCCCACAACGTCGGGAAGCCGGTGCCAGACGTCGCGCAACTCCCGTTCGGTTTCGACTCGATCGATCGCGTCTTGCATCACGGATACGATCTCTTCTCCCGGCGGGGTTGCCACGTACTGGTGGCCGTCCTTACGGATCCAGCCCCGATCTTCGAACTCGTTCACCGTCCGCCGTATCGTAGAGGAGGAAACGCCGGTCTCCTCGCAGAGTTCGGACCGCCTCCGAGGGCGTTCCGTCAGCGCAGCGAGAGCCGGAATACGGTGTTCCGACCGGGCGAGATACGCGATGTCACCGATCGGCGAGTCTGCTGTCCGGCCCCAACCGGTATTGGGTACCATGGTATACGTACGCAAGGATCCACGAAAACCGTTGGGACTGTCCTTCAGCGTGGATCGTTTGGGACGAATCGGACTCGTCCTCGCTATCGTTCACCCGGCTTCCGGCAGTGATCGGACAGTTCTGGCGAGCGTCGCGTACGTCGTGCGTCAATCCATCTCTCCACAGGTGTCTTTGTCTCCTCCCAGCGTTCGAGAACCGACGGCTCCCTATATGGGCTGTGCAGTCGAACGATGTTGCATGAGGATTCTCGTTCCGCTCGACGACTCCGAACCGGCACGGGCAGCACTCGAGCACGCGTTCGAAACGTTTCCGGAGGCCGACGTCACGGCGTTGCACGTCGTCAACCCGTCCGTCTCCGCGTACCGAAACGACGCACCCTACAACTTTCCGCGAGCCGTCGAGCTCGAGGAAGAGAAAGCCGAGGGGCTGTTCGAGATGGCCCACGAAGTCGCCGATGAGCACGGTCGGTCGGTCGAGACCGAAACCGTCGTCGGCTCGCCGCCTCGAGGGATCGTCGAGTTTGCCGAGGAGCACGACGTCGACGGCATCGTCCTCGGTAGCCACGGTCGGTCGGGCGTCTCGCGCGTCCTGCTGGGAAGCGTCGCGGAACAGGTCGTGCGACGCGCACAGGTTCCGGTGACGGTCGTCCGGTAGCCACGCGGCGATCGATCGGACCGCTCGAGAACGCGTCGACCATCGCCACGAACGACGCGTCGGTCACCGTTCGTATCGCTATCGACGATTCCAGAGAATCGAGAATCGGGTTGCAGTTCACTACCGACGGTCCCCTCACTCTCGACTGATGGAAACGAACGAATTCCTCGACGGCGAGGCACTCACTGGAAAGCACGCGGCGATCGTTTTCGGACTGTGGATCGGACTCGTGGTCGTCGGCGCCTTCGTCCTGACGTTCGTGGTGTAGCGAACCGTCGCTCTCGGAGAGACCGAGACGGCTCTTCTTACAGTAATGTGACGGAACAGCAGAGAAGCGGCCGGTCCTAGCGCTGGAAGAAGTCGGGCACGGGACCGGTTCAGCAAACTCTACCCGAGATCCGTTGGTGCAAAAGGCGAGAATCTTGGGACGGTCTCGAGACGAGGCGAGTTCAGTCGCCGCCGCCAAGTCGTCTGAAGAGGACGTAGAGAACGGCGAACATCACGAGGAACGTGAGTAGTCCCTGTGTGGCCTTCGCGAACGCGCTCTTCCCGTCGGCCTCGGTTTCGGCTTCGGTCTCGTCGTCCTCATCAGCCGGACGCTCGTCCTCGCCGCCCTCGCCGCCCTCGTCGATCTCGAACTCGTCCTCGCTGCCCTCGAGCGCATCGTCGGCCGTCGGGGCTGACTCGTCGACCGAACCCTCGACGGCCTCGAGGATCGGCTCCTGTAGCGGCGTCTCCATTGCCGCGCGGACCGCCTCGTGGGCGAGTAGCTGAACCAGTTCGTGCTGCAGGTCGAGTTCCTCTATCGTCGGTCTCATCGTGACGAAGGCTTGAACGTACAGTCGGATAACTGTTGCAACTTGCGAGACGCCGGTCAGGCCTGCTCGAGAGCGTAGGCCGCGTTCAGCGCCGTGGCGTCGTCGAACCTCGAGGAGACGAGCATCAGTCCGACCGGAAGCCCGTCGACCTCGCCGGCGGGGACGCTGACACCGGGGTGACCGGTTCGGTTGAACGGCGTCGCGTTGTGGACGATGTCGCTCTCCCGCAGGCGCTCGTGTTGGTCCCGTTCGGGCTGGTGTTCGGGCGGTTTCGTCACCGCCGTCGGCATCGCCAGCAGGTCGTACTCCTCGAGGGCCGCGTCGTACCGTTCGGTGAGATCGACGACGAGGTTCATCGCGCGGGCGTAGTACCGGGAGTGGTACTCGGTGTTGGTGTACGACCCCATCAGCAACAGGAGCTTGAGCCGTGGCGGGAAGTCGTCGCTCTGAGCCCGTCGGTACTTGCCGAACGATTCGATCCACGAGCGGTTGTACCACGCCTTCCAGCCGTGACCGAGCCCCTCCCCGGAGATGGCGTCGAGCAGTCCCTCGGAGGTACAGACGTCGTGGATGTCCTTCGCGTCGAGGTGCATCGGTATCGAGACCTCCTCGACGGAGGCGCCCTCGGCCTCGAGTCGATCGATCGCGTCCCGCGTGGTGTCGAGAACCTTCTCGTTGGCGCCCTCGCGGTCGAACCCTTCCTCGAGCACGCCGATCGAGAGGTCGGAGACGTCGCCGTTCAGTTGCTCTTCGTACTGTTCGACGGGGACGGGGCTGTGGTTCCGGAGATCCCGTTCGTTGCTCCCCGCGATCACCGTGAGGGTTCGTGCGACGCTCTCGACGTCGGGCCCCATCGGCCCCGGATGGTCGATCGCGTGCTCGATCCCGATGCAGCCGGTGTAGGGAACCAGGCCGTAGGTGGGCTTGTGACCGACGATCCCGCAGAAGGCCGCTGGGACGCGGACGCTGCCGCCCTGATCGGAGCCGATCGCGACGTCGACCTGGTTTCTCGCGACGGCGACCGCGCTCCCGCCGCTCGAGCCCCCCGCGAGGTAGTCGTCGTCGTCGGGATGGAAGACGGGACCGAACGCGCTGTGACCGGTCGAGGTCATCGCCATGTCGTCCATGTTCGTCTTCCCGACGATGTCGGCGCCCGCCTCCAGCAGGCGCGTGGTGACCGTCGCGTCCCGGTTCGGGACGTAACCCTCGACGACGTAGGAGCCACAGGTCATCTCGACGCCCGCGACGGAGACGTTGTCCTTGATGCCGATCTCCCAGCCGTCGAGGTCGCCGTCGTCGTCGCCGCCGACGAAACACTGGGTCACCCAGGCGTTGTGTGGGTCCTCCTCGCTGGTTACGCGCCGGCCCGCGTTTCGTGTTCGGTTCTCGTCGCCGCCCAGCCGCGGCTTCGGATCGTACGACATGACCGTCTCGTACGAACCCATCTTCTCCTCGGCCATCTCGACGAAGAACTCTAACTCCTCGTCGGTGAGATCGAGAAACAGATCCTCCCCCAGCTCCGCGAAAACGTCTTCCGTCGGTACCCGCAGTGGCATGCTCGAACAGTGGGCCGTCCGGTGGAAATGAACGGCGGTGGCACGCGCAAGCAGCAGGTTCCGAACTCAGGAAGAGCGAGTGGCGGCGAAAGCGGTTCGTCGGCCGATCGGATTCGGTGTCCGACCGGAACTAGGTTCGTTTCAAGCGGATCTCCCGATCGGTAACCGCCTTTACGTTGTTGTTGTCGATCGGATACGACTTCTCGTCGTCCGCGTCACCCCAGCCGAGCTGGGATTTGAGCGTGTCCGTCATACCCGGGTCCGGGTTCACGTAGGCGGTTCCCGCATCGACCTCGCTGACGATTCCGATCTGGTCGCCGTTGGCGTTGACGACGTCCTTACCTTCGTCCTCCTGGGTGAACGTTGCACACATGCGTCGAAACCATCGGATGCTGTGTGGGAATAGCCACCGCAGGAGACTGCAGGGAGCCGTGACTCTCTCCGATCGGCGACAGTCGTAACTCCCGATCGATCCGAGGGGAACGCTTTCCTCGCTCGAGTTCGCATCGCTACCGATGACACGACTGGTCGAACTCGAGGCGAACGGGCCGCGAAAGCTCGAGCCGTCGGATATCGACGACGAAAAGGGCGACGTCGCGGTCTGCCAGTGCGGACTCTCGGCGTCGTTTCCGTTCTGTGACGGCAGCCACCGTCGGACGGGCGACGAGGAAGAAGCGACGACGTACGTCTACGACGACGACGGCGAGCGGTCGGTCGTCGAGCGGGTCGTAACCCGCGAGGACGCCGACGGAAGCGACGAGTAATCAGAGCGAGCGAGCCGAGTTCAGGACGACGAGCAGACTGCTCGTCGCCATCGCGACAGCGGCAAACAACGGGTTGAGCAGCCCGGTGATCGCCAGGGGGATCGCGACAGCGTTGTAGACGAACGCCCAGCCGAGGTTCTGGCGAATGCGCTGGTTGGTGGCGGCCGCGACGTCGAACGTCTCCGCGACCCGCTCGAGGTCATCGTCGACGACGACGGCGTCGGCGGCGTCCGTCGCCAGTTCGGTACCGCTACCCAGTGCGATACCGACGTCGGCGGCGGCGAGCGCCGGCGCATCGTTGCTCCCGTCGCCGACCATCGCGACCGACCCTCTCGAGCGGAGCCGTCGAACCGTCTCGGCTTTCGCCTCGGGCGGGACGCCAGCGAAGACCTCGCCGACGCCGTCGACGTCCCGAAACTGGTCCGCCGCGGCGCCCTCGTCGCCGGTGAGGACGACGACCTCCCGGCTGTCGGCGAGGGTCGCGACCGCCTCCTGCCACTCCTCACGGGGCGCGTCGCCGACAGCGATCACGCCGCGAGCGCGGCCGTTCCAGGCGACGACGACCGGGACGGCGCCACTCTCGCGAATCGAGTCGATCCGGGACTCGAGTTGGGACGGGATCGACTCCTCGAGGTCCCGACAGCAGTCGGGGTGGCCGGCGACGACGCGGTCGCCGTCGACGCGAGCGCTCACGCCTCGAGAGTGGCGTTCGAAGCCGTCGACGGCGGCGGGTACGAGCCCGGATTCGCCGTCGGCTTCGACCGCGTCGACGACGGCGGCACCGATCGGATGCTCCGAGAGCGACTCGACGGCCGCGGCCCGTCGGAGGAGGTCGTCAGCGTCGATCCCGCCGACGGTGTGGACGGCGTCGACCGACATCGTTCCCTCCGTGAGGGTGCCCGTCTTGTCGAGGACGACGACGTCGATCTCGGGCGCCTCCTCGAAGATGGTCTCCGCAGCGACGACGATCCCGCGTCGGGCCGCGTTCTGGACCCCAGAGGCGATCGCCAGCGGCGTCGCGAGCCCGAGCGCGCAGGGACAGGAGACGATCACGACCGTCAGGCCGACGAGAAATGCCGTCGAGACCGCCGAGCCGGTCGCAAGCAAGAGGACGGTGGCAACGGTCGCGAGGGCGAGGACCAGCGGCACGAAGATCGTCGCGAGTTTGTCGGCGAGTCGCTGGGCTCCCGGCCTCGAGCTCTGGATCGACCAGAGCAGCGAGACGAGTCGATCGTGGGTGCTCTCGGCATCGTCGCCGACCTCGAGGACGAGCGGAGTGTCGGTAACGACGGTTCCCCCACGGAGGGGATCGCCGGTCTCCTTCTCGACGGGGAGGGATTCGCCCGTGACCAACGACTCGTCGACGGCGGCCCGACCCTCGCGGACGGTGCCGTCGAGCGGAACGCGCTCGCCCGGACGAACGAGCAGGCGATCGCCTGGATCGACGGCGGAGATCGGCACGGTGTCGCCGGTGTCGGCGCGGCGGGCCTCGTCGACCTGCGACTCGGTGAGATCCGAGAGCAGGCCGGCCGCGCGGCGCTTGATCCGTCCCTCGTAGTAGCTTCCAGCGGTGACCGCGAGGACGACCGCGACCGAGACGTCGAAGTAGAGGTCGGTTCGACCGAGCCCCATCGCGAGGGTGCTGTAGGCGTAGGCACCGAGGGCGGCCAGCGAGACCAGCAGGTCCATGTTCGGCATCCCTGCCCTGAGGCTGACGTAGGCGCCCCGAAGGATCGGCAGGCCGGTGTAGAAGAGGACGAACGTCGTCATGAGCCAGATGTTGACGGCGACGTAGTAGCCGTCGTAGCTCCCGAAGTCGGCGAGTGCCTCGTAGCCGAAGTAGGTGGGGTAGAGGAAGACCGCGTACCAGATCATCACCATCATACCGAACATCCCGCCGCCGATCAGGAACTTCACGAGGGCGGCGTCGCGAGGCTCCTCGTCCCGACCCTCGCCCCGCTCCCGGGCCTCGTAGCCGTAGCCCGAGACGGCCTCGGGCAGGTGTTCTGGCTCGACCGCGTCAGGATCGTAGACAAGTCGAAGCGTGTCCGTGGCGTAGCTCGCTTCCGCCCCACGGATACCCTCGGCGTCGGTCGCCCGGGATTCGAGAAAAGCCTCACAGGTCCCACAGTGCATCCCCTCGACCGCGAGAAAGGCGTCTTCACCCTCGAGGTCGTCGAGCGACGGCGACTCGCGCTCGAGGCGGTCGCGAACGGACTCGGGGTCCGTGTCGTCGACCGCCCCGAGCGCTCGGTGGACGTCGAGACAGCCTCGACAGCAGAAGGCGCCATCGACGTCGGCGTCGGTAACGGGATCGGCCGGCGTCGGTAGCTCACAGAGCGTACACGCACCACTCTCGAGAGAACTACCGGCGGGATCGCGAACTGAATCGGCTCCGACCGCGTCGGAGCGGGCGTGTGAGGAAGTCATGGGGGCGGGAAACGATATCGCGTGGGGTACGGGGAGTGACACGGCTCGAGTCACAGGAACACGGACTCGACGGAAACCGGGAGCGAGCTACGACGTCTCGCTCGAGTCGTGGCCGTGACCGCCCGGAACCGGCGTGAACGCCACGTAGAGACAGGCGATGATGATCACGACGTTGATCGCGGAGACGACGCCGGCCGAGAGCGAACTGCCGAGACCATACCAGGTGACCGGCAGGAGCGCGAGCAAGCCGACGACGAGCGCGGCCCGCGGAGAGAGCGCCTCGAGATCCATACCCGCACTCGGGGACAGCTCAGGTTAATAATAACCCCCGTTCCTACGGGATGAGAATCGGCGCGGTCGATTATATAACGGCCTCCTTATCCGAGCGCATGTGTGCGATGACGGATGAGTCAGAACAACGGCGGGAGATCGGCCACGACGAGTACGATCCCGTCGGAACGCTGGCGCTGATAACGGTGTACTTTCTCATCATCGCGTTGCTGTGGGTGTTCATGTACTTCGTCGAGTTCCTCGGAAACGAGCCGACCGTCGTCGGGACGTTTCTGACGGTGGTGGGGCTCGCATGAACGTCCACACCTACGAAAAGGTGTGGCTGATCGGAGCGATGGTCCTGATCGTCGGCTTCATCGTGACGATTACCTACGGCTCCGTCGGCCTCGGCATCGCGATGGTCGACGACAGCGAGGAGACCATCGAGCCGAGCGAGCTGGACGAGGACGAGCGCTTCGCGGATCCGCGTGTCGAGCAGGTCGGCGAGAACGAGTACGAGGCCTACGTCGTCGCCCAGACGTTCATCTTCCAGCCCGATCCGATCGAGGTGCCGGCCGGTAGCGAAGTGACCTTTTACGTGACGAGCCCGGACGTGATCCACAGCTTCAGCATCGTCGGAACGAACGTCAACACGATGGTCATTCCCGGCGAGGTGGCGGCGATGACCGTCGAGTTCGACGAGCCCGGCGAGTACGGCGTTGTCTGTAACGAGTACTGCGGCTCCGGCCACCACACGATGGAGGGAGAACTCCACGTCGTCCCCGACGAGGAGTTCGACATGACCGAACTCTCCGTCGAGGCCGACGACGAGGTCGAAACCGGCGACGAGGCGACGATCGAGGTCGAGGTCGAGAACCGCATGCTCGAGGCCCTCGAGACGACCGTCGCGCTCGAGATCGGCGACGAGACGCTCGAGGAGGACGTTACGATCGACGGCGGCGAGGCCGAGACGACGACGTTTACGATCGACTCCGCGGACCTCGGCGAGGGTGACCACGACTGGACCGTTACCGTCGACGACTACGAGGACAGCGGGACGCTGACCGTGGCCGACGAGCTCGAGGAGGATGACGATGAGTAACGCGTACATCGACGACTTCCCGGCAGAGGCGAAGCTGGTCCGGACGGCCTTCTACAGTTCGTTCCTCGCGCTCGCGCTGGGCGGCGTGTTCGGGATCATCCAGACACTTCACCGGACCGGCTACTACCGGTTTATCGATTCAGCGGACTACTACACCGTCCTGACCGCCCACGGCGTCTTCCTCGTAATTTCGTTTACGATCTTCTTCCTCGTCGGCGTGTTCACGTGGGCGATAACGACCAGTCTCGACCGGGGTGTCGAGGACCTCCGATTTAGCTGGGGCTGGTACGGACTGATGGCGACTGGGATCACGCTGAGCGGCGTCGCGATTCTGGCCGGCTTCACCGACGCGACCGATATCAGCGCGTCCGTCCTCTTTACGTTCTACGCGCCGCTGCAGGCACACCCGATGTTCTATCTTGGGCTCGTCCTGTTCGTCGTCGGCACCTGGCTCGCGGGCGCCGACTGGTTCCGCTCGTGGTGGGCCTGGAAACAGGAAAATCCCGATTCGCGAATCCCGCTGCCGACGTTCATGGTGCTGACGACGATGTTGATGTGGTACATCGCGACCCTGGGGGTCGCTGCGGCGATCCTGCTGTTCTTGCTGCCGTGGTCGCTCGGACTGGTCGACTCCGTCAACCCGCTGCTGACCAGAACGCTGTTCTGGTTCTTCGGCCACCCGGTCGTCTACTTCTGGCTGATGCCGGCGTACATGATGTGGTACGTTTTGCTACCGAAGGTCTCGGGCGGGAAACTGTTCAGCGACCCCCTCGCACGGGTCGTCTTCGTCCTGTTTCTGATTCTCTCGGTGCCGACGGGAATCCACCACCAGTATCTCGATCCCGGCATCGCGGAGGGCTTCAAGTTCATTGCGATGACGAACACGATGTTCCTGTTGTTACCAAGTCTGCTGACCGCCTTTACCGTCGTCGCCAGCATGGAACACGGCGCTCGCCAGCGCGGCGGCGAGGGCTACTTCGGCTGGCTGACGGCGCTGCCGTGGCGCGACCCCGTCTTTACCGGGATGGCGCTGGCTGGACTGATGTTCGCCGCCGCCGGCTTCTCGGGGATGATCAACGCGGGGATGAACATCAACTACCTCGTGCACAACACGTTCTGGGTCGTCGGCCACTTCCACCTCACCGTGGGTACGGCCGTCGCGCTGACGTTCATGGCGGTCACCTACTGGTTCCTCCCGCAGATAACCGGGCGGGCGCTGTGGAGTCGTTCCGTTGCACTGGGACAGGTCGTGCTCTGGTTCGTCGGCATGACGTTCATGTCGAACGCGATGCACCGCGGTGGTCTGCTGGGCGTCCCTCGCCGAACGGCCGAACCCCAGTACGACGGGTTCGAGTTCGAGGCCGCCGTCGGAAGCATGGGCGAGCTCCAGGCCCAGATCGCGCTGGGCGGGATCCTGCTGACGCTCTCGCTCGTCCTGTTCTTCGCGAACGTCTTCGGAACTGCCCTCAACGGGCGCAGCGACGAGCTTCCGGCCAACGAGTACGCCGGCACGCTCTCGGGTCCCGAGGACGCCCCGCTCGTGCTCGACAACCTCAAGCTGTGGACCGCCATCGCAGTCGTGCTCGTGATCTTCGCGTACACGTTCCCGCTGCTGTCGATCGTCGACCGCGGCGGGCTGTTCGGTCCCGATATCAACCCGCTCCCGGTTAGCCTCGAGACCGTCCACCTCCTCGCGTTCGTCCTCGAGTCCCACGTCACCGGGACGCTCGAGTCGATCGCCTGGCTGGGGGTGAACCGGTAGTGCGAATCTCGAAGGCCGGGCTGTTAGTCGTCCTGGCGCTGCTCGCCCCACTGCTCGTCGAGCTACGGACGGTGCTGTCCTGGGTGAACGTCGAGCTGACCGTTCTCGAGACCGCGGTCGTCGGCGCCGTCCTCGTCGTCGTGATCCTCGTCTGGGCGTTTCTCCCCGAGAACGGAGACGGGAAGACGACCGAGGGGGACGTCTCGAGCGAAAACTGAACGGTTCTCCCCTACCAGGTCTCGATTCGACCCTCGCGAACGTCCTCAACGCAGCCCTCGCAGTCGGGATGGCCGGCCTCGTAGCAGGCCGGGCGGTACTCCTCGTCGAGTAGCGCAGCCCGTCGCTCGGCGTAACGTCGACAGACGATTTTCGCGCGGTCCCGCTCGTCGGTCGGCAGCCCGCGGGCGTTTCTGGCCGACTGGTAGGCCTCGCGGGCCTCTCCCAGCTGACCGTCCGTCGAGTCCCGGAGCTCCTCGTACTGCTCGCCGGCCTCCCGGAGCTTCGTCCGGAGGAACCGCTCGAGTCGACGGCGATCCGACATCGTCGTTCGGTTAGGTGGGCGGACACATAGTCCCGTCGCCGGTATCCACCGTCGAACCGACTCCGGTCTCGAATCAGGGGGAACCGTTTTTTCGATTCGTGTCGCACGGAAGCTATGGGCACGGAACAGTCTCGAGCGAGCCGTCACGACGAGATCGACGCGATCCTCGAGCGGAAGGGCGGCGCCGAGGAAGCCAGAGACGACGCCGACAAGTACACCGTCGTCGGCGCGGCGAACAGGAAGACGTACGCGAACTGGCTGACGCCGATCGAGGAGCACTTCGTCTGCCACCGCAACGACATGCCGGAGGCCGACGGGGACGGCGAGTGGACGGTCTCGCTGACGGGCTATCTCGAGAACACGTACTCGGTCGCCGAGATCAGAGAGGAGTTCCCGACGGTCGCGGTCGCACACACGATGGAGTGTGCGGGTAACGGTCGCGGCCAGCACCGCCCGGAGACCGGCAGCGTCCAGTGGGGGTACGAGGCCGCTGGGACCGCGGTCTGGTCGGGAACGCCGCTGAGCGCCGTGCTTCGCGGGGACCTCGAGGACGTTCCCGACGACGCGTGGCTCACGGCGGTCGGCGGCGACCCATCGGACGGAGAGGACGTCTTCGCGCGTTCGATCCCGCTCTCGAAGGCGGTCGACGACTGCATCCTCGCCTACGAGATGAACGGGCAGGTGCTGCCCCGCGAGCACGGCTTTCCGATCCGGCTGATCGTTCCCGGCTGGTACGGCGTCAACAGCGTCAAGTGGCTCGACGAGCTCCGCGTGATGGACGAGATGGTTACCGCGGACTCGCTGGATCGCCCCGGCGACCACGCCTACTGGCAACAGGAGGCCTACCGGATCCACCCCGAAGGGGTCGAGCCAGCGGTCAACGAGACCGTCGAGACGGGCGACACCTGGGACCAGCTCGAGGACGGCGAGCCCGCCCACCCTTACACCTTCGATCAGACCGTAATGTCGGTCATCGGCGAACCCGACGGCGAGTCGGCCGTCACCGTCCCCGAGGACGGAACGGTCGAGATTACGGGCGTCGCGTGGGCCGGCGACGACGACGTCGCGAGCGTCGAGGTGTCGACCGACGGCGGCGACAGCTGGGCGGAGGCGGAGCTGTTCGGCCCCGACTACGCTGGCGCGTGGCGGCTGTTCCGGTACGACTGGGCGGCGACGCCCGGCGAGTACGTGCTGGCTTCCCGCGCGACCGACGACCGAGGGCGACGCCAGCCGATGCGGATCTCGAACCCCGACGCGTGGCGCGACGCGCTCGACGACGACGAGTTCCCCTGGAACGAGGGCGGGTACGCCGCAAACGCCGTCCTGCCGAACGCCCTCGAGCTCGAGGTCCGATCGCCGTAACCGCCCGACGAGAACACTTTCGCTCCGGTGCCGGCAGTTTAAATACGATCGGGAGCGAACGTCGGTATGCCTCCCAGTGAAACAAAGAGGAGGCGTGACACAATGAGCGACGTACGACAGCACGCGGACGACATACACGACCAGTTTTCGGACCACATCGACGTCTCGGTCGACGACGTCGAGGATCGATTGACGACCCTCGTCGACGAGTACAAGGTCCCGATCGACGAGGCGCGCCGGAGCGTCACCAACCACTACCTCGAGGAGGCCGGCCTCGACCGCGATGATCTCGCGGGCGGCTCGAGCGAGGCGGCCAAGATCGAGGACGTCGACGAGCCCGAGCAGTGGATCGACATCACAGCCAAGGTCATCGAGCTGTGGGAGCCCCGCAGCGATTCGGTCGCACAGGTCGGCCTGCTCGGCGACCCGACGGGGACGATCAAGTTCACCAAGTGGGCCAAATCCGAGCTTCCCACCCTCGACGAGGGCGGCGTCTACGAACTTCGCAACGTCGTCACCGACGAGTACGAGGGCCGCTACTCCGTCAAGCTCAACTCGACGACCGTCATCGAGGAGCTCGACGAGGAGCTCGAGGTCGGCGACGACACGAGCGTGATCGAAGGCGCGCTCGTTGACATGCAAAGCGGCAGCGGGCTGATCAAGCGCTGTCCGAAGGAGGACTGCACCCGCGTCCTCCAGAACGGCCGCTGTAACGAACACGGCGAGGTCGAAGGGGAGTTCGACCTGCGAATCAAGGCCGTCGTCGACGACGGAATCGACGCCCACGAGGTCATCTTCGACAAGGACGCCACCGAGAACCTGACCGGGATCAGCTTAGAGGAAGCCAAGGACATGGCGATGGATGCGCTCGACACGACCGTCGTCGCCGACGAGATCCGCGACCTGGTCGTCGGTACCTACTACCGCATTGAGGGGCCGACGTTCGGGCGCTACGTCCTGGCCGACGACGTCGAGGAGCTCGACGGGCCAGCCGATGCCGAACAGCTGCTGATCAAAGCGAGGTCGATGTAAATGTCTCAGGCAGAACTCACCCGCGAAGTCGCGCGTCGCGTCTTCGCCTCCGAATTCAACGACTCGACGTACACGTTCAAAGAAAGCGACGACGAGCGCGCCCCCAACTACGCCCTGTTGCCGACGGGCGACCGGGCCAACCGCGTGTTCGCCGTCGGGACGCTGACCGAAACCGAGGACGTCGGCGAGGACAGCGAGTACTGGCGCGGTCGCGTCGTCGATCCGACGGGAACGTTCTTCGTCTACGCCGGCCAGTACCAGCCCGAGGCCGCCTCCGTCCTCCGGGACACGGAGCCGCCGGCGTACGTCTCGGTCGTCGGCAAACCACGAACGTACGAGACCGAGGACGGCACGGTCAACGTCTCGGTTCGCCCGGAGACGATCTCGATCGTCGACGAGGCGACCCGCGACCGCTGGGTCGTCGAGACCGCCGAGCGCACCCTCGATCGCATCGAGGAGTTCGAGGCCTGGCAGGACGAGCAGGAAGCCCCCGAGAGCGGCTCGACGGCGCCGACCAACGAGTACGCCCAGATGGCCCGCGAGCGCTACGACTCGCCAGTCGAGAACTACCGCCGCGACGTGATCCAAGCCCTAGAGAGCCTCGAGAACGTCGAGGACGCCGAAGCGACGGCCTGATCGGTTCGTAGCCGTCTCCGGTTTTTACGACGACAGCGACTCGAGCAGCGCGCCGACCGCCTCGAACTCGTCGTCGGTGACCTCGTGTCCCACCCCGGAGTAGCGTCGCTCGGTGACCTCGGCGCCAGCGTCCTCGAGCGCACGCCCCGTTTCGACGACGCGGTCGAGGTCGATCCGGGAGTCGTCCGCGCCGTAGCCGACGAACGCGGACATTCCCTCGAGTTGCCCCGCCACCGCCAGCTCGTCCTCCGGGCCACCCGGCATCCCGCCCGAGAGGAGGAACACGCCGCCGTACCGCCCCGGCCGACGGCGGACGAACTCCGCGACGACCGAGGCTCCCTGGGAGAATCCGACGAGCACCGACCGCTCGTCGGGGATTCCGATCTCGCGGGCCGACTCGAGGGCGGCACCGACCGACTCGACGCTCGAGGAGAGCGCCGGCTCGTTGGCCGCTCGCGGCGCGGTCGCGGGCCGCGGATACCAGCTGTTGTGGCGAGCCTGCGGCGCGAGGAAGGCGACGCCGTGGCGGTAGACCGGCTCGAGCAGGTTCACCATCCCCTGTGCCGTCGCGCCGCGGCCGTGGCAGGCGACGACGGCGACGTCGGCCGCCGCGGCCGGTGCTCCCGCGGTAACCAGCGGTTGATCCGCGTGCGGACCCGGTCCGTGGGGGTTCGGTTCCGTCATCGGTCGCTCGAGTCGGTCCCGATCGGTTCCGGTTCGGGCCCCGTCAGCGCCGGCAGCTGGCTCTCGATCAGGTCGCGGTCCGGCTCGAACCAGTCGGGCAGGTACAGCGACGGCTCCGAGGGGGAGTCCTCGACGGCGACGCCGTCGGTCTCCGTCGCCAGCTCGAACAGGAGTCCGCCCGGTTCGCGGACGTACAGCGAGTGAAAGAGGTGTCTGTCCTTCACCCGGGAGACGTCGTGGTTCCGGTCGGCGAAGAGCTCGCGCCACTCGTGGAGCTGTTCCTCGTCGGGAACCCGGACCGCGACGTGGTGGATCGTCCCCGGACCCTCGCGGCCGAACGGAGCGTCTCGAGCGAGCACGTCGACGACGGTCGCTCGCGACCCCGACGCACGGTAGCGCACGCGGTCGCCCTCCTCGCCGACGGCGTCGAAGCCGAGCGTCTCGAGCGTGCCCGCCGTCGCGTACGGGTTGACCGACAGCAGCGAGACGCCGTGGAGTTCCCGGATCGCAGCAACGTCGGGGATCGTCGCCTCGAGTCGCGAGCGCTCGCCGGTCGACGCTATCGCTTTTCGGCCGTCGCCGTCGGAGCCCGCGACCAGCTCGAGCCGCGTTCCCGACGGATCCCGAAACTCGAGCGCCCGCTCACCGAATCGTTTCGACGGCCCCTCGACCGCGACGTCGTAGCTCTCGAGTCGCCCCTGCCAGTACTCGAGGCTGCCCTCGGAAACGGCGAACGCGACCGAGGCAACCTGGGGCGTCCCGATCCGTCCCGAATCGGCGTGGGAGTCGGGGAAGCAGGTGAACACCGTTCCGGGCGAGCCCCGCTCGTCGCCGAAGTAGAGGTGGTGCTGGAGGATGTCCTCGAAGTTCACCGTCACCGCCGAGAGCTCGAGTCCGAGCACCCCGGCGTAGAAGTCGATCGACGCCTGTCCGTCGCCGACGATTCCGGTCACGTGGTGGAGCCCGGGCGTGTCGGTGAGCATCGCTCGAGGGTTCGAGGGCGGTGCTGATAGCCCTCGCGGTCGTTCGCCCCTGCGTCAGCGGTGTGCCCAGTACTGGCAAACCGATCGCTCGTCTGACGAATCGTTAAGTATCGCGGCCGACAAGTATGGAGCGATGGGCAACAAGAACAAAACGATCTCGTTTCGCGTGAGCGAGGACGCCTTCGAGTCGCTCCAGGAGATCGCCGAGGAGCGCGACATCTCGTTGTCCGCCGTCTTCCGGGACTACGTCGACCAGCTCGTCGACCACGACGGCCAGGTCGCCGTCGTTCCCGAGGCCGACCTCGAGGACCGCGCCGAGGGAGACGAGGAGCTCGCCTTTCCCCCGACCGTCGAGGTGCCCAAAAGCTTCATCCGCGAACACGAACGCCTCGAGCTCGAGGCCGATCACCTCCGCGAACAGCTAGATGAGTACAAGTCCTACGTCACCGAGCTGCAGGACCGCCTCGAAGGCGAGGACGAGGTGCTCCTGCTGGACGATCTGGACGACGCCGACGAACCCTCGCAGCTGCGCTGATACGGCCTACTGTAACTCATGCCGGTGCAACCGCGACTGCCCTGCGGTTACATCGGTACAGTGGTACAGCAGACCGTCTGACTACCTCGCGAGATCCCGCTTCGATCGCCGGATCTTCTCCTGGGTCTCCTGCGTTCCCTCGACCTCCGCGAGTCCTTCCGCGGCCTCGAGGGTTCGGATGCCGCTGTCCAGAAACGAGAGGACGTCGCCGGAGTACGCATAGACCATGTAGTCGTCGGTCATCACGTCAACGATGGCGTCGGGACCGAGCCCCTGGGCACGAAGCTCGAGCAGGTAGCGGACGAACTTCCGCTCGGGACAGCCACAGTAGGGGTTGTTGTCGCAACCGCAGTCGAGGAAGTCACTCGAGAAGTCGAGGACTCGCTCTTGGGTGGCCTCGTCGAGTTTCTCGAGGCCCTCACCCTGAAAGAGGATGTCCAGCGTCGCGCCCTTGAACGCCCCCTTCGGGATGTTCGTCTCGAGCTGAGAGGCGAGTTGGCGGTGGTTCTTGACGTAGATCTTGTCGGTGATAGCCACGGCGTTGCTCGAGGTAGGGGCGGTCGGCCGAAAAGCGTCTCGGTTGCGCGGTTCGGAGCGAGCGCGGTTCGGAGCGAGCGCGGTTCGGAGCGAGCGCGGTTCGGAGCGAGCGCGGTTCGGAGCGAGCGCGGTTCGGAACAAACGGAGTGAGTGGGAACCGCAGAACACGAACGGGGAACGAACGTGACCCGTGAGTGAACGGAGTGAGTGAGAACCGCGGAACACGAACGGGGAACGAACGTGACCCGTGAGTGAACGGAGTGAGTGGGAACCGCGAACGGCGAGTGGCGCGGGACCAACGGTCCCGCGGACCGTGCGAGCGGGCGCTTGGCGCCCGCGAGCAGACAGGGAACGAAGTGGCCCGCGAGCGTGCGCGGGGAGAACTAAGAAGACGAAACCGAACAGGACGAAGCCGAACCGCAATCCGAAGCGTGGTGGTCGAAAACGCACGACACGGAGTCGCACGTTCCCGTCCTCGAGTCGTAACGTATTTCAGGCCAACCGCGTGTAGGAATAGGTGTAAGCGTGTCCGGGTTGGGGTAGTGGTTATCCTTCAGCCTTGTGGAGGCTGAGACGCGGGTTCGATTCTCGCACCCGGACTTTTTCGCGACGAACGGACGTGAGGAGCGAAAATTCCCAGGAGAGAATCGAACTAGACGAGTCGCGCGCAGCGAGCGAGCACGTCTCGGCGGATTTCGATTCTCGCACCCGAATCTTGTGATGACAAAGCGGGCAAGGACTAGGCAAGTCCTCGGAGCTTCGATCGAAGCTGGTGTCTCCTTCGAGAACAGCGGAAAACCGCTATTGGTCTCGGGATTCCGGAAGAATATCGTTCGCTCTCTCCCTCGAGCCGAACACACGGGATCGCCACGCCCTCCCCAGCCGACTCGTTCGTTCGCGGTCTTCGACCGCTTACTCACTCCTCCCTCGCGCGGGTTCGAACCGCAGTTCGTCGTCGGCTCACTGCAGTTCAGCACGCGCCACCGCAATCACCAGCAAAACGGAACTCGTTCAGGGATCTGCCAGGCGGCCGTCTCACGACGTTACAGTGGCGCGCCGGCCAGCACGAGCGTCGCTCGCTCGTCCCCGCTGTTGTGGATCTGGCGCGTTTCCTCGGAGCCGAGGCGGATCGCGTCACCACCCTCGAGGGACATCGTTTCGCCGTCTACCTCGACGTTGATGCTGCCCTCGACGACGTAGTACACCTCTTCCTGTCCGGTGTGTGTCTCGTCGTGTTCTTTGCCCTTCCCACCCGGCTCGAGTTCGAGCACCGTCAAGCCAAGTTCGTCGGTTTCGAGGGCGTCCTTGAAGAACCACATACCGCCGTACTCCTCGGGAACGACCGACTCGACGTCCGTCTTCGACGCGGTATCATAGCCCATGCGCGTGTCGTCTATCATCGGAGAGCAAAAAGATACCGAGGGGCGGTTACTCGAGGTCCGTAACTCGGGCGACCTCGTCGCCGGACAGCGAGAGCTGCGATGCCCGGAGGTTGGACTCGAGGTGGTCGGGATCGGAGGTGCCCGGAATCGGGAGGATCACCTCGGATCGCTCGAGCAGCCACGCCAGCGCGACCTGACGACGGGTCGCGTCGTGGTTCTCGGCGATCTCGTCGAGCGTCTCGCCGTGGGTTGCGAGGTCGTCGCCGTTGATCGGTGCCCACGGGATGAAGCCGATCCCGTACTCCTCGCAGGCCTCGAGCACGTCGGCCTCCGAACGATCGCCGACGTTGAACCGGTTCTGGACCGTCGCGACGTCGACGTGCTCGCGGGCCGTCTCGAGTTGGTCGACGGAGACGTTGCTCACCCCAACCTGTTCGACGAGCCCCTCGTCTTTCAACTCGGCAAACGCCTGGACGGAATCCTCGAACGGTGTGTCGGGATCGGGACTATGGAACTGATAGAGATCGATCGTGTCGGCCCGGAGCCGATCGAGCGAACAGAGGACCTGGTTGCGGATGTAGTCGGGCTCGCCGTGGCGGAGCCACTCGCCCTCGCGGTTGCGCAGCAGGCCCGCCTTCGAGGCGACGAGGACGTCGTCGGAATCGTCGAGCGCTTCACCGATGAGCCGTTCGCTGACGCCCGGGCCGTAGGAGTCTGCGGTGTCGATGAAGTCGATCCCCTGCTCGACGGCGGTCCGAACCAGTTCGCGGGCGCCGTCTTCGTCCTCGGGCGGGCCGATGATCTCCTCGCCGCAGAGGCGCATCGCGCCGAATCCGAGTCGATGGACAGTCCTCGAGCCGATCTCGAACGTATCGCTTTCGTTCTGGGTCACGGATTTCAGTATCGGAACCGAGCGGTTAATTATTGAGGGCGCGCCTGCCGGTCGGGGGCATCGGTTACGAGCCGAAATCGAACGGCGCTCAGAGTTCGGGAAACTCCCGCTGATACTCCGTGCCGTCGAGTCGGTCCTCCCGCAGCGGCCAGAAAGCGAGCAGCGTCGCCGTCTCTCCCTCGAGCGCCCGCGACGTGTGGGGAATCTCGGGCGGGATCGCCAGCGTGTCGTAGGGCTCGAGTTCGACCCGCTCGCCGTCGACGAGGAAGTCGAGCCGGCCCTCGACGAGCATGTTCATCTGCTCGTAGGGATGGGTGTGTGGCTTGCCGTCGGGCTTTTCCGGGCCGATCTGCGAGAAGCCGATCAGCTGGTCGATGCCGCGAAAGACCACCTGCTGGAAGCCGGGCTCGTCGCGGTAGGGTTCGATACTCTCGAGATTGTACACCGACGGAATCTCCGATCGGTCGTAGTCGCGTGGCATGCGAATTGATCTCGTTCATCCGGAAATAAGCGTATATGTTTCTGTTCAGGGCGGACGGTACCAGAGCTCCGGGATGCTCGCCCGCATCGTCGCGGTCCGGAGCTCGGAGGCAGCGAGCGCGGGCTACGCCGGGTTCCGTCAGATTTTGTCGGATACGGATCGACGCTTCGGGTCAGAACTCCTCGGCGGTGTCGATACCGACGACGACGCCGCAGTCGTCGTCCGCAAAGCGCTCGTCGACGTCGACGGCGTCGGCGAAGACGAGCTGTGCCTGTTCGGTGTGAGCGGACTCGAGTGCCGTCGCGACCTCGTCGTCGAACTCGAACTCCGCGAGCAGTTCGTCCCAGACGGCCGCCGGAACGCGGTACGCTCGCGTTCCGTCGACGGTAGCATAGTCGTGCTCTCGCTCGAGCTCGGCGTGGCGGCCGATCAGCGTCGAGTGGAGAACGACGAGCCCGTCGGCGATCGCGGTCTCGTCGGCGTCCGAACGGTCCGCGACCCGTGCGAGTACGTCGTCGTCGATGGCCGGTTCGCCGGCTTCGGGTGACTGATCGTTGGACACGAGTCCGCCGACGTCCGCAGCGGCGACCAGTGTTGGGCTTGCAGCCGTGTCGGTGCTCGAGCGCGAACGAGTTGGTCCAACGGAAGCAACACCTACGTGAGAGTGGCGCATAGTCGATGTCGATGCCCGGTTCCGACGACAGCCTCGAGTGTTCGAGCTGTACCACCGCGATCGACCGTGAGGACGCGATCCGAACGGAGACGATGGGCGGTCTCGATCCGATGCGGTGGCAGACGCTCTGCTGTCCGAACTGCGGGACTCGTCTGAAGACGGTGTTCGTCGAGGAGTAGCCAGCTACGCCACGGTCGGAGCTCGAATCAGAGTCTACACGGGACCGTTCTCGAATCATCGACGTGGGCGATTGATGCGCGTTTGCACGTCGATCGCGCGGACGCGGGAACCGCCGGTTGGTGTGAACCGACTCGTTTGCGTCGAACGATCCTCGAACGGAGAGTCAGCGGGGCAAAGCTACTTGCATGAGTATTGCCAACACGATTATCGTGAACGGTATCCACGACATGGGTGGGATGCACGGCTTCGGCCGCGTCCCCGTCGAGGACGACGTCCAGTTTCATGCGGAGTGGGAACGGATCGTCTTCGGGTTGGTTCGGACGGTACGCCCACAAGGTGTGTATAACATCGACGAGAGTCGATACGGAATCGAGCGAATGCCTCCGGCCGAGTATCTATCGGCCTCGTACTTCGAGCGGTGGCTGACCAGTCTCGAGCGCAATCTCGTCGAAGCGGAGGTCCTCACCGAGGCGGAGATCGAAGCTGCTTATGAGCGTGCCCGCGACCTCGAGAAGCCGGGCGACCTCGTCCCCGAAGGCGAGGACCCCGAACTCGCCGCCCGCATCCGCGACGCGTTCGCGCAGCCGGCGTCGTTCGACCGGTCGGGAGGGGAGCCATCGTTCGCCGAGGGAGACCGCGTCCGGGTCCGGAACGCTCACCCGGAGGGGCACACGCGCTGTCCGCGGTACGTTCGGCGTACGTCCGGCGTGGTACGGGAGGTCCACGACCGACACGTCTTCCCCGACGCGAGGGTCGAGGGAAAGGACCGCGCCGAACCGCTGTACACCGTCGCGTTCGAGGCGACCGAGCTGTGGGGCCCCGACGCCGAGAGCCCCGACGACACGGTCAACGTCGACCTCTGGGAACCGTACCTGCGACCCGTCGGGGGTGGCATGGATGAGTGACGGTCACGATCACGGCCACGACGACGAGACGGCCACGGACCCGCGTCCTCGTGTCCGGGCCATCCAGTCGTTGCTCGTCGAGAAGGGGATCGTCTCGACGGACGCGATCGACGAGGCCATCTCCGCGTACGAGCGGGACGTCGGTCCACAGAACGGCGCACGCGTCGTCACCCGGGCCTGGACCGACGCCGAGTTCAAGCGTCGCTTGCTCGCCGACGCGGAGGCCGCACTCGACTCGTTTGATTTCGACGTCGGGATGCAACACATCGAGGTAAAGGAGAACACCGACAACGTACACAACTCGGTCGTCTGTACGCTCTGTTCCTGCTATCCGTGGTCGCTGCTCGGCCTGCCGCCGACGTGGTACAAGACGCCGTCGTACCGATCACGGATGGTCCGGGAGCCGCGATCCGTCCTCACCGAGTTCGGGCTCGAACTCGACGAGGACGTCACCGTCGACGTCTGGGACTCGAGTTCGGAGATCCGGTACATGGTGCTCCCACAACGTCCAGACGGGACTGCGGGGTACGACGAGGCCGACCTCATCGACCTCGTCACTCGCGACGCGATGATCGGCGTCGAGCGACTCGACGCGTCCTCGTCGGCGTCCACCGAGCGGGTGACCGACGGCGGCAGCGACGAGGGCGACGCGCCGTTCGCGGAGCTGCTCGGCCTCGAGACGGAGCCGACGTTCGCCGCTCCGTGGCAGGCACGCGCATTCGGGGTGACGGTCGCCCTGTACGAGAACGATTCGGGGTTCGACTGGTCGGCGTTTCAGGAGCGATTGATCGACGAGGTCGAGGCGACGCCCACCGATGCCGACGGCGTCGACTGGGGGGACGCCGACGCGACCGAACGGACGTACTACAAGCAGTGGCAGGCAGCACTGGAGCGGCTGCTAGTCACCCAGACCGACCTCGACACGGAAACGGTCGATGCGCGAGCGATCGAGTTCGCGTCCGGCGAGCGAACCGCCGAGGAGTTCGTCGGCGGTAGCCGCGTGCACTGAGTGGAAACGAACCGATCGGACCCTGCTCGCGGCAAAGAGTCTCTCTGGTCTGTGAAACAAAGAAAGCGATTGTCTCCCTCCGGTCACAGGTCGGGGACCGCTCGGTCGTCAGTCGAGGACACTCGAGCCAGCTGACGGGACGTCACTCGACCGGGAATCGAAGGAGTGCAGCCACGCCGTTGAAGGCTTCCTGAAGCTGTTCGGCGCGATCGAGTCCCGTCGGGACGATGATCGTGCTCGCTCCCTCTTCTTCGGCCCGAGCCTCGAGGGTCTGGGCCTCCTCCGCAGAGAGTGACTCCGCGAGCAACAGCGTTTCGACGGCGCCGTACTCGAGGGCTTCCTCGACGTCTTCGACCCCGCCCGCCGCGGGCTCGTCCTCGTCGTCGAGCGCGTCGAAGAATCGGTTGAGCGCCTCGCGTGCGTCGGTCGCCTCGAGTTTACCCGCCGCCTCGGCCGCGTCCACGAGCTGACGAAGTCCCGTCTCGGCGGCGTACTCTACGTTGAACGGGCCGAGAACCTCGTCAGCGAGGGTCTCGGGCAGGTGATCGCCGTCGTGGAACGGTTCGGCGGTGACCTCGCTCCCGCCGAGCAATAGCCCTTCGAGATCGTGACTGGCAGGCTCTTCCCCTTCGGGAGGGGAGTCGAGGAACACCCGCTCGACCGCGTCGCCGACCGAGTCGAAGAACTCCGTTCGGCGCTCTTCGCTCCGGCCCTGGAACCGATCCTCGTCGCGGCCCGTGGCGTCCTGCTTGCTCGGGACGTCGCTTTCGATCGACTCGACCTGTTCGATCGTCTCCCCGTCGTAGCGACCGAGCGTCGCGCTCTCGCGTGCGACGATCAACAGTCCGTGAGTCGCCGTGCCGCTCGCACTGGGCTCGAGCGGCGTCGTATCGAACTCGTTAGCATAGCCGTAGGTTCGGTCACCGATCGGAGCCGGCGGGTCGTCGAAGACGACCTCGACGAGGTCGTCACCGACAGTACCGACGTAGACTGCGAGGCCGTTCTCGGGCGTCTCGTCGTACTCGTGGAGAATTCGCCGTGTCTCTTCAAGTGCCTGTTTGAGGGGCTTTCGGACCTCTTCGCGGTCGTTCAGGTACTCCGCCTCGGCGTGGTCCTCTTCGACTCGCTGGCGCATTTCGTCGACCGGTTCCGTCGGCGGGACCGAAACCGAAACGAGCTGTTCGCCGTCGGCATCCACATTGGATATCGTTTCGAACCGCTCAGAAAACGTGGTATCGTCGGATATCAAGGGGCCCGATCCTATCCGTGGCCGGAGTAAGTATCTTGGCCATGAACGGACTCACGAGGCCACAGCCCCATGGTTTGGTAGCAACGGGCAGTCTCGATCGGTCCAGTGGTGGCGGGTGGCTCGACTTTCGCTCAAGCCGACAGCTGTACTGACGTTCTCCCACGGCTGAAGTCGTGGGCTTTCTCCTCAAGTTTCAAACGTAACACCTGCTCGAGCGAGAATCGCGTGAAATCGGGACGCCGCCTCCCGGATTGTGAACTACGCCTGAGAACCTGCTCGCGTTGCTCGCAGAACCTCAGTCTAGTTCAAATCCGTTCGGCGCCAGTTTCCGCACCCGCTCGCTACGCTCGCGGTTTTGAAACATGCCGCCTCCCGGATTTGAACCGGGGACAGCTCGATCTTCAGTCGAGTGCTCTCCCAGTCTGAGCTAAGGCGGCTTACCCCTATCTCCGCCCATGATATAAAAAAGGATTTCGAATCGACTTGAGCGAGGTCGGTCGTCGATCTCGTCTACCCGATTCTATCCGAGAGAAAAGAACAAACAGTAATGGAGAGAATAATACCGAGTATACCATCCGTTTACCACTGAGTATTGGTTTTTCGGATATTCAAGACACCCTTTTCCGCTCCGGCGGGTAACAGTGTGTTATGGAAGCGCTTGGCTCGGATCGGGACGCTCAAGAACTGTCAGCAGACACGATTCTCGAGTTGCTGGCAAACCGTCGGCGACGATACCTCCTGTACGCGCTCCGTGGTCGGGAGGGACCGATCGAGCTCTCGAGAGTCGCCGAGCAGGTCGCCGGCTGGGAGCACGACGTTCCCCCGGACGAGGTCGCCAAAAACGAGTACAAGAGCGTGTACGTCTCCTCGGTACAGTGTCACGTGCCGAAGCTGGCCGACTCGGGTGTCGTCGATCACGACGAGGATAACCACACCGTCGTCCTCTCGGACAACTTCGAACAGCTCGAGCCGTACCTCCGGGTCGTCGTCAAGGACGAGCCGGAAGATTCGACGCTCTACGCGGCCCTCGACGCCGACTCCGGCGAGGGAATCCTGAATCAGATCCGGGAGAACGTCGCCCGACTCAAGCACTGACTTCTCGATCCTATGCTCGCGCTACTCCGGCCAACCCTCGGCTAGGGGCGACGGAGACCGCGTTCCGATCCCGCAGCCTGACTGTTTTCCTCGTTTCGGATCCGGCGTTCCCGCTCGAGTTTCGACGATGGGAGAGTTGGTTTCGACACTCTCTCGGCGGCCGACAGTTGTTCGAGTCGCCGGCTCGGGACGGGCAAATCCAGTATGTGCGACCACCCACTGTGGAAACGGCACATCGGAAATGGTCCTCGAGCACCAGGCATGGGCTCGAGCAGGTTCGAACTACGCCAAGACGTGCTCGCTTCGCTGCGCGCGTCTCGTCTCATTCGAACCGCCCTCGTATACATTTCTCTGGCTCACGGATTGTTCGCCAGAGAAATGGGCTCGGGCGGGTTCGAACCACGGTCGCAGCAACGCTGCTCCCTGATTAGAACCCGCCTCGCGCTACGATTCACTCCTCACGTTTGTTCGTCGCAGAATCGTAGTGGGCTCGGGCGGGTTCGAACCACCGACCTCGGCCTTGTAAAGGCCGCGTCATAACCAGCTAGACCACGAGCCCGTATCCGAAATCAGTGGCCCCGTCCGAATAACCTTTACTTTCTCGAGTCGGATCCCCAGTATGGCTCTCGAGCGAGTCTGGAAGGGGCTGCTCGTCGTTGCAGCAGTGGGCGTCGTCGCGCTGTTGCTCGTCCAGCTCGGCGTGGTCGGGGCGCCCTGGAGCGACGACCGGACCGAAGTCCGGGTGCTCGACGACGACGGCGAGCCGAAGGCGACGATCGACGCCGAGATCGCGGATACGCCGGGCGAGCGCTACACCGGCCTGAGCGATCACGACGCGCTCGAGGACGGCGAGGGGATGCTGTTCGTCCACGACAGCGAGGGCGAGCGCACGTACGTGATGCGGGACATGGACTTCGGCATCGACATCGTCTTCATCGGTGCCGATCGCGAGATCACGACGATCCACAGCGCCCCCGAACCCGGCCCCGACGAGGACGGCGCGGATCAGGAGTACACCGGCGATGCACAGTGGGTCCTCGAGGTCCCGATCGGGTACGCCGACGAGAACGGGATCGAACCCGGCGACGAGGTCGAGATCGGGTCCGACGACTGAGCGACGTATTTCGATTCGTAGGGAACGCTTATTGGCGACGGTCACGGAGACGAAGCAATGAGTAGCGTCGACTGGGAGAAAGACGACCCCTTCGAGGAGCAACGGGAGCAGGTCGAGAGCCCGATGCGCCGGTTGATCTTCGATTTCGGTCGTCCCTACTGGTTCTCGGTGACGATCGGCCTCATCTCGAGCGTCTTCGCCCGGGCGCTGGATCTGCTGCCTGCCCTGATGCTGGCGGTCGCGATCGACGCGATCTTTAACGACGCCGTCTTCTCCGAGCAGGTTCCGCTGTCGGTGCTCCCGGACGCGTGGCTCCCCACGTCCCCCGAGGAGCAGTTCTGGTTCGTCGTCGTGGTCATCGCGGGCTCGTTCGCGCTAGGGGCGCTGTTTCACTGGCTGCGAAACTGGGGATTCAACGCCTTCTCCCAGCACGTCCAACACGATGTCCGGACCGCAACCTACGACAAGATGCAGCGCCTAGATATGGAGTTCTTCGCGAACAAGCAGACCGGCGAGATGATGTCGGTACTGAGCAACGACGTCAACCAGCTCGAACGGTTTCTCAACGAGGGGATGAACTCGGCGACCCGGCTGATCGTGATGGTCGTCGGAATCACGTTCCTGCTGTTCTGGCTTAACCCGCAGCTGGCGCTGGTCTCGCTGACCCCGGTTCCGTTGATCGCGATCTTCACTTACGTGTTCGTCAAGAAGATCCAGCCGAAGTACGCCGCTGTGCGATCGTCGGTCGGCAAGGTCAACTCCCGCTTGGAGAACAACCTCGGCGGAATCGGGGTCATCAAGTCCTCGAACACCGAGGAGTTCGAGTCCGACCGCGTCGAGGACGTCTCGGAGAAGTACTACGACACGAACTGGGAGGCGATCGACCTGCGGATCAAGTTCTTCCCCAGCCTGCAGCTGATCTCGGGGATCGGCTTCGTCCTTACCTTCCTCATCGGCGGCTACTGGGTCTTTACCGGAACTGGGCCCGGGCCGCTTACGGGAACGCTCCAGACTGGAACCTTCGTCGCCTTCATCCTCTACACCCAGCAGCTGGTCTGGCCGATGGCGCAGTTCGGCCAGGTGATCAACATGTACCAGCGCGCCGAAGCCTCGAGCGAGCGCATCTTCGGGCTGATGGACGAGGAGGGCCGCATCGAGCGCGACGAGGACGCCGACGAACTCGAGGTGCGGGAGGGCAGCGTCGAGTACGACGACGTCGTCTTCGGCTACGACGACAGCGAGCGCATCATCGACGAGATCAGCATCGACGTCGAGGGCGGCGAGACCGTCGCGCTGGTCGGACCGACGGGGGCCGGAAAGTCGACCGTGCTCAAACTGCTGCTCCGGCTGTACGACGTCGACGACGGCGCGATCCGGGTCGACGATCAGGACGTCAGGGCCGTCTCTCTGGCGAGTCTGCGCCGATCGATGGGGTACGTCGGCCAGGACTCGTTCCTGTTCTACGGGAGCGTCGAGGAGAACATCACCTACGGCACGTTCGAGGCCGACCGCGAGGAGATCGTCGCGGCCGCGAAGGCCGCCGAGGCCCACGAGTTCATTCAGAACCTTCCCGACGGCTATGACACGATGGTCGGCGAACGAGGCGTCAAGCTCTCGGGTGGCCAGCGCCAGCGGGTCGCCATCGCTCGATCGATCCTGAAGGATCCGGAGATCCTGATCCTCGACGAGGCGACCAGCGACGTCGACACCGAGACCGAGATGCTCATCCAGCGCTCGCTCGACGAGCTGACGGAAGAACGGACCACGTTCGCCATCGCCCACCGCCTCTCGACGATCAAGGACGCCGACCAGATCGTCGTCCTGGAGGACGGCCAGATCGTCGAGCGCGGCACGCACGAGGAGCTGCTCGCGAGCGACGGTCTGTACGCACACCTCTGGGGCGTACAGGCCGGCGAGATAGACGAACTACCGCAAGAATTTATCGAACGGGCCCAGCGTCGGCAGGCCCGTACCGAGGTCGACGTCGACGCGGACGACGACTAGAACGACTCCTGCTCGCTCTGCCCGTCCTGATCGGGGCCACCTTCCTCCTGGCGCTGTTCGCCCGCCGCCGGAGGCGTTCGGTCGCTGTAGTTCTTCCGGCCGATCGCGTCGTCGCCGACCATGTTCATGATCGCCTGCTCGACCTCGTCGTAGGAGCCGTACTCGTCCTCGTTGAGCGGCTCGAGCAGCTCCTCGAGCGTCGCGGATTCCTCGCCCATGTCGATCTCCTCCTCGCCGTACTCCTCGAGAAGTTCGTCCTGTTCGATCGGGTAGTCGAGGTCCTCGAGATCCTCTTCGACGTCGCTCAGGTCGACTCCGAGTTCGCGGCTTTCATCGGTCATACTCGAACAGTACGCCACGCGCTGCAAACAAGTTGACCCTGCGTACGCCACGGCAGTTTGCCGGGCGTCACCGCGTTCGAGACCGGCTCCGCGCTTCCGTCACCGGGAGTTTCATGGCCGCACGCTCGGTTCGGTTCGGTATGCATCTCTCGGAGGCGACGTGGACGGAGGTACGGGAGCTCGAGACCGATCTCGCGGTCGTTCCCGTCGGCAGCACCGAACAGCACGGCCCGCACGCCCCGCTCGGAACCGACGTACTGACCGCCGAAGCGGTCGCCGACGCGGCGCTCGAGCGAAGCGATCGCGAAGTGGTCCGGGCGCCTGCGATCCCCGTCGGGATCGCCGAGGAACACCGGCAGTTTCCGGGAACGATGTGGGTCTCCGAGGATACCTTTCGAAGCTACGTCCGGGAGTCAGTCGAGAGTCTCGCACATCACGGCTTCGATCGCGTCGTCCTCGTCAACGGACACGGCGGAAACATCGACGCGCTTCGGGAGGTCGGCGGTCGGCTGACGCGAAGCGGCGAGGCCTACGCCGTTCCGTTCACCTGGTTCGGGGCCGTCGGCGACCACTCGAGCGACATGGGTCACGGCGGTCCCCTCGAGACGGCACTGGTTCGTCACGTCAACCCGGATCTCGTTCACGAGGACCGACTCGAGGATGCTCGCGACGGTGGCGCCGATGGCTGGGGGGAGTGGACCAGCTACGCGAATCTGGCGTACGACTCGGCGGAGTTTACGGACAACGGCGTCGTCGGTGATCCGACCGACGGCGACGAACGGCGGGGCGAAGAACTGCTCGAGCTAGCTGCCGACGCCCTTGATCGACTCCTCGAGGCCGTCGCCGAGCGGGACGTCTCGCGCCCGGAGCGGCGATAGGACAGCGACCTGCGATATCGATTACTCCTCGCTTTCGTCGTCGTCTGCAGCCGTCTCGTCGGCATCGTCCTCACCGTCCTCGTCGTCCGTCTCGTCGCTCGCCTCGTCCGCCTCCGCTTCGGACTCGGTTTCGGCCTCCTGGAGCGCGCCGCGAAGCGCCGGGATCGTCGAGGCGAGATCACCGACCTGTTCGCCGGCCGCAGAGACGTCGGCGATCGTCTCCTCGAGTTCCTCGATCTCGGCCTCGAGATCGTCGGCGTCCTCGAAGGCGTCGGCGCGCTGGCCCATCGTGTACCACTTCTTCGCATCCCGGAGGTGGGCCTCGGCGTCGCCGGCGTCGAGTGCGGACTTGAGTCCGTTGAGCACGCCGAGCGCGTTGTCGGCGTCGGTCTCCCAGACGTCGTCGGCCGCCGGCAGCTCGCTCCAGGCCTGCTCGAGCGAGGACTCGACGTCCTCGCGCATCTCGCTGGCCGCTTCGCCGAACAGTTCCTCGTCGTCACCGAGCGTCGCTTGACTCATGTCGTCCACTTCACCGGCGTCGCGTTTAAAAGGTAGCCCGAAAGTGAAAGTGAAAACGGGGGCTGGTAGGCCGGTACCGACGAAACGGCGGCCGAATTTCGAAAGGAAGGTCCTCCGAACGTGGCGGGATCAGGTGGTGTCGCGAACCGACTCGAGTTTCATCAGCGGATAGCCGTCTTCCATCGCCATCCGGGTGACGACCTCGCGACCCTCGTAGTCGACGACGATCTCGACCTCGAGGAATCGTCCCGTCAGCTCCGTGTAGTCGGCAGACGATTCGGCGAGCTCGGCCTCGAGGTCCTCGCGCTGGATCTCGACGGTCACCTCCGCGCAGTGCGGTTGGTTCTCGATCGACTCCTCGATAGCCGTCTCGAGGCTGGCTGCGCTCTCGAGCGACAGCGGCGTTCCCGCGAACTGGTGGTACAGCGAACCGAACTTGATGCCGGCCTCGAAACACGCGGCCTCCGCGTCCGTCGGCGTCGAGTCTGCCATACGGGACGGGTCGAGCGCGGGCGAGAAGGGGGTTGCGATCGATCCGTCGGTGCGGAGTGAACCGCACGTTACTTATCGACGCTTTCCCTCACACCGAACGAATGGCACAGTCGGTCCTGCTGACGGGGGCTGCGGGGCGAGTCGGACAGGCCGTCCTAGGAGACCTCGCCGACGAGCACGAGTGGCGGCTGATGGATCGCGATCCGCCGACGGACGACCATCCCGGTGAGTTCGTCGTCGGAGACGTCACCGACGAGAAGACGGTCCGAGAGGCGATGGAGGGGATCGACGTCGTGATCCATCTCGCGGGCGACCCACGCCCGGAGGCGCCGTGGGACAGCGTACTGACGAACAACATCGACGGCACCCAGACCGTACTCGAGGCCGCGGCGAACGCGGGCGTCGAGAAGGTCGCGTTCGCCTCGTCGAACCACGCCGTCGGGGCGTACGAAACCGAGGACCGCACGCCCGAGATGTACCAACCCCACGACGACTACCTGCTCGACGGCACCGAGCTGCCGCGGCCGGGTAACCTCTACGGCGTCTCGAAGGCCGCCGGCGAATCCCTCGGCCGATACTACCACGACGAGCACGGGCTCTCGGTCGTCTGCGTTCGGATCGGAAACCTCACGCAGGGTCACCCGCCGATCGACTACGAGCGCGGCCAGGCGATGTGGCTCTCCTACCGCGACTGTGCGCACCTGTTCGACCGCTGTATCCGGGCCGAGTACGACTACGAGATCGTCTACGGCATCTCCGACAACGACCGCAAGTACTATTCGATCGACCGCGCCCGCGAGGTCCTCGGCTACGAGCCGCGGGACAACTCCGCACACCACGACGACGATCCGTCGGCGTAGCTACTCAAACAGTCCGTCGACGTCCGCTTCTCGAGCTTGCCGTCGCTCGGCGTGTTGAGACAACCGTCGGTAGACGAGTCCGCGGTGGTCGTCCTCGCGCACGAAGTCGAACAGCAGCGAAATAAATCGGCTGTCGTCGTCGCCCGCTTCCAGGTCCCGTCGTGCGTACGTCCGGGCCCGGTCGACCGGTTCCGGATCGAAGCCGAGTTCTTCGGCGAGGACGACTGCCGCGACCGCCGTCGCGTCGAGATCCAACGCAGCGAGTTTCGGCGCGCTCCCCTCGTGTTCGATCGGCGGCGGCGACCGACGCTCGAGGATGGACGGATCGTCGGCGAGCATCTCCAGGGCGCGTCGAATCGGCTCGAGGCGAACGTCCCGGTAGTCGGCCGGCAGTCCGGACAGGTACTCGAGGGCGCTCTCGGCGAGTCCGACCGCTCCCTCCCAGTTGCGGTTGCGGGCGTGGTAGACGGCGGCGGTATACTGGATCAGCCCGTGAAGCAGCAACTCGTCGTCGGTTCCGTCCTCGAGTTCGAGCCAGCGCTCTTCCCAGGCGTCGTGTGCCGCGTGGTAGTAGCCGTCGTTGTAGATCGCGGCGCCGGCTCGGAGCCGATCGCGCATAACTCCAGTAGGGACTCGAAGGGTGTCAACGTCACGAAAGCGGTGAGTGGCCGGATACGTTCCGCCTCCGGCGGGGCGGGCAGACAACTGTGACAAGCGGAGATCGGGACGTGCAGCGATCGCCCCAACCGGTTACTGCCGCCACCGGTTATGGCGGTACTCGAATCGAACGACAGCGGAGATATTTATTATGCGGTTGCTTCTGGTCCGATCTGACGGAAGTAACGATGCTAATGGATACCTAACGGCCGATAATAGGGAGTTATACCCGCACTACCGACGTTCCTCGAATCCGTCCTCCCAGCGGAAGCTGCCGTTCCGCTGGACGACCTCGCCGTCGATCTCGAGTCGGGACTCCTCGCCGACGTCGGTGATCAGATCGACGTGGACGGCCGAGTCGTTGCCCGACTCGCCGTCGGGGAGACAGGCGTCGTAAGCCCGCCCAACGGCGAGGTGAACCGTCTCACCCATCTTCTCGTCGAAGAGGATGTTGTCCGTGTAACGGTCGATTCCGCGGTTCATCCCGACGCCGAGTTCGCCTAGTCGCCGAGCGCCGCCGTCGGTCTCGAGGACCTCTTCGATTACCGCCGCTCCCTGCTCGGCGTCGTGGTCGACAACCTCGCCGTCGGCGAACTCGAGACGGACGTTCCTGACCGGTTCCCCGCGAATCGTCATCGGAACGTCGAAGGTGACCTCTCCCTGGGTACCGTACGGCGCAGTAAATACCTCGCCGCTGGGGAGGTTGTGCGAGTCGTAGGCGACGGAGGCCGCGCTGTTGACGGCGGTTCGGCCATCGATCCGCATCGTGAGGTCGGTCCCCGGCGAAACCAGTCGGACCTCGGATCCGTCGTCGAACAACTCCTTGAGCCGATCCATCTCCTCGGCCAGCGACTCCCAGTCCCGGAGAATCGCGTCGTAGGCGAATTCGCGGTACTCCTCGTAGCTCATGTTGGCCTGCTGGGCGAGCGATCGGGTCGGATGTACGGTCGACACCCAGCGCGTGTCGTATCGCGCCTCGCGAACGGCCGTCCGTGCGCTGCGATAGGCCTGGCGGGTCTCTCCGGGGACGTCGGCTGTCGCGCTCGTGTTTCGTCCGCCGCCCAGCGAGAGGTAGACGTCGGTCTCCTCGAGCAGTGCCCGCTCGTGGGCCGGCTCCTCGAACTCGGCGTCGTGAGCCCGGAGATACGCCCGCGTGACCTCTCCGGAGTCATACGTTGCGAGCAGGTTCGCGTCGCGTTCGCCCAGCTCCTCGGCGACCGCGACCGCCAGCTCGTGGGCGTCCGGGCCGACCGAGAGCACGACGTCGTCGTCGGCCTCGACGCGGGCGCTCCACTCGACCAGCACCGCGGCGTGTTCGCGGATGCGTTCGTCCATATTCCGAGGCTGGATCGCGGGCTACTAAATCCCCTTCGTTCCGGGCGATCAGACTACGTGTGAGTCCTCGGCGTCGTGGGACTCCCGTGATCGAACGAGCGCGACGACGGCGTAGACGATCGGCGTATCGAGCACCGCGATCGCGAGCTTGAGCAGGTACTGACCGACCGCGAGCGCGGCCAACACCTCGAGCGGGAGCACCTCGCCGACGCCGAGAGCGGCGGGCGCGATCGCGAAGGCGATCGAGACGAAGATGACGGTGTCGATGGCCTGGCTGGTTCCGGTCGAGACGAGGTTGCGCAGCCAGAGCTTCTGGCGGCCCGTCCGATCCCGAATCCGGTGGAAGAGCCAGACGTCCCAGTTCTGGCTGACGAGGTAGGCGAGCAGGCTGCCGAGCACGACGTTGGTCGAGGCGCCGAGCGCCGTTGCGAACGCGTCGGGGTCGACGCTCGTTTCGGCCGCCGGCGCCGCGATGGTCGACCAGACCAGCGCCAGCACGACGAAGTTGAGCGCGAACGCGACGTTGACGACGATCTGAGCCGCGCGGCGACCGTACAGCTCGGTGTAGCAGTCGCTTGCGAGAAAGGTAAGCGCGTAGGCGAGAGCCGCACCGGGGAGGACGAGTTCCGCACCCGTCACGGGAAAGGCGACGGGAAGGTCGAACGCGAGCACCTTCGATGCCGTCAGCTGAGCGGTAACGAGTGCCGCGACGAACAGCCCGATCAGCGAAACCTGGGCGATCGACGGCGCTCCACGACGGTCGTCCATACGTGACACCTCTCGAGTCGGAACGCTAAACGGTACCGTCTCGTCGTCCGCGTTCCGCGGTTCGATCCTCGCGGGAGCCGAACATCATCGAGATACCAAATATATTCGGTATCGTTCGATTTACGCAAACAGTCTCGAGTGTCGAACCATCTGCAACAGCGATAAAACATTGCTAAGTGACTGTTTCGAAGTCCAAGGTACCGTATTTGGGTGTATTGAGGAATATATAGCGCAATTCGTCAAGAGAAGGGACGTGACGGAAACGTTCGGTGTATCGTCCGATTACGGAGCGTATAGCCACCATCACGCCAGTTGCAAACGGCCTAGTGCATCACCAACCGCTGCAACGGACGTAATACGTGATTGATAACAAATAGAGTGTTTCTGGTAGGGGTTGATAGGTAACCTATGGACGATTTGACCGGCTTCCAGCGTGATCTCCTGTACGTCATCGCAGGGGCGGACCAGCCATCCGGCCAGGACATCAAAGAAGAGATCGAGACGTACTACAGTAGCGACATCAATCACGGACGATTGTATCCGAACCTCGACACCCTTGTCAACAAGGAACTCGTCGAGAAGGGAGAACTCGATCGCCGAACGAACTACTACGCGATCAGCGACGAGGGCTACGAGGCGATCGAGAACCGACGCGATTGGGAATCACAGTACGTCGATACCTGATGCGATCGGTGCCGGCGGCTTCGGAGGGATCCTAGAGGGGTCACTCTCTCGTCGACTGATAGCCGACCTCGAGCAGGCCCAGCGGTTGTAACGGCCGACGCTTGTAGCGTTCGCATCCTCGCTACGTCCGGAGAAGGACTCTACTGATCCCCGACGGACCGAGGTCGAAATCTTTCGTCACCGGAAGGCAGCGAAGGACGAGTTCGCCGAACCGCCGCCACCGATGCAGCGGGACGGTCGAGCAACTCGACTCGGACTTCGAGCGGTTCTGCGAGACAGTTCTCGAGAAACTCTCGGAGGGAAAGCGACTCACTCGAGACGAGATCCGAGTAGCGATTCGGACGGATCCCTTGGCGAGCCGGGCTCGGACAGCAGTGTGTTCGTGAATCCCAGCGATACTTGTCGGCTATCACACCGACTACCGATGTGGTATCCGATCGCGTCCTAATTCGCGATCCCAATGGGTGGTCTCGAGATGGGACGGGATCGGGGTATCGAACGAGACTACTAGTCGTTGGCGTCGCTACAGTCGTACTCTCCGCTCCCGATTACGGTAGAGCTACCGCCGTCGGTCGAAGCCGTGACGCTGACCGTCCCAGTTCCATCTAGATTGCCGTCGCCGCATGTGAGCGTAACAGCGTCGCCGGCCCCATCTACTTCGATCGGGTCGTCCTCAACATCACCGACAACCTCCCACTCGTCCGCGTTCCCTTCGGAGACGAGCGAGACCGTCATCGCGCCCTCGTCCGCGTCGAAATCGAACGACGCCGCGCCGGTGGCCTCCAGCGAGTCCTCCATCCCGTCGCCCATCTCCATCACGAATCCCGCGATCACTGCCGAGAGGACGACTGTCACCGCGACCATGAGCACGACCCCGATGACCGGCGAGACCGCTCGTTCGTCTTCGATACCGCGTTCGCTCCGTGTAGATGCGTTCGAATCCATAGCTGTGTCCCGCGCCGGCGACCGCGGCGCGAGCAAACGCGGTGGAAGCGTTCCCACCCGTCGTCGCACCGTTAGCCATCGAACGCGGTCTCGCCGACATTACTGCCGTTATGAGTTATATAGTTCAGCGATAGTGGCTACAGCGACGGCGAGCGAAGCGAGCCGTCGTCCGATTCGAATCCACCAGTGATCCCGTACTCGCGGCTCACGGACTGTTCGCCACGAGGTAGATGGGCCCTGACAGATTCGTACCTCGCCCGAGAACCTGCTCGCGTTACTCGCAGAACCTCAGTCTGGTTCGAATCTGCAGGAATCATCTCACGCCGTTCACATCGCTCACGGCGTTCAATGGGCCCTGACGGATTCGAACCATCGACCACTCGGTTATGAGCCGAGCGCTCTAACCAGACTGAGCTAAGGGCCCTCGAGTCGAACGAACCCGGTCACAATAGTTAACGCTTGCTGTCTGTTTTGTCTGCGAAAAGCAGCGGTTGGACTACGCGGTCAGCGCCTCGAGTTCAGCCTCGCTCAGCTCCGCTTCGAGTTCCTCGTCGGTGTGGGACTCGAGCACGTCCGTCCGTTCCTCGGCGTCGAGTTCGTCGACGGATTCGAAGTGATGGCACATAGCATCGAATACTGGGATCCGAGCGTCAATAAGGGCTATTCAGGCGTTCCGACGACTGCTAGCGAACGCGCTCGAAATAACAACATCGGGATGGGAGGCGCTACTCCTCGTAGTCGTCGAGCGTCTGCTCGGTCGTCCCCGCGCGGTGGCGCGTCGCCAGCCCCGCGAGGTGGGGCGTTTCGGGAACGATCAGTTCCTCGCAGGCCGTACTACAGGCGCCCGTACTCCCGGGAAGACAGAAGACGGGCGTGTCGACGGCGATCCCCGCGGTCGCCCGCGAGGCCATCGCTCGAGTGCCGACTTCGTCCCAGGACAGCGAGCGGAACAGTTCGCCGAAGCCCGGCAGTTCGCGCTCGAACAGCGACGACGTCGCCTCGGGCGAGACGTCGTCGGCCGTGACACCGGTGCCGCCAGTCGTACAGACGACGTCGATATCCTGGCGAGCGACGAGGCCCCGAACCGCGGTACGGATCGCGGAGTAGTCGTCGCGGACCAGCACGCGCTCTTGGACCTCGTGACCCTCGCTCTCGAAACACTCTTGAATCGTGTCACCGCCCGGGTCGTCGGGGTCGGCATCGGCCTCCGCAGCGCGGGAACTCGAGACCGTGACGATCCCAACGTACAGTGGATCGATAACGTCGTGGCCGTGGTCGTCGGTGCTCCGTCGGTCGCTTCGGTCGACTGTCATGGGTAGGTGTCTACAGTCGAGTTCAATAAGCTGTCGCGTTAGGGCCGCCGCCGGAACGTTTTACTGGTCGTTGTCCTACCTCTATCGCAGATGGTCGTTCGCGACGTCACCGACGGAGTTCCGTCGGCCGTCCGGTTTCTGCCGATCCTCCTGGCCAATCTGATACCGCTCGTCGGCGTCCTCGCCTACGGCTGGGAAGCGTCGACGGTGGTGGTCATCTACGCGCTCGAGGTGATACTCGCGCTCCCTCTGGCGGCAGCGAAGGCGCTGTTCGCCGGACGGCCACCACGGATCGAGGAGCTGGAGGACGACGAGAGCGGCGGTGACTCGAGCGTGATCGACGTCGCGAACCTCGACCTCGCCCGAAAACGCGGGAGCGTCAGGCTCGTCTCGTGGCTCCCACCGGTGTATCCGCGGAACCTGCCGTTCGTCGGCTCGATCTTCTTTGTGACCGTCTGGGTCGTCCTGTTCGTCGTGGCTGCTCTGGCCGAACTCGCGGTCGGCGAGGCACTCGCACGCCCGGAGGTCTGGCTCGGGGTCACGGGCTTGGTCGTCGGACAGGGCGTCGAGACCTGGCGCGACTACGTCCGCGACGGGCGCTACGAGACGACCTCGCCGTACGCAGTGGTCGAGACGCCGGCGCGACAGGCGTTCTTTCTGCTGTTCGTCCTGATAGCCGTCGCGGAGACGACCGGTGTGATCGTACTCGGCGCGTTCGTCGCGGTCAAACTACTCGTCGACTGGTCGGCGTTCCGTGCGACCAGCGGCGACGGCGGACGACTCAGCGGCTGGTTCACCGGACCGGACGACGATGGAGAGGTGCCGGATCCGCCGCCGGTTCCAGACGGCGATCCGGATACCACGTTCGAGACGCACGCGCCCACGGTGGTACTCACTGGAGCCCTCCACACGCTAGTGAAGCCGGCGCCGTTCTACGCCCTGATCGTGCTCCTCGCGTGGGTCGTCACCCTCGGCGTGGTCGGCGGCAACGACGGGGTCGGCCTCGCGCTGACGGCCGTCAGCACCGTCGGCGCGGTTCTGGCATTCGTGGGGTTTCTGGCCGTCAAGACCGCTGAGCACGTCCTTGAGTACGGCCTGCTCGAGTACCGCCGGTACGACGACCGCCTCGTCGCCTACGATACGTGGGTCGAAACGGCCCAGTGGAACGTTCCGCTCGCCGAGATTCGTGACGCGACGCTCGTCACTGACCGACTGCCGGATCGGGTGTTCGGCACCCGGACGTTCAAGGCACAGACGGGATGGGGTGGCTCGAAGACGAGGCGCGAACTCGGTCCCGTCCGTGACGCCGACGCGTTCGTCGGGGCCATCGATCTGCCCGTCCGGACGACCGAACTGGGGCCGATCGACCGACGGACCGGTGTGCTCGTGGCCGCGGCGGCGCCCGTCGGCGTCGTCGTCGCGGTCGCGGTTGGACCGTGGCCGCCGGTCCTCACCGCCCTCTACATCGGGTTCGGACTGGCGTTCGTCGTACCCATCCTGTGCGAGGCCTGGAAGCGGGCGTATCCCGACCCCCACTAGCTGCCGGGTCAGCTCGACGCCTCCGGATCGGAGACACTCGAGATCGCCACCGTCTCGCCCATTCCCGTCGGGGCGGGGTTCTCGTACTTGCTCCAGTCCGTGCCCATCTCCTCGTCGGTCAGCAGACAGTCGTCGAGCCGGGACTCGAGGGCCGTCCAGTCGACGTCGCGACCGATGAGTGCCAGCCGGATCTCCCGGTCGCCGTGTTCGTCGTCCCACGCGAGGTCGGGCTGGCCCTGGCGGTACGTCTCCTGGCGCTCTTCGGAGAAGCTGGCGATCCAGCGCCCGGTCACCTCGAGCGTGGTCTCGGTGCCAGCGGTGCTCGTCGTGATCGCCTGCTTCTCGCGGCCGGCGATCCACGTGAGCCCCTTCGCGCGAACCAGTCCGTCGGGTAGCGACCGCAGTAGCTCGGCGAACCGCTCGGGGTGGAACGGCCGACGGCGGTGGTAGCCCTCGACCTCGATCCCGTACCGTTCTGGGGGGTGGGCGTGGTCGTGAGCGGGGTCGTTTTCGTCGCCGTCTTCGCCGTCGTGATTGTGGGCGTGTTTCTCATCATGACCATCGTGGTCTTGCTCGCCCGTCTCCGCGTCGGCCTCGATCTGGCGCTTCCAGCCCGCCGAGTCACGGACCGTCTCGAGCTCGAAGCGCTCGCTTCCGAGTAACGTTTCGGGCTCGAGATCGCCGTACTCGCTCATCATGATCTCGGCACGCGGCTGAAGCGTCTCGAGCAGGGCGACGACCCGGTCGCGTTCCTCGCCGCTGACGAGGTCGCACTTGTTGACGACTAGCAGGTCACAGAACTCCACCTGCTCGAGGACCAGATCCGAGAGGGGACGCGTGCCCTCCTCGTCGGCTCCCTGCTGGACTGGCACGTCGTCGCCGTCGGCGAACCGGTCGTGGAACCGTCGCGCGTCGACGACGGTGACGACGGCCTCGAGGTCGTAGGGACCGCCCGCTGGACCGCGGACGAACTGGCGGGCGATCGGTTCGGGCTCGCCGACGCCCGACGCCTCGACGACGAGGTGGTCGAACTCGTGTTCCTTCCAGAGCCGGATGACGGCACGGGAGAGCTCGCCCCCCAGGCTACAGCAGATGCAGCCGTTCTCGAGGGCGACGACCTCGTCGCCGGTTTCGAGATCGGTGCGCGCTTCCACGAGATTGGCGTCGACGTTGACCTCGCCGACGTCGTTGACCAGGACGGCAATCTCGCTGTCCGCGGTCTCGAGCAGCCTCGAGAGCAGCGTCGTTTTCCCGGCGCCGAGCTCGCCACAGAGGATGGTAACCGGAACGGCCATTACTCGTTCGCGAGCGCGAGCTCACGTCGTTCTTCCGGTTCGAACGGATCGGTGTACGTCGACCAGTCGTCGTCCATCTCTGCGTCAGTTAGCAGACAGTCGTCGAGTCGCTCGATCAGCGTCTCGCCGTCGAACTCCCGACCGATGAAGACGAGGCGGGTCATCCGGTCGCCCCACTCCTCGTCCCAGTCTTCCTCGAGGCCGGGTCGGGCGGCGAAGTACTGTTCGCGTTCGGCCTCGGGGAGGTTCGCGAGCCACTGTCCCGACGGTCCCGCGCGAACGGAGGTACCGGCCTTGTCGACACCCATCGCGACGTCCTCCCGGCCGGCGCTCCAGAAAAAGCCCTTCGCGCGGATCAACTCGTCGGGCAGCTCCGAGAGTAGCTGTGCGATCCGTTCGGGGTGGAACGGCCGATCGCGCTCGTAGACGAAGGAGGTGACGCCGTGTTCCTCCTGGGGGTCGTGGTGGTGGTCGTGCTGGAGCTCGTGTTTCCAGCCCGCCGAGTTCGAGGCGTTCTGAAAGTCGAACCGCTCGGTGCCGAGAATCTCGTCGGGGTCGACGTTACCGAACTCGGTGCGGACGATCTTCGCGCGCGGCTGCAGCCGTTCGAGGACGGCCTCGATCTCCTCGAGGGCGTCGTCGGGGACGAGATGGCACTTGTTCAACAGGAGGACGTCACAGAACTCGATCTGATCGAGGAGCACCGTCTCCGGAACCCGACCCGACTCCCCAGTAGGAACCTCCGCCGCCAGCGCCTCCCCGGAGTCGAACGACTCCCAGAAGCTGTGAGCGTTCGCGACCGTCACCATCGTGTCGAGTTCGTAGGTGTCAGTCGGATCGAATTCCGCGTCCTCGAACCCCATGGCGAACGTCTGAGCCACCGGAATTGGCTCCGAGATTCCCGAAGACTCGACCAGCAGGTAGTCGAACTCCCGTCGATCCGCGAGCCGCCCGACCTCGTCGAGCATGTCCCCGCGAAGCCGACAGCAGATGCAGCCGTTGGACATCTCGATGATCTCCTCCTCGCCCCCCAGGTCCGACTGCTGGGTGACGTGTTCAGCGTCGACGTTGACGTCGCCCATATCGTTGACGACGACGGCGACCTCGAGGCCGTGGTCCGCGGTTAGCACGTGGTTGAGTACGGTCGTCTTGCCGGCACCGAGGCTGCCGCTCAGCACGGTCACCGGGATGCGTTCGTTGCTCATAGACGCGTTGTGAATACGGTCCGGTGTCTTGTTAATGTTAGTTATTATATCCCTGCCCGAGTCTGGATAACAAATAATATTAATTTAATCCTGTATTTTAATATATAGCCGTCGTCAGCCTCTCGATGCCCGAGGAACTGCTCGAGCGACTCGACGACCACGCGTCGGATCACGAGTACTCGGGTCGAAGCGAGGTCGTCCGGGAGGGGACGCGGTCGTTACTCGAGGCGTTCGAGGACGACCGGTTCGAGGAGGGAGCCCTCGCGGGAACCGTCACCGTGCGCTACGACTTCGGAACGCAGCGTATCGAGCGCCGCGTCGCGGCGCTTCGCCACGAGTTCGACGACGTGATCGCGGCCACCGATCACAGCCACGTTGCCGACTACTGTCTCGATCTGTTCGTACTCGAGGCCGAGACCGACGCGATCGCCTCGTTCATCGAGAAGCTGCGGGCGATCGAGGGCGTCGAACACGTCCACCACTCGCTCGTCCCGCTGGGCAGACACGATCGCTCGGCCGGTAGGTGAGATCGGACCGGGAGAAACACGGGTTCGGCAAATGCGAGCAGTCAACGTGGCTCGGTCGCCGACGGAGAGGTGTCTCGGCTCCGGTTTCTTTCCCCGCCGGCGCGTGGGTTCATGTAGGAAACCAAGGAATCGAACCTATGTCAACGTCCACTCCCCCATCCGCCGACGCCGATCCGGAGCTTCCCGGCCCTTCCTCCGCGATCGGGACCTACAATACGCAGGACGACGAGACCGTCATCTACGACGAGAACCGCACCGAGGCGTGGATCAGTTCGACGTACGCCCTCTCGCTCGGCGAGGTCGAGTGACGATCCGGACCTCGGATACCGGCTTCGGCGGTACGCCTACGTCCTCGAGCCTCGGTCGATGCCTGACGTATCGGACGGACTCAGAACCGTACTTCGCCCATCGCGAACGTGACCATCCCGCCCTCGACGTAGTACGTACAGCTTCGACAGTACCCCTCGAGGAGGAGCCGAGCGCTCAGTTCGTCGTCGTAGCGAACCTTGAGTCGACTCTCGAGTCGTTCCCGACAGCGAGGACAGCGTCCCCCGAGGTTCCTCGAGCCCGTCGGCGGCTCGCTCGCGTCCTCGGTTCGACCCCTGGAGAGCGACGGGTCCGCCGCGTCGGTCGCGGATCGACGGGACCGAGCCGGCGTACCGGGGTCCGGCTCCCCAACTCGCCGGCTCTCGGTTCCGGCTCGACCGTCAGCGCTCACGTCAGCCCACCCCCGTGATCGTGTCGTCGAATCGGATCATCTACTCTTCCTACTCGCTCCGGCCACTTTAGCTCTCCACCGACGCCGTTCGATCGGCAGAACCGACGGACGTCAGTCGTAGTCGACCGGGACCGATCTAGTCCGGTACCGAGACGGTACCCTCTTCGTCGGCGTCTAGACGTCGAGCGTCACCCGCTTGGTCTCGGTCGTAGTCTGCTCGAAGTAGTCGGTGACCGTGATCGTGACCTCGTGCTCCCGGCCCGCACCGTCGTCGGTTCCGGTGAGGCGGTGGTCTCCGGCGTCTTCCTCCCCTCTGGCCATCGAACTCGCGTCGTCGAGCACCTCCTCGTCGTCCGCGAGGCGCAACTCGAGCTCGAGGTCCCAGAGCTCGCCGCCCTCGTCCGAGACTTCCCACTCGACATCGGCGGCGGGCGTTCCGAGGAAGTCCGTCGCCTCGACCTCGAAGGAGTCGATCGAGGGCGCCGGAGACCGCTCGTCGAGCATGACCTCCTCGCTCGCGTCGACCGCGTTGTCCTCGTGGTCGGTCGCCCTGATCGCGATCTCGTACTCCTCGCCGGCCCCCTCGATCCGGTCGGTGTTTCTGAGGGTGTGCGTTCCGCTCTCCTCGCCGCCCTCGAGCTCCGAGGTCGCGCTGTGGAGCACCTCCTCGTCGTCGGCGTACCGGAGTTCGGAGGTGATCTCAGACAGGTCGCCGTCCCGGTCGGTGACCGTCCACTGAACCGACGCCCCGACCGAGTTCTGCGAGCTGTTGTCCGACACCTCGAACGCCTCGAGTTCGGGGACCCCGGGCTCGGGCTCGGTCTCGACGGAGACAGCGTCGCCCGTCGCGGTCTCGTCGTCGTCCACCACGACGGCGCGAACCTCGTAGACGGTCTCGGGCTCGAGCCCTGACAGCTCCTCCTCGAACTCGCCGATGCCGGCCCGTTCGGATCGCTCAGTATCGGTCCAGGAGTCGTCGTCGCCGTCGGCCGCCCGCCGCTGGAACCCCGCCTCGACGGCGTCGGCGTCGGCGACCCCCTCGAGGGAGCCGACGCAGTGCAGCGAGCCGTGATCGACGGGACTCGCGTCGTCGGTTTCGACCGCCAGCGAGTCGGCGCCGGTGGTAAACGCCGCGGCCTCACCGGTTTCGTTTCCGGAGTCCGACTCGACGACGGCCCGGAACTCGTACTCGGTCTCGGCCTCGAGGTCCTCGACGGTCGCCTCGAACGTCTCGTCCTCTTCGACAGCCTGCGAGTCGGTCTCGGACCAGTCGTCTCCGTCCGCCGGTCGCCACTCGAAGAACCCGTCGGCGGTCCCGTCGTCCTCGAGCGACCGGACCGCTCCGGTGAGCGTCGCCCTCGAGGCCCGCACCGCCGTCGCCCCCTCCGTGGCGACGGCCTCGATCGCTTCGGCCGCGCTCGCGGCGTCGACCAGTCCGTACCCCTGTTCGGTCTCGTCGACGCCCAGGTCCTCGGCGGTCTTCCGAAGGATACCGCGGACCCCACCCGGATCGTCCGGATCGCCCGTATTCTCGGCGTGGGGAACGCCGGCCTCGAGCAGTCGCGCCGCGAGCCCCGCGACGTGGGGCACGGCCATCGACGTCCCGTCCATAGTCTCGTAGTCGTCGCCCGGCGTCGTCGACACGACGTCGACGCCGGGGGCGACCAGCTCGAGACCCGCCCCGCGAGCGGAGAAGTCCGCGATCTCGTCGCGGGAGTCGGTCGCCCCGACGGCGATGCAGGTGTCGTACGCGGCGGGGTAGTCGACGGTGCCCTCGTCGGGCCCGGCGTTGCCCGCGGCCGCGAAAACGAGGGTGCCGTTCTCGTAGGCGTATTCGATGGCGTCCTCGAGGATCGGCCCCGGCTCGGGCCCGCCCAGACTCAGCGTGAGGATCTCGAGCCCCTCGTCGGCACACCACTCGATGGCCGCGGCGATCTCGGAGTCACGTCCCCCGCCGTCGCCGTCGAGCACCTTGACGGCGCACAGTTCGGCGTCGGGAGTGACCCCGACGACGCCGACGTCGTTGTCCGCGGCCGCCGCCGTCCCGGCAATGTGGGTGCCGTGGGTACCGTCGTCCTCCCAGTCGTCGTCACAGCCGTCCTCGCAGTCGACGAACGAGGCGCCGTCGTCGACCTCGAGGCTCTCGTGGTCCGGGTCGATCCCGGTGTCCAGAACGGCAATGGTCGACTCGCGACTCGAGTCGGTTTTCGACGGGAGCGAGTCGACGCCGAGCCGCTCGATTCCCCAGGGGACGACCTGGTCGTCGCCCGGACCGGGCTCGAGCGCGGTACTCGCTCGCCCGCTCGAGACCGCGGCGGGACCGATCGCGTGTCTGCGGTAGTCGGGAACGACGTACCGTACGTCGCTTCGCGTCTCGTACTTGGCGGCGACGTCGTCGGTACACGTACAGACCGTCGCACCGCCGGCCGAACCGAACGAAAGCGTTCGGTGGACCGCGACGGCGTCGCTCGAGATCGATCTCGTCGAAGCGTCAGGCGACGTTCCGACGACGTACCGGTGGCAGTCGTCGTCGGAGTCGTCTCCCGCGGCCGCTCCGATACCGGAGCCGGCGACCGGGGTGCTTGCCATCGTCTTGAGCACGTCTCGACGCGAAAAGTTGGTGGGGATCATCGTTCAGTGTGAAGTGGAGTGGAAACGGAGCCGGTCCCGAGACGCCCCGGAACCGCGACGATACAGACGGCCGCGGTCAGGATCGCGTTGCTTGAGGCCGTCCGCGCTGATGCGATCGTGGCGAGCGGGGGCTCGAGCGCCGGGGGTGGCCATCACTCGGTGGTCGTGGGGCCGACGCGTCGCTTGGTTCGATAGTCTCATGGGCGCTGGTCTCCGTCGATCGCTCCCGGCGATCGAACCGTCGGCCGATCCGACGGGTCCGCTCGCACGGGGCGATCGTCGTCGTTTCTTCGACATCCGACCCGATTCGTCGCTATTCGGTGCATTTGGAGCGACCCACAAAGCGGTGGTAGCTGTTTGGATAGCCCCTGCTCGAGGGCAGGGCTATCCGTATCGGCCCCGGGCTCGAGCAACCGAGGGTTATCGAACGGAAACACTCCGTTTCGACCGATTTGGGCGGTAAGATGGCGGTTATCGGTTTCGCTCGAGGGGACCGAGCACGGCCCATCAGCGCCCACACTGGCCGTAGACGGGTGGGTGAAGTGCGATGCTGTACGTGGTAACGCAGCGAGTGACCACAGGCTGCGATCGGTGAGGAATCGGCTCTGAAGTGCAAAGACCGGTCGAGCTACATGTAGAGCGTTATTACGCTTCGGGTCGCGAATCAGCGGCCACCACGACCGATCTGGCCACTCGAGTGCAGTCGGTGAGCGAATCGTTTCAACGGTTCTACTATGTTCCACGAAGAGCCCAGTTCTCGAGACAAAGACGCCAACCCTAGAATGAGACGAGTGTAGTACCGGTATCGAAGTGGAGAGGTCATCATCGAGACGAGAACACCGTAATCGAAGTAAGCTAACCCACGGCTAAAGCCGTGGGCTTTCACCATGGACTCCCGCTCTAACCGAATCAGGTACGGATTTGACCCCGTTCGCGTTCAACATCCCGGTGTTCAAGCGCACGCCTACGGGTGCGCCTCCCCCAGCCCCAGTTTGGTTCTGGAGGAGTCGATAGCCGACGTTCTTCGCAGCGTTGTAGTCCGCGTGATTCGCGTAGCCACACGACTGACACTCAAAGGAGTCCTGTGTCGGCCGGTTGTCCTTAGCCGTATGACCACATGAGGAACATCGCTGCGACGTGTTCGCTGGGTTGACCTGTTTAACGACGATCCCGCGCTCTTCAGCCTTATATTCGACATACTCATAGAGACGGCGAAACGCCCATGCGTGGAGACGCTTCGCACCGGGCATCCGCTCGCGGATATCGGTCAAGTCTTCGAAAGCGATGTACGAACACCCCCGGTCGTCAGCCTCGTCGAGAATCTCATTCGCGATGCAGTGAAACACCTGCTCGAACCGACCCGTCTCGGTTTCGCCGACGCGCTGGATCGCCTCGTGGGCGTACCGCGTTCCGCGTTGGTGCATGGACGCGCGGCGCTTCTCATACTCGCGATGCCAGTGATCGAGCTCATCAGCAGCCCAGAATACGCCGGTCGACGTGACGGCGATGTTCTCGACCCCGAGGTCCACACCGAGAACCGTTCCGTTCTCGGGCGGTTCGGGATCGCCCACGTCCGCCTTTGTTCGGACGTGAAGGTAGAACTCGTCAGTAGTTTCGCGATAGTGAACCGTTGCGCCAGTCGTCTCGTAGTCGTCGGAAAACAGGTACTTGGAGTGGGGCGTATCGCGGTTTTCGTCGGGCAATACGTACTCGGCGGTGATGCGCCCATCGACAGTCGAGAGCGTCGCGTGATCGTCGTGGAATGTCGCGTTCCGTTGGTTGTACTCGACGAACGGCGAGGTAAACGTCGGCAACGACGCTTCTTTATCCCGCTCCCACTTCGCGACGGTGGACTTGAGCGCGTCCACCGCACGATCACGGGCGGACTGAACGTGGTTGCTATGCAACTCCGTTCGGTCGCGCACGTCGTCGTACGTTTTGTCGTTCAATACTGACTTCCGCGTCTCGATCCACTCACCGTCGTACGCAGCATCGACGACGTAGTTAGCAGCGTCGAGGAACTGTTGAACCGTTTCGTGAAGAAGGTCCGCGTCGCTGTCGGTCACGTCGAGCTTGACCGGGATCGTTCGGCGGGCCCCCATACACATAATGACAACACACATATACTTAAACGTTAATGTACGGTGAGGAAGTCAGTTTGCCACCGTCGCCAGTAGCATAGTCAACCGAACGCGCTTCCTCCCACGACTAACGTCGTGGGCTTCCGCGCTGCTCAACCTATGAAAAGTCGGGCCACACTCCGTCGAAATGAAATGGAGAAACGGAGGGGAGAAGTCGTTCCGTCGCCGCTCGAGGGTACGATGTCTGGCCGAAACCGGTCCAGCGAGACACCAGAATCGAAATGATTTCGGAGGGAGTTTTGTGTTTACACTCCTCTCATTTATTCCCAGGCTTATATACTCACTCACGGGTAGCTGACGACGAGTCGTCGCTCCGGACCGGCTTCTCGACCTCGAGGATCTCGAGTTCGAAGTCGGGGAACGTTTCCTCGGTCCGCAGCGACCAGCTCCCGCGGACGTCGACGCCGTTCCGACACGCCTCCGAGACGAGTCGCTGGGCCGACGCGGCGAACGCCGAGCGCGAGCGCACCGCCGCCTCGTTTCGGGCCGGGGCCGAGAGCGAGTCCACGGAACAGAGGAAGACGACGCCGGGTACGGGCTCCGAGAGCGGAACCGCTTCCTCGAGACGGGGCACACGTCCGCCGAGATCCGATAGCTGGTCGGCGGGGTCGACGGGAGCCGGGAGCCCGCTCGAACCGCCCGACACGGCGGTCCGTGCCTCGGTAAACTCCCGAATTACTGCGGCGATCGCAGTCGGCAGTTCGTCCGCTCCGGCAACCGGGTTCGCGTCGGTGTGGCGATCTGTCGTCATCCTCAGGCTCTACTCGGTAGTAGCGCCGCGAACGGGAAAACGGGATAACTGAATGAGTAGCCCCCCGCATGCGGCGCCATCGACCAGTAGTACGGCACGTACGTCGGTAGCGCGTCGGCGGGTAGCGCGTTGGCGACGGTAGCTGCCGTCGCGACTACCGAGTACCCCATTCGGCCCAACCCTCGCGGGTTCGTCAGGGTTGGCGACCGATCCTCGGTATCGGTCGGTGGCAGCCAGGCTAGCCACATCGGTCCCGCCGTTCAACGATCGAAGGCCCTCCTTTCTCGAGCCTGCCGGTGAAATCCACGTCTAGTACAGACTCCGTTCCGAGGAGTTCGGACGGTTCCGGCTCGAGCCAACGTCCGCGGATCGTCGTTCGCTCGCGGGGAATGTCAGTCCCGTTCTCGCGAAACGGCCGATCGCGCCGAGAGTCCTCGAGCAAGGAGCGCCCGCGCTACGAAAAACCAATGGCACCGCACACGAGCCCGCAGTCGAGTCGCCCCGTTCGGTTGCTCTACGTCGATCCGGACCGCGAGGCGGCTGCCACGATGGCGAGCGCGCTCGAGGCGAGCGGGCCGATAGACGTGACGATGGCGACGGGGGCGGGTGACGCGCTCGAGCGGCTCACCGACGGCGGGTTCGACTGTCTCGTGACCGACACCGACCTCCCCGGACGGGACGGCGTCGACCTGCTCGAGGCCGTCCGCGAGCGTCGGTCCGATCTCCCCGTCGTCTTGCTCGTCCGCACGGCGGACGACGCGACCGTCGACCGGGCGCGGACGGCGGGCGCGACCGACGTCCTGCGAAAGGAGGACGCGACGCGGGGACGATGGCTTGCGTCGCGTATCGCGTCGCTGGTCGACGAGCGGGACCTCGGGATCGCGCCCGGCGGCGACAGCACGGACGAAGGGTCCCTTCCGGCGGCGGGCGGGAGCTGCCTGTTCGACGACCGACTTCGCGTGATCGAGGTCAGCGAGCTGTTTGCGAACCTGTACGGCTACGAGCCGGACGCGCTGCTCGGCGAACCCTGGACCGTGCTGTTTCCGGCCGATCGGGGTCCGCAGACGGCCGAGACCGTCCGCGCGACGATCGACCGCCGAGGGTCGACGATCGACGACGCGCTCGGCGTACGGACGGACGGCCGCGCGATCCCCGTACAGCGGTCGGTGACGGCGACCGACTCGGAAACGTACCTGTGTAGCGTGCTGGATCTCAGCGGAACCGACAGGGGGAGCGTTCCGATCGAACGGGACGCGCGCCGACAGCGCGCGCTCGCGGCACTCTCGAGGGAACTCCGCGAGGAGTCCGATTCGGCGGCGTTCTTCGGGAGCGTCGCGACCGCGGTCGCGGACGCGGTCGGTGCCGACTACTGTGGGCTGTTCGAATCGCACCCGGATGCGGTCGTTCTCCGGGCCGGCACGGGCTGGCGGGACGGTGTCGACCGACTCGTCGGTCGGCCGACGACTCAACCGCACCCGAGTCGAAAGGCGCGAGCCGGCGACTCCGTGGCGTTCTTCGATTGGGAAGCCGACGACCGCTCCGCGCTGTCCTCGCTGTTGCGCGAGCACGGGATCGAGGACGGTTTCGAGGTTCCCGTTGGAACCATCGCCGACCGACCGTGGGGGTTCCTCGGGGTCTACACGGCGGTGCGCCGGGACTTCTCGGCCGCCGAAATCGCATTCGTCCGGGGCGTAACGTCGCTGCTCGGCGCCCGCACCGAGCGCGATCGGACGGACGCGGCGTGGGAAATCGTCGTCGCACTCCAGACCGAGGCTCGCCGCGGCGAGTCGTCCCTCGACATTGCCCGCCGAACCGTCGACGCGCTTGCCGAGATCCCCGGCGTCTCGGCCGCGACGGGCTACCTGTACGACGAGTGCGAGGACGCGCTCGAGCGCTCTGCCCGCGCCGGAACGTTCACCGAGGCCGACGGTCAGCCAGCGTCAACGCTCGAGGGAGGGCCGGCTTGGCGAGCGTTCGTTGACCGAGAGCGGACGCTCGTCCGCGAAGTCGCGCCGGAGCCCGGCGGGGCGGTCTCGGAGCCGGGACTCGGTCGTGGCGTCGTCCTCCCGCTCGGGGAACACGGGGTTCTCGTCGCGGCGGTCGACGGCGTCAACGAGCTCCTCGAGCCGCTCGCAACCGCCACCTCGATCGCACGGGCAGCGCTGGAACGGCGCGAAGGCGAGCGGTTGCTGGCGGCTCGCGAGGAGACGATCGGCGCTCAGGCGAAACGCCTCGAGCGGTTCGGGGCGAGCGTCGCCCTCGAGCGCCGGATCGACGGGGCGGTCGCCACCGCCGCCTCGCGCGCGGAGCTCGAAGCGGCAGCGTGCGATCGACTGGTCGACCACGAGCGGATCGCGTTCGCCTGGGTCGGCGCGTACGACGCCGTCGGGGAGACGATCGAGCCTCGGGCGTGGGCCGGCGCCGAGCGAAGCTACCTCAACAGCGTCTCGATCGACACGACCGCTCCGCCGGACGAACAGGAGCCGACTGGCGCTACAGTTCGGACGGGGAAGCCGCAGTGCCGCGAGCGGCTCCTGGCCGGCGACCGTCCGGAACGCTGGCGACGCGAGGCAGCCAGACGGGGCTACCGGTCGGCTCTGAGCGTGCCGATCGGGTACGCGGAGCTCCGGTACGGCGGACTGACGGTCTACGCCGACCGCCACGACGCGTTCGGTGCCGAGGAACGGCGCGCGCTCGAGGCGATCGGCGAGCGGCTCGGCCACGCGATTCACGCCCTCGAAGTGGCCCGCTCGCTGCTGGAGACGACCGACGTCGTCGAGCTGGAGTTCCAACTGCGGGACGCCGACCTCGCCTTCGTTCGGTGGGCCGCCGAGGCGGACGCCCGGCTCGAACTCGAGAGCGTCGTCGCTCGGAGCGACGGCTCGATCCGTGGACTGTTCACGGCCGAGGGAACGTCGGTCGAGCGCGTTCTCGAACTCGCGGGCCGGGCACCGGAGGTAACCGAGACCTCGTTCGTCACCGAGCGCGACGACACGCGACTGTTCGCGTGTCTGTTCACCCGGGACAGTATCGTCTCGCGACTGCTCGAGTACGGCGCCGCCGTCCGGTCGATGGAGAGCGATCCGGACGGTTCGACGGTCGTCGCCGAACTGCCAGGCGATGCCGACGTCCGACGGGTCGTCGACGCGATTTCGGCATCGTTTCCCGGCGCGAAGCTCGCCCGTCGCCGCCACGAGGACCGCCGCTCCCGGACGCGGTTCGAGTTCCTGGCGGAAGTCGAGCGTCGGCTCACTGACAGACAGTACGAGGTGTTGCGAACCGCGTACGCCAGCGGCTACTACGAGACACCCCGCGAGAGCAGCGGCGCGGAGGTCGCCGCGCTGCTGGACATCGCCCAGCCGACGTTCAACCACCACCTCCACGCCGCACAGCGGAAGCTCCTGACGGTGCTGTTCGCCGACGACTGACCGGCGCTCCGAGTGGTCACGGATACCGACGATGGGTAGAGGGTGACGACCGACAACGGATGGGACGCCGACCGACAACAGTACCGAAGGGTGTCGGTTGGGGAACGTCCGACTACATAGGCCGTCCGTTCTTTGCCGTTCGGGGCGTTCGAGTACTCGGTGATCGGACGAGCGGGCACTCCCGACCGCCCCGTTCCGAGCCACCAACCGAGGCGGCTCAGCGGTCAGTCGACCCACCGATCGAACGCGAAAGGAGAGACCGATGACATCACACATCAAACTGTACGGATCGAAGAGCGACCGATTCGAGGAGATCAAACACCGAATGGAGGAACAGCTCGGCTACGAGCCATCGAACCCGGAGGTCGTCGGGCTAATGATGGCAACGTACGAGTCCGATGGCACCGACGGACTGCAGGTGAACAGGCACAGTCCCCGGATGTAGCGAGCAGGTTTTTGATCGCGGTTCGATCGAGGAGTTCCGGCTAGCGCAGCCGCCAGAACTCCTTCTCACCCTCCCACTCCGGCGGCTCGAGCAGCCAGTAGAGCTCCTCCCGGTCGCGCTCGAGGTGGTAGGCCATCGCCCCGTCGTACTGCTCGCCGTCGGCGAGGGAGACCGTCTCGTCGAAGCGCTCGAGCGACGACAGCGCGTCGGGGTCAGCGGGATAGCTCCAGCCGGTTTCGTCCTTGAGTCGCGTCCGGTCGCCGAGTTCGAACTCCCGATCTCCGCCAGCGTCGTTCCTCACGGTGACGCCGACGACGACGTACTCGTGGTCCGCCTCGGGCTCGAAAAACGGGCCGAGATCGTTCCCGGAGCCCAGTCGATCGACACTGATCTCGACCCCGTCGCGGTCGATCCCGGACCCGAACTCGGCGATCGGAACCCGAAGCTCCTGCTCGAGAGTCGCGACCTCGTCGGCTTCGGTCTCGAGGTCGACGACGACACCGTCGGCTTCGAACGCCCCCGCAGCCTCGCCGTCGATCGCCAGCGACGAGACGGCCCGGCCGCGCGGGAGTTCGTAGGCGAACTCGCCGCGTTCGACCTCGCCGGGAGCAAGCGAGCCGTCCGCGAGTGCGGTCTCGCTCACCGACCGAGCCTGTGAGTACGTCCGCTCTTGGGCGTCCTCGAGCACCAGGTCGAACGCGTCGCCCGTGAAGACGAACTCGTCGCCCGCGTTCTTGAGGGCGAACTCGACGACGAGGAACTCCTCATCCGCGCTCGCCCGCCGTCGCTCGTCGTCGTCCAGCAGCGGTCGATCCGCCTCGTCCACGACGAGTCCGTCGAAGGAGCGCCGACGGCTGACGTCGCTGACGACGAACTCCAGCTCCTCGCCCTCGACGAGTTCGCCGACCGCGGCCGTCCGCTCGCCCGTTTCGTCGTCACCGTCCCCGTCATCGTCGTCCGTGTCATCATCGTCATCACTCGTGTCGTCCGACCCCGAACCGTCGCGTTCGTCCGTCGGTGCCGTCGAGTCGGTCGTCCGACTCGAGTCGTCGCTTCCGTCGGCATCCGAACCCGTCTCCGTGCGGGTCCCCGTACAGCCCGCGAACGCGAGGAGGCTTCCTCCGGCGAGGCCGACGAACGTCCGTCGTTTCATTGGCCGTACGGACGGCTGCGAGGAGCCTATAGGGTCGGTGAAAGATGGGGTCGAATCGGGGTTCGCCGACCCGGGACGGCGGCGAACTTGCTCGCCGACCCGGGCGCCCGCTGGTAGGGTGGTCAGCTCGAAGAAAGAAGGAAACGAGTGGTCGGTTCGCGTCCGTTACGGGACGGTGTCAGTTCGCCGCTGCAGCCGCGAGTGCTGCGGTGGCCATCGCGGGCATCATCGAGGCGTTGAGATCCGAGTCGAAGTAGTCGCAGTCGTCCTCGGAGCCCGAGGAGGAACTCGACTCCTCGGTCGTCGACTGGGAGCTCTCCCGGTCGCTCTCGACGTCGCTGCTGGTTCTGGTCGTCTCGCTCTCGTCGCGGTCGGTGTCGCTCTCGCTCTCGTCGAGTTCGCTCTCGGCGTCGCTCGAGTCGTCGCTCTCGCTTTCGGTCCGGTCGCTGGCGCTCGACTCGCTCTCGCTGTCGGAGCTGCTCTCGCTGTCGGAGCTGGAGCGTTCGATCTCGTCGACGCCGGTGTCGCTCTCGCTGTCGGTGTCGAGTTCGGACTCGGAGCTCTCGCTACGGTCGCTCTCGCTCGTGTCGGCGTCGGCGGTGTGGGTGCTGCCGTCGCGTTCCGTGGTGAGGCTGGAGCTGCTGCGCTCGCTCTCGTCCGATTCGCTCGAGTCGCGCTCGGCGTCGCTGTCCGACGTCTCGAGTTCGCTCTCGGCGTTGTCGTTGTTCGTCTCGCTCACGCTGCGGTCGCTCTCGTCGCTGCTGCTCGCGGCGCTGTCGCGCTCGGCGTCGCTCTCGCTGGCGTCGCGGTCGCTCTCCTCGCTTTCGCTCTCGGAGCCCTGGTCGCTGGACTCGCTGACGTCGCGTTCGCTCTCGTCGCTCGCGGCGCTGTCGCGCTCGCTGGCGCTCTCGCGGTCGTCGAGCTCGCTCTCGTCCGATTCGCTCTCGTCGCTCGCGACGTCGCTGGACTCGCTGACGCTCTCGCTGCTGTCGCTGGCGCTCTCCGTGCGGTCGCTCGAGCTGGACTCGCTCTCCTCGCTCTCGCTCTCGCTGTCGATGACGTCGAAGCTGTCGCGGTCGGCGTCGTTGCGCTCGACGAGGTCGCGCTCGTCGTGCTCGGAGTCGCTCTCGCTGACGTCGCGCTCGCTCTCGTCGCTCTCGGTCAGCTCGGAGTCGCTCTCGTCGCTCTCGGAGTCGCTTTCCGTGGACTCGCTGTCGCTGGCGTCGCGGTCGCTCTCCTCGCGGTCGAAGGAGCTCGAGGCGGCGTCGCGCTCGGAGTCGCTCTCGTCGCTGGCGTCGCGGTCGCTCTCCTCGCGGTCGAGGCTGTCGCTGTCGACGTCGCGGTCGGAGCTGTCGCGCTCGCTCTCGCTCGACTCGCGGTCGCTCGAGCTCGCGCTTTCGTCGCTGTCGCTCGCCGTGACCTCCGTCTCGTCGAGGCTGCTGTCGTTGTTTGAGCTCTCGCGCTCGCTGTGCGTGCTGTCGCTCTCGCTCTCGCTGTCGGAGGCGTCGCTGGCGTCGCGCTCGCTGTCGCGGTCGTCCTGGACGTTCTCGACGTCGGTCTCGTCGGTCTCGCTCTCGCTTTCCTCGCGGTCGCTCTCGTCGCTCTCGCTGACGTCGCGCTCGCTCGAGCTGTCGCGCTGTTCGTCGCGGTCGTTCAGCTCGGAGTCGGTCTCCTCGCTGTCGCTGTCGCTGTCGCTGTCGCTCGCGCTGTCGCTCTCGTCGCTCTCGCTGACCTCACGGTCGCTCGAACTGTCGCTCGAGCTGTCGCGCTCGGAGACGTCTCGCGTGCTATCGCTCTCGCTGACGTCGCTACTGGATCGATCTGACTCGCTCTCGCTGTCGCTCTCGCTCTCGTCCGATTCGTCGGCGGAGCTGCTCTCTTCGTCGTCGTGTTCGCTCGAATCACATCGGTCGGTGTCCTGTGCGCTGAGTGCGGCCGGGCTGGCGTCGCCGCCGAGGACGCCTCCCGCTCCGACCGCACCGGCTAACACGAGAAGACCGACGAATGTGATAACAATGATTTTTCGACTCATCTGTTCGGTCTCTGTACCTAGCTGTCCATCCCGACTGATCGGCCGCTAGGCTACTCGAACATCCGCGCAACGGCTACAAAAACCGGCGACGAAGGGCGACGAAGGATCGGGCCGATCGACGCCGTATGGGTTCGCTCCGACACCGACGGAGCCGCCGGCCCGCGCCGGAACGGCCGCAACGATCCGAGGTCGTCTCCGGCGACCCGTGGCGTTTCGCCGACGACCGACCCGATTCCGCGCCGTTGGCGGTCAGGATCCACCCACGGCTCAAGAGCGCGCTCCGCCTTCGGTTCGCTCGATGAACCGGCGCGAGTTTCTCGGGACGACGGGAGCGCTCGGAATAGCTGGGCTCTCGGGCGGCGCGCTCTCGACGGCGGCGAGCCAGGATCGGGACCAGCGTTCGGACTCGGATCCGGACCCGGACGACGAGGCACTTCTCGAGGTCACCGACCACGAGCTCGTCGCCGCGGACGACGCAACCTATCTCGCGGCGACCGTCGAGAACGGCGGCGACGTCGCCGCGGGCTGGATCACCCTCGAGGTCGACTGGATCGACGCCCGCGACGAACGCCTCGAGACCGACCTCGCCCACCTCGGTACCCTCGGTCCGGGGCAGAGCTGGCGGGCGCGCGCGTACTACAGCGGGTCCGAACCGGAACTGATCGCGGACTACACCCTCGAGGGACGGGCCAACTTCGAGCCGCTCCCCGTCCCCTCCGGCCTCGAGGTACTCGAGAGCGACGTCGACCTCGAGAGCGACGTCGACCTCGAGGGCGAGGAGGTCGTCGTGACGGGCCGCTTCGGGAACGGAACGGGCGAAGAGCAGCCGAACGTCGACGTGATCGCACTACTGTCCGACGACGCCGAGATCGTTCTAGGCGACGTCTGGACGAACGAAGCGGACGTTCCGAACGGGGAGTCGCGCTCGTTCGAGGGGCGCTGGAACGGACGCGACCGGGCGGACGACGTCGCCGATCACGACGTGATCGTGACGAGTTCGGCGTTCTAAAAGTATCGGTGAGGAAGCCACGAAAACGATTCAGACGCGCCTTCACGTAGCGTCTGGTGGACGGTTGGGGCTTCACAATGCCCGCCTCGCCTCACGCGAGATATTCAACGACACCATCCGCCTCAAACAACAAGGGTACACCCGCACCGAGATACAACGAGAAGTTGGCCGCGACGACTTTTTGCGAAACAACAAGTGCGCGGTCGTCGGCAAAGCCCTCCAAACATGGGACTCCTACCAATCGCTCAAAGAGTAGTGGGAGAATCAAGACGAGCCTGATTGCGGCAAACCGACGCCACCGAGTACGGACAAATCTGGTGGTACCCGCTCGTGATGGCACACAGCGGAGTCTACCTTCATCACCTCTCCCGAGGATTCCAACCTCGGGCAGAGGTAGTGGACTCCAAACCGTAATATCCCAACTTCGGTCGGGATTCCTCCGCCTTCAGGCGGAGGAGGATGTCAACTCTGTACACTGGTCCAATCACTCTTCAGAGCGACGACCGCTCCGTACACGTGAAGCAGATATCACGGCCAGCATCCGCGAGTAGCGCGGAACGATCCGTTCCGCGGACCGTTCGCGCGGCTACGCCGCGCGAAGACGAAGCGAGCGGTTCCCCGCCGAAGCGGGCGAAGCCCGCGGAGGCGGCTTTTTAGCGTAGATTTTTGAAGCCGAGTAGGACCGGTGGTCCCACTGACCATGCGAATAGTGCGAGACCAACGGTCTCGCATGCCGTGTGAACGGACGCTGCGCGTCCGTGAACAGAGGGCGCTTCGCGCCCGTGAGCAGAGAGTGGTGAGCGACCAACGCGAGCGAATCCGACGACAAAAAGGGACGTTCGCACGCTCTACGTAACGAATCAGCTGATTTCGACTCACGATTCACACTACACTACTGGGAGCCATTGATTCGCGGGAGAAGACCGATCTCGAGGACGGAACCGAGAACGGGGTCGAAAACGGACGATCAGTTCACGAACTCGATCGCGTCGCCGAACTCGAGCGGGACCGACCCCTTCCGGTAACCCTCGACGTGGCCGTTCGGGCGGGCGCGGTAGACGACTGCGGGGCGGTGTCGCAGATCCGGTTGTTCACCTCGAACTGCGGCCCAGGCGTCGTCCCGGAAGCTCGAGCAGTCGACGAACAGGACGGCGCCGCCGCCGTGTTCGGCGAGCTGGCCGTCAGTCTTCGTCTCGGCGGTGTCGCGTACGGCGGCGACGGGACCAGCCGCGGCCCGGTTCGCAGGGGGCTGGGGCCGGGTCACCTCGACGAGGCGGTTCGTCCTCCCGTCCTCGGCCCGGTAATCGAGCGAGTGGCCGGTCGTCACCTCGATCTCCGGGGTGACCTCGTAGCCCGCGTCGGTGAGGATCTTCGCGGCGATGAACTCGCCCATCGCGGCGCTCATCCGGACGCGGTCGACGTGGTTGCTGGTGCCCAGCTTCCCGGCCATGGTCGGCCGGTAGTCGTCGAGCACGCCGCTCTCGAGGAAGTCCTCGAAGTAGCGGGTCGCCTCGCGGCGACCGGTGTCGGGAAAGCCGGCGGCGTGCTCGCGGAAGAAGGCTCGCGTGGAGTCCCGGCCGTCCTTGGACATGAAGACGGGCAGGAAGAACCACGAGAGGTAGGGGTAGTCCGCGAGCCAGGGGTCGGTTTCGTGCAGCGTCGCGAGCAGCTCCCGCTGGTTCCAGCGGGCGACGTGGTAGGGAACCTCCTCCCAGCCGAACTTGTCGGTCTTCCACAGCGAGGAGGGGGTCTCGGTGTTGCCCATCCAGTAGGCTTCCTCGCCGTTGCGGGCAAAGAGCGCGAGGTCGCCGTTTTGCATCTCGAACCGGTGTGTCTCCCAGTCTGCGCCGATGTCGAATCGAGGGGTCGCGGCTCGAGCGCCGATGTTCGAGCGCAGCGGCCCCAGTATCTCCTGTCGGACTCGCTGCTCGCTCCAGCGGGCGGGCGAGTAACGAAAGCGAAGCGGCCGTGCCACGCCCACAGATTGTGTCCGGGTGGGTATATACTGTTCGCTGACGCGACGGCAGGAGTGTGGGTCACCGTTACATTGATAAGCATCAGCTCCCTACAATGTGTATACTTACCATGTCAATGGGTGCCTATGACGAAGACGAACACGAGCGGCGCGAGGCCCAGGCCTCGCGGGTGGATGCGGATTTCGACGACGAGCGGACGATCTACCACGGCAAGGTCGAGTACGACGCCGGCGAGTCGGCCGAGGAGCTGCTGAGCCAGTTTGAGGAGATGAAGTCGGATTAGGGGATCGTCCCTCCGGATTCTTTCTGGGATCGTCGCTGCAACAGTACCGACAGCGTCGCCACCGCGATAACGGCGATCACGTGGCCGACGAGCGCGCCAACCAGGATCGGATGATCGAGCACGAACGGAACGAACAGCAGTTGGACGCCCGCGAACGCGACGTTGAGTCCGTCTGTTCGGGCGTACTCCCGGGTCGTTTTCGGTTCGAACTCGTAGACGATCGATCGCCAAAGCCCGGCGACGGTCGCCCACCAGCAGGTGCCGATCCGGTAGACGACGTCCCAGAGGATCAGCAGTAACAGGGCAACCGCCAGCGCCGGCGGCTCGGGGCCGAGGATCTCCGTCAGCAACGGCACGTCGCTGGTCCGGGGATCGGTGACGAACAGGTACGTGACCAGGAGGACGAACGCCATCACCCCGAGGACGACCTCGATGTTCGAGCCGAACAGCACGCGTCGGTAGCCGTCGGGCGAGCGAAGCGCCCGAACCGAGCGACTGTACCGGAGCATGAGCCAGCTGCCGACCGCCGCGACGAAGACGGCGACGGTTCCCGGAACGACCGCCTCCCACAGTCCGTAGACGGCCGCAACCGCGAGCAGCGCCGCCTCGAAGACCGCGAACTGGATCCCAATGGCGAGCCGATCCGAGAGGTCGAACCCCGGCAGCGCGCCGACGATGCTCTCGTAGACCCACGTCTCGCCGTACTCCGGAGTCCGGGTCATTCCTCGAGCGGGCGTCCCTCGTCGGGTAGCCCGCTCTCGAGGGTGTCCCCATCGAGGGTTACCTTCTCGGCGAGCGCGCTGCGGACGGCGTCCTCGAACGGCGTCGGATCGACGCCGACGAGCTCCCGCAGGCGGTCGTCCTCGACGACCACCGGGTTGACCATCCCCTCGATCAGCCGGTGGGCAACCCGCGAGTCGACGTCGGTGACGAGGTCGACCCAGTACGCCGACAGCGTCGGCGTCAACACCGGAACCGGAACGATAACCGGCTCCCAGCCCCGCATGATCCTTGCGGTCGTCCGGAGCATCTCGCCGTAGGTGAGCACGTCCGGTCCGCCGATCTCGTAGGTTTCGCCCGCGGTCTCGGGTCGCTCGAGGACCGCGAGCAGGTACGCGATCACGTCGTCGATGGCGATCGGCTGGCAGTTGACGTGGACCCATCGCGGGGTCACCATTACGGGAAGTCGCTTCGAGAGCTGGCGGACGATCTGAAAGCTCGCGCTCTCGCCGCCGATGATGATCGCCGCCCGGAGCACCGTCACCTCGGCGCTGCCGGCCTGCAGCTCGGACTCGACGAGCCGACGCGAGGCCAGGTGCTCCGATAGCTCCTCGTCCTCGTCGCCGAGTCCGCTGAGGTAGACGATCCGCCCGACGTCGGCGTCGGTCGCCGCCCGCTCGAAGTTCCGCGCGGCGCGTCGGTCCTGGGCAATCAGGTCCTCCTCGCCGCTGCCCATCGTGTGGATCAGATAGTACGCGACGTCGATCCCCTCCAACGCGTCCTCGAAACTTCCCTCCTCGAGGACGTCGCCCTCTGCGACGGTGATCCCATCGTCGGGCGGCTCGTAGTCGTCGGCGTCCCGAACGAGCACCGTCACGTCGTGGTCGGTCGTCGCACGCAGCGCGGCGACGAGGCGACTCCCGACGAAGCCGGTTGCACCCGTCACGAGTACGTTCATACGATAGGTACGGACGATCGGTTCTTAACGAGTCGCGTTGCAGCGGCTCTATCCTCGAGTCACTCCCAGCCCGGGGTGTCGGGGGCACCGCGTCGATCTTCGATCGCCGCCGCGAGTCCGGGATCCGGAACCGCCTCCTCGGTCCGAGTTCGATCCCGACGTCGGTACCAGTCCTCGATCGCGGGACCGATCCACCCGTCGTCCCCGTTCGTTTCGTCGGCCTCGAGTCGCTCGAGCGCTTGCTCGTAGTGGGGCTCCGAGACGGCGACGGTGCCGGGACTCGAGGCCGCGGCGACGGCGATACACTCGGCTCGGTCGGCCGACGACGGCTCGCCCCGTTCGACCCGGTCGAGCAGCCCCTCGAGTTCGTCGGGGCGGGGGTGACAGAACAGCTTCGCGCCCAGCGCCTGCGGACCGAACAGCAGCCCGTCCGGATCGTCGTGGTCGCGCTCGAGCAGGCGTTCTCCGCCGAACCGACCCTCCACGCGCTCGCACTCGGTTTCGGCGCCCAGTGCGATGGTCTGTTCGGGATAGGTTCCGCACTCGTCGGGGAAGCGGTCGCTCTCGTGGATCCGACACTGTAGCGTCGTCGGGTCGAGGAAGACGCAGGTCGGCAGCCACGTCGCCTCCTCGCGGCCGAAGGGGGCAACGGGTTTCGGCGGTTTTCGAAGCCCGACGAAGAAGACAGGTCGACCGGCGACGGCAGCCACGCGACGGCTGCCGATCTCGACGCCCTCGCGTTCGTCCTCTACCGTCCAGAATCGCGGCGTCAGCGCCGTGGCCGCGCCTCGCTCGAGGAAGCTCCGGATTTCGTCGCGGGTCAGCGCGACGAAGTTGTAACTGCCGCCCAGCGGCACGCGCTCGGAGAACGCCTGCTCGCGCTCGGCATCGCCGTCGCGTAGTGTGGATCGGGCGTGCTGGCCTCCCTTCGGCTCCTCGTTGCCCTCGAGCAGCGGCCGCCAGTCGAGACAGCAACCTGCACATCCCTGGCAGTTCACCTCCATATCCGTCGGGTACCTCAGTCGTGGCCATAACCGCTGTGCCGCGGGGGAACGACTTTCATGGCTCGAGACGGATACCCGCACATGGCGCGGGACACCTGCGACGGCTGCGGCCGAACGGTGACGGTCGCCGGCGGCATCGCCAACCTCTGGACGTTCGGCGAGGACGACGGCAGCCAGGGCTCCGCGATGACCCTGGAGTTCGAGAACGGCTCGGACCACCTGCTGTGTTACCCCTGTATCGCCGCCCTGCCCGACGAGCCGACAGATGCGGACGTCGCTCGGCTCGAGAAGGTCGACGGGGAAACGTCGCGACTCGAGCCGAGTTGAGGCGGCGCCGGAGGACGAGGGGAAGAGATCGTGTGACACACCACCACGACCGCAGTCGTTCGAGCCGGCGCCGCGAGCGGAAGGGGTGGGATTTGAACGCCACGAGGCACGATGGCCGCCGCGGGCCTGACGGCACCGCGGTGCTCTACCGCTGAGCGACCCTTCCGTACTCGAACCCGAGGACGGGAAACGTATTCGTAATCGACCTGCTACCCGGATCGTATCGACCGCTTACGATCCGATAGGTGCTGATTTCTCGAGTTGCAAGGAGCGAAACGGACGACGGGAGTCGCACGCGGCGTAACGGTTCGCAGCCTTTAGGACGCGACCGCCCCGTGGATCGAACGGTGAACCCCGAGCGGATCTTCGACGCCTTCCCCGCGCCGAGCTACCGCGGGGCACAGGAGCAGGCCCTCCGCGACGTTCGCGACGCGTTCGCGGCCGGTAACGACGTCGTGTTGGTGCGCGCGCCGACGGGTAGCGGGAAGTCCCTGCTCGCCCGCGCGGTCGCCGGCTGCGCGCGGACCGTCGAGGAGGCCGAGCCCAGCGAGGCCACGGGCGCCTACTACACGACCCCGCAAGTCTCCCAACTCGACGACGTCGCGGCCGACGACCTGCTCGCCGATCTGAACGTCATCCGCGGGAAGTCGAACTACACCTGCATCCTTCCCGACGAACGCGACACGCCCGTCAACCAGGCCCCATGCGTCCGCGAACGGGGGTACGACTGCTCGGTCAAACACCGCTGTCCGTACTTCTCCGACCGGGCGATCGCCTCGAACCGGTCTATCGCGGCGATGACGCTGGCCTACTTCATGCAGACGGCCGGCAGCGAGGTCTTTCGAAAGCGCGACGTCGTCGTGATCGACGAGGCCCACGGGCTGGCGGAGTGGGCCGAGATGTACGCGACGATCCAGCTCGGGCCGCGGACGGTGCCGTTCTGGGACGACCTCCGTGTCCCGGAGGTCGGCGGTCTGGATCGGGCAGTCCGGTACGCGGAAAACGTCGCCCAGATCTGTACCCGCCGGAAGGACGAGCTACTGTCACAGGAGTCGCTCACGCCCCGCGAGGTCCGCCAGCGCGACCGCCTCCAGGAGCTAATCGGCGAGCTCGACTGGTTCGTCTCGGACTACCGGGATCCACAGAGCGCGACGACGTGGTTAGTCGACCAGTCCGATCCGCGCTCCAGCGGAAGCGAGGGTGACAGCGGTGATTCCGAGGAGGAAGGCGAAAAGCTCGGCGGGCCGCTGACGATCAAGCCGATGGACCCCGAGCGCTACCTCCGCCACACGGTCTGGGACCGGGGGAACAAGTTCGCGCTGCTGTCGGCGACGATCCTGAACAAGGCCGCCTTCTGTCGGCAGGTCGGACTCGACCCCGCCGACGTCGCGCTGGTCGACGTCGAGCACACGTTCCCCGTCGAGCACCGCCCGCTGTACGACGTCACGCAGGGGAAGATGACCTACGAACACCGCTCGGAGACGACGCCGAAGCTCGCCCGCACGATCGTCCGAGTCATGCAGGAACACCCCGACGAGAAGGGGCTGGTCCACGCCCACTCCTACGACATCCAGGAGCGACTGGCCGACCTCCTGCGGGACTTCGGCGTCGGCGATCGAATCCGCGTCCACGACCGAGACAGTCGTGACGCTGCCCTGGAGGAGTGGAAAGCGACCGACGATCCCGACGTCTTTCTCTCGGTGAAGATGGAGGAGGCACTTGACCTCAAGGGCGACCTCTGTCGCTGGCAGGTGCTCTGCAAGGCGCCGTTTCTCAACACTGGCGACTCGAGGGTCGCCCACCGCCTTGAGGAGGGCCAGTGGGCGTGGTACTACCGGACCGCCCTGCGGACGATCATCCAGGCCTGCGGCCGGGTCGTCCGCGCACCCGACGACTACGGCGCGACCTACCTCGCGGACTCGAGCCTGCTCGACGTCTTCGACCGCGCCCGCTCGGACATGCCCGACTGGTTCGCAGCGCAGGTCGATCGGATGGAGCGCCCGGAGCTGCCGGCGTTCGAACCGAGCGCGGCGGTAAGTGAGGGCTCGAGTTCGGGCGGTCGCTCCCGGAACGGCTCGGGTCGAAACTCGAGCAGCGCCCGCGGTAGTTCCGGTTCCCGGTCGCGGCGCTCGTCGGGCTCGAGTCCGCTAGCGGACGTCTGGGATACGGACGGGTAGCGGTGGTCGTGTCGGACCGGTCCAAACAGCGGGACGAGAGCGGAGAGCGTCGTTTTGACGAGCTTCTGCTTTCGCTTCCCGGCCCATGTCTCTTGGTATCCCGGAGCAAGCATCGGTATGAGCATCGTTGCGGAGTTTTCGGTGAGGTCCGACGACTTTGCGCTGTGCCATTCGCTCACGGAAGCCCCGCACATGATCGTCGAAATCGAGCAGGTCGTGGCGACGATGGAAAACAAAGTGATGCCGTACTTCTGGGTGAGCGGCGGCGATCACGCGGAGTTCGAGGAAGCACTTCAAAACGACGGTTCGGTGACCGGCGTCGCTCGTATCGATCGGGCGGACGACGCCATCCTGTACCGCGCCGAGTGGACGAAAAACGTCGAAACGATCGTGTATGCGTACGTCGAGCTCGGAGCGACGATAATGGACGCGGTCGGAAGGGATCGATACTGGGAGCTGCGGATGCGATTCGACGACCGAGAGGCGCTCTCGCAGTTCGAAGACTACTGCAAGGAGAACCGTATTTCGTTCGAACTCAACCAGCTACAAGAGCAAGAACAGCCGATGGCGAGCGCACAGTACGATCTCACGACGAAACAGCGCGAAACCTTGGTGACTGCGCTCGAGGAAGGGTACTACGAGGTTCCGCAGCGGATCTCGATGAGCGAACTGGCGGACGACATGGGAGTCTCTCAGCAGGCCCTCTCGAAGCGCTTCCACGCCGCACACAGGAATCTTATCACGAGTACGTTGACGTTCACTCATCCGGACGATCAATAGCCTCTCTGTGGTTTGAGAACGATGTGGTGTATACAACCCACTATGCTTTCCGCCAAGCGATTCGCCGTGTTCGTGTGACAACTCCCTCAAAAACTCAGGAAAACGACGTTGAACGGACCGAGGGTCGGACGCAAGTAGCCGCGCAGTGTCGCGAGTGCGGTAGCGTCTACTCGGCATGGGTGTTTTCTGACAACACGGTTCAACCCATCGGTCTGCCGAGAGGCTGCAAGTGCGGCGGCTCCGAGTTTGAGCCTATTTCGAAGTGAGACCTACGACTGTCCGTATCTGATGGGATTCCCGCCTCTTGTGGGGTGTGTTTCGAGAGGGGCCGGTTGGATCAGTACACTCTCCCGTTCATCCGCACTGGCCGAGAGTTTCACCCATTGCTGAACATCGAGCCGTACTATCGTCCGAGAGCGGTTCACCGTGAACCGCTCCGTTGGTTCGATCCTCACTGGAAGAAATCCACGGCGGTACCGCACGCCGACGTCAGAACGCTGCCGTCGCGCCCCAGGCGACCATCGAGGTCACCATGAGGACGACGAACAGGAGTGCGATGATCTGGTTTCGGTCCATACGTACGCGCAGTCAACCCGACAATAAGAATGTCACGCCCGACTCACGCCTCGAACTGTGTCGATTCACGCTTCGTCGCCGAAGCGGGCGTCGACGACAACGTGGGCGATACCCGCGCTGTGGCTCTTGACACGTCGCCTTTCGAGGACCTCGAGCTCCCGGCCCGCGTCCTCGGCGCCCGCCTCGAGCCGTTCGAGCGGGCGATCCCACAGTCGCGACTCGGGGACGGCCTCGTGGTAGTGAACGACCCCGCCGGGCTCGAGGGTCTCGAGGGCGTCGGGGAGGAACTCGTGGCCCTCGTCGGTTCTGGCGTTGTGGGCGTCCTCGGCGTCAGCGTCGTCCTCCGCGCCGTCGGCGCGACCGTAGTAGCCCATCACCACCCTGTCGACCTCGAGTCCGCCGGCGACGTCCCGGCAGTCGGTCATGTAGGCGTCGACTCGGTCTGCAACGTCGTTGAGGACGGCGTTCTCGAGCAGGTAGCGAAAGGCGGTCGGATTCAGCTCGGTCGCGGTGACGGTTGCGCCCGCCCGAGCCATCGGGAGGGTGAAGTAGCCGATACCGGCGAACATGTCGAACACCCGTTCGCCGGATTCGACGACCTCGCCCATCCGCGCCCGCTCGGCCTGGTTGCCCGGCGAGAACATCACCCTCGAGGGATCGAGCCCGTACCGGGTCCCGTGTTCGGTGTGGATCGTCTCGGTGTCCGTCTCGCCCGCGAGCAGGCGGGTGCGGGGTTCGCGGTAGGCGCCCGCCGTCCCCTCGTTGGCAATCCCCTCGTCGGCCAGCACGCTGTCGGCCCCGCCGTGGAGCTCGAGCAAGGCCTCGGCGACGTCGGTTTCGTCGGGGCACTCGGTCGGAATCGTCACGAGCACGACGGAGCCGATCACGGCCCACGAACCGGGCGCCCGCTCGAGGTCGTCGTCGCTCCAACCCCGTTCGGCCAGCAGGTCCTCGAGGTCACGACTCCGGAGTTCGGGCTCGAGCTGGCGGACGACCTCGAGGACGCGCGTTTCGGCCGGGGGCTCGGTGATCGGGAGCGCGATTCGCTCGGGATCGTCCTCGCGAGTCGCGTCACCCTCCGTTGAAGCCGTTTCGCTCACAGCCCGGTCCGCCTCGAGCGCGTCGTCGACTCGCCCGTCGTGATCGCGAACCACATCGCTGACCGCCTGTACGCGCCGCGAGTCGTCGTAGACGCCCTCGGCGCGAAGCGACTCGATGGCGGTTTCCGTTCGCGCTCTCTCGACGATGGCCGCCAGCGGCGCGTCGGCGCGCTCGAGCGAGTCCATCGCCGTCGCGTTCGGTTCGGGATCGGATTCGGACCCCTCAGCCATCGTTCTCGTAGGGATCGTAGTAGCCGTCGTCGTCCTCGTCGCCGGTGTCGGGGTCGGAATCGGGCAGGACGTGGACCCCGGCGCGGCTCTTCAGCACGGGTACCGTCTGGGCGTCGGGATCGAAGTAGTCCGGCCGAGCGACCGTCTTGGCCTGGAACGTCTCGGGGTCGAGCACCTGGACGGCGTTCTCGTCCTCGACGGTGACGACCGTCGTCTCGACGGCGTCATCGAGGTCGCCGAGTCTGCGGGCCTCCGGCGAGTTCCCCTCCTCGTAGTCCGCCTCGTAGCGCTCGCCGGTCGTCACGCGGGTCCCCTTGAGGTTGCCTCGGGCACTGCGGACGAGGACCGGCCCGCCGTCGTCGTCCGCCAGGTCGATGACTTCGCCGGGGGTGTACGGCGGGAGCCGAACGGCGAACGTTACTCGATACACTTCGTTGCCGTCCTGGTCCTCCGTGACGAGCGTCTCGGCGTCGTTGACAGTCCCGCCGAACTCCTCGACCATCTTGTTCGAGATCTTCTTCCCGATCTTGTTGGTCGAGACCTTGATGTCGAGTCCATCGTCGGTCTCGCTCGTCTCGGTGACGAAGGCGTTGCGGTCGCCCGTCGCCTCCATGTCGGCGACGACCTGGTTCGCGATCTCCTTTGCGCGGTCGACCTCCTCGCTCGTCGGCGTTCGGTCCTCCGCGCGGATCTGGACGATGCTGGCGTAGTAGTCGCCCGCGATTCGACCACACCGGGTACAGGTCTGGCGGGCGATCTTTACCGGCACCATCACCTGTTCCTCGACGGGCGTGTCGCGGACGACGCCCGTGAAGTAGGCGTGCATCCGGATCGTGTTCTCGCCGACCTGTTCGGGCTCGACCTGCCAGGCGACGTCCTCGACGTCGACGTGGACCGCCAGGGCCTCGCTTACCTCCTCGATGGCGATGTCGGTGTAGTCCTGTGCGCCGACGTCGACCCACCGGTTCCCCCGGTGGACGGCGCCACAGCGGGCACAGACCTGGACGTCGATCCGATCCGGCGCGTCGATGAAGTCGAAGTCGTCGAAGTAACAGCTGTCACAGAGTTCGACCTCCGTCCCGGGTCGGAGCGGATCCGCGGCCGCGTCCGCGTCGCTCGCCGATCGGTCGGGTACCGGATCCCCACACCGGGGACAGAACGCACGCGACTCACTCATTGTCCCCGATTGGGCCGTGGCGGTGTTAAACGGCCCGCTCTCGGCTCGTCGCTTGCACGCCCGAACTCGAGCGCGCCACCCGGACGCGGGTCCATTTCAACTGCACGCTCACTCCGACTCCGATTCCGCGGGTTCGACGCCCGCGTTTCGACGGAGCCACTCGAGCGCCACGGCGCCGCCGAGCAGCCCAGCGCCCGTGGTAAAGCCGGGTATTCCCTCGTCTTCGCCGTCGTCGTCCCCGAGGACCTCGTCGGCCGATTCGGTGTCGCCGTCGTCGGACTCGTTGTCGTTCCCGTTGTCGGAGTCGTCAGAGTCCTCCCCGACGTCCTCCGGATCCTCGGCCTCGAACGTGTCGTTTCCGTTCTCTGGTTGGGTGACGTTGTCGCCGTCGGTCTCGTTGGCGTCGATGTCGTCGAACGCCGACTCGGCCCGGATCGCGAGCAACTCGTCGGCGACGGCGTAGAGCGTGTTGTCGGCGATGGCGAGATCGCCGGGCTGAGCGTCGGTTTCGATCGACCACTCGAGGGTGCCGTCTTCGAGGTCGAACGCGACGATCCCGGGACCCTGGTTCGAACTCTCGATGCCGACGTACAGCTTCTCGCCGTCGGCGATCGGCGGGCCGTACGTCGCCGCCTCGAGCCCGGGACGCCACTGTTCGTCGCCGCTCTCGCGGTCGTAGCCGACAACGTCGGATCCGGTCAGCGCGTAGATGCGGTCGCCGGTCGCGAGCGCCGAGGCGTACCCCTCGCCGGTCCAGCGGAGGTCGCCGCTTCCAGTCTCGTAGACGGCGATCTTGTCGAGACCGCCGGCCTGCACCGAGACGGTGTCGTCGGTCGCGACGACGACCTGCTTGCGGAACCCGCCGTCGTGGTTCGCCCACCGGCGGCTCCCGTCGTCGGCTTCCAGCGCATACAGGGTTCGACCGTCGGTCACGAAGACGGCACCGTCGGCGACGGCGACGGCCTGTTCGTGCAGCTTTCGGCCGTCCTCCTCGGACCGCCACCGCTCGGTCCCCTCGGCGGCGTCGATCGCGTAGAGGATGCCGTCGACGACGACGAACGCGCTTCCGTCCGTGACGATCGGCTCGGGAACGTCCTCCTCGAACCCGATCGTCCACTCGATCCCCTCGAGGTCGTCGTCGAGGGCCGCCAGTCGGTCGCCGCCGACGTAGATCCGTCCGTCGGCGACCGTCGGCGCGCCGTCCGCGCCGACGTCGGAGCTCGCTTCGATTCGGTCCCCGTCGTCGGCGTCGAAGGCGTGGACTGCACCGTCGTCCGTCTGATAAACGACGCCGTCGACGACCGTCACGGGACCGGTAGCGTCGTGTCTCCACTCGACGACGGCCGGATCGTCCGGCCCGCTCGCCTCGGGAGCGTATCCGGTGTTGCCCGGATTCCCGCGGCGGGACGTCCAACCCTGTGTGTCGGACTGGACCGCCGACCCGGCGCTTGCGCCGTCAGTGAGCGCCCGCCCGTCGGCGACCGCGGCATTTGCCGCGAGGGTGCTACCGATCGCGACGACACCGGTCCGTTTCAGCACCTGCCGCCTGCCGTACCCCGTCATATCACGTTCTTGGACTGATCACTCTTCCCTATCGACTTCGTAGTATCGTTCCGACGGTCCGATCGATCGTTCCGAAACCGAAACGGTTCCTGTCGATTTGGGGCGATCGCTGTCGCGTGGCGCTCTCGCTTCCGGTCTCGCCGAAACCGGGACCGTAGCGGATTGCCAGGAGCGACCGGCAGACGCGCGTCAGACGCCGCTCGAGCAACGGTGTCCCGGTCCAGGGGTTTCCACGCGAAACAGGGGGGTTGAGACGGCGGCCCGTGAGGGCTGTCCCCGTCTGCCACAGACCATACTTATCTCGCCGGAGTCCCTCGTTCCGGGTATGGACTGGCAGCCGGACTGGGGACTTCGCGCGCGGATGTTCGTCACGATGTTTCTACTGTTCGCGCTGTACATCGTCTTCGCCGGAGTGCTCACGGCGTATCTCACGGGAGGAGCGAACCTCCTCGTTTTTGGCATGATCTTCGGCGGGTTCTCACTCGGACAGTACTACTTCAGCGACACCCTCACGCTCAAGAGCATGGGTGCGAAGACGGTGTCGGCCGAGGAGTACCCGCAACTGCACTCGTCGGTCGAACGGCTCTCTCAGCAGGCCGACCTGCCGAAACCCAAGGTCGCCGTCGTCGATTCGAAGGTGCCGAACGCCTTCGCGACCGGGCGCAACCAGAAGAACGCCGCCGTCGCGGTAACGACGGGACTGATGCGGACGCTCAACCAGGAGGAACTCGACGGCGTCATCGCCCACGAACTCGCCCACGTCAAGAACCGCGACATGATGGTGATGACGATCGCCTCGCTCCTCTCGACGATCGCCTTCATGATCGTTCGCTGGGGTGCGTTCTTCGGCGGCGGACGAAACAAGAACCAAGGCGGCATCATGGTCGCCATCCTCGTCTCGCTGGTCGTCTGGATCATCAGCTACCTGTTGATCCGCGCGCTCTCGCGGTATCGCGAGTTCGCCGCCGACCGCGGGGCCGCGGCGATCACGGGCAAACCGTCGGCGCTCGCCTCCGCGCTGATGAAGATCTCCGGCGAGGTCGACAAGGTTCCCGACAACGACCTGCGCGAGGAGGCCGAGATGAACGCCTTCTTCATCATCCCGATCAAGTCCGGAATCGTCGGAAAGCTGTTTAGCACCCATCCCTCGACCGAGCGACGGGTCGAACAGCTTCGGGACCTCGAGCGCGAGATGGAGGGCTTCTAAGGGGACCCATCCCTCACTCCGAGTATGGGACTACTGGACGGGCTTCGCTCCATTCTCGGCACGCGCGCCGAGTCCGACGCGAAACGCGACGCCGATCCCGACGACCTCTTCGGGATGAGCACCGCCTACCTCACGATGGAGGCCGATCTGGGCTACGAGTCCGCCGACGTCGGTGCGCTCTGTTTCTCCGGCGTCGACTCGAGCAGCTTCCGCGAGGCCGTCGACGAGGTCGAGGCGATCCTCGAGGCCGGCCGGGAGGACACCGGCACCGAGTTCTCGGTCTCGGAAGACGACCACGGCTACCACTGGGTCGTCCTCGAGGACAGCGATCCAGAGGATCTGATCACCAGTCTGCATTTCGCCGCGGACACGTTTATCGAGCACGGCTACGGCTCGCGGCTGCTCGCAGCCCTCTTTGCCTACCGGAACGATCGGGGCCCGGCCTACTGGATCTACTCGTTCCGTCGCGGGCGGTACTACCCGTTCGCACCCCGCTCCGGTCGGGAGCGCGATTCGAACGCCGAGTTCAAGCTCGAGGCGACACTGGACGGCGAACTCGAGATCGAGCGCGACAAGGAGTACTGGTACCCGCTGTGGCCGAGCGAGGGCGGTACTCACCCCTGGGAGTGAGCGAGGCTCCAGTCCGACCGACGAGATCCAAATATGTTTGGAGTTAGCCGTAATGCGTCCACTCCTGTAGAAGTGGATACGGCAGGACGCCACATCAGCTGCGCCATACACCAGCTGTCCTGTCGCATCCCCTTCCCCACCCCCTCTTCCGCTTCCGTTTTCGCTTCTCCCCCGTAGCGACTGCTGTCGAACCAGTTATCCGGTCGGCATCGGTACGCCCGAACAGTGACCGACTGGAATCAGTTCAAACGGGATCCACAGCACTCGGGCGTTCGTCGCAACCTCGAGGGACCCGACCGCCCCGAGTCGGCCTGGACGGTCGAACTTGCCGGTACGGCGGGATCGCCGGTTCTCGACCGCGACACCGTCTACGTCGGGACGACGCGTGGGAACCTGTACGCGCTCGACCGTGAAACGGGCCGGCGCAGGTGGGTTTTCGAGTCAACCGACGGGATCGACGCGACCCCGGTTGCCACCTACGACGGCGTCTACGCCGCAACTGACGCCGGGACCGTCCACGCGATCGACCCGGGAACCGGGGACACCCTGTGGCGGACCGAGCTTCCGGCTCCCCTCGAGTCCGACCTCGCGTTTGCGGACGGCCGACTGTACGCCGGCCACACGGCGGGCCTGTCGGCGCTCGAGGCGGGGTCGGGCGAGATCGACTGGACCCACGAGACCGACGCGTCGGTCGCCGGCTCCCCGGCGGTCGCCGCAGATCGCCCTCGAGTGTACGTCGGTACCGCCGACGAGCAGGTTCGCTGTCTCGAGGACGGATCTGATGGGGTCGAGGAAACATGGAGTGCGCCGACCGACGGAGTCGTCGCGGCGCCGCTCACGATCGCCGACGGCCGGGTTTACGTCGGCGATGACGACGGCACGCTGCTCGCGCTCGACACCGAGACCGGTCAGACCTGGTTCAGCTACGAGATCCGCGGCGCGTTCACCTCGTCGGCGACGGTGCTCCCCGAGGAAGGGACCACCTTCGTCGGCGCCGACGACGGCTACCTCCACGTCACCGACACCCGTTTCGGCCGGCGCAAGGTCCGGGGATGGCTGTTCTCGAAGAAGGGGATCGCGCTGGACGGCGAGGTCGACGCGAGCCCCGTCGTCGCCGGCGACGTCGTCTGCGTCGGCGATTCGACCGGCTCGCTCTACGGCGTCGACGCGACCGACTACGACCTGCGCTGGCACGTCGACCTCGGCGCTCCCGTCTCGAGGACGCCCGCGCTCGCGCCCGGACGGCTGTACGTTGCCGCCGCCGATGAACTCTCCTCGCTCGAGTGGGCGACCGACGAGCAGACCGTCTGACTATCTCGAGCCGCGACGACACGCCCTCCCGTCTACGCGGCCTCGGCCGCGCCTTGACTCCTAAACTTTCGTTCCCCGTCTCCGATCACCCAGGCGCCCTCCGGCACTTTCACTTTCACTCTCCTGTTAACGAGGCTTTATGGGGCGTCCGCTGCTACGAGTGAGTAATGCCAGACGCAGACCTAGAATCCCTCCCTGGTGTCGGACCGGCAACCGCAGACAAACTCCACGACGCCGGCTTCGACTCGTTCCAGAGCCTGGCCGTCGCGTCGCCCTCCGAGCTCTCGAACACGGCCGACGTCGGCGAATCGACGTCGGCGGACATCGTCCGCGCGGCCCGCGACGCCGCCGACGTCGGCGGCTTCGAGACCGGCTCCACGGTGCTCGAGCGGCGAAACGAGATCGGCAAGATGAGCTGGCACATCGACGAGGTCGACGACCTGCTCGGCGGCGGGATCGAGACCCAGTCGATCACCGAGGTGTACGGCGAGTTCGGCTCCGGCAAATCGCAGGTCACCCACCAGATGGCCGTCAACGTCCAGCTTCCCAAGGAAGTCGGCGGCCTCCACGGTCGCGCGATGTTCATCGACAGCGAGGACACGTTCCGACCCGAACGGATCGACGACATGGTCCGGGGACTTCCGGACGAGGTCATCGAGGCCACCCTCGAGGACCGCGAGATCGAGGGAACGCCGAGTAACGAGGCGACGATGGACGAACTCATCGAGGACATCCTCGACAAGATCCACGTCGCGAAGGCGTTCAACTCCAACCACCAGATGCTGCTGGCGGAGAAAGCCAAGGAGCTCGCCGGCGAGCACGAGGAAGGGGAGTATCCCGTTCGCCTGCTCGCGGTCGACTCGCTAACCGCCCACTTCCGCGCCGAGTACGTCGGCCGTGGCGAGCTCGCCGAGCGCCAGCAGAAGCTCAACAAGCACCTCCACGACATCGACAAGGTCGGCAACCTCTACAACACCGCCGTCATCGTCACCAACCAGGTCGCCTCGAACCCCGACTCGTTCTTCGGCGACCCGACCCAGCCGATCGGCGGGAACATCCTCGGCCACAAGTCGACGTTCCGGATCTACCTCCGAAAGTCCAAGGGGAACAAGCGGATCGTCCGCCTGGTCGACGCGCCGAACCTCGCCGACGGCGAGGCCGTCATGCGTGTCGAGGACGGCGGTCTGAAACCCGAATAACGCGCCTCGGCGTCACGGTTTTCGCGTTTCGTTCTCGCGTTCGTTTGATCGTCCGGCGATAGCCGCGTTCGGCTCGAGCGGTACGCGTCGCTCTCGACTCTCGCTACCGACGGTACACCGATCTCTGGCCCGAATGAGGTAAAAGGGGAGGCGGACCGGACTCAGCTACTCCTCGGTCGAGGTCTTTTCCTTGTCGAGTTCGCCCCGGTAGATCTCCGCGCCGTCCTGGGCGACCTTCTCGGCGAGCACCGCACACTTGACTCGCATCGGCGAGATGTCGACGCCGAGCATGTCGATAACGTCGTCGCGATCCATCTCGAGGAGTTCGTCAACGGACTTGCCCTGGAGCTCGCCTGAGAGCATGCTCGCGGAGGCCTGGCTGATCGCACAGCCGTCTCCGGAGAAGGCGACGAACTCGATCGTCTCGTCGTCGTCCTCGAGTTTGACGTCCATCCTGATCTCGTCGCCACACATCGGGTTCTCGCCGATGTGGGTGAAGGTCGGATCCTCGAGCTCCCCGTAGTTACGGGGGTTCTTGTAGTGGTCGAGGATCTGCTGTCGGTACATATCGGAGCCGAGTCCCATCGTTGGAGACGCGTACGGCTGTGCGTTGTAAAAGGGTTCCGGGGAGTCGGGAGCTGGCGCTACAGGACTCGATGCCGTCGAAAACCGGATCGGATGCACGGGCATCCGGATCGCGTGATCAATCTGCAGCCGTTCGATCGTCGGTTCTATCCGTCGATCCCTGGTCGACCGGCGGGTTCAGGTAACAGACGTCGGCGATGACGCCGATACCGACGATCGCCGCAGCCGCGAACGCGTACGGCGCCGGAACGCCAAACGCACTCGCAGCAACCAGCGCGATCACGAACGCGATCGGAATCACACCGAGCGCGAGGTCGTACCGGTTCACCGCGGCGAGAACGTCGACCAGGGCATCGAACGGGTCCTGTCCGCGGCGTCCGATTGTATTCTCATGCATACGTTCTCACCTCGGCACGCAACCGTAGGGGCTCCGTCTTAAAAACTTTTTCTGGGTTTATTATTGATCCACGAGGTTACGCTTCGCCGGCTGCCTCTGCCTCGAAGCGCTCGAGGTACTCGCGGGCGAACGTCGCACGGTCCGCCGCGAGATCCCGGCCGGCGTCGGTGTACATTCGCTCGGGCAGCTCGAGGATCTTCTTGTAGAAGTGGTTGTACTGCGATCGGCCGGCTACCGTCTCGTCCTCGGCGGGCGGCACGTCGGGATCGTACAGCGGGCTCCCGATGACCGAACCGTGAGCGAACGCGCGAGCGATCCCGACCGCGCCGAGGGCGTCGAGGTTGTCCGCGTCACAGACGATCTCGGCCTCGAGCGTCTCGGGCTCGACGTCGTTCGAGTAGCGGTGGGCGCCGATACAGTGTCGGACGTGCTCGATCGTCTCCTCGCTGGCCCCGACGTCGGCGAGGATTCGACTGCCTTCTCGAGCGCCCCAGGCGGCGTGGTCGTCGATCTCGCCGCGGTCCTCCCGCTCGCGGCCGATGTCGTGAAGCGCGACGGCAAGCTGGACGATCCGCTCGTCGGCGGATCCCGTCTGTTTCGCGACGAGGGTGTCGGCCAGCGCCGCGACCCGCCGGACGTGGTGCCAGTCGTGGGCCGGTGGCGCGTCCTCGAAGTACGGGCGAGCGCGGTCGCGGACGGTCTCGAGCATACGGCCGCGTTTCGGCGACCGGCTGATAAGGACTCCGTACTTACCCCGGTGCGCGGAACGCTTTCCGCCGGAACTGCAGGACGATCGGCTCGACGGCATCGGGTCGGCCGGTCCACACTACTGTCACTTCGGTTAGTCGGTACGACGGACCCACCGGAACCTTCTCCGCCGAGAGCTGGACCAACCAGCCGTCTCCTTCGACTTCGTTCTCCCCGACTCGCTCGCCGCCGAGCGCCTCGAGGTAGCCGGCCGCCTGCTCGAGCGTGAGCCCGCGGAACTGTCGCACGAGCCGAAGCTCGCCGTTCTCGATCGAACGCTCGATCGGTGGAATCGCCTCCAGAGCCGCCTGCTGCTTTCGCATTCGCGGCGTGAGCGTGGTCGCCGTCACTGTGAGATTCCTCACGTGCTACTCGGTCGGCGGCGAGCATAACCGCTTGTTCCGGCCGAACGGAGTGTCCGGGATGCGTTGTGATGGTTCAAGGCGCGAGCCCGCGACACCGTCTGCGATCGGAGCTCCCGCTACCGTGGCCCGTCCGGTTCGCGGCTGCGAATCATACGGCTTCGGCCGTGGCGTCGAACTACGACGTTTTCGGCCGCGGGTTCTCGAGGGGGTAGTCGACGTCGTCGGGGTAGGCGCTCTCGTCGGTCGGCTGGAGCTCGAGGGCGATACAGAACCGATCGAGGCCCACCTCGAGGCTGGCAAACAACAGGAGCTCGACGACCTCCTGCTCGGTGAACTCCTCGCCCAGTTCCGCGAAGAAGTCGTCGGAGAGCCTGTGCGGATCGGTCGAGAGCGCCTCGGCCAGCGAGACGGCGAGATACTCCCGACGTGAGAGCTCGTCCTCGTCGACGTCGCCGAAGACGGCGTCCTCCTTCGGCGCGACCGCCTCGCGCACCTCGAGGGTGCGGACCGTCGCGCAGTAGGCACACTGGTGGGTTTCGGCGACCTTAATCCGCATCAGCTCCAGCAGCTCGGTGTCGACGTTCGCTCCCCGGCCGAACGACTCGAACGCCGCCACGATGTGCTCGAACAACTCCGGGCAGTGGGCCATCGCGCCGAAGAACGCGCTGTCGCCGTACCAGCCGGTTTCGGCCTCCTCGAGCAGCTCTCGGATCTGCCCATCGTCTACGTCCTCGGGATCGCGTGGCTCCGGTCGTGGTGACATAGCTCGCCGTTTACCACGTGCAGTGTTATACTTTGCCATGCGTGGGCCCGGACAACGGCTCCCGTCGCAACCGACAAAAGATAAGACGGTAGCGCCGGTTTCGTCTACCCATGACACCCTCGAGGTCCGATAGTTCGACCGACGACGACGCGCTCGCACCGGCCGAGATCACGGACCGCCTCGACGGGCTGGACGTCGGGGACACCGTGACGATGAACGATCGGGAGCAGCCCTACGAGGTGATCGAGACGGACGCCTACTCCGTCATCGCGGCGGCTCCGAACGGCCATCGGGTGACGATCTCTCAGAACCTTCAGTCCGGCGGCTGGACGATCAACGAACCCGTCTTCGACGTCGAACCGCTCGAGGAGTAGTTACTCCCGCTCGAGGAAGAGCCGAAACTCCAGGTCGTTCTTGTCGTCGCCGACGACGTCGGTGGACTCCTTCTGGAACGGCCTCGAGAGATCCGTTTCGTTCGCCACGGCGGGCTCACAGAGCCGATCCGCGAGCCGCTGGACGGCGTTGGCGCGCTCGCCCGGCGACCGGAGGACGATCCCGTTGTACTCCTCGAGCGGAACCCCCTCGAGGCGGTCGAGGATCCCTTCGAGCTCCGCTCGCTCGCCGACGGCGACGCTCGCGAACCGCCTCGAGTCGTGGGCCAGCGCCCGCACGCCGTCTGTATCTCCCGTTCCCTGAGTCGTCCGTTCCGTGGCTGCCGTTCGGATCCGTTCGGCCCGCTCGCTCGCGTTCGCTCGCCACGCGCGCTCGGGCTCGTCGGGTTCGACTCGAACCGTGTAGGCGTCGCCGTCGAACTCGAGCAGTCCGTAGGCGACGGCCAGCTCGAGCAGTCCTGTGGACGGTGTGCCGGCAAGCTCTCGCTTCGCCCTGGCAGCCGTAAACGGCTCCGACCCGTACCGTTCGACGGCCGCGGCGTACAGTTCGAGACAGTCCTCGAGCCGGGGAAGTTCGGTTTCGGTCATCTCAGTGCCCCATCGAGTGACCGACGGCCCAGGGGTATCCCTCGGTGCTCCGGATCAGCCCGTCGGGACCGTGATCGTGGTCGTGATCGTGACCCGCCCCCTCGCCTCGCGGGGCCATCGGGACGTTGTCGTCGATGCGGACGATCATGCTCGCGGCCTCCCCCGCGCTGGTGATCGCCTGGCGCTTGACGTACAGCGGCTCGAGCACGCCGGCCTCGGCCGCGTCGACGATCGATCCGGTCTCGAGGTCCAGTCCGGCGGTGTGGTCGCCGTCGTGGTGGGCGTTCCGCAACGCCAGCAGGGCGTCGGTCGGCCCGAACCCGCTGCTTTCGGCCAGCGTCCGCGGGATCGTCTCGAGAGCGTCGGCGAACGCCTCGACGGCCAGCTGTTCGGACCCCGATCGGCCGGTCGCCGTCGACCGGAGCTCGCGGGCGAGCGCTACCTCGGTCGCACCCCCACCGGGGACGACCGCCTCGTCCTCGATCGCAAGCTTCAGCGCGTAGAAGCAGGTGTCGAGCATCCGTTTGGTCTCATCGGCGACGTGTTGAGTTCCGCCCCGGAACACGACCGACACCTGCTCGAGCTCCTCGAGTCCCGAGACGACCGTCACGTCAGTGGGGCCGACCGACCGTCGTTCGACGGTCGCGGCGGTCCCCGTCGTCGCTCGCGTCAGGGCCTCTACCGGGACTGGTTTGCCCCCGGTCGCGCGGGCCAGCCTGTGGAGCTCGTCCCGCTGCGTTCGTTCGATCGGGAGGATCCCTCGCTCGGCGAGCAGATAGCGAACCGGGTCGTCGATCGACTGTTGACAGAAGACGACATCGGCCCCGACCCCGGCGATCGCGTCGGCGTACGCCTCGTAGACGTCTCGCTCGTACTCCCTGAGCGCTTCGAACTCCTCGACCGTCTCGAGGTCGACGCTTCCGATCCCTCGGGCGGTGTCGATCGACAGTTCCTCGTCGACGAGCGCGACCATCGCGTCCCGGTAGCGGTTCGGGAGCGTCGCGTCGGGCGAGACGACATCCGTCGGTGACTCCCCCATGTCAATGACGAGACCCTCAATCACCGCAGAGTCGTAGAACGAGCCCCCCGGGATCGTCTTCCTGGTGAGGCGCTCGAACGCGACGCGGTCGTCGCGCTCGATCGCCCGCACGGCCTCGACGGCCCGGTCGGCGAGAAAGTCGGTTCCCGACTCGTCCCACTTCCCGGTCACGACCGTTCGCGCGATCTCCCGCAGTCGCTCGTCGTCCGCGAGGTCGACCGGGACGGTCAACTCCGGGAGGGACCCGACCGCCTGCGAGACGGCGAGGTGGTACCCCTCGGTTATCTTCGCCGGCGGAACCCCCTTCTCGAGCAACGATTCGGCCTCGCCGAGCAGTTCGCCGGCGAGCAACACTGCGCTCGTCGTCCCGTCGCCGACCGTCGTTTCCTGTCCCTCGGCGACCTCGAGGACGAGGGTCGCGACCGGGTGGGAGAGCTTCATCCGCTCGAGGATGCTCGCACCGTCGTTCGTGATCGCTACCTTCCCATCGTCGGTGATGAGCATCTTGTCTAGCCCCTTGGGCCCGAGCGTCGTTCGGACGGTCTCCGCGAGGCGCTTCCCGGCCTCGAAGTTCCTGGCTCGACTCGGAACGTCGTCGGTGTCGCCGACCTCGAGCCGATCGTGTGGTTCGACAGTGCCTGACATGTCGTGTTCTCCCACGACTACCGAACGGATCGTCATAAAAGGCGCTGCCCACGGCTGTGCCGGTCGGGTTTCGAGCCTCAGACGTATCACATATGCTGAATCAGCTATAACTTCGGCCGGGGTGAGTGTGAACGTGAACCATGCCGGAAACCGTCTTCGAGGTCGATACCGAGTCTCCGCCCGACGAACAACCCGATCCGATCGTCAACCGCTGGCACCCCGACGTGCCGCCAGTGTCGTCGATCGAACCCGGCGAGAAGGTACGGATCGAGTGTCTCGACTGGACCGGGGGGCAGGTGAACAACGACGACAGCGCGAACGACATCCGCGACATGGAGCTGGACCCGAACCACCACCTGAGCGGCCCCTTCGAGGTAAAGGGGGCCGAGCCGGGCGACATGCTCGTCGTCGACATCCTCGATCTGGGCGCCTTCCCCGACCACGAGTGGGGGTTCAACGCGATCTTCGACCAGGAGAACGGCGGCGGCTTTCTGACCGATCACTTCCCCGAGGCCCGCAAGAGCATCTGGGAACTCGACGGCGTCATGGCCAGCACGCGCCACATCGAGGACGTCCGATTCCCCGGCTGTGCCCATCCGGGGATCCTCGGAACGGCACCCTCCCAGGAACTGCTCGAGGAGTGGAACGAGCGCGAGCGCGCGCTCATCGAGCGCGGTCCCGACGACCCCACCGCGGTCAACCACGAGACCGGCGAGGCCGAACCGCCGCTTGCACTCCCGCCCGAGCCCAATGACGTTCTGCTCGGCGACATGGACGAGGAGCAGGTCGACGACGCGGCGGAGGAGGCCGCGCGCACGATCCCGCCCCGCGAGAACGCGGGCAACTGTGACATCAAGAACCTCGGTCGCGGCTCGCGAGTGTATCTGCCGGTGTTCGTCGATGGGGCGAACTTCATCGTCGGCGACCTGCACTTCTCGCAGGGCGACGGCGAGATCTCCTTCTGTGGCGCGATCGAGTTCCCCGGCTGGATCGATCTCAAGGTCGACGTCATCAAGGACGGAATGGAGAAGATGGGCACCGACTACGCCATGTTCAAACCCGGCTACATGGACCCCGACTTCTCGAACTACGTCGTCTTCGAGGGCTACTCCGTCGACGAGGACGGCACCCAACACTACAAAAACGCGAACATCGGGATGCGCCGGGCCTGCCTCGACGCCATCGACTACATGACGAACTTCGGCTACTCCGCCGAGCAGGCCTACATGCTACTGAGCACGGCGCCCGTCGAGAGCCGGATCGCGGGTATCGTCGACCTTCCGAACACCTGCGTCACGGTGTCGGTCCCCCAGGAGATCTTCGAGTTCGATATCGATCCCGATCGGCTGGCCGACGGCGGTCCCGACGAGAGCCGCGGCGACGTCGCGAAGACGTCGTAGCTGCACCGACTCCGCCGCTTCGATCGACTCAGAGAGGTCGGACGGTGGATATCGCCAGTCTGTGATTGCGCACTCGAGTCCTCGGAACCCGTCCGGCAGCGACGACCGAGCGTCCCCATTTAAACGGAGGACACGTGCAGCCGAGGATCCGTAACCGTCCCGACGGACGTTCCGAACGGCCGGCGGTGATCGACGCACCTTCCGTGACACCGGACCCAGTGTGAGTCGATCACTCCGGCTCCGACGACTACCGTCGTCGTGTTACCAGAGTTGCGGGTTGGGTCCTCTACCCTACTCGCTTTCCGATGTGCAGAGAACTGTTCTCTCGTCTCGAGACGTCGTCGAACCGTTCGCCTACGCAACAACTGCCGCGCCAAGCGAGACGCTTCGCGTCTCGCTGGTCTTCGCTCGTTTACGTCGTTCACCCGCGAAAACGCCGTCGAGGGCCGCGACCAGCTCGTCGACCTCCTCGCGGGTGTCACAGGATCACCCTTTTTGTTCTCGAGTTCGCCCTCACTCCGCTCGGCCGAACCGGTCGAGCAAGAATCCGGAGCGGAAACCGCTCGCATTTTCTGCGGTTCTCGGCCTTCGGCCTCCGAACCGCGCCCCGCTCGCGGCGATCCTACGCGAACAGCTGTCGGGCGTCTTCGAGGGCCGCGACCAGCTCGTCGACCTCCTCGCGGGTGTTGTAGACGTAGAACGAGGCTCGAGTCGACGCCGGGACGCCCAGCTTGTCGTGGAGCGGCTGGGTACAGTGGTCGCCGGCCCGAACCGCGATCGTGTGGTCGTTCATGATCGAGGTCAGGTCGTGGGCGTGGACGCCCTCGAGGTTGAAGCTGACGAGGCCGCCGCGATCCTCGCCGGGTTCGGGGCCGTAGATCTCGACGTCACCCTCGTCCTCGAGCTGCTCGTAGGCGTAGCGCGCGAGTTCCTGCTCGTGATCCTGGATCTGCTCCATGCCGATCTCCTCGAGCCAGTCGACGGCGGCGTGGAGGCCGACGGCCTCGGCGATCGGCGGCGTTCCGGGCTCGAACTTCCAGGGGAGGTCGCCCCAAGTCGACTCCTCGAAGGTGACCTTGCGGATCATCCCGCCGCCGTAGAGGTAGGGCTCCATCGCCTCGAGCAGCTCCCGTTTGCCGTAGAGAACGCCGATTCCGGTGGGCCCGGCCATCTTGTGGCCCGAGAAGGCGTAGAAGTCGGCGTCGATCTCCTTCACGTCGACGGGGTGGTTCGGGACCGCCTGGGCGCCGTCGATAAACGAGAGGGCATCGTGTTCGTGGGCCAGCTCGGTCAGTTTGCCGACGGGGTTGATCGTCCCGAGCGTGTTCGAGATGTGGACCGCCGAAACGATCTCGGTGTCGTCGGTGATTAGCTCGCGAGCGTGGTCCATGTCGAGACGGCCGTCCTCGTCGACGCGGATGTACTCGACGCTGGCGCCGGTCCGCTTGGCGATCTGCTGCCAGGTCACCAGCGAGGCGTGGTGTTCCATCTCGGTGAGGACGACCTCGTCGCCGGGGCCGAGCTCGTTCAGCCCCCACGAGTACGCGAGCAGGTTCTCGCTCTCGGTCGTGTTCTTCGTGAAGATAACCTCCTCGCGGCCGTCGGCGCCGATGAACTCGGCGACGCGGTCGTGGGCGACCTCGTAGGCCTCGGAGGCCTCCTGGCTCAGGTGGTGGATGCCGCGGTGGACGTTCGCGTTGGACTCGCGGTAGTAGTCGCTCATCGCGTCGACGACCGGGTCCGGGGTCTGGGTCGTCGCCGCGTTGTCGAGGTAGACGACCTGCTGGCCGTCGAACTCCCGCTGGAGGATGGGGAACTCGTCGCGGATGGCCCCGACGTCGAGTGCGAGGTTCTGGGAACTCATTGAATAGTGAGTGGGCTCCCAGACAAAACACTCCTTCGGTCCCAGCGAACGGCGCGGCCGCTCATCGGGGAGTTTTCGGAAAGGGAAGGGTGGGTGGTGTGTCACGACAGGGGTATCGAACGACTCTGGTGTGATGGGTGGTGGTAGGGCCCTGTCGTACTCTACTGTAGCCCCGCTGTATAGATACCGTTGACTCCAACACAGTTTGGTATCATCGGGAGCCGACCTTGCATCAATCGAAGCTCATCCGTATTCCGCCGCCGGCGAGCGCTCTTACATCCACAACAGCTGGGCGTGTTTGGTGTCGCCGACCTCGAGGACGTTCGCCTCGTCGACGAACCCCTCCTCGATCGCGAGGTCGACGGCTCGCGTCCCGACGATGTTGGCGACGGTCGCCCGCGCGAGACTGTCGACGACGGCCGCCTCGTCGACGGCTTCGCCGCCGTAGAACTTCTCGGTGACCTCGAGGGTGATGCCGTCGCCCTCGAAGCGCTCGCCGAGGACGTCGTCGTCACAGACGGCGACGAGCAGCCCCTCCGGCGTCTCGCGTTCGTTGACGATCATACCTCACTCGAGTTGCCACTCGTCGTCGGATTCGGGCTCCGGCGCTCGTCCGGGATCCGTAATCTCGCCATCCTCCCGGTTCGGCGGACGGCCGCCACCTGCCTGCTGACCCGCCATCTCCTCGCGTTCTTCCATCACGCGCTGTTCGGCTCGCTCGCGCATCGCGTTTGCCTCCTCGGCGATCTCCTCGGCCTCGTCGTACTCGCCGAGCTCCTCGAGAATTTCGGCCTTTTCTTCTAACACCTGGGAGTTACGCATCCCCAGCCGGATCGCGTTGTCGACGCAGTGAAGCGCCTCCTCGGCCAGCCCGCGCTCGGAGAGGAAGAAGGCGCGGTTGAACCAGCCCTCGGCGAACCGTTCGTCGATCTCGACGGCCCGTTCGGCGTGCTCTAAGGCCTGAGCGGTCTCGCCGAACTCCCAGAGCGCGTAGGCGAGGTTCGTCTCGGCGGTCGCGGCGTGTTCGCTCTCGTCGCCGATCTGGAGCGCCTCGCGGTAGGCGCCGATCGCCTCATCGTACTCCTCGAGTTCGGCGTGGGCGACGCCCTTGTTCGTCCAGGCCTCCTGGGCGAGCAGGTCGTCCTCGGCGAAATTTGCGGTTCGCTCGAACGCCTCGGTGGCCTGCTCGAACCGGTTGATCTGCATGTAGTTGAGCCCGACGTCGAGCAACTCGATCGCGTCGACCTCGTCGCTGTCGATGTTCTGGCGGTCGAGGGTGTCGGTGACGACCCGGGAGTCGACGGGGTCGACCTTCGAGGGGTCGACGCCCAGTTCCGGCGGATCCAGATCGAACTCGTCGTAGTCGCCTCCGAACCCCTCCCCTTCGGAGAAGGGATGGTCGGAGTCGCCCTCTCGGTCAGTCATTGGTGGAAAGTGGTCGCGACGACTGTTAAGGGCTGCGACCTGGCGGTATCCGTCGTTCGAACTGATTTTACTGACGGGATCGGAAACACCACGAAAGCCCCCTCCCCTTTCGTGGTGGTCTCGGTCAGTTCGGTCACGACCCGGTTACGTGCGCGGACGATCCGTGGGGTTCCTTACCGCAACTGCCCTGAGAGCACCTTCGCCGCGACGAGGATCGGATCCCACGTCGTGTTGAAAGGCGGTGCGTACGCCAGATCGTAGTTCTCGAGATCCTCGACAGCGGCCCCTTCGTGGAGGGCCGCGACGGCGGCGTGGCTGCGGTGGACCGCGCCCTCGCCGTACTCGCTGACGAGACTCGCCCCGAGCACCCGCCCGGTGTCGCGGTCGGCTGTCAGCGTGACGGTGACGGTACCGTCCTCGGGGTAGTAGCCCGCCCTCGAGTTCGCGTCGATCGTTTCGCTGACGGGATCGAAGCCGGCCTCGCGGGCCTCCTCGTGGTCGAGGATTCCCGCTCGGGCCGCTTCGACGTCGAAGGCCTTGATCGCCGCCGTTCCAGCGATGGCGCCGCCCGTCGTCGGCTGCCCGGCGACGGTCTGGCCGACCGCGCGGCCGTGGCGGTTCGCGGTCAGCGCCAGCGGGACGTACGCCGGCTCGCCGGTTACCGTGTGGATCGCCTCCGCGCAGTCGCCGGCGGCGTAGACGTCGTCGACGCTGGTCTCCCGGTACGGGTCGGTCGCGATCGCACCCGTCTCGCCGAGCTCGATCCCCGCCTCTTCCGCCAGCTCTGTCCGCGGGCGAACGCCTGTTCCGAGCAGCGCCATCTCGACGCCGATCCGTTCGTCCGCGGCGACGACCGCCTCGACCGCGCCGTCGCCCTCAAGTCCCTCAACCTCGCTGCCGAGGTAGAGTCGGACATCCTGCTCGCGGAGGTGGTCGGCGACGGCCTCGCTGGTCGCCTCGCCGAACGTCGGCAGCAGGCGCTCGCCGCGCTGGAAGAGGTGGACCTCGAACCCGTTGGCGGCCAGCGCCTCGGCCATCTCGATGCCGACGTACCCGCCCCCGACGACCGCGACTGGACCCGTACAGTCCTCGAGATACTGACAGGCTATTCCCCGGTCGGGCTGCTGGAACGTCTCTTCCTCGCGTGCCCTGGCGACGTACTCTCGGAGCTCCTTCCCGTCGCTCATCGACCCCAGCGTGTAGACGCCCTCGAGATCGGTGCCGTCGACCGGCGGTTCGGTCGCGGCGGCGCCCGTCGCGAGCAGCAGGGAGTCGTACGACTGCTCGACGGTTCCGTCCTCGCTCTCGGCAGTCACCGTCTTCTCGTCGGGGTCGATCCCGACGACCTCGTGGCCAGTCCGCAGGTCGATGTCCCGCTCCTCGCGGAACTCTTCGGGGGTTACGGAGACCAGATCCTCGAGCGACTGTATCTCCCCCTTGACGTAGTAGGGAAGTCCGCAGGCGCCGTAAGAGACCCACTCACCTTTCTCGAAGACGACGACCTCGAGCTCGGGGTCGTCCCGTTTGGCTTTGCTCGCCGCTGACATCCCGGCAGCGTCGCCGCCGACGACGACGAAGGTGTCCGTCATACCCGCCCGTTCAGCCTGCAGCCGCTTAAGAGGGAACCACTTCGCCGTCGGCCTCGGTCCCGGGCACCGTCACCGTTGAGTACGATCCCGTCCAAGGGACGCGTATGCGACTGTTCGTCAGCGTCGATCTCCCGAACGACCTCGTCGAGCCGATCGCCGACCTTCAGAAGGAGTTCGCCGAGGCCAGCGGGCTGAACGTTACCGACGCCGAGCAGGCCCATCTCACGCTGAAGTTCCTCGGCGAAGTCGCAGAGGACCGCATCCCCACGCTCTCGCGGGAACTACGAGCTGCGGTTGACGAGGCCGCGGTCTCCCCATTCACCGTTCGGTTCGACGGACTCGGCGTCTTCCCCGACCTCGAGTACATCAGCGTCGTCTGGCTGGGCACCGAGGCGGGCGGAGCCGAGCTCACACGGCTCCACGAGGCCGTCGAGGAGCGAACGACCGCGATGGGGTTCGAGGAAGAGTCTCACGACTTCACGCCCCACGTCACCCTCGCGCGGATGGAACACGCTGGTGGCAAGGAGCTGATCCAGGAGCTCGTCCGCGAGCGCGAGCCGGCCGTCGGCGAGATGCGCGTCGACGAGATCCGCCTCACCGAGAGCACGCTGACCGAGGACGGCCCCGAGTACGCGACCGTCGAGCGGTTCCCCCTCGAGTAGGCCACTGCGAACCGTACCCCCGGGGCCTCGCGAGATGGACAACATTTTAACCCACCGCGGGCTACGTCCGGCTACTATGGGTAAGAAATCGAAGGGCCAGAAGAAACGCCTCGCAAAGCTCGAGAAGCAGAACAGCCGCGTGCCGGTCTGGGTCATGATGAAGACCGACATGGAAGTCACCCGGAACCCGAAGCGACGCAACTGGCGGCGCAACGACACTGACGAGTAACAATGAGTGCAAGCGATTTCGAGGAGCGGGTCGTCACCGTTCCGCTGCGTGACGTCAAGAAGGGCGCCAACCACGAGGCCGCCGACCTCGCGATGCGACTGGTCCGCGAACACCTCGCGAAACACTTCGCGGTCGACGAGGACGCCATCCGACTGGATCCCTCGATCAACGAGACGATCTGGTCGCAGGGCCGATCGAACCCGCCACGGAAGCTCCGCGTTCGCGCGGCTCGCTTCGACGAGGAGGGGGAGGCCGTCGTCGAAGCCGAGGTCGCCGACTAAACTTGCAGCGTCTCGCCTTCGCCGGGTCGGCCTACGTCGGCGTCTTCGCCCGCGCAACCGACTCCTGCGTGCTCGTCCGGCCGGACGTCGACGACGACACCGTCGCCGACCTGACCGACGAACTCGAGGTGCCCGCCGTCCAGACGACCGTCGGCGGCTCCTCGACGGTCGGCGCCCTCGCGACGGGCAACGACAACGGACTGCTGGTCAGTTCCCGCGTGCTCGAGTACGAGCGCGAGCGCCTCGAGGAGGAAGTCGACCTCCCGGTCGCCGAGCTCCCGGGGAACGTCAACGCCGCCGGCAACGTCGTGCTCGCGAACGACTACGGCGCCTACGTCCACCCCGATCTGACCCGAGAGGCGATCCAAGTCGTCAAGGACGTCCTCGACGTCCCCGTCGAGCGCGGCGACCTCGCGGGCGTTCGCACCGTCGGTACCGCTGCGGTCGCGACCAACTCGGGCGTACTCTGCCATCCCAAGGCGACCGACGAGGAACTCGACTTCCTCGAGGACGCCCTCGACGTCCGGGCCGACGTCGGCACCGTCAACTACGGCGCGCCGCTGGTCGGCTCGGGACTGCTCGCCAACGACGCCGGCTACGTCGTCGGCGAGGAGACCACCGGACCGGAGCTCGGTCGGATCGAGGACGCCCTGGGCTACCTCGACTGAGTTCGCTACTTCGTTTCCTCGTACCAGCGATATATCCACCCCGTCAGCGCCAGCGCCGCGATACCGCCGACCGCGATGGCGCCCCCGAGCAGCCACCGGCCGTCGAAGGCCACGAGCAACAGCCCGACGCCGGTCGCCAGCAGCCCGACGTGGGCGAAAAGGAGCGCGCTCACGAACGCGAGCAGCGTCTCCCGGGACATCTCGCTGAACGCCTCCTGTAGCTCCTCGCTCCCGTCGTCCTCCGAGTCGGCTTCGAACGGCGACGGGTCGTCCTCTTCGAGTTTCTCGAGCGGGTTGATCATGGTGTGTTGACCGACGGCCACACGCAGAGGGGAGCGTCGTTCATTCGACTGGCTCGAACTGGTGACGAACGACCTCGCTGTCGTCGTTCCACTCGAAGTCGTCGTGGGCGCGCTCGAGCAGCCGCTCGTAGGCCTCGAGGTCGTCCATCCCCTCTGCGCGGGCGTCCTCATCAGTGAGATCGCCGAGCGTCCGCTCGGTTACGTCCACGATCTCGAACGTCGTCCCCTCGATCGTGAACGTGTCACCCTCGTCAGCATAGCGGTGGCCGCGGTGGATCTGGGTCACCTCGCCCTCGAGAACCTGCCCCTGCATTCGTTCGCTCGGTAGCAACTCGGCCGGGTCGTGTTCGGTCATGGACGATCGTACGCTGGCTCGAGGGAAACCGTTTGGCCCAACACAGGAATCACCAGTCCGAACTGTTCACCTCAAGAACTATATTCCGTCCCGAACGATCGTTCAGTATAATGTTCAGCTCGCTGTTCAGACGGATCCGAACGGGTCTTCGGGTCGCGAAGGCGTCGTTCGGCGTCCTGCGCCGGGAGTACTGGCTGCTCGTCTTCCCGGTCCTGTACGGGATCGCCTGGCTGGCGGGAGCGATCGGTCTCGTCGCCGGTATCTTCGTCGCCCTCTTCGGCGCCAGCTACGGGCTGGCAGCCGTCGACCAGGTCGCGGCCGTCTCGGAGGGGCAGGCCGAAACGACCGTCACCGCACTTCTGGTGGCCGCTTCGGTCCTGTTCATGTTCGTCGCGACCGCGGTTGCGACGTTTTTCAGCGCGGCGCTCGTCCACTCGGTCGGCTCGCTGTTCGCCGGCGAGTCGACGAGCCTCAGGGACGGACTCGCGGGCGCGTGGGAGGCCAAACGGACGATTCTCGCCTGGGGTGCCGTCGGCGCCGCGGTCGGACTGGTCTTTCGGGCCCTCGAGAGCCGGGAGGGAACTGCGGCCCAGCTCGCCCGCTCGGTGGCCGGCTTCGCCTGGTTCGCGATGACGTTCTTCATCGTTCCCGTAATCGTCTTTCAGGACGGCGGCGTCCGGGAGTCGATGCGAAACAGCGTCGGACTATTCCGCGACACCTGGGGTGAGGCAGGCGGCACGACGCTCGGTATCGGGCTCGTCATCCTCCCGCTCGCAGCGCTCGTCGGCGGACTCGGGATTGGCCTCCCGCTGTTCGCGCTCGAGGCTCCGTGGGCCGTCCTCCAGTACACGCTCGTTCCGACGCTGCTCGCTATCGGCGCGTTGCTGGTCGTCCACAACGCGGCGACGGCAGTCGCGAAGACGGCGCTGTACGAGTACGCGACCGACGGCGAGCTACCGCCGGAGTTCGACGGAATCGATCCGGATCAGCTCGTCACGCGCAAGCGATCGGCCTCGTCGATGACGGGCTCGACCGGTCGCGGACCGGGCCAGATCTAGTGCCGACGGTTCGCCCGAAGCTACCCTCGAGCCACCCCCAGCTCCCCGTTCTGGGGCGAGTGCGTTCTCGCTGGCTGACTACGATGGAAGGGAAGATTCTTCCGACTGCCTGCCCCAAAGGCGGGTATGGGACAACAGCAACTTCAGCAGCTCTCGCAGGAACTTCAGGAGATCGAGGAACAGATCGAGGGGCTCCAGGGTAACGTCCAGCAGCTCCAGCAGGAGAAACACGACGTCGACGAGGCCATCGAGGCGCTCGACACCCTCGAGAGCGACTCGACGGTACAGGTGCCCCTCGGCGGCGGCGCCTACCTTCGGGCGACGATCGAGGATATCGACGAAGTGATCGTCGACCTCGGCGCCGACTACGCCGCGGAGTTCGAGGAGGACGACGCCGTCGACGCCCTCGAGAACCGCAAGGACCGGCTCGACGACCAGATCGAGGACGTCAACGAAGATATCACCGAACTTGAGGCCGAGAGCAGCGAGCTCGAACAGCAGGCCCAGCAGCTCCAGCAGCAGGCGATGCAACAGCAGATGCAGCAGATGGGACAGGGGCAGGGTCAGGGTCCGGACGAGTAACGTAAGGGGTCACACCCATGTTCGACAACCTGAAGAAGAAACTCGGGAGCTTCCGCGAGGACGCCGAGGAGGCCGCCGAAGAGAACGTCGAGGAGGTCGATGAGGAGTCGGCCGACGCGCTCGAGGAGGAGTCGGTCGACCGAACGGATGCCGAGGCGGCCGACCTCGAGGGGACGCCGACCGAATCCGACGAACCGGAGCCGGCGTCCGAACCGGCTGCACCCGATACTACCGACAAACCGGTCGGCGAGCACGACGTCGTCGCCGATCGCGACCGCGAGGTCGACGCGGTAACCGAGAGTGCGGACGCGGGTGCCGACGAGGCGGCTCGCGAAGCGGCGCCGTCGGCCGAGCCGACGAGCCGTGTGGACTCGACGCCCGGGTCCGGACTCGAGCCGGAAACGGCCGACGCCGACTCCGAACTCGAGAAACCGGAGGACTCGCTCGAGCCGGAGACGGACGCCGAGCCGGAGACGGACGTCGAGAGCGCCGAGGCGGGTGCCCCGGCGACGGTCGAGGAGAGCGATACGGTTCCGACCGACGACGGGGACGCCGTCGACGCGGCGTCATCCGCGCCCGAAGCCGAGCCCGAGCCCGAACTCGACGCGGATGCCGACGAGACCGAGGACGGAGCCGAAGCCGAGACCGAGGACGGAGCCGAAGCCGAGACCGAGGACGACAACAGTACCGGTTTCGGTGCCAAGGCTCGCTCGCTCGTCAAGGGGAAGTTCGTCATCGAGGAGGAGGATCTCGAGGAGCCGCTGCACGAACTCGAGATGGCACTGCTCACGAGCGACGTCGAGATGGGCGTCGCCGAGGAGATCTGCGACAACGTCCGCGACGAACTGGTCGGCGAGACCCGGACGTTTACGACCTCGACCGGCGAGGTCGTCGAGGAGGCGCTCCGGGACGCGATCTACGACGTGATCAGCGTCGGCCAGTTCGACTTCGACGAGCGCATCGCCGTCGAGGACAAACCCGCCGTCCTCCTGTTTACCGGCGTCAACGGCGTCGGCAAGACCACCTCGATCGCCAAGCTGAGCCGCTACCTCGAGGAACGGGGGTACTCGACGGTGCTCGCCAACGGCGACACCTACCGCGCCGGCGCGAACCAGCAGATCCAGCAACACGCCGACGCGCTGGATACGAAATGTATCAGCCACGAGCAGGGCGGCGACCCCGCCGCCGTGCTGTACGACGCCGTCGAGTACGCCGAGGCCCACGACGTCGACGTCGTGCTGGCCGACACAGCGGGTCGGCTCCACACCGACGAGGGCCTGATGGACCAACTCGAGAAGATCGACCGAGTCGTCGGCCCCGATCTGACGCTGTTCGTCGACGAGGCCGTCGCGGGTCAGGACGCGGTCAACCGGGCTCGCGAATTCAACGAGGCCGCCGCGATCGACGGCGCGATCCTCTCGAAGGCCGATGCCGACTCGAACGGTGGTGCGGCAATCTCGATTGCCCACGTCACCGGGAAACCCATTCTGTTCCTCGGGGTCGGACAAGAGTACGACGACTTAGAGCGGTTCGACCCCGACGAGATGGTCGACCGCCTGCTCGCCGACGAGGAGTAGCCGCCCCCATCGTTCGGCCTATCTTCGTTCGGCCTATCTTCGTTCGGAGCTGTCGGAAAGTCCCGTGTGAAGTTCTCACGTTCTCCGGTAGAACGGGTGTGCTACGAGAGTCGACTCGAGACCCCTTGTGGGTCCGACGGGACACAGGATGACGCCGTCACCCGACACCTCTCGATCAGGGACGTCCGCGAGAGCCGGGACGAAGAGCTCGCCGCGATGTTCGAGTGGTTCAATGAGTTGCCGATCGACGAACTGCAGGCCGACCACGACGTCGATTTCCACCGTTTCGAGGATTACCTCGAGCGAGCGTGGTAGGGCCGAGTGACTCGAGTTGGTCGATACTCTACTCGCGGTGATCCGCGTATCACGTCGCTCCATCCGGCAACAATTGCTGAGATATAGACGTACGGATCGATCGGTCAGCGCGTCAGTCGGTCGTTTTCGACAGCCACGAGACCGATCCGGTTCGGGATCGACATTGGTGCTGGCAAGTGTTACCTCGTCACGATAGCCCCGACATGGTTCGCCCGTTTGCGGGGCCGTATACGTGTGGACGTTCACCACGTGGTAATAGATGGCTTATCACGACCACTCGTCCGCCCGCTCGAGCCGGCGCGGCCTCCATCGTCGGTGGTGCCCATGAACACGACCGAGCGGTACAAACAAGAGAAACACCCGCTCGAGGTCGTCGACGACGTCTACGAGTACGCCGCGGACGGACTGACGTTCGAGGAGATCGAGGACCGCGCCGGCGGCGGGGAGTGGGAGCGCCTGAAGTGGGCCGGAATGTACGCCCAGAAACAGGCGGGCTACTTCATGATCCGGACGAAGGTGCCGGGTGGCCACCTCACGCCCGACCAGGCCGAAGTGATCGGCGAGTGCGCCGAGGACTACGCGGTCGCGCCCGAGGAGTACGGCGGGACGGAGCAGAACGAACTCTGGGGTGACGCCTACGTCGACATCACGACCCGCCAGGACATCCAGAAACACTGGATCCGGATCGAGGACGTCCCCGAGATGTGGGAGCGTTACGACGAGGTCGGACTCACGACGATCCAGGGCTGTGGAGACTCCGCTCGGAACGTGCTCGGCTGTCCCGCGGCCGGGGTCGGCGACCACGAGTGCTTCGACGCCCAGCCGGTCGTCGACGCAGTTTCCGACTTCTTCACGGGGAACCGCGAGTACGCCAACCTGCCGCGGAAGTTCAAGCTCACGATCACGGGTTGTGCCCACGACTGTGCCCAGTCACAGATCAACGACATCGGGCTCGTTCCGGCGGAGAAGGAACTCGACGGAGAGCACTTCTACGGCTTTCACGCCCGCGTCGGCGGTGGGCTCTCGGATGGGCCCCGGATGGCCTCCGAACTCGACGTCTTCGTCAAACCCGAGGACGCCGTCGAGTTCTGCCGCGCGGTCGCCCAGACGTTCAAGGAGCTCGGCGATCGGACGAACCGGGGCGTCTGCCGGATGCGCTACCTCGTCGAACAGCTGGGTCCCGCGAAATTCGAGGCAGCTGTTCGCGACCGCTGTACCGTCGATCTTCCCACCGGCGGCGAGAACCTGACCGTCGGCTACCAGGGCGACCACGTCGGCGTCCACGACCAGAAACAGGACGGCCTGCAGTACGTCGGCTTCAACGTCGTCGCCGGCCGAATGGGCGGCGACGAGTTCGCCGAGGCCGCTCGCGCGGCGCGGGAGTACGGCACCGAAAACGCCTCAGTTCGCCTGGCGACCGATCAGAACTTCCTCGTCACACACATCCCGGAGGAGAACGTCGCCGACCTGCTCGCAGAGTCGTTCGCCGAGGAGTACCAGCCGAACCCCGGCGCGTTCTCGAGGGGTGCCGTCGGCTGTACGGGCAACGAGTTCTGCAACTACGCGATCATCGAGACCAAGAAACGGACCAAGCGGTGGGCCCGCCAGCTCGACGAACGCATCGACGTCCCCGACGACATCGAGGCCATTCGAATGCACATGTCGGGCTGTTCCGCGTCCTGTGCCCAGCCCCAGATCGCCGACATCGGGTTTCGTGGGGAGACAGTCAAGCTCGAGAACGGCGACGCACCTGCGGACATCGAGAGCCCCAACGAGGAGGGAGATAACAGCGAGGCGTCTCCGACGCCTCGAGCAGACGGCGAAGCCGTCGATCTGATCGAGGGAATGGACGTCGGCCTCGGGGGCTCCCTGGGATCGGACAACGAGTTCCTCGACTGGGTCGAGAGCGCGGTTCCGGCCCACGCGGTAATTCCGGCGCTCGAGCAGCTGTTCGACGCCTACGCGGCCGACCGCGAGGATGGCGAACGGTTCTACGAGTGGTGCCGTCGCGCCGACAACGAGCGCCTGCGAACGATCATGCAAGGTGCCGAGGCGCCGGTTGCCGGAGGTGTTGCTCATGGGGATTGACGGCGAGGCCGAGCGAAGCGAGGCCTCGGAAATGCGAGCGGGAGCGGCGGGGGCCGAACGGAGTGAGGGCCCCGATGATGCGAGCGGTGAAACCGCGAGCGAGAAGCGACACGCGAGCCGCGAGGCCTCGGATCGTGGGAGTAGCGCGGAGCGAAGCTCCGCGGACCGTTCGAGCGGGCGAAACCCGCGAGAAGGCAGCGAAGCCGCGAACTGCGAGGACGAACAGCGTGAGTCCTCGAACCAAGTGAGCGGTGAAACCGCGAACCGCGACGACCGAGTCTTCCCGGCCGTTCCGGAGTCCGAGGACGAGGACGACGCCGTCATCGTCCCGGAGACGAGCGGCGCCGCGCCGCACTCCCGCGAGGGTCTCGACCACACCCGTGGCGGTGCGATCGAGACCGCCACGGACGAGGGCTGCGGTCCCGACACCTGTACCTGCGGCGAGAAGACCGCACCCGACGCGGAGGGTCGGTCCGTCGCGACCGACGGAGCGGGGGTCTCCAACGTCGACGAGACGGGGAGCCTCGGCGACCTCGAGTTCACCGAACCCGCCGAGGACGTGAGCCAGAACGTCGACGACGGCGAGCCTGACGTTCGCGTCGGAGTCCCCGAGGGCGTCGACCTCGACACCCCGACGTACTCAATTCGCTCCGAAATGAACGACATCGAGACGCCCGACGAGAAGACCTGGTTCATGGAGCTCGACGAGGCGGTCATCGACGAGGGTCGGTGTATCCAGTGTGGCACCTGCGTCGCCGCCTGCCCCTCGGACTCGATCGGCGTCGGCGACGACGACCTGCCCGAACTCGTCAAGATGTGTACCGGCTGTTCGCTGTGCTGGGACTTCTGTCCCCGCGGCGGGCTCCGGTACGAACGCCAGTGGAAGATCACGGGCGGCGAGGACAACGTCAAGGGCGCCGGTGATCCGATCACGGAGTTCTCCGCGAAGGTCGACGACGACTGGACGGACGCCGCCCAGGACGGTGGCGTCGTCACCGGAATGCTGGCGAGCCTGCTCGAGGCCGGCGAGATTGACGGCGCCCTGATCGCAACCGAGAGCGAGGACGAACCCTGGAAAGCCGAGAGCTTCCTCGCGACGACCGAGTCAGAACTGATCGAGAACGCCGGTACCGTCTACAACCAGACGCTCGCGCTCGGCAACCTCGACCTGAAGCGGTGGGAGCACAAGCTTCCCGACAAGGACTGGGACGAGCTCAGCCTCGCCCTGGTCGGCACGCCCTGTGAGATCGAGGGCATCCGGGCCCTGCAGGACTTCGAGTGGGATTACCAGTCCCACGACGAGGGTATCGGCGCCGTCGAGTACACGATTGCGCTGATGTGTACGAAGAACTTCAATTACTACAGCCTCATGGGCGAACAGCTCGAGGTCCAGCGGGGGGTCTCGCCCGACGAGATCGGCAAGATGGACGTCCTCCACGGGAAGCTGATGGTCTACGATCACGACGGCGGGATGATCCTCGAGGAGGACATCGAGAACTTCCACGACGCCGCCCTCAAGGGCTGTGACGAGTGTGCGGACTTCACCGGGTTCTGTGCCGACGTCACCGTCGGCTCCGTCGGCTCGGCGGACGAGTACTCGAGCGTCATCCTCCGGACCGAGCAGGGGGTAACGGCCTGGGAGCACACCGAGCCGAAACTCGACTACCACGACCTGGAGGACAAGTCGGCGGTCGGCAAGCTCCAGGGCTGGGACAAGAAGAAGGCCTTCGAGAGCCTCGAGCGCCCGTTCGATCCCGACGCACCGCGTTTCATCGACTACACGGACCACGCCGAGAACTACGGCACGGCGATGAACCCCCACGACGAGGGCCACTGACGGCATCGAACCGTCGTTTCCAACGGCGTCCGCCCCTCGCTTTCGCTCGCGTACGGATTAGTAGGTCGGCCCCGATAGTCCGGTAGTGACTCGAGACGGCATCTACCGATCCGCGAACGGGGAGCGCGCGATCACGCGACTGTACGGGAGGCTTCTGGCGGAACTCGAGGCCTCGTTCGAGCGGCGGTGGGTCGACACCCGGTTCGGGGAGAGCCACCTGCTCGTCACGGGACCGAACGACGCCCCGCCGCTGGTCGTCTTCCACGGCGGCAACGTCGTGAACCCGATCAGCCTCGAGTGGTTCCTGCCGCTCGCAGATCGGTTCCGGATCTACGCGCCCGACACGATCGGCCACCCTGGATTCAGCGCCCAGACCCGGCTTTCGCCGCGCGACGAGAGCTACGGTGCGTGGGTGGTCGACCTCCTCGACGGGCTCGGCCTTGAGCGCGCGCCGATGATCGGCCCCTCATACGGCGGCGGGATCGTCCTCCGAACCGCCGCGCACGCACCCGAGCGGATCGAACGCGCCTGCCTCGTGGTCCCGTCGGGACTCGGAACCGGATCCCTGCGTCGGATGCTCCTCGAGATCGTGCTCCCGATGGTCGCCTACCGGCTCCGACCATCCCGGGCGCGCCTCGAGCGCGCCGTCCAGCCGATGTTCTCCGAGCCTGCCGCAGAGGTCGACGAGACGTTGCTCGAGGTCGTCGGAGCCGTCTTCGAGGAGGTGAGACTCGAGCGATCGTTCCCGAAGACCGTGACGGCCAACGAGCTCTCGGGGTTCGACGCGCCGACGCTCCTCGCCGTCGCCGAGAACGACGTGTTCTTCCCGCCCGAGGTCGTGATTCCCCGGGCTCGAGCGACGGTTCGAAACCTCGAGCGAGTCGTCCTGCTCGAGGGGGAATCCCACTTCCCGACCTCGGACGCGCGGGCGGCGCTCCGCGAGCGCCTCCGATCGTTTCTGATGGCCGACGGCTGACTCTCCTCTCGTCGCAATTGGGTGGTGGCTCGCTTCAGCGAGCTTATTCTCGTTCGGGGAAATCCACTCCTATGAGCGCAAGCATCCGAGTCGCGGCCCCGTCCGACACGGTGTCGGTCCGTGAGATCTACGCGCCCTTCTGCGAATCGTCCGCCGTCACCTTCGAGGAGACGCCCCCCACCGAGGCGGAGATGGCCGACCGCATCGCATCGACGCTCGAGAGCTACCCCTGGCTCGTTTGCGAGCGAGCGGGCGAGGTGGCCGGCTACGCCTACGCCGGCCCGCTTCGCAAGCGTCGGGCCTACCAGTGGGTCGTCGAACTCTCGGTGTACGTCGCCGAGGACGCGCGTCGAACGGGGGTCGGCGAGGCGCTGTACAAGGCGCTGTTCGCCGCCCTCGAGCGCCAGGGAGTTCGCGACGTCTACGCCGTGACGACGCTTCCGAACCCGGGAACCGTCGGCTTCCACGAACGACTGGGGTTCGAGCGGGTCGTCGAATTCCCCGCGATGGGGTACGTCGAGGACGAGTGGCACGACGTCGCCTGGTGGCGCCGCTCGATCGGGGAGAAACCCACCGATCCGGAGCCGATCCGACCGTTCCCGTCCATCCGGGACGACGAGGACTTCGAGGAGCTGCTCGCGCTCGGCGAGCGGCGACTCGAGGGGATGTCCCGGGGGCGGCAGTAACTCAGCTCGCGAGCGCGTCCGCCAGCTCCTCGAGCCCCGCCACGACAGCGTCGGGATTTGGCCCGAACGGCTCCCCGGGATCGCCCTTCCGATCGAGCCAGACGCCCTGCATTCCGGCGTGGGCCGCGCCCTGGACGTCGAACCAGAGCGCCGAGACGTGGGCGACCGCTCCGATCGGGGTCCCCGTCCGTCCCGCGGCGTGGCGGTAGAGCTCGGGTGCGGGCTTGAACGTCTCGAGCTCGTGGGCGCTGATCGTTCCCTCGAGCAGGTCGCGGATCTCAGCGCCCTCGACCATCGACTCGAGCATCTCCGGGTTACCGTTCGAGAGGACGTAGCAGTCGTAGCCCGCCGAGCGCAGCCGCTCGACGCTCTCCCGGACGTCGTCGAACACCTCGAGGTCGTGGTAGGTCGACAGGATCTCCTCGCGGTCGTCCTCGCCGACGTCGACCCCGTGGGCCGCGAGGGCGTACTCGAGGGCGTCGCGGTTGAGTTCGTAGAACGTCTCGTAGGCGTCGACGTGGTTCGCGACGAGGGTGTACTGCATCGAGCGCTCGCGCCAGGTCCGCGAGATTGGCGTGGAGTCGTCGACGGCCGCGTGGGCCTCGAGGGCGCGTTCGACGTCGTCGACGTCGACGAGGGTGCTGTAGGAGTCGAAGGTGACGGTCGTGACGGCGTCGGGCTCGAGGGTCATACGTCCCGTGTTATCGTCCGTTACAATCAGTGTCCGGGTTCCGTTATCGAGCCACTCCTCCGGGCCGACGCGTCGGCACGCCCACGCGTCCCTCGAGTAGCACCTGCGGGAACCGTCGGCTCTTTGACCCGTACGCGTACAGTATCACCCATGGCACCGACGAACTGGGGAACGTACCTCATCACGCAGGCGTCGATTTCCGAGGGTCGGTCGACCCTCGAGATCGTCCGTGCAGCGATCGACGGCGGCGTCGACGCCGTCCAGCTCCGGGAGAAGGGAGAGAGCGCGCGCTCGCGGTACGAGCTGGGTCTCGAATTACGCGAGCTGACCGCCGAGGCCGGCGTCGATCTGCTCGTCAACGATCGCGTCGACATCGCACAAGCGATCGACGCCGACGGCGTCCACGTGGGCCAGTCGGACCTCCCCGTCCCGGTCGCACGGGAACTGCTCGGCCCGGAGGCGACCGTCGGCTGCTCGGCCTCGACGGTCGCGGAGGCCCGGCGTGCCGAGGCCGCCGGTGCGGACTACCTCGGCGTCGGCAGCGTCTACGGGACGAGCTCGAAGGACGTCCCCGAGGCCGAAACCGGTGTCGGCCCCGAACGGATCGCCGAAATCGCCGAGGCGATCTCGATCCCCGTCGTCGGTATCGGCGGTATCACGGCCGACAATGCGGGTCCCGTCGCCGAAGCCGGCGCCGTCGGAGTCGCCGTCATCAGCGAGATTACCGCCGCCGACGATCCGGCTGCCGCGACCGCCGACCTCGTCGAAACCGTCGAAACCGCGAAGGGCCTCGAGCACCGAGAGTGACAGCACCATGACGAGATCCGATACGGCCCATCCGACAATCGTGGACTCCCTCGAGGCGCTCGCCGAGACCGAGCCGCTGGTACAGTCGCTGACAAACGAGGTGACGATCAACGACGTCGCGAACCTCACGCTCCACTGGGACGGGCTGCCCGTAATGGCGGACTCGCCCGGCGACGCCGGCGAGATGGCCGCGCTCGCGAGTTCGGTTCTGTTGAACACCGGCCAGATTCCGGAGTCGAAGCTCGAGGCGATGCGCGAGACGACGGCGACGGCGAACGACCGCGGGATTCCGGTCGTACTCGACCCCGTGGGCGTCGGCTCGACGCCGACGCGGGAGGCGGTCGCCGAGGAGTTCCTCGCCGAGTACGAGTTCGCCGTGATCAAGGGAAACTACGGGGAGATCAGCGCACTCGCGGGCGTCGAAGCCGAGGTCAGGGGCGTCGAGTCGGTCGGCGACTACGACGCCATCGAGGAGACGGCCCGCTCACTCGCCGAGTCGACCGATTCGGTCGTCGTCGCCTCCGGTGTCGAGGACGTCGTCGCCGACGGCGACGGCGCGACCCGGATCGCGGCGGGCCACGAGCGTCTGAGCGAGGTCGTCGGCACGGGCTGTATGCTCGGCGGGACGCTCGCGACGTTCTGTGGCGCTCTCGGGGACCCCCACCGAGCGGCGATAGACGGGACGCTCGCGTTCGGAATTGCCGGAGAACGGGCCGCCGACATCCCCCACGAGGGACCGGCGAGCTACCGAACGAACTTCCTCGACGCCGTGGCCGGCCTCTCCCCCGAGGTCGTCACGGCGTACGACCTCGAGTCCCGGCTCGAGCCGGTCGAGTGAGCGGTCAACAGACCGGTTTGGGGTTCGCGCCGAGCTCCTCGAGCGAGGTGACGTACTCCCCGTAGGCGGCCTCGATCGCGCCGCTTGCGGCCTCGAGGGCCCGCTCGCGGTCGGTCTCGTCGGTACAGACTTCCTCGAGTAGGTCGGTCGCGCGCTCGAGCTGGTCGTCCAGATCGTCGCCGAACTCCCGGAACAGCCCCGCGGTCTGCGGGTCGGCGTCGCCGACGAAGTAGCCGACGACCTGATCCTTCGAGCGCTGGCTCGCGAGGATCCGGCCGATCAGCGCGCCGGTGCGATCGACGGTGTCCTCGAGCCCGCGCAGGTACTCGTGAAGGGTCGGCACCGTCTCGGGCTCGTACCCGTCGAGTTTCCCGGCGACCGTCTCGTAGTGGGCTCGCTCCTCGGCGGCCGTCACCTCGAAGGCCTCGCGGGCGCCCTTGTGACTCTCGTCGTCGGCCCAGGCCTCGAAGGTCTTCCAGGCAGCGTACTCGGCGTCGGCTGTCGCCCGCAGTACGGGTTCGGTGTCGATCTCGCCGCTCGTATCGGCGTACAGCGACTTCGACGAGCCGAGCCGCGACAGTTCGGTTTCGTTTTCGGCACGGACTGTCTCGAGGAACTCCGCGGTATCGGTCATCGGAGACCGACCGTTACTCCCCGGTCTCGACCGGCGCGTTCACGAGGTTGCCCCACTCGGTCCAGGAGCCGTCGTAGTTGACGGCGTCCTCGTAGCCGAGCAGTTCGTGGAGCGCGAACCAGGCGACCGACGAGCGCTCGCCGATCCGGCAGTACGCTATGGTCGTCTCGTCGCCGTCGATACCCTCCTCGGCGTAGAGCTCCTCGAGCTCGTCGCGGCTCTTGAAGGTGCCGTCCTCGTTCGTGACGGCGGACCACGAGATGTTTTTCGCGCCGGGGACGTGGCCGCCGCGCTGGGCGGTTTCCTGGAGGCCCGGCGGGGCGAGAATCTCGCCGGAGAACTCCTCGGGCGAACGAACGTCGACGAGAGGGACGTCCCGTTCGATCGCCTTCTCGACGTCGTCGCGGTAGGCGCGGATCGTCTCGCGCGGACCGCCGGCCTCGTAGTCGACCTCGGGGAACGACGGCACCTCGTCCGTGGTGGGGTAATCGTTCTCGAGCCAGTACTCGCGGCCGCCGTCGAGCAGGTAGACGTTGTCGTGGCCGTAGTACGTGAACTGCCAGTAGGCGTAGGCGGCGAACCAGTTGGCGTTGTCGCCGTAGAGGACGACCGTGGAATCCTCGCCGATACCGTGACTGCCCACCAGCTCCTCGAACTCCTCCTTGTCGAGGATGTCGCGTCGGGTCTGGTCCTGAAGTTGCGTCTCCCAGTTGAACCCGATCGCGCCGGGGGCGTGTTCCTCATCGTACGATTCCGTGTCGACGTCGACCTCCACGAGCCGGAGGCCGGGATCGTCGGACTGGAACTCGCTGAGTCGCTCCTCGACCCAGTCGGCCGTGACCAGTGCGTCGGTCGCGTAGTCGTTCGTTGCCATATTCGACACGTGGTGTGGCGGCCACATAGGGCCGCGCTAACCGGTCAATTCGGTCGACGCTAGACTGTTTCGGCAGTCCTTTCCGATATCTCGGTCGATCGTAACGTTCTCGTGGACTCGAGCCACGGTTCACGCGCCGAGCGGGGGAACGTGTGCGGTGGCGGCGTCGATCGGACGACCGGGGGCTGCAAGTATTGCCACGGTCTCGGTACGACGGGGAGACGTGCCGGGTCCGGTGGCTACTCCAGCCCGCCGCGACAGGTCTGAACTGATGGACGACTCCGTCATCGTTTCGCCCGACTGGCTCGCGGCTCGACTCGAGGAACCCGGGATCGCGGTCGTCGACGTCCGGGACGCCTGGGAGTACGACGGGATCGGTCACGTACCCGGCGCGGTCAACGTCCCGTTCGACAACTACCGCGACGAAACCGCCGACGATCCCGGCACCCTCCCCGGGCGGGGGGCGTTCGAGGGGCTGCTCGGCGAGGTCGGGATCGAACCCGAGGATACGATCGTCGCCTACGACGACACGCACGGCGTCTTCGCAGCCCGCTTTCGGCTCACCGCGCTGGCGTACGGCCACGACGACGTTCGCCTGCTCGACGGCGACTTCAGCGCCTGGAACCCCGAATACGAAACCGAGACCGAACCGCCGTCGGTCGAGCCGACCCCCTACACCGCTGCGCCGTTTTCGTTCGCCGATAGCCCGTTGATCGACCGTTCGGGCGTCGAAGCTGCACTCGAGGGCGACGCCGTCCTCGTCGACACCCGAGACCCTGAAGAGTTCGCGGAGGCCCACCTCCCCGGGGCGGTCCGGTTCGACTGGCGGGCGACCGTCGACGACGAGACGCGACGGGTGAAACCTGCCGAGGAACTCGAGACGCTGTTCGCCGACCACGGGATCGATCGGGATCGGGAGATCGTCCTGTACTGCAACACCGCCAGACGGATCAGCCACACCGACGCGGTACTCGAGGCGCTCGGCTACGAGGACGTCTCGGTCTACGAGGGCAGCCTCACGGAGTGGCTCGCGACAGACGGAGAGATCGAAACCGGCTCGATGGCGTAGTTACTCGATCGACGCGTCCGGAAGGGAGAGACAGAACGTCGTCCCCTCGTCGGGATCGGGGTGGATCCAGATCTCGCCGCCGTGGCGCTCGACGATCCGCTGACAGAGCGCGAGTCCGATCCCGGTCCCGGCATGGGCGTCGTGACTGTGGAGCCGCTCGAAGACCTCGAACACCCGCTTGCGGTTGTCGGGATCGATCCCGATGCCGGCGTCGCTGATCGAGATCACCCACTTGCCGTCCCCCGACGAGACGGCCTCGCCGCGGGCGCCGACCGAGTCGGTTGCGGTCTTCCGATCGGCCGTAATGTTGATCGACGGCGGCTCATCGCCGCTGTACTCCACCGCGTTCTCGAGCAAGTTCTGGAACACCTGCCGGAGCTGGTCTTCGTCGCCCTGTACTCGGGGCAGCGAGTCCATCGAGAGCGTCGCGTCGGTCTCCTCGAGCCGGAACTGCAGGTCGTCGACGACGTCCTCGAGGACGGTCTCGAGGTCGACGGGCTCGAAGGGGTCGCCCTGGGTCTCCACCCGGGAGTAGGTGAGCAACCCCTCGATCATCTCACGCATCCGGTCTGCGCCGTCGACGGCGAACGCGAGGAACTCCTGGCCGTCCTCGTCTAAGTCCTCCTCGTAGCGCTGCTGGATCAACGAGAGGTAGCTCGAGACCATCCGCAACGGCTCCTGGAGGTCGTGGCTGGCGGCGTAGGCGAACTGCTCTAACTGCTCGTTCGAGGCCTCGAGGCGTTCTCTGTAGCGCTGTCGCTCGAGCTTGTACCCGATCCAGTTCGCGAGCAGCCCGACGAACGTCTGCTCCCAGTCGGAGAACCCCTCGGGACAGGGTTCCCGATCGTAGAAACAGAAGGTACCGTAGACGGAGCCGTCGACGAAGATCGGCGTTCCGAGATAGCACGAAACCTGGCCCTCGCCGCTGGTGGCGCGTTCGCCGAGTTGGGGCGTGTCGGTCTCGAGGTCCTCGATCGCCACCGTTCGCTCCGCCGCAACGACCCGCTGGCAGTTCGTCGAATCGAGGGGTATCGTCGTTCCGGGCTCGACGACGATCCCCTCGTCCGCGTCGACGGCCTCGATGGTGTACTCGTTGGTGCCCTCCTGGATCGACGAGAGCGTCCCACACTCCGTCTCGAGCGTCTCGCGGATGATACGCAACAGCCCCTCTACCTGCTCGGAGAGCGGCCGATTGGCGTCCGCCAGTGCCTCGTAGGCATCCTGAAGCGCGCGTTCGCGTCGTCGGAGCTGGTCTTCCCGCCGGACCCGGTCCGTGATGTCCCGGAAGTGTACCGTGACCGCCGTTTCGGCGGGGTAGACGCGGAGTTCGTACCAGGTATCGAGCGAGGCGAAGTACTCCTCAAACCTGATCGACTCCTGGGTTTTCAGCGCGTGTTCACACCCCTCACGAACCGTCGAGCCGACGCCGTTCGGAACCGCGTTCTGGACCGCCGTCCCCCGGAGATCCGACCCGCACTCACCGAGCACCCGCTCGCTTCCCCGATTACAGAATGTGATCCGGAACTCCCCGTCGAGCGCGATCACCGCGTCGGTGATCCGCTCGTACGTCCGCGCCGCGCCGTCGCCGCCCGGGGTCGTCGACCCCGATTGTTCACCCATTTTGGATACGTAACGTGACTATGATAAATAAATCACTCGTCACCGATATCGTCCCGGGCTGGTGTCGTCAAGGCCGAGCCGTGGCCGGCTTGCCGACGCGTCGGCCGACGAGTACCGGCCACACGCGACGTCGTCGGCCGCGTCGCGGTCTATAGCCAGTCGTCGCCGGTATCGTCGCTCTGGCCGTCCGTGTAAGTGGCGACGGTTTCCGCGAGATTCGCGATCGCTGCTTCCTCGGAGGGGCCCTGGCTCGAGACGCCCGTCACCTCGTCGTCGGCGATGTAGAGGCCGTTCTCGAGGCGGACGGTGACGTCGGCGTCCTCGAGGACAGGATACTCGCTCGTGTCGATCTCCGGTTCGGTTGGCATACCCGAACTTGTCGGCGGACGGCTGAAATACTCTCCGACGCCGCAGTCCGACCGTCAGTCGCGCTTGGAACCTCCGTAGTAGCCGTCGCGTGGGGAAACAGGACTGTCTCGGACCGAACGTAGGATCCCGTTATCGGCAGTTGTACGGTTTCGTTACCGGTCTCGACACCGAATCCGGCCCGCACGTTAGTCTCTCTGAAAAGGGATCTTCCTCGCACGAACACGAGGATGGTCACGCCCCCAGCCGACGTGCTCGAGTACTTCATCCCTCTCGTCGTTTCCTCACACGGTGGTGGCCGAACAGGAGTGCTCGCGGTCGAGAAAAAGCCTTTAACGCCATCGCCACGTACACCGAGCAAATGGTACTCGACGATCTCGGGAGTTCTCTGCGGGGAACCCTCGACAAACTCCGCGGGAAGTCACGACTCAGCGAGGAGGACATCGAGGAGATCGTCAAGGAGATCCAGCGCTCCTTGCTCTCGGCCGACGTCGATGTCTCGCTCGTGATGGAGCTGTCGGACAACATCAAGGAACGCGCCCTCGAGGAGGAACCCCCGGCCGGCACCCCGGCGCGGGACTTCGTCCTCCGCATCGTCTACGAGGAACTGGTCGACCTTATCGGCGAGTCGACCGATCTCCCCCTCGAGGAGCAGACCATCCTGCTCGCTGGCCTCCAGGGGTCCGGTAAAACTACGTCCGCCGCGAAGATGGCCTGGTGGTTCTCGACGAAGGGACTCCGCCCCGCCGTGATTCAGACCGACACCTTCCGGCCCGGCGCCTACGACCAGGCAAAGGAGATGTGCGAACGTGCCGAGGTCGACTTCTACGGCAACCCGGACAACGACGACCCGGTCGAGATCGCCCGGAACGGGCTCGAGGAAACGAGCGAAGCCGACGTCCACATCGTCGACACCGCTGGACGACACGCTTTGGAGGACGACCTGATCGACGAGATCGAGCAGATCGAGGAGACGGTCGACCCCGACAAGTCGCTGCTCGTGCTGGACGCAGCGATCGGCCAGGGCGCGAAGGACCAGGCCCAGCAGTTCGACGAGTCGATCGGCATCGACGGCGTCGTCATCACCAAGCTCGACGGGACCGCCAAAGGTGGAGGGGCACTGACGGCGGTCGACCAGACCGACTCCTCGATCGCCTTCCTCGGTACCGGCGAGGAAGTACAGGACGTCGAGCGCTTCGAGCCCGACGGCTTCATCTCGCGGCTACTCGGGATGGGCGACCTCGGCCAGCTCGCCGAGCGCGTCGAGCGGGCGATGCAACAGACCGACATCGAGGACGACGAGGAGTGGGACCCCGAGGACATGCTGACGGGCCAGTTCACCCTGAACGACATGCAAAAGCAGATGGAGGCGATGAACAACATGGGTCCCCTCGACCAGGTGATGGACATGATCCCCGGCTTCGGCGGCGGGATCAAGGATCAGCTCCCCGACGACGCGATGGACGTCACCCAGGAGCGGATGCGCACGTTCAGCGTCATCATGGACTCGATGACCGAGACCGAAAAGGAGTATCCGAAAGCGATCGGCGCCGACCAGATCGAACGCATCGCCCGCGGCTCGGGGACGAGCGAGGAACAGGTTCGAGAACTGCTCCAGCAGTACAAGATGATGGAGCGCACGATCAAGCAGTTCCAGGGGATGGGTTCGGACAAGGAGATGCAGCGGATGATGCAACAGATGCAACAGGGCGGCGGCGGTGGCGGTGGCGGCGGTATGGGCGGGATGGGACCGTTCGGGTAGATCTCGCAGCGCTTGCTCGAGAACAGGTTTCGACCTAGATAGCTAGTAAACCGATCGTTTCCTTCCGGTCTCGTCGAGAGTCGACTGGACCTCGATCGGTATCTCCGAACCGGGTTCGCGTCGATCGAACGAACGAGACTCTGACCGTCCGAAACCGATCCGGTCTGCAGTCAGGCGTCGACGGGTCGGCCGTCCTCGGTCGGGGGAGCGATGTGGTCGACGTAGCTCTCCACGTCGGGTTCGTGGACGCGAACGCGGACGGCGATCTCGCCGAGTTCGTCCGGTTCGCCGACCGAGAAGTTGACCCGGTCCTCGAACGCCGCCTGCTTTTTCAACACGAACGAGAAGGCGTCGCCCGCTCGGTTCCCGAAGAACTCCCCGCGGGCGGTGTCCAAGATCTCCTGTCGGTGAAGTAGTTCGGAGAAGTGATCCAGCGAGTGGACTTCTCCCCTGATCTCGCCGAACTCCTCCTCGAGGTCGGCGTTCGGGAAGACGTTCGTAACGGCATCGGCGACGCGGCTGGTTACCTCGGTGTCGTACACTGGTGCGGTGATCTCGACGTCGACGCTGTAGATCTGGGTCATGACTGGTGGGGTTCGGTTTCCTGCTCGGCGCTCTCGCCCGCTTCCTCGCGGATGATCGTCCGGATTCGCTCGTGAAACGCCTCGAGCGAGTCGGTGTTCTCGATGACGACGTCGGCGCGGTCCATCGCGTCGTCCATCCCGAACCCGCGCTCGCGCTCGTCGCGTTTCTCGAGGGGTTCGCCGCCGTCGTTCGCGCCGGCGTCCCGTCCGCGTGCGTCGATACGTTCGGCTCGCACATCGAAGGGCGCTTCGATACTGACGAGTGTGAACGCGTCGCCGAACCGTTCCTCGAAGGTATCGACCTCGACGCCCGATCTGAGTCCGTCGACTAGTACGGCCTCGTGGTCCGCGAGGCGGTCGGCGATCATCGGCAGCGAGCGCTCGGCGATCGCCGCCGGGCCGTTCTCCTCGCGGAGTGCCCGGGCGACGCCCCCGTGGTCTTTCGCGGGATCCAATCCGCGGTCGGTCGTCTCCTGGCGGACGACGTCGCCCATCGTCACGACGGGAATCCCTTCCTCGCGCGCGACGGTGGCGGCCTCGCCCTTGCCGCTTCCGGGCAGTCCCACCGTTCCGATGACGTGCATCGGACGAACGTACCGTCGAGACGTGCATAAGGGCTGTGTTCGTCGCGAGCATCGATCGAAACCCGCAGTCGACCGCGGGCGCCGACCCCGGTTGCTGTGAAACAACCTCATTATGAACCGGTGTAGGTCGTCCGTTACGTCCCCCTCTCCCGGGAGCACAGCGGTTCTCGGAGGGAAAATACGGACCACAGGATGGCGAGTAGAGCCGGAACGACGACCGGTCGTGCTTTCAGTTGCGAAACAGCGGGCGTGTTCGCAACCGTTTATCGAGTCGAACTGGTCAGCGCAGAACTCATTTAAATCGAAACCAACCGTCGAAACGGAGTGTACCCGTTATTTACTAGCCCGGTCTTCGGAACAGACGCGTACTATGGCAAAACTCGATAGACGGAAATTCACGATGGCAGTCGGTGCTGGTATGGTTGCGGCAATTGCTGGCTGTGCCGATGACGAAGAGGACGACGACCTCGAGGACGATCCCGAAGAGAACGGGATGGACGACGAAAACGGCATGGACGACGAAAACGGCATGGATGACGAGGACGACGACCTCGAAGACGACGACGACGACGCCATGGATGACGAGGAGGACGACGACCTCGAAGACGACGACGACGCCATGGATGACGAGGAAGACGACGACCTCGAAGACGACGACGACGCCATGGACGACGACGACGCCATGGATGATGACGACGACGAGGACGACGACGGCGTCATGGATGACGACGAGGACGACGACGGCGTCATGGATGACGACGAGGAGGACGACGACGGTCTCGGGGACGACTAAATAGACTGACGCAGTGGGCTGACGTCAGTTTGGGTCTTTCCCTTTTCGACCTTCGACGCGCTCGAACCGATAGCCGCTCGTGTATCGCGAGTACCCGGCATGAGGTTCGATCGCCGGGAACCATGGTGTGTCACGACAGCGGGGCGACGTGGTGGTCGCTATCCGCACGCTTTTCACAGGCAGCCGAATCCCAACCGCTTATATCGCTCGATGGACGACTCGTACTCGAGGGCACGTAGCTCAGTCCGGAAAGAGCGTCGGACTTCTAATCCGACGGTCGTGGGTTCAAATCCCATCGTGCCCGTACAGCGAGCGAAGTGAGCGAACCGGCACGTGGGATTCGAATCAGGGAGCAGCGAAGCTGCGACCGTGGTTCAAATCCCATCGTGCCCGCTGATTCTACGACGATCGAACGAGGAGTGAATTACGAACCGGCAGCATCGAAGCCCGTCGATCGCAACGTCCGATTGGATCGTGTAGGGGTCGTAGCATCCTGCGGCGTGTCCGTAACCGCACAGTAGCACCAGTTGTATCATCGCGAACGATTTGATAACCGGATAAACTATACACAAATCCTAACTATATAGGGTTTCAGGCCGCTGGTCTCTCGAGGCGCCGATCGATATCGACTCCTCGACGATCCGGCTTTCCCGTTTCTCGGACCGAAGTAAACGTATGCTACCTGCGCGAACGGCGGACGACTGTCCGGGTTCGGCTCCGGTCGTGATCGCTGCGGGTAGCCCGGTTGACTCCTGCGACGCGCGTACCCGACTGACACCTCGATCGCCTGTGCAGGCAGCCGATACAACTCGCTCGAGTCGCTGTCACGGATATGAACGAACCGACCGCCGAGACGGTCACCGGCGCGGAGACGTTCGCCGAACAGGCTCGACGGCGCGCGGAAACCGAGCGGGAGGCCGTCGAGTGGGCCATCGACGAACTCGAATCCGAGATCGACGAGCAGGGGATCGAACTCGAGGCGCTGCTCGAGTACGCCCGGCGGAGCCGCGAGAGCCTGCCGGATCGCCACGACCGGGCCTACGAGGCGATGGCCGCGGCGTTCGACGTCGATCCGGCTGTCTACGAGGCGTACGTCTTCGCGTACTCGGAGCTCTGCGAGGAGCTGGCCGACGGGGAGGGGCGCTCCGAGAAGAACCCGAAGGGGTGTACGAACATGCTCGTCGCACCGCCGGATTCGGGGACGCCCGTCGGCGTCGATTCGGCATCCGGTGGACCGCTCGTCCTCAAGAACCGGGATATCGCGGGCCGAGGTGCCCGTCCGAAGTCGATCGTCGAGCAGCCGCCGATCGGCGACTACTACGGGTATCTGACGGTCGACACCTGTGGAACCATCTCCATCTTCAAGGGAGTCAACGATCGGGGACTGGTCGCGGCGAACACCTACATCGACAGCAAGCGAGACGACGTCGATCCTGAGAACCAGCTCCGCAACGGAACCGTCATCCGGATCGTGCTAGAGGAGTGTGCCACCGTCGAGGAAGCTCGGTCGCTGCTCGAGTCCATCCCGACCCGTCAGCTGTGCGGACAAACGCTGTTTCTCGCCGACGACACCAATGCCGTCTTGCTCGAGATCGATCCGGCTGCCGAGCGGATCGCCGTCGACGACGCGCCCGTCGTCGCGCGAACGAACCACTTCGTGCTGTCGTCGTCGACCGAGACCGAAAGTTCAATCAGGCGGCGACGCAGGACACTGTCGCTGCTCGAGGGAAGTGGATATCCAGACAGAGACGAGCTGTGGACGGTCGCACAGGATCACGAGAACGGCCCCGGTGACAAGTCGATCTGTCGGCATCCGGAACCCGAAGCGGACGAACCGCACGCCTTCGGCCAACTGACGACGGCGAGTGCGGCCGTCTTCGAGGGCGGCTCGCCGGAGATTGAAGTCGCGATGGGGAACCCCTGTACGGGACAACGGACGCGATGGTCGTTCGGTGACGAGATCCCGGCCGATCTTCGAACCGGACGGCGGTGGCTCGAGCAACGGTAGCGATCGGCTGTTGACGGCCTGAGGCCGGCAAAATAGTCGTTCAGGCGCGAACGCGTGACTGATCGAGATCGATCTCGAGTTGCTTCGCGGCTTCGAGCCGCAGTCGCTTTGCCCGGCGTTTCGTTATCCGCGAGTCGGGTAGTCGATCCGCGAGCGGATCGTACTCCTCGGGGGAGAACCCTAGCTTCCGCAGGTAGCGTCGTACGCTCGAGCTCTCGGGTCCGTCGTGGATCGCGGCGTCGGTGACCGTTTCGACGGTTTCGAATTTGGGGAGGGGTATCTCCTCGTCGGTAGCGTCGGCCGACGGCTCGGCATCGGCGACGGCGGTTCCGCGGGCATCCGCGTGGGTGACGATCGATCGAACCGCCTCGGTTAGTTGAAGCACCTGACTCGGCAGAGCCGCGTCCGGCGATCGCCACTCGACCGTCGGCATCGCCTTCCGCAACCGAACGGGGGTCCAGACCGCCTCGTACGGATCGAACTCGGAATCGAACTCGTCCGGCTCGACGCCGCGCTCGAGGGCGCGCTCGCGGAACGTCTCGTAGGCGTCCTCGAGGTGTTGTTCCCACTCGGCGACGCCGTCGACGTAGGGCCAGAGCTGACCCTGCTCCGGACAGGCGTCGTAACACGAACGCCGGTAGAGGTAGGGGCGTGCACACGCGGCGATCCGCTCGCCGCGGTAGTGCGACGAACTGTTGACGAGGGCGAACGCAGGGTCGATCGCCGTCAGGGCGTTGAGCTGATCGGCGACGTTCGACTGCTCGAAGTGCATGTGCGTTCCGGCACAGACGCGAGCGTCGTCGAACGTCGGTCCCACGATCCGACGCTGGAGGTCGGTCCCTCGCTTCTCGCGGTACGGTATCTCAGCCGGCGAGGCGTACAGCGGGGTCGCCAGCGGAACGAGTCGCTTGTCTTGTGCGCGTGCCGCGTCGACGACGCGCTCGATCCGATCGAGGAACTCCTCGCGGAGTTCGGTCATCGACGTACACGGGGTGGTCTTGATCTCGAGCATCGGCTCGACGAATTCGGGGTCGATCCCCTCCGCGACATCGAGCAGTGTTCCGGGTGGAACCAGGTCACCGTCGTCGTCGATGACCCAGTACTCCACCTCGAGGCTGGTTTTCATAGGGGTGTTCTCCGTTGAGTTGCGGTCGTTTGGCCCTCGGACGGGCTGTCGTCGGGCCGGCGCTGCGGTCGGACGCGGTCCGTCGAACCGTCGGACGGCGTCCTTTTTTCTCTCCGGATGCCAGTCTAAGCCAGTCCGTCGTGAACCGCTTGAGCCTGCATATCAAAGGAAATCACACCCTTTCTGGACCGAATCTGCGCCACGATACAGAGAAAGCTCGAGTGCGAGCCGCCGCTCTCGGCGATGGTCGCCCGCCCCTGAACGTTGGGTCGGAGCTTATTCGCTCTCGGCTCCTTTTGCCAGTATGGCTGGTGGCGGGACGACCAGGCGGAGACTACTTTCGACGCTCGGTACTGCCGGGGCGGTCCTCGCGGCCGGCTGCGTCGGATCCGACGAGGAAGCGGAAGACGACGGCAACGAGCCGATCGTCGACGAGGCCGAAACGCTCGAGAACGACACCCATCCCGACGTGTGGCGAAACGTCGACGAGATCCGCCTCGACGCCTACGTCGGTGGCTGGGTCGGGGTCGAACCCGCCCACATCGACCGCGTCGAGAACCCGACGCTGGTGTTGTCCGAGGGTCGATCCTACGAGATTACCGTCGAGAACCGGGACAACGTGAAACACAATCTGGCGATCTGGGACCGGGCCGACGAACGCATCGGGGAGTACGCCACCGACATCGTCGCCGACACCGGAGCGACCGAGACGCTCGCGTTTACTGCGACCGACGAGATGGCGACCTACATCTGCGAGCATCAGCCCGGGATTCAACTCGGCGATCTCAAGGTCGTCTGAGCCCTCGGGTCAGCGAACCACGGTTACCGGAACCGGCGCGCGGCGGACGATCTTCTCGGCGACGCTGCCCAGCAGGACTCGAGAGACGCCCTCTCGGCCGTGGCTGCCGATAATAATGTGGTCGACGTCGTGCTCCTCTGCGAACTCGACGACCTCGCGCTCGGGTTTCCCGACGGCGGTCTCGATCCGAAACTCGATGTCGGCGGTGTCGAGCGGTTCTGTGACGTCCTCGAGGGAGCTCGAGGCCTCCTCTTCCCGATCGCGGAGCGCTTCCTGCAGGAGGTTGATTCCGGCCTCGGTCGAGCCGCTCGCGGCTTCGACGACGCGAAGCAGAACGATCTCCTCGTCGGCGTGGGAGTCGAACGCGTACTCTACGGCCTTCTGTGCCGACGCCGAACCGTCGTATGCGACGAGTACTGCCATACGCTACTCTACCCAGTTCCGAACCATAAGCGCGATGCACGATCCGTGTCGTCGGTCCCCGATCCAGCTCCGTCTTCGTACGGGGAGCTTCCCGGCGAGTCAGCCGGAGTACCGTTTCGACTCGAGGCGACTGACGCGGCTCACGCCGCTCGTTACGATCTACTCCTCGAAGCCGTTTCCACGGTTCGCGATGCTCACCGTTCCGCTTCGAGGTCTTCGCTACGCTCAGACCTCGCCTTCCTCGCGGGTCGCGGTGCTCACCGCTCGGTATTTCGGCGTTTTCGCTGCCGCTCAAACGCCGCCGTCTCCACGGCTCGCGATGCTCGCCGTTCCGCTTCGAGGTCTTCGCTACGCTCAGACCTCGCCTTCCTCAAACCGGAAGGTGCCATCGCGCTGGACGACCTCGCCGTCGATCTCGATCACCGAATTTTCGCTCATGTCGACGATCATGTCGACGTGGACGGCAGACTCGTTGGCTTCGTTGCCCTCGCCGACGGTATCGTCGTAGGCCCGGCCGACCGCCATGTGGACCGTATCGCCCATCTTCTCGTCGAACAGCATGTTGTACGTGAATCGATCGATGTCGCGGTTCATCCCGATGCCGAGCTCGCCAAGCCGCCGGGCGCCGTCGTCGGTCTCGAGGACGTTCGTCAGCACGTCTTCGTTTTTCGCCGCCGAGTGCGAGACGACCTCGCCGCCCTCGAATTCGAGGTAGACGTCCGTGATCTCCCGACCCTGGTGGTACAGCGGCATGTCGAACAGCACCTCGCCCTCCACGGTGTCGGGCTGGGGTGCGGTGAAGACCTCGCCGCCGGGGAGGTTGTGCTCGCCGTGGTCGTTGATCGTCGGGTTGCCGTCGATCGACATCGTGACGTCGGTCGTCTCGCCGCTTTTGATGCGGATCTCCTCGCCGGCGTCCATCAGTTCGACCATGTTCGCCTGGTGTTCGCGCTGGGCTTCCCAGTCCTTGTTGACGGCGTCCCAGACAAACCCCTCGTAGGCCTCGGTGCTCATCTCGGCGAGCTGGGCGTTCGCGGGCGCCGGGAACTGCGTGAGACACCACCGGGTCGACAGGCGCTCCTCGAGGATCGGCTGGTGGGCCTGCCGGTGGGCCGCCTGCGTCTCGGGATCGACGTCGCTGCTCTGGGTGACGTTGTCGCTGGCTCGAATCGCGATGTAGACGTCGGTGTTTTCGATGAGCGCGAGTTCGTGTTCCGGCGTGTCGAACTCGTCGTCGGCCGCGCGGAGATAGGCGCGCTGTTGGCGTTTACCGGTTCGCTGACTGGTCGTTACGGGATTCGCTCCGCGGTCGCCGATCACCTCGTGAAGAGCGACGACCAGGTCCTCGGCGACGGGGTGTGCGTCGACGACGACGTTGTCGCCCTCCTGGAGATCGACGGAGTGGTTCGCGATGATCTCGGCGTGCTCGCGGATGCGTGAGTCCATGTGTCACGACTCTCGTCGCTTCGGAATACCGTTTTCGAATCGAAATCCTCCGTGGAGTTCACTCCCCTCGATTCGCGAGGAAGATTCCGAGGTAGATCGAGGTGACCGCGCAGGCGATCCCCAGCAGAAAGGCGAGCGTGAACGGCGACTCGAGCGAGAAGGCAGCCGCCTCGCCCGTCGCCCAGCCGACGAATCCGGTCACGACGAGTACGACGGCGGCGAGCCGAAGGACGGTGATGAGTTGCCGTGCGTTCATGGCGGACGATAGCGGACCGCCGGTACATATTTTGTCACCGACTCGGGAACGGCGGCTATTTGACGGCCCGCCGGTTACCGAATCGCATGATCGATCTGCGCTCGGACACCGTGACGAAACCCGACGACGAGATGCGGGACGCAGCCGCCGCGGCCGAGGTCGGTGACGACGTCTACCGCGAGGATCCGACGGTAAACGACCTCGAGGCTCGTGCCGCCGAACGGGTCGGGAAGGAGGCAGCCCTCTACGTGCCGACGGGAACGATGGGCAACCAGATTGCCGCGCGGGTTCACACCGAGCGCGGCCAGGAGGTGCTCGCCGACCGAAAAAGTCACGTCGTGAAGTACGAACTCGGCGGGCTCGCCCAGCTGGCGGGACTACAGGTGCGGATGCTCGACGCCGACCCGCGGGGCGTACCGACACCCGAACAGATCGACGCGAGCTACGTCGCGGAGGACCTCCACCGTCCGGGGACGGGCCTGCTCTGTCTCGAGAACACCCACAACGCTCGCGGCGGGCTCGCGATCGAGCCGGAGAAGATCGAAGCCGCGGCCGACGGTGCTCACGATCGCGACGTTCCGGTCCACGTCGACGGCGCGCGGCTGTTCAACGCCGCGACAGCACTGGACGTCCCCGTCACCGACCTCACCGATCCCGTCGACTCGGTCATGTTCTGTCTCTCGAAGGGGCTCGGCGCTCCGGTCGGCTCGATGCTCGCGGGCTCCGAGGAGTTTATCGAACGAGCCCGTCGGGTCCGCAAGCTGTTCGGGGGCGGGATGCGCCAGGCCGGGATCGTCGCCGCGCCCGGGCTGCAGGCCCTCGAGAACGTCGGGGATCTCGAGACGGACCACGAGAACGCTCGCCTGCTGGCGGACGGACTCGACGAGATCGGGGGGCTGGAGGTACAGGGGCCGGAGACGAACATCGTCCTCGTCGACGTCTCGGCCCTCGGCCTGACAAGCGAGGACGCCCTCGAGCGACTGGGCAACGAGGTTCGGGCGTCGGCGTTCGGCGAGACCACGCTCCGGTTCTGTACGCATCGCTGTCTCTCGCGGAACGACGTCGAAAACGCTGTCGAGCTGGTCGCCGAGCGCCTCGAGTAGCCTAGCGCCCCTCCATCCCGTCGCGGAACTCGAGGATCGTCCGGCGCAACAGCAGGTAGGTGAAGAAGATCAGCGCAAGCAGGATCAGAACGATCGCGATGATGACCGGATCGTCGGGGACGAGACTAACCATATCCGAGCGGTACAGCATCGGCCCGCAAAACCGTTTCGACGTTTTGTTACTTATACGATAAAATCGAATTAAAGATAGCTAAAACCGCGCTTTCAGCTTGCATCGACTATATTGGACAGCGGTCCGTAGCGACGGTAGGCCTCGGTGCCCGATCGTCTGCCCGTCGGTCCGAGGCCGCTCCGGCCGGCTTCCCTCCGTCGTGCCGGAGGCCCGTTTGGCGGCTCGCTGGACCGCCGAGCGGGCGATTCGCGGGGGTCGCGGCGCGGTCCCGCTGGCGCCGGTCACTCGTCCGCGATCCTCTTTCGTTCTCACCGCCGAGTCGCGACACTGACGGTCTCGAGAACGGTTCCGTCCGGCTCCCGAATCTCGCCCGAAAGCTCGTCGCCGTCGCGCTCGAGCACGGCAAACCCTGGCCGGTTACCACGGGGCTGGACGTGGCTGCCGGGGTTGAGCAGGACAATGTCGTCGGTTTCGACCACGGTCGGTCGGTGGCTGTGTCCCGAGACGACGACGTCGGCGTCCCGCGACCGACCGAACATCGCTAGCCCGGTTGCGCCGCCCTCCCGACGGTGCGTGACGGCGAAACGAACCCCCTCGGCCTCGACCGTACGCGCCGTCGGCAGGCGCTCCCGAACCGCCGCACTGTCGGCGTTGCCGTGGACGGCGAACAGCCGATCGCACTCGGCGCGGAACGCCTCGAGCGCCGCCGTGCTGGTGAAGTCGCCGGCGTGGATCACCGTCTCGGCGTTCCGGGCGGCCTCGAGGGCTTTGCCCTCGAGTTCGTGGCCGTCGCTGCTGTGGGTGTCCGAGAAGATCGCGATCATGGCCGGGGTTCGGCCGCGGAGGGTAACGTCCCTTTCGCCTTCCGTCGTTCAGCTCTCGCCCGTCCCGTCGTAGATCGCTACGATCGTCGATCCCGACGGGCGATCGCCCAGCGTCGCCGACACCGTCGTCGCCTCGAGATCGACCGTCGACTCGAGGCGCTCCCAGCCGTCGTCGGTCTCGACGGCGATCCCGACATCGGTCGGGCTCGCCCCTGGAGGTAGCGCCGAGGGGTCGTAAACGAGTTCGATCCGGAACGCATCGACGGCCCGCAGCTCTGCGAGGCCGACGAACTCGACGGCATCCGCGAGCGCGGTCGCCGTCGGATCGCGGCCGCTACGCTCGAGGCCGAACTCGTCGGGGACGACGCCCGCGACGACCTCGGCGCGAGCGCCTGCGCGTTCGAGAGCGAGCTCGACGACGTTGCCGGAATCGTAACCGGGGATGGCCATACTCGAGGCGAAGCCCTCGAGGGGTATGGCCCTGTAGCGCGCGCACGCCGGCTGTGGGTACGTCTACCAGGGGACGGCCACAATCGGTGTCGCCGATTCCGAAGCGGCCGCCGGGATCGGAGACGAATCCTTTTATCGAAGCGGGAACCACTCACTACCGTGTCCGAGACAGCCGGGTACATGCGATTCTTCCCGTACGAGCAACCCTACGAGAACCAGCGCGAGGCGATGGACCGGATCTACAACGCGCTGGTCCGGGACCAGGACGTGCTGTTCGAGGGTGCCTGCGGGACCGGCAAGACCCTCTCTTCGCTGGTTCCGGCCCTCGAGGTCGCCCGCGAGCAGGACAAGACCGTCGTCATCACGACCAACGTCCACCAGCAGATGCGTCAGTTCGTCGCCGAAGCCCGGGAGATCACCAGCGAGGAGGCGATTCAGGCGATCGTGTTCAAGGGTAAGGGGTCGATGTGCCACATCGACGTCGGCTACGAGGAGTGTCAGACCCTGCGGGACAACACCCGGGCCGTGGTCGACGCCGAGCGCGACCGCGAACAGTTAGCGCGCCGCCAGCGCGAGCTGCTCGCCGAGAGCCAGGAGGGAAGCGACGGCTCCGCGGCGGACGCTCGCAGCGCGGTCATGGACGAACTCGAGAACGTCGAGGACCGCCTCGAGGAGTTGGAGGAACAGAACGTCTGTGACTACTACCGGAACAACCTCACGGCGGATACCGACGACTTCTTCGCCTGGCTGTTCGACGACGTCCGCACGCCCGACGAGATCTACGAGTACGCCGAGAAGCGCGATTTCTGTGGCTACGAGCTCCTCAAAGAGGGGATCGAGGGCGTCGATCTGGTCGTCTGTAACTACCACCACCTGCTCGACTCGACGATCCGAGAACAGTTCTTCCGCTGGCTCGGCCGCGAGCCCGAGGACGTCATCGCCGTCTTCGACGAGGCCCACAACGTCGAGGACGCGGCCCGCGAGCACGCCACCCGCACCTGCTCGGAGCGCACCTTCGACTCGGCGCTGGACGAACTCGCCGACAGCGACGACCCCCGGGCCGAGGACGCGACCAACGTCCTCTCGGCGTTTCACCGCGCGTTAGTCGAGACCTACGAGGACTCGTTCGAGTTCGGCGAACGCGAGCGGATCGGCGAGAACTGGACGGACGTCCCGATCGCAAACGAGGATCGGCGCGACGAGCTCACCCTCGAGTTCCTCCAGCGGTATTCGGGACAGGGGATCGACGACGACCTCGAGGCCGCAATGACGCTGGGTCAGGAGCTCGACGAGGAGTACGAGGAGGCGTACCGAGAGGGTGAGACGGCCACCCGGACGGAGTGTCAGACCCTGCAGGCGGCCGGCTTCGTCAGCGCGTGGATGGACGAGGGGACGAAGGAAGGCCTCTACCCCGTCGTCTCGGTCACTCGAGACGCCGGCACCGACGAGATCTACGGCCGCGCGGAGCTGTACACCTGCCTCCCTCGCCAGGTCACCGGGCGGCTGTTCGAGGAGGTCTCCGCCACGATCCTGATGAGCGCAACGCTCCAACCGTTCGACGTCACCGAGGACGTGCTGGGACTCGAGGAGCCGATCTCGATGGCCTACGGGCTCGAGTTCCCAAGCGAACACCGCCGCACGTACGCCGTCGAGACGCCGCCGCTGTTTTCGTCCGACAGGGACGACCCCGCGGTCCAGGAGCAGGTCGCGGGGACGATCGACGACGCGGTCCGGATGACGGCCGGCAACACGCTCGCCTTCTTCCCGAACTACGGCGAGGCCGAACGGTACGCAGACCGCCTCGAGCGCCGCGAGTCGGCGACGGTCTACCTCGACGAGCCCGGCGTCGCCGTCGAGGAGCTCCGGCGGGAGTTCGTCGACGACGACGACGCCGTCCTCTGTACCTCGCTGTGGGGAACTCTCGCCGAGGGCGTGAGCTTCGATGGCGACGACGCGCGGACCGTACTGGTCGTCGGCGTCCCCTACCCGCACCTCGACGACCGGGCCGACGCGGTTCAGGAGGCCTACGACGCCGCCTTCGAGGGAACCGACACCGGCTGGCGCTACGCCGTCGAGATCCCAACAGTCCGCAAGACCCGCCAGGCGCTCGGTCGGGTGCTCCGTTCGCCCGAGGACATCGCCGTCCGCGCGCTGCTGGATCGGCGCTACTCGAGGGACGCGAAGTCCGATCTGGGCAAGTACAGCGTCAACGGGACCTTCCCTCACGAGGAACGCGAGGAGCTGATCGACATCGAGCCCTCGAAGCTCAAGTTCGCGATGCGGAACTTCTACGGGGACCACGCCGCCTACGACGGCGACCCGCCCGCCCCCTGATTACTTTCGGTCGAGTGTCACGTGGGCGGCGCCGTTCGTCACGGTGACGACGTGGTCGCCGCTCTCCTCGACTTCCACGTCGAAGCTCCCGCTTTCGGAGACCGAGCGGGCCTCGAGCGGCCCCTCGCCGATCTTCGCGACCTGGACGCTGACCGCGTCCCCGTTCTCGACCCGTTCGACGTCGATCTCGACCGCGAACTCGTCGCCCTCGTCGGCGCTGAACTCTGCGGTGTGTTCGTCCTCGAGCGTCTCGTCGATCTCGTCGTCGCCCACGAGGTCGGTCGCGGCCGAACAGCCTGCGACCGAGACGGCGGCGGCGACGCCGAGAAGTGACCGTCGGTACATGCTCTACTACCTTCGTACAGTATTATATGTGCTTTCTGGGAGGAAAAACCCCACCGGACGGCGGACTACGCCGACAGCACGACCCGGCTCACCGGAACCCCGTCCGTCCCGTCCCGGAACTCGAGTTCGCCGACGGTCCACTCGACCGGCTCGATCTCACGGTCGGCCAGCCGTCTCGCAGTCGGTTCGTCGCCCCCGCGGGCCAGGGTGACGTGGGGGACGTAGTCCTCGCCCTCGAGCCCCGCGACGGTGCCGAACTCCTCGACGAGGCGGGCGTGGATCGCCTCGAGCCCGGGGCTGTCGACGGCGAGGTAGACGACCGGAGCCGACCCCAGTGGCGGATCGGCGAAGAAGTCGATTCCGGTGACGCGAGCCTCGACCGGGGAGATCCCCTCGAGGACGCGGTGGGTGCGGTGTTGGAGCTGAGTGACGTGGTCGGCCTCGCCGAGGCGCTTGAGCAGACAGGAGTGATCCTCGCGAACGATATCGAATCCGATCAGCTCGGGGTAGAGGGCGTCCGCGAGTTCGCGGACGCGCCCGGGGACCGGGACGGTGACGCTGTACACGTTCTCGCGAGTACGGACGATCGCCCTATGAGTGTGGCGTTCGACGGCTCAGCCGTCGTCCCGTGGCCGTTTCCGTCCCTCGTACTCGGGAGTGACGGCGGGACGGATGTTGCCGCCGTCGTCGGAAAGACCTATTTAGGCGGCTCTACCATCTTCTCGTAATGGATGTGCGGGGGCTCCGAGCCCTAGTGGTGCTCGTGGTGGTCGGATGCCTGCTCGTTCCGATGCCCGCCTCGGCCGTGGTGGCGGCCGACGGTGACGCCGGATCCCAACAGCAGGTGCTCCAGCAGACTGACGACGGATTGCAGTTCGACGACGCTGACGAGATCCACATCGACGCTGATATCTACGAGAACGGGTCGGCGACGTTCACCGTTGACTACCGATTCCCGATAAACACCGAGAACGAGTCGATCGAAGAGTGGGAACTCCTCCAGGACGATATTGAGTCGAACCCCGAGGAGTACATCGAACGGGAGGCCGAGGGCTGGAACGAGGTCGCCGCCGACGGTGAGAACGCGACGGACCGGGAGATGGAGATCTCGAACTTCACCGTGACGACCGACGAAAGTACCGCGCCACGGGATCTGGCCCACGTGAAGTACGAGTTCGAGTGGTCGTCGTTCGCCCACGTCGAACTCAACCGCATCGAGGCCGGTGACGCGCTGTCCGGGTTCACGCTGGTCGACGACACGACGCTCCAGTTCTTCTGGCCGGATACCTACTCCGCGTACGAGATCGATCCGGACTCGGACGACAGGGGGGACGGATCGGTCTTCTGGGACGGCGGTGACACCGAGTTCGCCGACGATCAACCGCGAGTCGTTCTGATCGAGGACACCGAATCCACCGGTGAGCCGACCGAGGCCGAGGAGGGGCTGGCGATGCCCTGGCTGGCAGTTTTCGGTGCCCTCGGTGCGCTCGCGCTGGCCGGCGTCGCCGGCTGGTGGTACCGGTACGGACAGGGATCGGACTCCGAGAGCGTCGATCCGGTAGAGCAGTCGGAACCGACCGCTGCTGCCCAACCGACCGGTCCGCCTGCGGAGCTGTTGAGCAACGAGGAGCGAGTGTTACAGCTGGTCGAGGACCGTGGCGGACGGATCAAACAACAGGAAGTCGTGGCCGAACTCGACTGGACGGAGGCCAAGACCAGCCAGGTCGTCGGCGGACTTCGAGAGGACGACGAGATCGAGGTCTTCCGCATCGGCCGTGAGAACGTTCTCGCGCTCCCCGACGAGGATATCGACGAGGAGTAGCCGGACCGCCACAATACTTGCCTGCCGAGTAGGATTTAAGAGGACTCGTTTTCATAGGGAGACCTAATGAGCGGCTCCGCCGATAGCTCGGTACCCCTTTTCGCTACTGCCGGAGCCGTCACGCCGCGACGACCTCGACGACCGGGCCTTTGAGCCCACCCTATACCCTACCTCCTCGTCCCGAACCTGCGAAAATCCAAAAACTCCAGTTTTTCGACGTAGCGTAGCCTACAACTTTAATTTCCTAAACTAAGAACGACGAATTTAAGTCTATCCTCCCGCTCCACTCGAGTAGAACATGACACGCGTTGCACTCGCGTTCTCGGGGGGACTCGACACGACCGTCTGCGTCCCGCTGCTCGAAGAGGAGTACGGATACGACGACGTTATCGGCGTCACCGTCGACGTCGGCCAGCCGGAGTCGGAGTTCGACGAGGCCGAGGAAACCGCAGAGGCGCTCGGACTCGAACACTACGTCGTCGACGCGAAAGAGGAGTTCGCGGATCTCTGTTTCGAGAGCGTCCGCGCGAACGCGACCTACCAGGGCTACCCGCTAGGGACCGCACTCGCCCGCCCGGTGATCGCCAGCGCCATCCTCGAGGTCGCCGAGGAGCAGGACTGTACGGGTATCGCCCACGGCTGTACGGGGAAGGGGAACGACCAGCTTCGCTTCGAGGCGATCTGGCGCGACTCCGATCTCGAGGTCATCGCCCCCGTGCGCGAACTCGGGCTCACGCGCGAGTGGGAGAACGAGTACGCCGAGGAGAAGGACCTGCCCGTCGAGGGTGGCGGCGGCGGCAAGTGGTCGGTCGACACCAACCTCTGGAGCCGCTCGGTCGAGGGGTCGGAACTCGAGGACCCGAGCTACGTTCCCGGCGAGGAGATCTACAACTGGACGCAGGCTCCCTCGGGCGACACCGAGGAGATCGAGATCGAGTTCGACGAGGGCTACCCGGTCGCCATCGACGGCGAAGCGTACGAGCCCGTCGAACTCATCCAGCACCTCAACGAACTCGCGGGCGCCTACGGCATCGGTCGCACGGACTCGATGGAGGACCGTATGCTCGGGCTGAAGGTCCGCGAGAACTACGAACACCCCGCGGCGACGACTCTACTCAACGCCCACGAGGCCCTGGAGGGGCTCGTCCTCACCCAGGAGGAACGTGAGTTCAAGCAGCTGATCGACCAGAAGTGGTCGAAGAAGGGGTACGAGGGCCTCGTCGACGCGCCGCTGGTCGGCGCACTCGAGGGCTTCATCGCCGAGACCCAAAACCGCGTCACCGGGACGGTGACGATCCGCTTCGAGGGCGGCCAGGCCCGTGCGGTCGGCCGCGACAGCAAGTACGCCGCCTACTCCGCCGAGCACGCCTCGTTCAACACGGAGACGGTCGGCAAGATCAGCCAGGAGGACGCCACGGGCGTCGCGAAGTACCACGGCTTCCAGCGCCGTCTCGCAAACGAGTCGATCGCCGCGAACCAGGACGAGGAGGTCGAGCTCGCGACCGACGGAGGCGAGGAGTAAGATGAGCGGAGAGGAAGCTCCCGACGCGGACGGACTGGACGACACAGGTGTCGTCCGACGGGATCGCTTCAGCGGCGGCCCCGCACGGAGCTTCCTCTCCTCGCTTGCGGCCGACGAGCGGATCTTCGAGGCCGACCTCGAGGTCGACCGCGCCCACACCCTCATGCTCGCCGAACAGGGGATCCTCGCGGACGACACCGCCGGGGAGATCCTGACGGCGCTGGACGCGATCGAGGTCGACGGCCACGACTCGCTGCCCGACGGTGAAGACGTCCACGAGGCCATCGAAACCGCCGTCATCGAACGCATCGGAGAGGAGGGTGGGAAGATGCACACCGCCCGCTCGCGCAACGACGAGGTCGCGACCTGCATCCGCTACCGCCTGCGCGAGGACGTCCTCGACGCCGTCGAGACGACACTCGCGCTGCGCGAGGCGCTGCTCGACGTTGCCGACGAGGGCCGAGAGACGATCATGCCCGGCTACACGCACCTTCAGCCGGCCCAGCCGACGACGGTGGCTCACTGGGCGCTGTCCTACGAGGGGGCGGTCCGTCGCGACACCGAACGCCTGCTCGACGCGTACGGACGGATCAACGAGTCGCCGCTGGGCGGTGCGGCGTTCGCGGGGACGACGTTCGATATCGATCGCGAGCGCACGGCCGACCTGCTGGGCTTTGCTGGAGTCGTCGAGAACTCGATGGACGCTTCCTCGAGTCGGGACTTCCTGCTCGAGACGACCCAGGCGCTGTCGACCCACGCGACGACGCTGTCGGGACTCGCGGAGGACCTCATTATCTTCGCGAACCGCGGGTTCGTCGACCTCGCGGACGACTACTCGTCGACGTCGTCGATCATGCCCCAGAAGAAGAACCCGGACACGCTCGAGCTCGTCCGTGCGGTCGCGGGCGACGCCGCGGGCGGCGTTCAGGGGCTGACGACGACGCTCAAGGGGCTGCCCCGCGCGTACAACCGCGACTTACAGCGGGCGACGACCCACGCCTGGGAGACCGTCGACGCCGTAACGGAGGCCGGCGAGGTCGCGGCGGGCGCGGTCGCGACGGCCGACTGGAACGACGAGGCGCTCGCGGCGGAGGCCGGTGCGGGCTTCTCGACGGCGACCGGCGTCGCCGACCTGCTGGCGGCGAACGGACTGCCGTTCCGGACGGCTCACGAGATGGTCGCCCACGCTGCGGAGAACGGGGGAGACTACGACGCCCTCGAGGCCGCCGCAGGGGACGTACTGGGCGAACCGCTCGAGTCGTTCGTCGATCCCGCCGCCGTCGAGGACGCCCTCGACCCCGAGGCGAGCGTTGCGAGCCGGGACTCGCGGGGCGGACCCGCTCCCGAGGCGGTCACCGACCAGCTCGAGTCGGCTCGCGAGACGCTCGCGGCCGACGAGGCGACGCGGGCGACGACCGACGAGGTGCTCGAGGACGCCCACGCGGCGCTTCGTGAGGAGGTGAACCGGTATGTCTGATCGGTTCGCCCCTCGAGACCCGGTTCGGCCGAGCGTGGCGACCCCGCCGCCGTCCCCGCCGGGGGACGATACACAACCTGAATGATACGAGGGACAAAATCTGCCGGAAAACGCCAGTCACACACCGTTAGTGTGTAGTGCGTCTATTGTAACTTTTCTGTTAGGTTCGAAGGTTTTAAGGGTACCGCGGTCCCAGTGTGGAGTACAATGACAGAATGCGTCGAGTGTGGGGCGGAAGTGTCCCTGCACGACGATCTGGAAGTGGGAGAGATCGTTGACTGTACGACCTGTGGAGCCGAGCTGGAAGTCGTCGACACCGAGCCGCCAGTCCTCGAGCGAGCCCCGGAGCTCGAAGAGGACTGGGGTGAGTGACCTTGCAGATAGGAATACTCTACTCCCGGATCCGCAAGGACGAGAAGCTCCTCCTCTCGGAGCTGCGCGAGCGCGACCACGAGGTCACGAAGATCGACGTCCGCAAGCAGACGTTCGACATCGGCGAGGCTCCTGAGGCGTTCGCCGACCTCGACGTTGTCGTCGACCGCTGTCTCGCCACGAGCCGCAGCCTCTACGCGACGCAGTTCTTCGAGGCCTACGGTATCCCCGTGGTCAACAGCAACGAGACGGCCGAGATCTGTGCCGACAAGGTCAAGAACAGCCTCGCACTCGAGAAGGCCGGGGTCCCCACGCCCGCGACGAAGGTCGCGTTCACCAAGGAGACCGCCCTCGAGGCGATCGAGGAGTTCGGCTACCCCTGCGTGCTCAAACCCGTCGTCGGCTCCTGGGGTCGTCTGATGGCCAAGATCGACTCCCGCGACGCCGCGGAGGCGATCTTGGAGCACAAGGCGACGCTCGGCCACTACGAGCACAAGGTGTTCTACGTCCAGGAGTTCGTCGAGAAACCCGGCCGCGACATCCGCGTCGTCGCGATCGACGGCGAACCCGTCGCGGGAATGGTTCGCTCGTCGGACCACTGGATCACGAATGCCGCAAAGGGTGCGGAGACGAACGTCTTCGAACCTGACGACGAAGCCACCGAACTCGTCGAGAAAGCCAGCGACGCCGTCGGCGGCGGACTGCTGGGTATCGACCTTATGGAGACGGACGATGGGTACACCGTCCACGAGGTCAACCACACCGTCGAGTTCAAGGCGCTCAACGACGCCGTCGAGACCGACATCGCGGGAACCGTCGTCGACTGGCTCGAGGAGAAAGCCGCCGAGAACGACTCCCAGGAAGTCGAGGTGACGTTCTGATGGCCGTCGGTACCGACGCCAGCACCGAGGAGTCGAGCGAGACCGTCACCGCGACCGTCATCGGCGGGAGCGGTTTCACGGGTGGAGAACTCCTCCGACTGCTCGCCGGCCACCCCAACTTCGAGCTCGCGGAAGTGACGAGTCGCTCGAAGGCCGGCAAGAGCGTCGGCTCGGTTCACCCGCCGCTTCGCGGGACCGACCTACGCTTTACCGAACCCGACGATCTCGAGAGTGTCGACGTCCTCTTTGCGGCAACGCCACACGGCGTCTCGATGGGGCAGGTCGACGAGTTCTTCGAGGTCGCGGATACGGTCGTCGACCTCTCGGCGGACTTCCGCCTCGACACCGAGGAACAGTACGAGGAGTGGTACGACGGCCACACCGCACCCGAATACCTCGAAAAGGCCGAGTACGCGCTCCCCGAGGTCAATCGCGAGAATCTCCCCGGTGCGGAGCTGATCGCCGGCGGCGGCTGTAACGCCACCGCCACCATTCTCGGACTGTACCCGTTGTTCGAGCACGGAATTCTCGAGGGCGGCGAGCAGGTCGTCGTCGACGTGAAGGTCGGCTCTTCGGAGGGTGGTGCCGGCGGCGGCGAGGCCTCGAGCCATCCGGAGCGCTCGGGCGTCGTTCGCCCCTACGCGCCGACGGGACATCGTCACGAGGCCGAGATCGAACAGTTTCTGGACACCTCCGTGGCGTTTACCTGCCACGCCGTGGACATGATCCGCGGCGCCAGCGCGACGGGCCACGTCTTCCCGTCCGGGCCGGTCTCGAAGGGCGACCTCTGGAAGGCGTACAGAGGATGCTACGAGGACGAGCCGTTCGTCCGCATGGCCGCGGGCGGCTCCGGCGTCTACCGTTATCCGGAACCGAAATCCGTGGCAGGGACGAACCTCGCCGAGGTCGGCTTCGAACTCGACCCATCGAACAAGCGGATCGTCGTCTTCTCGGCGATCGACAACATGATGAAGGGCTCTGCGGGACAGGCGGTCCACGCAGCGAACATCGCGCTCGGCTTCGAGGAGACGGCCGGACTCGAGTTTACGGGGCTCCACCCCGTGGGGGCACCCTGAGATGACCGTGGTAGTGAAGATCGGCGGCGCTCGCGCCGTCGATCCTGAAGGTGCGCTCGCCGACGTCGCCTCCCTCGTCGAGGACGGCGAGGATGTCGTCCTCACGCACGGCGGCTCGACGGCCGTCGACGAGACTCTCGAGGACCTCGGCCAGGAGCCTACCTACGTCGAGACGCCTGGTGGCGTCGTCGGCCGCTTCACCGACGAAGACACCATGGACGTCTTCAAGATGGTGATGCCAGGCAAGCTCAACACGGATCTCGTCGAGAGTCTACAAAACGAGGGCGTCAACGCCGTCGGGCTCTCGGGAACGGACGGCAAACTGCTCGAGGGCAAGCGAAAATCGGCCGTCCGCGCGAAGGTGGACGGCAAGAAGAAGATCCTGCGCGGCGACCACTCGGGGAAGATCGAGTCGGTCAACGCCGATCTGCTCGAGACGATGCTCGAGGGCGGGTACACGCCCGTCGTCTCGGTCCCGATGCTCGGAGCCGAAAAAGGCGGCGGGTACACCGCCGTCAACGCCGATGCCGACCGCGCCGCGGCGGCGATCGCGGGTGCGCTCGAGGCCGACCTGGTCGTTCTCACCGATGTCTCGGGGATCTGCGAGGATCCCGACGACGAGTCGACGAAGATCGAGTCGGCCACGACCCCGGAGGAGTTCGAGGCCGTCACGGACGCTGCCGAGGGGTTCATGACCAAGAAGGTCATGGCCGCCAAGGAGGCCCTTGATGGTGGCGCCTCGTCGGTCATCGTTGCGACGGCGAACGCGGACGCACCGATCTCGAGTGCGCTCGCAGGCGAAGGGACGACCCTCGAACCCGGCGTGCTCGCCGACGACGAAACGGACGCGGAAGCCACACAGGAGGCCACGAAATGAGCGATCACGACTTCATCTCCGGCAGCAAGCCGATCGGCATCGAGCGCGGCGAGGGACCGCACCTCTACAGTACCGACGGCACGGAGTACCTGGACGCCGGCGCGAGCTACGCCTGTACGCCACTGGGCCACAGCCATTCCGCGGTCGTCGACGCGGTCTGCGAGCAGGTCGAGAAGCTGACGTTCGTCGACTCCTCGTTTCCCGTCCAGTCGCGCGAGGACGCTTACGCCGCGTTCGTCGCGGCCACACCGGAGGAACTCGAGTCGGCCTGGTTCTGTAACTCCGGGACCGAGGCCAACGAGGCCGCGCTGAAGTTCGCCCGCTCTGCGACCGGCGAGTCGAAGATCATCGCGGCGACCCGTTCGTTCCACGGCCGGACGATGGGCTCGCTCGCGGCCACCTGGAAGGACAAGTACAAGAAGCCGTTCGAGCCCCTGGCCGGCGACGTCGAGTTCGTCCCCTACGGTGACGGGGAGGAGCTCGCCAACGCCGTCGACGACGAGACCGCAGCGGTCATCCTCGAGCCGATCCAGGGCGAGGGCGGGATCAACGTCCCACCTGCGGGCTACCTCGAGACCGCCCGCGAGCTGACCGGGGAGGCCGGCGCGGCGCTCGTCTTCGACGAGGTCCAGACCGGGATGGGCCGCACGGGCTCGATGTGGGCCTGCCAGAACGCGGGCGTCACGCCCGACGTGCTCACCGCGGCGAAGGGCCTCGGCAACGGCCTGCCCGTCGGCGCCGTCGCAGTCCAGGACTGGATCGCCGACGGCGCGGCCTCGCACAACGCCACGTTCAGTGGCGGCCCCGTCGTCTCCGCGGCGGTCCACGCGACGATCTCGACGCTGGTCGAGGAGGAGTGGCCCGCCCACGCCGCCGAGATGGGCGACTACCTCGTCGACGAACTCGAGGCTGCCCTCGGCGACGCGGTCCGCGAGGTCCGCGGCGAGGGACTGCTCGTCGGGATCGAGCTGAAACGTGGTGCGAACCGCGTCGCCCGTGATCTGGCGATGAACCACCAGATCCTGGCGCTGCCGGCGGGTCGGACCGTCCTGCGTCTGCTGCCGCCGCTCGTGATCGACGAGGACGACGCGGATCGGCTCGTCGACGCGCTGACGGAAACCATCGCGCCCGAAGCCACACCCGAATCATGAACGCGAGTACGACCGGTGCGACCGACGTCTCCCGGCAGGACGCCCGGAACCTGCTGGTCGATCTCGTCGCGATCCCCTCGCCGACCGGCGAGGAACGGAAGGCGGCCGAGCGTCTCGTCGAATTTTTCTCGGCGAACGGCCGCGAGGCCTGGATCGACGAGGTCGGCAACGTTCGCGCGCCCGCGGACGACGCGGCTCTCCTGACCTCTCACGTCGATACGGTTCCGGGCGAGATCCCGGTCGAGGTCCGCCCCGCGGACGCAGAAGACGTCGAGGACGAGGTCGCCGACGAGGAAGGTGAGGACGTCCTCTGGGGTCGTGGCAGCGTCGACGCCACCGGCCCGCTGGCCGCGATGGCCGTCGCCGCCGTCCGAACGGGCGTCTCCTTCGTTGGCGTCGTCGGCGAGGAAACGAGCTCCCAGGGGGCTCGCCACCTGGTCGTCGACCGCGAGGAACCCGACGCCGTCATCAACGGCGAGCCGAGCGGCACGACCGGGATCACGCTGGGGTACCGGGGCTTTCTCTCCGGCACCTACGTCGCGACCAGCGAGTCGGGCCACACCTCCCGACCCGAGCCCAACGCGATCCAGCACGCCACCGAGTGGTGGACGAACGTCGAGGCCGCCTTCGAACAGGACGAGTACACGCCCGTCTTCGAGCGCGTGACGGCAAAACCGGTCGACATCGACGGCGGGATCAGCGAGGACGGGCTCTCCGTCGAGGCGACCCTGCAGGCCCAGCTTCGGATCCCTCCGTCGCTCGACGCCGAATCGGTCCGCGAAACGGCCGAGGCCGAACTCGAGATCGGCACCGTCTCCTGGGCCGAACCGATTCCGCCCGTGATGGAAAGTCCCCGAACCGAGGTCGCTCGCGCGTTCCGCGCGGCGATCCGCAAGGAGGGCTGCGATCCGCGGCTGGTTCGAAAGACCGGAACCAGCGACATGAACCTCTACGCCGGCGCGTGGGGCTGTCCGATGGTCACGTACGGCCCGGGAAACTCCGATCTCGATCACGCGCCTAACGAGCGCCTCTCGCTTTCGGAGTTCGATCGGTCGGTCGACGTGCTGACTCGGGTCGCGACGACCCTCCGCGGAGGCGAGAGCAAATGAGTGAGCCGCGGCACTTCCTCGAGATCGACGACCTCTCTCGCGAGGAGCTACAGGTGGTACTCGAGCGCGCGGAGCGGTACAAACGTGCCCAGGAAAACGGAGAGGATCACACCGATCTCTCCGGCCAGACCCTCGGCATGATCTTCCAGAAGCCGAGCACGCGAACCCGGGTCTCCTTCGAAACGGGAATGACTCAGCTCGGCGGCCACGCGGTCTTCCTCGGCGCCGACGACATCCAGCTCGGCCGTGGTGAGCCCCTAAAAGACACCTCGAGAACGCTCTCGCGGTACGTCGACGTCGTGATGGCTCGACTGTTCAAACACGACAACGTCGAGGTACTCGCGGAATACTCCTCGGTACCTATCGTCAACGGTCTGACCGACGATGCCCACCCCTGTCAGACGCTCGCCGATCTGCTGACGATCCGCGAGGAGATGGACGGATTCGACGGCGTCTCGGCGGCGTGGGTCGGCGACGGTAACAACGTCGCCCAGTCGTTCGTGATCGGCGCAGCGCTGGCCAACATCGACCTGACGATTGCGACACCCGACGGCTACGGCATCGACGACGCCGTCCTCGAGCGCGCTCGCGAACTCGGCGGCGACCCGACGACGACGACCGACCCCGTCGACGCGGTCACCGATGCGGACGTCGTCTACACCGACGTCTGGACCAGCATGGGCCAAGAGGACGAGTACGACGTCCGGATGGACGCCTTCGAAGGGTTCCAGGTCAACTCGGAGCTACTCGAGGGCGCGAACGACGCCTCGGTGATGCACTGTCTGCCCGCCCACCGTGGCGAGGAGATCACCGACGCCGTCATCGAGAGCGACCGCTCGGTCGTCTTCGATCAGGCCGAGAATCGGCTCCACGCCCAGAAGGCGCTGTTAAGCTGGCTTCTCGAGTAGCCAGCCGCCCGTTTTCCGCGTTAGCGCTCGAGGAACCCGTACGCCGCACCGAGGACGACGCCGTAGACGGCGTGGCCCACCAGACTCCCGACGTCGATGTTCGGCAGCGGCGGTGCCATCGGGAAACCGACGAGCGAGAGCCAGACTGGCATGACCACGACCGCGAGGCTCGCCCAGACGACGACCCCGTAGGCGAGGCCGAGACTAGTCGTTCGAACGACGCCGCGCTGCGACTGGCCGGTAATCGTAAGCAGGGCGGCGAAGACGACGCCGATCACCGCGCCGTGAGAGACGTGGACGATCCAGCCGACGAGTCCGCCCTCAAGCCCGTACATCGCGGGAATTCCCATCTCGAGCATCGCGGGCATCTGGACCGCCATCAGCGCGCCGAAGGCGATCGCGCCGGCGATTCCGCCGACGACGCCGGCCTGCCAGGACTCGAATGCGGTCCCGGTTCGTTCGTCCGTCCGAGTTCGTACTTTGGATGCCATGTAATAGCAGTGGGCTCGAGGGTGCGTAGCGGTATCCCGGTCTGGCACCGGCGATGCACGAACGTCGAACCGACCGTAAGAACGGTCGGGACGCGAAGGTTCTTTGACCGCGCTCGCGCAGCTCGTACCGATGACTGACCCGCTTCGAATCGCCACAGGTGACCTCGAGTTCGACGCGATTCTCGAGGCGATCCAGAGTGGTCGCCGGGTCGTCGTCAGCATAACGACCTTGGGCGACGAACACGAGGTCACGCTTCGATACGACGGCTCGGTGTACTACTGCGATACGCCGACGCGATTACACCGCCACCAGAGCGAGCGCGAGATGCGCACCTGCATCCGAAACATGGGGTACGGAGCGTCGCCGTCCGGAGAGTGAGTGACTCTTTCACGTACGAGGTCGTAGGAAGCGTATGGCGCCCGATCCCGAACACCGCCTCGGCGAACTGATGGAATCGTCGAACCCGTCGTTCGAGACGGTGATGAGCTGCGTGTTCGGGATCGAGCCCCACGAGACGCGGACCTACCTCGCGCTCGTCGATCAGCCCGGGAGTACGATCGACGAACTCGAGGGCCCGCTCGAACGCGACCGGAGCACGATCAACCGCGCGATGGCGACGCTGTACGAACGCGGACTGGTTCGGCGCGATCGCCGCCTCCTCGAGGGCGGGGGATACGTCTACCAGTACACCGCCGTCACACTCCCGGAAGTCAGGGCGATTCTCCACGGAGCCCTCGATACGTGGACGGCGACGGTTCACGACGTGATCGATGAGTTCGACGGCGAGTAGCGGTCTCCTGAGCGGTGGCAGCGCTCACGCCAATCAGCCCACTTTTCTCCGTCGCCTCCCACGTTCAGGTAATGAGTCTCAGTCTCTCCCCGGACGAACCCGCCGTCCCGAACGACGCGACCGACGGTGTCTGGCTCGAATGTATCGACTGCAGCGAGACGTTCGCTCCCTTCGAGGACGTCCGCTACACCTGTGACGCCTGCGACGGCCTGCTCGAGGTCCGCTACGCCGACCTCCCGACGTTCGACGACTTCGAGGGACGAGGGGTGTGGCGCTACGCCGACGCCCTGCCGCTCGAGTCGGGAGTCACGACCCAGGAGGGAGCGACGCCGCTGTACGAAGTCCCGCGACTCGAGGACGACCTTGGGCTCGAGGCCGTCCGGATCAAACACGAGGGGATGAACCCCACCGGGAGTTTCAAGGACCGCGGGATGACCGTCGGGGTGGCCGTCGCGAAGGAACTCGGCGTCGATCGGCTGGCCTGCGCGTCGACGGGCAACACCAGCGCCGCGCTTGCAGCCTACGGCTCCCGCGGCGGAATGCAGACGCTCGTGCTCCTTCCGGCAGGGAAGGTGGCCGCGGGCAAGGTCGCCCAGGCGAGCCTTCATGGCGCGCGTATCCTCGAGGTCGACGGCAACTTCGACGCCTGTCTCGACATCGTCCAGGAGCTCGCGGCCGAGGGCGAGGCCTACCTGTTGAACTCGCTGAACCCCTTCCGGCTCGAGGGCCAGAAGACGATCGGCCTCGAGATCCTCGAAGCGTTCCGCGACGACTACGGCACGTTCCCCGACCGAATCGTCCTTCCGGTCGGCAATGCGGGAAACACCGCGGCGCTGTACAAGGCGTTCCGCGAACTCCTCCAGGCGGGCGCGATCGACCGCGAGGACGTGCCGAAACTTACCGGCGTCCAGGCCGCAGGCGCCGCACCGATGGTCGAGGCAGTCGAGAACGGTTCGGACGAGGTTCGGCGCTGGGATGACGTCGAGACCCGAGCGACGGCAATTCGGATCGGGAATCCGGTTAACGCCCCAAAGGCGCTGCCCGGGATCCGCGAGACCGAGGGGACGGCGATCGCCGTCTCCGACGAGGAAATCACCGAGGCCCAGCGCGACCTCGCCGGCGAAGGCGTCGGCGTCGAACCCGCTTCCGCGGCCTCGGTCGCCGGCCTGCGGAAACTCCGCGCGGAGGGGATCGTCACCGAGGACGAGCGAGTCGCCTGCCTCACGACCGGTCACTTGCTCAAAGACCCCGACGCGGCGGCTGCCGCTGGCGACGACCCCGAACCCGTTCCGGCGACGACTGAGGGCGTGCTCGAGCACCTCACGGGCGAGAGCCGGCCAGGGCGATAGCTCCACCGCTTTTGATCGACCGGCAACCGACCGGTTCGGACGAAACCCAGATTTAATTTCAGTGGTTTCTAGAGGAAATCTTATATTTTAAGTAGCAGGGCGCGCCATAGTTTTTCCTAGCTGGTGAATATTACCAATGGCTGCAGATGATTCGAACGGGTGCTGTTCCGAGTGCGGCGGACGACTGCGGACGACGGAAACTGAACGTATCTGCGAGGAGTGCGGTCTCGTCTCCGGAGAGGACGCTATCGACCGCGGACCCGAGTGGCGAACGTTCGACGACGGTCCCGACCGACGTCGAACCGGTGCACCGTTGACGCGGTCGCGACACGACCGCGGACTCTCGACCGAGATCGGCTACGGAACCGGTTCTCGTTCCCGCCTAACCGGCCGTAAACGGCGCCAGATCGCCCGACTTCGTCGGGAACACAACCGCGCTCGCATCTCCACGAAAGCCGACCGAAATCAGGTGTACGGGTTCACCGAAATCAAACGGGTCAACGCGTTGCTCTCGCTTCCGGACTCCGTCAGAGAGCAAGCCTGTTCGCTCTTCAAGTCTGCTCAGTCCGAGGGGCTGCTTCAGGGTCGGTCGATCGAGGGATTCGCTGCGGCCACAGTGTACGCTACCTGTCGAATCAACTCCTTCGCCAGAACGATCGACGAGATCGTTGCAGTCGCCCGCGCCGACGAGGCCGAACTCAAGGCCGCCTACGACGCGTTGAACCGCGACCTCGAGCTTCCAACGGGGCCGATCGATCCGACGCAGTACCTGCCGCGGTTCGCCACGAAACTCGACCTCGAGACGACCGTCGAGAACCGGGCCCGCGAACACGCGACAACGCTGCTCGAGAACGGCAGCGTCGGCGGTCGAAACCCTAGCGGCGTCGCCGCAGCCTGTCTGTACAAAGCCGCCGCCGAGCGCGAGGAGTGGCCGTCGGTGACTCAGGTCGACGCGGCCGACGTCGCCGACGTCGCGCCCGCGACGATCCGGTCGACGGCGCTCGACATCGACGAACAAGGGCGGTAGCGTCCGTCGGCGCTACGTCGTCCGGAGCGTATCAGTGCTCGGCTCGTAGACCTCGCCCTTCTGTTTGAGCTTGTCGATCTCGTGTTCGGCCTTCGACTCGTCCAGGCCGATCTCGTCGGCGCGCTCGAGAACGATGTCGACCGGCGCACCCTCGTCGTACTCCTCCTCGATGTCGCTGATCAGTCCCTTGATGTTCTTGATCCGGTCGCGCTGGGACTTCGAGGTGCCGGCCTCGACGATGTCGGCGTCGAACTCTCCCGTTTCGGGATCGACGCCGATGTCCTGCAGACACGAGCGCACGATCTCGACGACCTGCTCGGCGTCTCGTTGCTCGACCGTATCGGAGAGGCGCACCCGGGCGCTTGCCTCCGAGAGGCGAACGAGCGCCTCGAGCTTTCGAGCCGTGACGGGAACGGGGGCGTCCTCGTCGGTTCCCTTCGCGCGCAGGTCGACGTAGAAATCGCGGATCGTCTTTCGGGCCTCCTCGGTCATCCGCGGGTGGCAGTTCTGTTTCGCGTAGGCGATGTACTTTCGGAGGAGCTCGGCGTCGATGACGGGATCGACCTGCTCGGTCATCTCCTCGATCTCCTCTTCGCTGACCTCGAGGGAGGTCATCTCCTCGCGCTGGGTCGTCAGCTCCCCCGCGTAGTTGGTCGTGAGGATGTGCTCGGCGAGGTTCTTGTCCTTCTCCTCGTCGGGCTGGTCCGTAACGGTAAAGATGAGGTCGAACCGCGAGATCAGGGCCGGCTCGAGGTCGATCTGCTCGCCGATCGGCTCGTACTGGTCGAATCGACCGTACTTGGGGTTCGCGGCGCCCAGCAGCGAACAGCGGGACTTGAGCGTGGCGTTGATGCCGGCCTTCGAGACCGAGATCTTCTGTTGCTCTAAGGCCTCGTGCATGGCCGAGCGGTCCTCGCTGCGCATTTTATCGAGCTCGTCGACTGCCGCGATCCCCTGATCGGCGAGGACGAGCGCACCGGCCTCGAGAGTCCACTGCTGGCCGTCGCCGAAGTCGTCGCGAACCGCTGCTGCGGTGAGACCCGCCGAGGACGAACCCTTGCCCGAGGTGTAGACGGAGCGAGGAGCGATGTTCTGGATGTAGCCCAGCATCTGGGAGTTATGTGAGATGACTCCGTTCGAGACGTAGTTGTGCGTCTCTTCGATCTCGAGGTCGTACACCCATTCGTAGTCGGGTTCGAGGGAATCGATCGAAACGATACGATCGGTCTCGGCACTTCCGTGGGCGGTTACCGTTCCGCCATCGGCGAGAACGGATCTCTCCACTTCGGCTGCTCGGCTGACCGATCCCGTCCCCGTCGATGTCACGGCGACGGAATCCCCGACCGACAGGTTATCCGCACGAACTGCCTGATAGCCGCCGGCAGTCGGGACGAACAGTGGATGTGATGGCGTCACCTCCAGTTCGCGCCCGCTCGAGGTCCGAATCCGATACATCCGATCGGGAGCCTCACGCTTCCAGACCTTCGTCGCCTGCTGTGGGGCGATCGAGCCGTCGTCCTGCAGCGACGGCACTTCGAGATCGATCTCGTCGTACCAGCCGTCGTCGATCGGTTTCGGGTCCTCGAGGTTCGCCTCGACGAGTTCGCGGATCGGAACCGTTCGTCCATCTGAGAGGGCGACCTTCGAATCGCCTTTTAAACACTTCCCGGTACCCGGATCCCCGATCAGTAGCATATGCAGGTCGCCGCGGATCCTCGAGCCGTCGGGCAACTGCTTCGTCACGCCCGAAAAGAGCTGGAGGATCATCGCGAGTTTCTCCTGTTCGTAGCCGTAGATCGAGGGGGCGATCGAGCCGACCATCTGCTCGTAGATGTCGTCGCTCGAGGAGAGCCGGACGATCTCCGCTTTGTCCTCCTCGGTGATGTCCATGTCCTCGAACTGCTCCTCGTCGATGTCGACGGACATCCCCTCCATGTAGAAGTCGAACACCGGAGACTTGTCCTGGCCGTCGCCCTGTTGCTCGAGGCGGAGGACGCCGGTCGTGGAGACGTGATCGCCGGGAGTCACCTCGCCGGTGATATCGTCCTCGACGTGGACGTCGAGCGACTGGGGTGTCTCGCCGCCCCTGAGGCCTTCAGGACTCTCCTGAATGCGCAGTTTCTGGGAGTCGACGAACTCCGACTGGTCGAAGTTCACGCGGAAGGGCCCCTGGCGTTCACAGCCCTGGCACTCGTGGGGTTCCTGGAAGTCACCACTGGACTGGGGGACTCGCGTGAGGGTCCCACAGAGCTGGCACTCGAAGGCGGCCTCCTCGATCTTCGGGCGAACGTCGGTCGCCTTTCGGACGATCCCTCGAGCCTGCACGAGGGAGTTCATATCGCGGGCGCGGATCTCCCGGATCTCGGGCGACTCGGTTTCGGGGAGGTTCCGGATCCGAACGTGGGCCTGGCCGAGGCTGACGTCGATCGGCAGGTCGTACAGCCGCAGGGCCTCTTCGGCGTAGCGCTGGAGCTGTTCGGGCTGGGCGAGGAAGTCGTCAGCCAAGTTCGGATCGTACCGGTAGAGATCCTGCCAGTCGACGTGGAGCGATCGCTGCTCGTTGGGGTACTGCTGCGCAAGCTGCTTGATTTCGTTGTCGTAGTAGTTGCGGAAGAACTGCTCGAAGGAGTCGACGAGTTCAGAATTTCCCGCTTGCGCCATTGCACTCTCGTAGGGTCGCCATCGTGTATAAATGGTTGCAAAGCGGGGCGAAACTGATCGCGGTCGAAGTCTCGAGCGACCGTGGTCTCACCTCTGGCTCGAGCCGAACGGCCTGTCGTTGGCTGCCCGTTCGTCCGCGTCGTCGGCCGTCTCCGTACCGAGTTCGTCGACGGAGACGCCGAGTGTCGCGATCGACCGGACGGCTTCCTCGACGGTGATGTCGACGTCGTAGACGTGTTCGGCCGAGACGTGCATTACGTAGCCGTTCGTCGTCGGATTCGGTCCCAGCGGAACCATGATCGTCATCATCTCCTCGCCCCCGACGGTTTCTTCGATCTCCGTCGGAGTATCCGCCGTCAAAAAGCCGAACATGTAGGCGTCGTCGTGGGGAAACTCGACAAGCTTGACCTCCTTGAACTGGTCCGTCTCGTCGTCGACGAGGATGTCGCTCGCTCGTCGGACGCTCTCGTAGAGCGTGCTCACACCGGGAATCGTCTCTACCGTCGCGTGAACCCGCCTCGAGAGGTGTTTCCCCGGGGTGTGTTCGGCAATGAACCCGATCACCAGGAAGAATCCGACCAGCGACGCTAGCGTCGTTAGCTGGATCACGATCCGGGGCGGCTCGTTCGGCCAGACGTACTGTACGCCCGCGACGATCGGCGAGAGGATTCCGAGGACGAAATCGATAACGACGAGCAACACGAGCAGTGTCACGACGAGCGGGATCGTCAGAATGATGCCGTTGACGAGCCAGCGCTTCGGTCGTTCGGAGACCGCTACCATACGGCCAATTTTGGACGGTCGGTAGAAACAGTTCGGGTTGCACGTGTCGTCTCCTGACTTTCGTTCGTTCTCTGACTCCGACCGTAGATGTGTTTTTGTTCGCTGGGCGCGTACCGGCCGTATGACCCCCCGATCGGCATCGCGTTCGGAAGCTACCCGTCAACGGGCGGTAATCAACCGCCTCGAGGCGACCACGAAACGCCTCGAGACGATCGAGAACCGACAGCGCCAGCTCGAGCGAACGATTGCGGCGCTGGCCCGGGAGACTGGTCTCTCCGTCGGCTGTCCGTGCACGCGCTGTAGCCGAAGCTTCACGCTCGTGAAATCCGGCGTCGTTTACTGCCCGGAGTGTGGGTACAGACACACCCTGTGAGCGACCGGCTTCGGGGCCGCCAGCGGGTCGTCCTATCGTCGCCACTACTCGGGTGAAGTGCGTCGATCGAACGGCGATCGTTCGATCGGTGTAGAAATCGGTTCGGTCGCCGTTCGGCGACCGGATACCGGATTAGTTACTCGCGAACGACGTTCGTCGCGCGCGGACCCTTGGGGGCCTGTTCGATGTCGAACTCGATCTCGGTTCCCTCAGTCAGGTCCTCGCCGCCGACGTCTTCCATGTGGAAGAACACGTCCTCGTCAGCATCCTCAGTCTCGATGAAACCGTAACCGCCTGTGTCGTTGAAGAAGTCAACCGTACCGTTTGCCATTACGAGTATTCAGTATTCCGGCACACGGTTAAGGCTTGGCTTTCGCACTTCTGAAAGCTACCACGGAGGACAACCGTAAACCGAAAACGCAGAAATCGAGATACTTATGCGAAGGTCGCCGATTCTGTCGGGAGACGCTGCCTGATCCGTCGGCTCTGTCCGGAACGCTCGTCGAGGGCACGCTTTCGGACGCCGAGATTCCGACGCCGACGGTGTCGTATCGATCTCGCGCGGGGAATCCCTCGAGCATCATCTGGTCTACGAACACAGACTGCGCGAGCCGGCTGACCAGCCGGCTCGCGTCCGAGTGAGAGACCGAAGTGTTCGGCGTCGAGGAGTGACGCGATTCGGCCGCCGGCGACCGATAGCGTCGGTCGCGCGTTTTTCCAAGATGTGTCGTCGAAGGGAATGCCTCGAGGAGTTCCTGGTGTGTGTCGGAATCGGGATCGTCCGAATCTGAACTATACTCGAGAACCTGCGTTCGCGCAGAACCTCGGCTCCTACAACCCCGATCGCTCGTCACGAGCTCGCCGCTCGCGACAACGGGGGCGCTGGGTTTAAACCACGGTCGGAGCAGGGCAGCTCCCTGATTCGAATCTCCGCTCTTCGTATCATGCCACTCACAAGCTCGTTCGCACCGGGAGTATGGGATCGCCCGGATTCTGAACCACGCGAACGGCTCGCGATGCTCGCCGTTCTCTATAGTAGCCACTGAAAGTCAGTGCGCATCCGATCGCACGACGGCTGTGCGATCGGTGTGCAAACAGTTTCAGTTGTTACTATAATTCAAATCCGCGCTCTGTCAGATTGCTGCTACTCGCGGAGTTGCTCGCAGCAGAAGTATGGGATCGCCCGGATTTGAACCGGGGTCACGGGCACCCAAGGCCCGAAGTATACCAAGCTAACCCACGATCCCGTATCATCCTTTCCGGGTGGATCGTTTAAAGGGTTTCGTTCCGTACCGAACGCCTTTCCTCGCTTCGCTCGCTACGCTCGAATATGGTCACAGGACTCGAGATTCTCCTACTGGTGCTCGTTCTCGCTGCCGTCCTCGGCGCAACGACGATCATCCAAACCGTCCGTCCGTTCATCGTCAACGCAGTCGTCGGCCTGCTCGTGTTGTTTCTGGCGCAGGCCGTCTTCGGTGTCTCGGTCGCGATCACGCCGATCGCGCTCCTGATCGTCGCCATCGGCGGGCTGCCCGGTTCGCTGTTGGTGTTGCTGCTCTCGCTGTTCGGCGTCGCCTTCGTCCCCTGACTCGAGAAGTAGTCCGTTTCGTCCACCGTCTCCGTTCTCACGTCTCTTCACCGAACTCCTACAGATCGTCGTCCCGAAGCTCGATATCGGCGATCAGGTCGTACGGGTGGGCCTCCTTCCGAATTCCGTCGACCAGCGAGAACGCCTCGCCGGGCGAGAGGAAGTGTTGGGTGACGACCTGACCGAGCGGTGTCGGCTCGAAGCCGTCGATGAAGCCGTACTCGAGGAGCTTTCCGATCGCGTGTTTGGTCGGCACCTCCCCGAGCATCCGACCGTTGAGGCGCTTGGCGGCCTTGCCGCCGACCACGATGTTCGCCAGCGTCTCCTCGACGGCGGCGTCTTCGTCGTAGTGGGTCATTACGGACTCCATCTCCCCCTTGAGGAGCTTGAACGCGACCTCGTCTTCGGTCATCTCCATCGAGCCGTGGTACGAGCAGTCGGGTTCGACCAGCACGTACACCTTCCCCTCGTCGTGGTAGTCGGGACGACCGGCTCGCCCGAGCATCTGGTGGAACTCCTGGACCGAGAGCCACTCGATACCCATCGCCAGCGAGTCGAAGATCACCTGCGAGGCGGGGAAGTCGACGCCAGCCGCGAGGGCGGCAGTCGTCACCACGGCGGACAGTTCTTGCTCGCCGAACTGGCGCTCGACCTGCTTGCGGCGGCCGTAGTCGAGCCCGGCGTGGTACGGCGCGGCGGAGTACTCGAGCTTGCGCGAGATCTCGTGACACCGCCTGCGGGAGTTGGTGAAGATGATCGTCTGGCCGCGGTACCCCTTCGAGGACTCGGTGTCGAACTCCCGCTTGACGAGTTTGTTCTCGATGCGAACCTTCTCCTGGCCGTCGGCGAAGGTGACGTGACGCTCGATCGGCACGGGTCGCTCCTCGAACTCGATCAGCGTCGACTCGAGGACCTCGGCGAGCTGTTCGGTGTTGCCGACGGTTGCCGAGAGGTAGACCCACTGAGCGCCCCCGTAGTCGTCCCGTCGGGCCGCGCGCTGCTCGGTGGTGTGTTTGAGCCGCGAGATCAGCCCGTCGAGTCGGTGGCCTCGCTCTTCCTCTTTGAGGGTGTGAACCTCGTCGATGACGACGGTCCCGATGTCGCCGAGGTCCTTGCCCGTCCGCAGCGCGTGGTCGATCCCCTCGTAGGTGCCGACGATGACGTCGGCGTTGGGGTCGAACCGGTTGCCGTTATCCGTGACCCGACTCGCACCCACCCGGAGGGAGACGTCGACGAGGTGGCCGTACTCGTCCTCGAAGTCCTCGTGTTTCTGGTTGGCGAGCGCGACGAGGGGGACGAGAAACAGCATCTTCCCCTTGCCGTTCAGAACCCGGTTGAGCCCGGCCATCTCGCCGACGAGCGTCTTCCCGGTCGCGGTCGCGGAGACGACGAGCTGGTCCTCTCCATCGAAAAGGCCGTTCTCGACGGAGAGGCTCTGGACCGGGAGCAGGGTCTCGAATCGGTCCTCGAGCAGTCCTTGCAGCCCGGGATGGAGGCTCAGCGAGTCGGTCCGGACGGGGTCGACCTCGTCGGTCGTCGCCGAAATGGTGTCGAACTGGGTGAGGTCTGGGTCGAGCTGTCCCTGCAGCAGGTTGACGATCCGCTGGAGGTCCTGGACCTCGAGCATCAACTCCTCGAGTCGTTCCTTCGCGGCCCCGGTGACCGCCCCGCCGCCGGAAAAGGAGAGCTGACGCTCGAGCTCCTGGCGGGCGCAGTCCCGGCAGATCCAGTCGGTGTCGTCTTTGACCGCGGTCTCGGTCGTCACCGGCGAGTACCGTCCCGCGGAGGCGCAGTAGCGACAGGTCCGGACGGCCTTGACCTTGTCCTCGAGCTGGTAGCCGGCGAACATCTCGGTGAGCTCGCGACGCTTCTCGGACGGAGTCTGCTCGGAGATGCGGATGCGCTTCGCTCGACGGGCGAGCTCGACGAACTCGTCGGGCTGTCGGGGTTCTTCACTCGAGCCGTCCTTCAACCGGAACTTCGCGGGCCGGGGACCCGCGGAGGTCTCGGAGAGTCCGAGCTTCGCCCGGAACAGCCGCTTGCCGTCCCGCTGGACGACGACGAGGTAGTCGCCGCCCGTCTCGTGACAAAAGATCGTTTCGACGTCCTGGACCTGCTGCGACACGGGATAGTATAGTCGGCTGGCGTACTTGAGCGGTTCGGACTCGTGCTCGTCTCGGTGTAATCGAATCCTTGCTCGAGTCACAGCAGCCCGACCAGCGGAACGACGCCGAACCAGGTGATGTAGCTCAGCGAGACCATCATCAGGAGGTCGATACGCTGGGCGCCCGCGTCGGGCTCGAGTCGGCTCCGAAGCAGCCAGCCGATCGCGGCTGCGTGGACGAGCCCGAGGTAGATCGCGGGACCGTAGCCGGGAACGAGATCCAGCAACTGCCAGAGCGCGCCCGTCAGGGCGGCGAGGACGGCCGTCGTCGCGGCGACCGCCGCGGCGGCGCCGACGCCGAACCGGGCCGCGATCGTCCGCTTGCCCGCGAGCCGGTCGGCGTCGACGTCGGGCACGCCCGCGAGGGTAATGGAGGGCAGCACCGACAGCAGGAAGGGCAGTCCCAGCAGCCACGGCAGCGGATCGTGCCACGCGCCGCCGAGGACGACGAACCCGAGTACCAGGACGCCGACGCTGTGGGTGACCGCGACATCCAGTTCGCCCAGCGTGCGGTAGGCGAGTTTCAGCGGCGAGAGCGTGTATCCGAGCGCCAGTGCCACGAGGGCCCCCATCGTCCCCGCGGTCGCCGCCGTCGATCCCGCTCCGGCGAGGAGCGTGGCCCCGGCGAACGCGGCAGTCACCGTCAGGAAAGTAGCGATCCCGGCTCGGATCTGCCCGAACGACAGTTCGCCGTCGACCAGCACCCGGGAGCCTCCGGTGAACGGCCCGGCGAAGGTGTTCCGTCGATCGGTCTCGTAGTCGGCGTACTCGTTGGAAAACACCGTCGCGGCCTCGAGGAAGAACAGAAATCCGAGTCCGAGCCAGTACGCCCCGGTCGAAAATGCGCCCGAGCCGACCGCCGCCAGCGCACCGATCGTGTAGGCGATCCAGGCCATCGGGTAGAACTGCAACCGGAGCGCCTTCAGCCAGCTCGTCGCCGCCCGTTTCGTCCGCCCCAGCCGCGACTCCGGCCCCGTCTCCAGGCTTCGACCCAGTTCCCGTACGTCCTCGAGCCAGCCCTCGCGCTCCTCGAGATCCGAGCTTTCGATCGGACCCAGGTTGGTCACCCGCGTCGTCCGAACGCCCGCGTAGCCGAGCGTCGCGCGCTTGAGGGCGTGGTTGCCGGGCTGGCGAAGGAGCCAACGGTAGATCCGCGGCGGGACGTCCATCGTGACGATCAGCTCGGCGGTCTTGTCGTCGAGCAGCTCCTCCTTACCTGCGCCCTCGCCCTCCTCATAAAAGGAGAAGGCGAAGCCGGGCCGAAAGAGGCGGTCGAAGAAGCCCTTGAGCCGGGCGGGCATCGTCCCCCACCAGTTTGGGTAGACGAAGACGAGGTGGTCGGCCCACTCGAGGTCCCGCTCGGCGGCCTGCAGGTCGGGCTCGAGGGACTGGTTCTCCGGTGACTCGACGCGAACGTCGGGATCGAACTCGAGATCGGCGACGGCGAGTTCGCGCACGTCGACGTCGGCCTCGCGGGCACCCTCGCAGTAGGCGTCGGCCAGTGCGCCACAGAAGCTATCCGTCCGAGGGTGACCCAGTACGAGAAGGACGTTCACGACTGTTCGGCCGGTTCGGCCGTCGGAAGTATATAACCGGGCGGTCGCTCACTCGAGCAGTTCGATCTCGTCGTCGCCGTTGGGCACTGCACAGAGGAACGCGCCGGGCTTGTCGCCTTCGTTGCGGTACCAGTGGACGGTGCCGGCGGGGATCAACAGCGAGTCGCCGGCCTCAACCTCGTACTCTTCGTCTCCGATGCCGACGACGTACCGTCCTTCGAGGACGTACTGCTCGTGTTCGACTTCGTTCGTGTGTTCGGGTACCTCGGCCCCCGCTGCGAGCGTAAACCGTCGGATCGCGAAGTTCGGCGCGCCGTGGCTCTCGTCGATCAGGACACCCTTCTCGAGGCCGTCGGCCGCGTCGACTGGCTCGTACTCGACGTCGTCGCTGCGACGGAGCAGTGGTTTGGACATGTCTACGGGTCGGCGTCGCACGTACAAAATCGTCCGGGTCTCCACGGTCGGAATCGGGCACCGACGTCCGTCTCGCTCGGCGTTGGGGACGGCGGCGATCGAATCGTGTTGCCACGTCGTGCACCGCTCGACAGGTCTAGTAGGGCTGCGTGTGCAGGCCGGCGGCTTCTCACTAATAACCTTTAATGATTGATACCGGAGTGACAGTATCCGTCGAATCCAGAACGAGATATCCTGCGGAAAATCGGAGTGATCCATGAATTCGAAACGTCGAGATACACACGGTCGGGCGAGGGAGACGAACGACGAAAGGGGAGTGAGCAGACGGCGGTTACTCCAGACCTCCAGTGTACTCGGCGCGAGCGCACTCGCCGGCTGCGCCGAGAGCGAAATCCTCGGCGGTGCGCTCGCAGGATTCGACGATCAGTCGTTCATCGTCGGCTATCAACCGTTTTACACCGAATCCTGGTCGGCGCTCGTGATCCGTCACGCCGACCTCGCCGAGAAACACCTGCCCGAGGGGTACTCGGTCGCGAGCTGGGAAGTCGCCCTGCAGGGCGCCGTGATCGGGAACAAGATGATCTCGGAACAGAACGATATCGGATACACGGGCGACATGCCGACGATCACGGCGATCGCGAACGAGGAGACGGCGATCGACATGGTCGGAATCGCCGGCTTCTCCGAAGGACAGCAGTGTAACCTCGGCTTCGTCGCCGAGGACAGCGGTATCGAGGACGCACAAGACCTCGACGGCCGCGAGGTTGGGGTTACGACCGGAACCTGCACCCACCGGTTCCTCCTCGAGGCGGTTCAGGAAGAGGGGATCGACATCGAGATTTCCGACATGGGGATGGAGACGATCGCGACGAACATCCGGGAAGGGAACCTCGATGCCGGGGCCGGTTTCGAACCCACAGTGTCGCGCTCGGTCGTACAGGCCGACGCGGCGGAGTTTCTGTTCTCGGGTGCCGACTACGGCATGCACGACGCCGCCGGCATCCTGATGCTCGACTCGCTGGTCGCGGAGCACCCGGAGGCCGCGGTCGGCTGGATGAAAGCCGAACTCGAGGCGAAACACATCATGGCGAACGATCCCGAGCGGACACTGGATCTCATCCAGGAGGAAGGCCAGCTGCGAGATTACGAGCGCGAGACGCTGCGCGCGACGCTGTACGAGACGCCGGATGCCAGCCCGGACGTCGAACGGATGCTGTTTTACACCGACTTCGAGGCGGTCGACGAGGCCGAGGAGCTGATGAAGCGGGAGGCCCCGGAGTTTCTCTACGAGGACCAGGAGGTCATCTCGCACGTGCCGCCGGAGGAACGGTACCAGACCGACCCCCTCCAGACCGCCGTCGACGACCTCGAGGACGACGCCGACTGGGACCCGCTTCGGGGGGCCGAACGATGAGCACGACCACCATCGAACGGATTCAGCGGCGGTTCGAGGGGGGAACGGTTCCGATGCTCACCAAGCGCGTTCGGCAGCTGCTGTCGATCGTCCTGTTTCTCGGCCTCTGGTCAGCGTTAGTCCGCTTCGGCGTGCTCGGGTTCGACACGTTCGTCGGCCCGGAGACGACGCTCGCGGCACTGCTCGAGGCACTTTCGGGCACGGCGATGACCGAAGGCGGAGAGACGATCTACGAACACGCGGCGTTCTCGGCGTTTCGCGTCCTCGTCGCGGTTACCATCGCGGTGCTCGTCGCCATCCCGCTCGGACTGACGATCGGGACGAGCCGCCGCTGGGAGGACGCGCTGTTCCCGGCGCTCGAGGTGTTCCGACCCGTTCCGCCGGTCGCCTGGGTCCCGATCGCACTGCTCCTGTTGCCGACGTTCCGCAGCGGCGTGATATTCGTGGTGTTCGTCGGCGCGTTCTTCCCGATCCTCATCAACACCATCGAGGGCGTCAAGACCGTCGAGGCAGAGTACGTCCAGGCGGCAGCGAGCCTGGGTGCCGGATCACGCGACATCTTCCGACACGTGATCGTCCCCGCGACGCTGCCGTCGATCGTCACCGGGGTCTCGCTGGGCGTCGGGCTGGCGTGGATCACGGTCGTCGCTGCCGAGATGATCGCCGGCGGCGTCGGCATCGGCTACATCATCTTCCAGGCCTACCGGCTGCTCCAGACCGAGGTCATCGCGGTCGGCATGATCGCGATCGGCTTTCTGGGGTACGTCTCGGCTGCGGCGGTCCACCGGACCGGCCACTACCTCACCCGCTGGCAGGAGACCAACTGACGACCGTTTCACCCAACTATGAGCAAACACGACGACCCCACCGACGATGCCTCGACCGCTGAACCGGCTCCAGATACGACGGGCAAGACCGGCGCAATTGCGCTCGATAACCTGAACAAGACGTACGATCCCGAGGGCGAACACGTCGTCGCCGTCGAGGATATGGACCTCGACGTGGCCGCCGAGGAGTTCGTCGCGTTACTCGGCCCGTCCGGCTGCGGAAAGAGTACCGTCCTCGAGTGCATCGCCGGCTACCTCGAGCCCACCGAGGGCGAGGTCGTCGTCGACGGCACGCCAGTCACGGACCCGGATCCGAAACGCGGCGTGGTCTTCCAGGAGAACCGGCTGTTCCCCTGGAAGACGATCAAGGAAAACGTCGAGTTCGGCCCGCGGATGCACGAGGGCGTCGAAGAGGGACGCGCGGAGTCGATACTCGACGAGATGGGTCTCGACGGCTTCGAGGATGCCTACCCCTCGGAACTCTCCGGTGGAATGCAACAGCGGGCCGAACTCGCCCGCCTGCTCGCGAACGACCCTGCGATTATGCTAATGGACGAGCCCTTCAGTGCGCTCGACGCGCTGACGAAAGAGATCATGCAGAAGAAGCTCCTCGAGGTGTGGGAACGCGACAACCGCACGGTGTTGTTCATCACTCACGACGTCGAGGAAGCGATCCTGTTGGCCGACCGCGTCGCGATCATGACCGCCCGTCCGGGCCAGATCAAAGACGTTATTGACGTCGATATCGACCGGCCGCGCGATCCCGAGGTCGTTACTACCGACCGGTTCACCGAACTACGCGAACGGGCGCTCTCGGTCATCCGCGAGGAAGCCGAGCGCGCGCTCGAACAGGAGGACGGTGCCTGATGGAGTCGCGTCGCCGACTCGTCCGGTTGGGGTCGATCCTCGCGGTGCCGGTGCTCTGGTTCGTCGCCAGCCGGTTCGGGCTGATCGCCGGACTGCCGACCCCCGTCGAGGTAGCCGACGCGTACGTGGCCGAGCTGTACCGGGACGACTTCTGGATCTCGACGATACAGAGCACGATCCGCGTGCTCGCCTCGTTCGTCGTCGCAGCGGCGGTTGCGGTCCCGCTGGGGCTGCTGATCGGACGGTACACGATCTTCGCCGATCTCACGTTCCCCGCGCTCGAGATGCTGCGACCGATTCCGCCGATCGCGTGGATCCCCTTCACGATCCTCGTGTTGCCGGCGGCCGAACTCTCGATCATGTTCATCACGTTCCTCGGCGCGTTCTTCCCGATCCTGTTGAACACGGTCCAGGGGGCACGCGGCGTCGAGGTCGAGTATCCGCGCGCCGCCCAGTCGCTCGGGGCGAACTCCTATCAGACGTTCCGTCACGTTATCTTTCCCGGCGCGTTGCCCGCGATTCACGCCGGCATGATCGTCGGGATGGGACTCGCGTGGGTCAACCTCATCGCCGCCGAGATGGTCGCCGGCGGCACCGGGCTCGGATTCCTGACCTGGTCGGCCTACACGAGCGGCTCGTACCCCACGATCATCGTTGGGGTCATCACGATCGGGCTCCTCGGAGCGATATCCTCTGCGCTGGTGCGGCTACTCGGCGACTGGCAGATCGGCTGGACCGAGCCACGACCGAACTGAACCGTCGACGTTTTCGACCGACGAGGTCGACGGCGCCGTCGCTCAAAAGTGTGAAAATACTGCAGTCAAGAGCCGATACCGTTACGAATTCTGCCTTACAGGCGCTCGACGTTCGTCGCGCGCGGGCCCTTGGGGGCCTGCTCGATGTCGAACTCGAGCTCCTGACCTTCTTCCAGGTCCGGGCCGCCGATGTCTTCCATGTGGAAGAACACGTCGTCGTCCGCGTCCTCAGTCTCGATGAATCCGTAGCCGCCAGTGTCGTTGAAGAAATCAACGGTTCCTTTCGCCATTGCTTCTGAACGGAGACGTGCGGGACGTATAAAGCCTGCGACTCGTGTCCCGACGTGTGTTCCGTTCACACGCTCATCGGACAACAGCGACGCGGCTACCGGGCGATTTACCGCTTTGTGACTTCCCCCTACGACTAAAGTCGTGGGCTTCCGCTATCCTTATGTCATTTCCATCAGTGTCTCGGGAGTTCTGGGGGGCGAAGTCCCTTATATTTCCCGTGGAAAACCCTACGTATGACCGAGTACGATCTCGACGCGACCGACCGGGAGATCTTGTATGCGCTTCAGAAAGAAGCCCGAAACCTCTCCTCGAGCGAGATGGCCGAGCGGACCGACGCTTCCTCAAGTACGGTCCGAAAGCGCATCCAGCGCCTGGAGTCGGAGGGGATAATCAAGGGGTACAGCGCCGACATCGACTACACGAAGTCCGGCTACCCGATCCGGATGCTGTTGTTTTGCACGGCGCCGATCCCCGATCGCGGAGAGTACATCGAAGAGATACTCGACATTCCGGCGGTCATCTCGGTCCAGGAACTCGTCACCGGCGAGGAGAACCTCCTCGTCACGGCCGTCGGGGAGACCGACCAGGACATCACGCCGGTCGCACAGGAGCTGTCGGACATCGGCTTAACGATCACGGACGAGGTACTCGTCCGCAGTCACGAATCGACATCGTTCGACGAGTTTTCCGGGGAGTGAGGTTCTCTGTGACGTGAACATCGGTCGTTCCTCACTCTTCGAAGCGGTATCGGTGTGTTCGTTTTCCGTCCGACCGTGGCAGCGTACGGACGGTTGTTGCGAATCGTTCGCTTCGCACCTCATATCTGGACAGATCGTTCGTGATCGGATGAATTATACAGGGTCGACTCGTATCGGTAGCCGGGTGCGAACGGTGCCGCCGATCCCGTTCGACCGTTCTCGACGAGCGGTCCCCAGAAGCGAGACTCCCCAGACGATCGGACTGGTCTGTGGAACCTGTTGTCACGAACGATTTGTTCGAACCAGAGGTTATAATAACCGCCATGTTCAAACAACTCTGAATACGACCGGCCCGGTAAGTATTGCCTGTGATCGTGGTGCGGTGTCCGGGATGTCCGAGCTGGTCGGAGGATACATCGAAGAATGTCTAAGGACACGCGACCATCCGATGCTGGAACACTCGCCGAAACGACGACCCAACGGACACCCACGATTCCGCGAGCGTCGACCTGGGCGGTCTGGACGCTCTTTCTGTGTAGCGTTGGCGTTCTCGTACTGACCGCCCTGCGTGGGTACGAGTGGGGGCTCCCCGACCTCGTCGTCGTCGACGGGTTGACCGCGGTCATGTGGGTCGTGGTCACTTTCTTCAGTGGGATCGTCCACAGCTACTCGCGCCGGTATATGGCCGGCGACAGCGGCGTTGACCGATTCTTCGGCCAGATACTGGCCTTCACACTCGTGGTCATGACGCTGACCGCGGCGGATCACGTTGTGCTGTTCGCGACGATGTGGCTGGCGATGGGTCTGTTGATGGCGTCATTGATCGGTCACGACCGCGACTGGAAACAGGCCCGCGCTGCTGGCGTGCTCGCCGTCAAGTACTTCCTCGCCAGCAGCGCGCTGCTTTCGACCGGGCTCGTCGCTCTCGTCTGGACGACGGGTGCTACCTCCGTTTCGGGAATTGTCGCCAACGTCGACGGGATTTCGCCGACCGTTGCGATCGTCGCCGTCGCCGCTATCTTCCTCGCAGCGATCGTCCAGTCGGCACTGTTCCCGTTTCACGGCTGGCTGCTATCGTCGATGACCGCGCCAACGCCGGCCTCCGCGCTGATGCACGCCGGGTTCGTCAACGCGGGCGGCATCCTGCTGACCAGGTTCGCTCCGCTGGTCGGCGAGTACCTGTACGTCATGTCAGTCGTCGTCCTCGTCGGTGCGTTCAGCGCCCTTCTGGGACAGGCCATGCTGCTCGTCCAGACCGACGTGAAACGCGAACTTGGCAGTTCGACGATCGCCCAGATGGGCTTTATGATCATGCAGTGTGGCCTCGGTTTCTTCGGGGCTGCGATCGCCCACCTCATCTTGCACGGCTGCTACAAGGCCTACCTTTTCCTCTCGTCCGGGGCTCCCGTCGAGCACACGGTTCCAGCGGACGAAGACCGCACCCATCTGGGCTTCTCCGGCGTCGCGGTCAGCCTCCTCACGGCCGTCGGCGGCGGCGTGATCTTCATGCTGCTCACCGGAAAGCTGTCGGGACTGAGCGTGACCCTCAACAGCGGCATCGTGTTAACCCTCGTCGTGGTGTTGACGACGCTCACCGCCGCACGGGATATCCTCCACCGGACGACGCTCCCGTCGTCGATCAGACTCGTTAGCGTCCCGCTGGTCGTGCTGACCGCCATCAGCGCATATGCGGTGACATTCAACGCCGTCTCGACGATGCTCGCAGCGGACGTCCCGATGACCTACGCACCGACCGAACTAACCGTCGTTCACTACTTCGTCGTCGCTGGCTTCGTCGGCGCCTATCTCGCGACGGAGTTCGGCTGGCACCGCTCCAGTGAGCGGCTCTACGTTGCCTTACTGAACGTCTCGCAACCGGCCCCCTCGACCGTGCTCACCAGCAAGGAGGACTACGATGACGCCTAAGGAAACTCAAACCCAGACCCGAACCGCAACCCAGAACCGCATCGTCGAGCGTATCGACAGTGTCGCCGACCGAATCGGATCGGTCTGGCCGCTCCACTCCTTCGTCACTGCGAACCCCCTCTCGGGGTTCGAAGACCGGCCGTTTCACGAAGCCGTCGCCGAAGGAGAGCGGCTGTTCGGCGGCCGCGGCTACCCGCGTCCCGAAATCTTTCGTCGGGCCTGGGAGGACGGTCGGATCAATCCCGAGATACTGCGCGCGGAACTTGCTGCCCACGAACTCGACGACGATCCCGAGACGCTCCTCGAGACGTTGGCCGAGCGCGAAACAGAGCGGGACAACGAGACCGACGACGCGACGGAAACCGTCGACCGCGTGCTCGCAAAGTGGCTCGCTGCATTTCTCGACCAGGACCACGCGAACTGGTCGATGCCCAACCGCGAGAAGGGATTCTACGCCGCTTGGCGTGAACTCGCTCCCTACGACGGCGACGTCCCCGGCTGCGACGAGCCCGATGACCTCCCAGAGACGGCGATGGCGGTGCTGGAGGACGCGCTCGGCGAGACCCCCGACCCGCGCTGGGATGACGTTCTCGAGTTCCACCTCGCCGCGCTGTCCGGCTGGACGGGGTTTATCAAGCAACGTACCGCGGACGATTCGGACCCGTGGCAGTCGGAGTACCCGATCACGCTGCCCGAGTACCTGGCCGTGCGGCTGGCACTTTGTGACCTGCTGGATGCCCCGATCGAGCCCGCCGATGCGGGCGGCGACGATCCCGCTTCGACCGCCGACGAGGACGTCCCCCTCGAGGAGATCTGGCTGTCGGCCTGGGAGCAGAGCTACCGTCGTCGTCTCCTCGAAGACGTCGACGACTCCGTCACCGAGTCGTCCCACGGCGGCGACGAACGCCCGGACGCACAGCTCGTCTTCTGTATCGACACGCGCTCGGAGATCATCCGCCGCCACATCGAAGCGCAGGGCAGCTACGAGACGCACGGCTACGCAGGGTTTTTTGGCATCCCGATGCAGTACAAAGAGCACGATTCGAAGGTCGTCGCCGATGCCTGCCCGCCGATCGTCGAGCCACAACACCTGATCGCCGACGAACCCGAGACCGACCACGGTGAGAAGACGACGACCCACGACCAGTGGCACGGGCTGGTGAGCGCGACTCGAAAACACTTCAAGCGTCTCAAGACCAACGTCGTCGCCGCCTTCCCGTTCGTCGAAGGCGGCGGCGGCGCCTACGGGTCGGTGATGGCGGCACGGACGCTCGCCCCGTCGGCCCTCTACAAACTCGATACCGCCGTCGACGAGCGCGTCCCGAGCACCCACGAGTTCTGCTCTCCGACGCTCGAGTACCCGCGGATGAGCGACGACGAGAAGGTCGAGTACGCACAGACTGCCTTCGAATTCATGGGCTGGACGGAGTTTTCCCGTCTGGTGGTCTTCGCAGGTCACGCGAGCCACACGACGAACAACCCGTTCGACTCGAGTCTCGACTGTGGGGCCTGTGCCGGCAACCCCGGCGGCCCGAACGCGCGTACACTCGCGAAGATCTGCAACGACGAAAGCGTCAAAGCCGAGCTCCGCCAGCGCGGCTTCTCGATTCCGGAGGACACGGTGTTCGTCGGGGCCGAACACAACACGACGACCGACGAGATCACCCTCTTCGACGGCGACGTTCCCGAGAGCCACCACGAGGAGATAGAGAAGTTGCGCGACGACCTCGAGCAAGCACGTCGCGCTGCAGCCGCCGAGCGCAGCGAATCGCTGACGAACGCCGACCCCAGCGATCCCATCCGCGAGACGGCACGCCGCGCGGTCGACTGGGGCGAAACCCGACCCGAGTGGGGGCTGGCCGGCAACGCCTCGTTCGTCATCGGGCCGCGCGGACTGACCGATGACGAGGACCTCGACGGCCGCGCGTTCCTCCACTCCTACGACTGGTCGACCGACCCCGACGGTGACGCGCTCGAGTTGATCATGGCGGGACCGCTTGTCGTGACGCAATGGATCAACAACCAATACTACTTTGCGACCGTCGACAACGACGTCTATGGCAGCGGCTCGAAGGTCACGCAAAACCCGGTTGGTAACGTCGGTGTCGTCCAGGGCAACGGCGGCGATCTGATGACCGGCCTCCCGCTACAGTCGCTGAAGGCCGCCGACGACGAGCCCTACCACCAGCCGCTCCGCCTGACCGCGGTGATCCACGCGCCAGTCGACCGCGTCACCGAGATTCTCCGCGAACACGAGACCGTCGAACGGCTGGTGGCAAACGGCTGGATCGCCAACCTGACCGTCGTCGATCCTACCCAGGACAACCGGGTCTTCCACTACCAGGGCGGCCTCGAGTGGGAACGCCCGGCGCCAGAACCGACCCCACAGCAGGCTGGCGCACCCGCAAGTTCGGACTGACCCACCGAAACGGGCCCGCATCGAGCGGAGCGCGGAACGTCTCGGCGGTCCACCCGCGAGTTCACAGCTCTTCTAGGTCCTCGAGCTGGTGTACCGTCACGGAGACGAAGTACACCACCATGAACAGCGCGAAGCCGACCACGAGACCGCCGAGTTCCCGGGTACCGATACCGGCCGGTGTGATCACGGCGAGTGCCCCTAGGGCGACGACGAAGACTGCGATCGTGAAGGCTCCCACGGTGTAGTAGAAGCCGATGTCGGACTCGAGATGTGCCCGCATGACCGATCGTTTCACTACGAGTGACAAAACGGTACCGACCGTAGGGGCCGTGGGCTGTCGTCGGACAGATCCGTCGAATCAGTACAGCAAACTCTGGGTCGACGTCGCGAACTCCTCGGGGATTAGCTCGGTGATCCGTCCGGAGTCGGTCTCGCCGTTGACGTTGACCAGGTACGCCCGTCCGTATTCGTTGCCGTAGACGCCTTGAAAGTCGTAGACGAAGCCGTAGACGCCGACGTCATCGGGAACGTCGTCGGACTCCCGGAGAAACCCCGCCTGGTAGTCGACGTTGTACTCGACGAGCTGGTTTATCACCGTCGACTCGTTCGTCTCGCGGTCGATCAGGTCGCTCTCGAGACCCTCCTCGATAACCGGTACCAGCATCTCGACCCACTTATCGACGCCTTTCGGCCCGGGAAAGTCGCCGCCGGTCGCGACCTGATACGCGGCGGTGATGGCCCCACAGCCGGTGTGGCCAACGACGACGGCGACATCGGTGTCCGTGTGGTGAATCGGATAAAGCACTCCGCCGTCGACGATCCGATCGCCGTCGTCTTCATCCCAGACCTGGTTCCCGATGTTGCTCGGCGTAAAGACCACTCCCGGATGGTCGAACCCCCACATGTGCTCCTGTGGCACCCGTGAATCGGAACAGCAGATCGCGACAGTATCGGGATGCTGGTCCGTCTGAACCTCGGCGAAGTAGTTCTCCGGGAGCGACTCGACGTGGCGCTGGTTGCCGGCGAGCAGTTCCTCGAGAAACTTTCGAGTCGATCCCATAGCACAACTCACACAGACAGGGTCAAAAAGGTTCGATGGGGTCTCAAGGACTGTGGGCGTCGGTCCGTGACCGTTCGGCCGAGCCGAAGCGCAGTCTTGCGGACGAGCGGGCTGCCGCGAAGCGAATCTTCACTTTTCGGCGCGTACACGGGTCGGTATGGCAGAGACACGGCAGTGGCGACTCGCCAGCCGGCCCGTCGGCGAACCGACCCGCGAGAACTTCGAGCTCGTCACCGTCGCCCGACCCGCACCCGAGTCGGGCGAAGTGCTCGTCCGAACCCTCTACCAGTCGGTCGACCCGTACATGCGCGGACGGATGCGCGACGCCGAGTCCTACGCGGAGCCGTGGGACGTCGGCGATCCCATGCGAGCGGGAGTCGTCGGCGAGGTCATCGAGTCGAACTACGATGGGCTCGAGCCGGGCGATATCGTGGCGGGCGAACTGCTGTGGGCCGAACACGCAGTCGCGGACGGGAACGACCTGCGTCGGGTCGATCCCGACCACGGGCCGATCTCGACCGCGCTGGGCGTCCTCGGGATGCCCGGCGTGACGGCGTACTTCGGAACGACGGACGTCGCCGAGCCGAAACCGGGCGACACGGTCGTCGTCTCGGCCGCGGCCGGCGCGGTCGGCTCGGTCGTCGGCCAGCTCGCCCGACTGAGCGGCGCTCGAGTGGTCGGAACGGCCGGCAGCGACGAGAAGACGGCGTGGCTCACCGACGAGCTCGGGTTCGACGCCGCGATCAACTACGAGACGACCGACGACCTGCCCGGCGCGGTAGCCGAGGCCTGTCCTAACGGCGTCGACGTCTACTTCGACAACGTCGGCGGACCGATCACCGATGCCGTCTGGCCGCTGCTCAACGTTCGATCGCGGGTTGCCGTCTGCGGACAGATCGCGCTGTACAACGCGACGGAGATTCCGACCGGACCCCGAAAGCTCGGCAAACTTATCGAGTCTCGCGCCCGCGTGGAGGGACTGCTCGTTTACGACTACGAGAACCGCTGGGGCGAGGCCCTGTCGCGACTCTCGAGGTTCATCGCCGACGACGAACTTCGCTACCGCGAGGACGTCGTCGAGGGGTTCGAGAACGCGCCCGACGCGTTCATGGGGCTGTTCGAGGGTGAGAACATCGGCAAGCAGCTGGTGCAGGTCGCCGATCGGAACGACTGAGCCGAGGGTCAGTCGGTCAGACCGTAGCCGATCTTGAACAGGTAGACGTCGACCGCGATGACGCCGATCGTGAGCAGCGTGAGCACGCCCAGCGAGGCGTACGGCGCGAACTCGGCGTAGGCCGCCGGCGCGATCTCGAGCATATCGGAGTAGCCAAGCAGCCCGTATCGGACGCTGTCGACCATGTAGACCATCGGGTTCAGCAGGGAGACGGTCTGCCAGGTCGAGGGCAGCATCGTCAGCGAGTAGAAGACGGCCCCGAAGAACACCAACGGCCGCAGGATGAACTGGTTCATCACGGTGAGGTCGTCGAAGTCCCGCGCCACGAGCCCGCCGATGATCCCGAAGCCGGCGAAGAGCGCGGCGATGACGACCATCGTCGCTACCAGAAAGAGGCCGTTCTCGATCGAGATCGGGACGAACAGCCGGCCGATGACGGCGATGATGACGCCGACGATCAGCCCGCGAACCGCGCTGGCGCCGACGTAGGCGACGACCATCTCGACGTAGGAAAGCGGCGAGGTCAGTGTCTCGTGGATGTACTCGTTCCACCGGCCGTGGAAGATCGAGAAGGAGGCGTTCTCGAAGGCGTTCGAGATCGTCCCGAGGACGACCAGCCCCGGAACGAGAAAGAGGATGTAACCGATCCCCGCGACGGGTTCGTCGATGCGTCCGCCCAGGATGATCCCGAAGACGGCGAAGTAGAGGACGTTCGTGATCGCCGGCGGCATGAACGTGTTCTTGGGACGACGGACGAACCGAAGTAGCTCGCGCCGAAAGAGCGCCCGGAAACCGACCGACAGCATCAGGCGAGTCCCTCCTGCTCGCGCGCTGGCGTCTCCGCCCCTTCGTCGCCCGCCGCCTCCTCGTTCGTCGGCGCGTCGGACCGGGTCGTCGTCCGGTCGTCCTGTCTCGTCAGATCGACGAAGATCTCCTCGAGCGACGTGCGAGTGATCTCGAGGTCGGCGATCTCGTGGCCCGCCGCCTCGAGGTCGTTCAACAGCTGCGGCGCGGTCGAGCCGCCGTCGTCGACCCGGACCTCGAGCCGGTCGCCCTCGAGGGTCGCCTCGTGGGCGTAGCCGCCGACCGAGGGAGTGACCGACGGGGCGTCCTCGAGGCGAACCGAGATCGTGTCCGTCCCTCGCGTCTTGAGGTCGTCCGGCGTCGCGACGGTCACCTTCCGGCCCTCGTTCATGATCGCCACGCGGTCACAGAGGCGTTCGGCTTCCTCGATGTAGTGGGTCGTCAGCAGGACCGTCGTTCCTTCCTCGTTGAGCTCGGTCACCAGCTCCCAGAGATCGTGGCGCAGCTGGACGTCGACGCCGGCGGTCGGCTCGTCGAGAATCAGGAGGTTCGGCTCGGTGACGAGCGCTCGAGCCAGCAGCAGCCGGCGCTTCATCCCTCCGGAGAGCCAATCGAAACGCTCGTTTCGCTTGTCGTAGATCCCGACCCGCTTGAGCACCTCGTCGGCCCGCTCCCCGGCTTCCTCCTCGGGGATCCCGTGGTAGCCGGCCTTGTGCATCAGGACCTCGCGGATGGGAAAGAAGCGGTCGACGTTGAACTCCTGGGGGGCGAGCCCGATCGCGTCCCGGGCCTGCCGGTAGTCGTCCTCGACGTCGTGACCGAAGACGCGAGCCTCGCCGCCCGTCTTGCGGACGAGTCCGACCAGCGTGTTGATGAACGTCGTCTTCCCGGCCCCATTAGGACCGAGCAGCCCGAAGAACTCGCCCTCCTCGACGGTGAGCGAAAGCTCCTGTAGCGCGCGCAGGTCGCCGTACTCCTTCACGAGGTCCGTCGTCTCGATGGCCGGTGGCATCGCTGACACCTCGGCCACGCCCGCGGTTAAGAATGTTGAATCCGGTACCCGGCCGGCCTCAGTCGCCGGCTCGAGGCCGGCTCGAGGGGTTGACGCTGCCGCTCTTCTGGACGATATCGAACGCCGTCATCACGTCGGACCGCGAGATCAGACCGACCAGGTCGCCGTCGGTCCGTGGGGCCGGGTCGCCGAACGCGCCCTCGGAACCCCACTCGTCTTGGCCTTCGACGACGAGGAGCCGCCCGATGCCGTGTTCGCGCATCCGTTCGATAGCCGTCATCGCGTCCGAGTCCGGATCGATCGTCTTCAGATCGGTCGTCATCACGTCCGAGACCGTGTACGCGTCGCGCTCGACGGGTTTGATGTCGCGGGCGTCCGACAGCGTCACCAGTCCCACGAGCCGCTCGCCGCCGAACCCGTCGGTCTCGACGACCGGGTAGCCGGTGTGTCGCTCGGTGAACATCCGCTGGATCAGCTCCGCGACGGACGCGTCCGGCTCGACGGTGTGGAGTTCGCCCGCCGACGTCATGATATCCCGGACGGTAACGTCCTGGAACGCAGCCTTCATCGTCACCTGCTGGGCCTCGCTCGAGGCGGCGATGTAGACGAAGAAGGCGACGCCGATGAGGATAATGTTGACCGCGAACAGTCCGAACAGCCCCATCGCGATCGCGAACATCTTGCCGATGCTCGCGGCCTGCTGGGTCGCTTGAGCGTACGAGCGGCCGCGAGCGAGCAGTGCCCGAAGGATACGGCCCCCGTCCATCGGGAACGCGGGGATCATGTTGAAGATCGCGAGCGCGACGTTGAGTACGGCGAGGTAGCCGAGGACGAACCGCGCGCCGCCGAACGCCTCGGGAGTAACGAGAAAGAGCACGTAGGAGGCGACGCCGACGAGCACGGAGACGATCGGTCCGGCGATGGCGATGGTGAACTCCTGTCGCCAGTCCTCGGGCATCTCCGAGAGCGCGGCGATGCCGCCGAACAGCCAGAGCGTGATCGAGTCGATCGGAAAACCGTACCGCTGGGCCGTCAGCGAGTGGCCAAGTTCGTGGAGCACGACGCCGACGAACAGTCCGACCGCCGCGGCGAAGCCGAGTATCCACGGCAGCGCGCCGCCGGTTACGGCGCCGACGTCGATGCCTGCGCCGAGCACGTCGTTGAGAATGACGGTGACGGGTTCGATCTGGACGCCGATGAGGTACGCAAATAGCGGGAGCACCAGCAAGAACGTCAGATCGAGCTTGATCGGGATTCCGAACAGGGAGCCGATCCGAAAGCTCTTCAGCATACTGGGTGTTTCCGGAGGCAGACCCTTAAACACGCCGCCGTCGTGGTGAGGCGGCGACGAGTTCCGATCCGCTCGATCAAGGCCGGAGCTCGGAACATCCACCGTCATCGGTTCGAGATAATATACCTTATACAGTGAGCCGGCCGGGATAGGTAACGATCATTGATGGCTGGATGGTGACTACTAGCTGAAGCTATCCAACGACTGAAAGCGGCTATCGGGGTTCGTTTACCGATAGTAACTGATTTGATACCCTCATCTCCCTCTCGAAGGAGACTCTCCGAGAGCGTCCAAAATGCTCGATACGCCTCTCTAGATGAGCGTTATCTACTGGCATGGATTGACTATATTAGTATTAGGTCGATTATATCCATTGCACTATATTGCTCGGGTGTACCATAGACTTATATGGAGCCTCGGTGTGGGTTGTACTACGATGATGGAACAGCAACTCACCACCACGCAACTCGAGCCGCTCCCGACCGAAATCGACTCCCCACAGGCGAAACTCGTCTACCTCTACCTCGAGGCCAGCGGCGGTGCGACGGCGTCGGATCTGAACGAGGTCCTGGCAATGAAGAAGATCGGTGTCCTCTCGGTGCTGAACTGTCTCACCGAGGAGGAGCTCGTCGAAAAGAACGGCGCCGAGTACGTTACCTGCAACTGAGCGACGATTTTTGACGTGCTGTCGGTTAACTCGCCGAGCAGTTCCGTCTGAAGCCGCCGCTGGCGCGGACGTGACGGTTCGAAGGCTTTATCCCCACGGTAGGCTTCGGTTTTCGTAAGTAACCACAACCATGTCGGACAAACCCGCCTCAATGTACCGGGAGATCAGTAAGCCGGCCTACACGCGCCGCGAGTACATTACTGGAATCCCCGGATCGAAGATTGCACAGCACAAGATGGGCAACGTCAGCGCCGGCCCCGAGGACTACCCCGTTCAGATCAGCCTCATCACCGAGGAAGAGGTCCAGATTCGCCACGGGAGCCTCGAGGCCTCGCGCCTGTCGGCCAACCGGCACATGCTGAAAAACGCCGGCGAGAACAACTACAAGATGATCCTCCGGAAGTTCCCCCACCACGTCATCCGGGAGAACAAACAGGCGACGGGTGCGGGTGCGGACCGTGTCTCCGACGGGATGCGCCAGTCGTTCGGGAAGATCGTCGGCACCGCCGCGCGAATCGACGCCGGCGATCGCATCTTCACGGTCTGGTGTGACTTGGACGACGCCGAGCACGCCAAGGAGGCGTTCCGCCGCGCGTACAACAAGATCTCGCCGCCGTGTCGTATCGTCGTCGAGAAGGGCGAAGAGCAGCTGGTCTCGTAACCCCACCTTTTACTCCGCGACGGCGTTCCCGTTCTGTCCCTACACGGCGCGGTGCAAACGCCGTTCTCACGGATGTTACTGGAGCCGTTCGTCGCGGTTCCGGTTCGTGAACCGGTCTTAGTAACAACTGAAACGGTTTGCACACCGATCGCACAGCCGTCGTGCGATCGGATGTGTACTGACGTTCAGTGGCTACTATAGCCGACCGTTTACGCTCGAGGAGTCCACCTCGTCGATTGCGAGTCGAGGACGGCGAATCCCCGGGTGCGGGTACGCAGACTTTTGGGCCTCTACTCCCGACTCTCGAGCATGATCGATCTCGCGGTCGCGAACGCCGAGGAGACGTTCGATCGGATGCGCGAGCCCCTGGCCGAGCGCGGTATCCGCGCCCACCACGTTCCCGTAAGCGAACGGATCGTCCCCCTGGGAACGGACGCGCCGTGGTCGCCCGGCGAGTACGACGTGGGGTTCGTCTACCCCGGTCGGCCCATGGAGGGCGGTGTTGCCGACGCGCTCCTCGAGGTTCCGTGGCTCAACGACCGCGAGGCGATTCTCACCTCGCGGAACAAAGCCGAGGTGCTCGCCCGCCTCGAGCGCGCCGACCTGCCCGTGCCGCGGTCGGTGTACGTCTCGAACGAGGTCGGCGAGAGCGAACTGATCGAGGCGTTCGATCGACTCGAGTCGCCGGTCGTGGTAAAACCCAACTCGACGACTCGCGGAGTCGGGGTCGCGAAGGCCCACGATCTCGACTCCTTCCTGGGGATCTGTGACTACCTCTCGCTGGTCCACGACTACCGGGCGACCGGGGATCGGTCCTTCCTGATCCAGGAGTACCTCCCGGACGCCACCGACTATCGGGTGATGATCCTCGATGGGGAGTACGTCGGCGCCGTCGAGCGCCGACTGCCCGACGACGCGGTCCGCGAGGGCCAGTGGAAACACAACGTCCATCGCGGCGCGAGGGCACGGGGGGTCGACCTCCCGAGCGAGTGGCGTCGACTGGCCGAGTCAGTCGCCGAGGTTCTCGAGGTTCCCTTTCTCGGGGTGGACTTGCTCGAGACGGGCGAGCGGGTAGTGGTCAACGAGACGAACGCCCGGCCGACGATCGACGAGGCGACGAAGTACGAACCGGGATTTTACGACCGGTTGGCGGGAGCAATCGCCGATCGTGCCGGCGTCTCGGGGACCGGTTAACGACGTGCTATTCCGAAACGAAACTCGAGAACGAAAACCGGTGTCGACCGCGAGTCGACCTGCTTACTCGAGGCTGATTCCCGAAGAGTGTTCGGCCGACTCGAAGACAACCTCGAGGACGCCGTTGTTGTACGTCGCCGAGGCGCTGTGTTCGTTGACCCGCTGGGGGAGCGAGACGCGCTCGTCGTACTGACGGTGGTCGCTCTGGGCCGAGATCGTGAGCGTCTTGCCGTCACACTCGAGGTCGATGTTGTCCTTCTCGACGCCCGGAAGGTCGGCGACGACGCGGATCTCGTCGTCGGTCTCGTGGATGTCGACGTGGGTGTCCATCCCGAATCCGCTGTCGACGGCACTCGAGGAGTCGAAATCGACATCGGCACCGCTCATCATCTCGTTCATCATCCGCTCGATTTCCCGAAAGAGATCGTCGAAGGGTTCGTCGCGGTCGTCTCGTCGCATAGCTGGTGGTAAGGAAGGGACGGCCAAAAGCTTTCCCCGACGACTCAGTCGGCGGTCTGTCGATCGACGGCGCGTTCCTCGGCGTTGTCCAGTCGGCTGAGGCCGATCCCCAGCGTCTCGTTCGTCAGTGCCCGACTCTCGGGACCGTCGAGCAGTCCCGTTACCGAGCGGATCGCGTCGATGTTCTCGGGAACGACATCTGACTCCTGGTGGATCGCCTGCATGCAGTAGAGGTCGCGCCCCTCGAGTGTGATCGACTCCTCCCAGATACAGTTCTCCCAGATGTCGCCGCGGGGGCGGCCGGCGTCGAGCGCGAGGTCCTTGAGCGTACCGGCGCCGTCGATCCCGGCGTAGTCGGGGATCATGAGCAGTCGGTCCTCCTTCCGGAGGCGATCGCGGATCTCCGCGACGTCGTCGGGTGCCTCCTCGAGGGTGATGTTGACCGCGTGGACGTGCATCATCGTTGTCGGGACCTTGAGCCCGATCGTGTCGATGTCGAGTTCGGGGAAGACGGTCTGGACGTCCGGACCGTGGTGGGAGGGGATGGAGACGGGGTCCGGCAGGGCGTCGTTGATCGGGCCGCGACCGGTCTGGTCCGGGTCGCCGCCGCGTCGAACCAGCGTCGTCCGGACCTTCTCGATGCCGTAGTCCTCGTGAATCGGCGAGACGAGCCGCGAGAGACCGGTCGTGTTACAGGAGACGACGCGAACGTAGTCGGCGTCGGTCGCTTCGTCGTAGTTCGCGCGGGCGTTGAAACTGACTTCGGCGATGGTCGCGTCCTCACCGCCCTGGAAGAGTGCGGGGGTGTCGTGGCGCTCGTACAGCGGGCGATTCTGCGCACCGATTCCGGACGGTGTCGCGTCGACGACGATGTCGCTGTCGGCGACGAGGTCGTCGACGGTGCCGGCGAGGTCGATGCCGGCCTCGTGGAACCCATCGGTGCGGTCCTCGTCAACCGCGTAGAGCGGGTACTCCGCCTCGGCCGCCCCGAGTGCGACGTAGTCAGGACTGACCTTGGCGACGCCGGCGACCTCCATATCTGGCTGAGCTCGAACGGCGTCTGCGACGCGCTTTCCGATGGTTCCATAACCGTTGATTCCGACCCGGAGCATACGCATCGACATCCACCGCCAACCGGCATAACTGTTTTGCAAGAATCTGATAGATGTTAACTCGAAATTGAGTTGTCCAGCGCAGATCGTCCGGAGAACACGTGCTAACGTGTACACACACCAAAATATAAAAAATGCAGACCTTTCTATGATATGTGGTACCACAACGAGTGTCCTCGTCGAACGATAGATCGGAATCCTTCCCTAACGTCGATCAACGTTTTGAAAGGGGCAAGTGATTTAATCGTGGCCCGCGTAGTACTCAGATATGAGTGAACATTCGTACACGGAGAACGAGTTCGAGGGGACGCTCCGTATCGGACTCAACGGGTTCGGGCGGATCGGACGAAACGTCCTTCGCGCGTCGCTTGCGTACGATGACGTCGAGATCGTCGCGATCAACGACGTCATGGACGACGACGACATGCGTTACCTCCTGCAGTACGACTCGGTTCACGGCCGACTCGATGACGTCTCCCTCGAGGACGGCACCCTCACCGTCGAGGGCCAGGAGATCCGGCTGACCTCCGAGCGCGATCCGACCCAGCTGCCGTGGGACGAACTCGACGTCGACGTCGCCTTCGAGGCGACGGGGATCTTCCGTACGTACGACGAGGCCGCCCAACATCTTGAAGCCGGCGCCGAGAAAGTACTGATTTCGGCCCCGCCGAAGGGCGAGAAGGAGGTTCAGACGATCGTCTACGGCGTCAACCACGACGAGTACGACGGCGAGGACGTACTCTCAAACGCCTCCTGTACGACGAACTCGGTCGCGCCGGTCGTGCAGGTCTTAGACGAGGAGTTCGGGATCGAGTCCGGACTGCTGACCACGGTCCACGCCTACACCGGGAGCCAGAACCTGATCGACGGCCCGCTCGACAAGCGCCGTCGCGGCCGTTCTGCCGCCGAGAACATCATTCCGACCTCGACAGGCGCCGCCATCGCCACCACCGAAGTGCTGCCCCAGCTCGAGGGGAAGCTCGACGGGATGGCGATGCGCGTCCCCGTTCCGAACGGCTCGATCACCGACCTCACCGTCGACCTCGAGGAGGACGTCACCGAGGAAGAGCTCGCCGACGCCTTCCGCGACGCGGCCGACAACGAGCTCGCCGGCGTGCTCGGCTACACCGACGAGGAGATCGTCTCCCGGGATATCGTCGGCCTTCCGTTCTCGTCGTACGTCGACCTCGAGTCGACGATGTCCCTCGAAGACGGCCTCGTCAAGGTGTTGACCTGGTACGACAACGAGTACGGCTTCTCGAACCGGATGCTCGATCTCGCGACGTACGTCGCCGCCGAGGCCGAGGCCGAGGATCAGGAGGCCGACGAAGCCGTCGCCCGCTGAGCAGTTTCCACTTTAAATTTTAAGCGCGTTCGACACGCCCACTCCGTATGTTCAACACGATCGACGATCTCGAGCCCGGACAGCGACTGTTGGTTCGTTTCGACCTCAACGCCCCCGTCGAGGACGGCACGGTTCAGGACAACCGCCGATTTGCCCGCCACGCTGAAACCCTGCGGGAGCTGCTCGAGGACGGCCACGCCGTCGCCGTGCTGGCCCACCAGGGTCGGCCCGGCCGCGACACGTTCGTCTCGCTCGAACAACACGCCGGGATCCTCGGAGATCACCTCGATCGGGACGTCGACTTCGTCGCGGATACCTTCGGCGAAGACGCCCTCGCGGCGATCGACGGCCTCGAGGGCGGCGAGGTTCTGGTCCTCGAGAACACCCGGATGTGCGACGAGGAGCTTCCCGAGGAGGAGCCCGAGGTCAAGGCCGAGACGGAGTTCGTCCAAACGCTCGCCCCGGAGTTCGACGCCTACGTCAACGATGCTTACTCGGCGGCCCATCGTTCTCACGCCTCGCTGGTCGGCTTCCCACGTGTGATGGACGCCTACGCAGGGCGCGTGATGGAACAGGAGTACACAGCGAACTCGTCGATCCAGGAGCGGGAGTTCGACGGCACCGTTACGATGGCGCTTGGCGGCACCAAGGCCGAAGATCTGATCCCGGTTATCGAGGGCGTCGACGACACCGTCGATCGGTTCTGTCTGGGTGGGATCGTCGGCGAACTCTTCCTGCGAGCCGCGGGCCACGACGTCGGTTACGACGTCGATGGAACCGACTTCTTCGACGAGCAGTGGGACGCCCAACGGGAGACGATCGAGCGCATCCTCGAGGAGTACGAGGACTCCCTGTACCTCGCGAACGACCTCGCCTACGAGGGCGAGGACGGCGAGCGCGCCGAGGTCGACGTCGAGGGCCTCGAGAAAGAGACCTCCTACCTCGACGTCGGCTCCGAGACCGCGGAGACGTACGCCGATCTCGTTCGCGAGTCCGAGGCCGTCTTCGTCAAGGGCGCGCTGGGGGTCTTCGAGGACGACCGCTTCGCCGACGGCACCGTTTCTGTGCTCGAGGCGATCGACGAAACGGACTGCTTCTCGGTCGTCGGCGGCGGCGACACCTCCCGTGCCATCGAGATGTACGGTCTCGACGAGGACGACTTCGGCCACGTCTCGATCGCCGGTGGCGCCTACGTCCGCGCGCTCACCGGCGAACCCCTGGTCGCGGTCGAGGTCCTCGAGGACGCCGCCAAGTAAGTCCTCGATAGCCGATAGCAAGACCTTTCGGCTCGCTGATCCCACTATCGAGTATGTCAGACCTTCGCGCGGCCGCCGAGACGGCCGTTCGGCAGTGTCTCGCCCTCGAGTCCTCGGAGAGCTGTGCCGTCGTCACCGACGACGAGCGCGAACCGATCGGCGAGGCGATCTACGAGGTCGCGAGCGAGATTACCGACGACGCCGTGATCGTTCGCTACCCGCCGGGCGAGACCCACGGCGGCGAACCCCCCGAGCCGGTGGCGTCGGCGATGGCCGGCGCCGACGTCGTGCTCGCGCCGACGACCAAGAGCCTGAGCCACACCCGCGCCCGCGGGAACGCGAACGAGGCCGGCGCCCGCGTCGCGACGCTACCCGGGATCACCGAGGAGGTCTTTACCACCGGACTGGACGCCGACTACGAGACGATCGCCGACCACTCCGCCGACGTCCTCGAGCAGGTCGCCGACGCCCAGGAGATCCAAGTCACCGCCCCCGCGGGGACCGACATCACGTTCGATATCGGGGACCGGGAGTTCCTCTCCGATACCGGAATCGTCCACGAGCCCGGCCAGATGTCGAACCTCCCCGCGGGTGAGGTGTTCGTCAGTCCTGAGACCGCCGACGGGACGTTCGTCGTCGACGGCACGATGCGTCCCCACGGGCTGCTCGAGGACGGTCAGGAGCTGCGCTTCGAGGTCGAGGACGGCCTCGTCACCGAGATTTCGGACGACGAGATCCGCAAGACGGTCGAGACCGCCGCGGAGGAGGTCGGCGACGCCGCCTACAACCTCGCCGAACTCGGCATCGGCACGAACGTCGCGGTCACCGACCTCGTCGGCTCCGTCCTGCTCGACGAGAAAGCGGGCGGGACGGTTCACATCGCGATCGGCGACGACGCGGGAATCGGCGGCGACGTCGATGCGCCAATCCACCTCGACGGGATCCTCCGGGAGCCGACGGTGTGGGCGGATGGGGAGATCGTAGACCTCCCGATGGCGAACGGCGACGAGCCGTGAGCAGGCGTGGAAGTGGAACTTCCACGTAGTGAGTGAGCGGCGACAGCCGCGAACGCGGGGAGGTCGTAGACCTCCCAACAAGCGAGCGGTGAAACCGCGAGCGGGTACCGAAATCGACCCGTCGAGCGCCGAGTAGGCTCGGGACCTCGAGCGGGCGTTCGAACCGACTCGAACGACGACAGTGCGAGCCAGTGACGGGCTCGTGTGCGGTCCAATCGGCTTTTACGGTCGTGGCGTCTACGGCGTGCTATGAACGACGTTCCAGACCGGATCCCGACGCCCTGTCCGTCGTGCTCGCCGGACCTCGAGACGGTCCACGAGGTACTGACGGCGGGCGGCGGGGCGCTTACGGTTCGCTGCAGCGAGTGCGGTCACGTCCACAAGGTACAGCCCGATCCCGAACGCGAAGTTACCCTCGACGTCGTTGTCTCCCAGGAGGGCGAGTCGTTCACCGCGAACGTCACCGCGCCCGAGGACGAGACCGTCGAGGTCGGCGACGAGTTCATCCTCGAGACCGACGAGGTGCTCTCGACGGTTCGCGTGACCAGCATCGAGCTCGACGGCCACCGCCGCGTCGAGGAGGCCGACGCCGACGACGTCGAGACCGTCTGGACCCGCGAGGTCGACAACGTGGCGGTCAACGTCACCGTGCATCCCCAGGACGGCTCCCGGGACGATAGCCGAAGCATCACCGTCTACGTCCCCGGCGACTACGAGTTCGAGGTCGGTTCGATCGAGGAGTTCGGCGACGACGAGTTCGAGATCGACGCCTTCGTCGTCCGCAAGGATGCCTCGGAGTACGACCGCGATCGCTACGATATGGAGGGCGATACGGGCGTCGCGAAGGACCTCAAGCGGGTCTACGCCTACGACGAACAGACCAGCGCCTGGTCGGCCTGGTAGTCGACTCGATTCACTTCTCGGGACGCAACCGAGAGAGGACTCCCCCGGACCAACAAACTGGCACGCAGTTACGTCCCATAGGCTATTGCTCGCGAGTCCGTAGACTCCACCATGTTCGATCGGTTCAGCTCCGACGACGGGGACGACCGGACCAACGAGTACGACACCGCTCGCGAACGGATGGTCCGGTCGCTATCGGATCGGGTCGACGACGACCGGGTCCTCGAGGCGCTCCGGACGGTCCCCCGCCACGAGTTCGTCCCGTCCGATCGTCGCGGCGACGCCTACCAGGATCGACCGCTCCCGATCGGGGACGGCCAGACGATCAGTGCGCCGCATATGGTCGCAATCATGGCCGATCGGCTCGAACTCGAGCCCGGTGTGGACGTTCTCGAGATCGGTACCGGCTGTGGCTACCATGCCGCCGTCACGGCTGAACTCGTCGGTCCCGAAGGCGTCTACAGCGTCGAGTACGGCGAGGAACTCGCCGAACAGGCGCGGGACCGTCTCGCCGAAACGGGGTACGGCGACGTCTCGATTCGCGTCGGCGACGGCCGCGAGGGGTGGGCCGAGCACGCACCGTACGACGCGGCGTACTTCACTTGCGCGACGCCAGAGCTGCCCGACCCCGTCGTCGAACAGGTCCGGACCGGTGGTCGGCTACTCGCGCCGATCGGGACCGGGTTCCAGACGCTCGTCATGGCCGAAAAGCGTGAGGACGGAAGCCTCGAGCGAAGCGAACACGGCGGCGTTCGGTTCGTTCGAATGCGAGGGAGGTAGTCCGTGGTTGCGCGAGCGGGCGCGTAGTTGATAACGCCTCGTCCGCTACCCCGGGTATGGACCCTGCGGTACTCCGAGAGGACATGGTCGACGGCCTCGAATCCCCCGCCAAGGGGGTCCTGACGGACGAGACCGTCGCCATCGCGATGCGGGACGTTCCTCGCCACGAGTTCCTCGAGGACGATCGCTCGGCTTACGCCGACCGCGAGCACGAGGTCCTCGAAACGCGCGTCCTCTCGCCGAGTACGGTCGCCCGGCTGTTCGAGGCGCTCGCCCTCGAGGACGGCGACGACGTGTTAATCGTCGGCGCCGGTGTCGGCTACACGGCGGCGGTCGCGGCCGAGATCGTCGGCGAGCACGGCGTCCACGCCGTCGACATCTCGCGGCCGCTCGTCTTCGAGGCACGAGCCAATCTCGAGCGGGCGGGATACGAGGGCGTCCTCGTCGACCGTCGCGACGGCGCCAGCGGACTCCCGGAGTACGCCCCTTTCGATCGGATCCTGCTCGAGGCGGCCGCGGTCGACCCGCCCCGCCCGCTGCTCGATCAGCTCGCCGACGACGGCCGGCTCGTCCTCCCTCGGGGTACCCAGCCCCAGCGCCTCGCGGCCGTGGACGCCGACGGCTCGAGCGAGCTGTTCGAGGCGGTCTCGTTCGATCCGCTCCTGCTCGAAGGCGAGCAGTCCGGTGCGGTCGAACGGAATCGGACGAACCGTGAGGACCTCGAGTACGCCCGCCAGCGGGCGGAGTCGCGAACGGGCTGGGAGCAGGAGTGGATCGAGTGGGAGGATCGGATCCGCTGACCGGGGCTTTCGTCGTGTCGATTCTCAGCGCTGAGCGCCGACGTTCTCGAGCGGGGCTTCGGAGAACGGATCGAAGTGGATACTGGAGATGCTGGAAATGACAGAATTCAAACTGACCTACAAGGAGTGAATCGAGTTGGACGAACGCAATAGAAACAGCCAATAGCACGATCAGGGACAGTTCTCGCTGAACTCGTAGTCGACCGCCCAGTTAATCGAGGGATGGTCGATAGCAGCATCGAATCGTAGCTCCATTTTTTGCGCTGTTGCCTCATCAATGGGTATCCAGTAGAGCTGATCCGTTTTCGGATACCGAACACAGAACGCATCGATTTTGTCCCGATAGGTCTGTTCGTGGTAATTTCCGTCTTTGGTCGTCTGTGAATGCGTATTAAATCGAATCGTCTGTGACTTATTCTGCCATGCGGTTTTGCACTGAACTCGATACAACGTCGTACCATCATCGACTACGAGATCGTACTTGTCGTTGTCACCGAACGGAATTGAAACGCTGTATCCGGTTTCTATGAGACGTGAGGCGACCTTGATCTCGGTTTCGTCACCCCTTTGTTTTGAGTTCCGCATTGTATCTGTAAGTAACAGGTGATACTACTAATGGTATCCGAGAACGCTACGACTGCCGGTACGGTAGAGTATCGTGCGCTTGCGGATAGAAGGGAACGCTCGCTCCACTCCTCGGTTCTGGACCGCTTCTTTCAGGAGCTTTGCTCGTGGAGGAGAAACGGGTTACTCACGATATTGAGAAAGCGCCCGGAGCGGGATTTGAACCCGCGTCACAACCGTGACAGGGTTGTATGATGGGCCACTACACCATCCGGGCAGACAAGTCGCAAGAAAGCGCCCGGAGCGGGATTTGAACCCGCGTCACAACCGTGACAGGGTTGTATGATGGGCCACTACACCATCCGGGCTTGCTTGCGGCGTCTTGCGACGCATTTCTCAGTTTCCCGGTGAGAGTATTAAGGCTTTCCAATCGTGGAACGTGTGGTAGGACGAACCGGGACACGTCCGCTCCAAAGACGTCCACTTTCACTCCCCACAAGGAATATAACCGAGAACGGGCTACGTACGAACGTGACAGATAGTTCCGGTCAAGTTTGCCAGGCCGGATAGCCGTGCTTCTGGGTCAAGTTAGTAACCGTTAAATGCGTCCCACCGTTACGTGCCTGTAGTATCTCGTGACAGCCGCTTCTCTCCCGATAGCCCGCACCAACACATGGTAGACGTAAGCCAACACGAACTCGTTCCGGAGCACACCGTTCTCGAGGAGGACGTCCTCGAGGAGGTTCTTTCGGAGTACGACATCGACCGCACAGACCTGCCGAAAATCAAGCGCAACGACTCCGCTCTCCCGGACGAGGCGGACGTCGGCGACGTCATCAAGATCGTTCGGAACTCACGCACAACCGACCAGGCAGTCGTATACCGACTTGTGGTGGAATAAATGGCAATGGAACTCGACCGATCGAAACGACGGGACATCTCGCGCGAATACTTCTCGAAGGAACGGCTCGCCGAACACCACTACCGATCGTTCAACGCCTTCCTCAACCGGGGGATGCAGGAGGTCGTCGACGAGAAGGAGACGATCGATACGGACATCGGCGACAAGGAGGGCGAGGAACCAGTCTACGTCGAGCTGGGCGACGTCCGCGTCGTCACGCCCCGCGTTCGGGAGGCAGACGGCTCCGAGGAGCTGCTGTACCCCCAGGAGGCTCGACTCAGAAACATCACCTACTCCGCGCCCGTCTTCATGGAGATGTCGATCGTCAAGGGCGAAGAGGGCGACGAGCGGGTCGTCGACTCGACGGAGACGAAGATCGGCCGGATGCCGATCATGGTCGGCTCCGACAAATGTAACATCGCCGGCTTCAGCGACGAGGAACTGATCGAGATCGGCGAAGATCCCGCCGACCCCGGCGGTTACTTCATCGTCAACGGCTCCGAGCGCGTGCTGATGACCAGCGAGGACCTCGCGCCGAACAAGATTCTCGCGGAGTACGACACCAAGTACGGCGACGAAATTCAGGTCGCCAAGACGTTCTCACAGCGCCGTGGCTACCGCGCGCTCGTGCTCTGTGAACGGACCCGGAACGGGCTGCTCGAGGTCTCGTTCCCCTCGGTGTCGGGATCGATAAACTTCGTCACGCTTGTTCGGGCACTCGGCCTCGAGAGCGACGAGGAGATCGTCCACAAGGTCTCGAACGACCCCGAGGTCGTCAAGTACATGCTCGAGAACTTAGAGGAAGCGGAGGTCCAGACCGAGGAGGGTGCGATCGAAGAGCTCGGGAAACGCGTCGCCTCCGGCCAGGGGAAAAACTACCAGCTCAAGCGGGCCAACTACGTCATCGACCGCTACCTCCTGCCACACCTCCACGAGGAGGGTGTCGACGAGGAGGACGTCCGGATCAACAAAGCTCACTACCTCTGTCGGATGGCCGAGGCCTGCTTCGAACTCGCGCTCGGTCGCCGCGAGGCCGACGACAAGGACCACTACGCGAACAAACGACTGAAGGTCAGCGGCGACCTGATGCGAGACCTGTTCCGGACCGCGCTGAACAAGCTGGCCCGTGACGTGAAGTACCAGCTCGAGCGCGCCAACATGCGTAACCGAAACCTCTCGGTGAACACCGTCGTTCGCTCCGACGTGCTAACCGAACGCCTCGAGCACCCGATCGCGACGGGGAACTGGGTCGGCGGCCGCTCGGGCGTGAGCCAGCTGGTCGATCGCACCGACTTCATGGGGGTTCTCAGCCACCTGCGCCGGCTTCGCAGTCCGCTAAGCCGCTCGCAGCCCCACTTCGAGGCGCGGGACCTGCACGCGACCCAGTGGGGTCGCATCTGTCCCTCCGAGACGCCCGAGGGTCCGAACTGTGGGCTGGTGAAGAACTTCGCGCAGGCGATGGAGCTCTCCCAGAACGTCGAGGACGAACAGGAACTCAAACGCGAGCTCGCCTCGATGGGGGTCGAGGGGATCCCCGGCCTCGAGGGTATCGAGCGATCGACCGCAGACGACTGATCAATCATGAGCAGCCAACAACGAGAAGCGAAAGTCTACGTCAACGGGTCGCTGGTGGGGACCCATCCCGATCCGCACGAACTGGCCGAACAGATCCGCGAAGCGCGACGCATCGGCGACGTCAGCGAGATGGTCAACGTCTCGGTCAAGGATCGCACCCGAGAAGTGATCGTCAACGCCGACGCCGGCCGCGCGCGTCGACCGCTGTTGGTCGTCGAGGACGGCGAGCCCCGAATCTCCGACCAGGAACTCGAGGCGCTCCAGGACGGCGACCTCGAGTTCGAGGATCTCGTCGAGCACGGCTACATCGAGTTCATCGACGCCGAGGAGGAAGAGGACATCTACGTCGCCGTCGACGAGGACGATCTCAACGAGGACCACACCCATCTCGAGATCGACCCGCAGCTGATCTTCGGGATCGGTGCGGGGATGATCCCCTACCCCGAGCACAACGCCTCGCCCCGAATTACGATGGGTGCAGGGATGATCAAGCAGTCGCTCGGACTCCCGAGCGCGAACTACCGGATCCGACCGGACACGCGCCAGCACCTGCTGCACTACCCGCAGCTCTCGATGGTCAAGACCCAGACGACCGAGCAGATCGGCTTCGACGAGCGTCCCGCGGCCCAGAACTTCGTCGTCGCCGTCATGAGCTACGAGGGGTTCAACATCGAGGACGCGCTGGTTATGAACAAAGCGAGCGTCGAGCGCGCACTCGCCCGCTCGCATTTCTTCCGAACGTACGAGGGTGAGGAACGACGCTACCCTGGCGGCCAGGAGGACCGCTTCGAGATCCCGAGCCAGGACGTCCGCGGCGCCCGCGGCGAGGAAGCCTACACCCACCTCGACGAGGACGGCCTCGTCAACCCCGAGACGAAGGTCGACGAGAACTCCGTTCTACTGGGGAAAACGAGTCCGCCGCGGTTCCTCGAGGAGCCCGACGACATGGGCGGGCTCTCGCCACAGAAGCGCCGCGAAACGTCGGTAACGATGCGCTCGGGCGAATCGGGCGTCGTCGACACCGTCACGCTGATGGAGGGCGAGGACGGCTCGAAGCTCTCGAAGGTCTCCGTCCGCGACGAGCGGATCCCCGAACTCGGGGACAAGTTCGCGAGCCGCCACGGCCAGAAGGGGGTCGTCGGCCACCTCGCGCCGCAGGAAGACATGCCGTTTACCGAGGAGGGCGTCGTGCCCGACCTCGTCCTGAACCCCCACGCCCTGCCGTCGCGGATGACGGTCGGTCACATCCTCGAGATGATCGGCGGGAAACTCGGCGCGATGGAGGGGCGTCGCGTCGACGGGACGCCGTTTTTGGGCGAGGACGAGGACGAACTCCGCGAGGGGCTCGAGCAAAACGGGTTCGACTCCGCCGGCAAGGAGACGATGTACTCCGGGATCTCCGGCGAGAAGATCGAAGCCGAGATCTTCGTCGGGATCATCTTCTACCAGAAGCTCTACCACATGGTCTCGAACAAGCTCCACGCCCGCTCGCGCGGTCCCGTGCAGGTGCTGACCCGCCAGCCCACCGAGGGGCGCGCCCGCGAGGGTGGACTTCGTATCGGGGAGATGGAGCGTGACGTCTTCATCGGCCACGGCGCCGCGATGACGCTGAAGGAGCGACTGCTCGACGAGTCCGACCGCGAGTTCATCCACATCTGCGGACAGTGCGGAATGAGCGCGGTCGAGAACGTCGAACAGCGCCGCGTGTACTGTCCGAACTGCGACGAGGAGACGGACATCCACGAGATCGAGATGAGCTACGCGTTCAAGCTTCTCCTCGACGAGATGAAGGCCCTGGGTATCGCGCCGCGACTGGAACTGGAGGACGCCGTCTAACCCATCATGCAAAACAGCACACCAAAAGATATCGGATCGATTAACTTCGGGCTCATGGAGCCCGAGGAGTACCGCGAGATGAGCGCGACGAAGATCATCACGGCCGACACCTACGACGACGACGGCTTCCCCATCGACATGGGGCTGATGGATCCCCGACTCGGCGTCATCGACCCCGGACTCGAGTGCAAGACCTGTGGCAAACACTCGGGATCGTGTAACGGTCACTTCGGTCACATCGAACTGGCCGCACCCGTCATCCACGTCGGTTTCACGAAGCTCATCCGTCGACTCCTCCGTGGGACCTGCCGGGAATGCTCGCGGCTCCTGCTGACCGAGGACGAGCGCGGCGAGTTCTACGACCAGATCGACGAGTCACGAAAGCTCGGCCGCGACCTGAACGACGTTACGAAGGCGGCGATCCGGCAGGCCCGCAAGAAGGATCGCTGTCCACACTGCGGCGAGGTCCAGTACGACATCGACCACGAGAAGCCCACAACCTATTACGAGGTCCAGCAGGTGCTCACGAGCGAGTACTCCCAGCGCATCGCCGGCGCGATGCAGGGCGACGAGGAAGCCGGCGTCGAGCGAACGACGCCGGACGAACTCGCCGAAAAGACCGAGATCGACATCGGCCGGATCAATGAGATCCTCTCAGGCTCGTTCCGACCGCGCGAGAGTCAGCGCAAGGCCATCGAGAAGGCCCTGGACATCGACCTCACGGAGGAGGACACGAACAAGCTGATGCCAAGCGACATCCGGGACTGGTTCGAGGCCATCCCGGACGAGGACATGGAGGTGCTCGGCATCAATCCGGAACGATCACGTCCCGAGTGGATGATCCTGACCGTCCTCCCCGTACCGCCCGTAACCGCGCGGCCGTCGATCACGCTCGATAACGGCCAGCGTAGCGAGGACGACCTCACCCACAAGCTGGTCGACATCATCCGGATCAACCAGCGGTTCATGGAGAACCGCGAGGCCGGGGCTCCCCAGCTGATCATCGAGGACCTCTGGGAGCTGCTTCAGTACCACGTCACCACCTTCATGGACAACGAGATCTCGGGGACGCCGCCGGCCCGACACCGTTCCGGCCGGCCGCTCAAGACCCTCTCCCAGCGACTCAAGGGCAAGGAGGGTCGGTTCCGGGGATCGCTGTCCGGGAAACGTGTGAACTTCTCGGCCCGAACCGTCATCTCGCCGGACCCGACCCTCTCACTGAACGAGGTCGGCGTTCCCGACCGCGTCGCAAGCGAGATGACCCAGACGATGAACGTCACCGATCGCAACGTCGATGAAGCCCGTCGATACGTCTCGAACGGCCCGGAGGCCCACCCCGGCGCCAACTACGTTCGGCGTCCTGACGGTCGCCGACTGAAGGTGACCGAGAAGAACTGCGAACAGCTCGCCGAGAAGGTCGACGCCGGCTGGGAGGTCAACCGCCACCTCGTCGACGGCGACATCGTCATCTTCAACCGCCAGCCGTCGCTGCACCGGATGTCGATCATGGCCCACGAGGTCGTGGTCATGCCGTACAAGACCTTCAGACTCAACACCGTCGTCTGTCCCCCGTACAACGCCGACTTCGACGGCGACGAGATGAACATGCACGCGCTACAAAACGAGGAGGCCCGCGCGGAGGCGCGCGTCCTCATGCGCGTTCAAGAACAGATCCTCTCGCCCCGATTCGGCGAGAACATTATCGGCGCGATCCAGGACCACATCTCGGGGATGTACCTGCTGACCCACGACAACCCTCGATTCAACGAGACCCAGGCGCTGGACCTGCTTCGTGCGACCCGGATCGACGAACTGCCCGAACCCAGCGGTATCGACGACGAGGAAGAGCCGTTCTGGACCGGGTACGACGTCTTTTCGGAGCTTCTACCCGACGATCTCGACCTCGAGTTCACCGGTACTGTCGGCGACGACGTCGTCGTCGAGAACGGCCAGCTGATCGAAGGGACGATCGCCGAGGACGAGGTCGGCGAGTTCGGCGGCGAGATCGTCGACACGATCACGAAGGTCTACGGCAACACCCGCGCCCGGATCTTCATCAACGAGGTCTCGACGCTCGCGATGCGGGCGATCATGCACTTCGGGTTCTCGATCGGGATCGACGATGAGACGATCCCGGAGGAGGCCCAGGCCCGGATCGACGAGACGATCGATGACGCCAACGACCGCGTCGAGGAGCTCATCGAGGCCTACGAGCGGGGCGAACTCGAAAGTCTGCCCGGCCGAACGATCGACGAAACGCTCGAGATGAAGATCATGCAGACGCTCTCGCGTGCGCGTGACAACGCCGGGAACATCGCCGACGAACACTTCACCGACGAGAACCCGGCCGTCGTCATGGCCGAATCCGGCGCCCGTGGCTCTATGCTCAACCTGACCCAGATGGCCGGCTGCGTCGGTCAACAGGCGGTTCGGGGCGAGCGGATCAACCGCGGCTACGAGGACCGTACCCTGAGCCACTACAAGCCAAACGACCTCTCCGCGGAGGCCCACGGCTTCGTCGAGAACTCCTACACCAGCGGGCTCACCCCGCGGGAGTTCTTCTTCCACGCAATGGGTGGTCGCGAGGGGCTGGTCGACACCGCCGTCCGTACCTCGAAGTCGGGGTACCTCCAGCGGCGGCTGATCAACGCCCTCTCCGAGCTCGAGGCGCAGTACGACGGCACTGTCCGGGACACCTCGGACACGATCGTCCAGTTCGAGTTCGGCGAGGACGGTACCTCGCCGGTCAAGGTCTCTTCCGGCGACGACAACGACATCGACGTCGAGCGAATCGCAGACCGGGTGCTCGACTCGGAGTTCGAGTCCGACGCAGAACGCCGAGACTTCCTCGGCATCAAGACTGAGCCGACGAACCTCTCGGAGTACGCTGACGACCGACTCGTCGAGGGAGCGGAGGTGACCTCCGATGACTGAGGTCGACTACGCCGTCGACGACGACACCGTCGCCGTCGTCGAGGACACCGACCTTCCCCGACGACTCAAGGACAAGGTCTACGTGACTCTCGAAAATCGGAGCGACGCCACCGTCGAGGACGCCGACGAGCTCGCGAAAGCGGTCGAGGCGCGGTACCTCGATACGCGCGTCGACCCCCTCGATCCCGTTGGCACCGTCAGCGCACAGTCGATCGGCGAACCCGGAACGCAGCTGACGATGAACACGTTCCACTACGCGGGCGTCGCGGAAATCGACGTCACGCAGGGACTACCCCGGCTGATCGAGCTGGTCGACGCCCGGAAGACCCCGGACACGCCGATGATGACGATCCATCTCGAGGACGAGTACGCCACCGAGCGAGAAAAGGCCCACGAGGTCGTCTGGAAGATCGAGGCAACGAAGATCCTCGCGCTGGGTGACGTTTCGACGAACGTCGCCGATATGCGGGTTCAGATCTCGCTCAACGAGGACACCCTCGAAGAGCGGATGATCACGCCCGAGGAGGTCGCCGAGATCATCCAGGACAACCTCGGCGTCGAGGCGATCCAGCAGGGGACCCAGATCGAGTTCGGCCCCGAGGAACCGTCCTACCGTGATCTACTCCAGCTCGTCGAGGAGCTGCGTGAGATTACGTTCAAGGGGATCGAGGACATCTCTCGAGTCGTTATTCGGCGGGAGGAACTCGACGACGGCACCGAGGAGTTCGTCCTCTACACCGAGGGGTCGGCCTTTGGCGACGCGCTCGAGATCGAGGGCGTCGACGCCTCCCGCTCGACGTGTAACAACATCCACGAGATCCACCGCAACCTCGGGATCGAGGCCGCCCGTGAGGCGATCATCGAGGAGACGAACAACACGCTCGCCGAGCAGGGCCTCGACGACGTGAACGTTCGACACCTGATGCTGGTCGCGGACATGATGACGAACCGCGGCGAGATAGAATCGATCGGTCGCCACGGGATCTCGGGCTCGAAGGATTCGGTATTGGCCCGTGCGGCGTTCGAGGTGACGGTCAACCACCTGCTCAACGCCGCGATCCACGGCGAGGTCGACGACCTCGACGGCGTCACGGAGAACGTCATCGTCGGCAAGCCGATCAAGCTCGGTACCGGTGACGTCGATCTGCGAATGGGATCGACAACCTCCAGCGGCGGTGGCCAGGCGGACTGATCGATGGCGGTAACCCTCGACGACGACGCTCGCCAGTACCTCGCCCGTTTCGAGGACGTGACGGATGTCGCCGGCCAGGACTGCCTCGTCGACGAACACGACGGCGAGGAACGGTTGATCCTCGTCGTCGAAAGCGGTCGGATGGGCGATGCGATCGGTCCCGGTGGTCGGACCATCCGTCGCTTCGAGGAGGAAGTCGGTAGCTCGGCCCGGCTCGTCGAAAACGCCGACGACTCCGAGACGTTCGTCGCGAACACGCTCGCTCCGGCGGTGGTCTACAACGTCACGATCAGCGAAAACGACGACACCGTCGCCTACGTCGAAGTCGCTGACGAGGACCGAGGCGTCGCGATCGGTGCCGACGGCCGCACGATCGACGCCGCTCGGCGTCTCGCCGCCAGACACTTCGACATCGACGACGTCCAGCTGCTTTAGCTCCCACTCTTCGAGAGGTTTTCTCGTCCGGTGAAACGTCCTCAGATCCCTTCGTTGCCCCCAATCGAGCGTTCTCGTGGCGTAATCGCGTCTCCAAACAGGGATGCTTAAGTGTCTCCGACCGATAGCGACGAGCATGGCAAACGGCAAGTACGCCGCGCGCAAGCTCAAGAAGGACCGCCAGAACCAGCGGTGGTCCGACTCGGACTACGCGCGCCGCGCCCGTGGACTTCGCGAGAAGTCCGACCCCCTCGAGGGGGCCCCTCAGGCTCGAGGTATCGTACTCGAAAAGGTCGGCATCGAAGCGAAACAGCCCAACTCGGCGATCCGAAAGTGTGTTCGCGTCCAGCTGATCAAGAACGGCAAGCAGGTCACCGCGTTCTGTCCCGGTGACGGCGCAATTTCGTTCATCGACGAACACGACGAAGTGACCATCGCCGGTATCGGCGGGGCGAAGGGTCGTGCGATGGGTGACCTCTCGGGTGTCAACTACAAGGTCGAGAAGGTCAACGGCGTCTCGCTCATCGAACTGGTTCGCGGAAACGCAGAGAAACCGGTGCGATAACGATGGCTGCAGAAGACCAACCCGATCCCGACGCACCCGCTGGCGACGCTGACGTCTCCGCGAAGCTGTTCGGAACGTGGGAGATGGGCGAGATCGAGTACGCCGATCCCTCGACCGAGCGCTACATTCAGGTGACGCCGGTCGCCCACACCGCTGGCCGTCACGCCAGCAAGCAGTTCAAGAAGTCCCAGATCTCGATCGTCGAACGCTTCATCAACCGCTTGATGCAGACCGAGGATAACACGGGCAAGAAACAGCAGTCCCTGAACTTCGTCCGCGACGCGTTCGAACTCATCCACGAGCGCACCGAGGAGAACCCGGTGCAGGTACTCGTGACGGCCGTCGAGAACGCCGCGCCTCGCGAGGAGACGGTTCGACTGAAGTACGGCGGGATCTCGGTGCCGAAGGCGGTCGACGTCGCACCGCAGCGTCGCGTCGACCAGGCGCTGATGATGCTCGCCGAGGGCGTCTACAAGGATTCGTTCAAGACCTCTACGTCGGTTCCGGAAGCGATCGCGAACCAGCTCGTCGGTGCAGCTAACTACGACGTGCAGACGTACGCGATCAGCCAGAAAGAAGAGAAAGAACGCGTCGCGGCTGCCGCGCGCTAAGACGTTTTCACTTTTCGATCTTCGAGGCAGATCTGCATAGTCGCTACTATCGATCGAATAGGTCTATCTCTTTGAATTTGATCTCGTCGCCCATCCTGATACCATCCTCCAAAAGAACAGCAGCCTCGCTCATATCGGTGATCTTTGGGAGGTCCGCCCTCACGATTTGGACAGGCCCGATCTCCTTCGGGATCAGATGGTAGGCGTCCGTTGAACTGAGATGTGGTTGATACGTACTACCAATCTGGAACGTACCCTTCGTGTACACCTTCAAGCGGAGTTGATGACACTCTCCATCGCGGGAGATCGAAAACCGTATCGGTAGACCCGCTCTGGACTGAGAGACAGCCGTAGCTCCCTTACCGATGATTTGATAGCTTTCTCCAGCGGTACACTCCTCACGCACGATATTAGCTGCTGCGTAGAGTGGAAAGCCTTGATTCAGTAGCTGAGCAATCGTGCTTCCAGTATGTATCGCATCGATATTGTCGATATCGTCTAGTGTTACGATCCCTCCGATGCTTCCCTTTTCAAGAAGTGCTACACCCTGGTCATACGATTGGCAGGAATTGAGCAAAAATGCATCCATGCCGGCGGTTTCAAGCGACCAGGCGTCTAGGTGTCCGTCAGTACATCTAAACCCCTCTCTCTCCGTGTGGCCGATGTAGTGAACAAAGTCACTTGTTTGTTCAAAAAGTGCTGCTAATTCAGATACCGTAAGTTCACGATGTGTCCTGACTTCGAACGGAAGATCCTCGCGACTGCCGTATGTACTATAGAGGGCTACGAGTTCATCGCCCATTCCCGGGTCGTTACATACCACCTGAATTTCGATTGGATCTGCTCGAACCGTTCTATTGATGTCATTGTAAAACGCCGAAAGTGGTACCTTGGCCGTAATCTGTGGGAGTCGTCCATCGGTCCAACGCTGTTCGATGCTTTGATCCAGAACTTCGGCAGATGTGGTCATGTTCGTTCGAACCTTCCCTGTTACTGGGTTGTTTTCGGTGTCTCTGGACTGGGCTGATTGGGTTTTGACGACTGTCAGGTCCTGAGCCAAAAACGGGAGATACGGAATCTTGTCCTCGGTCGGCTGCAGCACAGATGTACGCCAGTCCGGAAGGTACGATTCGATCATCTCAAAGGGAACGTCAAGATACGTCCGAAGTCTCTCGGTCGATGACTGGTTGTATACCTCCGTCATATTGAACGGTAGCACCGACTTAAGTTCGTGTCGTTCCTGAAGAGGATTTGATGAGGGACCGGCAACTCTAACGAGAGAATCCAGAAAGAGAGTCTGCTTTAACAGTCGTTCGACAGTAGATTCAAACTCACGGCTTCCAGCTAAGGGGAACGATTGATCTGAATCCATTATCAGGCGCGGAACGGACCCATGTTTGACTTTTGCCCCGAGATAGTACGCAAGCGGCGTAACGACGAATATCGACTGGAGATCGGCCGGTACTTCGATGCTGATTCCTGTATCCGGCGACTCGAACTGGAAAGGGATGTCTAACCTTTGACCAACTTCTATTGTTGGGGGATGACCACGAAGCGTCGGGTAGGAGCGTTCGGGCTTCGTTGTTTTGAGTGCTGAGCCAAACGCCGATACGACTTGCATTACGTCCGCGGGCTCGACCGTTGTTGTGATCGACCCTGCTGGCTGGGTATGATATGACCGTGCACCGAGAACCACCTCAGTAGGATCCCCGAAGTCGATATGTGTCTGATTCGAGTGTAAACCAATCTCGACACTGCTGTCGACGTTCGCGTACAATTTCACCGGTCCAGAAATATCGAGTGAATATTTGTTTTGTGGAAGAACAGTTTTGCCATGCGGATCCGACTCCGCGATCATCGATCCCGTTCTATCGTAAACATACACTGCGCTTTTTGTTGGAAGTGTAATCGAATCAGTCATAATCTCAGCCGCGTTGTCGACTGGGTATGGTGTTGGTGTTACCTCAACCTCGTTCGTTCGGACTTGGTTGTCAGTGATGAGTCGATACCGTCTCCGCTCGGTCATATCGATGATTTCTATCCCATCTTCAGTAGGTTCGAAAATCGGATTCATTGGAGTTAGAGAGTGCCGATCTCGGCAGTTACCTTGTTGTATATCCAACACGGCATTATATATTATACATCCTGCACTCGACTCTTATTTATATTGATTTGACTTTTTAGAACTTCAAAATACAGAATGGATCTATGATTTCCCTGTATGTTATATTAAAATAAATTCATTACGTGTCGGCACAATGGTCTACGTGTACCATGACGGACCTGACCCACTACCTGAAGAAGCACCCACGAATGATCGGCGTCCTGTTTACGATGCTACTGGCCATCTCACAGGCAGGAACCGCGGCAGCGAACGGCGGTTCGTTCGCAGGGCCATAGTCACGGAGAATCGAGTTCGTCGCTCCAGTAAACCGTTCCGTTGATTACTACTGGAAATTTTCCCTCGTTCAAGAAATCCCGTAGATTCTTCTCATCGACTCGTATCTGCCCTGTACTTCCAGGGACTATGTAGTAGGAATCGACAGATTCTAAATGTGGGGTGAAGACAGCTCCTTTTTCTGCCGGAACCGAATCGTACATTTTGATTTCGACAATGGTATTGTCGTCTTCCTGTTGCATGAAACAAACATTTGGAACGACCGTTTCTGCTTGTGCGATAGTCGTTCGACCGTCACCAACCATCCGATACTGTTCACTCATAATGCTTTCTTCTTGAGCAACATCTAACGCACCATAGAGTGGGAATCCTCGATTCAGCAGTTGTGCGATTATACTCCCGATCTTGACCGCCCCACTGTTCACGACGTTTCCGAAGGTAACAATCCCCCCTAAACTACCAGCCTTGATCAAATGTAACCCCTGGTCATGAGATTGGCAGGCGTTTAACAGGAACGCCTTTGCATTGGAGGATTTGATTGTTGTCCCGTCTAGCCTTCCATCCGAACATTCAAATCCTTCTTTATCTATATGGCCAATATAATGTAGAAAATCACTCTCGGCTTCCAGTATTTGTTCTAATTCTCGAGTAGAAGTGTTGTAATACAGTGTAACATCAAAGGGTAGTTCTTCTCTGTTTCCGTACGTCCTATCCACAGATTTAGCTTCTTCATTCATATCTACATCATTACAAACTACTTTAATTTCGATCGGTTTATCCCGGGGATTTCGACCGATGTTGTTTTTGAAGGCAGAAAGAGGTGCCGTACTCATGATATTTGAACCGTCCTTTCCTTTCCAACGTTGCTCAACTGACGTAGGTCGATCGTGGAGATCCGACGTCGGCTCGTTGCTTCTGGTGATCTCAGGATTTCGGGTAGGAGTACTTCGTGTAAAATCCGAAATGGCATCCGCTTCGTCTCCGAGACCAGGGGGGTCCTGCTGATCGCCGTCTTGGACGTGTATCGGCGCAAGATAATTGGATACGAAGGGCAAAAACTCAATGGTTTCTGGACTGGGATTTAATCGTATTTCGAGTTGCCAGTCTGGCATATAAGGGTCAATAGTAGAAAACGGAGTTTCGAGATAGGTTTGCACCTGTTCACCGATCGATTGTTCATATATCGTCGGAATATCGTATTCAAGTGCCGATTCAATCAAATCCCGATTATGAAGAGGTAGGGGTGAGGACCCTTCTGTTCGAGATACACAATCGAGAAAGAAAACTTGCTGTAGGACCCGCTTGACTGTTGACTCAAACCCTTTCTGGCTGCTAAGAGAATAGGAATAACCAGTACCGGTTGTAAGTCTCGGCTGTGAACCCGGAACGACCTCTGCTCCGAGATAGTAGGCAAGTGGTCCAACGATGAAGACGTGACGATGTGTGGGTGGTATTTCGATCTCGATACCGGTTTTCCACTGTTCCAATCCTTCAGGTATAACGAGCTCGTTCCCTTTCTCAATAGCGGGTGGATGTCCACGTAATGTCGGATACGATCGATCAGGTGTTGTTGTTTTGAGTGCCGATCCAAAGGTCGAAACGGCTCGCATGATGTCGATCGGATCCGCCGTCGTTGTAATCGTTCTTGCTGGGCGGGTGTGATACGAACGAGCACCAAGAATTACTGGAACTCGGCTATTGAAGCCTATGTGGGTCTGGTGAGGGTCTGAGTACACCTGAACGGAGCTGTTAACACAAGCATAGAGTTTCAATGGTCCAGATAGATCAAGCGTATACTCTCCATTCAGCAGGAAGGTCTGTTCGTCGGGTTTTACTTCGGCGACCATCGCCCCGGTCTCGTCACGGACGTAGACGTAGTGCGTCGTCGGTAGCGTGAGCGTATCGGTCGTGATTCGAACCGCCGAATCCACCGGATACTGAATCTCGTCGGTATCGGCGGGGTCGATCGACACCGGATCGTGGGTCGTCAGTCGGTACCGGTGTCGTTCGATCCGATCGATGATCTCGAGTCCGTCGTCGGTCGGCTCGAACGTCGGTTTCATCCGAGAACCTGCCCCGCCACTTCGCCTCGAGCATCGGCCATCGGGGACAGTGCGTCTCCAGCCGACATACTCTCGTTACAGCTGTCGCGTCGAAATCCAGCCCGAGCACAGCGATTCGTCCTTGAGCGACCACCGTTCTTGGCAGACCCCGTTGTGTGTCCGAAGCTCGACGACAACGTCGAAAAGGGGCGTGAGTACCGGGACGACCTCGTTCTGCCGATCGACCGGGAGCCGGTAGTGAATCATACCGTCGGCTCTTCTTACCCGTCCGTTAGTGAGGTGGATAAACCGGAACACGCGTTCCGTGCCGTATGTCTCGAGCAGCGGGAGCAGCGAGTCGACGCCGATCCGTAGCTCGGAGGGTTCGAGCCCGTCCGCGGCGGTTTCGAACGACTCGATCGCGCTCGAGATCTCGATCCCGAGGTCGGCGAGCGTCTCGGTGGTCGTTACGGGGACGTCGATCGACGGCGCCGGTCCGTGGGCGCTCGAGGCGGCGCTGGCGCTTCGGACGTCGATCTCGTGGCGGACGATTCGGTGGCTGTCCAGGGGAGTCTCGTCGACGAGCGACTCGATCGGTGCGCTCTCGCCGGTCGTCGAAACCAGAACGCGTCGCCGCGGACGGTCCGTGGCGTGTCCGAGTAGCCGGCGGCAGGTCTCGGCCTGCTGGCTCGCCCGGGCCGACCCGACGACGAGGACGCTCGCTCCGCGGCGTTTCAGTCGCGATAGTTCCTCGATAAACGCGTCGCCCGGTCCGCGGGGTTCTGTCTCGGAGAGCATTGCCAGTATGTTCCATACTAATGAGGTGTAAAACATTAAACGTTCGGGTCGCTGACGACGACGTCACGCCTCGGTCGAGGAGCCCCCCTCACCGACGTACGCCCGAGTCGCGTCGACGAGGACCTGCCGATAGCTGCTCGAGTCTGGGTCCCTGGTTAGTTCCCTAAACCGACGCTTGAACGCGTGGAACGGCACGTCGGGAGCATCCACCGCGGCGACGTGGGCGAGGTCGTACAGACGGTGATCCGACTCGACGAGGTCGTGTCGTTCCGCAAGCGCCAGGGCAAACGCCGCGTTGACGGCCGTAATTTCGGGATCGGCGCTCGCCGAGAGCCTCGTTCGGCCGGTCCGTGGCGTGGTTTGAGGCCTGTCGACGACTGCCGCCGCGAGGCTCGACTCGAGAAACGAGAGGAGCTTCTCGCCGGGACCGACCGAGAGCGTGATGTCGTCGGCATAGATATCCTTCATGTGGTTTGCGATCTGGTAGCAATGAGAGAGCTTGCGCCGCTCGACGCTTTTCCCGGCCAGTGCGAGGTACAGCACCTCCTCGGTCGACTGGGTGTGGGAGGGATGGCTCTGTTCGTATCTGGCCATATGGGCGAACTCGTGGAGGGCGAGCTCACGAGCCATCGCGCTCGAGGCGGCCTGTCGGGAGATGTTCAGGACGTGTCGGTCGTCGTAGTGACCGGCCCAGGTGCGGACGTCGGGGTCGTCGCGAAGCTCGACGTCGACCGGGAGGGAGAGGTCGTACTCAGTCTCGAACAGGTCTCGGGCACCGAGAAAAGGGGCTGTCGGACCCGAGCCGGTAACGCGAATATCCATGTGTGGCCGTATCACGGGCCGTGACTGTATGGCTCTTACGCCCGTCGTCGGTTCCCGACTGAACGGGAGATTGCTGTGTGCCATTCACTCACGTAAATTAGTCTTTCGTCGCTCCAGAGCGGGATACGCGCCGAATCCCGCCGACGACGAAACACTACCCTTTTGACCCCGCTACCGGTATTGGGGGGTATATGGGCCGACGCAAGAAGATCGTCCAAGAGTGTGAACGGCTGATGGACGAACCGGAGCATATCCGGAATATCGCCATCGCCGCTCACGTCGATCACGGGAAAACGACCCTTTCGGACAACCTCCTCGCGGGAGCCGGCATGATCTCCGACGAGACCGCCGGCGAACAGCTCGCGATGGACACGGAGGAAGACGAGCAGGAGCGTGGGATCACCATCGACGCGGCTAACGTTTCGATGACCCACGAGTACGAGGACACGAACCACCTCATCAACCTCATCGACACGCCGGGCCACGTCGACTTCGGCGGCGACGTCACCCGCGCAATGCGCGCCGTCGACGGTGCGCTGGTCGTCGTAGACGCCGTCGAAGGGGCCATGCCCCAGACCGAGACGGTTCTGCGGCAGGCGCTTCGCGAGGGCGTCAAGCCGACCCTGTTCATCAACAAGGTCGACCGCCTGATCTCCGAGCTCCAGGAGGGTCCCGAGGAGATGCAGCGTCGACTCGTCTCGGTCATCAACGACGTCAACGAGCTGATCCGCGGAATGACCGAGGACATGGACGACATCGAGGACTGGACGGTCTCCGTCGAGGACGGCACCGTCGGTTTCGGCTCCGCCCTGTACAAGTGGGGCGTCTCGATGCCGTCGATGCAGGCAACCGGTATGGACTTCGGGGACATCATGGAGCTCGAGCGCAACGACCAGCGCCAGGAGCTCCACGAGCGGACGCCGCTGTCGGACGTCGTCCTCGACATGGTCTGTGAGCACTTCCCGAACCCCGTCAAGGCCCAGCCACGACGTATTCCGCGCATCTGGCGCGGTGACGACGAGACCGAGCTCGCGGAAGGGATGCGTCTCGTCGACGAGACCGGCGAGGTCGTCTTCATGGTCACCGACATCGGGATGGACCCCCACGCGGGCGAGATCGCCTCCGGTCGCGTCTTCTCGGGCTCCCTCGAGAAGGGCCAGGAGCTGTACGTCTCCGGAACTGCGGGTAAGAACCGCGTCCAGTCCGTCGGCATCTACATGGGTGGCGAGCGCGAGGAAGTCGAACGCGTCCCCGCCGGTAACATCGCGGCCGTCACCGGCCTCCGCGACGCCATCGCCGGCTCGACCGTCTCGAGCGTCGAGATGACGCCCTTCGAGTCGATCGAGCACATCTCCGAGCCGGTCATTACGAAGTCCGTCGAGGCGAAAAGTATGGACGACCTGCCAAAGCTGATCGAAACCCTTCGACAGGTCTCCAAAGAGGATCCGACGATCCAGATCGAGATCAACGAGGAGACCGGCGAGCACCTGATCTCCGGACAGGGAGAACTTCATCTCGAAGTGATCACCCAGCGTATCGAAAAGAATCAGGGTATTCCAGTCAACACTGGTGAACCGATCGTCGTCTACCGCGAGCAGCCCCAGGAACCCAGCGACGAGATCGAGGGCATCTCACCGAACCGCCACAACCGCTTCTACGTCTCCATCGAACCGATGTCGGACGAACTCGTCGAGGCGATCCAGCTCGGCGAGGCGTCGATGGATATGCCCGAGCAGGAGCGCCGCGAAGCCCTGCAGAACGCTGGCATGGAGAAGGACGACTCTCAGGAGGTCGAGCACATCCACGGGACGAACATCCTCATCGACGACACGAAAGGTATCCAGCACCTGAACGAGACGATGGAACTCGTGATCGAGGGATTCGAGGACGCCCTCAACAACGGCCCCCTCGCAAACGAGCCGGTTCAGGGGACGCTCATCCGGCTGCACGACGCCAGGCTCCACGAGGACACGATCCACCGCGGTCCGGCACAGGTCATCCCGGCAACTCGAAACGCGCTCCACAACGCCCTGATCGACGGCCGCATCAAGATGCTCGAGCCGATGCAGGACGTTCGTATCGACGTCCCCAACGACCACATGGGCGCCGCCTCCGGGGAGATTCAGGGTCGACGTGGCCGCGTCGACGACATGTACCAGGAAGGCGACCTGATGGTCGTCGAGGGGATCGCACCCGTCGGCGAGATGATCGGCTTCGCGAGCGACATTCGTAGCGCGACCGAGGGCCGCGCCTCCTGGAACACGGAGAACGCCGGCTTCGAGGTCATGTCCGACTCCCTCCAGCGCGAGAAGATCATGGAGATCCGCGAGCGCAAGGGCATGAAGCTCGAACTGCCCGAGATCATCCAGTACATCTAAACCGCCGCCCTTCTCTCTCGATTCGTTTCTTCTTTCGCGTCCGCTTTCGTAGCGGAGCCAACGCCCGCTCGTGTTCTGAACCGCCGGGAACGGTTCGGGAACTTCCACCGCTTCACTCGCCGAGCCGATAGTGACTGTGCTGACGGCTCGGGAACTGGTGCGAAATCAGCGGTCAGAACTCGACTCGGAAACGAGAGGAGAGCGTCGAACCGGCCCAACGCGGTATCGGGCCGCTGTCGACGACTACCGCTCGCCGCGACTCACTCCTGCTCGCCGGCACCCAGCGCGCTCTCGCCGACCTTTTCGTGGCCCTCGATGACCTCCTGTCCGCCCATGTACGGCTGCAGCGCCTCGGGGATCGTCACGGTGCCGTCCTCGTTCTGGTGGTACTCGAGGATCGCCACCATAACCCGCGGAAGGGCGAGTCCCGAGGCGTTGAGCGTGTGGAGGTACTCGGCCGACTCGTGGCGCTCGGGTCGGTAGCGAAGTCCGGCGCGGCGGGCCTGAAAGTCCTCGAAGTTCGAGGCGCTCGAGACCTCGAGCCAGCGCCCGCCTTCCTCGGGGCCGTCGTCCATGTCGTCGCCGGGCGCCCAGACCTCGATGTCGTACGTTTTCGCCGAAGCGAAGGTCAGGTCGCCCGTACATAGCTCGAGGATGCGGTAGGGGAGCTCGAGTTGGCGCAGGACCTCCTCGGCCTCGTCGAGCAGCGACTCGAGGCGGTCGTAGCTGTCCTCGGGCTCGACGAAGTTGACGAGCTCGACCTTGTTGAACTGGTGGACGCGAACGATGCCACGGGTTTCGGTGCCGTGTTCGCCAGCCTCGCGCCGGAAGTTGGGCGTGTACGCCTGGTGTTTGAGTGGGAGGTCGTCCGTGAGCAGGATCTCGTCGGCGTACATGTTCGTGACCGGGACCTCGGCGGTCGGGCAGAGCCAGAGGTCGTCGTCTTCGTACTCCTCGTCGTTGCTCCCGCCCAGTCGGTAGGCGTCGTCGGCGAACTTCGGCAGCTGACCGGTGCCACGCATCGACTTGCTCGTGACGGGAACCGGCGGGAAGAGGTCGACGTACCCCTGCTCGCGGTGGATATCCATCATGAACTGGATCAGCGCGTGCTCGAGGCGAGCGCCGTCACCCTTGAGGAAGTAAAAGCCCGATCCGGTCGTTTTGGCGCCGCGTTCCTCGTCGATGATGTCCAATTCCTCGCCGAGTTCGTAGTGGGGAGTGATCTCGTCGGCGTCGACGCGCAGGTCGTCGAACCCCCAGCGTCGATCCTCGACGTTGTGTCGCTCGTCGAGGCCCAGCGGCACGCTCTCGTCGGGAATCTGTGGAACCTCGAGCATCCGTTCGCGGAGCTCGTCGCCGAGTTCGGTCGCCTCGGCTTCGACGTCTTCGATCTCGGCTTTGAGCTCCTTCGACTCCTCGATGGCCTCGTCCTTCTCGTCCTGTTTGCCCTTTGCGACCAGCGAGCCGATCCGCTCGGTCACCTGGTTTCGCTCATGGCGAAGCTCGTCGCCGCGGGCCTTCAGCTCTCGCCAGTGCTCGTCGATCTCGATCAGCTCGTCGAGGTCGACGTCGGCACCGCGGTTGTCGAGCGCCTCGCGGACGGCCTCGGGGTCCTCACGCAGGAGGCTCCGGTCGATCATTGGTCGTGGATTCTCCGTGCCGGTCCAAAACCGTGTCGGAAGGCGTCGTTTCGCGAATCCGCGACTCGGCGGCGGGAAACGTTTTTTTGACCCGGGTTGGTGGATTAGGACATGGATCCGTTCGAGGACGAGCCGTCGCCGGTGTCGATCGAGTACGAGCCCGTCAGCGTCAAGGACGTACTCGTCGAAATGAAAGATACCGCGGAACTGTTGATCGATCTCTCCTACTCCGCCGTCCTCCACCGCAACGAGGACCTCGCTCGGGAGGTGCTCCGCCTCGAGCGTCAGATGGACGTCCTCGAGATGCGCGCCCGAATGGGGCTGTTGATGGCCTCGCGGAACCCCTCGGACGCCGAACAGCTGGCGCCGGTGCTGGGGATCGTCGCCGCGACGGGGACGATAAGCGATGCGGCCGGCGACATCGCGAAGATCGTCTTAGAGGAGATGGGACTGCCCGAGGCGATGCGTGCGGCGCTCCCCGAGGCCGCCGGCGTGTTGGTCCGGGGCGTCGTCGACGCGAACTCCGCGTACGCCGATCGAACGCTCGAGGATATCGACCTCGAGTCCGAAACCGGCGTCCGCGTGATCGCGCTCCGGCGCGGCGAGGAGTGGCTGCTCAACCCCGGTCCGACGACGACGGTCGCGGCCGACGACGTCGCCTTCCTCCGCGGCCCGGACGCGGCGATCGAGGAGGTGTACGAGACGTTGACCGGGACGGCCTACGAGGTTCCCACCGTCGAGACATCGGACATCGACGACCTCGAGCGGGCCGTGGACACGATCATCCACATGAAGAACCTCTCGGAGCTGGCGATCGACCTGGCCTACAGCAGCGTCCTGTTCGACAGCGAGGCCCTCGCGGAGGAGGTCCGGAATCTCGAGGTCGAGGTCGACGCGATGCAGTCCCGGTTCGAGGCCTGGACGCTCCGGGCAGCCGCAGACGCCCACGATCCCGTCTCGCTTCGAGGACTGATTCGACTCGGCACGAGCACGGAGGTCATCAGCGACGCCGCGATCGATCTCAGCGAGGGCGTGTTCCGGGACATCGAGGTTCATCCGGTCGTCGGCATGGCCGTCGAGGAGAGCGACGAGATCATCACCCGGATCGAGGTCGAGCCGGGAAGCGACCTCGACGGAGCGGGGGTCGACGCCGGCGTCCCGGAGACGGAGCCGACGATGTCGGTGATCGCCATCCGTCGCCCCGAGGAGGGGTGGCTGCTGATCGGTGACGCCGACGCGGAGATCAACGGCGGCGACGTGCTCATCGCGAAGGGGACCCGGACGGCCGCCGAGGCGTTCGGGGAGCTCTCTCGAGGGCCGGAGTAGTTCGGCGTTCCGGTAGTTCCGGTCAGCCGGCGTGCTCGAGCAACACCGTGACGAGCTCGAGGTACAGCAGGGCGCCGAGCACGGCGACGATAACCGCCAGCGCCAGTGGAACGGTCGCGTGTCGTCGCTCCCGCGTTCGGAACGCGCGGACGAGCCAGCTCATCGGCCCGTTCGCCCCGGTCCGGACACGTTTCGGGGGGAGTCTCGTGGCGTTCGTTCGATGCGAATCGATTCGACTTCCATGCACACAACCCCCACACGATGACACTTGAAGTTCAGTCAGACGCCCGACGGACGGACGGCACACGTCGTCCGATCTCGTCGAAATCGCCCGATTCGGCGGATCGTCTCGAGCTCGATAGGGGAGCTCAGAATCCCAGCACGAGCGCCGAGACGCCGATGAAGATAACCATGCCGAAGACGTCGACGACGTTCGTGACGACCGGGATCGTCGTGTCGTCGGGGTCAACGCCCAGCCGGTAGGAGGCATACGTCGTCGCGAAGCTGAACAGGACCGCGATGACGGCGACGGACATTCCGCTGACCAGCGAGATCGTCAGCAGCGTCGTGAGCGGAAGCGTCGAGCCGATGAGCGCGCCGAGCAGGTAGGCGCCGAACGCCAGCGCAGTAAAGATCGTCGCCGCGAGCGCGAGCACCGCACCGACGTTCGCCCACAGCTCCCGGTCCCGAGGATCGAACTCGGTCGTCCCCAGGTGGAGTCGCGTCGAGAGCCGCGAGCTCAGGATCGCGCCGAGGTTGCCGCCCATGTCGACCATCGTCGGCACCATGATCGCGAGGATGCCGTACTGCTCGAGCATCTCCTCGGCTTCCTCGAGGGTGATCCCCGCCCAGAGGACGATCACACAGAGGACGATCAACAGCGGGAACATGTTGCCGACGATGCTGCGAACCTCCCAGCTCCCGAGCGAGCCCTGCGGAACGACCATCAGACGAGCACCTCCACGAGGCCGATCGCGAACAGCATGAACAGCATCCCGAAGATATCACCGAGCGTCGTCACGATTGGGCCGACGAGGTTGTCGGGGTCGTAGCCGTACTTGAAGCCCGCGAAGATCAGCGCCAGCAGGCCGAAGATGAGCACGACGGACGTGAGGATGCCGGCGATCAGCATGATCCCGACCAGCTCGTACAGCGCGGCGACCTCCCAGCCCAGAATCAGCAGCGCGATCCAGGTGATGACGCCGATCACGAGCGAGATCCCGATTCCGTTGATGAACGACGCCACGATCGCGTTGATCAGTCGCTGGTTGTATTCGAACCGCGGCTCGATCAGCCCCTGATGGAGCCCGCTCGAGATCCGTCCGCCCAGCGCGCCGTAGACGTTGCCCCGTGTGGCCAGGAAGACCGGGATCATCACGAGTAGGCCGGGGAATCGTTCGACGCTCTCGACCATCCCCTCGAGCACCAGCCCGGCGAAGAGTCCGCCACCGAGGGCGATCAGTAGGATGGGCAGCGCCTCGCGGTAGATCGACCAGAACTCCTCCCGTACGCTCATAGCAGTATCTTTCGTAGTCGACTGTTAAACGTATCGGGAAGGAATAGCAAGCCGTCGGCCGTTCGGCGGTGATCCCCTATCCGACGTGTAGGTGTGGCGAACGACCGTACAGGGTTTCTGTGTGTTCGGATATCGTGGGAATATATTTCACCCTTAGACCTAGTCCGAAACCTCTTTTAGCCGTCTCTAACGATCGAGTAGCGTATGCTGAACACCAACCACAGCAATCCGTTCGGCGCCGAGACGACTATCAATGACACACACCACGAGCGCGGTCGTACGCTCGAGGAGCTAATTCTCGACCTGCTCGAAGGCGAGTTTTCGGGGGCCATGGGCTCGCACGTCCGGGGTGAGGTGTATGGAGGACGCTGAGCGCACTCGCGCCGCCGACGGCGGTACCGAGTTCCACGCCGACCGCGTCGCCGACGTCACGGAGGCCGATTTCGTCGCGGTCACCCAGGAGACGTTCGTCGGACACGCGATCGAGCAGTTCCGCGATTTCGAACCCGTTTCCGACGAAACCACCGTTTATTACCTGTACGTTACCGATAATTCGGGCCGACTCGTCGGCGTCATGTCCCTTCGGGAGCTTCTCAACGCGCCCGAAGACGACGTCGTCGAGACCCACATGCACACCGACCTCGTCACGATTGATGCGGACGCCGATCCCGAGCACGCGGCCGACGAGATCGCAGAGCGGGACTTTCCCGCCCTGCCGGTCATCGACGACGAGGGCATGCTCGTCGGCGTCCTCCGCACCGAGGACATGATCGAGGTCGTCGAGGAGGAGGCGACCGAGGACATCCTGAAGAGCGCGGGCTTTTCCTTTACCGACGTCGAGACCGCCCGTAGCTCCGCGATCCTCGAGTCCTCGATCACGCGTATTCTCAAACTCCGGCTGCCGTGGCTGATCATCGCCCTCGCGGGCGGTCTGATGGCCGGCGGCGTCATCGAACAGTTCGAGGAGACGCTCGAGGCGGTCGTCGCACTGGCCTTTTTCGTTCCCGTCATCATGGACATGGGCGGCAACGTCGGTACGCAGGCATCGACGATCTTCGTCCGCGGCCTCGCGCTCGGTCACATCGACGACCGAAACGCGATGCGCCACTTCGCCCGCGAGGGGCTAGTCGGCCTCCTGATCGGCCTCATCATCGGTGGCATCGGCGCCGCAGCGGCCTACGTCTGGCAGATCAACGAGCCCTACGCCCTCGAGCTGGCGACGGTCGTCTTCGTCGGCCTCGTGTCGGTCTGTGTCGTCGCGTCGGTCGTCGGCTACGTGATCCCCTGGATCATGAACAAGCTCGGTTTCGACCCCGCCGCGGCGTCGGACCCGCTGATCACGACGGTCAAGGACATCACCGCGCTCCTGATCTACTTCGGGCTCGCGGCGGTCCTGCTGGCCGAGCTGATCTAAACGCGGCTTCGTTTTCGCGGTAATTTTTATTCGTCGCCGTCGATGACTCTGCTATGACAGCGCACGTTCTCGTCCCCGTCGACGGCTCCCGTCCGTCCCGTGCAGCGCTCGAGTACGCTCTCGAGCAGTTCCCCGACGCCGAGCTAACCCTGCTGTACGTCGTCGATCCGATGACCGACTACAGCCGCCAGCGCGCCTACCCGGGCTACACGACCGAGGACGAGTACACATCCGAACGCGAGAAGGGCGAGGCCGTCCTCGAGTCCCTCGAGGAGACGCTGCCGGACGACGTCTCGGTCGGAACGGTCGTCGAGGCGGGCGATCCGGCTCGGACCATCGTGCGCTACGCCGACGACCACGGCGCCGACAGGATCGTTCTCGGCAGTCACGGACGCGAGGGCGTCGCGAGATACCTTTTGGGAAGCGTGGCCGAAACGGTCGTTCGGCGCGCGGCCGTCCCGGTTACGGTGATCAACGACCGCGAGGCCTAAAGTGCGGAAACGAGCACCCAGGCCAACCCGATCGCCGCGAGCGAGAGCGCGAGGTTCCCCGCCGCGTTCGCGACCGCGACCTTTCGATCCCCGCGCTCGTAGAGCTGGACCGTCTCGACCGAGAACGACGAGAACGTGGTGAACGCGCCGCAGATGCCGATCCCGACCAGCTGAATCACCGACTCGCCCGCACCCGCGAACGTCGCCGCACCGAAGACGAAGCTCCCGACGACGTTGACGACCAGCGTCGGCCACGGGTAGCGCTCGTCAGAGAGCTGCTCGTAGACGGCGTAGCGCAACAGGGCACCGATCGCACCGCCGATACCGACGAGGTGGGCGGCCTCGAACTCGAGGGCGCCGTCCTCGATGACGGGCTCGAGAACGAGGACGACGGCGAGGGCCGACGCCGGCGACTCGAGCGCGATCACGCCGTCTCACCGCCGGCTGCCGCCGGCCGCCAGTCGCGGACCTTGCGGGCGAGCTCCCGTCCCGCGAGCACGCCGGTGAAGCCGAGTCCGTAGTTGGCGACGACGATGCCGACGAGCAGCCACGGCTCGGCGGCGATGGCGGTCTGGACCGCGAACGTGCTGTAGGTCGTCAGCGAGGAGAGAAAGCCGGTGGTAAACACCAGCTTGGCCTTTCGGTCGACGACGCCGGTGTACTGGGCCTCGTAGACGACGAAGCCGAGCAGGAAGCTTCCGACGACGTTGACGACGAGTACGGCGAGGACGTCGGAGAGGAGACCCAGGGTAAAGAACCGGAGGTTCGAGCCGGCGAAGCCACCGATCGCGATCAGTGCGAGCGTCTCGAGTCGGACGAGCGGATGATCTCTCATGGCTGACTGATAGCAGGGACCGTCAGCCGGTCGTACGGTCGGTCCCGCGGATGGACCGAGCGGTTGCGCAAGCGGCACGCGGCTGCGGGCAGCGCGCGACCGCGAACGCGGTGAACGAGTCGCCGGCGGTTGTGGCAGGCGGGCCCCATCGCCCGGATAGCGGACCGTTCTCACACCACCCAAATGAGGATTGCGAAAGCCCGACGGACGCCGTCGGGAAGGAAAAGATCCAAGTTTAGACTGTCTCTAAACAGCGTATGGTCGACGAGGCGGGCCGCGACGGATTCACGCGTGCGTCGTGGGCGAACGTCCTCGGCAACGCCGTCAAGATCGTCGTCGAGGGCGCCGTGGGACTGGCCTTCGGGAGCGTCGCGCTCGTGGCCGACGCGGCCCACTCGATCGCGGATCTCGTCGCAAGCGTCGTCGTGCTCGTCTGGGGCCGGAGTTCCTTCGACGAACCCGACGACACCCATCCACACGGCCACGACCGAATCGAGCCGCTGACGGCGCTGTTCGTCGGCGCGGTGATCGCGCTACTTGGACTGAACCTGCTGTACGAGTCCGCACAGGGAGTCGCCCACGGCGTCGACGTCGTCTTCCACCCGCTGTTGCTCGGCGCGCTCGCGTTCGCGATCGTCGACATGTATCTGGTTTACCGCTACACCGAGTACATCAACGAGGCGATCGGCTCGACCGCCCTCGAGGCGCTGGCGACGGACTGTCTCAACGACATCTACACCTCCTTTGCTGCGGTCGTCGGTGTGCTCGGCGTCCTGCTCGGCTTCCCGCTGCTCGATCCGATCGCTGGCGGGCTCGTCAGCCTGCTCGTCATCTACCAGGGCGTCGAGATCGGCCGCGAGAACGTCGGCTACCTCGTCGGCGCGTCGCCCGGCCCGACGAAGCGAGCGGAGGTGACCGAGATCCTCCGGGACCACCCCGCCGTCGAGGGGATCCATGACCTCACCGTCTTCTACGACGGCCCCGTCCTCGAGGTCGAGGTCCACGTCGAAGTCGACGGCGACATGCCGTTTCGGCAGGCCCACGACGTCGAGTCGGAACTGGTCGCCAGCCTCCGCGGGCTCGAGGACGTCGGCGACGCCCACGTCCACCTCGATCCCTCGGGGATCGGCGAGTGGAAGGACCGCCGTGACCGGTAGCCTGGCCGAGACGCCAGCTTTTATTTTATCTCCCGACAGCCTACCGGTATGGAAATCGGTGACGTCCGCCAGGTTACGGCCGGCGATTGTTCGGACCTCTACTACGTGGATACGGGAATGTACGAGACCAGCGGGTACGGCGCCGTCTACATCGTCAACGACGAGCGACCCGCCATCGTCGACACCGGGATCGGGACCAACTACGAGCGGATCCTCGAGGCCCTCGAGGAAGTCGGCATCGCACCCGAGGAGCTCGAGGTCATCGCCGTCACGCACATCCACCTCGACCACGCCGGCGGCGCGGGCTTTCTGGCCGAAGCGTGCCCGAACGCCGACGTCTACGTCCATCCGATCGGCACCTCCCACCTCGCAGACCCCTCGCGGCTGGTCGAGGGAACGAAAGCCGCCGTCGGCGACCAGTGGCAGTACTACGTCGAGCCGAAGCCGGTCCCCGAGGAGCGGATCGTCGAGATCGAGGACGGCGACACGATCGACCTCGGAATTCACGAGCTTCGGGTTCACGAGATGCCCGGCCACGCCCCCCACCAAGTCGTCTTCGAAGATCCCGAGAACGACGCGGTGTTTACCGCCGACGCCGCGGGGATCTGGGAGCCTGAACGCGAGGAAATCCAGGAGACCTCGCCGCCGTCGAACTTCCACCTCGAGCGCTGTCTCGAGGACGTCGAGACCCTCAAAGCGATCGATCCCGACGTCCTCTGTTACGCCCACTTCGGGCCGCGCTACGTCGGCGACGACGCCGAGGCGGTCCTCGAGGAGTACGCGACCGTCCTCGAGGAGTGGGTCCGGGACGTCGAGGAGAAACGCGAGGAGTTCGAGGACGACGAGGCGCTCGTCGACCACTTCGCCTCGAAGTCGGATCTCGGCGACGCGTGGGGCGAGCACAAGGCCGGCGCCGAGGCCGGTATGAACGTCCGTGGCGTCGTCGGCTACTTGGACCACAGAGACTGACCGTCGGGACCGCCCGACTGCCTGTTTTCGACGCAGTCACCGTTCCAGCTCACCAATAAACGCGGTGACAGATGTATTCAGTTTCATCACGTTTTATCGCTCGGGAGGTTCTGTCACACGTATATGCACTGGCGGGACGCCGAACGAGAATACGAGGACGAGGTCACCGGCGAAACGACGCTCGGTCGGATGTTCGACGACGCCGTCGAGCGCCACCCGAACCGACCGGCACAGCGGTACAAGGGCGGCATCTACGACCGCTCGCTGACCGAGTCGGTCCTCGAGCCTGCCGATCCCGACGCGTTCCGGGCGATCTCCTACACGCAGATGCGAAACGTCGTCCGCAACCTCGCGGCGGGCTTTCGCGACCTTGGCGTCGAGCAGGGTGATCGCGTCGGCATCTTCGCCGACACCCGCATGGAGTGGGCCCAGTCCGACTTCGCACTGCTTTCGGCGGGCGCGGTTATCACGACCGTCTACGAGAGCTCCTCGCCCAACCAGGTTCGGTACCTGCTCGACGATCCCGACGCCACCGCGGTCGTCGTCGAGAACGAACGGCTGGTCGAGCGCGTCCTCGAGGTCGAGGACGACCTCGACCTCGAGTTCATCGTCTCGATGGATCGCCTCGAGGGGTACGACGAGCGCGACGACGTCCTGACCCTCGCAGAGGTTCACGATAGGGGCGAAGAGACGTTTGACCTCGACCGCTACGAGGGGTGGCTCGACGCGCCCGACATGGACGACCTGGCCAGCCTCATCTACACGAGCGGGACGACGGGCCAGCCCAAGGGCGTCCAGCTCACCCACCGAAACTTCCGGTCGAACGTCAGCCAGGTCCGCAAGCGCTACGGGCCGCGCCCCGACAAGGACGACGAGCTGCCGGTCATCGACGAGACCGTTCAGTCCGTCTCCTATCTCCCGCTGGCACACGTCTTCGAGCGCACGTCGGGACACTTCCTGCTGTTCGCCAGCGGCGCCTGCGTCGCCTACGCGGAGAGCACCGACACGCTCAAGGAGGACTTCGGGACGGTACAGCCGGACACGGCGACCAGCGTCCCCCGCGTCTACGAGAAGATCTACGACACGATCCGCGAGCAGGCCAGCGAGTCGGGGGTCAAAAAGCGGATCTTCGAGTGGGCGACCGACGTCGGCGTCGAGTACCAGGAGAGCGACGATCCCGGCCCCGTCCTCAGCGCGAAGCAGTCGCTTGCGGACAAACTGGTCTTCTCGAACGTTCGGGAGGCGCTGGGCGGCGAGATCGAGCTCCTGATCAGCGGCGGTGGGAGCCTCTCGAAGGAACTCTGTACGCTGTACCACGCGATGGGACTGCCGATCTACGAGGGGTACGGACTCACCGAGACCGCTCCCGTTGTCTCGGTCAACCCACCCGAGGCGCCCGAGATCGGAACCATCGGGCCGCCGCTTCCCGGCGTCGACGTCCGGATCGACGACTCGCTCGTCGAGGGGGAGACGTTCGACGATCCCGGCGAGGTCGGCGAACTGCTCGTCAGCGGCCCGAACGTCACCCAGGGGTACTGGAACAAGCCCGGCGCGACGACGGAGTCGTTCCTCGAGGACGACGACGGCACCCGCTGGTTCCGAACCGGCGATATCGTTCACCTCCGTCCCGACGACTACATCGAGTTCCGAGATCGGGTCAAGCAGATCCTCGTCCTCTCGACCGGCAAGAACGTCGCGCCCGGCCCGATCGAGGACGCGTTCGCGGCCAGCGAGGTCGTCGAGCAGTGTATGGTCGTCGGCGACGGCGAGAAGTTCGTCGGCGCCCTGCTCGTCCCCAACACGGACCACGTCCGCGAGTGGGCCGACGAACAGGGGATCGACCTCCCCGAGGACCCGCAGGCGATGTGCGACGACGAGCGCGTCCGAGAATACGTCGGTGAGACGGTGGCCGAGGTCAACGAGAACTTTGAGAAACACGAGACGATCAAACGGTTCGAACTCGTCCCGCGGGAGTTCACCGAGGAGAACGACATGTTGACGCCGACGATGAAGAAGAAGCGACGGGTCATCCTCGACCGCTTCGAGGATCGGGTCGAGCGGATCTACGAGGCAGACCGCGAGGACCGGATCGATCCGGTTTCTTCCTGAGCGGTTGACAGTGCCTGCAGAAGGAATACCACCTCTCGATGATATCACTACGCTGAACGCTTCTGGGCTGATCCGACGAGCTAAACACGGGGGAGCTCCGAACCTCTGACCCAGAGGACGCGTATCGAGAGCCAAGCAGCGGGCGGTCACTACGAGAGTCACATGGATCTAAACCGGCGCGAGTTCAGCACGGCTGCGGGGGTATCACTTTCGGCCATCCTGGCGGGATGTAGCGCCATCGAGGACGACGAGGAGAACGGATCGGACAACGAGTCGGCCAGGGACGGCGACGGACCGGAGGAGTGGGACGACGCCGACGACGATGACGATGTCGACGACGAGGAGGCCGAGGACGAACAAGGCCAGTACGAGGACCAGTCGATCGACGGCGAGGTCATCATCTCCGGCGCCGCCAGCGACACCCTCGAGGCCCTGCGTCACACCTTCACCTGGGCGGACGACCCGCCGGGCGACGAGTGTAACGTCCACGTCGAACTCGAGAACGTCGGCGACGAGGAGATCACCGTCGACATGGAGGCGCGGGTCTACGACGAGGACGGCGACGAACTCGCGAGCATCCACTTCGCGGACGAGTCGAGTCCCGAGTCAGGCGAGAGTGCCGTCTACTCGTTCCCGCTGAGCAACTGCGAGGGAACGGCGTCGTACGAACTCGAGATCGGCGATCCGGGCGAGGAGTCCTACGAGCCAGAAGAGGAGGACGACGATGCTGGTGAGCCGGACGATGACGAGGATCCAGTTGATGACGACGACGAGCCGGTTGACGACGACGATGACGACGAGCCGGTTGACGACGACGATGACGACGAGCCGGTTGACGACGACGATGACGATGAGCCGGTTGACGACGACGATGACGACGAGCCGGTTGACGACGACGATGACGACGAGCCGGTTGACGACGAGCCGGTTGACGACGAGCCGGTTGACGACGAGCCGGTTGACGACGAGCCGGTTGACGAAGATCCAGATGACGACGAGCCGGACGACGACCCAGCCGACGACGATGATGATGATGATCCGGCTGACGACGAAAACGGAGATGACGACGATGACACCGACGAGGAGGACGATTCGGGAAATGAGGACGAGGCCGACGAAGACGAGGAGGACGAAGAGGGAAATGACGAAGGCGGCGAGGAAGAGGATGACGAAGACGATGACGACGACGTAGGTGACGAAAACGGGGATAACGACGATGGCGAGGAGGACGAAGAGGACGATGACGAAGACGAGGGAGAAGAGGATGCAGGTGACGAGAACGGAGATGGCGACGAAGACGGTGAGGAGGACGAAGAGGGAAATGACGACGACGCGGGCGACGAGGATGATGACGACGGCACGGATGACGATGAGGACGAGATAGACGACGAGGACGACGCGGATGACGAGAATGGTGAGGACGACACAGTGGTCAACGGGGACGACGATAACGAGACGATCACTAACGGTGACGACGACGACGGCCCGGAAAACGAAACCGCTGGCGATGAACCCGATCAGAACGTCTCCGCTAACGAGACCGACGACATGGCTCCCAACGAAACCAGTGACGACGAGGTCCTCGAGAACGAGGATAACGACACTGCGAACGAGTCCAACGGGACTGCCGACGGGGTGACGCCGAATGCGTCCAACGACGGCGGCGACGAGAACGCCTCGGACCCGTCGAACGCCTCGAACAACTCGAGCAGTGGGCTCGGTATCGGCCTCTTTAGCTAATTTCGCCCGAGACGTATCTATACAGTTGACTGTGGCGTTACCGAATATTATGGTGAGATGCGGCTAAGAGAGCCGTTTTAATTGGCTATTACATCGAAGAGCGGATCTGATCTCGAATTAGTATTATAATTGCAACTATTAGTGCACAAGAATTATGTACCTCTCGAGCCTGAACACGGTATGGTCCCACACGGAACTTCCCTCGGCGTGACCGCCGAGACCCTCCACCTCGGAACGACGATCAGATACCACTACCGGAACGGCAGCGCGCTCGCGACCGTCGTCGAACGGACGCCCGAACGGGTGACCTTCGTCGGCGACGATTGTGACGGCACGTTCACGCACGACCAGATCGATCGGTTGTTTGCGACGGATCGCCTGCAGGTCGTTCTGGACGACGAGTTACACCTTCCCGACGGCACCTCGCTGGAACGGTAGGCGCCTCTTCCGCGATCGAAGCCGCGCTTCGACATCGGTACAGTCGCCCGTCCCTCCGCAAGCGAGAACCGAACTGTTTTGTGGTGATCGATGATACCCTTCTCAGTATGAAACACGTTCACGGACCGCTGTGTTCGATCGATCTCGAGGAGCGCTCCTCGACGACCGAGGACGTCGACGACGACCTCGAGTCGTTCATCGGCGGGCGCGCGCTCGCGACGAAACTCGCCCACGATCGGGTCCCCTTCGACGCCGATCCTCTCGGCGCCGACAACCGGCTCTACCTCGCGACGGGGCCGCTTCAGCACTCCCAGATGAGCTTCACGGGGCGGATGTCGGCGACCGCCGTCTCCCCGCTCACCGGCGGATTGCTCTCCTCGAACGCCGGCGGGTTCCTCTCGCGGAACTTCACGGGGACGGGCTACAGTGCCGTCGAAGTCACCGGTGTCAGCGACGAACTCGTGATCGTCCACGTCACCGACGAGGGCGTCGAGTTCGAGGCGGTACCGGAGCTCGAGGAAGCGACGGTCTCCAAGACCTGCGAGTACATCGAGGACGAGCACGGTCTCGAGTCCGACCACACCGTCGTCGTCGGCCCCGGCGGCGAGAACGAGGTCCGGTTCGCCTCGATCATGACCTCCGAGGAGCGCGCGTTCGGCCGCGGCGGACTGGGTGCCGTCCTGGGAGCGAAGAACGTGAAGGCGATCACCTTCGACGGCGACTCGACTCACGAGGTCGAGATCCCGCCGCTGCAGATGGAGGTCCACAGCGAGGCCGCCCAGTCGGATCACATCATGAAGCGACAGGGGACGTCCTCGATGACTGAGTTCGCGAACACCGTCGAGGCCCTGCCGACGCGGTACTTCTCGGAGCTCTCCTTCGAGGGCGCCGAGGGCGTCAGCGGCGACCGCGTCGAGGAGAAGAAGTACAAGAAAGGGACCTGCTCCGCGTGTGCGTTCGCCTGCAAGCTCCCCACCAGAGACGAGGAGTCGGGCCTCGAGACCGAGGGGCCGGAGTACGAGACCGTGATGGCGTTCGGCCCGAACTCCGGGGTCGACGACATCGTCGACGTCATGCAGTCGAACAAGCTCTGTGACGAGTACGGACTGGACACGATCTCCTGTGGCGATACGATCGCCGCGTATCTCGCGAGCGAGGACGAGTTCGGCAACGTCGAGCTGATCCACGACCTCGTCGAAAAGATCGCCCACCGTGAGGGCGTCGGCGACGACCTCGCGGAGGGGATCGACCGCGTCCACGACGACCTCGGCGTCGAGAACTGGTCGGTCAAGGGCCTCGAGTTCCCCGCCCACGACGGCCGCACGCTGAACGGGCAGGGACTTGCCTTCGCCACCTCGAACCGCGGCGCCGACCACATGTACGCCGAGTTCTACCCCTACGAGTACCCGCTGGTCGACTCCGAGAAGGCCTTCGAGAAGGAGGGGCTCGACGACAAACCCCCAAAAGTGATCGAACTCGAGAACGTCAACGCGATCAAGGACAGCGCCGTCCTCTGTAAGTTCTCGCGGGACTTCGTCGACGAGGACCGTCTGTCGACCCTGCTCGACGCCGACTACGAGGAGTTACTGGCGGTCGGCGGCCGAGTCGTCGCGCTCGAGCGCCACTTCAACAACCAGCGCGGCTTCGACCGAGAGGACGACAGCCTGCCATACGAGCTACCCGAGTTCGACGCCGCACTCGACGAGTACTACGCAGAACGGGGCTGGAACGAGGACGGTACCGTCTCCGACGACCAGCTGAACGCTGCGCCAGCTGACGACTGAACCTCGTTTCTGCGGTCGTCAGGCGGCGACGTCGACGGTCGGCGCCTCCGGCGTTCCCGTCCAGAGCCACGTCGCCGCGATCGTCGACGAGAGTAGTACCGCAAAGCCGATTACGAGCCAGATCGCCCGGTTCAGCCCGTACACCTCGGCCAGGACGCCGACGACGGTCGGCGAGACTGCGATCCCCACGTACGTTGCCCCAGTCGTGAGGGCGTTGATCGGACCGCTGTACTCCGGAGCCGCCTCGACAGCATAGGCCGACAGCGCGGGGAAACAGCTCGAGAGCCCGGCGCCCGCGACGAAGACGGCCGCGAAGAGGACGGGGCCGGTGATCCCGGAGAACGCGATCGCGAACGCCGGGATCGCCGGGACGGTCGCGACCAGCATCAACAGGAGGTAGGGAACTCGATCCACGAGCAGCGTGTAGCCCGTTCGAGCGGGGATGTACGCGAGCAGGTACGTCGACAGCAGCAGGCTGGCCGTCCCCGTCCCGTAGAACCCCTCGGCATAGTAGACGAGCCAGGTGAAGACGATCCCCTCGACGGCGCCGGTAAACAGGATCCCGACGGTGGCGCCGACGACGGCGGGTCGGCCGAGCAGCGCCCGGAGCGCATCGACCGAGATCGACCGCTCGGCCTCCATCGAGGGGAGTTCGGTCCGGGCGGCGACGACCGCGACCGGAACGAAGAGTGCCGCGAGAACGAGAAAGACGGCGCGCCAGTCCGCAATCGCGAGGACACCGGTGACCAGCTGTGGTCCGAGCACGGCGCCGACGGCCCAGGCGAGCGCGTAGGCGATGTACACCCGCCCGCGGTTGGCCGAGTGGATATGGCTCAGGGCCGCCCGATCCACACCGCGGAACACGCCCGCGGCGCCGCCCTGAGCGAGCAACGCGAGCAGGAACACGGCGTAGACGGGCGCGGCCGCCATCGCGACCAGGGCACAGATCACGCCCGCGGCACCTGCGAACAGCGCCCACCGCATTCGAAGTCGTCCCGCGAGAAGCCCCGTCGCGACGGCGGCGACGGCGAAGCCCGCGGTGCCGGCCGGCGCCACCAGCCCGAGCGCGGCCTCCGAGACGCCGAACGTCGCCTCGAGACTCGAGAGGATCGGTCCCCTCGCCTGCAGCGCCATCGCGTCCCCGAGGACGAACAGGAAGATCGCAACCGTCCAGACCGTCGCTCGCTTCATACCTCCGCTGTCGGTTCGTCGTAGAAAACCGTGGCCATCGCCCATCCCGATCGCCGAACGCGCCGTCGCTTTCATTGCAGCAACTGTGGTTTGGTAACGTTCGACAAATGGTGAAGCATCTTCCCGACGTACCGTCCGATAGCGAATACATGGCAATCCAAACTACGACGCCAGCCGCCGGGGATCGCTTCGACTCCGTCGTGGAGGTCCTCGCCAAGGCCAACGAAGGAAAGACCGGGGACGAACTCGCCGGGATCGCGGCCGACTCGGACGCCGAGCGGGTTGCCGCCAAGCGGGCGCTGGCGGGGATGCGACTCGAGACGCTGCGGGAGAACCCGGTCGTTCCCGCCGACGAGGACGAGGTGACGCGGGTCATTCAGGAGGCGGTCCGGGAGCCGATCTACGACGAGATCAAAGACTGGACCGTCGCCGACTTGCGAGAGCACCTCGTCGCCACGGGAACGGGCGAGCGCGAGATCGCGGCGATCCGCCCTGGCCTCACCAGCGAGATGATCGCCGCCGTGACGAAGCTCATGTCGAACCTCGACCTGGCGCTGGTCACCTCGCGAATGGAAGTATCCGCACGCTGTAACACGACGGTCGGCGAGGCCGGGACCCTCTCGTTTCGACTGCAGCCGAACGATCCGGCCGACGACGTTTCGAACATCATCGACGCGACGCGCGAGGGGCTCTCCTACGGCGCCGGCGACGCCGTGATCGGCGTGAATCCGGTCCAGGACAGCGTCGAGACGACGACGCGAATTCTCGAGGCGACCCACGAGTTCATCGAGGAGTGGGACGTGCCGACCCAGAACTGCTGTCTCTCCCACGTCACCACCCAGATGGACGCCATCCGGGAAGGTGCCCCCGCGGATCTCGTCTTCCAGAGCCTCGCCGGTACCGAAGCGGGCAACGACGAGTTCGGCGTCGACGTCGACCTGCTCGACGAGGCCCACGACCTCGCACAGCGTCGCTGCGTCTCCTCGGGACCGAACGTCATGTACTTCGAGACGGGACAGGGCGCCGAGCTGTCGGGCGACGCCCACGAAGGGGTCGATCAGCTCACCCTCGAGGCGCGCTGCTACGGCCTCGCGAAGCGCTACGACCCCTTCCTAGTCAACACGGTCGTCGGCTTCATCGGCCCGGAGTACCTCTACGACGGCCGCCAGGTGATCCGCGCCGGCCTCGAGGACGTGTTCATGGGCCAGCTTCACGGAATTCCGATGGGGATCGACGCCTGCTACACGAACCACATGCAGGCCGATCAGAACGACATCGAGAACCTCGCCGTCCTGCTCGCCGCGGCGGGAGCGAACTACTTCATTACCGTGCCGATGGGCGACGACGTCATGCTGAACTACCAGTCCAACAGCTACCACGACGCGGCCGCACTCTGGGAGCTGTTCGACCTCGGGCCGGCTCCCGCGTTCCGCGAGTGGCTCGCCGAGATGGACCTCTGGCTCGAGGGCCGGCTCACCGAACGCGCGGGCGACCCGACGATCTTCACGTAACCATGGCCTCCGACTCCCACTCAGATCCTGACGAACCGACAGTCGAAAACGGCAGTGAGGTCGGTATCGACACCGACGCCGAGAGCAACGAGCGGCTCCGTCGAATCGTCGAGCGAAACCCCACCAGACTCGGCGTCGGCCGTGCTGGCCCGCGGCCGACCACCGAGGCGTTACTCGAGTTCCGGGCCGACCACGGCGTCGCCCGCGACGCGGTCCACTCGCGCGTGAGCGACGACCTGCTCGAGGAGTTCGGGTTAGTAAGGCTCCGGACGAGGGTCGCGGACACGGACCAGTACCTCGCACGTCCCGACCTTGGGCGGGAGCTCGACGCCGAGAGCCTCGAGCGACTCGAGCGCGACTGCGATCCCGGCCCCGAGGTTCAGATCGTGGTCAGCGACGGGCTCTCCTCGTCGGCCGTCGAGGCCAACGTCCCGCAGCTCCTGCCCGCGCTGCTCGACGGGCTCGAGGCTCGCGGTGTCTCGGTCGGCACGCCCGTCTTCGTCGAATTCGGCCGCGTCGACGTGATGGATGCCGTCGGCGAGGAGCTCGAGGCCGACTGCTGTGTGAACCTCATCGGCGAACGGCCCGGACTCCGGACCGCCGAGAGCCTGAGCGCGTACCTGGTGTACGGCCCCGAGCGCGGCTCGGCGACGGCCAAAAAGTCGGTCGTCTCGAACATCCACGACGGCGGGCTCCCGCCGGTCGAGGCCGGCGCCGAGCTCGTCGACCTGATCGGGGAGATGCTCGACGCCGAGGCCAGCGGAGTCGACCTCCGCGAGGACGACCGCGAGTTCCGGACGGAGTCCTGACCGGTCGTGAACGCCGATCCGAAATCGCTGACGAGCGTCGGCATCGACGTCGGGACGACCACGACACACACCGTCGTCAGCCGCCTGCGAGTCGAGACGCCACCCGGCGGGGCGGCGAGTCCCGAGATCGTCGACCGCGAGATCGTCTTTCGGGGCCCGGTCCGCGAGACGCCGCTGCTCGATCGCGAGACGATCGACGTGGAGGGGGTCGCCGCGTTCGTCGAACGCGACCTCGAGGCGGCCGGGCTCGAGCCCGCGGCCGTCGATACGGGCGCCGTGATCGTCACTGGCGAGACGGCGCGCCGGGAGAACGCCGAACCGCTCGTCCACCGGGTCGCCGCCGACGCGGGCCGGTTCGTGGCCGCGACGGCCGGTGCGGATCTCGAGGCGGTGCTTGCGGGTCGGGGCTCCGGTGCAGCAGCCCACGCCGCCGAAACGGGCGGAACCGTCGCCAACGTCGACGTCGGCGGCGGAACGACCAACGTCGCGATCTTCGACGGACGGTTCGACGGCCGCAAGCGAGGCGAAAGTCGGGTTCTGGAGACGCGCTGTCTCGACGTCGGCGGGCGACTGGTCCGGTTCGACGACGACGGACGCATCGGCTCGATCTCGCCGCCCGCCGGAGCGCTCGCCGAAGCACTCGAGCTCCCGCTCGCGGTCGGCGACGAACCCGACGACGAACTGCTCGCCGGCCTCGCCGCGGCGATGGCCGATCGGATCGTCGACCTGCTCGAGGTTCCGCCGTTCGACCGTCTCACGCGCGAGCTGGCGATCGGCGAGCTGCCGACCGACCCAGTCTCCCTCGACGGCGTCGTCTTCAGCGGCGGCGTCGGCCGGCTCGTCGACTCGCCGCCGGCCGACCCGTTCGCCCACGGCGACCTCGGGGGGCTACTCGCGGCCGCGCTGCGCGAACACGAGCGGGTGCGATCCTGGCCCGTTCTCGAGTCCGCGGAGGACCTGCGGGCGACCGTCGTCGGCGCCGGGACGGAGTCGACGACGCTCAGCGGGCGGACGATCTCGATCGAGCCCGACCTGCTGCCGCTTCGGAACGTTCCGGTCGCCGACGTCGGCGACCTCGCGGGCCTCGAGGAGAGCCGTCTTCGCGAACCCCTCGAGGCTGCGGTCGCACGGCTTCGGGAGCTCCACGACCTCCACGATCTCGACGCCGTCGCCCTCTCGGTCGCGGACGTCGGCCCGCTCGTGTACGAGCGGCTGGGCTCGGTGGCGGACGCGCTTGCGTCGGCGCTCGAGCCGTTGCCGCCCTCGCTCCCGATCGTCGTCGTGGTTCGCCAGAACTGCGCGAAGGCGCTGGGCCAGCTCCTCGAGCGCCGCAGCGAGCGTCCCCTCGTCGCGCTCGACGAACTCGCAGCCCGGGACGGCGACTACCTCGACGTCGGCGCGCCGATCGCGGGCCACGACAGCGTTCCCGTCGTCGTCAAGACGCTCGCGTTCTGACGTCGCTACCGCTCCCGCTCGGAGTCCGACCCGTCCGGTCCCTCGAGATCGTCCGGCCCCTCCCGGTCGTCGCCTCGCGAGGGCAGCGGCGCGTCGTCGGCCCTCGAGGGGTGGATGTTGTAGTTCTGACCCTTGTAGGGGTCGCTTTCGGGGTCGTAGTCGAGCTCGCTGCGCTCGAAAAGGTAGATGAAGAAGCCGAAGATCGGGATCGCGAAGGTGATCGCGACCCACTTCCGCGTCGGCTCGAGGCCGACGCGGCCGGAATCGTAGTAGACGAACGCGGTGATTCCGAGGTGCCAGACGAGCGGAATTCCGATGATTGCCGCCAGCAAGATGTTGCTCATTAGCTATCGTATGGACTCAACCGTTGTAAATCGCCTGTCCGGATCGCCGTAGCTCACCTATGCTGTCGTCGGCTCCCGTTCGTTGCCCCGTTGATGCTCGCGCTCGAGCGATCGCAGCGACTCGAGTCTGTCGGCCGTCGGCGGATGTGTCACGAACAGCCGCCACTTGAGGCGATCGAACCACAGGTGCGAGGGCTCGGTCTCGCCGTCCGGGCCGAGCCGAACCGCTCGACTGTCCGGATCGCGCTCGAGCGGGAGGATCGACAGCGCGGAGACGCCCTCGACGGACCTGAGATCCCGGGTCGGCGTCGCCTCGATCCGCTCGTCGAGCGTCTCGAGCGCGCTCGCGAGCGCCGCGGGCGACCCGGTTACCTCGGCGGCCGCCCGGTCGGCGGCGTGTTCGCGAACGCGAGCGAGCACGGCGGTGATCGTTCGACCGGCGACCCACGCGCCGTTCGAGACGAGCGCAAGCGGGAGCACCACGACCGCGACCATCCCGGCGTCGTTCGGATCGGGAAGGCGCGACCGCAGTCCCGCCGCGAGCACCACCGGTGCCGAAACCGCCGTCATCACCGTCGCATCCCTGTTCCGTACGTGTGCCAGCTCGTGTGCGATCACCGCCTCGAGCTCGGCGTCGTCGAGCACGTCGATCGTCCCCTCGGAGAGCACCAGGTGGATCCCGTCGCGTCTGAAGCCGACGACCAGCGCTTCGGGCGCGGGACTGTCGGAGATCGCGATCGTCGGGACCGGGATGTCGAGCTGGGAGGCGACGCGCGTCGTCGTCCGGTACAGGTCGGGCTCCTCGTCGCGGGCGACCGGCGTGGCACCCGCGAACCGCTCGACTGTCGACACCTGTAGAAACTCGAGGCCGACGAGAGAGGCCAGGAGAACGCCGCTCGCTACCGACGCGATCAGCGCCGCCCCGTCGGCCTCGAACGAGACGAGAACGAGGTAGAACGCGCCCCAGACGCCGGCAACGAAGCCGACCGTGACGAGCACGAGCAGCGCGAGCGACGCGAGCATCCGCCACCGGAGCGTTCGCCGATCCACCGCCGTCATCGACGGGAAAGCGAGGATGGAGCTGAAGTGGGAAGCGAGTCCGGTTCGACCATATCTGCAGTATGACGGGTAAGAAACCAAATACGTTCTGGTGGCGCTACCGGTCGTCCGCCCGTTGCGGTTCGCTCCGCTCGTTCGGCCGCGAAACGATCGATTTCGCATTTCTCGAGACGAGCCGATTCGGAACGAACGGAGTGGGTGGGAACCGCGCCTCAGTTGACTTCGAACTCGATCGCAGCACCCTGGCCGAAGCCGACACATAGCGTCGCCAGGCCGCTGCCGCCGCCGCGCTTTCCGAGTTCGTGGATCAGCGTCACGGGCAGACGCGCGCCGGAGGCCCCCAGCGGGTGCCCGATCGCGATCGCCCCGCCGTTGACGTTGAACTTCTCGGGGTCGATCCCGAGCTCGTCGCGGGAGTAGATCGACTGGCTGGCAAAGGCCTCGTTGAGCTCGACCAGGTCGTACTCCTCGATGTCGCGGCCGTTGCGCTCGAGCAGCCCCTCCGTCGCAGGCACTGGTCCGATCCCCATCACGGTGGGGTCGACGCCGGCGACGTTGTTCTGGCCGACCTCGGCGAGGATCTCGAGGTCGTGCTCCTCGGCGAAGGCCTCGCTGGTGATCAGCAGGGCGGAGGCGCCGTCGGAGATCTGGGAGGCGTTGCCCGGCGTGACGGTGCCGTCGGACTTGAAAACGGTCGGTAGCTCGGCCAGCTTTTCGGCCGTCGTACCCGGTCGGATCCCCTCGTCTTCCTCGACGGTGCCGTCGTCAGTTTCGATCGGAACGATCTCGTCGTCGAAGCGACCCTCCTCGGTCGCCTCGGTGGCCCGCTGCTGGCTTCGGGCGGCGTACTCGTCCTGTTCCTCGCGGCTGATGCCGTACTCCTCGGCGACCTTCTCGGCGGTCATCCCCATCTGGAGCTCGCCGATGTTGTAGTACTCGGCCATCCTCGGGTGGACGTTGTGGGTGTTCTCGCCCATCGGGACGCGGGACATGTTCTCGACGCCGCCGGCGATGATCACGTCGCGGTTACCCGCGGCGATCGCGTCCGACGCCGAGATCACGGCCTGCATCGAGGAGGCACACCAGCGGTTGATCGTCGTCCCGGGGACGTCCTCGCCCAGCTCCGACAGGAGGGCGATGACGCGTGCCAGGTTGTTCCCCTGCTCGCCGCGTTGCTGGGCGCAGCCCCACATCAGATCGTCGACGTCCTCGCCGGAGAGCCCGGTCTCGGCGAGGATCTCGTCGATCAGTGCGACGGAGAGGTCCTCGCTTCGCACGTCGGCGAAGATGCCGTCCTCTTTCCCCTGGGGGGTTCGTACCGCCTTGGCGACGACCGGAGTCTGTGACATACCGTATCGAACATTCCTCACGAACTTAAATTCGATAGAACTCTCGAGGATGCGAGCGGAGTTTACGGGGCTTGCCTTTAGATCGGGGTGGGTATGGAGGCGCCTCGAGAACAACGCTTATCCCGAGTAGCTGGCAATACGCGGCCATGAACGACGACGGTGCGGACGCCGGGCTCGAGGCCGAGGACGCCCGGATCGACGACTCCGATGGCGACGAGCGCGACCCAGCCGACACCGACGACGCGGCAGCCGCCGACGACTCCGCCGGTGAGAACCCGATGCCGAACGTTCCCGATCCCGAACCCGAGGAGTCGGACGTCCCGGCGGATGTACAGAAGTACGCTCGCTTCAAGAAGATGGACGGCGCCCAGTACGAGCGGGTCAACGAATTCCTGCGCGACCGAACGTACATCACCGCCCGCGAGTGGGCCATCGCGCGGCTCTGTTCTGACTTCCGGACCGAGACGGGCGTCGAGATGACCAAGATCGGCGAAAACCTGCCCGAGCTGGTCCCCTTCATGACCGACACCTACACGCCGCAGGCGGTCAACCAGGCTCGAGCCTCCTTCGAGGAGAAGGTCCGCATGGCCGGCGCAACCTTCCTCTACGGCGCGATGTGTGACTTCTTTACCGCCGAGGAGCTCGACGACGTAATGTACGAGTCGACCGAGGTCGCGAAGTTTCTCCTCGAGGTCGAGGGCGTCGATCTCTCGGTCGACGACGAACTCGAGGCCGAGGAACGGATCTCGACGGTGATGCGCGAGGTTCGGGAGGCGAGCGAGGAGCTTCGCGACCGGGAAACCGACGAGGAGTAACGGCCTACCCGTCGGTCCACTCGCGAACGTCCGACTCCTCGAGGAACAGCGACGGGTCGTCGTGGGAGAAGACGATCCACTCGTCGGCGGCCTCCGGGCGGACGTGAATCTGGAGGTCCTCCTCGCGTAGCGCGCGCTCGAAGACCGCACGCGACTCCGAGAGCGCGTAGGTCACCGGTACGAGAACGGCGCTCTCGCTGCGCTCGTCGCGCTCGATGACCAGGGCGAACCGCTGGTCCTCGCCCTCGGCGGGCCGGTAGTACACCTCGGCGTCACCGAACGAGACGTCGTCGCTGCCGACGAGGTCCGCGACGCGGTCGTACGCCGATTTCACGATCGTGACGTCGAGCCCCGACTGGTCCCCCTGCTCGACTGGCGTCACATCGATCGGCTCGAGGACGACTGCGTCCCAGCCGTTCTCGCGGTACTCTGCGGCGACTCCGTCGGCGTCTGCGATAAGCTCCTCCCATTCGGGGGTCGTGGTCGGGTTCGCCCCGTCGTTCATCGTGGATCCTCCGAGCGTCGGGTAGTCATACTCGAGTTCCCCACTGCAGGCCGGAAAAGCGTTGTCACCGCTTGAGCCGGCGCCCGTCGCTGCTCGAAGTCGGCGACCACTCTCTTTGTCTGGTGAATCCGCTCCGCCGGCGGATCGAACGAACGACTGCGAGAGCACTACCTCGAGAGTTCAACGACCTCGCGCTCGCGGTCGCCGGTGAGCTCGTTCTCGAGCGTTCGCGCGATCCGTTCGGGATCGCTCGGACCGCCCGCGGCCGCCATGCTGCCGACGCTCTCGGGATCGAACGGCACCTCGAGCGCGCCGTAAACCTCCTCGAGAACCCTTGCCAGTTCCTCGCGGCCGTCGACGACGAGGATTCCCGAGACCAGCGCCGCGTCCTGGCGGACCCGCTGGGCGATGCCGGCGATCTTCCGGAGTCCCGTAACGGACGGCGTCGACAGCGAGTGCGCGCCCGGACAGAACGAGTCGTCGGGTTCGCCGCGCTCGAGGCCGACGCCGAGTTCCTCGAGCGCGTTCGCCACGGCCGCCGTCAGCCGCTCGTAGCGCTCGTCGGTGCCACGCCGGAAGTCCGCGATCGGCTCGGCGCGGGCGAACGCCAGCGTCGTCTCGCCGTCGTAGGCGACCGCCCGTCCGCCCACGCTTCGCTCGATCGGCGGAAACTCGCGCTCGCGGGCGGCCTCGCGGGCTCGATCGTACCCCTCGAGTCGGCTATCCCGGCGTCCGAAGGCGACCTGCCGGTGGGGCGTCCAGACCCGAACGGCGGGCTCGCCCTCGGCGGCGACCTCGAGCAGGCGCCCGCTCGCCTCGCGGTCGGCGTCGATCGTCCCCACTCGGCCCCGGAACACGCGCATGTCCCAACGTTCGGGTCGATGGGTCTAAACGCTCCCGCTCCCGACTCGCAGGCGACAGATGGCCGTCACCCTCCCCGACGCGCTGCTCGCCCGCTACAAGCGGTTCTCGCTGTACAACTCGCCGTACCGCGCCCACGACGGCGGCTGTGCGGTCGATCTGTATCCTGGAACCCTGCGCGACGGCCGGACGACAGTCGCACCCAGTCCCGTCTCCGGCGTCGTCCGCGAGACCCGTACTGTCCGCGCGCCACCGAAACCGTACGCCCCCGAACACGACCACTTGATCGTGATCGACTGCGACGGCCCCGCCGAACTCGAGGGGTTGACCGCCCGAATACTCCACGTCGAGCCGAGCGTCTCCGCTGGAGATCGTATCGCGGCCGGGGAGTCGCTTGGCGTCCTGGTTCGCGCCGGCTTCTTCGCGCCGTGGGTCGACAACCACCTCCACGTCGGGTTTCGGGAGTCGGAGCAGAACCCGTACCGCGCGTCGGGCTCGCTCCCGCTCGAGCCCGGTGTCGAGATCGAACCCCTCGCCTGGGACGGCACCGGCAGGGTCGTCGCGACGGGGGAGACCTACGCCGTACTGGACGCACCGATACACCCCGATCCCGGCTCGAGGTTCGTCGGCGTCGCGGCCGATGGCGGTGTGCCGAGTAGGAGGGAACGAGACCCATTGGAGCACCGCTTCGACAGTGGTATCCTCGATGGCGGGCTTCCCCACTACGACGGCGGCGGCCTGCTCGGGCTCGAGGAACCCGCTACGGGAGCCGTCTTCTTGAACGGCGACCGCCTCGGGGTCGTCGATGGGCGGACGATCGCCTGGGACAACGTGACGGTTCTGGCGAACGGCGAGCCGGTTACCGGCCTCTCGCTGTTTTGCGCCCGCGACAGCGACTTCGGCGCGAAACTGATCTGCCCGGAGGTGGACATCGAGATCGGCGACCGCGTCGCCGTCTCCGTTCGTTCGGATCCATAGCGGGCGTGTCACGGCAGCTTCGTCGAGCCGAACAGCAGGACGGCGATGAAGAGGATGATGAGTGGTTGGGCCCACGGACAGCATGAACAGCGGTACCGGTGAACTCATCGCAAAGAGAGCGACGCCTCGAGAGGGGAGAAGCGACAGCAGTCATTGAAACGGCTCGCTCACTGCTCGCACTCGAGTGCGACGATAATACGGGTCGGAGAACAGCAGCGATCGGAGTCTACCGATCGCGGTGTCGCTCCTTGGCGTTCCGATAGCGTTCGTCCTCGCGAACGCGCTCCCAATACTCCTCGAAGACGAGGGCGGCCTCGCGTTTGTCCTCGTCGGTCCACTGCTCGGGCTCAAGTTCCTCTCCGTCGTCGCCGTACTTCCTCCCGCCCGGATACTCCGCGTAGCGCATCGCCCGCGTGTACCCCATCTGGAGGTACTTCCGGGCCATATCCATCCCCGGAAACTCCTCGTTCTTACGGTACTCCTCGTAGCGTTCGTAGATCGCTCCGGCGGACTCTCGAGCGCTCTCCTCGTCTTTGTACGACCACAGCGGCAGCAGTTCGCTCTTGTAGGGCTCGACTTTGAACACGCCTTCTTCGCCGCGCCCAATCTCGTACTCCTCGGGATGCGCGCGGAAGTCGGTGTCGTACTCCGGCCCTTCGTCGTTCTCAGTCACGGTAACCACCGGCGGCCGCCGTCGTCACCGCGGCCGAGCGACGCGAGGTCGCGGCTTTTTTTGGTCCAGATTTTTTGCGTTGGCGCGGAACCGAAGGTTCCGCGAACTGTGCGAACGGGTGCTTCGCACCCGGGAGCAGAGAGGGGTGAGGGACCGGAGGGAACGAACCCGAACGGAAAAAAGGTGGTTGCAAGACGCCTTCCTCGCCGCGGCCGATCTCGTGCTCGTCGGGATTCTCGCGGAAATCGACGTCGTACTCGGAACCGTCGGAGTCGTCGCTCGGAGACGAATCACTCATACGACACGGACGCCCTCGAGCCGGATGAACCTTCGACAACGGGAAACCCGTAAAGCGCAGCGATAAAGAGCCTCGCTGGTGGACGGGTGGGCATGAGTGACAATTCACCGGCCTCGCTCGAGGACGTCGACGACATCGCGGAGTTCCTCCAGAACTACATCGACGAGTACCACGAGTTCCTCTCGTGGATCGGCACGAGCGTCGACGACGTCGACAACGGGACGATGACGCTGTCGATCCCTTACGACGAGAAACTGACGAACATCCGACCCCACGCCGGCGAGGATCAGCGTCCCGACATCCACGGCGGGATCGCCGCGACGCTGATCGACACCGTCGGCGGCTTCGCGATCCAGACCCAGCTCGAGAAGCCGCTCTCGACGGGCGTCGCGACGATCAACCTGAACGTCAACTACCTCCGCCCGGCGACGGGCGACCTCGAGGCGACCGCGGAGGTCGTCCGCGCGGGCTCGACCGTGGGGGTCAGCGAGGTCACCGTCGAGAGCACGACCCCCGACGGCGAGACGAAGGCCGTCGCGACGGGGCAGGGCTCCTACCGGATCTTCCGGGAGAACTAGGGCGGCGAGCCGTCGGGCCGTTCGGTGTCTCGTGCGGTCTCGTCCGTCCGCGATCGGGCGGTCGCCCGGATCCGAAGGTGAAGGTAGCAGCCGACGGCCGCGACGAACAGGAAGTAGCTGTAGATCGCGGTCTCGAGGTGGACAGGAACCGACTCCATACGTCCATGTCGTCGCTCGAGCGAGGTACGAGTAGGGCTGTACGGATTGTCGCTTTATCTCAGTCCGTGCTGACCATCCAGTACCGAACGCTGAGATAGACGATCACGAGGCCGAACGTCGCGGCGTACAGCGTCGATCCGGTAGTGGCTGCGGCGATGAGCGCGACCGCGTTGAGCGCGATCCCGCCGGCGTACAGCAACTGGAGGTTGCGGCGCTTCATTCCGGACACCTCCCGCGGGCGGTGCCCGCGGTCGACGTCGCCGCTCCGGGTCGTTCGCTCGCTCGCGTCCTGACGCGCCGCCGGAAAACGCTCATACTGGATCGTTCGAAGGAGAGACCAAAAGCGCTCTCCTCGAGGCGTCGTCCGTCGGCGGCTCGCGGTTCGGTGCGGGAGCCACCTACGCCGCGTCGAACTCGAGGTCGGCACTCTCGAGAACCTCCCCGAACAGCCACTCGGCGTGTTCCAGGGCGTACTCGCGGTGGTCGGGCTCGATGCAGCCGATGCAGTCTTCGACCATGATCGGACGGAAATCCCGCAGGCCGGCGCTGCCGCCGGTGTGGAGCACGCAGACGTTCGCCAGCGTGCCACAGATGACCAGGTCGCGGATGCCGCGGGCGTTCAGCCAGCCCTCGAGTTCGGTGTTGTAGAAGGCGTCGTAAGTGTGTTTCTCGACGACGTGATCCTCCTCGCGGATCTCGAGGTCGTCGACGAGTTCGGCGTCCCAGGTGTCCTCGAGGACGTGTTCGCCCCACTGGTCGAACTCATCGTAGTAGTAGCTCTCCTCGAACTGCTCGGGCGGGTGGACATCCCGGGTGTAGATCACCTGTACGTCGGCCTCGCGAGCTCGTTCGACGAGGTCGGCGATGGGACCGATCGCCTCCTCGCTTCCCGGGGCGTACAGCGAGCCGTCGGGGTGGCAGAAGGCGTTTTGCATGTCGACCGCCACGACGGTGGTGGTCGCTGGATCGAGGTGCATACGTGAACGTAGGCGATCGCCCAACTAAACGTTCGCCCGACCGTCGGTCTTTTTATCCGCGCTCGCTTATGGGTCCGTATCTTGGAATGAGCTCGAGGCGAACGCGGACGGTCGCTGTCCTCCTCGCGGTGTCGACGCTGCTGTTGCTCGCGGCCGTCGGCGGTGCAGTCCCCGGCGCGCTCTCGGTCGGACCGATCGGCGAAACGACAGAGGGCGACCGAGCGAACGATCCGACCACCGAGGGAACGGTCGGCTACGTCGAGGGGTACTGGTACGACGACGAACTCGCCGTCGACGACCGTGATGGTGCGGTCGTCGAGGACGACGAACTCGAGGCGGTCGTCTACCGGTCGATGGCCCGCGTCGAGGAGATCCGGGGACTGACCTTCGAGGACGACGTCCCCGTCGACGTTATCTCCCGCGAAGAGTTCGAGGCGGACAACGACGATCTCTTCGCCGACGTGGAGGGCGACGAGCGGGTTCAGCTGAACGTCAACGCCGAGGCGCTGTTCGCGGTCGACCGCGAGACCGACGCGACCGAGGCCCAAGAGGCGCTGTACGGCGGCACCGTCGGCGGCTACTACGAGCCCGCGACGGATCAGGTGGTGCTCGTCTCCGACAGCGCCGAGACGCCGGAGGTCGACGAGGTCATCCTCGGCCACGAGCTCCTCCACGCCCTGCAGGACCAGCAGTTCGACCTCTCGAGTTACGACCGCGAGACGGTCGACCAGGACAACGCCAAGAACGGACTGATCGAGGGCGACGCCGTCTGGGTCGAAACCGCGTACGAACAGCGCTGCAGCGAGGAGTGGGACTGCCTCGAGCCCGCCGACGCCACGAGTGAGCCGCCCGACGTGAACTGGGTGCTGTACGCGACGATCTTCCAGCCCTACAGTGACGGGCCCGACTACGTCGACCACCTGCGCGAGCAGGGCGATGACTGGGACGCCGTCGACACGGCCTACGACGACCCGCCGGCCAGCAGCTCGGAGGTGATCCGCCCGGGTGAGGACCGCGAACCCGCCGAGATCGACGTCGAGGATCGGTCGAACGAGAGCTGGAGCCAGCTCGAGATCGACGGCGAGCCCGCGGCAGAAACGTACGGCGAGGCGGGGCTGGTCTCGATGTTCGCCGGCGATGCCCACGACTCGGACGAGCCGTCGGTGATCGGCCCCGACGCGTTCTTCGAGTCGGATCTCAGCGGGTACGACTACGACCAGCCCTACACCGACGGCTGGGCCGGTGACGTGCTCGTGAGCTACGTCGCCGACGACGCCGACACCGACGACCCGGCCGCGGCCGCCGATCGGGCCGGCTACGTCTGGGAGACCGAGTGGACCTCGAGCGAGGAGGCCGAGCAGTTCCTCGCGGGCTACGAGCAGCACCTCGAGTTGCAGGACGCCGAGGCCGTCGACGACCGTCAGGACACGTACGTGATCGACGAGTCGTACCCGGGCGCCTACTACATCGATCACGACGGCGAGACGGTGACGATCGTCAACGCACCCTCGGTCGAGGAGCTCGCGGCCGTCGACGACGGCGCCGCGCCCGAGGGCGAGGATACGATCGAGGTCGACGACGCTCCGGAGTCCGAGGGGGACGACGGTGCCGAGGCGGACGGCGACGAAGACGACTCGATTCCCGGCTTCGGCGCCCCCGCCGCGGTCGTCGCAGCAGCGATCGCAGTTGCGGTCGCGACCGTCGCTCGAGTCCGCTCGAATCGGTAGCCCGCGGCTGAGTCACAGACTGGTTTCCCGCCGTTCCGAGCGACGGAGCTTTCTCCTTCCCGCCGAATGCACCATCGATGCGACGGGGGACACTGCTGGCCGTGGTCGCGCTCGTCGTGCTGTCGGGGTGTACGCTTCCCTACTCGCCGGATCAGTTCGACGACGACCGCGAACTCGGACAGATCGGCGACTACGCGTACGACGACAGCTTCGCCTTCGACGGCGAGGACCGACTGACGGCGTCACAGCTCGAGGCCGCGACCTACCGGTCGATGGCCCGAATCGAGGTGATCCGGGGGTTACCGTTCGAGCAGGACGTCGAACTCGAGGTGATCAGCCGCGAGGAGTACCGCGAGCAGCGCGAAGAGCCGGCGAATGCCTCCGCGTTCCAAAACGAGCTCTGGCGCGGGGCGTTCGTCGTCGACGGCGAGACGGACGTCAACCACGAACTCGACGACCTCTACGGCGGGGCGGTACAGGGCTACTACTCGAGCGACCGCATCGTGCTCGTCACCGACGGCAACGACGAGATCCGGGTCGATCGCGGGACGCTGGTCCACGAACTCGTCCACGCCCTGCAGGACCAGCGGTTCGGGCTCGATCGTTACGGCGAGACGCTCGACGAGCGACGGGCCGAGGAGGGCGTCCTCGAGGGCGAGGCGAACTACGTGCCGTACCTGTACGACCAGCGCTGCGAGGCGGAGTGGGACTGTCTCGCCGACCCGCCCGAACCGACGGCCGAGATCGCCGAGCAGCCGTTCAACGTCGGCCTCTTCCTCTCGATCTACATCCCCTACGCCGAGGGGCCGTCGTTCGTCTCCCACCTCCACGAGACCAGCGGCTGGGAGGCCGTCGACCGCGCCCACGACGAGCGACCGAACACTACCTCCGAGCTGATCCACCCGGAGCGCTATCCCGACGAGCCCGTCGAGATCGACCTCGAGGATCGCTCCTCGGAGGAGTGGGAACTCGAAACGGACGGCGACGGCGAACTCCGAACCGAGACAGTCGGCGAGGCGACCCTCTTTGGGAGTCTCTGGGCCGACGGCGTGATCGACCGCCCGATCGACGAGGGCGGGACCGAGCCGGTGCCGTACAACTACTCCGATCCCGCAACCGACGGCTGGGCCGGCGACGAGTTCCGGGTGTACGAGGGGCCGGAGAACGAGACGGCCCACGTCTGGTCGCTCGCCTGGCAGAGCGAGGCCGACGCGGACGCGTTCGCCGACGCCTACCGCGACCTGCTCGCGGCCAACGACGCCGAACCGGTCGACGGTCCCGACGCGGCCGTCGACGGCGTCGACACCGACACCTACCTGATCGACGACGAGGACCCCTTCGCCGGCGCCTACCGCGTCGCAGTCGACGACGATCGGGTCGAAATCGTCGGCGTGCCCGCGGTCGACGACCTTGAGGCGATCCATCCGCTCGAGGCCGAGGCCTCCCTCGAGCGCGCTGATCGGCTGGCCGAGTCGCCCGCGACACCCATCTCACCGACGGCAAGTTCCCCGCCGTCGACGGGTTTCGAACCGCCGACCACGAGCGCGGCGGCAGACGGGTAGCTTATCTGATCGCCGCCTGAAACCGACCGTATGACGAATCCGTTCGGAATCGTGTCCTCGGAGGCGATTCTCGAGGGCACCGCGACGGACGCCTACTTCGAGCGAACGCGGACCACCCTCGAGCACGCCGGAAAGAACCCCCGCGTGGTCGCCGAGGTGACGGCCGACCAGTTCCCGACCGGCTCCTTCGAGGTCTTCACGGGCATCGAGGACGTCGCGACGCTGTTCGAGGGGCGCGACGTCGACGTCGACGCGCTCCCCGACGGGCAGCTGTTCGACGGCGGCCCCGTCCTGCGGATCGAGGGCCCGTACCTCGAGTTCGCCGAGCTCGAGACCTCCCTGCTCGGCTTTCTCTCCCAGCCCAGCGGCTTCGCCACGGCCGCCCTCGAGGCTCGGCTCGCCGCGCCCGACGCGACGGTGCTCTCCTTCGGCGCGCGCCACGTCCATCCCGCGATCACGGCGACGGTCGAACGGGCCGCACTGCTGGCAGGGCTGGACGGCTTCTCCCACGTCGCCGCGGGCGAGATCCTCGGCCGGGAGGCCGGCGGGACGATGCCCCACGCCCTGATGTTCTGTTTCGGCGAGGGCAACCAGACCGACGCCTGGCAGGCGTTCGACGAGGCCGTTTCCGACGAGACGCCCCGGATCGCGCTCGCCGACACCTTCTGGGACGAGAAAAGCGAGAGCCTGCTGGCTGCGGAGACCCTCGGCGAGGAGTTAGACGGCGTCCGAATCGACACCACCGGCTCCCGCCGGGGCGATTTCAGACACATTATCCGCGAGGTGCGCTGGGAGCTCGACGCGCGCGGCCGCGAGGACGTCGACATCTTCTGTAGCGGCGGGCTCGGTCCCGAGAACATCCGCAAGCTGCGGGACGTCGCCGATGGCTTCGGCGTCGGTAGCCACATCACCGAAGCCGATTCAGTCGATTTCAGCCTCGACATCGTCGCGATCGCCCAGGAGTCCGACGGCTCCTCGAGCGACGGGACGCAGTCCGGAAACGGGTACGAGCCGATCTCTAAACGGGGCAAGCTCTCGGGCGTGAAGGAGGTGTATCGGACTGCAGACGGTGGCCACCACGTCGCGCTGGCCGACCGCGACGGCCCCGAAGGGGGCGAGGCGCTGTTCGAACCGCTGGTCCGGGACGGCGAGATCGTCCGAGAGTTCGACCTCGAGGCCGCCAGCGAGCGGTGTCTGGCGGACGCGGAGCGAATCGGATTTTCGCAGGAGTGAGCGTGAGAGAGCGGGCGACCGTCTACTCCCCCCTCAGTTCAGATCGGCTCGCTCGAACCGCCAGTAGCCGATCGCCAGCGGCACCGCGATCCAGAACAACAGGACGATCCCGGCGAAGGGCTCGCTCAGGTAGAACGGGAGCTCACCACCGACGCGGCTGGAGACCAGCAGCGCCTCGGGATCGCTGGCCGCTTCCTCGGGGACGTCCTCGACCATGTTCTGCCAGCCGAGCATAGGCCAGATGAACTGGCCCGCGAGTTCGCTCGCGGCCGCGCGGTAGGCCTCGAGCGGGTTCAGACTCAGGAGGAAGAAGTACCAGTCGGGGGCCTCGAGCCCTGGCAGCTCGCCCTCGACGAGGTAGTGGAGGGCCGTCACGGCGGGATGCCAGACGAGCGTGAACACGACGTAGCTGCCGATCGCTCCGGCCATCGCCTGCATTCGCGAGGCGGTGACGCCGGAGATCCCGACGGCGATCGCGGTGAAGGCCATCCCGAGCAGCACGGTCAGCAACGAGAACCCGAGGAAGGTCGCGACCGGGACGTCCTGGAACAGCGCGAGCGCGATCCCGACGCCGACGAGGCTGGCGACGACCGACGCGACGGCGATGACGGCCAGTCGACTGACGAACTTCCCGGCGAAGACGTTCCAGCGACCGTGGGAGAGGCCGAACAGCACCCGCAGACTGCCCGACTGGCGCTCGCCGACGATGGCCATGTAGCCGACGAGGAGGGCCATGATGGGGATGAGCAACAGCCCACCGATGTCGGCGACGACGCCGATGACCTCGGTCGAGTCGGCCTCCGAGAGGTTGTCCGTCGCGGCGCCGAGGGCGATGATCCCCATCAGGAAGACGAAGACGCCCATCACGGCCCAGATCATCTTTGACCGGATCGCGTCTTCGAAGTCCTTGCGGGCCAACAGCGCCGTGCTGGTACTCGGACGGGGGCTCATCGTCCCACCTCCCCGTCGGCGGCGACGACCCCGGGATCGCCCTCACCGGCCGACTCGCCGGTAGCCGGTGCGTTCGGTGCCGATTCGGTTCCCCTCGCGTCGCTTTTTCCGCTGTGGCTTCGGGCTGACGTCGCGTCGACGCCAGTAAACGCCGAGAACAGTTCCTCGAGCGTCGCCTCCTCGATCTCGAAGTCGACAACGTGACACCCCGATTCGACGAGTCGGTGGACCGCTAGCGCCTTCGCGGCCGGATCGGCGTAGGTGACCCGGAGCCGTCCGTCCGCGCGGCCCACGTCGGTGACGCCGTCGATTTCGGCGATTTGGTCGCGTTCGATCGCCGAGTCGTCGGCGACGTCGACGACCAGGTTCGAGCCGACGCCAGACCGCTCGCGCAGGCCCGCGATCGTATCGACGGTAACGAGCTCGCCGTCGTCCAGAATGGCGACTCGATCGCAGACGGCCGCCACCTGCCCGAGGATGTGACTCGAGAAGAACACCGTCGTTCCGTCGGCGGCCTCCTCGCGGATGATCTCCTGGAACGTCCGGATACCGTGGGGGTCGAGACCGCTCGAGGGCTCGTCCAGGATCAGCAGGTCGGGGTCACCCACTACTGCCATCGCCATCGCGAGGCGCTGGCACATCCCCTTCGAATAATCCCCGACCGGGCGGTCGGCGTCGTCTCGGTCGAGGCCGACCCGCTCGAGCAGGGCGTCCGGCGACTCCGACCCTCCCTTCGACTCGAGAGCGAACTCGAGGTGTCGATACCCCGACGAGCGCTCCCAGAGGTCGAACCCGTCCGGGAGGATCCCGACGCGGTCGCGAACGGCGTCGGTCTCCGCGTGGGCGTCGTAACCCAGTACCGTGGCAGAGCCGTCGGTCGGCCGGACGAAATCGAGCAGCAGGTCGATCGTCGTCGTCTTGCCAGCGCCGTTCGGCCCGAGGAAGCCAAACACCTCGCCCGACTCGACGGTCAGCGAGAGGTCCTCGAGGGCCGTCTGGTCCCCGTAGCGCTTCGTCAACCCCCTCGTCTCGATCGCCGTCATCGACCCACCTCCGAACACGGCAGGCGTTCCCTCGTCGGTTCGATCGGTTCGGTATCGGTTGCGACCATCACGACTGGGTGATCGTTCGGGGCATCCGTATAACCGGATTCAGGACTGTCGGCTCGACACCCGTGAGAAAAGTTTATATACTACGTCCGAGGCGATCGGTCTTCTTTCGCTCCTTGCGGCGACTCACCGGCGGCGACTACAACTCCTCGACGCTGCCGTCGGCCTCCCGCTCGCGGAAGACCTGCCCCTCGAACAGGGTGACGACGACGTCGTCGTCCTGCCAGGCGCCCGGTGCGAGCCTGGCCTTCCGACAGGTTCGATCGAGATACTCGCGGGCGCTCCAGCCGTTCTCGACGGGGACAGTCGGGTAGAGCCAGCCGCCCTCGCCGGCGTCGACGGCGACGCCGTGGGTTCCCAGCTCGAGGTCCGCAAGCGGGTCGTCGGTGAGGACGACGTTCTTGACCGTACAGACCGAGACGGTGAGGTTCGGCAGCTCCGAGGGGCTCACCTCCGAGCCACAGGAGTCCTCGCTCGCGGCCTCGATCGCCGCGTCGACGATAACGTGGCCGAGCTGGTCGCCCGAGCGGTACCCCCCGGCACAGCCCCGCAGGCTCCCCCGTCCGCGGGTCGACTCGAGTCTGACGAACGCCCCCGTTCGCTCGTAGAAGGCCTCCCGCATGCTGCCCGGTTGCTCTCGCTGTCCGTGTTGCACGTAGGATTCGACGGATTCGCGCGCGAGCTCGACGGCGCGCACGCCGTCCTCGTAGGAAAGGTCAACGCCCTGTCGCTGGGACATACGAATGCACATGGGAATTGACGTCCTAAAACGCTTCCATTCGGCTCGAGGCCCGGCTGGGGGGGCGACCGCGGGACTTATTCGCCTGCCGCCCCTACATGACGCTGGGAGAGAGAGCCCGGCTGCCGCGATGATCCCGCCGGCGACGGCGGGGTCACCATGGCACGAGGCGACTCGATGTCGCGTCGTGCCCCCACGTTGGTCACCTCCTTGAGGCGCTCAACGCTCGCGAGGAAAGTCCCCCCACCCGTTCGGGCGGGTGACCGGACGCAAGTCCGGGGCGGGAGACCGCCGGCTCTGGAACAGAAACGACACGTCTCGGCCCGACCGATGAGGCGCGCGAACCCGACCGCAAGGAAGGGGAGCTGACCCGCCGAGGGATGCGCGGTCCGACGGACCGCGAAACGTGCGAGCGGCGTATGCCGCGAGCCGCGTGTAGTCGACGTTCGCGGTTCGAGACCGCAAGCGACGCTCGGCGTCGCTGACTACACACAGACGGCCGAGGATCGATGGAACGGCGAATCCTCACCGGTGCAAGTCCGCGCCGTGGTAGCCCGAACGCCCCGCGATTTCGCGGACGGCGCGGACGCTCAGCCGAATGCCGGATCGAACAGAAGGGGGCTTACTCCTCTCACCCAGCTTTCGTCCTCGAGTGGCGACGCCGTTCGAATCTCTCTCGAGCGGTTCTCCGGGTGACCGTGCGATCGGCTCCAGGAACGCGTCAACTACGCCTGTTGTCCGTACTCCTCGAGGGAATCCCACTCTCGAGCGATCAGTTCGCGGACGCCGTGTTGCAAGATTCCCTCGCCCAGCGACGTCGCTCGGTAGTACGAGTAGAGGCCGTCCGTATCCGGCTCCTTGCGCTTTCGGTTCTCGACGAGGCCGACAGCGACGAGTTCGTCGAGGTGGTAGTGGAGCACGTTCGACTGCACGTCGAGCCGATCACGTAGCTCGCTGGCGCTCTGTCCCCCGTCCTCGACCAGCGCGTTCAGCACACGGAACCGCGTCTCGTTGCCGATCGAGCGCTGCATCGCGAGATACTCCTCGAGCGAGAGGACGCTGTGCTCGGGTAGCAACGCTTCCCCCGTTCGTCGTCCCGCCCGGTCGGACTCGACCATACGTTCCGTTTCTCCCCCGGTCGCTTAAGCGTTCGCTGAGTCAGCAACCGCTGAAAAGACTGGATTTTATATGCTGGCGGCGAGCAGTATCCGTATGCGCGATCGAATCATCGACGAACTGGGCAACCTTCCTCGATCGCGGTTTCTGGTCTACCTGATGGGTCCCTACGAGGCGTTCGACGTGGAGCGGGCACTCGAGAACGCCGACCCCGATTCGATCCCCGATTCGGTCGACTTCGGGACGCTCGTCGGCTCCGACCACGACCTGGCGCGCGACGAGGCCGCACTCGACCTCCTACTCGACGTTCGGGACCGCCTGCGGACCGACGCCGGCGTCAACGCGTTCCTGGCGATCGATATCGACGTGGCGCTCGAGGAACTCGACGCAGCCAGTCAGAGCATCGCCTTCGCGGAGGCGAGCAACGCGGTCGTCTACGTCGTTCCCGCCGTCGGCGACAACCTCGGTGTCGGAATCGAGGTCGGCTCCGTACTCGAGGCGCTGTTCGACGGCGAAACCTCGGCCCACCACCGCGAACGGGTCGCGTTCGTCCACGAGTCGGGCGTTCGAAGCGCGATGATCGCGGCCGTTCGGGACCGCTGGGAGGCCCGTATTTACGCCTACGAGGATCGGGACGAACTCGAGCGCCAGATCCGGCTGTTCGTCCGCGATCTGATCCGCAAGGAACGGACCGGCGAACTCCCGACGCTCGAGGAGTAAGGAGAGGCACACACTGGACCGAACACAGCGAGGAAATCCCTCGAGAGACGCGAAGCGAGCCCCAGCCCTCGAGGGTCGGAGGCTTTCGGGTGTTTACTCCGGAAGCGTATTCTGCTCGCGCGAATACAGGTGGTGGCCACGCCCTCCCCAACCGATTCACCCGGTCACGTCGCTCCCTCGTTCATCCACAGGAAGACGCAGCGCGTCTTCCAAGCCTTCGCTCGTTTCCTCGCGAAGACCTCGCACAATGTCGTCGACCGCCCTCACTGACGTTCGGACGGCTGACAGCGCGCGCCACCGTATGTGGAGTGCCCGGTTCCCTCAAGCCCGTCCGTGGGTTCTCCGGCCCGTCGATCCGGCCGATCAGGTCTCAGCTCCGGCTCCACCGAGCCCTCACTCGAGCGTGTCGGCGATCAGGTCCGCACAGCCGACGTCGGGTTTCGCGTAGGCGCAGTGGTCGCCGACCTCGTCGGTGACGTCCACGTCGACGTAGTTCTCGGGACATGAGCTCCCGCTGCGGAACCAGCCGCCGCCGCAGTCGCTGCCGGCACAGCCCAGCCCGCTCGAGAACGACTGGACGTCGTAGCCGTAACAGACGCTGGTGTCGTTCTCGGAGTGGTAGTTGTACACCGCATCGGCCCCGCGTTCGATCCCGGGGCCGTACGCGCCGGCCGTACAGATCGCATCGTCGTCGGCTGCGGTGCCGAGCAGCGAGACGGTCTCGACGCGGCTCTCGAGGGCGGCCAGCGTCTCGAGACACGCGCGACCGCCCAGCGAGTGGCCGACCAGGTGGACCGTCGCGTCGTCGGCCTCGTCCTCGAGCCAGGCGGCGAGGCGCTCGCCGGCCGTCTCGGTGGTGTTCTCGGCGCGCCAGTAGTTGCGGCTGTCGGCCTCCCACGACGCCGCGACGACGGGTCGGTCGGAGCCGTTTTGCTCGAGGGCCTCCCGGAGGGTGTTAGCCTGGTCCGTGCTGGTCTCGAGGCCGAGCCAGCCGTGGACGAAGACGACGAACTCGTCATCGATCCTCTCGAGGTTCTCGGCCGTCGGCTCCGCGTCGGTGAGGTCGATCTCCGGGTAGTCAGCGGGCGCCTCGAGCCAGTCGTCACAGCCCGTAAGTTCGCTCGCCGAAGCCGACCTCGACGCGGCGCCAAGGCCCGTTGCTCCCGCAGCCGTGCCCGCCGTGGCGCCGAGAAGCTGCCGTCGGCTGACGGGCGCCGACTCTTCTTCGTCTCCCCTGCTGTCGTCGGCTCTCAAGTGTCGGTCGCTCATGAGTAGCTCGTCGTTAGAACTCGAGCGAGGCTTCGCGGCGAATGCGGGTACGTTCCGTGCAGGCACGCTCCGGGACGAGCGACCTCACGAGAGGACCAGCAGTTTCGCCGAGCCGTCGCCCTCCCAGCCGGCGTCGGTGGTCGCGAACAGCTTCCCGTCGGCCGCGGTGACGAAGCCGACGTCGCCGTCGGTCTCGCGTTCGAACCGCCGTTCGCCGACCCGGAACGAGCGAATTCCGACCCCGCCGTCGATGTCGATCGCGCGGAGGCGGTCGTCCCCGACGTAGACCGTGTCGCCGACGACGATCGGCGGACCGGAGCCGCCCCGCTCGAGGGAAACGCGCCACCGCTCGCCGCCCTCGTTCGCGTCGAGCGCGTACAGCGTCGACCCCGACCGCGCCAGCAGCGTTCGGTGACCGATCGCGAGCCCGTCGGTCCCGGAGCCGCCGAGTTCGGTCTCCCACTCCCGGTTCCCGCCGATATCGAAGTACGTAATCGTGCCGCCGTTGCCGGCGACGGCGACGCCGTGTCCGGTGCGGCGGTCCTCCGAGGTGAGCACGACCGGTGCGCTCGCGATTCCAGCTTCGATCGTTCGCCGCCACTCGACGGTCCCCCACCGATCGACGTCGTACAGCTCGCCGCCTCGCGTTGCCACGTACAGGGAGTCGGCGTACTTCGCGATGGCGTACCGCGGGACCCCGAGCAGTTCCTGCTCCCACAGGTGGTCGCCGGTTCCGGCCTCGAGCGCGTGGACGGCGTCGCCGGCGGCGGCGTAGATTCGTCCGTCGTCCGTCTCCGAAACCGTCACCGACCCGGTGCCGATCGTAGAGTCGAACTCGTGGCTCCATTCTATCTCGCCCGTCTCGAGGTCGCGGGCGGTCAGCGTGTCCACCTCCTGGAGGTAAGCCCTGTCGCCGACGACGGTCGGCGCGCCGTTGTACGTGTAGGCGTCGTTGTCGGGGTCGATCGACCACCGTCGCTCGCCCGTCTCGCAGTCGACGGCGACGACATCGGTCCCCGTCGTGACCAGCACGGTATCGTCGGTCACGATCGGCTCGGCCGTGACGAACGCCGAGTCGAACTCGAGGCCCCACTCGAGCGAGGGCTCCTCGCGGGGCGCCGCGCCGTCGGCGACAGTCCTCGAGTTCCCGATGTCGGCGCCAGGCGTCGACCACGTGTAGTCGTCGTCGCTACCGGGCTCGGCATCGGTGCTCCCGAGACAGCCCGCAAGCGCCGCGGTACCGGCAGCTCCGGTCCCCAGCAGGACGTCGCGTCTGGATCGCATTCGGTTCGACTCGCCACCGTCCCGGAATGAGCTTTGTGCCCGGGCGGGGTGTCGGCGGATCACTGCCGAGTGGGTTCAAGTCGTTTCTCGTACCGTCGGGTAATCGGAGCGAGCGCTCGAGGACTTTCAATAGACCGCGTCCTGACGGAGTCTCACGCGAACGGAGTGAGCGTGAGGCACGTCAGGACCGAACACAAGAGCGAGTGCTGAACAACGTGAAGCGTCCGCGATAAGTGAGCGTCCTTGACGGAGTCCAACGCGAGTGAAACGAGCGTTGGGCACGGAGCGTCGGAAACGCTCCGGAGATTTGAACTCGGAAAGACGTTCGGCCTCGCTTCGCTCGGCCGCTGCGACTTTCCTGCTCAAATCTCCTCGTTAGAGTTTCCTTCAGCACGCACTGCTCGCTACGCTCGCAGCGTTGTGCTGAAGAGAAACGTCCTGACGGAGATTTGAACTCCGGTCCCTGGCTCCGCAAGCCAAGAGGATAGTCCACTACCCTATCAGGACTCATCTCTACGTACCGCCGTCGACATTAAAGCCCTTTCGAAAGCATTCGGCCGCTGGCCGCCGATTTCGGGAGGGAGTGTCACGCGAACCGCGTACGTTTATCCCGGAAGGGGCGGCCAACGATCGTATGCACTCCGACCGTCGAACCAGCTTCGAGTTACCGTCGCCGCCCCGCCCTGCCGTGTTCGTCATTCGCTCCCGAAGCCGTCGAATGAGCAATTCTTATGCGCGGGCTACTCATGAACGAACATAGAATGAGCGACATCGAGGGCGTGTACGAGGACCTCGAGGCGGACGTTTCTCTCGAGGAGTTTCGCGAGGCCGTCGAGGAGAAAGTCGAGCAGATGGGCGGGCTCGCCGACGAGGAGACGGCGGCGATGCTCATCGCCCACGAGATCGGCGAGAGCGAGGTCGGCGGCGTCGCCGACGTCGAACCCGGGATGGAGGAGGCCAAGTTCGTCGCGAAGGTGATCGACATCGGCGAGATGCGCACCTTCGAGCGCGACGGCGAGGACGAGGACGGCCGCGTCGTCAACGTCGAGGTCGCCGACGAGACGGGCTCGATCCGGGCGGCGTTCTGGGACGAACACGCCGAGGCGACCCTCGAGGAGCTCGAGGAGGGCCAGGTGTTACGGATCAAGGGGCGGCCCAAGGAGGGCTTTTCGGGCGTCGAGGTCAGCGTCGACGAAGTCGAGCCCGACCCCGACACCGAGATCGACGTCCAGGTATCCGACGTTCACACCGTCGAGGCGCTGTCGCTCGGGCTCTCGAGCGTAAATCTCGTCGGCGTCGTCCTCGACACCGACAGCGTGCGAACGTTCGACCGCGACGACGGCTCCGAGGGGAAGGTCGCGAACCTCGTCGTCGGCGACTCGACCGGTCGAATCCGAGTGACGATGTGGGACGAGCGCGCCGAGCAGGTAACCGAGTTCGAGGCCGGCGACACCCTCGAGGTCGTCGACGGCTACGTCCGCGAGCGAGACGGCTCGCTCGAGCTTCACGTCGGCAACCGCGGCGCGCTCGAGGCCGTCGACGCCGACGTCGAGTACGTTCCCGAGAACGTACCGATCGAGGGCGTCGAGATCGGCAAGACGGTCGACATCGCTGGCGTCGTTCGATCGGCGGACCCCAAGCGGACGTTCGACCGGGACGACGGCTCGGAGGGACAGGTCCGCAATATCCGCGTTCAGGACGCGACCGGCGACATCCGGGTCGCACTCTGGGGCGAGAAGGCAGACATCGATCTCGGACCGGGCGACGAGGTCGCGCTGGCCGACGTCGAGATCCAGGACGGCTGGCAGGACGACCTCGAGGCGAGCGCGGGCTGGCAGTCGACGGTGACGGTGCTGGACTCGGAGGCCGGCTCGAGCGCAGAAGCGAACGACGACGGGGCGGACAGCGACGGGAACGCGGGCCTGTCGTCGTTTGCGGCGGACAGTGAGGGATCGTCGACTGCGGCGGACGAAGCATCGGTCGGCGACGGTGGCGACGCCGACCCGGACAAGCCCGAACCCGGCGAGGAGATCGAGTTCACCGGCGTCGTCGTCCAGGCCGGTGACCCGGTCGTCCTCGACGACGGCGAGACGACGATGAGCGTCACCACCGAGGCCACCGTCGGGCTCGGCGAGGAGATCACCGCTCGCGGTGTCGTTCGTGACGGTCGGCTCGAGGCGAGTGACGTGTTCTGAGGCGGCGAAAAACGCCGAATCGTGAGGAAAAGCGTTAAGGGAGTTAACTCCGGCTATCATGATATGAACGTCGAACTCCCGTTCGCGCCGGTCGATACGATCATCCGGCGGAACGCGGGTGAACTGCGGGTGAGTGCCGACGCATCGGAGGAGCTCGCAAAGCGCATCCAGGAGCGCGGGAGCGAGCTCGCGACCGAGGCCGCCGAGCGGGCGAACGCCGAGGGGCGCAAGACGCTGATGGCCCAGGATTTCGAGGTCGAAACCGTCGTCGACAAGGACGACCTCGAGCTGCCGGTCGCACCCGTCGACCGCATCGCGCGCCTCGAGATCGACTCCCGGTACCGGGTCTCGATGGACGCCCGGATCGCGCTGGCGGACATCCTCGAGGACTACGCCGACAACGTCGCCCAGGCCGCGGCGGTTCTCGCTCGCCACGCCGACCGGCGAACGATCACCGACGACGACATCGAGACGTACTTCTCGCTGTTCGAGTGAGATGCAGTTTGGCTACAGCGAGGTCTGTCTCGCACACGATCCCGGCGCGCGCCACCCCGAGTCGCCGGACCGGCTGCGGGCGATCCGCGAACGACTGAAGCGTAAGCACGGCGTCGAGTACGTCGAGGCCGACCCCGTCGATATCGACGTTATGGAGGGGGTCCACGACCGCGACTACCTCGAGTCGGTCAGGGAGTTCTGTGCCGACGGCGGAGGGAACTGGGACCCCGACACCACCGCCGTCGAGGAGACCTGGGAGGCGGTCAGGTACAGCGCCGGGCAGGCCTGTTGGGCAGCGGAGGCGGCCCTGGACGGCGCCGACGGCAGAAAGACGCCGTTTTCCATCGGCCGGCCACCGGGTCACCACGCCGTCTACGAGGACGCGATGGGCTTCTGTTTCGCCAACAACGTCGCCGTCGCCGCCCAGCACGCCCTCGACACACGGGACGTCGATCGAATCGCGATTGTCGACTGGGACGTCCACCACGGCAACGGCACGCAAGATATCTTCTACGACCGCGGGGACATCTTCTTCGCCTCCATCCACGAGGAGGGGCTCTACCCCGGTACCGGGCAGATCGAGGAGACGGGCAAGGGCGACGGCGAGGGAGCGACGATGAACGTCCCGATGCCCGCGGGCACGGACGACCGCGACTACCTCGAGGCGGTCGAGGGCCCCGTCTCGAGCGCGCTCGAGGCGTACGATCCGGACCTCCTGTTGATCAGCGCCGGCTTCGACGCCCACCGCCACGACCCGATCTCGCGGATCAGGCTCTCGACGGAGGCCTACGCCTTGTTGACCGGTCGGTTCCGGAGCGTCGCCGACCGGACCGACGCGGCACTGGCGTTCGTCCTCGAGGGTGGGTACGGCCTCGACGTGCTCGCCGACAGCGTCGCGCTCGTCCACGAGACGTTCGACGGGCGGGAGCCGATCGAACCCGACGACGACTGCAGCCCCGACGCGGTGGAACTGCTCGAGGAGGTCGCCGGCGCACACGACCTCGACCTCGAGTTGGACTGAGCGCTCGAGCGGAGGGATTTCTCAGGGTCGCGGATCGAAGTACGCACCCAGCTGGCGGTCGAACTCGGGGAGCAGCGCTGCCGTCTCGTCCCCGACGAGCACGTCGTACCCCTCCTCGAGGGCCGTCTCGACGTGCGCGCCGAGCCCGACGTCGAACAGGCGGTCGCTCTCGAGGTACCCTCGGGCGGTCGTCCAGTCTCGTTTTCGCTCCGCGACGTAGCGGTCGCCGTCGATGAACGGACCGTAGACGTCCGGATCGTCGGCGTAGGCGTCGTAGAACCCCTCGGCGTGGTCGCGAACGTGAACCGGCGGCCCGAGGTGGCGCTCGATAGCCGGCCGTTCTGCGACGGCCAGTTCCGCGAAGACGACGGCCGTCTCGTCGGCGAATGTTTGGGCTCTGAGGACGTCGAACCCGCGGTCGTCGAGTCCGCCGACGATCCCCTCGAGGGACTTTCTGAGCTGTGGGTAGAGCTGATCGTCGACGAGGTCGGGGGCCTCAAATCGGACCGCCACGGCGGTCGCCTCCCGATCTGCGAGTCGGTCGCGAAGCGCCGCGGCCGTCAGCGGCTCGGGCTCGCGGGGTTCGAAGAAGCTGGTCGCGGGTGCGGCGAGGAACTCGCGGGCGTAGTGCTGGAGCCGGGCGACGTTTTCGGCGGCACAGACGGCGGCGACGTTGCGCTCGGGGTCGGTCGGGTCGATAACGATCAGCGGGTCCGAAAACGACGCTCGTCCGTGACCTTCGGGATCGAGTTCGACCGGCGGCTGCCAGTCGGCTGCGGCCTCGAGCAGCGATCGAAAGCCGCCATACTCGACGACGAGCAACTCGGTGAGGTAGCCGCTGAATCCGCTGGTCCGAAGGTCGCTCCCGTAGGCGCCGATCCCCTTCAGGAACTGCTTAGCGAGGCGCACGTCGGCCGCCAGCTCCTCGTCGAGACGCTCCTCGAGGTAGCGGTTGTGAAACGGGGTTCGGTCGACGGCCGAGCGGATTTCGGTCGCCGATCCGAGACGAAAGCAGGGGACGACGTCGACGTCGAACCCCTCGACCTTGCCCTTGACGTAGGGGTGTTCGGCGTACTCCTCGTGGCCGTCGGGCACCGTCCCGTGGCCGACCTCGAGGCCGTACTCCTCGAGCGTCTCGCGGTCGAGTTCCGGCGGAAAGCGGACGAAGACGTCGATGTCTCGGTCGCCGCTGATCCAGGTCCCCCGTGCCGACGAGCCGACCTGCAGGACGTCCGCGCCGGGAGCCAGGTCGGTTGCCGCGTCCTCGGCTCGCTCGGTGAGCGTCTCCGCGACCGCGCGCAGCCGCGCTCGTTCGTCGGCGTCTGGATCGATCCGATCTCGGACTCGGGACAGCACCGACTCGAAATCATCGTTCGTCCCGTCCGGCCCGCCGTCGCGGTCGGCCTCGTCCTCGCTCATTGCGTCGGAGTACTGCAGCGCCGCGTGAAAGCGTGTCGAACTCGAGGAGGGAAAAACGAAAGCCCTATCAAACCTACCCGATTACCAGATGATGAGCCGAAGTAGCTCAGATGGTAGAGCACCTCGCTGTTAACGAGGTTGTCCCAGGTTCGAGTCCTGGCTTCGGCGCTGATTTTCGAGCAATCACACGCGAGGAGCGGTAGCTCCGAGCGTATCCAGCGAGAAAATCAGCGAAACAAACAGGACTCGAGCACGCGAGTCGCACGCGGCCGAACGGAGTGAGGCCGACCGTCTTGCACCCGTTCGAGTCCTGGCTTCGGCGTCCAACACATTTCTTCGAGATGTCTGGGTTGACTGGAACGCCAAGCGTTCCGGTCGTGCTGGGTTTTGAGGATCAATTCGTGAGGAATCCTTGGACGATCGCTCACCTCGAGCGAGGCACCTCCACATCTGAGTCGTCCTCGCCGGTGGCGAAAAACGCCGACAGCAGACACCAGTTGCCGCGACGGAGGTGCTGGTGGAGTGTCGAGGAGGAGATCCCGATCGAGTCGGCTAGCTCCTCGGCCGTGATCTTCCGGGGCCAGTCGTAGTAGCCGGCAAAGTACGCCGACTCGAGGGCCGCGCGTTGCTTGTCGGTCAGCTGATCGCCGACGGACTCTCGGAAGGTGTCGGCGGTCGTCACCGAGCGCTCGCGTTCGCGTTTGGCGACGAGCTCGAGGTCGTCGAACTCGCCGTCGAACGTCGCGACGACGTCGCGGACGTCGGCGCTCTGGGGGGCTTCGATGACGACCGTCCCCTCGCCGTCCTCGGCGGCCGCCGAGCGGACCGCGGTCCCGGACTCGAGGGCGAGCTGAATCATCGAGTTCTCGGTGACCGTCTGGAGGACGAACCCGTCGTGGCGCTCCGAGACCGCGCGGGCGCTTTCGATCTCGGCCGCCGCCTCGGCGGCCTCGAGGACGGTCGCCGGCTCGACTCCCGAAACCTGGTGGTAGAGCATTACGCGACCGTTCTCGAGGGGGATCGAGCGCCGGAACTCGCAGCGACAGTCGTACTCGGCCGTGAGCCGGACGTAGAAGACGGCCCGGTCGCGAAGCGAGAACTCGAGTTCGACGATGGAGTCGGCCAGCAGCAGCTCCCGGCTCTTGAGGGCGTTCTTGGCGAAGCCGACGATCCTGCCGAGCGACTCGAACCCCGCGATGGCGTCCTCGGTGAAGACGTCGTCGCGAACGCTGTTGAGGACGAGCACACCGACGGTCTGGTCGCCGTACAGTAGCGGGACCGCGGCGATCGCCTCGACGTCCCTGATGGGCTCGTCGTCCGCCTCGTGGCTCTCCGTGATCTGGTACTGTCGGACGATGTGGACGTCACCAGTCCCGACCGCTCGCTCGACGGTACCGCCGGCGATCGATCCGAGTCGGCTTTTCGTCACGGTCTCGAGGTAACCGTCCTCAACGCCGGCGGCGACGGGCGATCCGATCCGATCGTCGACGCCCTCGACGCGGCCGATCCAGGCGCTTCGGTAGAGATCCGACGCGACCAGCTGCTCGCAGATCATTCGGTCGAGTTCCTCGCGAGTCGTCGCCGCCACCAGTCCGGTGACGAGGTCGTTGTTGACGGCGTTGATCCGGTTCAGCGTCTCGAGTTCATCGCGCTGCTGGCGGAGTTCTCTCTCCTGGGTGCGCAGGAGCTGGGTCCGCTCGGCCCGGGTCAGCGCCGCGCCGATGCCCATCGCCAGCATCTCCGTGAGATGCAGGTCGCTGCCGTCGAGACTCTCGTCCTCCCGTGCGAGCACCGTAAGAACGCCGTGGGCTCCGATCGGAACGTGGATGCTCGAGTGTTCGAACAGCTCCGGATCGGTCCGTTCCTGCTCGACGATTGCGTTCCGTACCGGCTCCCGGTTTCTGAACGCGCGCCCGGCCAGCGTCGCCTCGAGATCGTAGGCGGTTCGCATCTCCAGGAGCTCCCTGGCCCCGTCGGTCATCGCAACGCACTCGAGTTGGTTTGTCTCCGGCTCGAACAATCGGACGCAGGCGATCTCGAACTCGAGGACGGTCTCGACGGCCTCGGCGCCGGTTCGAGCGATGTCCGTCGCGGTCTCGGCACACATCAGCTCGCGGGCGACGACGTTGAGCGCCTCGAGTCGCTGCTCCCAGGACTTCCGGTCGGTGACGTCGCGCACGACGCAGACGATCCCGTCCTCGAGCGCGGTGAGGGAGTGTTCCTGGTAGAAGTGGGTGCCATCCGACCGCCGCCCCACCGCCTCGCCGCGCCAGTAACCCACCTCCAGTACAGCGGGAATGGCGTCCCGCTCGAGTCGATCGACCTCCTCGTCCGGAAAGAGGATCTGCCACGACGAGCCGACGAGTTCGTCGACGTCGTAGCCGTGCAGGTCGGCGAGCGCGCGGTTCGTGTACCGAAGCTCGCCGGATTCGTCCGAGATCGCCATCCCGTCCATCGCCGACTCCATCGCTGCCGATCGGTGTCGGATCGCGTCCTCGGCGTCGAGGCGGTCGAACGCGGCCTGGATCGTCGAAGCCAGAATTCCGATCAGGTTCCGTAGCGAGTCGTCGATCGTTTCGCCGTTGGTCGAGCCAACGGTCAGAAGTCCGGTCTCGCCCAGCGGCACGACGAGTCGCTCCTCGAGCCCGATCTCCGGATGCGCCGACCGGTCGACGGCGTGGTACGTCTCGACGAGTCTGGCGTCTCCCTCGCGGAAGACCTCCATCTCGACCGTCCCTGACGGGATCGGCGCGATGTCGGTCGCGGCGCCGTCGTCGACGGCGGACGAGCGAACCGATCTGCTGGCGGCCAGGGGCTCGAGTACCTCGCCGTCTGCGTCGAACCGCCACACCGCGGCGTAGGATCGGCCGAGCACCGTCTGGATGAGTTCGACCGCGATCCGTCCGACGTCACCTCTCGTCTCGGCTGCGTGGAGCTTCCGGCTCGCGTCGTAGAGCGCCTCGAACCGACTCTCGTCGACGTCGCGTTCGGTTCGCGCTTCGGCCCCGGAGTCCGAACGGCGGCCGTCGATCTCGATCCTCGTCGGCGGGCGGTCGCGGCTCGGTCGCCGGTTCGGAGTCCGTTCGGGGTCCGTCCGAACGACGACCGTGCGGTAGCGCTCCCCGTCGATGTCGACCGTCGCCGCGGCCAGCTCTACGGGGATCGAGCGCCCGCTGCTATGGGCGAGTTCGCAGTCGATCCGGTCGCGTGCCTGGTCGGCGTCGGCTACCGGCGCCCGCTCGAGAATCCGTTCGAGCGGGCTCGAATCGTCCTCCGGAAAGAGGTGATCGATCGATCCCTCAAGGAGTTCCTCGGCGCCGTAGCCGAGCAGTTCGGGCACGTGCGAACTGGCGAAGACGATCGTGCCGTCGGTATCGAGAACGACGAGTCCGTCGGCGCCGGTCTCCACGACGTCCCTGAAGAGCGGATCGTCGATGGCCGAGGGAACGTGTGGCGTCATATGTCTCTAGAATGCCGTCGCAGTGCATAAATATACACTAATAGACACTTTTTCCACACACTCTGGCTTCTCTGAGTGATTCGACTGGACGTTCCCTGACTGTGAACGGTCGGCGCTGTCGTCACGAATCCGCCCTCCGATCCGTTTCGGCGACGATGCGAACGTCGTCACCGTCCTCGAGGACGTACCGCTCCGGATCGACGGGATCGCCGTTTACGGTCACCGAGACGGTCGTCCCGGCGTCGTCCTCGTCGTACGCCTCGCCGTCGACGACGAGGGAGTCCTCGGTGAGGTCCATCCCGAGCGTCGCCATGGCGTACTCGAGGGTGACGCCCTCGCAGTGGACGTGCCAGACCTCGGCGTTGTCGTAGTCGTGGAAGTGGAAGCAGCCGTCCCGCTCGATGTACTGCGGATCGTCGAAGTCGACGACCGTCCCGTCGTACTCGAGGAGGATATCGCCGTGGATGTGAGTCGGGCTGTCCGCATCGGGTTGCTGGACCGCCGCGGTTTCGACCGGTGCAGGCATCAGGAAGATCGCCAGGTACGCGACGACGAACAGGACGACGACGGCGACGCCGAGGACGTACGGCTTGACGTTCCTGGACGCGGTCCAGCCGTGTTCGTCGACGAGCCGGCGGTCCAGACCCTCGAGGTCGCCGTCGTGGGCCCGCTCGAGGTGTGAGACGTACTTCTCGTCGGCAACCGACTCGCCGCAGTAGGGGCATCGTTTCGTCATCGCCGTTCGATACGAACGATCACTTCTCGGACCAACATGAACCGTGGAGGAAGATCCGGGCGGATCCTTCGACAGAGGCCACGTTCGTTCGGACCGGCGCGGCCGTCGTCCGGTATCGACGACGCCGATCCGCGTCAAGAACCGCAGATCGTCCCCGTTCTTCCCGAAGCTTCGCCGCCCGTTCTTGAGCGTGCCGGGCGGAGATGGTGGTGAGCTGCTCGACAGCGCAGCCTATCAGACGAGGCGACGAACAGGAACATGATTCAGGAACTCAGCGTACTCACGGCCATCGGGCTCATCGTGCTCGCCGGCGCCATCGGCGCCGGCAGCGTCGTCGGTCCCGACGACCACGTCGTCGTCTACACGCTGGACGACGAACGATGCGACGTGAGCGAACAGACGGACGAACAAATCGCCACCGAGACGGACTTCGACGAACGGGAGAGCGAGAGCCAGAGCGACCGGGAGCGTGGGAATCTCGATCATAGCGAGAGCGAGAGCGAGCGCGACTTGAGCGAACGCGACAGCGCCAGTGACAGCGCCAGCGACACGGATCTCTCCGAGAGCGAGCGCAGCGACCGCGCCAGCGCCAGTGACAGCGCCAGCGAGGACGAACGGATCGATTCCGAGTTGAACGACCGCGACGAACAGCGCGACAGTGCAAGCGAGCGCGACGCCAGCACCCTTGATGAGAGCGACAGCGACCGCTCCGAGAGGACGGTCGACGACACCGACGTCGAGAACGAGCGGGACGACCGCGAGCACGAGCGCGACGCGAGCGACGCCAGCGAGGGCGAGCGCGAGAGCGACAGCACCCACAGCGAACACGACAGCCGCGACGGGGACAGCACGTACGACGAGGACGAGACGACCCGGAGCGATCACGACGAACGCGAGGGTGCGAGCGACAGCGAGTCGTCCGAGTCCGAACGCGACGCAAGTGAGAGCGAGGTCGACGCCGACCGGGCCGATCTCGAGGAGAGCGAGTCCGAACGGAGCGACTCGAGCGAGAGCGGGGCCGAGCGGGCGTCGGACTCGAGCGACCGCGCGGAGAGCGAGCGCGACGCAAGCGAGAGCGCATCGGCCGAGAGCGACGCTGAGCGCGACGCCAGTGAGAGCGACTCGAGCGAGAGCGAATCCCAGGAGCGCGACGAAACCGAGAGCAGCGCCGAAACCGACGAGCGCGATCGGATCGACGACGGCGACCGCGAGCGCTTCGACAGCGTCGAGAGCGAGGACGTCGGCGACCGCACGGTCCGCGACAAGATCGACCGCGAGGAGGCCGAGTCGGCCCTCAGCGAGAGCGAGCGCGACTCGGCAGAACGTGCGTCCGACGAGAGCGAGCGCGATGAAACCGCGAGCGACGACCGCGAGAGCGAGTCCGAACGGGAGGCTGAGTCGGGCACCGAACGGGACGCCGAACGCAGCGAGTCCAGCGACCAGGGTGCCGAGAGCGACCGCGACATGAGCGAACGCGACGAAAGCGAGGGCGAGTCCGAGCGCGATCGCGCTGCCTCCGGCAGCGACGAGAGCGATCGCAGCGTGAGCGAGACCGACAACGACTCCGCCGAGCGCGACCTCGAGACGGCAGACAGCGAGGTCGAGCGCGACGCCAGCGAGTCCGACGAGCGCGAGCGCGCCAGCTCGAGCAGCGAATCCGAGCGCGACGGCAGCACTGCCACCGACGAACTCGAGGAGAGCGACCGCGACCGCAGCGAGGAGACCGCCTCCGAGCGCGAGGCCGACAGCGAGAGCGACACCGGCACCGACGAGCGCTACCAGTCCGAGTCCGCGAGCGACGAGGCGAGCGACCGGGACAGCGCCCACGACTCGAGCGAGCGCGATCTGAGCGAGCGCGAGCGCGACAGCGCCGAGGAGAGCGAGCGTGACGAAAGCGAGGCCGACAGCGACCTCGACACGCGCGAGACGACCCGGAACGACAGCGACCGAGACAGCGACACGCGCACCTCACAGAGCGAAACGGAGGACACGACCCGCGAGCAGCAGTCCGACGAGGACTGCGAGACGGTCTCCGAGCGCCTGCTCGTGACCGACGACAGCTACGACGAGCTGCGGGAGAAGGGCGCCATCGAGGAGAACGACGACGGGACGTTCGACGTCGACGTCTCCAAGCTCTGAGCGTCGCCTCTTTTGCGATCGTTTTTCGATTGTTCGACTTCGGAACGTGGCTTTCTCGTTCGGCACGGCAGAGAAACGGTCTCGAGTGTAACCAGCTGGGCGTCGATCCGGATCCGTTATCGCGAACTGCCCACGTCCCTTTTTCCGCATCGGGATTCCGCGTTTCGCGCGGAACCACTCGCGCAAAAATCTACGCTAAAAAGCCGCTCGCTCCCGATAGTCGCTCGCGGGTGCTGCGCTTGAACCGCACCGCAGCGGTATCAGCTTCACTTGTACGGAACGCGAGTTTCTGAATACTGAAACCGTGCTCGGATCTACTACGGTTCGGCCAGCCCCGGGAACAGCGCCTCCGCGATCACGATCGTCAGGTAAGCCTCGACGAACGCCGCGAGCGCGAGCAACAGCCAGCCGAAGACGACGAGCAGGGTCGTCCGGAAGACGTACGCTTTCGTGAACAGCGATTCGCGCGAGCCGAGAAGCCGCTGGCCGGCCCGATGGAGGAACCGGAAGCCGACACCCGCGGCGATGAACAGTGCCGGAAGCTCGAAGATCCCGTGGGGGGCGAGCAGGGCGACGATCGGACCGAATCCGACCTCGAGCCCGGTGACGACTGCGATGTTGCCGACGATGATCCCGTTAAAGACCATGATGACCGTCGTCACCAGTCCAAGCGTGAGCGCACCGAAGATCGCCGCCAGGAACGGCGGCGTGTTCTGGACGAGGAAGAAGGTCGCCGAGAGCTCGATCCCGCCGCCGGCGGCGGGGTCGCCGTTGGCGAGTTCCTCGTCGCCGAGTTCCTCACTCAGGAGCTCGAGGAACAGTTCCGTGAGGTCGATCCCCGCGGCGACGAGCGCGGCCCCGAGGACGACGCCGCCGCCGAACAGCGCCGTGGCGAACCAGACGTAGAGGCGGTGTTCAGCCCACCCCGCCGCGAGCGACGCGGCCACGCCGGAGCCCTCGGTCAGCGCGGCCGCGCCGAGGGCGGCGAACGCGAGCGCGAGCACGGCAGCGCCCGCCGCGGCCGTGGTGAGGTCGTGGACCGCGGCCGTCGCCCCTGCCGTCACGAACGAGACCAGCGCCAGCGCGAACGCGAGGCTCGCCCAGCTACGGTTCGGATCCGTTCCCGGGCCCGGTTCCGCCCCGTTCCGGTCGGGATCCGGCGGCTGACTCGATGGAGCCTCTCGACCCCCGGAGTCGCGCCGTTCGCGTCGCTCGCTCGCCGACTCGTCGGCCCGCGCCGACCGATCCGCCTCGGTCTGCTCGAGCGATCCCTCGTCGGCCCGTCGGTCGTTCATACCTCCTCTTGGGTCAAACGCCGGATAAATCCGCCGACAGGACTACCGCTTGAGCAGCCGCCGGCACTGGCGCCATAGCTGTCGGCGACCGCGAGCGTCGCGGGCGATCCGCCCGTAGTTCGCCGCCGACTGCGCGAGCCAGAGCAGTTTGTACGTTCGGAGTCGACGCGCCGCGTCCGACTCGAGATCCCCCTCGAGCGCGTATCCGGACCGGAACGTCGTTCGGAGCCGAGCACGCTCCTGCCGATCGAGTTCCCGCGCGTGGACGTCGACGAACCTGGCCTCGGCGCGGGCCAGCGCGTACTCGGCGCGAGTGACGTGGGCGTTTCCCCAATCGAGGACGCCCGTGATCGAGCCAGAGGCGTCGACTAGGAGGTTCGAGGGCTGGTAGTCGCCGTGGGTGAGCACCGGCCGAGGGTCCGGGTCGCCGGCCGACGGAACCAGGAGCGCCTCGAGCGCGGGTCCGAAATCCACCGCGTGCCAGCTATCGGGTTCGCACAGCCGAAGCGTCGACCCCTCACGGGCGAGCCCGCCGACGCGGTCGAACCCGAGCGAGTCCGTCGCGTGGAGCCGACCGAGTAGCTCGCCGGCCTCTCGAACGAGCCGTCCGCGGACGTCGGGCTCGAGGACCGAGTACGCAGGACCGGGGTTCCGACCCGTCAGGAACTCATAGAGGGCCCACCGTTCGGGTCCGCCGTCGGACGGGTTCGCCAGCGAGCCCGAGGCGAGCACCTCGGGAACCGGGAGCTCGGTTGCCGCACCGACGAGATCGACGATCAGTGGCTCGATCACGTCGCCCGTCCAGACGCTGGCGCCGCCGCGCTTGCAGACCGCCGTTTCGGGATCGTCCGCCAGCTCGAGGACGAGGGTGTCGGCGACCGAGCCCGGATCGGGGCGGCGACTCGATCTCAGTTCGGTCTCGAGGGCGGCCTCGACGATCCGTGCGGCCGTCTCGGAGTCCATCCGTTCACGGGCTACGTTCGGCGAGTTCGTAGCCCTTCCGTCCCGCCCGGCCGTCGGCGACTTCGGCGCCGAGAACGAAAGCGGGTTTACCCGCGGTGCTGTGGCAACGAGTATGATCGTCAGCGGATCCAGCTCCCAGGCCTTCGCCGCGGCCCTCGCCCGCGAACTCGAGGAACCGCTCGCCGCCGTCGAGTACGATCGGTTTCCCGACGGCGAACTGCTCGCGGCCGCCCCCGACGTCGCCGAGCGCGACGTCGATCGAGCGGTCGTTGTCGCCTCGACGACCTCGAGCGACGCCCACCTCGAGGTGCTCCAGCTTCAGGACGCCGTCCGGGAGGCCGGCGCAGACGAGGTGGTGACAGTATTGCCGTACATGGGCTACGGTCGTCAGGACAAAGCCTTCGAGGCGGGCCACCCGATCTCGGCGCGGGCCGTCGCACGGGCCGTCTCGACCGGAACGGATCGCGTGCTCACCGTCAACCCCCACGAGGAGTCGATCTGCGACTTTTTCGAGCCCTCGGCGACCGCCATCGACGCCGCCGACCGGCTGGCCGACCCCCTCCCGGCCGATCTCGAGAATCCCGTCTTCCTCTCACCCGACGCGGGTGCAGTGGAACTCGCCGAGACGGTTCGGGATGCCTACGGGGCGGGTGCGACGGACTACTTCGAGAAGACCCGCCTCTCGGGGACCGAGGTCGAGATCTCCCCGAGCGACGTCGCCGTCGCCAACCGGGACGTGGTCGTCACCGACGACATCATCGCGACGGGGTCAACGATGAGCGAGGCGGTCGGCGTCCTCGGGGAACGAGGGGTCAGCCGGGTGTTCGTCACCTGTGTTCATCCGCTGCTCGCCCGCGACGCCGTCACGAAGCTCTCGAGAGCCGGCGTCGAGGCGATCTACGGCACCGATACGATCGAGCGCCAGTACAGCGCGGTGTCGGTTGCCCCGTCGGTCGCGGCCGAGCTCTAGTTCTCTGCGGATTCGACTCCCGGTAGCGACGACGGGAGAGCAGGGAGTTGGCCTGCGACACCGACGGTCGAGAAGCGCGACTCGAGCGCCGATAGCTCCCGCTGTCGCCTCCTCGATCACGGAAGCGTCCGACGGGTACGCCAATCTATATATGCTGTAATATGTAATCACGTTTTAGATGCATCATCAATTATCATGGGATCAGTCTCGAATTAGTGTTACTGAAACGGCTTCGCGATCGAAGAAAACCGCCAGCCGGAGGCGGCGATGACCTCGCGTCGGTCGGGGTTCCCTAGACGGACTGTGCTCGGCGGCCTCGCCGGTTTCGGGGCGCTTTCGGTCGCGGGATCGGGCGTGACCGCGCTCGAGGACGATCAGTTCGTCCCCGACACCGAGTTCACACCGACGGTCGAGCGCTCGCGACATCCCGGCCACCCACGGTTCGTCTCGGTCGGCGAGACGCTCACGAACCCGATCTTCATCGGCGAGGTCGACGGCCACGACGAGGGCGTTTTCGGCGACCGGGACAACCTCGCGCCTGGGGCGAGCCCAGATATCGACCCCGAGAACTACGCTGCCGACGACTTCGAGTGGTCGATCGCCAGCCGACCCGACGGCAGCGACGCCGAACTCACGTTCGCCTCACCGAGCGACGAAAACGACGAGGATCGCTACGACGAGGGACGCGACAACGTCGCCGAGTTCGAGGCCGACACGCCGGGAACCTACGCCCTCGAACTCGAGGACGAGACCGGCGAGGTCCACGAGCTAACGATCCACGCCTTCCCCGAGTCCGACGGGCCGCAACCCCGCGTCGAACTCGAGGGCACGTACGACGACGAGCAGTTCCTCCTCGACGCGAACCCGCAGCTGGCCCCCGATTCGTCCGCGAGCGAGGGCGACCTCGAGGTCGTCTTCCTCGCGGACGACCGGGACGCGCTGGCAACAGACGATATCGAGGTCGACGGTCACGGGGCGACCGTCGACGCGGGAGCCCTGGGCGACGAGTCGGCCCGGGTTCACGCCGCGGCCTGGGACGGGGCGGCCTACAGCGTCCTCGACACGGTCGAACTCGACCCCGACGGCTCGGTCGGACTGCCGAACCGCCCGCCCGAGTGGTCGAACGACGCCGTCATCTACCAGATCTTCACCCGCTCGTGGGCCGGCGAGCGCTTCGCGACGAACTTCGACGTCATGATCCGTGGCGACGACGACCTCGGTGCTCAGGGACTCGACTACCTCGAAGAGCTGGGGATCGACGCCGTCTGGCTGACGCCGGTCGTCCCCTCGGTGAGTTCACAGATGCAGAACGACGGCCACATCGTCGGCGGCGGACCCCACGGCTACGACACGATCGACTACTTCGACGTCGCGCCCGACCTCGCACCCGACGACAAGACGCCGCTCGAGGCCTACCGGGAGTTCGTCGACGCCTGTCACGAGCGCGATATCAGGGTGGTCTTTGACACCGTTATCAACCACGCGGGCCGGTTCAACGGGCTGTTCCAGGAGACGATCGCCGAAAAAGAGGGCGACGTCGAGGACACCTGGTGGGACTTCCCGCGAGTCACGGAGTGGGACGAGGACTCGCCGTACTTCGACTGGTTCGACCGCGTCGAGGCCGATCGGATCGCCGACGGCCACAGCTACTTCGACGACGGCACCGTCCTCGAGCCCTCGCCGCGCCCGACGGGTTTCTGGGACCTGATGGTGATGCCCAACTGGAACTACGAGAACCTCGCGGTACGGGAGTACATGCTCGCGTTCGCCGAATTCTGGGTCGACGAGATCGGCGTCGACGGGCTTCGCTGTGACATCGCCTGGGGCGTTCCCCACAGCTTCTGGAAGGAGTTCCGCGAGGTCGTCCACGCCCACGACAGCGACGTCCTCTTGTTCGACGAGTCGATCCCCAACGACGCCGACTTCGCCGAAAACGAGTTCGACATGCACTACGACAAGGTGTCGTTCACCGACACCGCCCTCGCGATCGGCCAGGGTCACGGCGACGCCAGCGGCTTCCTCGGCGCCATCGAGGGCCGACGGAACGACGGCTTCCCCGAGAAGTCGCGGTTCTACAACTGCATCGAGAACCACGACGAAGAGCGCGTCCTCGACGCCGCACTCGACGCCTACGACGACGACGAGTACGCCTCGAAGATCCAGCGAGCCACCTGGGCCGCAACCGTCACGCTACCGGGGGTGCCGGCGATCTACTACGGGCAGGAACGCGAGATCAGCAAATATGGGACCGAGCGCCACCGCGGCGAGGACGACCCCCGCGACGACGGCGACGTCCAGCCCGGCGACATGCGCCGCGCGTTCATGAACTGGGGCGACGAGTTCGACGCCGACCACCTCGAGTTCTACCGGGAGCTGATCGAGCTCTACCACGACCACACGGTCCTGCAGACCGAAGCCGACGTCCGCGACGACTGGTACGATGCTGGCGGCGCACACGTGCTCGTCTTCGGCCGCGACGCGAGTCACCTCGCGGACGTCGACGGCCCCGAAAAGGCCCTCGTCGCGATCAACTACGAGGCCGACCCGGTCGAGATCGACCTCCGGGAGACGGTCGACGGTACCGACCTCGTTTCGGGCGCCGAGATCGAAACCGGCAGCGGGGACGGCACGATGACCGTCGAGGTCGACACCGTCGCCGTCCTCGAGACGCCCGACTTCGAGGCCGTCTCGGACCTCGTAGCTCAGTGGGACGACGTCGCTGGCGACGACCACGGCCCCGGCTGGTACGAGTACCCGACGAGCGACGACTTTGCCGAGGGCTCGTTCGATCTCCGCGGCCTCGAGGTCCGCGACGCGGGCGACACCTACGAGTTCGCCCTCGACGTCGAAACCCTGGAGAACGTCTGGGACCTCGAGGGCGGCTTCTCGACCCAGTTCCCACAGATCTACGTCCACGACCCCGGCGCACCCGACGAGCAGGGCAGTACGGAGCCGAACCGAGAGGGCGTCGGCGTCACCTTCGAACAGCCCTACCACCACGAACTCATGGGCACCGGCGAGTGGGGCGCCTGGCTCGATCCCGCCGACGGCGGCGATGGGATGGCCGTCGACGTCTCGACCGATGGAACCGAGATCGTCTTCGAGGTGCCCGCGAACGCCTTCGACGCCGCGTTCGCAGACCTCGAGTTCGCTCCGCTGCTGCTGGGCTTCGACAGCGAGGGCCCCGGCGGCGTCCGTCCCGTCACCGCCGACGGCGGCGAATGGGTGTTCGAGGACACCGAGTTCGGTGACGAGGCCGACGACACTCGACACAACGTTATCGACGCGATCACACCCGACGACAGCACGAACGCCGACGCGCTCGGCTACGACGAAGACGAGCCCGCGACCGTTCCGTTCGTCAGCGCCGAGTCGGGGATGCGAAACGTCGTCTTCCGCGGCGACCGGATCGCCAGCTTCGAGGTCGGCGAGGGCACCGATTACGGCCCCGGGAACTACGAGTACCCGACGACTGACCAGATCCCCGAGGGATCGCTGGATCTCGATACCGTCGACCTCTACGAGGACGACGACACCTACACGTTCGCGTTCCGGATGGTCGAGCCGTTCGACAATCCCTGGGGCGGCGACGACGGGTTCTCGCTCCAGCACGTCCAGCTGTACGTCCACGATCCCGACGGTGAGGGCGGGACGACGGAGGCTCGCGACGGCGTCAACGCCGCGTTCGCCGACGACTACCACTACTGGCTGGCGGCAAACTTCGAGTGGACGGCGTTCGAAACCGCAGACGGCGAGGAGCTTTCGGGTCTCGAACTCGAGGGCTACGAGCCCGAGAACACGATCGTCCTTCGGGTGCCCGCGGACGCGTTCGACGGCGATCTCGAAGATCTGGGGGTCGCAGCGCTCGTCTTCGGCCACGACGGCTACGGTCCCGGCGGTATCCGGCAGGTCGAAGAGCAGGCCACCGAGTGGGAGTTCGGCGGCGCCGAGAACGAGAACGCACCGACCGTCATCGACATGGCGACGCCCGAAGAGGTCTCCCGCGAGGAGGCACTCGCATACGACGGGGACTCGATCGCCGAAATTCCCTACGTGGGCGGCGAAAGCGAAGACGACGAGGAGACGGTGAGCGTCCGCGAGGCCATCGTCGACGAGGAGCCGCCGACCCCGGACGACCTCCAGTCGGCCCGCGAGTACCGCCAGAGCGGCGAGCCAGTGCCGGGCACTGGCGGCAGCACCGTCGACCAGGAGACGTTTCGCGACATCGCACGCGACGTGCAGGGTCACGGCGCCAGCGACGATCACCCCGGTGGCGGTCGAAGCGACAAGGCACCCGGTCGGAGCGACTGACGGCGGCGAACGCGGCACCGACCCTCCCGAGGAATCGGGCACTACGGAGCGAGACGAGCCGTCGTAATACACCCACCGGTCGGCGTCGAGACGCGATCACGGCCGACCCCGTGAGTCGGGCGGACCGGGATGTGGTCACGAGTGGAGACAAGACGCGTGGCGCCGATCGACCAGTATGGACGTCACGGTTCGCGAGGCGACCATGGCAGACGTCGATCGGATCTGCGAGATCACCCGCGCGGCGATCGAAACGCTCGCGGCGGAGCCGTACGACGATCGTCAGCTGACGGCGTGGGCAGCCGCCGTCGACCCGGAGCTCTACCCGATCGAGGACGACGAGACGCACGTCCTCGTCGCCGAGGCCGAGGACACTATCGTCGGGTTCGGCTGGATGAAGCCAACCGCAGACGAGTACTTCGCCACCGACGTGGACGGAGAGATAACCGGAACGTACGTGTATCCGGACGCCGCCGGCCAGGGGTCGGGACCCGCCTCTACGGCGAACTCGAGCGGATCGCTCGAGACGCGGCGGTCGGGTCGTTCGGGTCTGGGCCTCGCTGAACGCCGTGGAGTTTTACAGAACGCAGGGGTACGAGACTGTGACCGAACGGACGGTCGAGTACGACGACGTCCGCCTTCCGGTCGAAGAGATGCGGACGGAGCTCTAGTCCGACGCCTCGGCCGCCGCAACCGGCTCGAGCGCGATCTCCATCGCGACACCGTCGACGTCCCACTCCTTGCGGTGGCCGTCCTCGACCGTCCGCAGGTCGTCGGCCCGGACCTCCTCGCGGATCAGGTCCTCGCGGTCCTCGACCAGCGAGGCCACGCGGTCGTCGTCGATCTCGACCTCGAGGACGATCCGCTCCTCGACGTCCAGGTCGAGGTCCTTGCGCATCTCCTGGACCCGGCGGATGACCTCGCGGGCGTACCCCTCGCTCTCGATGTCGGCGGTCAGCGAGGCGTCGACGTAGGCGACCCCGCGGTCGTCGCCGTCGAGCGAGAATGCGGTGCCGGCGATGTCGTCGGGGGTCTCGGTGACAAAGGAGACCATCGACTCCTCGATCGACTCGCCCTCCTCGAGCACGTCCGCGACGGCCGCCTCGAGGGCCTCGAGATCCGGCTCGTCGATTCGGGCCTCGTTGAGCGCGTTCATTACCTGCCCGGCGCGACCGCCGAAGGCCGGGCCGAGTTCGCTCATGTCCGCTTCGGCGCTGTACCGAAGCTCCTCCCAGCGGTTCTCGGCCGAGACGAGTTCGATCTCGCGGGCGTTGAGCCGATCCTCGAGCAGGTCGGTATGGCGTTCGACCGCTTCGGCGACCCGTTCGTCGTCGGCCGCGACGACGACCCGCGGGACGGGCCAGCGCAGTTTGCGACCGGCCTGCTGGCGGGCGTTGGCGCCGGCCTCCTCGATCGCCCGGAGGAAGGCGACGTCCTCCTCGAGCTGGTCGTCGACCCAGTACTCCTCGACGTCGGGCCAGTCGCACATGTGGACGGTGTCGTGCTCGGCCCCGCCGGTGAGGGTGCCGTAGATCTCGTCGCTGACGAACGGCGCGTAGGGGGCGAGCAGGGCGACCGTCTCGCGGAGGACGCGGTAGATCGTCGCGTAGGCCGCCTCCTTCGAGGCGCTGTCCTCTTCCTCCCACATCCGTTCGCGGACCGCCTGGACGTAGAAGCGGGAGACGTCCTCGACGACGAACTCGAGGAGGGCCTCGAGGGCCTTGTCCTGGCGGTAGTCCTCGAACGCCTCGGTCATCTCGGCTTTCGTCGACTGCAGCCGGGCGAGGACCCACTCGTCGATCAGCTCGAGGTTGGTATCGACCTCGTCCAGCGTCGTCTCCTGGGGATCGAACCCATCGAGACGCATGTACGGCAGCGGGAACCGGAAGACGTTCCACAGCGTTCGGAGGTTGTCCTCCATCGTCTGCATGCCGTCCCAGGAGAAGCGCATGTCGTCTCCCTGTGGGTTGTTCGACAGCAGGAAGAGTCGCATGACGTCCCGGCCGTGGCGGTCGATCGCCTCGTGGGGGTCGATCAGGATATCCTTGGACTTACTCATCGCGCGGCCGTCGGGCATCAGCGCGTGGCCGTGCATCAGCACCTCCTGGTAGGGACTTTCACCAAGCGCCGCAGTTCCCATCCCGAGCTGGGACCAGAACCAGCCCCGGGTCTGATCGTGGGCCTCGAGGATGAGGTCGGCGGGCCAGAGCTCGTCGAACCGGCTGTCGTCGGACGGGTAGTTCAGCGTCCCCCACGACGCCACCGAGGAGTCGAGCCAGACGTCGAAGACGTCCGGAACGCGGGTGTACGTCTTCCCGTCCTCGGTGATCGTCAGCTCGTCGACGGTGTCCTTGTGGAGGTCGACGCTGTCGTACTCGATCTCTTGGTCGACGCGCTCGACGAGCTCCTCGCGATCGCTGATGACGATCATGTCCTCGTCGTCGTCCCGATCCTCGGGCGTCCAGACGGGGAGGGGGATGCCCCAGTAGCGCTGGCGGGAGACGTTCCAGTCGGGCGCCTCCTCGACGAAGTCACGGAACCGGTTGTCCCGTGCCCACTGCGGGTGCCACTCGCTGTCCTCGATGTTGTCGAGTAGTTCGTCTTTGACGTCGGTGATCGTGATGAACCACTGGTCGGTGACGATCTGGACGATGCCCGTATCGCAGCGCCAGCAGTGGCCGTAGCTGTGGTGGACCGTTCCCGAGGACAGCATCGCCCCGTTGTCCTCGAGGTCGGCGATGATCTCCTCGTCGGCCTCCTTGACGAATTGGCCCTCGTACGTGCCGGCCTGGTCGGTGTAGACGCCGTCACCAGCGACCGGACAGAAGATCGGCAGGCCGAGTTCGCGACCGCGCTCGAAGTCCTCCTCACCGTGGCCGGGCGCGGAGTGGACGAGCCCGGTGCGGTCGGCCTCGACGTACTCCGCATCGTAGATCTGGAGGGCGTCGTCGACGTCGACGTGATCGGGCACCTCCTCGGCGAGGGGGTGTTCGTACTCCCAACCGACCATCTCCTCGCCCGTCAGGGTCTCGAGGACCTCGTAGTCGTCGTAGCGGCCCTCCTTCAGCACGCCCTCGACGCAGTCCTCGGCGACGTAGATGACCTCCTCCTCGCCCTCGCGCTCGGCGCGGACGCCTTGGTAGGTCAGGTCGGGGTCGACCGCGACGAACGTGTTCGCCGGAATCGTCCACGGCGTCGTCGTCCAGACGACGACCGACCCCTCCCGATCCTGCAGATCGAACTTGACGTAGATCGAGGGATCCTCGACGTCCTCGTACTCGACCTCGTTGTTCGCGATGGCGGTCTCGCAGCGGGGACACTGCGAGATCGAACGGTGGCCCTTCTCGACGAGACCGCGCTCTGCGGCCTTCGAGAACCCCCACCAGGCGGCCTCCATGTACTCGGGCTCGACGGTTCGGTAGGGGTCGTCCCAGTCCATCCAGACGCCGAAGTCCTGGAAATCGGACTGGAGCCCCTCGAGCTGTTCGTCGGCGTACTCCTTGCACTCTCGGATGAACTCGTCCTCGCCGAACTCCTCGATGTCCTTCTTGTTCTCGAAGCCGAGCCGCTCCTCGACCCGGGTCTCGATCGGCAGCCCGTGCATGTCGTAGCCGGGGCGGTCGGTGACGTCGTACCCCTGCATCCGGAGGAAGCGGATGTAGACGTCCTTCAGGGACTTGTTCCAGGTCGTTCCCATGTGTGCCGACCCGGAGGTGTACGGCGGGCCGTCGACGAAGAAAAAGGAGTCGCCGTCGGATCGGTGCTCGACCGTCTGTTCGTAGGCGTCGACGTCGTCCCAGTAGTCGAAGACCCGCTGCTCGAGCGCGTGGGGGTCGTACTGGTCGTCGACCTCGCCGAACCTGCTCATACCAGACGTAATTGCACGGGACGGTAAAGAGGAATCGATATTGCAGGTTCGGCTCGACGGGGATCAACGGCCCTCGCGGTCACCATTGGCCTACGAAACGATGGAGAGCTTCCGGACATCCGTCGGCTTCGTGTCGACCATCCGAACGTAGAACAAACACTATATGTTTGACCCCTGTTGTACCCCGTATGGCGATCAGCAGTCTGGTCGGTCTCACGTTCGTCTTCGCGTTTCTGACGGCGGCGTCGTACGTCGGCACTCGGTTGGCGATGCGGGACGTCACACCGCGAGTTACCGAACCGCGAGTACGCGCCCGAGGAGCGACCGGATGAGGGGTGAGCGATCCAAAGCCGACGCTCGAGGGCCGAGTGACCGGCGTTCCCTCGAGGCCCGCGATACAGTCGCAGTCCTGTTCGACCGGGAGGTGCTGAAACTCCTCGCGGTCGTCGTCGCCGGCTGGTGGATGATCGAGGCAGGAGGGTCGGAGACCGCGAGTTCGTCGGGATTCTCGCACCTGGTGTACGAGGGGATCGGTGCGCTCACGACGCTCGTCGGCGCCGCGCTCCTCGTCGTCGGATCGCTCGCGTTGCTGGTCAAACTGGTTTACGAGGCGACGAAACTGACAGAGCAGGGTTAGCTCGAGCGAATCGACGCGAAGACTTTCTGGTAGCCGATGCCGTAGACGCCGGCGTAGAGCATGATCGCACCGATCGCGGCGAGCCAGAGAGCGACCATCGCCTCACCGGAGCCGAAGTGCTGGAGGCTCGCGTACTCCGCGGCGAGCCCGCCGGCGGTCAGGACGGCCGCGGCGAGGACGTAGAGTAACAG